>NZ_CP011566.1:4800000-6427864 GCF_001655595.1 Pseudomonas sp. DR 5-09
AACGCCCGAGAAAATGCCAAAATCAAGGACGCCAAACGCCTTGAATCCGGCGAGCTCCATCAGGTGCTACTCACGCCTGAAGTTTTCTCTCGATATGACGACGGAATCATCCAAGGCGCATTCCTCCGAGCAGCTCTGCCTACAGAGCTCGATTACAGCGCTCACGAAACCTACAGTGCATCAATGGCCGACATCATCTTGCGTGTTGTCCAGGGCTACGGGTTCGAGCGCGGTGATGCTGCTATGGAATTCATCATTGCGCTGTCGATTGGGAAAATCCGTTTGCACAAAGAGGTGGACGAAAAGCTTCGAGCGAGCATCAAGCTAGCCCTTCAAAATAAGGTAGACGACATCGGACTTCTGCTGGGGGACGAGGCCGCACCGTTCTAGTTAGGTCACTGCACGTTACCCCGACCGTCTTGCTGATAGCTGGGCGGTCGGTGACATGTTCCAACCCAGTAACTCATTGGAGTTATAAGTAGCTACCTACCCGACACACACTAGATTTGCTGTGACCTTCTGAAAGCATTACGCGAGCCGAGCCCTGCCCGAATGTGCGATAAGAACACTCAGGCATCGATGATGAATAGCTATCAGCTCGCCTGACTTACTGAAAGAGAGCAATGGATATGCGCAAGAAATCCCAGTCATGGTTTGTTCCGCTCCTAATTCTCTTTGCTGTCCTATGGGCTATGGGTAAAAAAGCCCCCCCTGCCCCTCAGGTTCAACCGAACATACTGAGCGCGCCAAATACGCTGGTTTCAACTACGCCGGCTTATTCAGCACCGTCCCTCGCAATTGATCAGTTCGTGAGCGCTGACAAACTCAATGTCCGGGATCAACCAGACGGAAAAGTCATCTCTAAGCTAAAGCGTGGGGACAAGGTTCAGGTGTTCGAAAAGCGAAACGATTGGGTGCGCATAAGCGTTGATGGCCAACCTGGGAAATGGCTGTCATCTAAAAGCCTGTGCAGCGGATCGAATTGCTACGTTGTCTCTTCCCCGAAACCGGTGCGGGTCACGCCGCAACCCATTCGTACCCCTAGTACGGAATACGGCTCTTCATGCCCATGCTCTTCTGGGAATGTTTGCATAGGGCCAAGAGGAGGCAGGTACTGCATCACTTCCGGCGGAAATAAACGCTACGGCGTTTAAGTCGATGTACTGGAAAGAACGTGCCAAAACCAACTTGCCCTCGAAGCAGCACTTATGGAGCTTACCCTCCATGTAAAGGCCCAAGGATTGGCAGAAGTAGGAGATAACGTTCGTGGTGCGCATTACACCATCGGTGAGAACGCCGGGCACATCAAACAGGGTTTAGCGCGGCTTAAAAAACTTCCATGACTCACCCGCTCTTTGATTTTAATCTCAAGCGAGTATCGCGTGAGCACTACATCACCGGGAAAGCAGCGATCAACTTTCCCGATCCGGGTAGCACTTCTGGCGGGTGACATTCCCTTTCCTATTTTGATCGCGAATCCGGGGTGGCTAAGGTGTCATTGGAAGGCATCCATTATCCTGACACCACATGGCATCACTGACGTGACTGAACAGTTAGCTCGCCGTGGCTGGTCTGCGGAGGGCCATTGTCTGTTCATGACCGATCACTACAGGGCCGCCGCGGAAAGGGTTGTAATGTAAGTCTCGGGTAAGTCCAGCCACTGTAACGTCGAGATCGCCGAATGGTTTCCTGATGTGGCGGATAGACAACGACTGCTCACTCTCCTCAATGTTGGGATGCCGATGCTAGCCATTCTGAACAAGCGGGAAAAGGTGAGCGCCTTGGTACGCATGCAGCCCCTCGGATAGCGACGCGAGGTTAGGCACGCTTAGCAAACGACTGTGAATTATTTAAATTATTGGCTAGCGATAATTATCGCCCTGCCATAATTCTGAATAATTTTGCATGTATCACAGTCGGAACCTAGCAGGCCATTTGGGTCACCAGTCATAGGCGGGCACAAGGCCCGAAGGGGCGACGCCTTCACGTACGGCCCAGCGATTGCGACGCGTCTTTCTATTAAAGTGAGCGCCACGATGTCGTACGCCGACCAGTTCCCCTCCTTGCTTTATTACCAGTTCGCTTTTGATGCGAGCGATAATGGAGTTCACTGGGTCACCCCATCAGCCCTACCCTCATCCAGCCATGCCCCTAGCAAAGCTGCTGGTGTCATGCGTCGGCGAAACGACAGGTAAGTCAATGAAGAATGTCAGGCTAGTGCGTCATGGAGAAAGTGCGGCCAATGCCGGTGCTGCAACCCTTGATCGCGCAAGTATCCCGCTCACCGAAAAGGGCATCGAACAAGCTAAACGAGTGGCGCAATCCGTCGGCCGTGCACCTGAGTTAATCGTTGTCTCCCCTTTATCTCGGGCTCGAGCGACTGCGGATGCGACCATCTCCGTATTCCCTGATGTACCAATCGAAAAATGGCCCATCGAGGAGTTCACCTATCTTGATCCGGCTAGGTGTGTGAATACCACCGTAGGGCAACGGAAGGCATGGGTGGAACAGTATTGGGCGAACGCGGATCCGTCCTACATTGATGGAGAAGGTGCTGAGTCGTTTCTAGAGTTTGTTGGCCGCGCACGATCGTTCCTAGATCGCCTCACAACGCTCCCGGCGCAAGACATCCTAGTCTTTTCACACGGGCAATTTCTCAATGCGGTAGCTTGGCTCATTGAGCGCAAGCCACTCCAGGTTGATGACCAAGCGATGATCGAGTGGCGCAGGTACGAGATCGATAATCATGTACGTAATGGTTGTGGGTATACCGTGACCCGTGCTCTAGTCGATTCGTTGTGGACAGTGAGCAATTCAATCGACATAGATGGCGCGGTTAATCTCAACAAGCTCCAAGTAAGGTCTCCCATGCCATGAGCATCGAAGCAAAGTTCCTTCACCTCCAAGCAATCCATAACCTCCTCGCGCCATACCGCTACCTCTATTACGTAAACCTTGAAGGTATGGAATCCATCGGAGAGTTCACTGAAGTTTCCTCCTATGCATACTGAGCTGACCGGCGTTTACCGGATCGCCATCGAGATGCTGGAGGACGCCCCTCCCCCGGGACAGGAATACGGGTATTTCAGCGCATTCGTAGATTTCGCGCCGCGCTCCCATGCCGCTCGGGAGATGCGTCGCCTGGCAGATGAGCTCACCCATTGGCGACTTCCCAACAACTGGAAGTGATATAGACTCGGTTTGCAGGGCATCCCGCTCAACTCTGCTCCGCCAAGGGAAGCGCGGCGACCGGGCAGTTGAATAGCGCTTGGATTGTTCAGCTTGATACTCAGACAAGGTTGGCCTGGCAAGCGGACGGAAAGATATCCGACCCTCCGAGGGCGTACCAGATCCGCAGATATATCCGCATATTTAGAGTCTGTATCGGGCTGAAACCCTTGCACAACAGGGGCTCCATGGTTACGGAAAATCCGCGATCCGATGCTGGCTTTTCCTACCGTGGCTACAAGTAAAATACTGCCTTGAAGCCCTCCTGCAAGATATGCTTGACCCTCAAACAAGTCAAAATGCCAACCGTGCTTCGCCTCAGCACAAAGCCAATCAACGCCAAGGAGTGCGCCATGCCGGCCAGTTACCCACCAGAGTGGTTCCAAATGGCGGACGTCCGGCGGCGTCGATTATCGGCAGCTATCTGGATTCCCCTGCGTCAATCCGAAGTGATTCACAAAGGCGGTGCAGACAGGGAGCTCGGCGCATTCGAAGAATTGCTTTGCGTCGGCTCACTAGCGGTATACGCAGATCAGCGTGAGATAGGCGAAACACTAGGTTGGAGCTCCATTGGGTTGATGCATACCCCAGGGCCTTACGCCTTTGACGACGGCCGCTACAAGCCAGCAGATCAGTATCTCCATGAGGATGAAGAGCCGCCGGTGGGAGTGGAACTGGTTCTCCTAAACCATTTCAACATTGATCACGATACGGAGTGGCTGATAAATCAGGATCTGATCCTTGCACTGCGATTGATGCAGGAAGGTGATTCATGGATAAGCCCCAACGAAGGTTACATGGAGGTTATCCGGCAGCGCAGGAATGAAGATGGTCGAGTGATTGCCATCGAAATTCGTGCTGAACATTTGCGAGATTATTTGTGTGCACGCGGTCTCGCCCTCAGGTTGGCGCAATACCGAGAGCGTAAGCAATACCTCGCAGATGCTTCTCACATCCCATGGCATGGTGCACCTGTCGAAGAAAAGAAGGCCAACGAGCTCTTCAAGTTGCATACCTTTAGCATCAGGGCCGATGGAGGCTTGCTGGGCCGAATGTCGATCATGAGGGTCTGGCGCACAGATGTTGACCCTGAAGAAGACGTCCCGACATTTTCGGCAGAAGACAACAGCAACACGGACTATGAGCACTACGAAGTTGAACACTCCGGGCTCACCTATGAGCAAGTAGACGGTCGGCTCTGGCGTGAAGAGTGGGTAGAGCCCGCATCGAAAAGCGAACGAGTCAGGGGAGACCGGCCTGAGGAAGAGCTGTATTACACGACAGGAGCCGCTGGCGAAAAGCTGCCGGCCAGCGAGCTCAACGATGAGGACATCGGGCTGTACCTATGGTTCAAGGCAGAGGTAATTCCAGCCCTGTTGGCGTTTAAGGGGGCGGCGTTGGAGTGGTACACATCAGACACCGGTTCGATCAAATGCTCCCCTGACTACGATATTCATTTTGGGATAAATGAGCAGAGCCACATCAATGCTCACGCCTACGACATCGTCAAGTTACCGCTTTGGCAACAAAAGATATGGCATGGGTTCAACATCTCGCCAGACGGCCGCCCCTCACGCGAACTGGTTGCGTCCCAATTCCAAAGCGATCCCGCAGATACCATCGCGCCGGAAGCGATGTTCAAGATGGTGATTGCCAAACTCAACTCACTCTTCTCCGAACGCTTCGAGGCTCCGCTGTTTAAACCCCATGACCATTCGGCTGATATCCAGCGTAACTGTCACCGCTTCCGCGCGCTAGACAAAAATGGGGTGTTGGCGTTGGCCAAAGACATTTCCAGATTAACTGTGGACTCTATCGACATCGGGCTTTTGAAGCAGACTGTGGATGTTGACCCTAAGGAAAAACTGGGAGGCCTGAAGCTCCTAGAGCGCCTGCTATTGAAATATTGCGACAAGGACACAGCACGTCAGATGATGACACCGCTTCATATCGCCTACGGGCTGCGCCTGGGTGACGCTCACCTGCCTTCCAAGAATGATTAAAAGGAAGCGCTACGCGATCTGAATACAGCTGACGGCGCTCATCCAATCACAATCGGAGCAACCTTGCTGGCCCAAGTGGGGGTCAGCCTCATTGAGATAGGTAATACCATTCATACCGGGCCTAAAGCCGCCAATTCAGATACCTAGCCCATTGCGAATCTATGATCACGATGCTCGATGGAATGGACGAAAGGCGGCTCAAGCCGCGCGGTATTAAGCAAGGCTTTTTGACGGTTTGCTAGTCGGATCACTACATATAAAAAGGGCCTAGGCACCAGCTAGACAAATATTGACTGCAAAATGCCATGCTTCGATTATCTGTACCCCCGTGTACGCTTCTGAGGCTTTGATGAACAAATCCACATATGTCACCCGGTCGGTAAAAGATTTTGTGGATTGGCTTGCTCAGAGGTTATGCGGAGCCCCTATCCACTTCGCGGCACCTAAAGCCAAGCCTTACCAATACCTACACGACGCGCTTGCTGCCTATCAGTGGCCTCCAAGATTTAAGGCACCATTGCCGGTCAGCGTCTCTGGACGTCCATATATCCATCCCTCGTTGCCCTCCCTTCCTGGCGGAAGCAATTTTGCAGTCAACACCGCCTCGCTATCGAGCTTAGAGAACGCTCTCAGTACATCTTATACCGCTGGCTCCTCGCGCAGTAATCAGCTCGCTGGCGCGGTGGCTGCCACGTTCCATTGGGGCGGCGTATACACCAAAAGAGGCAATGGTGCATGGCTTCTGAATAATCATCATCAGCTCCATGGAATTCTAAATGGGTTTGTTCGTGACCATGCGCGCGGAGACGACATATCTACAGTGCCAAATCTTCGGTTCAATTCGGGGATGACGAAGGTCTATGCGCTGTTGCTGAGTGACTTCATCATTTACGACAGCCGTGTCGCTGCCGCCCTTGCTTGGCTGGCGCATAGTTGGTGGACTACCTGGTTGAAACGATCCACTCTATCGTTCCCGGCCGAACTGATGTTTGGCTGTCTCGCCGCAAATGGCTCAATGGCACCGTTCAGAAACCCAGACCCTACAGTGTTTCCGACGCTCCGGAACTGCCCGTACAAACATTACACGTGGAATGTCAGGGCGAATTGGATTTTGGGGGATGCTCACAAGCTAGCAGGTGGGAGTAGCGGCTTCGCGAACCTACGAGAGGTCGAAGCAGCCTTGTTCCAAATGGGTGACAGAGTTTGCTGATCCTCGGCCGTCTAATAGTGCCTGGTACCCAGTTTCTTATTTAAGGCGCGATAGATCCAGTGTTCCTCCCCTCCCCCTCCAGTCACCATAGGAATCGCTAATGCTTGCTAAATCGCTCCCTAACCGAAAAGCGTTCATTCAGTCACTAGGCGCCACGTGCAGAAATTGGACGTGGAGTTGGTCATTCGTGAACGAATCGGAGCAAAGGATCATCTTCGGAGCTTGGGATATCAATAAAAATAGCGGTCGGACGTTAATCCTTAGCGATAAATGGAGGGTTGAGAACGGCAGGCGAACTCGTGGGTATCCTCAGAGCTTGGAGCATCTCAGGTTAGTCGAGGAAAAGGGCTACGAGCTTTATACCTTCAACATCACTCACTCTGATGAGCTTCAGGATGAGCATGGAAATGGCCCTGCGAAGATCAAAGTTTTCGAGCGCACGATCATCCGTAAATGGCTGACCCGAGAAGGTGGCGATTGGTACGCATGCGACGAGCCGGTGCATGCATTGATTCCCGAGGAAGTGATGGAACCTGAGCTTTTCTTGGAAGGCGCATTGAGGGCTATCCAAGTTAACGCCTACGAACGCAGCTTGCCGGCCCGCGACGCATGCATCCGTTATCACGGCGCTGTATGTGCAGCCTGCAGGTTTGATTTTGGGCAAACTTACGGTGCCACTGCTCAGGGCCTCATCCATGTGCACCACATTGTCCCTCTCAGCGAAATCGGCAGGGAGTACGAGCTAAACCCCGTGACGGATCTGATACCCCTTTGTCCAAACTGCCACGCGGTTGTTCACAGACGGAAGGAAACGATGAGTGTTGATGAGCTTCGAAAGTGCTTGGCTTCAGCGAAGGTGTTGCACGGCTGAGGTACGGTACTCAGCAAGAATGTCGCGTAATAGATATCGCAAGCAGATGCCGCCCCAATCGTCATCACTACGGTCGACCACGAGAGTATGTGAACTGAATACCCGAATGCATTTTGATATGCCGACAGCGGTCATGAACTCGTTGCTTTGCGCAAGCGCCTAGACCTGGAAGCCCTGTGATGAAGCTGATGAGCCGGAATCATCAAAGCTGCTCGCAGCCGTCCATGATCAGATAGAAACGGTTGAGGTTTGGAACAACTCGAGGCCGCCGGAGAGCTTAAGCGATTCGTTAAACCCGCTTATCAGTCCTCTCTTCTCCAACTTCTAAAAAAAGCTCACGTCCATCAACAAGCCCACATAAATGATGCAGGAACATATGTAGAGGTAGGTCGTGAACTAAAACCTACCACGTTCGAAAGTAATCAAGACGCTTACAGACTCGCCGATAAAGAAAGCTCGATTAACAAGAATTACATGGTCAACGATGAATCAATACTACTTTCCCGTACCGGATAACCAGAGCTCGCAACCGGTCGTCAGGTTCTCTGAGATCCGCATGCTCGCCACTGTCTCTACCCTAGCATTGCTGCTGCTCCTATCGGCAGCACTCTTGGTAAAAATAGACGCACCATACGCAAACTACATCGCCTTGGCTTTGACCGCCACAATGATTTCCAGCGTGTACGTCGTCATTAGCCTGATCGAATTGAAGCTTGCCGGAAAGCTTATGAACATGAAATCCGGCTTGTCCCTTTGGCTGTCGGTGATTGGCCTTTTGATATGGTTCTCAAAGATTGACGCACAGGTAGAAGTTAACAATATCTTTGGAGTTGATGCGTCGTTGTTGCCGATGACAACAGCAGCTGCAACGTTTATGCACGTTATGATACGTACAGAGCCAGCGATTTATACGATAATGGTCGTTTCAGCCGTGCTGTTCATTTTTTCCTATCCAGCTGCACGTCTGAGAAAAGAAATCCCTTTGTATGCAATCTGCCATACTTCAAACCTGCTCACCTTCATTGTGATCGCGTCCTTAGTTTCTAACGTAATTTCGCTAGATCGCCGCCGCAACCAAATCCTGTACCACATAGCTCACATGGCTGACTTCAGCAGCAAGTCACCCTGCGCGAATGTCAACTCTTTAACAGAAGATGTGCTCTATCTTGATAGCGTACGGAGTAAGATCCTGGTTGCCCCAAAAATCAAAGAGCACGAACCAACAACCTTGTCGACCTTCTCACTTCTGGCTCCTACCCTAGTTCCTAGCGACTTCAAACGCCTTAATTGTGACTACAAGCTGCCCCTCCTTGGCTCAAACTAAGGAACTGTATAGCCCAACAGCCCTCGGTAGGTTGGGCTCGAATCGCTCACGGTCGACAGGGAGGGCTGCGCACGACTTGATCTTCCAAGCATCAAGTCAACATTCATCTTGCCGATACAGCACCCAATGCAATGATTAAGGCCTGCACGTGGATACTTTTCGAGAGTCTTTGTTGGTGGTCGCTAAATACGTTGGGATAGTGTGGAAATATTTTTCCAGTCCAAGCGTGCTGGGTGTACTGTCAGTTATAGCGGCGACAATGTCAGCGTACGCTGCCTTTCTTTCCTATCAGGCGACTCTGAGCGCCACCAACGTAGCCGAAGCATCTCAGGCGCTTGCCCAAAAGATTTACAGCGATCAAATAGCGATGGGACGCCCTTCCATATCCATTCTTTCCGGGGAAACATCCATTTCTGAAGACCAAGAAAGCTCATACTCAAGTCAAACAACGAAAAAGTATAAGGCCTCGCTCACATTGAAAAACTCTGGCCTACGTGTCACAGAAAGAGCCTGGATAGCCTTGTCTAATGCCGGCTCTAACGTTGCAGTCGTTTCTCTGCCAAAGGATACTGACTATCCCGTTGCGTTCGACATTAGCTGGGCCTCAAACTCAGAATTGAGGAGGAGTTCGTGGTATGCCGCGATTGTGTACGAAGACCAAGTACCCAACGATGCCCCTGTCCCGACAAGTATTACCTCAGAATCGGCAGCCCCCCTACGTGTAGTTTGCTCAGATGTAGCCGTCTTCAAGATGTCGTCGTGGCCAAAAGATCCGACTCAGGATCCTTCCATTAGAGCCCTCTCCTCTGGCTCACCTGTCGCCGTCATGCACATTGACTCAGACAAGAAGAGCTCATCTTTCTGGGGCTCAGAGGATTATTCGGTCAGAAACCATTTAGTGAACGCAATCAGGAGTGACCGGGCTTGTTTGGACAAAGTGTTCTGAGAATGGCAAACCGAAGCTCCTGGCTCACTCAAGATTTGCTTTGACCTTCTGATAGCATTAGGACGAGCCGGGCCTTGCCCGAAGGTGCGATAGCAACACTCGTGCATCGATGATGGATAGACATCAGCTCGCCTTGCTAGCGCCCTCTTCCCCAGAGCGAAAACGGCCATCCCTCAGCAGCCTTGTCCTCCACCAAGAAGCCAATGCTGTACCGCGCGCGCGTTATCGCTACATACAACTTATTACGACCCTCTTCTGTTGCATCATCGTCAAACGCTGATTCATCGCCTTTCAAAAAGCGCACAAAATTAGGGGTTGGCAAAATGAGCACTCGATCAAAACCAAGCCCCTTGCTTTTGCCAAACGTGTAGTAGTCGGTGTCGGGAGGCAAATACTTTAGGCCAATGTCGCTGCGCCACTTGAGCACCATGGGCTGGAAAGCTTGCAGGTAAGCTGTCACGTCTGACTGCCTTACCAAGTGCACACCTGTGTGATGGCGATGTTCCTTTGGAACCGCCTTCACCGTCGATTCAGTTTTCTCAAAGAGCGCCGCAACACCACGGTGAACGGAGTCACTCAGGTCACAGATTTCCTGAATGCAGCGACGGTTCTGCCGCAGAGTCTTTCGCTCAAAACCAAGCATATTCAGGAAAATGTCCAGCTTCTGTTCCGGCGATTTTGGCTCTTTTAGCCCATAGGCTGTGTCGTAGATCGTCTGGCGAAAATCACCGACACAACGCAATGAGTGCGGCATGGCCTTGTTCAGCGATTTCATGACCGTGTAATCCCAACCGACAAGGTCTTGCACTTCGTCGAAGAAGACTCGGTCGTAAATTTCAGCCAAGCGTTTGGCCGGCGCATCTTTTGTGAGCTTGGCAACCTGACTGGCGAGCTTACCGAGAAGACTCGTATGCGCTTTTGATCGGCACTCACTTAAGTAGTAGAGAGGATTGACCTCTCCATCGATACGCTCTTTACGACCTGGAATCGGTCTTCGTGTCTTGGGGTTTTGATGAGGGTTACCAGTGTTGAACAGCGTGGTAGCGATGCGATCGGGGAACAAAACCCTCTGGTAAGGCCTGATCATGTCCTCTAGATAGAACGAGTACAAACCTTTCACAACAAATCTTTCGCTGCTTCCACCATACAGTTCCGCAAATCGCGATCGCAACTCCGCCTGATTGTTGGTGGTGTACGTCACCACCAGTACCTTTTCGCCACACTCAATACGCTCGATCGCTTCGGTGACGATTAGATGAGTTTTGCCCGAGCCAGCTCCTGCAATCCACAATTCGTTAGCCAAAGTCGAGCACCTCTTCCAGAAAACCAGGTACGTTGAACTTGAGCTTGCTTTCAAACAGCCGGATCGCCGAATCGACCTTCCTCGCGCCTTTACCGTTTCCTGGAACACTCCGGAACCAATTGATCAGGTACTCTTTGCGCTCACCTAAAGTCGTATGCTCGTCGTAGGTAGCGAAGGTTTTTGTGGCCAGCAAAGTCTTGGCCAGCTCATTCAAGGTCTTGAGGTTCTTCGCGTTGGCATGGATCAGGGCCGGCTCAAGCGAAAATTCCTCATCGACCGGTGACGAAAACACCCTGATGTTGGCATAGTCTTTGTACCTCTCCTTACCGGGCTCGACATGCCTCTTGTAGTTTCCGTCATTGTCCCGCAATACATGAACCCGTGTACCAATGACCTTGCCAATTTCAATGAAGGTAGAGAACCCAACGCCACGCACCACGATGATGTCTATCCCGTGCTCCTCGGGTAATACACCGTGCTTCATCTGGTAAATTTTCTTCAGCACGAGCTCGTCAGATGGCCCTTCGACCAATATCACATTGCGCGCCAACGCTACCCGCAGGGAATCGTAACCAGGCAATCGCTTAAGCGTTTTGACGACCTTCGGGTTCAGTTCATGCAGCCGTTGGTACTTCGTTTGCACGAGGCAAATTTTGTTGATGCTCAGCTTGTTGAGCACGTAGGAGCTGTGGGTCGTTAGGAATAGCTGTTTGTCCGCACGTTGATCCTCGATATATCGCACGAGGCGATTCAGGTTCGAGTGAGAGAGATGGTTTTCAGGCTCCTCAATCAGCACCAGGTCAATGTCGCCAGGTCGGTTCTGAATCGCCAGTTTGATTTGAACCTTGCTCTGCTCACCCTTCCCGATGAAGTGAAAAGGCACCTCATCCACCTTCAGCTGCAGGCCTGTTTGGATCGAACCGGCAGGAAGCGTGTTGGCAGCAATTGACAGTGTTTTGTCCGTAACCAACTTGTCCGAATCGAGACTCTGGTTGATCGCGTCGACTTCGGCAGACTTGTTGAAAGCTTGCTGATTTTCGCGATAGTTGATGGTGAGCTTGACGTAGTCCTCTTTCGCCAGGGCAGCGTTGAGGATGTTACCGATGTATTGATTCTTCCCCATGGTCGGGTGGATGCGGGTTGGGTCGATGTACTGAGCCCTGAACTTCTTGGAGACATGGCGAATCGGCTGCCAGGAAAAGTCCAACCATTCGGTCGTGTAGAACTCCACGGGAATGGCCGTCATTTGGGAACTGGTGCTGAGGAACTCCTGGTAAGCCTCCTCAAGGCTTGGATCAAAATACGCCTGGACGATCACACCTTGAGTGTCCAGACCAAGGTCGTTGTTGCTGCCCTTGTACTCTGGAACTCCGTCGATGTATGCCTCAATCAGAAGCTTGGGAAGATGCTTCGAGGCACGGTTGGTCTTCAGAAATGCCTCGGTGGCATCGCGGTTGAACAGATCTGGTGAAAATTCGCCGGGAAACGGACGACCACGATGGCTGAAATTCAGCACGATCTCCAAAGCTTCCAGGATCGTGCTCTTCCCAGCGTCGTTATCACCCACAAAGATATTCACATCCCGGTTGAACTCGAGATGCTCATCCGTAAATTTTTTGAAGTTCACCAAGCGAAGCGACTTAACGTGCACAGCAATTCCCTCTGACTGATGCGACTGGGTACTGTGGCCTAGTTGGCTTTCGCTTTTTCATCCTGTACCCACTCGCGCTTCCCCCCTACACGATCAGATGCATGGTGAGTAAGGACGGGGATGAATGCTGGCATGTAACGGCCACATGCGGCCGAAAATAGCCCGGAATCTCAACAGCTGTCCAGATGCCAGCAAGGAGCATTACGAGTGAGCTCTTCACATTGCGCACGCGATTAGAGGGCTCGGTGTAATCTGAACAAACTTCCAAGTAAGGTTTCCCTGCCATGAGCATCGAAGCAAAGTTCCTTCACCTCCAAGCAATCCATAACCTCCTCGCGCCATACCGCTACCTCTATTCCATTGACCTTGAGGCAACCTGTGATGAGGTTGGAGTGCACGAATCTCCAAGGTCGCTTGTGGTCGTCCCCGATCAAATGGAAACGATTGAGATTGGCCTGGTGGTGATTGATTTGGAGTCGCTTGAGATCATCGATGAATTCCAGCGTTTCGTACGCCCCCAGATCAACCCTAGACTTACTGATTTCTGCAAGCAGCTCACATCTATTCAGCAATCGAACGTGGACGGTGCCCTAACCTATCAAGAGGTTGGTGAAGAACTGCGAACGTTTGCTGCGCTTTATCCAAATGCGGCCTGGGCGTCATGGGGTGACTACGATGCAAGACAGCTTGATCGCGATGCTGGCTTAGCTAGGTGCCCTTCCCTGCTCGAAGGCTTACCGCATTTCAATGCCAGGAAATGGCATAAAGGCCTATACGACGATCAGCCGATAAGCCTAAAGGAGACAGTTGAGTCGCTGGGCCTAGTTTGGGAGGGCACTTATCACCGAGGTATCGACGATGCTAGAAATGTGGCCTCGATCATCAAGGAAATGCTGGGTTAGTAATGAGCCGGGCCTTAGGGCCCGAAAGTGCGATTGCCTCGTACATGCGCACCAGACCGAACGAATCGTTAACTAGTGATCTGCGCTCTACGGCGGTCGATATTTCAGGCAATGATTGGCGTCTCAATGACTCGATCAGCCGACTCCAAGTAGGTGGCCAAATCGATGATCTGGCGAAGAAAAACGACGACCTCAAGTTTCTGATCGTCGTCGGGCAGCCCTATCCGTTTTAGCATCGCTTTCGCATCCTCTTCGATCGCTGCTAGCGCATCAATATCGCTCTGCAATCTCATTTCGGCCTCCTGCCATGTTGAGATTCGAGATCAATACCTCACTTCTTCATACCACGCCAGCCGGCACACGCGCGGCTCCGCTCGGTATTGACACAAAGCGACGTCGCCTCATCTGCTTGTCGACGATATGCCTACCTAGATTTTAAGTGCTCGGCTCATCAGGCTGGATGAGATCACGCATCCCATATAAACGCCCGCTTCATCACCGTTGACCAAGCGACGATTCGATTCGGATCGATCTGCCTGGGAGCGAGGCGTTGCCAATGCGGATCCGTTTAGGTTGAACCTCTGTTGCCTAGGCGGACTCCCAAACCTAAATCCAGGAGAAACGTATGACCCAGACAGCTTTGGTCGTGGGCGCCAGCGGCATCGTCGGCAGCGCCATCACTCAGTTACTCATCGACAACCAGTGGCAGGTCGCAGCGCTATCGAGGCACCCTTCGCAAGTGCAAGGCGTGATACCTGTGGCGGCAGACCTTCAGGATCCTGCTTCGCTGGAACAGGCGCTGGCGGATCTGAAACCCACTCATGTGTTCATTACCACATGGTCACGGCAAGCCACGGAAGCCGAGAACATTCGCGTTAATGCCGCGATGGTTCGCAATGTGCTCGCCGCCATTCGCCCAGCCAAAAGCGTTGAGCACGTAGCACTGGTTACTGGACTAAAACACTACCTCGGCCCTTTCGAGGCCTACGGTAAAGGCAGCCTTCCACAAACACCGTTCCGCGAGGAGCAGGGCCGTCTGGATGTCGAGAATTTCTATTACGCACAAGAGGACGAGCTCTTCGCCGCTGCTGAAAAGGATGGCTTCACTTGGAGCGTTCATCGCCCGCATACCGTTACCGGGGTTGCTGTAGGCAACGCGATGAATATGGCAACCACCCTCGCCGTCTATGCCTCGATTTGCAAACAAACCAACCGCCCTTTTGTGTTTCCCGGATCGAGAGTGCAGTGGGACAGCCTTACCGATATGACGGATGCCCGGCAATTGGCGAAACAACAACTGTGGGCGGCCACCACGCCGGCTGCGGCCAACCAGGCATTCAACGTCACCAATGGCGACGTGTTTCGTTGGAAATGGATGTGGAGCCGAATTGCCGACTACTTCGACTTGCCTGCTGCCGAATACCCCGCTTCACTCTCACCACTTGAGACGCAGATGGCTGATGACCAAGTCGTATGGGCGCAAATAGTCGCGGAATACGGTTTGAAAGAACCTGATATTGGTCGCCTGGTCTCCCCATGGCACACCGATGCTGACCTCGGTCGACCTATCGAAGTGGTCACGGATATGTCGAAAAGCCGTGCCATGGGTTTCACTACCTACCAGGCGAGTGATCAAGCATTTTTCGACGTGTTCGACAAATTACGCAAGATGCGCTTGATACCCTAGGTCGTGCCACAAGGGATATGCTCAGATGAGTCCAAGGAAAGGAGAAGGAAATTGACAAGCGAATACTCGTTGTCCGACGTGCTGGAAAGGATGTATCAGAATCAGCTCGCCTTAGAGGCGGCGTTGATGGAGTTAACGCTTCATGTCGAAGCCTAGGGGAGCTCTGAGGTTGGAGACAATGTTCGCGGCGCTTTGTGGGGCATCGGTGAGAACGCCGGACATATCAAACAAGGTTTAGCCCGGCTTAAGAAATCCTCTTAAGCCAGGCTTTGCCCGAAGGGATGGTGAGCAGGGATAGCTCCCGAGCTTCAAAGGTGCAGTCATCGATATGGAGTATTTCCGAGCTGAACACACCGAAATCAAAAGTTGCCCTATCGCCACCCTATGGAAATTAGACAGAATGTTCATGCATAAACATTGGGTCACCATTTTTTTCGCCAATACGTTCAAACACAGGAATCATTGTCTCGTCAATCTCACCAAGTTGCCAGCATACAAGTACCCTCTTGTCCTCTGGACTAGCCTTGTAAGACTGAGTGCGATGGATTGTTCCGGTGCCATCAAATAATATGGCTTCTCCCTCAGAGTACGTATGAACTGTCGAACGCTCATCAAAATCCAGCGACTCGCCTCGAAGCACAGCGGTTGTTTCTAATCCTCCGAAATGAGGTTTAAAATCTAACAGTGGCGTGAGCACGGTTGCACTTTGATTTAATTTCAAGCCTTCATCTGTGAAATCGGAGTGCCATCTGCCTGTAGGATAGCTTCCTGTTATTTCAATAATGTTTGCCTGAAGCACTCTCATTTTTTCAGCCTTATCGCCCACTATATTTCGCACTACGTGCAGCTCGCAGCCATCTAGCACCTCCCGAAATAGAGCTATAGCTCGTTCAGACTTTGCAAAATACCAGCGCATGCTTACACCCTCAAACTCCTCGCTATAATCCTCATGAGCCTTAATCCCGATATCAATATCATCTGGCAGACAATCATCTAGAAAATCCTTATACAAGGCGCGAATAGGCTCTAGCGCCTCATATGAAAACTTAAGTTTAGTTACTCGCTCACTCAAAAACTGCGCCTTCTTGGACATTCTTCACCTCAGGAATAAAACCCGCGCAAGAAAACTTGCGCGGTGTCGCAAGCTCAAGACAATTGCTTTACTGGGATATTCGTAAGAGCTTACTTATGCGGCTACGCGAGCCGACATAAGTTCAGCAGCAGCTTTTGCTGGTTTGGTTTCCGCCGCCGCTTTAGCCGGCTTCGTTTCCGCCGCTGCTTTAGCCGGCTTGGTTTCTGCCGCTGCCTTGGCTGGCTTGGTTTCCGCCGCTGCCGTCGCTGGCTTGGTTTCCGCCGCTGCCTTGGCTGGCTTGGTCTCCGCCGCTGCCTTGGCTGGCTTGGTCTCTGCCGCTGCCTTGGCTGGCTTGGTTTCCGCCGCTGCCTTGGCTGGCTTGGTTTCCGCCGCTGCCTTGGCTGGCTTGGTTTCCGCCGCTGCCTTAGCTGGCTTGGTCTCCGCCGCTGCCTTGGCTGGCTTGGTCTCCGCCGCTGCCTTGGCTGGCTTGGTCTCCGCCGCTGCCTTGGCTGGCTTGGTCTCCGCCGCTACCTTGGCTGGCTTGGTTTCCGCCGCTGCCTTGGCTGGCTTGGTTTCCGCCGCTGCCTTGGCTGGCTTGGTCTCCGCCGCTGCCTTGGCTGGCTTGGTTTCCGCCGCTCGCGTCACAATTTCAAAATTCCTTGCGAGGGAACTGCCATTCTGAATCAAACTAATAGATTGCATGAGTTTAGATATCCTTATTAAGTAAAGAGCACGTTTGCTATTACGGTCACATCCTTACAACTTCACCTATGCTACAGATTTGGCTTCCAAGTTTCTGGACGCACATCCTCTTATTATAATTCGCAAAAATACGATATTTCATCGCAACCAATAAGGGAGCAACCTAGAAAGACAGAAAACCAGAACAATCCTTCTTAGCTACGAACTTTAACCATAGCGATCAAAACGCCAGTTAATACAAGTATCGCGGCACACCAGTACGTGACTCCATAACCCACGGCAAGAAGCGACGTCCCAATTAATGGGCCGATCACGTATCCCAGCGCCGCTGCCCCAAATGAAAGTCCAGCAACACTTCCTTGCTCCGACTCTTTTACAGAACTCGAAAGGTTTCCTTGAAGACCGGGAAATAAGAACGCAAATCCAGCCCCTGCGAGAGACGCTCCCACCGTAATCTGCTCAATCGTGACAGCGCCAAGCGCGATTGATGCAAGACCAGTAAATGCAAGTGCACCACCGATAGAAATTGCTTTGAGGGGGCCTGGTTTAAAATACTGAATTATAACAAATTGAGTTATCACCATTGCTACGGCCAGCCCAAATACCACAACTCCTGTTTGTTTTACAGTTTCAGCTGCATTCAAGTGCAATGTGTCTTGGACATGAAAGGCGATAGACTGCTGTAGGGCTGAAAAGCCTACATAAACCAAAACAGTAGCCAGCAAACCTCCGATAACTCTAGAATCGAACAGGTTCAATGCATTGGTTTTATGAACAGCTTCAGGTGAAAGGTTTCCATTTGGCCTGTCTAGCAAAAATATTCCTAACAGGACATTCAAAAAAGAAAGAGCTGCAACAACGTACAGCGGGCAGAGCAATCCGTATCCTCCAAGGCCGGCGCCCAAAAGCGGCCCCAGTGTAGACCCCAACCCAAAACAAGCAGACATTAGGCCCATCTTCGCCGGACGCTTTTCTTTCGGAGTGACCATCGCAATGCTTGCCATCGCTGCTGGATGAATTCCGGCAGTCATCGATGCGTAAATAACACGAACAAAAATCAAAAGACCCAACACACTTATTGCGGAGAACGCTAAATTCATCCCAGCATTTAAAACCAATGCAAAGCACAATGAGCCCGCAGCGTAACTGAACATACCGATCAAATAAACGAGACGACTTCCTGAACGATCGATCACCCTCCCCCAAATGGGCGAAGCGAAAGTAAGTATAAAGGCGGAGATGGCGACGATAGATCCCGTTTGGACATCGGACAGCCCAATCTGACGAGCCGCCGGCCCCAGCAATGCATAGAGAAGTGTCTGCCCTGCACCAACTAAAATCAGCCCCATTGCCAATATCAGTTGACCTAGTGGCAATCTAGGAGAATTTTTAACTTCAGCAATTAATTCAAAAGGCGCTTCAGCCATATTTACCCTTCCTTAGGTATCGGGAGTAATTCCAATCGAAACACAGTGCTCAGCCAGATGTGTTCCCGGCGCAATTTGTAACAACGCCGATCACCCTGTCAAAGTATTTTTTTTCGCACCAATTTAGCTCTTATTTTTTTAGGGCCCGAGTCCAGATCTGTTTAGAAAATTTTCTGGGCGGCTCGAAATGGTGCGCATCTTCCAAATTAGTGCACGCTAAAAACTACTCAGTTTTGACAAAAAAATACCGGAGTGGCGCTTTGATTTAGGTACAACGATCGTGCGCACGTTGCCCGTGATACTACAAGGCGCTATTAGAGCGAAACTGAAGAAGCCCTCGGCACGAGGTGTCGAGCTCTTAGCAGTTCTGCCAATTCGTCAGCTTGTGCGGGTGATCTGGTTGCTATCGGCAGCAGTAAGTTTCACGCCGTCGCTTAGTTCAAAAGGCAACTGGCGCCAGCCCATTGTTGAATTGACGAGGCCGAATCCAGTTTTACCGATGCATCAGGTAATAACTGATGTCGCGGTGCGCTCTTGAGCTGTCATGTTGCCCACGGTCGGTAGGGATATGTGTCCTATCTGGACAGAAAAATTGACTGGTGTTCATGAGCCGGGGTTCCGCTTTTTCGAGCGACCGCTCGTCCATGATGCTCAAAAAAGAGGCGCTCCGAAGAGCGCCTCATTGTTCATCTTACTGCTCACTGACCGGCTTAGAGTCAGTAGACTCAGCCCCTCCGATCATGATGCGCTTAGGCTTCGCCTCCTCTGGTACAACTCTGAGCAAGTCAATGTTCAGCAAACCGTTGGCGAGCTTCGCTCCCTGCACCTCAATGTGATCCATCAATCGGAACGACAGCCGGAACCCCCGCTGAGCGATACCTTGATGCAGGTAGGTGACATCTTCGTTGCTTTCTCGCTTATCACCGGCGACCGTCAAAACGCCTTTTTCAACCTGGATGTCTAAATCCGCCTCAGCAAGGCCTGCCACCGCGATGACAATTCGGTAATGGTCATCACCGTGCTTTTCGACGTTGTGGGGAGGATAGGAAGTTCCGGCGTCACTGCGAAGCGCCGATTCGAAAAGGTCGTTGAAACGGTCAAAGCCGACCGAATGGCGGAAAAGTGGGGCCAACGAAAGAGTAGTAGCCATTGCTAAATCTCCTGAGTTTTCTCCAAGTGATTTGAGACGCGACCCGCATTCGGCATCGCGTAAAACCCCAGGTAGGAACAGAAGACAAAAATTCAAGGGCGTGCGGAAAAATTTCTATGCGCAATAATCTGATCCCCGACGATCTGTAATTCTGCAGTGGCGCTAGCAACATGCGCTAGCATCCTTCGCATCCGCCATCAAAATGGAGATGGCGGATACCGAGTCCGTTAGTTATCAGCTCTTAGGAGCACCTTGGTCGACCAAAGCGCGCCAAGTCTTGTAGCTCGGACGCTCCTGCATTCTTGCGTACCAAGCGCTCAACGCTTCACATTCTTCAGGAACCGGCAGTTTCACCAACGATGCGAAGATCATCCCGCCGATGACTGCGATGTCCGCCATCGAAAATTTGTCGCCGGCAACATAGGACTGTTGTTGGAGGAGCTTGTCGAAGTAACGCATGCCTCGGGTCGCTTTTTCTCCCATCTTCGCACCCCACTCGGCGTTCTGGTAAAGCTCGACCTTTGGCCCAAGCCCCGGCGTTGCGTGATGGAAATAAACACTAACCGCGTCCAGGAATTCGATTTCCGCGCGCTTGGTCATCATATGAATCAGACCTTTCTCTAGAGGTGTTTCCCCGGTTAGGGCCGGGTTGCCATCCAAGCTATCCAAATATTGAGTGATGGCGGTGCACTCAGCGATCCGTGTTCCATCCTTCAGTTCAAGCACCGGAAGGGTGCCGGAGTAGTTGATCGCCAAAAATTCAGGTTCTTTATGCTCCCCAGTCCAGAGATTCACCGAGACGAACTCAATCGTTTGCAACATGCCCTTTTCGGCGAGTGCGATGCGTACTCGGGCTGGGTATGGGCCATCAAACCAGTCATAGATCTTCATTGGAGAGGTGGTCGAGACGTCAGCGCGTGATTGTAAAGTAGTCATAAAACAATACCTGCCTATCAGTTGGTAGGTTAAGATTGTTCCTGAATTTCTTTACCGTCAACCCCCTACCTGTCAATTGGCAGGCTGGAACGAAAGGAGTACGATCAGCGGCATATCAGTAGCATTCAGTTAAGGAAGGTGTGACGTGAGCGAGAACGCTAGAGAGCGCATCCTGGCATCCGCTAAAGCTGCGGCCCAGTTGCACGGCTACGCCGGGATCAACTTCCGTAGCATTGCTGAGGAGGTGGGTATCAAGAATGCGAGTATTTATTACCATTTTCCAAGCAAAGCTGATCTTGGCGCAGCCGTGGCGGAACGGTATTGGCAGGAAACGAAGGAAGAGCTCCGTGAGCTCCGGCTTTCCCATATTGACCCGAAGCGGTGTCTGCAGCTCTATCCATCGATCTTCCGTAAGTCCCTCGAAAACAGGAATAGGCTGTGCCTCTCGAGTTTCATGGCCGCCGAGTTCGAAGACCTCCCTGATCAAGTGTCTAAGGAAGTTAAGGCGTTCGCAGACGTGAACGTGAAGTGGCTTGCAGAGGTTCTAGCTGACAGCAAATGGGGTGACGCTGAAAGTTGTGAGCGACGTGCTCTTGCGATCTACACTGCAGTCGCGGGCGCGCAGCTCATAGCTCGAACCAGAGAGGATATGAACCTGTTCGACGACTTGATTTCAAGCTATCAGGAAGCGGGGTTAATTCCCGCTTATACGTAGCAGTTGCAAGAGCCAAGACGTTTCTTCGTTTGGAAAGCCCCGCCTGAAAGAACTGCTTCAGCTCCAACAAATACATGATTGATCTACGTGTGAATATGAGAAAGAGTCGAACCCATTCTGGCTGTTTCTTTAAGGGCAGGTCATCAAAGTAAATGATGGTGAATCTTTTTGAAAAAGAGTCAGCTCCCAGTCAAAACCTGCATGACCTGCGGCCTTCCTTTCACATGGAGGAAGAAGTGGGCACGTTGCTGGGAGGATGTACGTTACTGCTCGGAGCGCTGCCGTCGCAGTAAACCTGCTAAATCCTGAGCCCAAAAAAGGGCCATCACAGGCCCTTTTGCACCCAAACCAAATTACTTGGTCAGCCAGGACTCAACAGTCGCGGCGCCGTGCTCTGTTTTCCACTCTTTCAGCGTTTTGTGATTGCCACCCTTCGTTTCTACGACTTCGCCTGTGTGAGGGTTTTTATAAACCTTCAATTGACGAGGCTTGCGGCTTCCAGCCTTGGACTCGACAGCTGGAGCGCGACGGCCAGCTTGTGGATCTAGCAGGTTGATAACGTCCTTGAGGCTGTAGCCGTATTTTGCGAGCAAATCGCGCAGTTTGGTTTCAAACTCAATTTCTTTCTTGAGGCCAGCGTCACCCTTGAGGGCTTCCAGAGCCTGGAGCTGTTCGGCGAGGTGTTTTTCGAGCTGGCGAAATTCTGCGAGTTTGGACATGACAGGTCTCGATTAGATAGGTAACTAAGAGTGTATTGCAGTTCTGCATTTCGTGCTCGCTTCGCGCTCGGACTGCGGAAAATTATTACTTAGCGATAACCATGGCTCAGCCATAATTCCAAATATTTTAGGAGAGCGCGTCGTTCCCCCGACAAATACTGTCGACTCTCGGTTTTAGTCAGTCGTCAGCATCAGACGCCAGCGAGATTGGCTGAACCAGATGCGAGCCCTGATTACGAACATTCCCCACATCCTTCGCAACCTTGTACCAATGGAAGTCTGTAGCGGGCCTGCAGTGCTCCAGTGCTAATTCACGAGCACGCTCAGGTGACGTGCCGGGATCGACCCATTCGCGGGCGTGCTCAGGAGCCAAAACCAGCGGTTTCCGATCATGAATATCTACCATTCCTTGATCGCTGGCGGCGGTGATGATCACGAAGCCGTCTCGATCATCCGGCTCCAGGCCCTCGTGCACCTCAGCCAACGCTGCGAAGAACATCGGAATTTGCTCTTTCAGAGTTATGAAATATGGCTGCTTTTTCTTCGGATCTTCTTCGTCCTTGACCCATTCGAACCAGCCGTTCGCCGGAGCAAGCACGCGTCCGTTTGGCCAGAGCTGATTGAAAAACTTGCCGGTGATGACCGTCTCGACTCTGGCATTGATAGGGTCAGGACGCTTTCCCTTCGCCCAGAAAGGCGCCCATCCCCATTTGACCTTATCCACTCTCAAGCCCTCTCGAACGGGCCGAATGATTTCTACCCGCGTCGACGGTGCCACGTTGTACCGCTCAACGGGCCAGAAGTCATAGCCATTGATCACCAGCTGCTTTGGCGCAAGCTCCTTGAGGTAGTGATCCATCGATTCGTAGATCGAGTAGCGTCCGCACATGGTGTCACCCGTCGAATTGTCGTACCTAAGAGATTGACCGCAAGCGAACCGAATCGTTAACTGTATATACGTACAGTAAACCACCTCCCAAGGCTTGCATCATGAGTATCACTATCCTCGGCCCACTCGCGTCTGGCGGCAGGAGGCTGCCCCTCTATTCATCCAGAGTTCCGGCAGGCTTTCCCTCCCCTGCGGCTGACCACATCGAAAAACACATTTCCCTCGATGAGCTGTTCGATATCCGCGCGCCACACGTATACCTGGTGAGAATTGACGGAGATAGCATGCAGGGCGCCGGGATCTTCTCAGGGGATCTGGTAGTTGTTGATCGAAGCATCGATGCAGTGAGTGGGGATATCGTCATCGCGGCGCTCAACTCTGATCCCTTCTGCAAACGCCTGCTTCTGCGAGAGAACGCCGTGGTGCTTGTGTCAGAGAATCCAAAATATCCGGCGAGACATGTCATGGAAGGCGATGAGCTTGTGATCTGGGGCGTTGTAAAATACAGCGTGCGCGATCATGACAACACGTGAGCCTGTCTTCGCCCTGATCGACTGCAACTCGTTTTACGCGAGCTGCGAGCGCGTCTTCAGACCCGACCTCACCAAGACGCCAATCGTGGTGCTGTCCAACAACGACGGCTGTGTGATTGCGCGTAGCTACGATGCCAAACCTTTTGTGAAAATGGGTCAGCCATACTTCCAGATCAAAGACCATCTACGCCGGCATGGAGTTGTGGCGTTCAGCAGCAATTACGCTCTGTACGGCGACATGAGCGAGCGCGTCATGACTATCATCGAATCGATGGTGCCGGCACTTGAGGTCTACAGCATTGATGAAGCATTTGCTGATTTGACTGGCATGCCTGGAGATCTGTCCGCATTTGGTAGGCACATTCGCTCCACCCTTTTTAAGCGAACAGGTATTCCAGTCGGGGTGGGGATTGCACGCACGAAGACGCTGGCCAAACTCGCCAACCACACAGCCAAACGGCTGCTGGACATCACCGGAGGCGTGGTGGATCTTTGCGACCCGTTCAAACGGGACTGGACGCTTCGCAATACCGACGTCGGCGAGGTTTGGGGCGTCGGGCGTCGCATGAAGGCACACCTGGAAACGATGGGCATCAAGACGGCGATGGATATGGCGAAAGCCGACCCATGGATGCTTCGACAAAAATTCAGCGTGGTGATTGAGAAAACGGCTCGGGAGCTAGCCGGTACGCCATGTTTGGAACTGGGGGAAGCTGAGCCACCGAAGCAGGAGATTTGCTGCAGCAGGATGTTCGGCAACCGTCTCACACACATCGAGCCGATCAAGGAAGCGGTCGCTACCTACACCCAACGCGCGGCGGAAAAGCTCCGAGCGCAAAACTCACTGTGCAAGAAGATCCGCGTGAGTATCAGGACAGGCATGTTCAATCCCGAAGAAGCGAAGTACGCAAACGGCGCACTTGTCGAACTCCCCTACCCCACAAACGACGTTCGACTCATGACCAAGGCTGCGACCGAAGCGGTCAATCGCCTCTTCCGACCAGGCTTCAAGTACAGCAAGGCGGAGGTTCTGCTGATGGATCTGCGGCAGCCAGGCGAGTACACCGATGACCTGTTCGCGCACTCTCAACCCGCGATGGCAGACAAGGTCATGAGTGTTCTAGATGAGATCAATAACCGCTGGGGAAAGGGAGTTGTCCGGTTAGCTAGCGTGCCTGCGGCGCCTGAATGGGCGATGCGTCGAGACCTAATGAGCCAGAGTTACACGACCAAGATAGATCAACTGTGGACGGTGAGGGCTGGATAGCAGGCCGGCAGAAGCGAGCAAGCGTCCGACGTAAAGGACATCGTGAATGGCTGTTTAAGGCCAGAAGCGGACGTTCAATTTATTCCGCTCCCGACCAACATTCGTTCAGACTAGGCGGTAGTAAACAACAGTTCAACCTATCCGTCTGAAGTGCCAAATAGCCTAAGCATTAGTGCAGCATAGAGAATTGGCGTACGGGGCATGGCATTGGAAGAAACCCGCTCAGGCTGTCATGGCACGATTGGTGGCAACTATTTGCTCGTGCGTAAACTGACTCCCGGGAGCCATAAACCTGGCGATCAGTGCGTCGCGGTTTTGAGGCGCCCGTACCTTGTCTGCCGCGTTCAGCGCCAATTTCAATTCCGGCAATGTCAATTCGGTACAGTACGCTGGTGTACCTGGTTGCTGGCGCCACGATTCTTCAAGGCTGCCAGCGGCAAGCGCGATAAAGCCAGTATCCTCAACAAGATCCTGCGCGATGGTTTCCGCGTATGTGCTTCCTCCAGCCACAGGTATGGCGAGGCGCGTTGGGGAGCCGACCGGCTGACCTTTGTCTGCGAGGGTCGCGGCGAGGACGGCGTTCCACGCCTTAACAACCGGGTGGCCAATCTGCTCACTTACCCAGATGCTTTCTGGCATGCCATCTTCGACCTCCTTGATTACCCCGTCACGCCCCGGATAATAATTTGATGTATCAATGACAACTGTCTTCTCCGGCACCTTGCTCATGATCGGTTCGAGATCAGGATAATTTGCAAAGGGAATCGAGAGGATAATCACCTCTACCCCGGAAACCACTTCTTCCCTGGTCACCGCATGCACGCCGATTTCATTGGCAAGGCTTTGAATGCTCTCAGGGCCTTTCGAATTTGCCAGTTTAACTTCGTGTCCACACGCAGCGAGCTTTCGCGCCAAAGTAGAGCCAATGTTACCTGCGCCAATAATTCCGATTTTCATTTAAACAACTCCTCGCACTCATGTGAAATTGAAAAAAAGTTTTTGGCCGAGTACTGTTTGATTGGTTTGTATTCGACTATTAAGCACCATCAGAAAAAAAACACGGCGCGCTTATTTTATTAAAAGCATATGCGCCTGAGACATTGTTAGTCTGCATAATGATTTAGAAACTTGACATGCATGGCGACCTTGCAGGTCGTCATCCATGTGTCGTCATAACGAGCTCACGCATAAATTAGCTTGGAAAGCTGAACAATGTAGTTGCGGCTTGGGTTTGTTCCAATATTGCCGAATCTCTCGTTATATACCGAAAAGAAGAGATCTTGGCGCTTTCGCGAGCGCGCCAGATCCGCGTCAGCCAGTGCCTGGGGCAGGTGCTCAAGCGTCACCTCAGTGCAATAGCAGGGCGTGCCGCACTGTTGCTTCCAGGATTCGGCCAACGAACCAGCATAGTAGGCGTCGAATCCGGAATCCTCGACGAGTGCCATCGTCACAACGCGGTCATGATCACGATCAGCCGCGACAGGGACGGCAATGCGCTCCGGATCGCCAACTGGCCTGCCAGCTTCATTTAGCGAGGCGGAGTAAATTGTATTCCAGGCTTTTGCGAGGGGACGGCCAACTTGTTCGGATGCCCATACACTGTCGGGCTGACCATTCTCGATTGCATCCAATCGATCGTCCCGCGCAGGTATATAGTTGGATGTGTCGATGATCACGCTGTCTTCAGGAAGGCCTTCGAGAAGCGCTTTAAGATCTGGAATTCGTACAAAAGGTATCGAGAGAATTACGACGTCAGCACCCACCAAAGCCTCTTCTTTCGTGACTGCAATTGCACCCGTGGAGAGCACACCAGGATCAATTGTATGCGGCCCGCGTGAATTTGAAACTCTTACTGTATGGCCAGCAGTGCTTAGCAGTCTTGCAAGCGTTCCCCCGATAAATCCGCTACCGATAATTCCGACGTTCATAGAGATTCCTCATCTTTGGAGCTGGATGTTCACAACATAAGCCTCAGCGAGTGCTAACAAACAGAGCCTCTCCCTACACGATCTGTTCTACAAATACATCGCGGCTCTGGGAGCCGGTGTTTCATTTGTTTGTGGCATCACCTTAAAAGCTATGCCTTTGTCAGCTGCTTCTGAGGCAGGTATTAACTGATAGCCGGTCGCGCCAAACCCTCAAGCGTGCGATGAAGCTCCTGAAGGTCTTCGGGCGTGAGCTGGCACGCCGTTCTGATCTTGTCAGTGATGCTACGAAGTTCATCCTCCATGCCGCGGGCAGACGCCGTGAGGTCTATAAGCACTCGGCGTTCATCGACGGCATCACGTGTGCGTGTAATCACCCCGGCAGCTTCCAGCCTTTTGAGTAACGGTGTAAGCGTGCCGGTCTCCATGTCGAGACGTTCACACAAGTCGCTCACAGATCGAGGCGACCCGTTCAAGAGCTCAAGCGTGACCAGGTACTGCGAAAAAGTTAGGCCCAGTGGTTCGAGGAACGGCTTGTGCAATCGAACCATCCGGTTCGCGGCAGCGTTAAGCGCGAAGGAAAGTTCTGTGGCTACGCTTCGTTGCGTCGAACTCATATATATCGCCTGCTATTATGTAGTGTGCTACATAAATTATTCTCGACTCCTACAGGTGTCAACAGCTTCTGAAGCTTCCAATCTTTTTTCAGATGAAATGCCCTGGATCGGCAGCGAAATTGTGAACACACCGATTGAGCGATTCGGCCTGCAGGTAAGCAGATGCAATCTGCTCACCTGGACACAGGGCGCGCTTCAGAGCAATGACTCATTCTGCCGGTGGTTTGTATCCCGCAAGCATTTTCAGCACGTCATCATGTGACCCGCTTGCCTCAGCAAACCGCAGGGGCTTAGCCCGCTCAACGACGAGTTCAGGTGGAGTGGGAGAAATCTTTAGCAGTTCGAAGACTTCATCCAAAAACTCCTCCAACGGCATCGCATGCTCGTCGTTTTCCTGGCCGAGCAATGTGGTACGCACACCCGGTGGCGCAAGTTCGATAACCTCAACTGGCGAGGCTTCCAGCTGCACTCGAAGACTTTGAGTGAACGAGTGAACTGCCGCTTTGGTTGCGCTGTAGGTAGGCGTGGCTGGCAGGGGGACAAATGCCAAAGATGAACTGACATTGATCACTGTCGCGCCAGGCTGCTTGATTAGTTGCGGAGTAAACGCATACACCATACGAATCGTGCCTAGCAAGTTCGTTGTCACGATATCTTCGGCTGTACTCAAGTATCCCGGATCAGTCAGATCCTCCCAATGCATGATCCCTGCGTTGTTGATGAGAACGTTAAGATTTGGATGGCTGATCGCAAGCGCTTCGCTGGTGCGCTGGATGGAATGAGCATCAGAAACGTCCAGCAATACTGATTCAATGCCAGGATTTTCCGACACAATTTTGTCGAGCAGAGCCTTGCGACGTCCCGCGATGATGACGTTGTTGCCCGCTTTATGAAGCCGTAGCGCCAGCCCGAGGCCTATGCCTGAGGTGCCGCCTGTAACCAGAATCGTGTTGCCAGTGCTGTTCATAGTAAACTCCAGAAACGATACTTAAGCGGACAAGTGTCCACTTGCAAACCGTACCGGACAGTTGTCCGCTTAGCAATGCAATGAGGGAAAATTATTCATGCCTGACGAGTTGGTGATGCGTTCTGACGCCAAGAAAAATCGGGAGCGGATTCTGGAGGTCGCAGTGGTTGAACTGACCAGCGATCCTGCAGTTCCGCTGAGTACGATTGCGAAAAAGGCTGGAGTAGGACAGGGAACTTTTTATCGCCATTTCCCTACCAGAGAGAAGCTGGTATTCGAGGTCTATCAGTTCGAAATGCAGCAGATCGCCTTGTTGGCACAAGAGCTGCTCGCAACAAGACCCCCGAAGGAAGCCCTCCGAGAGTGGATGGATAGCCTTGCCGAATATGCAATGACAAAGGCAGGACTCGCTACAGCAATCCAACAAGCGGCCTCCGTTTACGACTTCCCTGGCAAGTCGGGTTACGCTCCAGTTCAAGATGCAGCCGAGTTGCTTTTAAGAGCGAACGAAAAGGCGGGGACGATTCGTACCGGGATCACTAACGATGACTTTTTTCTAGCCATCGCCGGCATCTGGCAAATGGATACTCAGAGCGAATGGCGATCTCGCTTGTCCAGATTGATGAACCTAGTGATGGATGGCCTATGTTTTGGGAGCCCTGAAAGCCTGAAAAACAAGGTCTAATACCCAACTGGAAAAGAGGGTCAGAGTTAATTGGGGATAGATCGCGTTCACCAGAAGCAGATGTTGCGCAAAGCTGGCTTGCCTCAGAAAACTCTCGCCGCCCCCTTACCATGTACGTCACCCGGAGAGCAGCCATATTGCCGGCGATTTTGAGCTCAATCCGCCCTACTTCTTCTTACTTCTTGAAGTGCACAAGATCTCTCGGCTGGCGACCTTCCAGACCCGCAAGCAAATTTTCCAGGGCTCGCTTGGCCATTGCGTTGCGGGTGTCAGTCGTCGCAGAGCCAATGTGAGGTACGGTGACGACGTTTCTCAGGTTAAAAAGCTCGGAGTTCGTCAGGGGCTCCTTCACATAAACGTCCAAACCAGCCGCCCGGATTGTCTTTTCTCGCAGAGCCTCGATGAGTGCGTCCTGATCCACGACAGGCCCACGCGAAATATTGATCAAAATACTTTCCGGGCCCATCAAAGCGAGTTCTTTGCGTCCGATAAGATTCCTCGTGGCGTCCGTCAATGGCACGACCGGACAAACAAAGTCAGACGCGCTTAAAAGCTCTTCCTGCGGTACAAACCTCGCACCAAGTTCCTGTTCAAGCTTTGGTTTACGACTGTTGCCGCTATACAAAATGGTCATGCCAAAACCAAAGCGGCCTCTGCGTGCGATGGCTTCTCCGATTTTTCCCAGACCGATAATGCCCAACGTCTTTCCATGAACGTCGCACCCAAATTGGGATGCATCGATGGTTTGTGTCCAGTTTCCCTCTTTAGTCCAGGAATCAAGCTCAGGAATGCGCCTTGCTGTGGCGAGGATCAGGGCCAAAGCCAGGTCAGCAGTGGTTTCGTTCAGCACATCTGGTGTATTGGTCAACATGATCCCTCGGCGGTTGAAGTAGTCGAGGTCATAGTTGTCGTAGCCAACCGATATGCTTGAGACGATCTCAAGATTTACAGCCGCAGCCAGCTCAGCTTCACCCAGACGACGACTTCCACCAATCAGCCCGTGAGCGTTCGAAATAGCGGCCTCGAACTGGGCGTCCATATCACCAAGCTCAGGGCTAATGATGATGACGTCGTAGTCGTCTTTGTAAGGTTCAAGCAGGCTGGGGGAGACCCGGCTGAAGGCCAGGATTGTCTTTTTCATGACGGCGTATTCCACCTGTTCCAATATCAATTTGAATCGTGCTCTGACTTCAAAAAGGTTTTTGCCCACTCACGATAACTGTCCGAGAGTGTGTATTTAGAAAGCAGCTCAGGAAGGGATAGCTCGCTCCCCTCCGTGCCGCTTTGTTCGCGTAGCGCCTCGTAGGTTGCTTTGATTGCGGACAAATAGGGGGCATGCCCATTGACCACGATCCGCACATTGGCAGCACTCAATTTTTCAACATTGCTCAGAGCAGGATTTCCATAGTTGATCAGCATGATCGGCACTCTGAGATGTGCCGTAAGTGCTTCTAGGTGCTGGAAGTCCTTAACACCGACCAGGCAAATAGCATCTGCTCCAGCCTTCTGATAAGCCGCAGTGCGAGCGATGGAGTCGTCCAAAGTGGTCACAGCCACATTCGTACGGGCGATGATGCTGAGTGCATCATCCGACCGGGCAAATCGCGCGGCATAGATTTTGGCTGCGGCTTCTTCCCTTTCAATAAGCACATGCGACTGCTCGTCGTACTTGGCCGGTAGATGGGTGTCTTCCAGTGTCAGGGCTGCAACGCCGGCCTTCTGTAACTCTGTGACTGTTCGCATCACATTCAGCGCGTTACCAAAGCCATGGTCAGCATCCCCAATGATCGGAATCTGGCTTGCCCGTCCGACCCTGGAAACCTGCTCGACATATTCATCCAGCGTGAGTAATGCAATGTCAGGTGCGCCGAGCACCTGAAGCGACGCAACGGAGCCGCCTTGAATGGCAACGTCAAAGCCAAGGTCGTATGCCATCCGAACTGAGATCGGATCGAATACGGAAGCTGCAAATTTGCAGGTGTCTCCCTGGAGTAACTCACCAAACACCTTGCGTAAATCATGATGTGATCGCTCTATCATGTTGGCTCCATCAATCTTTCCAATCAGGTCTCTCCACGCGGAAGAAGGCATGGAAAACACTACCGGTCATAACCGTTTAGATGGGAATGACCGGATCGCTTTGTAGTTTATTTATGCGCCAGCGATGCCTTGCTTGCCGCCTTTTCTTGCTTCATTGCGGCGATTTCACGCTCGCAAGCCTCGACATCGAACGAGTTGTCCCACTTGGCAATGGCGATGGTGCCGATGCCATTGCCGATCAGATTGGTCACGGCCCGCGCTTCGTTCAAGAAACGATCAATGCCCAAAAGCAAAACGAGTCCGACCAGAGGAATGGAGTGGATGGTCGTGAGTGTTGCAGCCAGCGTGACAAACCCCGCACCCGCGACACCAGCTGACCCTTTGGATGTCAGCAGGAATACGCCTAGCAGGATCATCTGATCAACGAAGGTCAGTGGCGTGTTGGTCGCCTGGGCGATGAAGATCGCGGCCATGGTGAGGTAGATGCAGGTGCCGTCTGCGTTGAAGGTGTATCCCGTTGGCAGCACCATGCCCACTACAGATTTCTTGCAGCCAAGTTTTTCAAGTTTCACCATCATGCGTGGCAGCACTGCTTCGGTTGAGCAGGTGCCAAGAGTGATGAGAATTTCGTCCTTGAAATAACGGAGAAACTGCATGAGTGGCATGCCTGACCATCTGGCCACCGTGCCTAGCACCACCACAATGAAAATCAAGGTTGTGATGTAGAGCGCGATCAGCAACTGACCGAGTGACAGCAAGGTGCCAATCCCGTACTTGCCGATAGTGAACGCCATACCTGCACCCGCACCAATCGGCGCCAAGCGCATGACCATTGCAACGATCTTGAACAGGCCTTGCAGGAACAAATCAATAGTGTTGATCAGCGGCTTGCTGGTTTCGCCCATCTGAACCAGGGCAACTCCCATCAAGACCGAAAGCAGAATGACCTGCAGCATGACGCCGTTGGAGAATGCGCCAAGGAACGTGTGGGGAATGATATTAAGGAAGAAATCAATTGTACCGCCTTGTTCACTCGCGGCCTGGCTGTACTTGCTGATAGCATTTCCATCGAGCGCGTTGACGTTAATGTTCATCCCGACGCCAGGCTTGACGATGTTCACCACGATAAGGCCTACGACCAGGGCGATAGTCGATAGAATTTCAAAGTAGATCAGCGCTTTTACGCCAATCCGTCCGACCTCCTTGATACTGCCCATTTTCGCGATACCGACGACGACCGTACCGAAGATAATGGGGGCCAGCAGCATTTTTATCAGCTTGATGAAACCATCGGCGAAGGGTTGGAGCTTGGCTCCAATATCAGGCACGAAGTAACCGATTGCTGCACCGATCACGATGCCGATCAGCACCTGCACATACAGCTGGCTATACCAGCGGGACTTGGAAGTTTCCACGGAAGCACCTCATTTTATTTTTGTGATGGGCATGTGGCTTGGCGTCAGTGGGTGACGCCTGACTCTGCGGCCTCCCTGAAGGAGGCCACAGATAGAGGGAAATCAGCCTTCGCCTAGCTCACGCATGACTGCGTACAAAGCGGATTTGGCTTCGAAGCCAACACCTGGAATATCAGGCAGACCGACATAACCATTTTCCACCTTGATTCCGTCAGCGAAGCCGCCGAAAGGCTGGAACACATCGGGGTAAGACTCGTTGCCGCCCAAGTGCAGGCCTGCTGCGATATTGAGGGACATCTGGTGGCCGCCGTGCGGAACCACGCGACGGGAAGACCATCCCATTTCGTCCATCACTTTCAGGGTGCGCATGTACTCAACGAGTCCGTAAGACAGCGCGCAGTCGAACTGCAGAAAGTCGCGATCAGGGCGCATGCCACCGTGGCGCAGAAGGTTACGAGCGTCCTGATGGGAGAACAGGTTTTCCCCGGTAGCCATCGGCAGCTCGTAGTGATTGGCAAGCTCAGCCTGGAGTGCATAGTCCAGCGGGTCGCCGATTTCTTCGTACCAGAAGAGGTTGTACTTCTTGATGGCTTCCGCATAAGCAATACCGGTCTGAAGATCGAAGCGACCGTTGGCATCGACCGCCAGTCGACGACCGTCCCCAACCACTTCGAGTACCGCTTCGATGCGACGAATATCTTCGTCCAGTGGCACTGCACCGATCTTCATTTTGACAACGTCGTAGCCACGATCTAGGTAGCTCTGCATTTCTGCTTTGAGTTTGGTCTGGTCTTTGCCTGGGTAGTAGTAGCCACCTGCTGCGTAGACCCAGACTTTGTCATCGGCCACGCCGTTACGGTACCGATCAGCCAGCAGACGATAGAGAGGCTTGCCTTCGATCTTGGCAACGGCATCCCACACGGCCATATCAATGGTGCCGACTGCAACTGAACGTTCGCCGTGACCACCTGGCTTTTCGTTGGTCATCAGGGTCTTCCAGATGGCGAACGGATCCAGGTTGTTGTTCTCATGGTCGATAAGAGTATCCGGATCAGCTTCCATGATTCGCGCGAGGAAGCGATCACGCATCAACGCGCCTTGACCATAGCGACCGTTGGAGTTGAAGCCGTAGCCAATGACAGGTTTACCATCGCGAATCACATCCGTGACAACAGCAACGACCGAGCAGGTCATTTTCGAAAAATCGATGTAGGCATTGGCAATGGGAGAAGCGATAGAAACAGTTTTTTCGCGGATGTCTACGATACGCATGACGGGTTCCTCTTGTTGTTGGTGGCCCCACGTTATGCTTTGCGATGACACCCGCCCAATGCTATTAATGCCGCGCCCTATGCACAGGAGGCATTGCCCTTGGAACTCGTTTGGCTTGAGGATTTTTCAGCGCTTGCGGAGTACGGCAGCTTTGTGCGGGCGGCTGAAGCGCGCCACGTTACTCAACCTGCCTTCAGTCGCAGAGTCCGCGCTCTGGAGAATTGGATGGGTGTCGAATTGTTCATACGCACCCCCCAGGGGGCGACGTTGACCGAGGCTGGAAGACAGATTTTGCCTAGCGCCCAAGAGGCTGCCAGACGCTTGTACCGGATGCGCTCCGAGGCACAGGAAGTGGCTGGGATGGCCGCCAAAACGCTGCAGTTTGCAGCCACTCATTCGTTGTCATTTACCTTTTTCCCAAGGTGGTTGAGAAGTGCAGAAAATGGCGCGCCGATAGATGCCGTACGTCTGCATTCAGACAGCATGGCTGTTTGCGAGCAGATGCTGATACATGGCCAGGTTCAATTTCTGCTTTGCCATCGCCACCCCGACGTTCCACCCCTGCTGGCCCCTGATCAGTTCACCGGGAAAAAGGTCGGAGAGGATGTGCTCATACCCTTGGCGAGTGCCTCTGCCACGTTGGGTACGTCCCCGGAAACACTGCCTTATTTGGCATATACCCAGGAATCCGGTCTAGGCCGTATCGTCGCTCACCGACTCCACGGCAAGGAAGACTACCTTCACCTCAAGCCGCTTTTTAGCAGCCATCTTGCGGCGGTTCTGATGTCCATGGCACTGGAAAGCAAGGGCGTAGCGTGGTTACCAAAAAGCCTGACCGAGCAGGAAATGGCTGATGGGCGGCTGGTCAGAGCTCTCGACGAAAGCTGGGATATACCGTTAGAGATTCATCTCACTCGACCTAAAGCCCCCATTAGCTTATCTGCGGAAGAGTTCTGGGCCAGGCTTGCTTAATAGATCCATCTTACTGCCACCCCATTTTTCACTTTCTAACGGCACTCTGGCGAGCCAGAAAACTTGGCTGTTAGTGACTGAGTGCCTCCTACTGGCCGAAAGCAGTCATTTATAAGTGGCTGCTTCCGGCCAAAAGCAGCCGCTTACCTAAGCTTCGCTTTTGGAGGCAGTTTTGCTTTACCCGATATTAACAAATATCGACGCTAGGCTTAGCCGATGTTCACTTCAAATGGGCCGCTTCGAGCTGAGCAGTAGCGTCCTTGACGATAAAGCGCTCAATCGTACGTACCCACCTGTAAACCGCCTGTTCGGTTCTTACTAAGTTGCCGGCTGAGGGGGCCTCTCTTTAGCGTTAAACAACAGCCGTTTGCATGATGTCAGAGTAATCTCCTGTTGGTATGCTTGCTCGATTTCAGGGAGGTGTGGTCTATGCGGGTATGGAGGGATGCAAAAGAGAGATTGTTGCTTGCAGCAGCTTTCGGCGTTTTGGTTCTGATTGTGCTGATTAATCTGAAGTTGCCGGTGTGGCCCCCACTAGATGGCGGAAGAGCTGCTGCATTTTTTCGCGCTGAAGCTACAGGTAGCGTTACCAGTGATCTTCTTGTCGGTCTGTTTTCGGCGTACGTATTTTACGTGATTGTCGATCTCATTCCACGCAATCGGAGAGAACAACTGACCTTGAACCCCTTGAACATGATTGCTGCTTCTGTGATAGACGCATACGAGCGCACAAGGGTATTTGGACATGAGACTCCCATCACCTCAATCGACTTGGCCGTGCTTGATATTCATAGGCTGAAGGCTCTAAAAAGCGAGCTGGTGACTAAAAAAGATATACTGAAAGTGAAGTTCGCAATGGAAACCGGCCACTCTAGGTATCCCGACTTCCAGCATGCGCTAGCAATGGCAGCTTCTATCTCACCAGAACACGCATTGAGCTGGCTTGTGCTTACAGACAAGATTCGTTTGCTTGCCGAGCAGTTTGGGCAGTGGCCAGTAAACCCTTGCCTTGATAATTATCTTGGTCTACCAACTGATGAGCAGCGTGGGAACGAAAAAATCATGGAGGCTTACTGCAAGTATCAGAAAGATATGGCATTAATCGAAGGAGCGCTTCGCCTTAGGGTTATGGAGGTTATTGAGGCGACGATTTTCTGGGTGCAACATCAAACCTCGTAGCACCCAATGCCCTTGACGGGCTGCTAACGGCCAATAGCGGCCACTAGCGAGCTGCCCTTTTCGACCCAAAGCAGACGTCGAACACCAAAATTTTTGCCGTTTAAAAATCGATTTTGCATCGTGCTTCAGCGGCCTGTATTCGTAATGTAAGACCAGACTCGAAGCACATGACAAGATGATGATCTGGTTGGATGTGATCTGTCAGGTAAAAGGCCTGTGTCTCTGCGTTGGACTCCACGGCTCCGATCGAATGAATAACACTATCGTCGCCATCGATTGGGTAATCATCCCGCCCACTTGATGAAAAGTAATCGACCTCATGGAAGCTGATAGTAATCTTGTGTGCTTCTTCGGTCGGCACCCAGGCTTCAGTCCGTCGAGTAAAGATGAGTACAGCCGACCTATCCACGATGTCGTAATTAATGGTGCTGGCGTGGTAGAAGTTATGAAGGTCATACGCACGGTTTTGAATCTCAACCTCAATATGCCCGAATTCGAAACCATGAAATTGCATGGGTAAGCCCTAATGATCTAACGGCAGGCGTGTATCGTACGGCATCGTCGCAATGACTGCTTTTGGCCGAAAGCTGCCAATCGCAAGATTCCGACCTGACGACTAAAGAAAGCTGGAACTGTATAGCTCCAAACAGGATCCCCGAATCCCCATTTTCTCGGCAAGTTCTACCGCTATCAGACTCGCCCGAGTCCGCAGACGCTCACTCCGCGAGCGCACCGGCACCAGCTTGCATCGTTAAACGAGTGTGTAATTGGGTTTGAGATGCTGCAGCTCGTTTCAGATCAATACATCTATGAAGGAGGTGCGCCTTAGCTTGCCAGTTAGCTGCTCTCGCCTAGGGAGAATTTGTTCCCCAAGGCAGGTTCCAAAGGATGAGGCGGATAGGCGAGTTTTCCGGCGTTTAGCCTTAACTCCGCAACACGTTCAATCAGGAAATGGGATGCGGCAATCCCACCAGCGGGACGGGCGCTTTCAGTCGTCTCCTCAGGGATCGAATTTGTCCCCATACCTAGCGTGTAAAGCACGATTTCGTTCGATCCTCCAGATCCACGGATCGTAGTCCTCTGGCAATGCGGCGAGTTTGGCGCTGATGATCACTTGCACCGTTTCATCACGCAGCAACCTACTGGTCAGCTCGCGGTATTCGCCACGCGTAACCACACCATAAGTGGCGTGATTTTCTTTTACGTAGAGGTCGGTCAATCCCACCCGCATATGGCCATACTTTTCTACGTCATCGGGGTAGATGTCGTCTAGGCTGAGGTGCCCCATATCGAACTCCAGGTTTCAAAGCCGCCATCGAAAGCCTGCGCGATCATTGAAATCGTTCCTTCGCGACAGCGCCTACGTAAACCAGCCAACAGCAAGCGACTTAACATGCGCATGATAGCGTTCGCTCAGTTATCAATACTGAGAGTCCGCCTTGAACGCACCTGACGCATGTGTCGATTTCAACAACCTGATCAACGCACCGAAATTTTCCGACGGCACAGTCGGGCTGTACCAGAAGAAGCGGTGGCGACTGCTGGCTGAAGACATATTTCAAAGCACCACAATAGAGGCACTCCTCGAAGCGAGAGGTAAAGCGGAAGGCTATATCCATGGCCTTGTAGATGCCGGGCACCTCTCGACCAAGGACTACGAGCGTGATTTCCTCATTCTGTGCATCACTCAAAGGCGGCGCGAATTCCTGCGCAAATTGCTAAACGAATACGGGTACTGAAGTAATAAACTCATGCCTTAGCAGCAATTCCAAAGCGTTTCGGGGAGTGTTTTACGTCCCCATAATGGCTCTCAGCTTGAGCCATAGCTCCTCCTGGTTCGGTACTGAGCTAAGGCCCAAGTCAGGATCTGTGCGAATTAAACGTCGATCATGATCTGGCCAACTTTCAAAAGGATCATCATCCAGGGCGAGCCAATTCGTCAGGCGGGCCCTAGTTACCGCAGCACGGATCTGCTGATAGCGGCTCTGCATGTCATAGCCCTCAAACGGAGCCTTGGGCATCCTTGAGTGCCATGTACTGCTCACGGTGAGAGCCTGCAACTCTGGCGGTAACGCAGCGCGGGCACGGCGGTAACCGAGGATGCGCACCCAACTGGTCGATAAGCTGATTTTGACCTTAGGAAATTCCTTCAGTATCTCTACAAGGATTCCGGCATGCATCATGAGGTGTCCGGGTGCACGCAACACCAAACCACTCCGGGTACGGTAAACGTCGTCTGGGTGCAGCACTCCATCAAAATCGAGAAATAGAACTCGATCATTCGGCGCCAGCCGGCTGCTTGTCAGGAAGTTCGAATCAAGCATGGTAAAGATCTCTCAAAGCCGGCCCTCCTGGACGTTAGCTTCTTACCGTGGAGAGCACTGCCGTAGGCACTCAATCAACTCCGTCAGTAGCTCGTCAAGACTGACTAGGCCATCCGCATATCGCTGCATCTCAGCAAGGTGCGAAGAGGAAGGCCTCACACCATCGAGTACCTGACAAGCAAGAACCTCAGCCACTGCCTTGCGACGTCGTTCGCGCTCGAAATCATCGGTCTCCACGTGCCACCTCTCCTTCGCTTAGAAAGCCTTCACCACAGGGGACGACTTGCTATGAAGCGCTTACTTAAACGCCTTACTGAAGCGCTGAGAAAGCGTCGCAGCATCGATCACCGTCCAGCTTTCCGGTTGGCTACTTTTTCGAATAAAGTTGATCGCACATCCAACCATGAACACGCCAGCAGCGACTCCTTCCCAAGCCGCAGCCTTAAACGTCGCCGGAACGAGATAACTCGGGTTGACGCTACCCGTTATGAGGTGGATCGGATAAGGCGAAATGAAACAACCAGCAACGGCCACCGCAATCATCAAGGGTACCGCTGCAACTAGCATTAGAACCGGTACTTTGATCTGGTACTGCTTAGCCGCGACAAGCTTGCCGCTCGAACCCTTTACTGCGTAGATGATGGCTTTGTTCTCAGTCTTGTCCTTTTTCTTCGTAAAGATGCCGTACAGGGTCACTCGCTCCCCCGCCTCAATCTCTTCAAAAATCTTTCCTGGCAGCAAAACACTCGGCAACACTTGCCCATCGATAACGATGCGCGCGGTCACAGTCCCCTGCTCGGTGGCAATCACTCGTGGCTTCTCGATCACTCCAGTAACCTGCCGGCAATCAAATCGAATCAAAACGTGCTCCTGCAATTTTTAAAGGCGTAGCTAATCGCGCTGCCTGAATGGCAGCGTGGGTGAAAGTGTTGAGTCGGTTACGCTCGAAACGAAAAAACGGTACTAAGTGCTGCTGGCTTCCTTAACCCATCACCAAGCAACAGGTAGACCGTGCTTTTGGTTTCAAACAAGCACGGGTGATCATGCGAAATTCCGAAATTGGTGCGCACCCAGTGGCCGGGAGAAAAACGTCGGCGGCTGTCCATGACGACCTCATGGGAGTAGACAGCATTTGGTAGGAGCCCCATTGATGCGAGTCGATCCTGCTCCGCCTGAGTGAGCTGGAGATCAGCGATGATCCATTGCTTCACTAGGCAGAAAGGCTTCCCCGGAAAAGTCCTTTCAGCGAGCGCTATTAATTCTTCTTGCTCGCCATGCCAACCAAGAACGACTTCCCCACTTCCGTAAAAAAACTGAGCAATCTCATCAAGAGTTACTGGCATGGCGCCTCCAGTGTTTGAACCATCACGTGCGTGCACTGGTGTAGATATGGCCCGTTCCAGTGATGAACTCGTAGACGGGGTTTTCCTCAGTGCCGGGCTGGATGCGAATTTCAGAGAGAAGCTCCATTGCGTATGACCCCTGCTCGCTCTTTGTGGGTGGAAGTATGAGATGGATGTTCGTCACGATCAGGAACTCACCCTGCTCCGCTGCACGCATCATCTGAACGGTTTTCACATCCGTAACGAGGTGAGCAACCGGGCTAAAGCCACCATCCTCTAATCCCATTCCCTCAATCAGAAACGAGTACTCGCACCGACTGATATCGACCGATTTCCAGAGCATTCGAATGCTGTCCGGAGTTCTAAACTGCCCCTGCAAATTGCTGCTATTGGTTACAAACACTGCGGATAAACCCTATTTCAAACCCTGCCAAGCTCTGAATAAGCTCAGCGTAAGGCAGCCTTCGATTGACCCTGCTCATGCATCGGGCAACCGGATAGGGATGCTGCCGAAAGGCACGCGATTCCTTGGCGCTATGCATCCTGTTGAATGGCCATCATAAGCAAATATCCCACCATTAACAATTAGAGATATTTGGTGGGCCAATGCGAGTATGGCTCTATCCTTCATTTTGAGAAACTGAACGTGAAGGAAGAGCTAGCCGTCACGCTGCGCGCCATCCGGCAAATGAAAGGATTGGGTTATGAGGCCCTGGCGGGAACCATCAGCCAGAGCAACCTTAGCTTGCTCGAGCAAGGGAAAATCCAGGCGACGCTACCTACCCTAGTCAAGATCGCCGAAACGCTCGATATCAACCTTCTGACTCTATTGGCGTTGTGCTTGGCGATCCGTGACAAAGAGGCTCCTGAACATTTGATAAAAAATGCGCAGAAAGAGCTTCAAGGCTTCATCGAGTCGGGCGGCCTTAAATTCATGGAGGATCAGATTCAAGACGGCGCATTGAAAAAACGATCTCGAGGAACTCGAGCGGATGCTCAGAAGGTGAGTGCCGTTGTTGAACTGAAAAAGCGAGGCATGACACAAGCCGAAGCTGCGCGTGAACTGGGTTTGTCGACATCGACTGTTCAACGGTATTGGCAAAAGGGATAAGCCTTCATAGGAGGAACCGTCACAAAGGTTCTCCTCATCTTCACTCATCAACGTTCGACTCGGGATGGAACTTGTGCCTTCAGGGCCTGGACGCTTTCTGCATTTAACAACCATCAACACAATCCCAGAAGGTCGCGTTTACCTCTATGCTGGCCAAATGGTATTGTCAAACCATTGTCGCCCTTCGCGACTTGCCGGTATTAGGAGAAGCCAGCTTGGGAGCTCTAGAAAGGTTGTCTGGAACCTCGCCGTATCTTTCGAGATTCGCCACTCCGAGGACTGGGGAAGACAAAATCCCTGGCTATTACTCTTCTGACCTCAATATGTGGGCGATTGACTCGCCAGCTGGGGCAGTCCCCATCATCGCTGATGGAGCTCTGAATGAGCTCATGACCAAGACCAAGGTAAATGCTGAGCAAGATGATGAGACCCCTTGGCAGGTCGAGTTGTTGACCAAAACCTATCAAAAGGTTGAGAGCGATGATGACGACCACATTCGCTATCGAGGGCAATCGTCCGCTGATAGCTTTAGCAAAGCACTTAGTTTTGATTCCAGCAACCACCTGCTGCAGCTTGTGACCAAGACCGATGCGAATACAGAACGCGACGACCGGTGTGAGGCCAATCAAATTCTCGAGTTGATTACCAAGACGAATGTCGAGTTGGAGCGTGACGACAACGGCGATCCTACCTTCGGGCTGGACACTCGTTACTATATCGACTGACCTGGAAGCGCTTCATGTTGCTGCTTGTTACCAATCGTCGTGACATCACGATGGATTATGTTGTGGCTGAGCTGCGCCGGCGTGGCCAACCTTTCATGCGCTTGAACACGGAGTTGCTCCCACAGGCACTGTGCACGATGGCAGGATATCCTCGAGATGCATGGTCTATATTACTGGATGGGGAAACGGTTCAAGGTTCGCAAATTTCAGGTGCTTATTTTCGCAGACCAGGTGCGCCGGCTGTATCTGACCAAGTAGTGGAAGCAGGAGAGCGGGCCTATATCGAGGCGGAGTGGAGTAGTTTTCTCAAAAGTTTGTATTCACGCTTGGAGGGGCGGTGGCTCAACTCACCAACTAAGATCTTCATGGCTGAAGACAAGCCAATGCAACTTCTACTCGCGCAAGAAATTGGCTTCGCTGTTCCCCAAGCATCCATAACGAACGACATCTCCTCAGCACGAGCCATATCGACAGTCAGCCAGGCGATTGGAAAGCCGCTTCGTCAGGCTGTTCTGACGGGCGAAACAGAACGAGTCATTTTCACCTCGCGATTGGGCATTCTTGAGGATGACCAAGCTCAAGCCATCGCAATGGCCCCCTTCATTGTTCAGGCTGAGGTGCTTAAACAATACGATGTACGGGTCACTGTGGTCGGTGAGCGAGTCTTCGCTACCGCAATTTGGTCTCAAGAAAACCCAGAAACAGAGATCGATTGGCGACAGGGAAGCCGTCCAGATCTTCGTCATGAGAAAATCAATCTTCCCGAATTGGTACAGAGCCAATGCGTAGAGCTGGTGCGTCGTCTTGGTCTGCGCTACGGGGCTATTGATCTGATAAGTGATCGGAAAGGAAAGCTGTGGTTTTTGGAGATTAACCCTAATGGTCAGTGGGCTTGGATAGAAAACCTTACAGGGTATCCAATCGCCTCGGCAATCGTGGATGAGTTGACGGGGAATACGATTGCCAAAATTTAAGGAGCGCCTTCAATGGTTGTGGCCGAGCCTCATCCCCCTGACATCAGAAGAGCAGGTAGAGGATGATGAGTGGGCGCGTCAGCTAGCTTCATCTGTCCAAGCGAGCAATTGGTCTAAGGACAGTGAGGTAGTACTGGAAGAATCGCGTCGTCTGTTCGATGCAGAGGTTGACCGTCGCAAGGGAGCTGATGCCAAGGCAGGTATCTACTTAGCTGCGATCACTGCGCTGATTCCCGTTCTGGTCTCTCTGTTACCTACCGTGTGGAGTGATAAGTCCAGTAAATGGCTGGGTTGTCTTGGATTGTTCATTTTTGGTTGGGCTGTCGCCTATTTGCTGAGAGCCGGAGCGTGGGCGTTCCGTACGTTACAGGTCGCGGGCTTTGCTCAGCTAGGCCCTGGAGAATTAGTAAAGAGCTGGAACAAAAAGACACCGAAGGCTGCACTGGCCAAGCAATTATCTAGTGCTGTGCTCTACAACTACCCTCTGGTGAACAGAAAGGTCACCGGAATCAAAATGACTCATGAATACCTTCTTCGGGCATTCTTGAGCTTTACCATACTGCTGGTTCTGCAAGTAATTTGGCCGGTAGGGGTGTGGATTTTAGTAGAGGGCAACAAGCTAATTAGCCCGGACGTGATATCGCCAATGATCATGTGTTTTTCATAAACGGAGAATTACACGATTGAGAGTCATTATCGAGGTAAGCGACTCCTGTCGTCTTAGTATAACCTGATACAAACCTACAATAACTATTCGCACATATTTATAGTGACCATCAATATTCTTTATAATCTATCTACCCCCTCGACGCGTGAGTGCAAGGCGCCTTCCCAGCGTCGCCATTCAACATTCCTGCATAACAGCAGACTTACACCGGCACCGTTCTAAGGCAAACTTCCAGAACCCTCTATAAATTTCTCCTGCCTATTTAACCAGTAAAGGAATATAGAATTGCATATTAAAAGTTTTGGCCTGCTAGGACTCCGAACACTCCATCTGAATAACATAATGCAGACGAGCTCCCTCGACCGGCGTAATGTTCCGCAACTCGAAGCTTCAAGGATTAATATTTTTGTCGGCCCCAACGGAGGGGGCAAGTCAACTGTGTTGGACATGGTACGTGCACTCAAGAATGTTGATATTATAAAAACGATTGCTCGTGAAAACATGCGCTCAACTACTGCGGCGACATCCATCATCCACTTTAACAATGGAACCTGGGTGGCTTCAATATTTAACAAGCTAGCCATCGACGAATTTGGGACATACATATCCGTCACTACACAGGATAATAGATACCTATTCGAGGGCAGCATCTACAGCAAGGCGTCAAAACCGCCAAAAGAGCTCGTAAAGGTTATAGAAAAACTAAACGCAAAAATTAGTTTCCGTTCCACACACGACGAACGCGGAGTCCGCATCAAAAATATTATCAATGCGCTAAATATTGATGGCAAGCATCTAGTTGGCCTTGCGCCACACCCACTGCGGCCCGACCAAGTAGAATATACTAGGTCCCCGAATGAAAATGACACTTACAAGCATGCCAATCCAATTAGATATATTGATAAAAGCACTCTAGGTGTCTTTCTCAACGATGACTTGGGCCAAGATAACCACATCCCAATAAAGATGCTGCCTTCTGGATGGCGAGCGTATGCGGGGCTGTTGGGATGGCTGAATTCTGTTGACGATGACCAGATATGTGTCATCGAAGAGCCTGAAGTTCACCTGCATCCAACGCTTCAGAGGCTCATGATGGCTAGGGTTTCTGAAATCGTCATTCGCAAAAATCTTCAGCTTTTCATCTCTACGCACTCCTCTGTGCTAATAGACGTATCAAGCTGGCCCGTACCAGATACCAGACTATTCGAGGTCAACGGTTATGCGCTGGCGGAATTAACATTCCCGGCAAGGGCTTTGGCAGGGCTAGGTATTAAGCCTAGCGACGTGTTCCAGGCGAATGGTGTGATATGGGTCGAAGGGGCGTCTGATCGAATCTATATATTGAACTGGCTGTCGGAATGGTGCTCAATGCACGGTAAAAAAATGCCCGTGGAAAATCTTGACTTTTCGTTCGTGCTTTACGGCGGATCGACGCTCGGCCACTTCACATCAAGCGCGGCACCTGGATTGATTGACATATTCAGTATCAACAGAAATTCTATCGTTATTATGGATCGAGATCTCGACTTCCAACGCGCACCTGACGGTACTGACATATGTATCAACAAGCGCTGCGTAAAGTATCAGGTGTGGACTGATATCACTAAACACAACTCAAACACAGGATTTTGCTGGGTTACCGAAGGCTATACTATCGAAAGCTACTTACCACCAACCTTCCTTAATAATTATTATAAATTAGTTAACTCCAGGCTGACAAAGACCTCCACCAAATCCAAGGTAGCTATTGCCGCTCAATTTAAAGTAGAGACAAGTTCATTTAATGAAAGCTTTGACCCGGCAAGCGATTTACCCGTTCGAATTGAAAAGCTTTTCAAGACTATAGAAGCATGGAAGCTGTAGCCCTCTAAAACGATGTTAAAGAGCAAGCAGAGCGCGCCGGCCCGACGCGCCAGATACTTGAGGATGAAAGCCAAAAGGGGCCAAGGTGCTCAGCGCGGCTTGATTCACAACAGCCGACCGGCAGGCACGCCTAAAAAGCTGCTCATCCCTCAGGGCTTCCTTTCTGGTGACGATGGTTCTGCCATCAGGTACGCTAAATCACAGTACGCGACATCAAAAACGTGGATACCGGCTTAAACATGGCTACTCGGCAGGTACCGCAGCGCCCATGATACGCTAGCGCAAACCCACAATGAATCGAAAATATAGGGAAATATATGCTAAAGCGTTTGCAGCTTGATCCTACCCAAGGCCTAGAGAAACAATTCTTATTTTGGCTTTCCATTGGCATACCCTTACTCCTAGGACTTTCCTTGGCAATTCCTGTTTGGATTGGTTACAGCCTTGACTTCAGCGAAGTTGGTTACGAGAATTTTTTAAGAATCAGCAAATTCCCAATTGCAATCTGTTCATTAGCTATTCCTCTAAGCGTATTGGTAGGCAAGCTCCATGGCGCGCGCCAATCTGCTATACAAATTGAAAACACTCGCAAACAGATCGAAAACACCTTAACTCAAATTACCAACACTGAGCAGGACAACAAGACAAAACTATATCTCGCTCACTTTGACCATTTCTGCAAGCACATTGACTTTGTGGAAAGTGCCTTGACGAAGCGTTACCATCACCTATTTGCTGCCGACAAAGATCCCGAACCTCTTATCAATAAGATTGCCCTCTACAAATTTATGTACCGTGAAAACTCTCTTCGCGCAGGAGTCTTCCCACTAGACTCGCACTTCAAAAATTTCAGCTCCAACCTTATGTCCCGTTTACTCAAAAGCTACAGGAGTTTTCTTTATTCACAACAGCGTGAAAATTTTGTTAGGGGGTTGGAGGATTTGGAAAATACTCTGATCCACGTCCAAGTAAAACTCTTTCACTGTAGAAAATCTCGGAGCTCAGTGTTTTTGAGACCAGACATGTTTGATGCTAGCTACCTTGACCGGTTCCCTTATAGTATCAATGCAGATGTGGATGAGTATCTTGAACAGGTAACTTTCTGGGCCCTGCTTCTTGAAAGTGTAGAGTCTTTCGAGAGCTCCGACATTACGGAAAGCAGTGCCCATGGCGTGCTAGCGACATTAGGAATGCCACACACACCCAAACCTTCCGACATAGAAAAAGTCGCGGGATACTGGCACGATCTAGCAATGAAGGTTATCGCTGGTATTTCGTTTACGACCGAGCAGGAATGAGATTTCAACCTATCAGATGTCCAACTCGACCCTACCGTCCGCTCGATCTTTCGGATCTCATTCGGTAGGGAATCGCGTGCTCCGCAATATGTATCAGAAACCCGCAGCGACCGTCGCCACACTCGAGGCGGGTTCACCTGAATAGGTGCCAGCGCTCGCCTCCGTTTCCATGTAAACGCTATTAAAGATATTCCGGGCGTTGAACGACAGCCTCACGTTCTTGTTCGGGTCAGGAAACACCATCAGATCGGCACGTTCATAGCCACTAGCACTTTTTGCTGTGGGCAGAATCTCCACAGCGCTTCCCGGCGTTGAACACCCCGCCACCAAACCCCAGCCCGCGCAGTTGAACTTCTCGAATCTGATATGTCGAACAGAGTGAACCGCTGATGATGGGCACTCCTTCAAGTCGAGCCCCCTCCTCCAGCCGGCTGTGCATGGTGAGTTTGGCGTCGATTAGCTCGCATAAAGCGACAGACGTTCCGTTGGCTGATAGACGATGTCCACGGGCGGCGAGGTGTCCGGAACGCCTGTGCTGAGGATGCTTACAGTGATGGCGCTTGCGAATTTATGAAATACCCCAAGATCGTCAATAGCGCACCGCCAAAGATAAGCAGCGCGTTGATAGCAACGAAAATCTTCCAAATTCTCCGGCTTCGTACGTTGAGATACATGAGCAGCAATCTCCAGGCGTAATCCAATATAGTGTGGTTATGAAGCGCACTGGTGATTGACAGATATTTGAAAAAATTCGCGAACAGCTGCCTGAGCTTACCTTCGGTCAGTTGAACGGGATCTTTGAACATCCCAATTATTATTCCCTTCTCTTTCATCGAGATAAGGTCAGACTTGTAAGGAGCCATGAAGACTGTGAGGCCACCGCTAGCTGTCTGCGTGAACCACATTGCTGAAACATGCTCTGTGTGGGTACTTCGCTTGATCACCCTAACTTTTTGGTCGACACCTTCAGCCTCCCTGACTTCCTCAACCTCTTTGACGCACGAAAGCCCAAGCTGCCTTGACATGCAGGTGATCTGGAGATGATTCAATCGCTTGTTCATGGGTGTTTCATTGGCATCTGGATGCAATTCACTGTGGATTCTCATACCACCATATCAACGAGCGTAGGGTGAGTTTTCGACATCCTTGAACATATTGCGGATGCGGGCTTCCATATCGACCCACATCATTCGCCTGATGACGGCCACTTCCGCGTCCTTCTGAAGCTTTTTGGCGTATTTCTGCAGCGCCTTTTTCATTGCGAATCCCACTCCTAAACTGTCCCACCGGACTGTGGAGCATGGCAAGCGGCTCTATGCCCACCACGTCTCCACTTCTTTCCAAAACCTCATGCAGCAAGAAGACTCACGGCCCCCTGGGCTTGGCTCTGGCTGTCGCATCAGCCACCAATGGGTCATCAGGCCAAAAATGCTTCGGGTATCTTCCTTTGCGATCCTTCTTAACTTATGCATAGGTAGTGCGCCAGAAGTTCGCGAGATCTTGGGTGACTTGCACTGGCCTGCGGGCCGGCGACAGGAGGTGCAGAACCAGCAGCTGCTTGCCTAGGGCGATGCGAGGGGTTTCTGCCAGGCCAAAGAGCTCCTGCAACCGCACGGCAAGGATGGGTGGCTGCTGCGGTAGTCGATACGGATATTGGAGCCTGACGGCACGTGGAGCGCCTGAGGTGCCTGAGCCTCCAGTTCCTGCGGAAGTGGCAAAGGTAGGAGGTTTCGGACTATCGAAGGCAGATCCAGGTGACTGAAGTGACTGAGCCTCGTGACTTTGCCCAAGTATGGCGTCAGCCACTCTTCCAGTGTATCCAGTGATTGGTATCACTGAGATCAGGCCATTTGCTAGCGGATTGGCCACTCTGGATATCCATATGACGGAGCAGATCGACCCGTGCTTGCCACTGCCGCAAATCAGGGCTCCAAGGCGGGAGTTCGATGCCCTTCCGCCTCACTAGACTGACCAAGGCCAACGATCGGGTTTGCTCATCAACACTAGGCAGGGGTGTCGTCGACAGGATGAGTTGCCCAACCTTCAATTGCCTCAGCCTTGAACGCTCTTTCTCTTTCGTCCCAGTCCACCTCGTCGACAGACCTCACAAGATCAGCCATTTCATAGAACAGAGCTGGATTATTGCGCAGTAGTTCGCGAGCACTCAGGCACAGAGCCAGTGCAAGGTTAGAGTCAAGATTTCGCAGATGGTACTCGTCGAAGATGAGTGTTCTACCAAGCGCACGATTTGAAGATAAGAATAGCGAGGGCAGGAGCAGGAGCAGGAGCAGGAGCAGGTCAGAGCCAAATGGCTTTGGCACCAAATGTATAAATGTTTAGAAAACGTTTGATGTGAGGGATGCTCAAACTCTGAACTGATACGAAAAGACCCGGACAGATCTCAGACAGGCAACCAATTCGTGAGATGCGCCCACGGAAGGTGAGCTGCGAGAAGAATGTGTCCCCTGCAGGAATCGAACCTGCATCTAGCCCTTAGGAGGGGCTCGTTCTATCCGTTGAACTAAGAGGACATCACATTTACCACTTCTCTACACCTACATTCTACGCAAAATCAGCAGCTTAAAGAAGCTGTCTCAATGTGCAGTGGAGTTCGGTGCTTCTGCGCTGCATGCCCCAGAATCGGCGACATTCCAATGTGCAGTAAAATCAATGTCGGATAAGAACTGCCAACCTTCCCCTTAGGAGGGGGATGCTCTATCCAATTGAGCTACTGGGACACAAATCTGTCGGTGCGACAGACGGCGTGCATGTTAACGGCCGGGCCCTGTTTTGTCATGTCGTCCGCAGGGCTTTTTAAGTGTAGGCAGGCGCCTTGCAAGGGTGCCCGACGTTTTACCGTGCAATTTGCATCGCCGCAAAAAGCCACCATTGCAAAATGCAATGCTCCACCTCCGAAAAACCCTGATAAATGCTTGTTTTTAAAGGACTTAACAGCGGTTAGACTATTGGCACGACGGCTGCTTTACCGGTTCTTATACAAGAACAACCGGAGACTCGTCTCATGAACAGCGCCCTCGTGTTCGCAAATGCAATCGCATTGGCCGTTCTGGTCGGCTTTCACTTCGCCCCCGCGGATAACGAAAAAGTGGCCGGACGCATGCCGCACTACCTGCAAGTGCAGAAGGCGCCGCAATGGGCGGTGTTGAGCGATAAGAGCTTTGCCCCGCAAGCAGTCAGCGAGTCTGAACAGGCGTTGCCGACGCATTCGACTGAACGTCTGGTTTTTTGAAATATCTTCAGGAGTACAGCATGTCCAAGTCAGCTGCAGGATTTCTGATCCTCGCCTTATTGAGTGGCCTCGGGCATTTTTCGCTGTTCGAGGAAACCGAAATATCCCTGCCCCTGATCGGTTGCGGCGTCTTTTCGGCGCTGTTCGTATTGGCACTGGTGGCCGGACGCAAGATCAAGTTTGATCCGGTATTGCGCTGAACCTGACCAGCTCCAGCAGATGATTGACGGCAACGGCCAGGTCGCCCGAGTTGTCGATCAGGTGCACAGGGCTGTCGGTTGAACGCCTGTCCTTGAACAGCGTGTTGCGGGCCAGCCTCGCATCGATCTGTTCCATCGTCTCCCGCCCACGCCGAAGCAGGCGCTCACGCAAGACGTCGTCTCGCACCGTCAGCAACACCGGCACCAGCGTCGGATAGCGTTCCAGCGCTTGCCTGAGGTTCGCCCGAGAACCGTTCACCAGGACGTGTTTACCGGCTTTCAACCATTGGTCCATTTCCACCGGTATCCCGTAGGCGAGACCATTGGCCTCCCACGCCAGCGAAAAATCGCCAGCGCGCTGAAGTCGTTCGAACTCCTGCGGCGTTACGCCGATCGCATCCTCACCCACGGATTCGGCCGAACGGGTGATGACCCGGCGCATGACTTCACAATTCAACGCCCGCAAAGGTTCGCGCGCAGCCTCAATCAGGCTGTCCTTGCCGGAGCCGGAAGGTCCCATGAGATAAATCAAATTGCCATCCATCCTGAAAACGCCCTCCGGCGGGCAGTTGCCCCTAGTAAATCGGCCATTTGCCACTATCCTGTACAAGGTAAGGAACAACGATTCAACCCGCATAGCATGCACGTTCTGAGGCCTTCGGGCATCAGCCGACGTGCTTCAGGACGCGGTCAGCGATACGGGCCGATGCATTCTTTTCAAACCAGTCCGCATTTCTGATAATTGGTGCTGGCATTACGCCTTTACCCGGATCAATATTTGTCACAGAATTGACGCCAATGATCTGGCAATTTTGAGGCATGATGCGCGCCTCTTAACAATTCAGGTTGAACCATTTGGCGCGGATGCTTGTCCTACCACACATCCTGCGGCCAATCCCGAGAACCGCTCCCCTGAACTAACCGGTTAAATATATGCGCCCATTGAAACAGGCAATTTATTCCAGCCGTACGGCTGACAAGTTCGTCGTACGTCTGCCAGACGGAATGCGTGAACGCATTGCCGAGGTGGCTCGCAATCATCACCGCAGCATGAACTCCGAGATCATTGCGCGCCTTGAGCAGAGTCTTATTCAGGAAGGTGCATTGGGCGAAGAACTGAGCATGCGCCTGGACAGCCCTGAGCTGTCGTTGCACGAACGCGAGCTGCTGCAACGCTTCCGCCAACTCTCCCATCGCCAGCAGAACGCGCTGGTGTCTCTGATCGCCCACGACGCCGAAATGGCCGCAGACGCATCCTGAGCCAAACCGAACATCTCAAGCCAGCATGAATGCTGGCTTTTTTTTGCCTGCAATTTGAGTTTTCCAAGGACGAAAAAAAGCCCGCAAATCGGCGGGCTGTTTTTTTATGCAGTCGGTCAGAGCAAAAAGATCGTCGCCAACCCCAGGAAGATGAAGAAGCCACCACTGTCGGTCATGGCCGTGATCATCACGCTGGCGCCCATCGCCGGATCGCGACCCATCTTCGCCAGGGTCATAGGGATCAACACCCCCATTAACGCTGCCAGCAGCAGGTTCAATGTCATGGCGGCCGTCATGACCACGCCCAGCGACCAGCTGCCATAGAGCAAGTAAGCGACCACACCGATCACCCCGCCCCAGACCAGGCCGTTGATCAACGCCACGGCGAGCTCCTTGCGCATCAGGCGCGAGGTATTGCCGGTGCTGACCTGATCGAGGGCCATGGCGCGAACGATCATGGTGATCGTCTGGTTGCCGGAGTTACCGCCGATGCCCGCCACGATCGGCATCAGCGCCGCCAGGGCCACCAGCTTCTCGATCGAACCTTCGAACAGACCGATCACCCGCGATGCGACGAATGCCGTGATCAGGTTGATCGCCAGCCACGCCCAACGGTTGCGCAGAGATTTCCAGACCGAAGCGAAAATATCTTCCTCTTCACGCAGACCCGCCATGTTGAGGACTTCGCTTTCGCTCTCCTCACGAATCAGGTCGACCATTTCGTCGATGGTCAGACGGCCGATCAGCTTGCCGTTCTTGTCGACCACCGGGGCCGAGATCAAGTCGTAACGTTCGAACGCCTGAGCGGCGTCGTAGGCGTCTTCATCCGGGTGAAAACTCACCGGGTCACTGGCCATGACTTCGGAAACCTGCTTCTCCGGGTCATTAACCAGCAAACGCTTGATTGGCAGCACGCCCTTGAGCACGCCGTCGTAGTCGACCACGAACAGTTTGTCGGTATGGCCCGGCAGCTCTTTGAGGCGGCGCAGGTAACGCAGAACCACTTCGAGACTGACATCCTCACGGATGGTCACCATCTCGAAGTCCATCAGCGCACCGACCTGCTCCTCGTCGTAGGAGAGAGCAGAACGCACACGTTCGCGTTGCTGCTGGTCCAGAGTCTCCATCAGCTCATGGACGACGTCTCGCGGCAGCTCGGAGGCCAGGTCAGCAAGTTCGTCGGCATCCATGTCCTTGGCCGCAGCCAGGAGCTCGTGATCGTCCATGTCGGCGATCAGGGTTTCACGGACGGAATCGGATACTTCGAGAAGAATGTCGCCGTCGCGATCAGCCTTGACCAACTGCCAGAGCGTCAGACGATCGTCCAGCGGCAGAGCTTCAAGAATGTAGGCGACGTCGGCGGAGTGCAGATCATCGAGCTTGCGTTGCAACTCGACGAGGTTTTGCCGGTGGACCAGGTTCTCGACCCGGTCATGATGCGGGCCTTCCTGGCGATGAGTCAGGTCTTCGACGACCCGTTGGCGCTGCAGCAGCTCGACGACCTGAGCCAGGCGATCCTGCAGGCTTTCCTGTGTTTTCTTTACTTCGATTTCGGACATAGGCGAACTCCACTCCCAGCAGCGGGGCACGCCGGAAGGATCAATCAGTCAATTCATGATTGGTGAAACGGGTTACTGAATAACTACTGGGTAAGTCCATGGAGGTTTTCCATAAGCCCCGGCGGGGCTGACGGGCGCAATGATACACCGCCTGACGGTTTTAAACGTTAAAAAATCGTGGCTGAAACAAGCGCTTGCGAGACAAAGCTGAGCACTGCCCTGATCCTTCACACTGCGACGACTCATCCTGAAAAGAAAACACACCGGCGGTGAAAAAACTGCCGGCTACGCTTGAGGAAGATCGTCATGGAGGACGCCGAATGCCATCGAAAACATCCCGATTCATGCTGACCACCCTGCTCTGCCTGCCCGCCATCGGGAGCGCAACGACACTTCATCGTTGCGAAGCCTCTGATGGTAGCGTCACGTTCACAACGCTGAGCTGTGCGAACGACGAGCACCTTTCGTTGCAGGAAGTTCGCCCCTACTCGCCAGGCTCGACAGCCAACCTGATACCCGAAGCCCGGCACGAAGAAATATCCGGTATGAATATCAGAAAGCGAGAAATGGCTGTCGTCGGGCGCACCCAGGACAAATGCGGAGATCTGATCGACGCGCGACAGAAACGCGAGGCAATCATCAATCAACGAATCATCGCCGGCATGAGCCAACAGGATGTTGAAAGCGCTTTGGGCAAACCCGACAAGGTGAGCATCCGTAATTCGGCAACGAGTTATCGTTACGACCTCAAGCGAGGGCGCAGTGCTCAAATCGATTTTGATGAGAAAGGATGCGTGACAGGAAAAGCCAAATCCAGGACAGCAAAAAGCCCGCGTTAAACGCGGGCTTTTCGGTATATGGTGCACTCGACAGGATTCGAACCTGTGACCGCTCGGTTCGTAGCCGAGTACTCTATCCAGCTGAGCTACGAGTGCAGTTTGTGTTTTTAGACCAGACCACAACTGGCTGTAACCAAGTCATCCGCATCGCTGCAACTGACTCTTAAATGGTGCACTCGACAGGATTCGAACCTGTGACCGCTCGGTTCGTAGCCGAGTACTCTATCCAGCTGAGCTACGAGTGCATTCTGTGTTTTTAGACCAGATCACAACTGGTTGAAGCTGAGTCATTTACATCACTGTAATTGACTCTTAAATGGTGCACTCGACAGGATTCGAACCTGTGACCGCTCGGTTCGTAGCCGAGTACTCTATCCAGCTGAGCTACGAGTGCATTTGTTGCGCCGTATTATAGCCCGTCTAATCTCTATTCCAACCACTTTTTCTAATAAATTCAACAACTTACAGAAAAAGCCAGATTACAACGTACTAAGCAAATAATGGCGGAGAACGGGGGATTCGAACCCCCGACACCCTTTTGAGGTGTACTCCCTTAGCAGGGGAGCGCCTTCGGCCACTCGGCCAGCTCTCCGCAACACGGGGCGTATATTAACCACCTTCTTCCCCGTTTGCAAACATAAAAATCGATAAAAATTAATGGCTTGGTTCTTCGTCCTTCTCTTTCTTTATACGCAGATAGATTTCTTCACGGTGCACGGCCACCTCTTTCGGGGCGTTGACGCCGATACGCACTTGATTTCCTTTAACGCCGAGCACGGTCACGGTGATTTCGCCATCACCGATAATCAGGCTTTCTGCGCACCGACGAGTCAGAATCAGCATACCTTTCTCCTCACGCGAATCATTTCAGGGACAACAGTCTGCAAAAAAAAGGCACCCGACCTACAACCGGAGCGATCGTAGCCCTACATGCCTGAGTATTGACCAGCGCGAGCAAAAGAACAGTTCGGGGGCTCGCGCCATTCAAAAAATAAAGGGCGCGGTCAGACCGCGCCCTTCAGACAACGCATCACTCGCCCTGACGGGCCGGAGCGTCGAGCTCGAAAGCCGTGTGCAGGGCGCGCACGGCCAGTTCCAGGTACTTCTCTTCGATCACCACGGAAACCTTGATTTCCGAGGTCGAGATCATCTGGATGTTGATGCTTTCCTTTGCCAGGGATTCAAACATGCGGCTGGCCACGCCTGCGTGGGAACGCATGCCGACGCCGACGATCGAGACCTTGGCAATCTTGGTGTCGCCAACCACTTCACGGGCACCGATCTCGCGAGCGGTGTTTTCCAGCACGGTTTGCGCGGACTGGTAGTCGTTGCGGTGCACGGTGAAGGTGAAGTCGGTAGTGTTATCGTGCGCGACGTTCTGCACGATCATGTCGACTTCGATGTTCGCGGCACTGATCGGGCCGAGAATCTTGAACGCCACGCCCGGGGTGTCTGGCACGCCACGGATGGTCAGCTTGGCTTCATCGCGATTGAAAGCGATGCCGGAAATGATCGGCTGTTCCATGGTTTCCTCTTCATCAATAGTAATGAGGGTGCCCGGACCCTCCTTGAAGCTGTGCAGTACGCGCAGCGGAACGTTGTACTTGCCGGCGAACTCCACCGCGCGGATCTGCAACACCTTGGAACCGAGGCTGGCCATTTCCAGCATCTCTTCGAAGGTGATCTTGTCCAGACGCTGAGCAACCGATACCACGCGCGGGTCAGTGGTATAGACACCATCGACGTCGGTGTAGATCTGGCACTCATCAGCCTTCAGCGCAGCGGCCAGCGCCACGCCGGTGGTGTCGGAACCGCCACGACCCAGGGTCGTGATGTTGCCGTGCTCGTCGACGCCCTGGAAACCGGCGACCACCACCACGCGACCTGCTTTCAGGTCACCGCGAATCTTCTGGTCATCGATCTGCAAGATACGCGCTTTATTGTGCGCACTGTCCGTCAGGATCCGCACCTGGTTGCCGGTGTACGACACCGCCGGCACACCGCGCTTGATCAGCGCCATGGCCAACAGGGCGATCGTCACCTGCTCACCGGTGGAAACGATCACGTCCAGTTCGCGCGGAACCGGTTGATCTTCGCCACTGATTTGCTTGGCCAGATCGATCAGACGGTTGGTCTCGCCGCTCATTGCAGACAGCACAACCACCAGGTCATCGCCGGCATCGCGGAATTTCTTAACCTTGTCGGCGACCTGCTCGATTCTCTCGACAGTGCCGACCGAGGTGCCTCCAAATTTCTGTACGATCAAAGCCATTTCAAAGCCGCCTCTGCCCATGAAGGGCGCCCAATAATCACTCGAACAGCCGTCGGGCCCGCCACTAGACTGCGGGCCCGACGGGCCGTCTTATAAACCCTGCTCGACGAATGGAACGGTCAGCGCCAGTGCGCTATCCAGTGCGCCGGCGTCGACACCGCCGCCCTGCGCCATGTCCGGACGACCACCGCCCTTCCCGCCCACTGCCGCAGCAGCCTGTTTCATCAAATCACCGGCTTTGAGTTGGCCAGTCAGGTCCTTGGTCACGCCTGCGACCAGTACGACCTTTTCCTCATGGACACTGCCGAGCAGGATCACTGCGCGGCCGAGTTTGTTTTTCAGCTGATCGACCAGCGCCAGCAGCGCCTTGCCGTCCTGACCCTCCAGACGCACGGCCAGCACTTTCACGCCCTTGACGTCCACAGCCGAGGCCGACAGATCATCGCCCGCAGCGGCGGCAGCCTTGGCCTGCAACTGCTCGAGCTGCTTTTCAAGCGCACGGTTGCGCTCCAGCACCGCCGAAAGCTTGTCGATCAGGTTGTCGCGGCTGCCCTTGACCAGGCTGGCCGCTTCCTTGAGTTGTTCTTCAGCAGCGTTCAAGTAAGCCAGCGCCGCAGCGCCAGTGACCGCTTCGATACGACGCACGCCCGATGCCACACCGCCTTCGCTGATGATTTTCAGCAGGCCGATGTCGCCGGTACGGTTGGCGTGGATACCGCCGCACAGTTCGACGGAGAAATCACCGCCCATGCTCAGCACGCGCACGTTGTCGCCATACTTCTCGCCGAACAGCGCCATCGCGCCTTTCTGCTTGGCGGTTTCGATGTCGGTTTCTTCGGTTTCAACGGCGGAGTTTTTGCGGATCTCGGCGTTGACGATGTCTTCCAGCGCCTTGATCTGCTCAGGCTTGATCGCTTCGAAGTGACTGAAGTCGAAACGCAGGCGCTGACTGTCGACCAGCGAGCCCTTCTGTTGAACGTGGTCGCCCAGCACTTTGCGCAGCGCAGCGTGCAGCAAGTGAGTGGCCGAGTGGTTCAGCGAAGTGGCGTGACGCACGTCGGCTTCGACGTGGGTTTCCACCGGTGCGCCAACGATCAGGCTGCCCGACGCCAGTACACCGTGGTGCAGGAACGCGCCGCCGGTCTTGGTGGTGTCGCGCACGTCGAAACGGCTGTTGCCGGCCTGCAGGTAACCGCAATCGCCAACCTGACCGCCGGATTCGGCGTAGAAAGGGGTCTGGTTCAGAACCACAACGCCTTCCTGCCCTTCACTCAAGACGTCCACTGACTGGCCATCTTTATAGAGAGCAACGACTTTCGCCGAACCGCTGGTGGCGTGATAACCGGTGAACTCGGTGTCGACGTCAACCTTGACCAGGCTGTTGTAGTCCAGACCGAACGAGCTGGCGGAACGTGCACGGACGCGCTGGGCTTCCATTTCACGCTCGAAACCGGCTTCGTCGATGGTCAGGCTGCGCTCGCGGGCGATGTCCGCAGTCAGGTCCATCGGGAAACCGTAGGTGTCGTAGAGTTTGAACACCACGTCGCCCGGCACCACGTCGCCTTTGAGCTCGGCCAGATCCTGCTCGAGGATTTTCAGGCCCTGCTCCAGGGTCTTGGCGAACTGCTCTTCTTCGGCCTTCAGTACGCGCTCGATATGCGCCTGCTGGGATTTCAGCTCCGGGAACGCTTCGCCCATCTCGGCCACGAGTGCGGCAACGATCTGGTAGAAGAAGCTGCCCTTGGCGCCCAGCTTGTTGCCGTGACGGCAGGCGCGACGGATGATCCGGCGCAGCACGTAACCGCGACCTTCGTTGGACGGCAGCACCCCGTCGGCAATCAGGAAGCCACAGGAACGGATGTGGTCCGCCACGACTTTCAGCGACGCCTGGTTGTCGTTGCTGCAGCCGATGGCCTTGGCCGATGCGGCCAGCAGGCTCTGGAACAGGTCGATTTCATAGTTCGAGTGAACGTGCTGCAGCACGGCACTGATCCGCTCAAGACCCATGCCGGTGTCCACCGACGGCGCTGGCAGCGGGTGCAACACGCCATCGGCGGTGCGGTTGAACTGCATGAACACGTTGTTCCAGATTTCGATGTAACGGTCGCCGTCTTCTTCCGGCGAGCCCGGTGGGCCGCCCCAGATGTCGGCGCCGTGATCGTAGAAAATCTCGGTGCAAGGACCGCACGGGCCGGTATCGCCCATGGTCCAGAAGTTGTCGGACGCGTAAGGCGCGCCTTTGTTGTCGCCGATGCGCACCATGCGCTCGGCCGGCACACCGACTTCCTTGGTCCAGATGTCGTAGGCCTCGTCATCGCTGGCGTAGACGGTGACCCACAGTTTTTCCTTCGGCAGGTTCAGCCACTTCTCGGAGGTCAGGAAGTTCCAGGCGTAGGTGATGGCATCACGCTTGAAGTAGTCGCCGAAGCTGAAGTTACCCAGCATTTCGAAGAAGGTGTGGTGACGGGCGGTGTAACCGACGTTTTCCAGGTCGTTGTGCTTGCCGCCGGCGCGCACGCATTTCTGGCTGGAGACGGCGCGGGTGTACGCGCGCTTTTCCTGGCCCAGGAAGCAGTCCTTGAACTGGTTCATCCCCGCGTTGGTGAACAGCAGGGTGGGGTCGTTGCCCGGAATCAAAGAGCTGGAGGCTACACGGGTGTGGCCTTGCTCTTCGAAGAAGCGAAGGAAGGCTTCACGGATTTCTGCGCTTTTCATTAGGTTCTTCCACGGAGGCTGCGGCCAAAGGCCTGTACGAAACGTCAACAGACGAAACGACGGCAAAGGGCCGCATTATATCGGCCCTGCGCGCGGGGTACAGCGTGTTTATACGATAGAAACGGTCAATTGGGCCGCTAACGCTGTCACTTGCGCGAAAACTCGACGAATGTCGCGATCACTTGCTCGATTTGCGAGCGATTGACGTCCATGTGCGTGACCATCCGCAGCCGGGCGGCAGCGCTCAACTTGATCCCGCGCTCGGCGGCAAATGCCTTGATCGCCTCGGCACGGTCGCCCATCTGCACGTAAACCATGTTGGTCTGCACCGGCTCGACACTGAAACCGGCCTCGCGCAAGCCTTCAGCCAGCAACTGTGCGTTGGCATGGTCATCGGCCAGACGCTCCACGTTGTGATCCAGCGCATACAGCCCCGCCGCCGCCAGCAGTCCGGCCTGACGCATGCCGCCACCGACCATTTTGCGCAGGCGCCGGGCCTTTGCAATCAACGCCGACGAACCGCACAGCACCGAACCGACCGGCGCGCCAAGGCCTTTGGACAGGCACACCGAGACCGAATCGAAATACTGGGTGATTTCCCGTGCATCGACTCCGAGCTTGACCGCCGCGTTATACAGCCGCGCGCCGTCCAGATGCAGCTGAAGGCCATTGTTCTGAGTGAACTGGCGGGCCCGGGCCAGATAGTCCAGCGGCAGCACTTTGCCCTGCATGGTGTTTTCCAGCGCCAGCAGGCGGGTGCGGGCGAAGTGGAAATCATCAGGCTTGATCGCCGCTGCCACCTGATCCAGGTCCAGCGAACCATCGGCCTGCACTTCCAGCGGCTGTGGCTGGATCGAGCCGAGCACCGCTGCGCCGCCACCCTCGTACTTATAGGTGTGCGCCTGCTGGCCGACGATGTACTCGTCACCGCGCTCGCAGTGCGCCATCAAGCCCAGCAAATTGCTCATGGTGCCGGTCGGGACAAACAGCGCCGCAGCAAAACCCAGCCGTTTTGCCAATTCGGCTTCCAGACGATTGACCGTCGGATCTTCGCCATACACGTCATCGCCGGTGTCGGCGCGGGTCATCGCGTCGAGCATGGCGGGGGTCGGTTGAGTGACGGTGTCGCTGCGAAGATCGATAACGCTCATGAACCTGGCCTCAAGTCAGCAGGGAAAATCCCTTTTCGAAGACGAATTACTGCGGGCATGGCGCGGATTAATCAACCCTTGCGCAAGGAAAAGTCGTTTTCACGCTTCGAATAATCCGATGGCAATCATCACAAAGGCGCAATGCACGGCCTGGCAATCTGTGTTAAAAACGCTGCGCCGCCCGATAAAGGGCGGCGAAACGTTCTCAGGGCGGGGTGCAATTCCCCACCGGCGGTAATTGCGCGCAATGCGCATAGCCCGCGAGCGCTTGGTGACGAGCACGGCAAAAGCCGTGAGCGGCGGCAAGGTCAGCAGACCCGGTGTGATTCCGGGGCCGACGGTCACAGTCCGGATGAAGAGAGAACGGGATTGACGCCAAAGGGCCGTCCGCCGTGTATGCGCGAGCGTGCGTACCCTTGAATCCCTTTCGATTCATAACGCCCTGTTTTTCACACAAACAGGAGTCAGAACATGCAACCCACCGCTATCGACAGCAAAAGCAAACACCCTCACGGCGAGCGCGTCGCGTTCATCCAGGCCTGCTGGCACAAGGAAATCGTCGACCAGAGCCGTAAAGGTTTCCTCGCCGAAATGATCGCTCAGGGTTATCAGGAATCGGACATCGATTTCTTCGAAGTCGGCGGCGCCTTTGAAATGCCTCTGCACGCCAAGCTGCTGGCCAAGACCGGTCGTTATGCCGGTATCGTCGCGGCGGCGCTGGTGGTGGACGGCGGGATCTACCGTCACGAGTTCGTCGCCCAGTCGGTGGTCAGCGGCCTGATGCAGGTGCAGCTGGAAACCGAAGTGCCGGTGTTCTCGGTGTCGCTGACCCCGCACCACTTCCATGCCGGCGAAGAGCACCAGAAGTTCTTCTTTGAGCATTTCGTGCACAAGGGTCAGGAAGCGGCGAAGACCTGCGCCGATACGTTGCAGAAAGTGCGTGCATTGCGCCGCACCGAGCCACGTGCTGTAGCGGTCTGATGAAATAACGATCTCCCCCGCGCGCTGCGCGGGGGAGATTCAGTTTCAGGCAAGATTTTCGTCGGTGGTCGGCACGATCAGAATGCCCGCTCGCAGGCCGTTCTTGACCTTGGGATTGGGGAAGATAATCCGCGCGCCCTGCTCTTCGATGATCCAGCGGGTATTGGCCAGGTCTTCGGCCAGCACATAACCCACATCCAGTTCCGAAAAGTTTTCGATGTCCGCTGGCAAGTTCAGGCGGAACGCATCGCTGTGCTTGATGATTTCCCGGGCCACGCTGAACAGTTGCAAACCGTCCAGGCCCTGCTCGGCCATCTCCGGCTCGGTGCCTTCGATGATCTGCTTCAGACGGGTTTCCAGCAGCGACACATTGACCCCGGCGTTCTGCCCGAATGGCCGCGCCTTGCCCAGTTCCAGCGTGAAGGACTCGGCCCCCAGCTTGTCGTAGGTGTAGGAGCTGAACACGATCGACGGCTTGTTCTGCAACAGCACCGCTTCCATGCCGGCGGCGCGCAGACGGGCCAGTTCAAGACGGGAATGCTGGCGACCTTCCTTCCACGGATACAAAGCGAACTGCTCGATCTTCGAACCGCGAATCGCCGTGTGCAGGTCGTAGTGCAGGCGCTGACGGTCAGGAAGGCTGAAGAAACTCGCCGCCAGCCGTTCCAGTTCGCAGGCACGCAGGGCTTCGGAACCGCTGCTTTGTTCGTGACGGCCATTGAACAGCCGATTGACGTCCTGCTCGACGAAACGCTCGCCCTTGCGAATCGCTTCCGGGTTGCCGAACAGAAACAGAATACGTGCACGCGGCTTCAGGTCGCCGCGAGCGATGTCATGCAGCAGCCGGTCGAGCAATTCGATCGGTGCCGTTTCATTACCGTGGATGCCTGCCGACAGCAGCAGGTCCAAGCCGTTATCGCGCGCTTCGGGTGGCCGGACTTCCAGCGCACCCTCGCTCAACCAGCGCATGCGCACGCCTTCGACAGTCAGTTGAGTCTTCTCCGCCGGTTCGCGGCCGGCGAGGGTCAGTTCAAGCAGTTTGCCGAGGGCGAGCATAGAGCGGTTTCCTTAGTGGTCGTGGTTGCAATCCGGGCCGTGCACGTGGCCGTCGTCGTCGCCGAGGTCAGCCGGTTCCATCTCCAGTTGCAGACTTACCAGATTAGTCGCCAATGGGCGCAACAGCAGGTTGGCGTACTCTTCGTCGCCCTCTTCGACGTCCACGCCGATCAGCAGTTGGCCACGGCCGTCCTGCTGGATCCACAGCTCTTTGCCTTGCCACATGACCGCGACGCGGGTGCAGGAAGTTTCCAGTTGCTTGCCGTCGGTGTCTTCAAGGATCAGCCGCAGGGAATCGCTCATGTCTTTTTTACGCTCTGTTGGGGGAGAAAAGCCGCGCGCCGCGTTCAGGCGGCGCGCCGGCCATCAATTGATCTGGAATGGATAAACCGCGCCCAGTTTAAGGATTTGCGTCAGTTCATCCAGTGCCGTCCGGCATTCAAGCAGCAACTGCGGATCCGCCAGATCGCTTTCGGTCAGGCGGTCGCGGTAGTGCTTTTCAACCCATGCGGTCAACGAACCGTACAACGGGGCGGTCATGATAACCCCTGGGTTGACGGCCGCCAGCTCGGTTTCGTTGAGCGCGACGCGCAGTCGCAGGCACGCCGGGCCACCGCCGTTCTGCATGCTTTGCTTGAGGTCGAAGACTTTCACTTCACGGATCAGGCCGCCGGAGCTGGTCAGGCCTTGAAGGTAATTCCACACGCGCTCGTTGCCACGGCATTCTTCCGGCACGATCAGCAGCATCGAACCATCAGGGCGCGACAGCAGCTGGCTGTTGAACAGGTAGGAACGCACGGCGTCGTCCACGGTGACCGCCGAACGCGGCACACAGACCGACTGGAACTTGCCGCCGACCTTGGCCAGTTTGGCTTGCAGTTCGGCCAGCATCTGATCGGTGTCGAGGAACGCGTCCTCGTGATAGAACAGCACCTCGCCGTTGCCCACCGCGATCACGTCGTTGTGGAACACGCCCTGGTCGATAACGGCCGGATTCTGCTGCGCGTAAACCACGCCGTCATCACGCAGGCCGTGCAGACGGGCAACCGCCTGCGACGCTTCGAGGGTCTGGCGCGCCGGGTATTTCTGCGGTGCCGGGTAGCGAGTGTCGAACGCACTGCGACCGAACACGAAGAACTCGACACCAGCCTCGCCGTACTCACGGCAGAAACGGGTGTGGTTCGCTGCGCCTTCGTCGCCGAACTGCGCCACCGCCGGCAATGCGGCGTGGTGAGCGAAGTGTTGCTGGTTGGCGAACATTGCGCCCAGCACGCGACTGGTGGTCGGGTGTTCGATGCTGCGGTGGTATTTGCAGTTCAGGTTGGCGGCGGTGAAATGCACGCGACCGTCAGCAGTGTCGGCACTCGGGCTGACCGTGGCGGCGTTGGCTACCCACATGCTCGACGCCGAGCAACTGGCGACCAGCAGCGGCATCGCTTCTTTGGCGGCGCGCTCGATCACCTGAGCGTCGGTACCGCTGAAACCCAAACGGCGCAAGGCAGCCACGTCCGGACGCTCCTGCGGTGCGAGCACGCCTTGCTGAAAGCCCATTTCCATCAGCGCTTTCATTTTCGCCAAGCCTTGCAGCGCCGCTTCCTTGGGGTTCGAGGATTGCTGGCTGTTGCTCTGGGACGCAACGTTGCCGTAGGACAGACCACCGTAGTTATGGGTCGGCCCCACTAGACCGTCAAAATTGACTTCATAGGATTTCATCAGCGAGGCTCCACGAGAATCTGTTGTTATAGGCTTCAGTAACTATTCTTTGAGACCGCGGCGCGGCCATCGCTGGCAAGCCAGTTCCCACAGGGATCTCATCGCCCTTGTGGGAGCTGGCTTGCCAGCGATTAGCATCACGCCATCTTCACGCCAGGCGTCAGGGCCGCCGGCAACACCAGGCTCGGGGTTTCCAGCGAGGCCACCGGGTACGCGCAGTAATCCGCCGCGTAGTAGGCGCTGGCGCGATGGTTGCCCGAAGCGCCGACACCGCCGAACGGTGCGCTGCTCGCAGCCCCCGTCAGTTGCTTGTTCCAGTTGACGATCCCGGCACGGCTTTCCAGCCAGAACTGCTGATAGCGCTCTTCGGAATCCGACAGCAGGCCAGCGGCCAGACCGAATGCGGTGTCGTTGGCTTCGGCAATCGCGGCTTCGAAATCGCTGTAACGAATTACTTGCAGCAGCGGACCGAACAGTTCTTCGTCGGAACGATCGGCAACCGCCGTCACATCAACGATGCCCGGAGTCAGCAGCGCCGACTGCGCCTGCGGTTGAGTCATCGCCAGCAGCGACACTGCGCCATTGGCCAGCAGATGCGCCTGGGCATCCATCAACGCTTTCGCCGCGCCAAGGGAAACCACCGAGCCCATGAATGGCGCCGGCTGCTGGTCGAACGCGCCGACCTCAATGGTCGAGCTGACTTCCACCAGACGCTTGAGCAGGCTGTCGCCCCACGTGCCTTGCGGCACTAGCAGACGACGGGCGCAGGTGCAACGCTGACCGGCGGAAATGAACGCCGACTGAATGATCGTGTAAACCGCCGCATCAAGATCAGCGACCTGATCGACCACCAACGGGTTGTTGCCGCCCATTTCCAGCGCAAGAATCTTGTCCGGACGACCGGCGAATTGCTGATGCAGGTGATTGCCGGTACGGCTGGAACCGGTGAAGAACAGACCGTCGATACCCGGATTGGCCGCCAGAGCAATCCCGGTTTCCCGGGCGCCTTGCAGCAGGTTCAGGACACCGGCCGGCAGACCGGCTTCGATCCAGCACTTGACCGTCAGCTCGGCGACTTTCGGGGTCAGCTCGCTTGGCTTGAACAGCACGCTGTTACCGGCCAGCAGCGCCGGCACGATGTGGCCGTTCGGCAAATGACCAGGGAAGTTGTAAGGGCCGAACACCGCGACCACGCCGTGGGGCTTGTGGCGCAACACGGCGGTGGCGTCGCCCAACGGGCCGCTCTTCTCGCCGGTACGTTCGCGGTAGCTCTGCACCGAGATCGCGATCTTGTTGACCATGCTGGTGACTTCGGTCGCGGCTTCCCACAGCGGTTTGCCGGTTTCCTCACCAATGGTGCGGGCCAGCTCATCAGCGTGGTTTTTCAGCGCGGCGGCGAACGCTTCGAGCACGCTGATGCGATCTTCCAGGGTACGACGGGCCCAGCTTGGGAATGCCTGACGCGCAGCCTGCACGGCCGACTCGACCTGAGCGGCGGTGGCGCCCTCCCCCGACCACAGCACTTGCTGGGTTACCGGGTTCAGCGATTGAAAGGCCTCGCCCTGACCGGCCAGCCACTCACCTGCGATGTATAGCGAATTCATTATTTCGACTCCCGGGCAGCAGACAACGCCACGGCGCGCACCTGATCGCCAGCGTTGAGTTGAAGACGTTTGGCGGTCAGCGGATCGACCACCAGGGTGCCGGCGGCCAGACGGGCCGGCGCAGCCGTGATGCGGCAGTCTTCACGTTTGCGGTTATGGATGATGAACGGCGTGGCGTCGTCGCCCGGCGTGCCGATGGCCAGCACCAGCGCTTCGCTGTCACGCACCGCGCGGATCTTGCTGGTCTCGCACTCGATGGCCGGGCCGGCGTCGAAGATGTCGACATAACCCTGATAGCTGAAGCCTTCGCTCTTGAGCATCGCCAGCGCAGGCTCAGTGTCCGGGTGCACCTGGCCGATGACGTTGCGCGCGTCCGGCGACAGGAAGCAGGTGTACAGCGGGAATTTCGGCATCAGTTCGGCGATGAACGCCTTGTTGCCGACGCCGGTCAGGTAATCGGCCTGGCTGAATTCCATCTTGAAGAAGTGCCGGCCCAGGCTTTCCCAGAACGGCGAACGACCGGCGTCATCCGACACGCCGCGCATCTCGGCGATTATCTTGTTGCCGAACAGTTGCGGGAATTCGGCGATGAACAGCATCCGCGCCTTGGACAACATGCGGCCGTTGAGGCCGGTGCGGTAATCGGCGTGCAGGAACAGCGAGCACAGCTCGGAGTTGCCGGTCAGGTCGTTGGCCAGGAACAGCGTCGGGATCTCGCGATAGATGTTCAGCTCCTGCGAGGCGCTGACGGTCAGGCCGACGCGGAAGTTGTACCAAGGCTCGCGCAGACCGACGGCGCCGGCGATGGCGGAAATCCCCACCACGCGACCGTTGTCGTCTTCGAGCACGAACAGGTAGTCCGCGTCGCCACGGCCGGCTTCACCGCGAAAGGTCTTCTCGGCCCAGCCGACCCGGTGGGTCAGGCGCTCTTCGTTGGCCGGCAAGGTGGTCAGGCCGGTGCCGGTGCTGCGGGCCAGGTCGATCAGAGCGGACAAATCGCTGCTGCGTACGGGACGAACAATCATGCTATCTCCTCAAACGGGCCGCCGTGGCCACCCGTGAAACTCGCTAAGGCGTTAAACCGCCACCAGGCGCACGCTGGCACCTTCACCGACGCCCAGGGCTTCGGCCGCTTCCAGATCCAGGGTCACCGGTTTGCCCGGCGCGTAATCCAGCTCGAGCAATACCGCGCGGTAATCCTGCAACTGGGCATTGGCCACCAGATACTGGCGACCGGCACCTTTGACCGGCTCGCCGAGCTTCACCGGCACCACACGGCTCTGGGCGATCGAACGGATCCCCGAAACACGCGCATGCAGGGTCGGGCCACCGTCAAAGATGTCGATGTAGTGATCGGTCTCGAAGCCTTCGCGCATCAGGATGTCGAAGGTGATCTGCGCACGCGGGTGTACCTGGCCCATCGCTTCCTGAGCGGAGTCCGGCAGCAGCGGCACGTAGATCGGGTAATGCGGCATCAACTCGGCGAGGAACGTACGGCTTTTCAGGCCACACAGGCGCTCGGCCTCGGCGTAGTTCAGGTCGAAGAAGTTGCGACCGATGGCGTCCCAGAATGGCGAGTCGCCGTTCTCGTCGCTGTAACCGACGATCTCGGTCACCACCGAATCGGCGAACCGCTCAGGGTGGCTGGCGACGAACAGCAGACGGCCACGGGAGTTGAGCTCGGCCCAAGGCGAACCCACCAGCTCGCGCTGCACGTAGAAACTGGTCAGCAAGCTGTTACCGGTCAGATCGTGGCATTGCGAGAGGACGTGGATCTTGTTGTGGATCTTCAGCTCGCGGGAAGCATGCACGAAGGTCTCGTTGCGAAAGCTGTAGAACGGCTCGGAGTAACCGGCCGACGCGACGATTGCCGAGCAGCCCACCAGTTTGCCGGTGGCAGTGTCTTCGAGGACGAAGAAGTAACTCTCTTCGCCGTTGAAGCTCACTTCGGCGGCAAACGAGGCTTCGCTCGCGGCGATCTTGTCGCTCAGGCGTTCAACGTCATCCGGCAAGGAGGTGACACCAATCGGGCTGTCCGCAGCCAGACGCTGTACCTCGCCCAGATCAGCCATTTGCGCGGGGCGCATCACCAGCATGGTGTCACTCCTTTCTCTTATCAATTCACAGAAAATAACCGGGCAGCTACTGCATACACAGAGATCAGTGTGGGAGCGGGCTTGCTCGCGAAAGCGGATTGTCAGTCAACATTTTCGCTGTCTGACCACCGCTTTCGCGAGCAAGCCCGCTCCCACATTTGATTTTGCCCGGCATCAAAATTGGGTTCGGCGCCTGATCAAGTCAGGCGCCGAAGGGGCTATCAGGCTTGCGTCAGTTTCGCCGCAGCACGTTCGAAGCGGTCCAGACCGGCGTCGATGTCCGCGTCTTCAACCACCAGGCTCGGGGCGAAACGGATCACGTCCGGGCCGGCCTGCAGAATCATCAGGCCTTCTTGTTCGGCGGCGTTGAAGATGTCCTTGGCCTTGCCTTTCCAGGCATCGCTCAGCACGCAACCGATCAGCAGACCGAGACCGCGCACCTGGGTGAACAGGCCGTACTTCTCGCCGATCTGCTGCAGGCGGGTCTTGAACTTGTCGTGCTTGGCGTTGACGCCGTTCAGCACCTCAGGGGTGTTGATCACGTCAATCACTGCCTCAGCCACGGCGCACGCCAGCGGGTTGCCGCCGTAAGTGGTGCCGTGAGTGCCGACGACCAGATGCTTGGCCAGCGCTTCGGTGGTCAGCATCGCGGCGATCGGGAAACCGCCGCCCAGGCTCTTGGCGCTGGTCAGGATGTCCGGAACCACACCGAAATGCTGGTAGGCGAACAGGTTGCCGGTGCGGCCCATGCCGGTCTGCACTTCGTCGAACACCAGCAGCGCGTTGTTGGCGTCGCACAGTTCACGGGCGCCTTGCAGGTAAGCCAGCTCGGCCGGCAGCACGCCGCCTTCACCCTGGATCGGCTCCAGAACGACCGCGCAGGTCTTGTCGGAAACAGCGGCTTTCAGCGCTGCCAGATCGTTGTACGGCACGTGGGTGATGCCGGTGATTTTCGGGCCGAAACCGTCGGAGTACTTCGACTGGCCACCGACGTTCACGGTGAACAAAGTACGGCCGTGGAAGCTGTTGAGCGCGGCGATGATTTCGTACTTTTCGGTGCCGAAACGGTCGAACGCGACGCGGCGGGCCAGCTTGAAGGCGGCCTCGTTGGCTTCGGCGCCGGAGTTGCAGAAGAACACGCGCTCGGCAAAGGTGGCGTCGATCAGCTTGTGCGCCAGGCGCAGGGCCGGCTCGTTGGTGAACACGTTGGACACGTGCCACAGCTTGTTCGCTTGCTCGGTCAAGGCACCAACCAGCGCCGGATGCGCGTGACCCAATACGTTGACGGCGATGCCGCCGGCGAAGTCGATCAGCTCGCGGCCGGCCTGATCCCAGACGCGGGACCCGGCGCCACGCACCGGAATGAAAGCGGCAGGCGCGTAGTTGGGAACCATAACCTGGTCGAAATCGGCGCGTTGTACCGCAGCGTGCTCAACGGACATCGGAGTCTCCTGATGAGGGCCACCCGCCTGAAACTGGCGAGCGATGGGGGGATTGTAAGGACAGTTTTGTGCCCGGCCTTGCCGCCAAGCGACAACTTCTTATAGCGCAAACCCCGGATTTTCCCGGGTTTACGGCAATGCGACATATACCGTCGCAAAGGCGCAGTTTAAACCGTCGACGACAATTGCAGCAGGCCTGCGAGGATATCAATTCCACAGCGTGTCGCTGCGATAACTATGTACCGCACTTCATCGTGCGCATTTTGATTCGCTTGGCACTTTTCCAGACGCCAAGGCGCAATCACCATGCAATCACCGACCGAAAAACCACCCGTGCCTCCTCTGGCTTCCGAGTACGCCCCGCTTCATTCGCCGCCACACTATCAACCCCTTCTCAATGGCATCCCTGAATGGCTGGGCAAGTCCTCGCAAACCAGGCGCGACGCACTGAAAAATGCGCGCAGCACAATTCCCGACACATTCAAGTTGGCACCACGGGCACAACACCTCGCGCTACGCGCCGCCATCGCAGATCACATGCAGGTGCAAAACAGTGTCGATCAGTTGCTGGAAGGCGTGCAGGACGCCCACACTTTTGCCGAACCCTTGCTGAAAACCGGGTTGAAATCACGCTACGGACTTGAGCTGGACGTGAGGGCAACTTTCCTGCGCCTCTATATTCCGATCACGCCGCCCGGCCTTTCCATCCGCACCGGCGTACGGGTCTGGACGGTTTCCTTGCTGGACGCGGCGCTGCACAACTTCGAAGAACATGAAACACGAGCCGACGCCTACGACAGCGACTCCTGCTTCATCAACAAACCGTCGACCACAGGACAGTTCGAGACACGGCCGGCGCTCGGCACACAAATTGGCATTCCTGCTTTCACTCGCCTGTGCCGGGAGCTGGATATCGGCGCAGGCTACAAGCGCTACCTTGAAACCAGCCTCGGTATCTCCGATCCTGCCGTGGCCGCTGAATTGACCCCGAAGGTCAAGGCGACCCAGATCGCAGGTCTCAAAGCCGCGCTTGAGCTGGCGCGCCTCAACCGGGATATCGACGAACGCTGGTATCGGCTGATCGGTGGCCTGAGCGACGGTTTGCAGGGCATGCGGGTGAACGGCCAGACCCTGCGCTGTCACGATCTGACGATGATGTCGGCGGAGCTGGCAGGTATCGTGATTTTTGCGCCAGACCTGGAACAGGCAGGCACACCGTCAGGCGTGGTGGCCTACGTGCCAGGCGACCCTGAGCACCCGGTCAAATACTATGCCTCGACCGCCGAACTGGAGAAGGAACTCACCCGTCAGTTGCGCTCCCCGCAGTACCAGCAATTTTTCAGCGGATTCGTCGCCCATGCCCAGCGGGGGCAATTCTTCTCCGAGCTGAACCGGCGCCTGAGCCAAGTGAAATGGCACGCCCCCGAACCCGGCAACCCTCAGCCCACCTGGCGCGATACCCCCATTGAGCACCCCAAGTTGCAGCTGGCGATCAGCGCCATCGCTGGCGACCTGTCGGAACACCTTTATCAACGCAAGCTGAACAAGATACTCAACGATGCCGCCACCCTTGCCGTCCCGACCGCGGCCGTCGACCGCAATGCCCGCTGGGCACGATGGGATTCCTTTGTCAGCGTGGCGACGTCGATTCTCCAGATTGCCGCGTTTGTCGTGCTGCCCTTCGTGCCGTTCCTGGGTGAAATGATGATGGCTTACATGGCCTATCAGTTTCTCGACGAGGTATTCGAGGGCATTGTCGATTGGGCTCAAGGATTGGCCACCGAGGCCGGCGAGCAGCTCTTCGCCGCGCTGGAATCCCTGGTGCAACTCGGCGCTTTCGGCATTGGCGGCAGTATCGCCCTGGCCGAACTTCCCAGGGTTCTGCCGGCCCCCGTCGTGGCCTTCATCGATCGTTTCCGGCCCGTCAAGTTGCGCAACGGCAGAACGCTGTATTGGAAGCCGGACCTGAAGCCCTACGAACAGCAGGCCCTGCCGCCCGATGGCAGCGTGCCGGACCCGTCCGGCCTGCATGAGTATCAAGGACGCAAATGGCTGCCGGCCGAACAGGGGCACTACGCCGTCAGCCATTCGGGACAGCCGGACAAGTTATACATCGAACATCCGAGCCGACCGGACGCGTATCGCCCGACCGTTTTCCATAACGGTGAAGGCGCCTTCCATACCGAACTCGAGCGCCCGCTGGAATGGGACAGAGCGACGGTATTGCAGCGCCTGGGTCCAAGTGTTGAATCGTTGCCCCCGACGCGACGCGAACGGCTGCTCCAGGTCAGCGGTTGCGACGAAGACGTCCTGCGCAGGATGCACATGAACCGCGAGCCCATGCCGCCCTTGCTGGCCGACAGTCTCCAGCGTTTTCTGATTGATCGGGACTTGCAGGATTTCATCGACCGGATCGGCAGCCGCAAGGCCGAGGATTACCTCACCGCCGATCCGCTGATTCAACTCCAGCTTCTCAAGGATCAGCACCTGTGGCCCTTCGGCAGACGACTACGCCTGTTCAGCGAACAGGGCGACGTCGTCTGGCAATCCTCCACCGATCAACAGTTGCCGCTGACGGACATCCATGAGAACAGACTGACCGACGGCGACTTGCTCAAGACTCTGCTGCAGACACTCGACAACCACGAAATCAATACGCTGCTTGAAGAGGAATTCGGCCAGGTGATCGCCCTCGAAGTACGCACCCGAAACCTGCGTGCCCGCCTGACGCAGATCGCGACAACTGTACGCACGGCCTTGTTCGAGACGCGCTATCAGGCGCTTCAACACCGCGATGAACCGCTGGCAAGAACCGTGGCCCTGCACGAACCCCGCCTGCCCGCAAAAATCAGCGAAGCGCTGCTCAATACCGCCACGGGTTCGGAACTGTTGGAGATCGAAGCCGGAAACTGGCCCGCTCGGCAACAGGAACTGGCGCAAGAGGCCCGGTTTGAACTGCGGGTGACTCGCGCCTACGAAGGGCTGGAGCTGGATTCGGTGAGCAACCCCGACTCCGACACCCTGGCGCTGCACAGCCTCCAGCGATTACCGGGCTGGTCTGGCGACGTGCGTCTGGAGGTACGCTCCGGATCCCCGCAAGGACTACTGCTCGACAGCACGGGTCCCGAATCGGCCGCCATCAGGAGGGTACTGGTACTCGACGCCAACGGTCGATGGAAGCCGTATGACCAGCACGGTCTGGAGTTGCAGGGGACCGCCGATTTCTACACCTGTGTTCTGCAAGCCTTGCCGGACGCCCAGCGCCAGGCATTGAACCTGCACATCGGTGAAGGTGAAAAGCTCAGGCAGGCCCTGCGTGACAATCCGCTGCCACGCAGTGATCTGCGCCTGACGATTGTCAACGAACCCCCTTCCCCGCCGGCCATCGAGACTCTGCGCCTGACCGGGGCACAAGGTTACGCCCGAGAAACGCCGCGCACCCCGCGCACTCTGGAAAACCGCATCAGGCAGGTGTACCCGAGCCTGTTGCAGGGCGACTTGCAGGACATGGTCGCGCGACTGCAAGCCCACCCTCACGGGGCGAATGCAGAACTGTCGCGGCTCAGCCTCGAATACGCCCAGCTCGACAGCGACCTGAATCAGTGGATGCACGCCGCTGTTCCCAACAATCCGGAGACAGGGGGCTCTGCGTCCCTCGCCCGGCAGATGGCCAGCCTGCGCGACCGCCAACTGTTCGCCCATCTTCTGCGTAAATGCTGGCGCAGAGAAACCCCGGAAGCGACCGGTTTCCGTCTGTTGTTTTCAGAGCCACTGCCGGGAGACTTGCCCGTCCTGAGCGCCAGTTTCGATCACATCACCAACCTGGAACTGACCGGCACAGACAATCCCGGCAGCGTCGACGCATTTCTCCAGCGTTTTCCAAACTTGCAACGCCTGGCCCTGAACCATTTCGACCTGGACGACCTGCCGCAAAGTCTCCAGACGATGCGCTCGCTGCGACAACTGAGACTGCGCCAATGTGGCGTCGTTCTCACCCCACAAAACCAGCTGCTGCTGTCGTCACTCAACGAACTGACGGCGCTCGATCTGCAGGGTAACCCCTTGGGTATCACGATGGACGTCAACGGCCTTTCTGCGCTGACCTATCTCAATCTCATGGATACCGGCATTTCCGCACTGCCTGCCGGGCTGCTGGATCATCCGCGCCTCAGAAGCGCCTGGCTGGCCGGCAATCAGATCACTTCGCTGCCCGATGTGCTGTTCGAGCTGTCGCCCAGCACCGGGACGACATTCGACTTCGCCGGCAATCCACTTTCCAGCGCCACGCGCGAACAGGTGAAAGTCTATTTCAACCGCACCGGCAATTACATGGGCGTGCGGCCAGGGCAACCCGAGATCGACCGGACCAAAATGCTGTTCACCGACCTCAACGATCGCCAGGCCAGCGAGCTGATTTACCGACTTCCAGGCTCTCTCGCCCAAGGCCGGCTTCAGCTGGAACGATGGGAAGCCGAAATAACCCGTCTGACCGCAGATCTGGCCAGATGGGTCCGGGACATTCCAGACCGCAATCCACTCAGTGGCGAGACACTGACCCTCAATGAACGACTCGAAGAACTCTTTGCCAGGGAAACGTTCGCCGGGCGCCTCGAACGGCTATGGCGCCACCGTTCCACGACTCAGCCGCTGGTACGGGCCGAAACCTTGAATGCGCAGGCAACCTTCATGGGAGACATGCCCGTGCTGAGCGCGGATTTCAGTCACATCCGCACGTTGTCCTTGAGTGGCAACAAATCGATCACCTCCGCATCCTCATTCCTCGCCGGTTTCCCGCGGTTGACTACGCTGATTCTGCGCGATTTCACCCTTGACCGGACTGCGCAAACGCTCGCCCGCCTTCCAGCTCTCGAAGCGCTGGTCCTGAAAAATTGCGGCGTGACCTTCAGTGCCGAAGCGCAAGCGGCACTGGCCGCCATGCCCGCGCTGGACTCCCTTGAGTTGCCCGGCAACCCATTGGGCGATTCACCCGATGTCGGCGCCTTGAGCCAACTCAACTACCTCGATCTTTCCAGCACGGGAATCAACGAAGCGCCAGTCGGCATGACTCGCCATCCGAACCTCAAAACGGCCATCGTCAGTGACAATCGGATCCGCGAATTTCCCGAGGATTTTTTTCAACTGCCGGCCACCGTCAGCGAAGGATTTGATTTTTCCGGCAACCCGCTGAGCGCTGAGACCCGGGAACGCATCAAGACCTACTCTCGGGAAATCGGTCCGGATTTCGGCGTACCTGCCGATGAAGCAGATATCGCAGCCACCAAAGCCCTGTTCCCCGCCCTGGACACCGAGGAAGCCAGCGACGTCTTCTATGGCTTGCCCGGCGACCTGGAACAGGGCCGCATCCTGCTCAGGCACTGGAAGGCGGAAATCGAACAACTGGTCGCGGACCTCGAACAATGGAAGACCGCGATTCCCGCCTCACATCCGGTCAGCGGTCAACCGTTGAGCCCGGCAGAGATGTTCGTCGAGCACACCAGGAGAACAGCCTTTGCCGACCAACTGGAGCGGTTGTGGCACATGCGGTCTTCGGACAACCCCAGGCAGCGGCACGACACCCTGATAACGACGCTTACGTTCATCGGCGAGCTGCCTCGGTTGTCGGCGGACTTCAGCCATATTGCAGAGTTGTCAGTGCATGGAAGTACGACCCTGAGCGCCACCGACGCCTTTCTGGGGTCTTTCACCGGCTTACATCATCTGGAACTGCATGATTTCAACCTCGCAGAGATCCCGCGAGCCTGCGCACGAATGCCTTCGCTGCAACGCCTGATCCTGGAAAACTGCAGGTTGTCACTGACTTCGCCTGGCCAGACCATCCTTTCCTCTTTGAATGCCCTGCAGTATCTGAATCTGAGTCGCAACCCGCTGGGTACGCCTCCGCCTCTCGACAGCCTGCCGGCACTGATTCATTTGCGTCTGGTCGATACCCAACTGACCAGCGTGCCGGACGGCCTGCTCACACACCCGCGCCTGACTGTCGCAATCTTCGATCGCAACCGGATCAGCGAACTGCCCGAAGACCTGTTCGATATTCCGGTGAACCCCCCCCGACAATTCACCTTCGCCGACAACCCGCTGACCCCGGCCACTCGCGATCGGGTCAAAGTCTGCTTCCAGGAGCACCGGCAAAACTTCGGCGTCTCCATGCCCAACGAAGACCTGGACCGGCTCATAGAACTGTTCCCGTCAGTGGATCGCGAGGATGCCGAACGCGTCTTGTACCTGCTGCCTGGAACCATCGAGCAAGGGCGTGCGCAGATTGCCCGCTGGGAATCGGAATTGCAGCAACTGGTCGAAGCCCTGCACCGCTGGGTGGGCGATATTCCCGAGCGTTTCCCCGCTACCGATGAAGTACTCAGTCAAATCGAACGCGATACCGAGCGTGCCGAACGCGAGGCCTTTCGCCTGGAACTCGAGGCGTTCTGGCGCGAGCGACTGGAGGAGAATCCGGAAACACGAGCTGTGACGCTGAGCCTCAATCTTGCGTTCATCGGCGACATGCCCACCTTGAGCACTGACTTCAGCCACGTCACGGCGCTGTCGCTTCATGGCAATTCACAACTGCGGATCAATGACAACTTTCTGCACTGTTTTCCCGGCCTCGAAACCCTGGAGCTGCGCGAACTGGCGCTCGGACGCATTCCACAATCGATCACCCGGATGCCTGCACTCGAGGAGCTGGCATTGAGCGACTGCGACGTGGTGCTGGACAGCGAAGGCCACACCGTTCTTGGAATGCTGACCCGACTCAAAAGCCTGGATCTGTATCGCAATCCACTGGGCATGGTGCCTGACTTGCGCAACCTGCGAGCACTGGAGTACCTCGACCTGTCGGCGACGGCCATCACCGAACTTCCCGCGGGGCTGTTGAACCACCCCGCGCTTGAAACGGTTGTACTCAACAACAACCGCATCACCGAGCTTCCCGAAGATGTCTTCGCCTTGCCGGCAGCCGTCGGCAATGGCTATGACTTCGGCGACAATCCCTTGAATGCCGCCACCCGTGACCGGATCAAGATTTACTATCGCCGTAACGGCGAAGACCTTGGGGTCATGGCCGAAATGACAGACCTGATCCGAGTCCAGACCCTGTACCCCGCCCTCGACGACGAACAGGCGAGCGCCTTCATCTACCGACTGGACGGCTCGCTGGCGGATGGGCGGAGCGAACTGACACGTCGTGAAACCGAACTGGCAACATTGCTGGGTGATCTTGCGGCATGGGAGGCCGACCTGCCGGTCAATGACATCAGCGGCCAGCCACTCGACGCCGCGGAGCGCCTGAAAGAAGAGCAAAACCGTGCGCGTTTCAAGGAGGAATTGCTGACCTGCTGGCGCAAGACACCGCTGGAAGGCGCGGACATCGAAGATCACCGCTTCGCGTCGAGCCTGCCGCTACGAGGTGAACTGCCGACACTGACGGCGCAATTCGGCCACGTATCGGATCTGTACCTGCTCAGTGTCAGCGATCACTCGCCGCGCATCGGCCGTTTCCTGGAGGCGTTCCCCAGTCTTGATAGCCTCGATATCCGAGGCTACGACCTGAGAACCGTCCCCGAAGCCATCTTCAGGATGGGGCGTCTGACGTCGCTGAGCCTGCCGGAATGCAACATCACCCTGACGCCAAACGATGTGCACGGCCTGGCGGGGCTGCACACTCTCGAGCTCTTGCACCTGCAGGACAACCCGCTTGGACTGGCTCCCGACCTGAGCAACCTGCAGGCACTGACCGATCTGGACTTGAGCACGACCGGCATCCGCGAAATTCCCAGGGGTGCGCTTGGCAACTTCAACTGGATGGAAATCGATCTGTCAGGTAATGAAATCAGCGAAATGCCGGACGAACTGATGGAGGTACCGGCCTATGTCGGTGATCGCTACGATTTACGTGGCAACCCCTTTTCCATGCGTGCGATGAACCGCATCCGAGCCTATTTCCAGGAGACGGGCAACACCCTGAACGTCGACGGCATTCTCGATCATCCGCCCCAGGTCATACGGCCCGTCGTCAATATCGAAGACTGAGCAAGACCTGGAGTATCAGCGCCCTCGAGGCGCTGATACCCGGAATCAACCGCGCTCGGGCGGCACCGAGGACAGCTCGAACGGGCTGCTGCTGCGCCGCTGGTTGCGGTCTTCCCGCGGCGTGGCGCCGAAGAAGTTGCGATAGGCGCTGGAGAAATGCGGCCCCGAGGAGAAACCGCACGACAGGCCGATCTGGATGATCGACTTGCTGGTCTGCATCAACATCTGCCGGGCCTTGTTCAGGCGCAGTTCCAGGTAGTACTGGCTCGGCACGCGGTTGAGGTATTGCTTGAAGATCCGCTCCAGCTGGCGACGGGACACGCACACATGCTGGGCGATTTCGTCGGTGGTCAGCGGCTCTTCGATGTTGGCTTCCATCAGCAGCACCGCCTGGGTGAGCTTCGGATGGCTGGAGCCGAGGCGGTTCTGCAATGGAATGCGCTGACGCTCGCCGCCTTCGCGGATGCGTTCGACCACCAGTTCTTCAGAGACCGCACCGGCCAGTTCCGCACCATGATCGCGGGCCAGGACTGCCAGTAACAGATCGAGCACCGACATGCCGCCGCACGCCGTCAGCCGATCGCGATCCCAGTCGAACAGATGGCTGGTGGCGATGACTTTCGGGAAGCGCTCGGCGAAATCGTCCTGCCAGCGCCAGTGCACCGCTGCGCGGTAACCGTCGAGCAGACCGAGATGCGCCAGCGGATACACGCCAGCCGACAAACCACCGATCACACAACCGGCGCGTACCAGTTGCTTGAGCGCGCTGCTGAGTGCCGGCGCCAAAGCTGTCGGTGGCTCATCGGCGAGCAGGAACAGTTTCTGGAAGTTTTCGAGTTTGCCGGCCCAGGGTTCGCCGGGCAGTTGCCACTCACCGTCAATCGGTGCTTCGGCCTGCAGGAACGACAATTCGTAAACCACATCCGGATGCACACGCTGGGCAACACGCAAGGCCTCCTCCGCCAGCGCCAAAGTCAGAGCTTTAGTGCTGGGCCAAATCAGGAAACCAATTCGATGGGCAGTCATGGGCGGGCAATCCGAAACGTAAACAGAGGGAAAAACCGAAATCGGCTGCAACCAAATTAGACCATCTGGCGCGCTGCGCAGCATGACCTAATCTGGTGCATAACGGGAGCGATTACTTCAGGCTGCCCGAGAGGAATTGTTGCAAACGTTCCGATTGCGGATTGACCAGCACTTCACGCGGGTTGCCGCTTTCTTCGACGACGCCTTTGTGCAGGAACACCAACTGGTTCGACACTTCACGGGCAAAGCCCATTTCGTGGGTCACCACCACCATGGTGCGGCCTTCCTGAGCGAGGGCCTGCATGACTTTCAGCACGTCGCCGACCAGTTCCGGGTCGAGGGCCGAAGTCGGTTCGTCGAACAGCATCACTTCCGGTTCCATCGCCAGCGCACGGGCGATTGCCACACGCTGCTGCTCGCCACCGGACATGTGTCCCGGGAACGCATCCTTACGATGAGCCACGCCGACCTTGTTCAGGTAGTGCTCGGCTTTCTCGCGGGCTTCGGCCTTGGACACACCCAGCACGTGAACCGGCGCTTCCATGATGTTTTCCAGCGCGGTCATGTGCGACCACAGGTTGAAGTGCTGGAACACCATCGACAGGCGCGAACGCATGCGTTGCAGCTGTTTCGGATCAGCGGCTTTCAGCGCGCCGTCCTTGTTCGCCACCAGTTTCAGCTCTTCGTTGTTGAGCAGGATCTTGCCCGCGTGCGGCTGCTCGAGCAGGTTGATGCAACGCAGGAAAGTACTTTTGCCGGAGCCACTGGAGCCGATGATGCTGATCACATCGCCGGCGGCCGCTTTCAGGGAAACGCCCTTGAGCACTTCGTGACTGCCATAGCGTTTATGCAGGTCTTGGACTTCAAGTTTGTACATGCGGTCGGTTCTCACAAAAACAGTCAGTCGTTGAGCAAAGGGCCGTCGCGCAGCGCATCGCGCCCCGCCACTTTGGCCAGCCAGAAACCGGGTTGGGCGTAACGCAGCCGCTCAATGGCAAACAGCACCCCGGACGTACCAGCACACACCGTGCTGACCCGATCCGACAGCGGATCGATCACTTCGAAAATCTTGTCACCGGCTTCAACCCACTCGCCGGGCTTGCGCAGAAAACTCACCACCCCCGGATGCGGCGGCAGGAGCATTTCGGTGCCTTCGAACGGCATGCCTTCGCACGGCTCGTGCGCCGCGCTCGGCCACTCGCCACGGATCAGTCCCTGCTCGGCGAGGAACGCCAGAATGCCTTCGGCCCAGGCTTCGGCTTGCGTCGGCGTGGTGTCAGCCTGACCGCCGAGTTCAACGGTGGTCGCCAGGCACGCCAGTGGAATCTGCGCGTCCGGGAACAGCCGCGACAGGCGCAGCCACGGCAGCGAACAGGCCTCGTCGAACGAGCTGCCGCCGGAGTCTTCCGCCAGCAAACCGACCTTCACGTCCAGGTGCGCGGCGAGCGAACGCCACTGCGGCCAGTGTTGCGGCAAGGCGTACATGTGCAGCGCGGCTTCGCAGTCGCAATGCAGGTCCAGCACCACATCGGCGGTGGCGGCATGTTGCAGCAGGATGCGCTGCATGCCTTGCAACTGGCTGCTGGCCTCGGGCAATGCGGCCAGGTGATCGGCCATTGCCTGACGGATCAGACGGATATTGGCGTGCGGATCATCACCGAGTTGTCCTTCCAGCCTGGCGGCTACGGGGGCGCTGAGCTCGACGAAATCACGGTTGAAATTCTTGCCGCTGCCGGCCTCGAAGCGGCCCTGATGGTTGCCTTGCAACAACTGGCCGAGACCCAGCGGGTTGGCCACCGGCACCAGTTCGATGACGCCGTTGAGCAGGCCCTTGGCTTCGAGTTCGCCGAGGCGTTTTTTCAGTTCCCAGGCAGTGCGCATGCCGGGCAGTTCGTCAGCGTGGAGGCTGGCCTGGATGTAGGCCTTGCGCTCGCCGCTGCCGAAGCGAAAAACCGAAATCCGGCGCTCGCTGCCCAAATGACTCCACGGCAGAACGTGGTCGATGCGTTCCATATCAGTGCTTCCTCGGGGCCAGGTAGCTCAGCCAGCGACGCTCGGCCAGCTTGAACAAGCGCACCAGAATGAAGGTCAGGCACAGGTAGAACACGCCGGCGGTGATGTACGCCTCGAACGGCAGGTAGAACTGCGCGTTGACGGTACGGGCGGCACCGGTGATGTCGATCAGGGTCACGATGGACGCCAGACTGGTGGTCTGCAGCATCATGATCACTTCGTTGCTGTACTGCGGCAGCGCCCGGCGCAGGGCCGATGGCAGCAGGATGCGCTTGTACATCTTGACGCGCGACATGCCCATGGCCTTGGCCGCTTCGATCTCGCCGTTCGGCGTGGCCTTCAGGCTGCCGGCGATGATTTCGGCGGTGTAGGCGCTGGTGTTGATCGCGAACGCCAGGCACGCACAGAACGTTGCGCTGGACAGCCACGGCCAGAGAAAGCTTTCACGCACCGCTTCGAACTGGGCCAGACCGTAGTAGATCAGGAACAGTTGCACCAGCATCGGCGTGCCGCGAATCACGTAGGTGTACAGCCAGGCCGCGCCGTTGACCACGGCGTTCTTGGACACACGCATCAGCCCCAGCGGCAGGGCCGCGAGCAGACCGAAGAACAGCGACAGCGCGAGCAACTTGAGGGTCGTGACCAGACCGCCGAAGTACAGCGGCAGGGCCTCCCAAATGACGTTGTAGTCGAAGATCATAGATCAGCCGCCCTTACGCCTACCGAGTAGCGCTTCTCAAGGTGACGCAGCGCCAGCAACGAGACACTGGTGATCACCAGGTACATCGCCGCCACTGCGAGGAAGAAGGTGAAAGGCTCGCGGGTGGCGTCGGCCGCCTGCTTGGCCTTGAACATCATGTCTTGCAGACCGACCACGGAAATCAGCGCGGTGGCCTTGGTCAATACCAACCAGTTGTTGGTGAAGCCCGGAATCGCCAGACGGATCATCTGCGGCACCAGCACCCGGAAGAACACCTGGAAGCTGCTCATGCCGTACGCCATGCCGGCTTCGGCCTGACCTTTGGGGATCGCCATGAATGCGCCGCGGAAGGTTTCCGACAGGTACGCACCGAAGATGAAACCGAGGGTGCCGATACCGGCGGCCAGCGGGTTCAGGTCGATGTAATCGTCATAGCCGAGCATAGGCGCAACGCGGTTGAGCAGGTCCTGACCGCCGTAGAAGATCAGCAGGATCAGCACCAGGTCAGGAATCCCGCGAATCACCGTGGAATACAGATCGCCCAGCCACGCCAGCCAGCGCACCGGCGACAGGCGCAACGCGACGCCGATCAGCCCGAGAACGATGGCCAGGGCCATGGACGACAAGGCGAGCTGAAGCGTCAGCCAAGCGCCATCGAGGATGACAGCCCCGTAGCCTTTCAACATGATTCAGGTCCTCGAAAGTTGGGATGAAAAAATGGCGCAAACCGCAGAGATCCTGTTGCTTGCGCCATTTCGGACGGGTCGAGCGACGTCTTTACTTGCCGTAAATGTCGAAGTCGAAGTACTTGTCCTGGATTGCCTTGTACTTGCCGTTCTCGCGGATGGCCGCGATGGCGGTGTTGATCTTGTCTTTCAGGGCGTCGCCCTTGCGTACCGCGATGCCTACGCCGTCGCCGAAGTATTTGACGTCGGTGAACGCCGGGCCGACGAACGCGAAGCCTTTGCCGGCGTCGGTTTTCAGGAAGCCGTCATTCAACAGCGTAGCGTCCGCCACGGTGCCGTCGAGGCGGCCGGCGGCCACGTCGAGGTAGATTTCGTTCTGCGAGCCGTACGGCTTGATCTCGGCACCCAGCGGGGCCAGGACTTCGCGGGCGAAACGCTCGTGGATCGAACCACGCTGCACGCCGATGTTCTTGCCCTTGAGCTCAGCCAAACCTTCGCTGACCTGAGTGCCTTCCTTCATCACCAGGCGAGCCGGGGTGTTGTAGTACTTGTTGGTGAAGTCCACGGACTTCTTGCGGTCGTCAGTGATCGACATGGACGACAGGATCGCGTCGATCTTGCGCACTTTCAGTGCCGGGATCAGACCGTCGAACTCTTGCTCGACCCACTGGCACTTGACCTTCATTTCTTCGCACAGCGCGTTGCCGATGTCGTAGTCGAAACCGACGATGCTGCCGTCCGGGGCTTTGGATGCGAATGGAGGGTAAGCCGCTTCGATACCGATTTTCAGAGGCTTTTCATCGGCGAACGTCGGCAGGGACAGCACGGACAGTGCCAGGGCGCCAAGCAGCACAAGTTTCTTCATCTTGGGACTCCATCGGTAAAGGGCAAAAACGGCAGAGTGAGCGACAGCCCAATATGCGAATGGGTGTAACGAAATCGGTTGCTGCGTGCGTGGGACAGTTCCAGTCAAAACCGCGACGGCTTCAACGCAAGCCACGACGAGCGAGTGATCGGCATTCTAACGACAGGCCCGAAGCCGATATTTCTTCAATGCGACAACTAATTACAGATGCACCGAGAAACCCGCTTGAGCACATTGACAGCCCTGCAATTTCATGCAAGAGCGAAAGACAGTGAACCGATCTATGCTGCAAATTGCGGGCCTATTATTCGCAAACCCTTCTAATCCGGCAAGCGCGGGGTTATGTCTTATTTTTCACCGGCGGTTTTGAGGCTCTAAAACGGGGCGATGCGTTTCTCATTGCCCCGTTGCGGGGCGCGCGGTTACACATTCGGTTACTTGAAGACTGACAGGTAACAGTGGGAATGGGCTGACGGAACAATTCGATAATTATTGGCTGCGGGTTTTGTGTTACATCAAAGAATTGCACCTTTGCATGACAAACCGCTTTCGCTGGCAAGCCAGCTCCCACAAGGATCTACGCTGCTCGCGCAACCTCCAACACACCACAAAACCTGTGGGAGCTGCGGTGCGACGATTCGACTTGCCAGCGAAGGGGCCAGCACTAACAACCCATAAACTCCAGACAACAAAAAGCCCCGCCCGGCGCAATGCCGGACGGGGCTTTTCAGCCTTCAGACCCGCCGCTTACGCGACGTTCATGGTCTTGTGCGTATCGATCAGATGCTGCACCACACCCGGATCGGCCAGGGTGGAGATGTCGCCCAACCCTTCGTATTCAGCCGTAGCGATCTTGCGCAGGATGCGGCGCATGATCTTGCCCGAACGGGTCTTCGGCAGCCCCGGCGCCCACTGGATCACGTCCGGCGAAGCGATCGGGCCGATCTCCTTGCGCACCCAGTTCTTCAGCTCCAGGCGCAGTTGCTCGCTCGGCTCTTCGCCATTTTTCAGGGTGACGTAGACATAAATGCCCTGCCCCTTGATGTCGTGCGGCACACCGACCACCGCCGCTTCGGCGACTTTCGGGTGAGCAACCATCGCACTTTCGATCTCGGCAGTGCCCATGCGGTGGCCGGAGACGTTGAGCACGTCGTCCACACGACCGGTGATCCAGTAATAACCGTCGGCATCACGGCGCGCGCCGTCACCAGTGAAATACATGCCACGGAAAGTCTTGAAGTAGGTATCGACGAAACGGTCGTGGTCGCCGTACAGCGTGCGCGCCTGACCTGGCCACGAATCGAGAATCACCAGATTGCCCTCGGCCTCGCCCTCGATGATGTTGCCGAGGTTGTCCACAAGCGCCGGAACCACACCAAAGAACGGACGTGCCGCCGAACCCGGCTTCAGCGCATGGGCGCCCGGCAACGGGCTCATCATGTTGCCGCCGGTTTCGGTCTGCCACCAGGTATCGACGATCGGGCAACGGGACTTGCCGACGTTCTTGTAGTACCAGTCCCAGGCTTCCGGGTTGATCGGCTCGCCCACCGAACCCAGCAGACGCAGGCTGCTGCCGTCCGCGCCTTCAACGGCGGCGGTGCCGGAGGCCATCATCGCGCGGATCGCGGTCGGTGCGGTGTAGAGGATGTTGACCTTGTGCTTGTCGACGATCTTCGCCACCCGGGTGATGTCCGGGTAGTTCGGCACGCCTTCGAACAGTAGCGTGGTCGCGCCGTTGGCCAGCGGGCCGTAGACAATGTAGGAGTGACCGGTGACCCAGCCGACGTCGGCGGTGCACCAGTAGATTTCGCCCGGACGGTAGTCGAACACGCGCTCGTGAGTCATCGCTGCGTACAACAGGTAGCCGCCGGTGGTGTGTTGCACGCCCTTCGGCTTGCCGGTGGAGCCGGAGGTATAAAGGATGAACAGCGCTTCTTCAGCACCCATCTCTTTCGGCGCGCAAACGGTGCCCGCCACTTTCATCAGGTCTTCGTACCAGATGTCGCGATGCTGGTTCCACTTGATGTCACCGCCGGTGCGCTTGCACACGATGACTTTCTGGATGCTGCTGGTTTCCGGGTTGGTCAGCGCGTCGTCGACGTTGGCCTTGAGGGAGATCTTCTTGCCGGCGCGGATGCCTTCGTCAGCGGTGATCACCACTTTCGAGCGGCAGTCGATGATGCGGCCGGCCAGGGCTTCCGGCGAGAAACCGCCGAACACCACCGAGTGAATCGCGCCGATCCGGGTACAGGCCAGCATGGCGACCACGGCTTCGGGGATCATCGGCATATAAATGGTCACCACGTCGCCGCGGTGCACGTCCTGGCCACGCAGGGCGTTGGCGAGTTTGCACACTTGTTCGTGCAGTTCGCGGTAGGTGATGTTGCGGCTTTCGGAAGGATCGTCGCCTTCCCAGATGATGGCGACCTGATCGCCGCGCTCGGCCAGATGACGGTCGAGGCAGTTGTAGGAAACGTTCAGGGTGCCGTCGGCAAACCACTTGATGTCGACATGGTGATCGTCGAACGAAGTCTGTTTCACCGTGGTGAAAGGCTTGATCCAGTCGAGGCGCTTGGCTTGTTCGCGCCAGAAGCCGTCAGGGTTGACGACCGACTGTTGGTACATGGCTTTGTAGGTCGCCTCGTCGGTCAGCGTATTGGCCAGAACCTCGGGACGAACGGGATACAGGGAAGCCGCACTCATCTTTCCTACCTCGGTGTAATAGTTGTTTTTGTATGACCCTGTTGTAGCCGGGGCGCCCGTATAGAACCATTCGACGATGGTAGTAACAAGCCCCTACAAAACATCCAGAAATGCCACAGACACCCCTGAAGCAAACCCCGCAACCCTTGTGGGAGCTGGCTTGCCAGCGATTCAGACGACCCGGTTTCCCGAGAAAGCCGCAGCGCTGGTAACACCCTCTCCAAGGATTGTTACCAAATCTGCCAAAGGTGTTTATCAAAACCGGGTCTGTTTACCCCTGCCCCGCCTCCCTAAAATTCACCTCGCCGACAAGGCAAAGCGATTAACAAGGTTACAGCCCCCACGAAGGCCGTTAATCCAGTTCTGAAGTAACAAAGCAAAACGATGAAGTTCCACACGCAACCCCAAAAAGGTTGCGTGACCCCACTCGACCTCAAGAAGGTAAATTTCAAATGAAAGCTTTATTGGTTCTGGCCCTCAGCAGTCTGTGCGCAACCGCCATGGCAGACGAGGTTCCGACTGATGTCGCACAGCAACAACAGGCTATCGAGGAATACACTTACTCCACTCACCTGGACATCGCCAAAGTTGTTTCCATGAGCGAAGTTCCGAATGTCTGCGAAGTTGTTCCGGCAAAAATGGAGTACGACGACTCCAAGGGTCAGCGTCACATCCTGCGTTACAGCATCATGGGCAACGGCTGCACCAATTGATGCGTTGAGACTGCACCGAATCGGATCACTCAGCGCAACATCGAGGGTCGATTCCAGCCCGGCTTCGGTCGGGCTCAGTTGTGTTTGAAGCGGCGCAAAAGGGTTGCAAAACACAAGATATAGTGAAAAACGCGTTTTTTTGCTCGTTTTTTGAGCAATCAATCACACGCCAAAAAATTAATGAAAAAAAATTCTCCGGGGCCAATCCCGGCGAAAGCCCTGTAAACCCTCGCTCCGATCGAAATCACCCGCGCGCTCGACCGCCCTGCGCTGTTTCGCCCTCCCCCACGCCCGTGTTTTTTTCCCTATAATGCCGCCCTAATCGGGTCAGCAATATTCCCTTACAGGGATCAAAGCCATTCTGAAGCCCCGCAGCAGCGACAACGCTGACCTGCGCCCGTCAGAGGCTCTCGGAAACCCGTAAAAATTTTCTGTTTATTGCCTGCGTAGCACCGCTGCAAAAAACGACATCCAACGCGGCCTGTACGGCCGTGTGAAAAACCAACCAATCAGTTTTCACACGGGCACAGGCCCTCACGCAGGAGACGACACGTCATGCTGAGCTGGGACGAATTCGACAAAGAAGACAGTGAAGTAGCAGCAGTGAAAGGCGCCAACGCCGGCCACGCTAGCGAAGCCAACATGGACCGCCTCGACAGCGCCGGCGGTGCCGCCGCCCTCGAAGCCCGCGCCGTGACCGCCGAAGACTCGGCCGCCGTGGCCCGCGCCAAGGCTGCACTGGATTCCCTCGACGTCGCCGAAGGCCTCGCCGAACTCGAAGGCTCCGCCGCCCGTGTCGCCGTTGACGAAAAGCGCATGATCAACTGCCGCGCCGACCTCAACCAGCTCGTGCCATTCAAGTACGACTGGGCCTGGCAGAAATACCTGGACGGCTGCGCAAACCACTGGATGCCGCAAGAAGTCAACATGACCGCCGACATCGCCCTCTGGAAAAACCCGGAAGGCCTGACCGACGACGAGCGCCGCATCGTGATGCGCAACCTCGGCTTCTTCTCCACCGCCGACTCCCTGGTTGCCAACAACCTGGCCCTGGCCGTGTACCGCCTGATCACCAACCCGGAATGCCGCCAGTACATCCTGCGCCAGGCCTTCGAAGAGGCGATCCACACCCACGCCTACCAGTACTGCATCGAATCGCTGGGCATGGATGAAGGCGAGATCTTCAACATGTACCACGAGATCCCGTCGGTCGCGAAAAAAGCCGCCTGGGGCCTGAAATACACCCGCGCCATCTCCGACCCGGAATTCAACACCGGCACCGTCGAGACCGACAAAGAGCTGCTGCGCAACCTGATCGCCTACTACTGCGTTCTGGAAGGCATCTTCTTCTACTGCGGCTTCACCCAGATCCTCTCCATGGGCCGCCGCAACAAAATGACCGGCGTCGCCGAGCAGTTCCAATACATCCTGCGCGACGAATCCATGCACCTGAACTTCGGCATCGACGTGATCAACCAGATCAAAATCGAAAACCCACACCTGTGGGACGCTGAAATGAAGGAAGAAGCTTCGCAGATGATTCTGCAAGGCACTCAGCTGGAAATCGAATACGCCCGCGACACCATGCCTCGCGGCGTACTGGGCATGAACGCGGCGATGATGGAGGACTACCTGAAGTTCATCGCTAACCGTCGTTTGAGCCAGATTGGTTTGAAGGAAGAGTACCCAGGGACCACTAACCCGTTCCCTTGGATGAGCGAGATCATGGACTTGAAGAAAGAGAAGAATTTCTTTGAGACTCGGGTTATTGAGTATCAGACTGGTGGTGCGTTGAGCTGGGACTAATCGTCTCGTGAGACAAGATTTGACGATTGCTGCTTGAGTCGTCGAATTGAGAAAGCAAAAAGCCCTGATTTAATCGGGGCTTTTTTATTTGCGGCTGTTTGTACTTTTCCGTCCCTACGTTACAGCGCTCAATCTCCTACAGCACTTACAGCCGCTTCGCATTGAAGCCAACTGCAAGCACCTCTAAGCTCAATTGCAGGTGCCTAAGAAACACCCAACGTAGAAAGCTTGATCAGTCACACAGACGCATATGCCGTCAGTGGAGCTGCCTCGCTCGTTGGGATTTCTTAAGTCCACTCTACGTTGGGGTCTGGCCTCCAAAAATCTAAACGTAGAGGTAATGGATATGCCCGATCCTTTTTCTGTAACTGTCTTCTCGCGTCACAACCTCGCTCTACATGCCCTTCTACTCGAAAACCAAACGTGGTTCTGCGCTCGCGATGTCGGCCGCTTGATGGGTTTCCATCTGTGCGAACGAATGGTCAACAAGCTAGACAAGGATCAACGTCGCGTTTTGTGGATTGAGTATTTTCGGCAACCCGAAAAACAGCTGATGCTAAGTGAGTCCGGTGTGTATGCGCTGCTGGTGTACCACTACGTCCCGGGGAACCGGTTGTTGCGGGAGTGGTTGACTCTGCAGGTGGTGCCGGCCTTGCGCGATGCAGAGCACTCAGGACATTCAGAACGACCGACGTTGAGTTTGTTGGATTGGCCGGAGATGTCGTTGAGCGTGTTGCATTGGCAGGATGAAGGCTGGATTCGACTGCGGGATATGCCTTATCTGCTGAACGATCAGACGCAACGGCGGGCGACGGAGGCTAAACCTTGGTGGAGGAGAGTCTCCCAGCTGTTTCCGTCATCTAAGCACTCGATCGGCTAAGTATCGCGCTCGCAGCTACCGAGGATTTTCAATCCCCGGTAGCTGTTCTATTAATCCATTTCGCATATTAGGTTAAATCGTCAAAAACCCAACGCCCACTGAGAATTCCTTTCAATTGCTCAACGCTCAGTAGCTGCTGCGGCTTTCTATGAATAATCGCGTGGCAATTTGCACAAAGCGGGATCAAGTCAGTCTCGGGATCCACAACCTGATCCTCGTCGAGTTCGGAAATGGGCTTCAAGTGGTGCACATGAATAAAACCCTTTGCATGAGCTCCGTATGCTTTCTCAAAATCAAAATCACAAGCTTTGCATTGAAGCCCGTGAATAGCGATTGCCTGCGCTCTCAGCTTTGGACAGCGCTCATATCTAACACCGTAGTAAATTATTTTTTTCCCTTCAGTACCAACGATCTTAGTTTCAAACTCCTGCGTGATATTGCTTGGACTGAACTCATCAATCAGAACTGACTTCAACGCTGCTCGGGATAAAATATGGTCGAATACGGTTTGATCGATTGGGCGAACACCATTCCGCCAATAGTTTTTTTCAAGATTTACAGGGATCTGCTCAAAATACTCTCCATCAGCCTTGATCGGGATCGCTGATTCAAATGGTTTGAAATCTTCAATGACAGCAAACCAATCACCCTGCTTGCTATTCACATCCGCGTAAACCTTACCTATTCGGGCAACCCCAAAATAATGAGGCTGAGTACTCAGACGCTGCCCTGAAAAAGCCTTATTTGTCATTTTCCCTTTGTAATACAGCACCCTCGTTCCTTCGGCCAGAATCGCTCGGTACTGCTTCGGAAAGTGATAAGAGACTCCTGTTACGTCGTCCCACTTTGACTCATCATTTTCGGCAATTACAGCTGGCATCCACTCACCTCCCTATCAGAGGATGAAGACTACCAAATTTCAGGAAATCTCCTACACGATCAACAGAAAGCTCTCACTCGCAACTCAAAACAGTACCTAGAAAGCAGCGATTTAGCCTATGTCGCAAAGAAAGCCCTTCCAAGACGCCGAACCTGGGCCGAAAACATGAAGATGCTGGCTACTAAAGTGAATTAACAGGTGCGCTATCACGTACCTCCCGCTATTAATACCCCTCCCCCACTCAAGGACCCGAGCCCCACCATGAAATTCGACCTCGCCTACTGCCTCAGCCTCGACGACAAGTTGTCGATCTATGACGTTCGCGATCTCAATTTCGATGAGACGGTGGCGTTCGATTCTGCGAAGGAACACTTCCAGTGCCCCAACGACGCCTGTCGTTCGGCGTTCGATGCTTCCAACGAGTTGGGTACGTTCAACGCCAAGAACGTGAATTACGTGCGCACGCCGCACTTCAAGAATCTGCCCGGTACGCAGCATGTGGCGGGTTGTCCGTATGTGAGTTTGAAGACGTCGGCGTCGGGGGTTGAGGCGGCGGATGGGGAATCGGATGACGAGCGGGAGGAGCATTTCCCGTCGGAGTTGTTGCTGACGCGTCGTGAGTATGTGCGCAAGCCTGCCGCGCCTGCGGGGGCGGCGGATGTGTTGCGGGATGATCCGGTGCGGGTGGCGGCTACCCCCTCAAAAGAATCGCCGAGTCGTGAGACGGCGCCGGACAAGACCAGTGTCTTCGCTCACCCCGTGGAGTGTTTTGTGTCGAACTTCGCGGACAAGGATTTGCTCAAGCGCATGCCGTTGAAGATTGGCGAGCATACGGCGCCGTACAGTTCGTTCTTCAAGAAGATCGAGTACTTGATGGACAACAAGGGGCTGATTTACTGGGGCCGGATCAAGAAGATCGAGGACTTTCACAGCGCCAGTTTCCGGATCGATTTCGAGGACAAGGTCTGGTTCAAGAAACCGGATGACAGCAAGAAGAAGCCTTATCCAGTCAGTGTTTATCTGAACAAGAAGCTGATCGACAACTACCGCAAGCGCAAGGCGTTTCTGGAAGAGATCAAGCACGCGATCGACAGTGATAAGGAGTTGTTCTGTTTCTTCTATGGTGTGACGCCGGAGTTGAAGCAGGTGCCGGGCAAGAAGAACCCCGAAAAGCCTTTCGAGGTCTTCAATGCCAATATCGAGAACCTGGATCACTTCATCATTCGTGAAGCGCCGGGTCTGGCGTGATGGTTAGCCCTGGGGTAGTTGCAGTTGGACGGCGCCGGGGTGTTGTTTGACGACTGAGTACGGCAGGATCGACCAGTCCGGCGCATCGCAGGCGCGGGCGACGCGAGCGAAGTAGGCGCCCAGGTACAGGCCTTTCGGGGTGAAGTGCCAGGACGGATAACCCCAGATGCTTTCATCGGTGTAGTCGCAACTGTCTTCATCGCCCTCCGCCGGTTTCTTCATTTCCTCGGGGTACAGCGCGGTGAGTTGTTTGATCAGCCACGGCACCAGCACTTCGCGCTGGTAAGTCGAGCGCGCTGCACTTTCTTTTTCGTTCAGCGGCTGATCGCCCAGACTATCGCGCTCGGCGTGCAGTAGTGGTTTGCCCTCGCCTACCCACAACACATCTTCCAGCGACAACGGATGGCCGGTGTTCACGTCGATGTTGAGCGGCGAATCGCCGAAGTCCGGATGCGCGCCGCCGCAGTAATAGCTGGTCGAGATATTCAGGCTGACCACGGCTGGCGAGATCAGTTGCGGTTGTGCCTGCTGCATGAACTCGACGTTTTCCCCGCCCTGCAACTGGCAGCCGTGATAGCTGATGACTTCGCTCCACAAGCGCCCGAGCAACTGTTGGTTGACCCGCTGCAGGTCATCTTTCGGCAGGCCGGACTCCACGGTAAACAAGGCAATCTTCGACTCAGGCTCCGTCCACCATTGCAGGGTGTAGCCCATGAAACCCTCTTTCTTCGTGGCTTTGAGCTTGAGCCCCTGTAGCCGCAGATATTCGTACGGTTCGCTGGCGGGCAGCGTGGCGATGAAGGGCAACATGGTGGCGGTCGGCGCAGCTATTTTGGCCTCGGAGAGTTGTACCGCAAGTTTTTTGCCCTGAGGGCTTTGCCATTCGCCCTGCCAGCCGTTGGCGGTTTCTTCAAGCTTGAGCGTCGGCAAAGGCTTGTCATCGCCATAGCGATTGTTGCCCTCGACCAACGTCAGCGTACTGTCCTGCAACGCACCGCTCAGAGGCAAGTCGCGATGGTATTTCTCATAGAAGTAGCGGCCGGTCACTTCATCCGGCTGCTGTGTATTGAGCTCAACCACAATCGGCGTCTTGCCCAGCGTGCCGGTAAACACACGTCTGCCATCGTCAGCCTGAGCGGTGGAAAGCAGTGAAAACAGCACGGCGGTGTATGGCGCCAGGCGCAACAGTCCCTTGAGCATGGATCGATCCCTGAGTGAATAAGGCTGCGGAGTATGCAGAGGATGCGCGCAGGAATCGAGGTGCTACTTCAGTGTCATGCCCAGCATCACGATGATGAGTAGCGCGATATACACCCACGCATGCACCCGATCCGGTATCCGCCCGATCCACGGCGTGGCCAGTCGAATCCCCAGCATCGAGCCCAACGTCAGCACTGCGAACGCCAGCAGATCTACATACCCGATAAACCATGGCCCAAATTTTGTCTCGCTGAGTCCCGCCATCGCCATGTACGTCAGGGTTCCCGCCAACGCCACAGGCACGCTCAACGGATTGGCCATCGACGTCGCCTGCGACATGCTCAAACCGCAACGCCGCAATAACGGCACGGTCATGACGCTTCCTCCTACACCGAGAAAGGTTGCGATGGTGCCAATGCCTACACCGCCGCCAGACGTTTCCAGTGTTCCCAATCGCCGTGGGATGGCGCCTTCGGACTGCGTAAGAAATCCGCGTCGCAGCAGGCAATCGACAATCGTCACGCCGAGGTAGGCGATGAAGGCATAACGAATGACTTCGCCGCTGACCCACACCGCGGCGATTGCGCCGACGACTGCGCCCAATCCGATGAACCCGCCCAAGGGCCACAGGTAATCACGGATGAGGTTGCCGGCGCGGCGATGTTTGCCGGTGGCGACCAGGGCGTTGACGATCATCACGCAGGTCGAGGTGGCGACAGCGATGTGCATGGCGGATTGGCTGATCGGGTCGTCGGCGCCGTGGCTGGCGGTGAGCATGCGGTATAGCAACGGCACGACGACGAAGCCGCCGCCGAAGCCGAAGAGCACGGCGGTGACGCCGGTCAGGCAACCGAAGAGTGTCAGCAGGAGGTAGAACATGGCGCGTCGTCCGTTGATTGGGAGCGGTCGACGATAGAGCGGCGGCGCTTGGCCCGCTTCAGCAACCCAGCCAATAATGTTTGCGTTTACGCCAACTGCTGGGTGCCGCTCGATGCGCAATGTTTCGATCAATCTGCTGGATGACACGCCGCGCTCGGTGGTGGCGATCGGTACGGATTATTCCCACGGCTATCTGTTGCCACGTCATACGCATCGGCGGGCGCAATTGTTGTACGGCGCGACCGGGGTGATGCAGGTCAGCACGCATGACGGCAACTGGGTGGTGCCGCCGCAGCGAGCGGTGTGGATTCCGCCGGGGGTGGCGCATGAGGTGTTGATGCTGGGGGTCAGCACGCGCAGTTTGTATATCGAGCCGGGGGCGGTGGATCTGGGCGAGCGTTGTCAGGTGATCAGTGTGTCGCCGTTGATGCGGCACTTGCTGATGGAAGCCGTGGAGCTGCCGCTGACGTATGACCTGAGCGGGCGTGACGGCGTGCTCATTGACTTGTTGCTGCATGAATTGGTGCGCAGTGCACCGCTTCCGTTGCATATCCCGCTGCCGTCTGACGGAAGACTGCTCGAGCTGTGTCAGACCTTTCTGCATCAGCCGAATGCCCACCAATCCCCCCAGCATTGGGCCGATCAGCTGCACGTAAGCTTACGCACCTTCAACAGACTGTTTCGTCAGCAGACCGGCCTAAGTTTCAGTCAATGGCGCCAGCGCGCCTGCGTGATACTGGCGCTGGCGCGGCTGGCGGCGGGTGAAGCGGTGACGCGGATTGCCCTGGATTTCGGTTATGACAGCCCGGCGGCGTTCTCGACGATGTTCCGCCGGATCCTCGGTCAGGCACCGTCCGTCTGGTTGGAGGCGGCGAACTAGGGCAAATCAAAAAATGCGTTTGATCCCGGCCGAAAACAACTGTACAAAAACACAGTACATTTTCCATCAGCACTCTCGAGCCCGGAGCACACCATGGCCTCTTCAGCGATGAACCTCATCCTTGAACGTATCGCCCTTTTCCAGTTCACCCCGACCCATTGCGCCCAGGCCCGAGGGATGTTGGGCTGGAGTATTGAACAGTTGTCGCGAGAGGCCAAGGTTTCAGTAGAGGACATTCAGCGGTTCGAAGCGCAGCAGGACGTGGCGGATGAGGTGCGGCTGGCGTTGACCTATCGGTTTGAGGCGCAGGGGCTGGTGTTCTTTCCGGGGTTTGCGCCGGGGCGTGGGGGAAATGTCAGAAGTGCGATGCCGGAATCAGCGAGTCATGGAGATTATGCGATGGCTGACTGAACCAATTGATTGAGATTATCCCAATATAGGTATATTTTTCGCATGAGTACAAGGAAGCCACTCCTGTGGGTTAGCAGTAGCAAGAAAGATCTCAAGCAGATGCCCACTGATGTACAGGATGTTTTTGGTTACGCACTGGATTTGGCCCAAAGCGGTCTCAGACATCCAGATGCAAAACCTCTGAAGGGGTTTGGAGGCGCGGGTGTCCTCGAGTTGATTGAGGACTTTGATACGAATACCTACCGCGCCGTTTACACGGTCCGTTTTGGCAATGCAATTTACGTCCTGCATTGTTTTCAGAAAAAGTCGACCACCGGTATAAAATCCGCGCAGTGCGATGTCGATCTGATCCGAAAGAGACTTCAAGCCGCTCAGGACCACGCGAAAGGAACTTAGAAATGATTGAAATCGAAGAAGGCAGCGGCAACGTCTATCAAGACCTCGGCTTGCCCGACGCCAGTGAAATGCAGGTCAAGTCTCAACTCGCCGCAAAGATCGGTGAAATCATCAAAGCGCGTCATCTCACTCAATCTCAAGCTTCTGAAATCTTGGGGTTATCACAACCCAAGCTATCCGAAATGCTGAGAGGAAAATTCCGCGGCATCAGTGAGGCCAAGATGATGGAATGCCTTTCCCACCTCGGCCGAGATGTGCAGATTGTGGTCAAACCGGCCCCCCGCTCTCGCAAAGAGGGCCGAATTGAAGTGGTGTTCGCATAACGCGAAGCTCCACTACGCCCTTTGAACCACTGCCTCATTCTCCCCTTCAACCGCCAACCACCATGCATTACCTCGTTGCGGTTGTGCCAGGTTAAACACCTCGCCCATTTTCGGCGTGGTGATGGACACACTGCGTTCCCAGGCCAGCGCCAGAATGCGGTCAAACGGCTCATGCCAGGCATGCATCGCCAGGTCGAACGTGCCGTTGTGGATCGGGAACAGCCAGCGCCCCTTGAGGTCGAGGTGGGCCTGCAGGGTTTCTTCAGGTTGCATGTGCACGTGGGGCCATTCGACGTTGTAGGCACCAGTTTCCATCAGGGTCACGTCGAACGGGCCGTACTGTTCCCCAATGCGTTTAAAGCCGTCGAAATAACCGCTGTCACCACTGAAGAAAATCCGCGTATCGCCATCGATGATCACCCACGAAGCCCACAGGGTCTGGTTGCCATCGAACAGGCCCCGACCGGAAAAGTGCTGCGACGGGGTGGCGATGAAGCGGATGCCGGCGACTTCGGTGCCCTGCCACCAGTCGAACTGGCGGATCTTGCTGGCATTGATGCCCCATTTGACCAGCGTGTCGCCGACGCCTAGCGGGGTCAGGAACACGTTGACCTTGTCGGCCAGTTTCAACACCGCTTCGTAGTCCAGGTGGTCGTAGTGGTTGTGCGACAGGATCACCGCTTCGATCGGCGGCAACTCGTCAATGCTGATCGGCGGCTGGTGAAAGCGTTTCGGTCCGGCCCATTGCACAGGCGAGGCGCGCTCGGCAAACACCGGGTCGGTGATCCAGAACTTGTCTTGCAGCTTCAACAGCAAGGTCGAGTGGCCGAGGCGGTAGACACTCTGGTTGGGAGCGGCGATCAGGTCGGCGCGGGTCAGTGGCTGCACCGGGATAGCTGCCGCCGGCCGAGTGTTACGTGGTTTGTGGAAGATCATGTTCCACATGATCCGCAGCATCTTGCGCAAACCTTCGCGCTGCACCGGCGCGTGGTTACGGAAAGTCCCCTCGGCCTGTCGCGCAGCTTCAGGTGCTGGACTAACCGCGGAAGAAATTGATTTGGCCATGACTGAAAGACTCCAGGTAAACCGCGCAATTCACGGCTTTCCACGGTGGGACGATAAATGGCCAAGGCACGCACGCATCAGCCGGACATCTGGTTTTAGGGTGCACCGATTAAGGCAACATTACACTGATCGGTGTAGTTTCTAGGTTGCATCAAACCGGATGCCAAGTAAACTGCCGAGTGTAATTCTCTCCTTTTTCCTGCCGAATCCAATTTATGACAGCTCCAACGCGCCTCACCGACCGCAAACGCGAAGCCATCATCCTCGCGGCCATTTCCGAGTTCCGGGCCAACGGTTTCGAGGTCACCAGCATGGACAAAATCGCGGCGAGCGCCGGGGTGTCGAAGCGCACGGTGTACAACCATTTCCCCAGCAAGGAAGAGCTTTTCGCCGAAATTCTCAATCAGTTGTGGGCACGGATCAGTACTGAGCAGGCCGTGTCGTATCAGCCCGATCAGCCCTTGCGGGATCAGTTGCGAACGATGCTGTTGGCCAAGTTGCAAATGATGGCGGACGACAACTTCATGAATCTGGCCCGTGTCGCCATCGCGGCTGCGATCCACTCGCCCGAACGCGCGCAGAACATGGTGGCGCGCATGGGCGAACGTGAGGAAAGCGTGACCGTGTGGATTCGTGCCGCACAGGCGGATGGTCGATTGAAACCGGTCGATCCAGAGTTCGCCGCCCATCAAGTGCAGGGGCTGCTGAAAACCTTTGCCTTCTGGCCGCAGATCTCCCTGGGCCAGCCCTCGCTCGAGAGCACGATGCAAAATGCCGTGGTCGATTCTGCAATCGACATGTTCCTGGCCTGCTATCAGCTCTAGATCAGGCCTGCGCCACAGTAAATGGCTCACAAGGACACTGAATTTTCCCGCTGGAATAAATGACAATGCCTGCCATTGGCCGATGAACGGTCACGCTGAAGAATTACACTGCAAAGTGTTTCAGAATGAATCTGGCGCAGAACACCATGGAAAACCAACGCGGCAAAGGCTTGTCATTCGCCAGACGCATTTACCTGCCGCGAGCCATCGGGCTGGGCATCGGCTTCTTCAGCGTGGGCGCCGCGGTGTATCCATTGAACATGCCGTCCTGGCTCTGGACCTTGTTGCTGTTTAACGGCTTTCTCTGGCCGCATGTGGCCTATCAATGGTCGACCCGCTCGGCCTTTCCCTATCGCGCCGAACGCCGCAACCTGCTCTATGACTCGGTGTTCGGCGGTTTCTGGACCGCGTGTTTCCAGTTCAACCCACTGACCACCGTGACCATTCTGTCGATGATGACCATGAACAACGTCGCCGCCGGTGGCGTGCGCCTGTTCTGGCTCGGCGCGCTCGCCCAGGTGATCGGCGTGCTGCTGGGCTGGTCAATGTTCGGGGTCAAGTTCACTCTGACGGCCACGCAGACTCAAGTCTGGGCCTGCCTGCCGATGCTGACGCTTTATCCGCTGGCTTTGGGAATGGTTTGCTACCGGTTGGCGATCAAACTCGCCGAACACAAACGCACTCTAAGCGCCCTGAGCCGCACCGACAGCCTGACCGGCCTGCTCAACCACGGCGCCTGGAAAGACCTGCTGCATCTCAAGTTCCAGCAGTGCCGACAGCACGATTCCCAAGCGATTCTGGCGCTGATCGACATCGATCATTTCAAGTCGATCAACGACAGTTACGGACACATCGTCGGCGATGCGGTGCTGCGGCAATTGAGTCACGAGCTGAAGTTCGTGCTCGACGGAAGCGAGCTGGCCGGACGATACGGCGGCGACGAATTCTGCGTGATCCTGCCTAACCTGCCCCTGAGCAAGGCCGAAGCGCTGATGAAGCAACTGCGTCAGGGAATGGATCGTTACCGCCATCCCGACGTCCCCGAGCTGCGAGTCAGCCTGAGTATCGGGCTTGCTCGCTATCAAACCTCGTACGCCGATGCCCTTGAGTGGTTCGAAGATTCCGACAAGGCGCTGTACACGGCCAAGCACACGGGACGTAACACAATCAGCGTAGCGTTGAGCCGATCACCCGCCTGAAAAAACTTGTACAAAATTGAGAAAAATCGATTTCTTGTACAAGTTTATAAAGTTTTGTATAAGTTAATCCGCCAGCCGGGATGCTGGCACACTGCTTCCAGCCATCGATATATCTGGCTGGCTGACGCGGAAACAGGGACCCCACCTTCAGTCCTATTTCCAGAGTGCCATGAACATGATTTTCAACCGCCACAAGACTGCCCTCGTCGATCTCCAAAACACCATCAACCAACAAGCCGGCCTGCTGGAGGCGATCAACCGCTCCATGGCAGTGATCGAATTCGATGTCGACGGTGTGGTTCTGCGCGCCAACGACAACTTCCTGAAAACCATGGGTTACACCCGCGAACAGGTGATCGGGCAGCCCCATCGCCATTTCTGCTCTCCAGAGTTTGCCCGTGGCAATCAGTACACCGAGTTGTGGTCGCGATTGAAAAGCGGCCAGTTCCAGTCCGGCACCTTTGAACGTATTGACAGCCAGGGCCGACCAATCTGGCTCGAAGCCAGCTATAACCCGATCAAGGATGACTCGGGTCGCGTGGTGAAAGTGGTCAAGTACGCCATGGATGTCACCGCCAAAGTGCAGCAGGAAAGCGAAGCCAATGCGAAATTGCAGGCGATCGACCGCGCCATGGCGGTGATCGAATTCGATCTCGACGGCAATATTCTCACTGCCAATCAGAATTTTCTGACGCGCATGGGCTACACCCTCGCCGAACTCAAAGGCAAACATCACCGTTTGTTCTGCCCCGCGCAGCTGGTCAACAGCAGCGCCTACCAGGATTTCTGGCGCCGGCTGAATCAGGGCGAACTGTTTCAGGGCCAGTTCGAACGCGTCGACAAACGCGGGCAGACCGTGTGGCTTGAAGCCAATTACAACCCGGTCTACGACGCCGCCGGCCGCTTGTGCAAAGTGGTGAAGTTCGCGTCGGACGTGACCGCCCGGGTCGAGCAGCACGAGCAGGATGCGCGCAGTGCCAGCGCCGCCTATCACATCTCGGTGGCCACCCGAAAAGTCGCCGAGCAAGGTACGCAAGTGATTCAGCAAGCGGCCAGTGAAATGCGCGAAATTGCCGACGACATCGCCGAATCCTCAACCCTGATCGCACAACTCGGCGAGCGCTCCGAGCAGATCACCGCTATCGTCAACACCATCCGCGCGATTGCCGATCAGACCAATCTTTTGGCCCTGAACGCCGCCATCGAAGCCGCGCGAGCCGGTGAGCAGGGTCGCGGTTTTGCCGTGGTGGCCGATGAAGTGCGGCAACTGGCGGCGCGCACCAGCGGCTCGACAGCGGAAATTTCCAACATGATCGGCCTGATCCAGACCGAAACCCGTCAGGCGATCAAGAGCATGGACGGCACCCGTGGTCGCGCGGCACAGGGTGTTGAGCTGGCGGATCAGGCCGGTACGGTGATTTTGCAGATTCGTGACGGCGCCAGCGAAGCGGTGGAAGCGGTGAGCATGTTCGCCAATGAGCGGGCGCCGGGTTAAACGCGATCACGGCCACCGCAGCGCCCGCCCCAGTTCATCGAACAGCGTGACCACCGAGCGCAATGCGCGGCAGTCCGGGCGGGTCAGCAGCCACAACGCGGTGTCGTAACCGTGCAAGGGTTCGCTCAGGGCTTGCAGCCCTTCATTGATGAGAAAGTCCGGCAACGCCGCCACGCCCAGTCCGGCGCGGACCAGTTCCGTGACAGACAGCATGCTATTGCAGCGATAGCTCGGCGTCACACCGGGCAACTGCTGACGGCGCCAGGCGACGGTCGGGTGATCAGGCAAAAAGTCGTCAGGGGCGATCCAGGTCAGTGCCGCCAAATCGGTCGCTTCAACCTTTTGTAGATAACGCTGACTGGCGCAGATACGGTAGGAGATCTTCGTCAGCTCACGTCCGACCAGATGCTCCGGCGGTGTACGTGTCAGGCGCAGGGCGATGTCGGCATCGCGGCGGCTGAGGTTGGCGAAATCGTTTGAGGTGCTCAGCTCGATGGTCAGCGCCGGATAGTTCGGCATGAACTGCGCCAGCGCCGGCAGCAGCAGACCTTGCAACACCGAATCGGTACAGGTCAGGCGCACCGTACCGCTGACCACTTCGCCGCCCTGCTCCACACCGATACGCGCTGCTTCCAGTGCTTGCTCGGCACGTTCGGCCTGCTCGGCCAGGGTTTGCACGAGGCTGGTGGGCAGATAACCGGCGCGGCTTTTTTCGAACAGTTGCTGGCCGAGGGACGCTTCCAGTCGGCGCACGGCGCGAAACACCGTCGACACATCGACCTTCAACAACTGCGCGGCCCGGGCCAGAGAGCCGCCGCGCACCAAGGCGAGAATCAGGGCCAGATCCGGAAAATCCAGTTGGTATTGCGTGGCTGCATTGATCACTTGGGCAAACGCCAATTTCGAGTGCGTGAACGCCAATCTATAGTGAGCTTCGTCCCTCAACAAGCACAGCGAGTACTCATGGAATCCAGAGCCCTGCGCATCGCCCTGATCGGTGATTACGATCCGCAAGTCACCGCCCACCAGGCCATCCCGGTCGCCCTCGGACTGGCGGCGGAACACCTTCGCCGTCCGGTCGATTTCCAATGGTTGGCCACCGACCGAATCCTGACGGAAACACCGCTGGAACATTTCGACGGCTTCTGGTGTGTGCCGGCCAGCCCCTATAAAAGTGAAGACGGCGCCCTGCGGGCCATCCGCTTTGCCCGCGAGCAGCAGCGCCCTTTCCTCGGCACCTGCGGCGGTTTTCAGCATGCGGTGCTGGAGTTTTCCCGCAACGTGCTGGGCTGGGCCGACGCCGAGCATGGCGAAACTTCGCCCGACGCCAGCCGCGCAGTGCTCTCGCCGCTGACGTGTTCGTTGGTGGAAGCAGTGGACAGTATTCATCTGGTGCCCGGTTCGTTGATCGCCAGGGCGTACGGAACGTCGGAAATTCGCGAAGGCTATCGCTGCCGCTACGGTGTGAATCCGCAGTTCGAACGGGAGTTGCTGACCCATGAACTACACGCCGTGGGTCACGATTCGGCAGACGATCTGCGTGCCATCGAACTGCAAAACCATGTGTTCTTTGTCGCCACACTGTTCCAGCCGGAACGCGCAGCGCTCAAGGGGAACTTGCCATCGCTGGCGCGAGCGTTTGTCGAAGCCTGCTCGGAGCACTGTCGATGAAACCGAACACTGCGTGTTTCGCCGTGATCTTCACTTCGACCCGCACCGAGGGCGATAACGGCTATGCCGAGGCCTCCGAGCGCATGATGCAATTGGTTGCCGAGCAACCGGGTTTTCTCGGCATCGATTCGATCCGGGGCGCGGACGGGGTGGGGATTACGGTTTCGTACTGGGAGAGTGAGGCGGCAATTCTGGCGTGGCGCGAGAATCCGGAGCACCGGGTGATTCAGGCGCGTGGACGGGCCGAGTGGTATTCGGCGTTTCATACGCGGGTGTGTCGGGTGGAACGGGAGTATCGGTTCGGGGAGTGAGTATTGCGGTGTAATCACTGACCCCTTCGCGGGCAAGCCCGCTCCCACAGGTTATGGGTTGTTCTGAAGATCCCACTGTACCTGTGGGAGCGGGCTTGCTCCGGGCGGCGTTCCGACGAAGGGGCCAGAACAGTCGCAGCAGAATCTCAGCCCTTCACCAGACTACGCACCGCCTCAATCTCCGGCACCTCGCGCTTGTTCATGTAAACGCGCAACGGCTCGGTGATGTTGATCCGGTCATCGATGTTCTGGTCCAGCAGCAACTGGATCAGTTCGCGCTTGAGGGTCATGGTCTGTTCGGTGGCCGGTGCCCAGACGAATTCGCTGCACGGAATGATGCCGTCATCGGCCACGTCCATGCCGAACGAGTCCTCACTGAAGCGCACGATGTACTGGCCGGTCTTGCGGTTGAGGCCGACAAAGCCCTTGAGGTCGTCGGCGGCCTGGCAGATGAGTTGCGATGTGATGCGCATGGTAAACCTCACAAAAGTGATCGAAGGTTTACACGCAGGGCAATGGGTGGCGCGCCCTCTGCCGGGGCGGTTGCCGTGGCCAAGCGTACTGCAAACGAACGCACAAAAGTGCGCAAATTTTCGCTTTCAGTACGTTTATGTCGGTCTCGCGATAGCAGGTTTTCGTTTGAGTTGCTAAAAGGTACATCTTTGAAAATGCCTGCGAAAGGAACTCGATAATGCCCGCCACTTTCACCAAAAGCGCACTGCTGCTGAGCCTGATGCTCGGCCTCGGTCAGGCCCACGCCGCCAACCAGTCGAGCCCCGTCGCACTGGCCGCCACTCAAGGCATTCCGCACCCGGCGGTGATCGCCCACCGTGGCGCCTCCTTCGATGCCCCGGAATCCACCGCTGCGTCCTACAAACTGGCCCGCGACCTGGGCGCCGATTACCTGGAAATGGATTTGCAGCGCAGCAAGGACGGCGTGCTGTTCGCCCTGCACGACGACAACCTGCAACGCACCACCGACGTCGCCACCAAATTCCCGGAGCGCAAGGACAGCCCGGCCAATGCCTTCACCATGGCCGAACTGAAAACCCTCGACGCCGGCAGCTGGTACAACGCCAAGTACCCGGATCGCGCCCGCCCGTCCTACGTCGGTCTGAAGATTCTGACCCTCGACGAAATCATCGACATCGCCCAGGCCAACCCAAAGCACAAACCCGGCCTGTACATCGAAACCAAGGAGCCGAAGCTGTTCCCGGGGATCGAGCATGACCTGAAGGAAAAACTCCAGGATCGCGGCTGGTTGAGCCCGGCCGGTTCGAAACTGGCGAAAAGCGCCCTCGGCGTCGGTCAGGGCAAAGGCAAGGTGATCCTGCAGACGTTCGAGAAGAGCAGCCTGGAAATGCTGCAGAAGGAAATGCCGCAGGTGCCGAAAATCCTGTTGCTGTGGGTGGGCGAAGGCAGCATCGAGCCGAAATCCAAAGTGACCTTTGCCGAATCCGGCGAGAAGGACAAGAACGCGTTCTACGGCAAGCAGGAGCCGAAATCCGAAGCCGAGTTCAAGCAGTGGATCGACTACGCCAAGGCCCAGGGTGCAATCGGCACCGGCCCTTCGGCGAAGCTGACCCACGGTGGCGATCAGAGCTATTCGGATCTGGTGCAGCCCTGGATGAACCAGTACACCCACGATCAGGGCCTGCTGGTGCACGTCTACACCGTGGATGAGCCGGTGGACTTCGAGAAAGTCATGGCCGCCGGCGTCGACGGCATCTTCACCAACCGCGCCAGCGAACTGCTGAAATTCTACAAACGCCCGGCCGCCGCCAGTGTGGATCAGGTGTTGAAGAACAACGGCTTCTGATCTGCAAATTCGGGCGTCAGTATCGCGAGCAGGCTCGCTCCCTCGGGGAGTCCGGCCTGCTCGCTGCGTTTTAAGGGTGAGTTAAGTTGCGGCGATTAACCTGAACTCACTTAAACGAATCACCCAAAGGAATAACCGATGAAAACTTTGACTGCCCTGTTTACCGCTGCCGCCCTGACCCTCACCGCTGGCCTGGCCCAGGCTGACGTTCGCGTTGACCAGATCCCGCAACTGGTCAAGGAAGGCAAGATCAAGTCGCTGGAGTCGATGAACGCAGAAGCGCTGAAACTGCATCCGGGTGCGACCATTACTGACACTGACCTGGATAACCACTTCAATGGTTATGAGTACGAAGTTGAACTCAAAACTGCCGATGGCAAAGAATTCGATGTGGACTTCGATGCGACCACCGGCAAGGTGCTGAGCAACAAGCAAGATACTTGATTGGCTGATAAAACAAAGCCGCACGACTTTTGGGTTGTGCGGCTTTTTTGTGTCTGGCGTTTGACGAAACTCCGGTTTCGCCTGTGAGAACCATCCCCTCACCCCAGCCCTCCCGAAACGTCGGACCGCCCCCAAGGGGGCGAGGGGGAAAGGGAGCCGATCTTCATGCTGTTCAAACCTGAGTTCGACTCAGAACTGTCAGGTCGGCGTAACTCGAACATTCAACTCCGTCAGTCCCCTCTCCCTTTGGGAGAGGGCTAGGGTGGGTAAAGACCGGGTACATCCTTTACGTTTGAGACCGGGGACATGGTTTACAGGTATCAATCATGGTCAGGAGGTGCTGACCATGCCCTGGAATCAAGAGTCCCCGATGGATCAACGAGTGAAATTAGTCAGTGACTGGCTCAGTGGCAGCTACACCAAGAGCCAATTGAGCCGGCGTTATGGGGTCAGCCGGCCAACCGTCGATAAATGGCTGGATCGGTATGCAGCGCTCGGTGTGGATGGCTTGAAAGAGCAATCCCGCAAGCCTTTGAACTGCCCTCATCAAACCCCGGATGAAATCATCGCCACATTGCTGGCCAGGAAAAACGAGCATCCCGATCGAGGCCCCAAACAGATCATTGATCGCCTGCGAAAGTCCGATCCACAGATCCCATGGCCGGCCGCGAGCACTGCTGGTGAGTGGTTGAAGAAGGCTGGCTTGGTCATTGCGCGGCGCCCTTATCCTTTGCGCCCGCGTGCTCCGACGCATTTACGCCCGGCCGATGAACCCAACCAGACCTGGTGTGCCGACTTCAAAGGGCAGTTCAGGATGCAGGACGGCAATTGGTGCTATCCGCTGACCATTACCGATCAGATGAGTCGCTATCTGCTGCTCTGCCGGGCGCTGCCCGGCACGCACAGCGAGCCGACGCGACAGGGATTCGAATGGGCTTTCCGGGAGTTTGGATTGCCGGACGTAATCCGCACAGATAACGGGGCGCCTTTCGCATCGACCGGTTTGTCGCGGCTGTCGAAGCTGTCCGTCTGGTTCATCAGGCATGGCATCCATATCGAGACAATCACACCAGGGCGTCCTGACCAGAACGGTCGACACGAACGGATGCACCGCACCCTCAAAGCAGCGGTACTGCGAACACCGGCGGAAAATCTCGTACGCCAACAGCTGGCCTTTGAAGAGTTCGTTCAGGACTTCAACCATGATCGACCACACACCGCACTGGGCATGAAACCGCCGGCTTCCGTCTACAGACCTTCGTTGCGCCCGTATCCGGGCTACTTGCCCGCGGTCGAATATGGCCCTGAGGTTGAGGTACGCAAGGTTCGCTCGAACGGCGAGTTCAAGTGGAAGGGGCAACGAATGTTTTTGGGCGAGGCGCTGATCGGCGAGGACATCGCGCTGAAGGAAGTGGCTGATGACGTGTGGGAGCTGTACCTTTGCAACTTCTGTTTAGGCAGGCTTGAGCGCGGTGCCAACCGCGTATCAAGCCTGTAAAAGGTGTAAACGATGTCCCCGGTCTAATGTGTAAAGGATGTACCGGTCTCTACAGTGAGGGGGAAAGGCTTCACGCGGTCGTACTGACCAACGAACCGGAAGTACCGCTGTCCGAATCCTGCAATGCCGCCAACAACGCCGCCGTCGCCGTCTGCAACGAAGCCGATGTCGTCGCGATCTGCGATTGTGCAGCCGCCACATCCGCAGCCTTGGCGTCCTGACTTTCCTGCTTGGCCTGAGCCGCTTGCAACGCCTGCTGCTCTTCCTGCAACTGCTTCTGCAGCTCGGCAATCTGCTTGCGCAGTTCCTTCACCGTATCCGATTCATCGCTGCTGGAACTGCTGTCCCCCGCCGGCGCCGCACCGCCGCCTGCTGCGACTTTGCTGGTGTCTGCCTTCACGCCAGTGCCGGCCGCCGCGGTGGTCGAAGTGTCGTCGCCCGTGTCGGCAATCGAGGTTTTGCTGGTAGACGTAGTGACGGTCTGATTGATCGAAACAGACGTGATGCTGACCATGGGAAATCTCCAATGCCGGTGATAGATAACCGGGCATCGGCGGCGGTCTGCACGAATTGAGATCGACTGTGTACCGACTCGGTATCCGAACCGGTACACAGTCACTGGCCGGTCAGACGCTCAGGCGAGCGGTGACGTCGTTCAGTTGGCCGGACAGGCCGTGCAGGTTCTGGCTGGCGCTTTCGGTGCGCTGCACGTTGTCGAGGTTGGTGCTGGCAATCGAGGTGATCTCAGTCAGGTTGCGCGAGATGTCTTCGGCGACCGAGGTCTGCTCTTCGGCTGCCGTGGCGATCTGGCGGTTCATGTCGCGGATTGCTTCCACCGCGTGGGTGATGCGCTCGAGCATGGCACCGGCCTGGGTCACTTGCTCGACGCTTTCATCGCTGCGGGTCTGGCCGCTGTCGATGGCGTGGGCCGCATCCACCGCGCCGGTCTGCACGCTGTGGATGATCTGGTTGATCTCGATGATCGACTCCGCCGTACGCTGCGCGAGGTTGCGAACCTCGTCGGCAACCACCGCAAAACCACGCCCGGCTTCACCGGCACGGGCCGCTTCGATGGCGGCGTTGAGCGCCAGCAGGTTGGTCTGCTCAGCGATCCCGCGAATCACTTCCAGCACCTTGCCGATGCGACCGCTGTCGGCTTCCAGACGACGGATGACCGTGGCGGTGTTGGCGATTTCGCCGCGCATCTGGGTGATGCTGTGGATGGTGCTCTGCATGACCTTTTCACCCTGTTGCGCGGACTGGTCGGCATCGTCGGCCGCACGAGCGGCGTCGGCCGCATGACGGGCGACTTCCTGGGCAGTGGCGGACATTTCGTTCATCGCGGTGGCCACCTGATCGGTGCGGTTGAACTGTTCGTTGGTGCCGCCGGCCATCAGCGTGGCGATGGCATTCAACTCGCCGCTGGCGTTGTCCAGATCCTTGGCGCTGCGTTGCAGATGATTGAAGGTTTCGGCGAGGAAATCGCGCAGGGTGTTGGCGGCAGCCGCCAGGTTGCCCAGTTCGTCCTGACGGTCGCTGACCACGCGCTCGACCAGACGGCCCCTGCTCAACTGGGTGACATAGTCGATGAGCTTGCGGATCGGCTCGACCAGGTTGCGGTTGACCAGCCACAGGCTCAGCAAACCAATCAGCAAACCCGACGCGAGCATCACCAGCAGCCCCAGCCACACAGTGCGATCAGCACTGGCGCTGATCTGCGCCGATTGCTCGGTGCCCTGCTTGCGCAACTCGGCGACCAGTTCGCTCATCTGATCGCTGGCGGCACGGTCAACGCCTTTGACGGCGGCATCGCCAGCAGTCGGATCGGCACCGGCGGCGACGTAGGCATCACGACCCTTCTGGTACGCAGCGCCGAGCAGACGATGTTCTTCGCGCAGGCGTTCGATGCGGGTTTTCAGCGCAGGCTCGAGGCCTTTCTGGTTGGCCAGCTCACCGAGGATGCCCTGCACATCGCGCTGACGGTCTTCGAACTGGCCCCAGTACTTGGCCAGATCCGCCGGTTGCTTGCCGCGCAGCAGAACGTTTTTCCACTCCTGGACCTGCACCTTGAATTGCAGGTTGGCTTCGTCGATCAGTTGCGAAGTGTGCAAGGGGCCGGCGATCAACTGGCTGTAACTCTGCACGCCGTTGGACAGGAAGTGAAAGCAGGCCAGCGCGATCAACAGCATCGCCAGCAGGCTGCCGCTCAGCAGGGCGAGAATTTGCGCTCTCAGGGATTTTTGCAGCATCGCAGGTACTCGGGACAGGGATGAGGCACGTCCGGTAAGACGTGATTTTTTAGCCGGACATCCCTGTCGGCGGACCTTGGCTCTTGGCCGAAGGCGCGCAACCTAACTCATGCGTGATCGGCTTGTCAGAGGCCTTCTTGAGAAAACTCCGACCACCGGTAACGCGTTGATTTGACGTCATTTTGCTGTCACACAACCGTCACGTGACATTGCGATGATGCGGCTCGGGTGAATCTGCAAATCCCGCGACAGACGCCTCCTCGCAGCGAGCCTTCATGAACCACAGCCTCGATATCAGCCATCGTGACCCTGACCTGTTCGGCCTGCTTTACGGCTTTCGATTTCGCCCCGGCGAACGCGGGCGCGAGGTGGATTCGGCCACCGCCCTGCGCTGCCTGCAAGACGATAGCGACAGCGATGAGTTTCTCTGGCTGCACCTGAACCTGGCCCACGCTGCGTGCGAGCGCTGGATGAAAAGCCATCTGCAATTGCCCGAAGAATTTTTCGAAGCGCTGCACGAAGGTTCGCGTTCGACCCGCATCGAGCATGTCGATTCGGCGTTGCTGGCGGTGGTCAACGATGTGGTGTTCAACCTCAGCAGCATGGTGTCGTCGGACGTGTCGACGCTTTGGGTCTGCGTGCGCAGCAAACTGATCGTCAGTGCGCGTCTGCAACCGCTGCACTCGGTGGACAAGCTGCGTTCATCGGTGAAGTCCGGCGAGTGCTTTCGTTCGCCGCTGGAACTGCTGGTGCACCTGCTGCGCGACCAGGGCGAAGTGCTGACGCAGATCGTGCGCAAGACCAGCATGAGCGTCGATCAGGTCGAGGACGAATTGCTCTCCTCGCGACTGTCGACCAACCGCGCCGAACTCGGCGCCAACCGGCGGGTGCTGGTGCGCCTGCAACGGCTGCTGGCGCTGGAACCGGGTTCGCTGCTGCGCCTGCTCAACCGACCGCCGCCCTGGTTGCAGAAGGAAGACGTGAAGGAGCTGCGCAAGTCCACCGAGGAGTTCGCGCTGATCATCAACGACCTCACGGCTCTGGGCGAGCGAATCAAGCTGTTGCAGGAAGAGATCGCCGCCAACCTCAACGAACAGAGCAACCGCACGCTGTTCACTCTGACCGTGGTCACGGTGCTGGCGCTGCCGATCAACATCATTGCCGGTTTCTTCGGCATGAACGTCGGCGGTGTGCCACTGGCCACCGATCCGGAGGGGTTCTGGATTCTGGTGGCGCTGGTGGCAACGTTTACGGTGATCGCCGGGCGCTGGGCGTTTCGCAAACGCCGGGATTATTAGGACCGGCGGCGCGGCCAATCCGCCAAACACTGATCTGTCGCAGTCTCTCTGTAATATTTAGCAACGATCATGGGCGACACTCCTTCCCCCGCTCAGGATTGTCCGCCCATGGCTACTCCCTCCCTGACCGTCAGCCCGGCCTCCGCTGCCAGCGGCAGGCCGGCGCTCGACAAAAAAACCGGCCCCTTCACTTACGTGGTGTTCTTCGCCGTGCTGGCCATGGGAATGCTGTTCACCGCCTACAGCCTGATGCACGACATGCACGAACTCGGCACGGTGGTCACCACCTGGACCCCGTTCCTGCTGCTCGGCGTAGCCCTGTTGATTGCGCTGGGCTTCGAGTTCGTCAACGGCTTCCACGACACCGCCAACGCCGTGGCCACGGTGATCTACACCCACTCGCTGCCGCCGAATGTGGCCGTGGTGTGGTCGGGATTCTTCAACTTCCTCGGCGTGCTGCTGTCCAGCGGTGCAGTCGCGTTCGGCATCATTGCGCTGCTGCCAGTGGAGTTGATTCTGCAAGTCGGCTCGTCCGCCGGTTTCGCGATGATCTTCGCCCTGTTGATCGCGGCGATCCTGTGGAACCTCGGCACCTGGTGGCTGGGCCTGCCCGCCTCGTCGTCGCACACGTTGATCGGTTCGATCATCGGCGTCGGCGTGGCCAACGCGCTGATGCACGGCCGCGATGGCACCAGCGGTGTGGACTGGGCCCAGGCCACCAAAATCGGTTACGCGCTGCTGCTGTCGCCGCTGGTGGGTTTCGGTTGCGCGGCGCTGTTGCTGCTGGCGCTGCGTGCGTTCGTGAAGAACCGTTCTCTATACAAGGCACCCGAAGGCAACACCCCGCCGCCGTGGTGGATTCGTGGCTTGCTGATTTTGACCTGCACCGGCGTTTCGTTCGCTCACGGTTCCAACGACGGCCAGAAAGGCATGGGCCTGATCATGCTGATTCTGGTCGGCACCCTGCCGATGGCTTATGCACTGAACCGCACGATGCCGGAAGAACAGTCGCTGCAATTCGCCGCCGTCGCCCAAGTGACCCAGCAAGCGCTGGTGAAAAGTGCGCCACTGCCGGCACCGGCCGATCCGCGCGCCGTGCTCTCCGACTACGTGCGCAGCAAGGAAGCCACGCCACAACTGATCCCGGCCCTCGCCGTCCTGACCGGGCACATCGGTGAAGAAGTCAAAGGCTACGGCTCGCTGGCGAAAGTCCCGGCCGAGGCCATGGGCAACGTGCGTAACGACATGTACCTGGCCAGCGAAACCATTCGCCTGATGGACAAGAACAAGGTCGGCACCTTCGACGCCGACACCAGCGGCAAGCTGCAACTGTTCAAGCAACAGATCGACAACGCCACCCGGTTCATTCCGTTGTGGGTGAAGATCGCGGTGGCGATTGCGTTGGGGCTGGGCACCATGGTCGGCTGGAAGCGGATCGTGGTCACGGTCGGCGAGAAGATCGGCAAGACCCACCTGACCTACGCCCAGGGCGCCTCGGCGGAAACCGTGGCGATGCTGACCATCGGCGCCGCCGACATGTTCGGTCTGCCGGTGTCGACCACTCATGTGTTGTCCTCGGGCGTGGCCGGGACCATGGTCGCCAACGGTGGCGGTTTGCAGATGAAGACCATCCGCAATCTGCTGATGGCGTGGGTACTGACATTGCCGGCGGCGATTCTGTTGTCGGGCAGCCTGTATTGGCTGTTTACCCAGATTTTCTGATCCAGCGGAATCCCTGTGAGAGCCCTTGCTCCCACAGGGATTTGCGGCAGAAATCAGAGCGTCGAACGAATCAAATCCCCCAGCCAGTCCATGAACACCCGCACCCGCAACGGCAGATGCCGCTGCCTCGCGTACAACAGTGAAATGCCCATCGCCGGCGCGGTGTATTGCGGCAGCACGGTGACGATCTCGCCGCTGTCCAGATAGGTGTTCATCCCGGTGCGCGGCACCTGGATCAGACCAAACCCGCCCAGGCACGCCGACTCGTAGGCGTCGGTGCTGTTGACCGTCACACTGCCGGCCATCGGCACCCGGTGGACCTGTCCGTCCTGCTCGTAGACAAACCCTTCTGAACGCGAACCCAGCACACCGACGTAGTGGACCAGTCGATGCTGCGCCAGATCTTCAATGGTCTGCGGCACGCCGTAGCGCTCCAGGTACGCGGGGCTGGCGCAGTTGATCATGCTGAAATCCCCCAGGTGCCGCGCCACCACCGATTGATCGGGCTGCGCGCCGATGCGCAGCACGCAATCGAAACCTTCGGCGAGCAGGTCGACCCGGCGATCGGTGCTGCTGATTTCCAGTTCCAGGTTCGGATGACGGGCCATGAATTCCGGCAACTTCGGCATGATCAGCCGCCGCGCCAGAATGTTCGGCATGTCAATCCGGATCCGCCCGGTCAGCGACGCTTCGTCCTGACGGAACAGGTTTTCGATTTCGTCCATGTGCGACAGCAGATCCTTGCTCCGCTCATACAGCGCGAGGCCGTCCTGAGTCGCCTGGACCTTGCGCGTGGTGCGTTGCAGCAGGCGCGTGCCGAGCAGGGTTTCCAGCGCCTGCACCTGCTCGGATACCGTTGAGCGCGGCAGCCCCAGACTCTCCCCCGCCATCGTGAAACTCGACAATTCGCTGACCCGGACGAAAGTGCGCAGCAGTTCCAGTTTGTTCATGGGCCACCCATTGATTGTTCGGACAATCCGACCAGTGATTCCGGTTTCAGTCTGTTTATCACCTCATGGCGGATAAATAAACTTGGCCCCATCAACCGTCACCGCCATCGAGGAAAACCCATGAACCGCAAAATCGCATTGATCACCGGTGCCAGCCGTGGCCTCGGCAAGAACGCCGCCCTGCACCTCGCCGCGCAAGGCGTGGACATCATCGGCACCTACAACAGCCGCGCCGATGAAGCCCAGGCGCTGGTGCAGGAACTGCAAACACTCGGCGCCAAAGCCGTGATGCTACAACTGGATGTCGGCCGCAGCGAAGGCTTTGCCGATTTCGCTGTGCGAGTCGAGCAGGCGCTGCAACAGCTCGAGCGTCCGCGCTTCGATTTCCTGATCAACAACGCCGGAATTGGCGTGCATGCGTCGTTCGCCGACACCACGCCGGAGCAGTTCGACCTGCTGATGAATGTGCAGTTGAAAGGGCCGTTCTTCCTGACTCAGCAACTGCTGCCGCTGATCAACGATGGCGGGCGGATCATTAACATCTCCAGCGGTCTGGCGCGTTTCACCCTGCCGGGTTACGCGGCTTACGCGGCGATGAAAGGCGCGATGGAAGTGCTGACCCGTTATCAGGCCAAGGAATTGGGGGCGCGGCAGATCGCCGTGAATATCCTGGCACCGGGCGCCATCGAAACCGACTTCGGCGGCGGCGCGGTGCGCGACAATTCGGCGCTGAACGCCATGGTCGCCAGCAACACCGCGCTGGGCCGCGCCGGGCAGCCGGATGACATCGGCGGTGCGCTGGCGCTGTTGCTGTCGCCGGGGGCGCAGTGGATCAACGGTCAGCGGATTGAAGCGTCGGGCGGGATGTTTCTCTAAACCTGTACAAAGTCCGGACAAAAAAATCGCAGCCCTCACAGGCTGCGATTTTTTGTTTTCAGCTCTGGCAAGCGCTGCGCATCACCAGCCGCTCGCGCACCACGTCATAACCCCAGTGATAAACGTAGGTGTATGGCAGGAAGAACAGCAGCACGCCGATGTCGAGCAGGAACGCCTGCCACAGGCTGACCGACAGCCACCAGGCAATCAGCGGCACGCCCATCACGATCAACCCGCCCTCGAACAGCAGCGCGTGCGCCACCCGCACCCAGGCGTTGTGGGCGATGTTCCAGCGCTTGAGCATCCGGTCGAAGAAGCCGTTGAACACCACGTTCCAACCCAAGGCCAGCAACGCGATGGCGATAGTGACGGCGCCCATTTCGACCAGCGGTTTGCCCATGATCCACGCCAGCAACGGGGTACAGATCAGGATCGCCAGCAGTTCGAAACCGATGGCCTGGAAGATACGCTCAGTGATGGATTTGTTGGAAGTCATGGCCGAAGTCCTCTGTGAAGATGGTTGCCATGATCCAGCACCACACCGATACTTCATAACCAATAACCATCGATCAAGGCGATAGTTCATGGCGTCTCAGGAAGTGTTGCTGGCATTTGTCCAGGCGGCGACTCAAGGCTCGTTTTCCGCGGCGGCGCGCAAACTAGGGCGCAGTCAGTCGACCGTGAGCGCGGCGGTGGCCAGTCTGGAGATTGATCTGGATCTGGTGCTGTTCGACCGCAGCAGCCGCAAGCCGACCCTGACCCCGGCCGGGCACGTGATGCTGCAACGGGCCGAGGCGATTCTGTCGGCCACCAGCCGAATGGAAATGACCGCCCGGCAGTTGGCTCAGGGCGTCGAGCCGAAACTGACGGTGGCGATTTCCGACACTTATCAGTCCGACCGTTTCGAAGCGGCACTGGTGGGGTTCGAGCAGCGTTATCCGGATCTGGAGCTGGAATGCCTGATCGCCGAGTGCGATGACCTGGTCGAACTGGTGCAGCGCGGCCGGGCACACCTGGCGTTCGCCGAAATGCAGGACAACTACCCACCGGATCTGGCGAGCGCGACCGTCGCCGAGCGTACGGAAATTGCCTTGTTCGTGGGGCGTGGTCATCCGTTGGCGACGCACGATTCCATCGATCAAACGGTCCTTGAACAGCATCGCGAGCTGCGCCTGGCCACCATCGTCAATCCCTATGACAGTCGCGGCAAAGGTCGGGTGTGGTCGGCGCCGAGTTATCTGATGCTGCTGGAAATGGCTGAAAAAGGTTTCGGCTGGGCCCCGCTGCCGCGCTGGCTGGTAGAGCGTTTCGGCAATGACTTGCTGGTGGAACTGAAGGTGCGCGGCTGGCCGAAACCGGTGTTCGTCGATGCGCTGTGGTCGAGGCTGTACCCGCCGGGGCCGGCGGGGAGCTGGTTGCTGAGCAAGATGCTGGAATAGCGGTGCCCTCAATCGCTAGCAGGCTAGCTCCCACACTGGATCTGTGGGAGCCAGCCTGCTGGCGATGGCGGCCGCTCAGGCCGCTGCAATACCGACCGGACGGTTCACCTGAAAGTACTCGTGCAACCCGCGCATCGTCGGCAACTCCAGCGCCTGCGCCGCGTAGCACAATCCCACCCGCCGGGTCGGCGCCGGCAGGTGCAGCGCTTTTACAACGATGCGCTCGTGCCCGCTCACCAGCGACTGCGGCAACATCGCCACGCCGACACCCGCCGCCACCATGTGCAACGCCTGTTGCAGTGAACCGGCATGCCCGGCCACTACTTCCGGCGAGCGTCCGTACAGCGCCATCAACCGTTGATGCGAAGGATGTTGCGGACAGGTGATCCAGTCTTCGATCGGCGCCCAGCCTGCCTGCGCGTTGGCCATCGGATGGTCGAGAGGCAGCGCCATCACATACGACTCTTCCCACAGCGGCAGGAACAGTTCGTCCTCGCAGCACATTTCCTCGACCGCCAATCGACCATCGCCGTGACAGCTCTCTTCCAGGGTCAGCAGCAGATTGGGCAATGCCTGATGGGCCATCCGCACGAAGGCTTCGATGTGACTGGCGGCGATGTCGCCCTCGATGCCGAGGGTCAGCGGTACGCGATTTTCGCGGCCGCGAAACATCCGGCTCAGCGCCTCGGATTCGGCCACCATCCGGCGTGCCTGCGGGTACAGCAGTCGCGCTTCGTCGCTGACGTCCACACCACGGGGCTGACGCACGAACAGCGTCGCGCCGAGTTCTTCTTCCAGCTGTTTGATGGTCACCGACAACGTGGGCTGACTGATGAACAGCCGTTGCGCGGCAGCGGTGATGTTGCGTTCTTCGAACACCGCGAGGAAGGCTTTGAGATGGCGGAGATCCATAGGAGATTCCGATAGCAGACAGAGGAATAAGGCATTTTTCAGCCTCCAGCGGGCTAAATATACTGCGTCACGAATCTGGTTATTTGTTTTTCTTATCTCAGGAGTTCAACCATGAGCAAGCCCTTGATCATCATCACCGGCGCCAGCTCGGGCATCGGCGAAGCCACCGCCCGCCGCTTGAGCGCGGCCGGCCATCCACTGTTGTTGCTGGCCCGGCGCATCGAACGCCTTGAAGCTCTGGCACTGCCGAACACCCTCAGCCGCCGCGTCGACATCACTGACCGCGGCGCTTTGCTGGCCGCTGTCGCCGAGGCCGAAGCGCAATTTGGCCCGGCCGATGCGCTGATCAACAACGCCGGCGTGATGCTGCTGGGCGAGATGAGCAAACAGGACCCGGCGCAGTGGGACCAGATGCTCGACGTCAACGTGAAGGGTCTGCTCAACGGCGTGCACGCGGTGGTGGCCGGGATGATCGAGCGCAAGCATGGCACCATCATCAACGTCAGCTCGGTGGCCGGGCGCAAGACCTTCCCCAACCATGTGGCCTATGTCGGCACCAAGTTTGCGGTGCATGGGCTGTCGGAGAATCTGCGTGAAGAGCTGTCGCCGCATAACGTGCGGGTGACCACGATTGCTCCGGGCGCGGTGGAGACCGAGTTGCTGAGCCACACCACGGATGAGGCGATCAAGACCGGGTATCAGGCGTGGAAACAGGACATGGGCGGCACGGTGCTGAGCGCCGAGGATGTGGCGACGGCGATTGCTTATGCGTATGGGCAGCCGCAGGGGGTTTGTATTCGCGAGATTGTGATGGCTGCGACTCGGCAGCAGGCCTAAAAGCGAAAGGCGAAAGGCAAAATCAAAAGCGCCCTCACCCTAACCCTCTCCCGGGGGAGAGGGGACTGACCGAGGTGTCTTACGTCATACATCGACCTGAAAGATCTGGTCGATTATGGATTCACAGCGAACCGTTCAGGTCGGCGTATATCCCCAATATCCCCGGATCGGTCCCCTCTACCTCTGGGAGAGGGCTAGGGTGAGGGCAAGCGATCCAAAGCCGAAAGCCGCCCCTCGATAAACCGCCGCTCCGGCTCTTGCAGGGTCAATTCCAAGGCTCGCCGGTAAGCCGCCCGCGCCTCTTCAACCCGCCCCAACTGCCGGCAAAACTCCGCCCGCGCCGAATGCGCCAAGTGGTAATCCTGCAACTCCCCACGCCCCAGAATCCCTTCAATCAGCGTCAACCCCGCCAGCGCCCCGTCACGCTTGGCCACCGCCACCGCCCGGTTCAACTCGATCACCGGCGACGGCACCGCCCGCAGCAACACGTCATACAGCCCGACGATCTGCGCCCAGTCCGTTTCCCCCGCCGTCGGCGCTTCGGCATGCACCGCCGCAATCGCTGCCTGCAGGCAGTAAGGCCCGAAGCGTCCCGTGGTCAGCGCCTTTTCCACCAGATCACAGCCTTCGGCGATCAGCTCGGCATTCCACAATCCGCGATCCTGATCATCCAGCAGAATCAGTTCTCCATCCGGCGTCGACCGCGCCGAGCGCCGCGATTCATGCAGCAGCATCAACGCAAGCAACCCCATGACTTCCGGGTCCGGCAACAACTCCAGCAGCAACCGCCCGAGGCGGATCGCCTCACGGGTCAGGTCTTCGCGGGTCACCTGGGCGCCACCGGATGCCGAGTAGCCTTCGTTGAACACCAGATAAATCACCCGCAACACGCTGTCGAGGCGTTCGGGCAATTCGCTCAGGCTCGGTACTTGATAAGGGATTTTCGCATCACGAATCTTCGCCTTGGCCCGCACGATGCGCTGGGCAATCGCCGCCGGCGCCGAGAGGAATGCCCGGGCGATTTCCTCGGTGGTGAGGTCGCAGACTTCACGCAGGGTCAGCGGCACCTGCGCGTCCGCCGCCAGCGCCGGGTGGCAGCAGGTGAAGATCAGGCGCAGGCGATCGTCTTCCACGTCTTCAGCGTCCCATTCGGACTGCTCCAGTTCTTCCAGTTGCGCCAGCAATAACGGCTGCGAGGCCTTGAACCGCGCACGACGGCGCAACACGTCAATGGCCTTGAAGCGCCCGGTGGAAACCAGCCAGGTCCGCGGATTGTCCGGCACGCCGTCACGCTGCCAGCGTTCGACCGCGACGAAGAACGCCTCGTGCAAGGCTTCTTCGGCGAGGTCGAAATCGCCGAGCAGGCGGATCAGGGTCGCGAGGATCCGCCGCGAGTCTTCGCGATAGACCTGCTCGACCCGCGCCCTGACTTCAGACATTCAACTGGCGCACGGGACGCACTTCGACGCTGCCGACCCGGGCCGCCGGAATGTTGCCAGCGACCTGAATCGCTTCGTTGAGGTCACGCGCGTCGATCAGGTAGAAGCCGGCCAACTGCTCCTTGGTCTCGGCGAACGGGCCGTCGGTGATCGACAGCTTGCCGTTGCGCATGCGCACCGTGGTGGCGGTCTGCACCGACTCCAGCGCTTCGGCGGCGACCATTCGGCCGCTGCCCTGGATCGACTCGGCGTAGGCCCAGCATTCGGCGTCCTCCGGGCTGTCGGGTGACGAATGCAGCAGGCGCTCATCGCTGTAGACCAGGCATAAATACTTCATGGCGTTCTCCTGAATCGGACGAATCAACTATGGCTGAAGATCAGGGTTTCGCATCGAACAGGGTCGAGCCGGTCATCGGATCGAACGGCGCCGACCAGTGCTCGTGGACAATTTTCCAGGCACCGCCGACCAGCCGATAACAGGCGGTGGCACGCATCCAGCAACTCTGGGTTTCGCCCTGTTCATTGGTGCCGCCGCAGTTGGCAACCCAGTGGGCGAAGGCGATGTTGTCGCCTGTTTCGATCGCGATTTCGTGGAACTCGAAGATGTGCGGGCCGGGGCACATTTCCATGCAATCCACCCAGTGCGCGCGGTAGGCCGGTTTGCCCTTGAATTGCAGGGCCTTGATCGCATCGAACGAGAGGATGTCGTCGGCGTACAGCGCCATGACTTTCTCGACGTCCTTGGTCATGACGGCTTCGCGGTAGGTGTTGATCAGAGTCTGGATATCGCTTTGTGCGCTCATGGTGTTCTCCGTGGTTTTTGTTGTGAAGACACCCTTAGTCGTTCGGCGATTTGCCGGATCGACAGCTGAAACAAAAAAATTCCAGGGAACGCAAAGTCGCTAGAATCCGAGGCTCATCTTTGTAGGAAAAAGGAAATTCCCTTGTCAGCCAAACTCGTGCCGTACGAGAGCCTTAACGCCTTGCAGCGTCAGCAGGTCGAAGCGATTGAAATCCACGCCGAGCAGATCAAGTTCTCCGGCGACATCCACGGCGCCCTGCACACGCTGCTGTCGAAACCCGGCCCTGGCGTGAAGGGTTTTGCCCTGCTGGCCGAAGATAAGCCAGTGGCGTTCCTGCTGCTCAAGCGCCCGCCGGTTCTGCCGGAATGGGCCGATGAACACAGCGCCACCCTGCATGCGTTGCAGGTCGATCACCGCGCACAGGGCAAGGGCTATGGCAAGGCTTGCCTGCTGGCGTTGCCGGAGGTTGCACGTCAGGCCTGGCCGGAAATCAAAGGGCTGGAGCTGTCGGTGGACGCCGACAACGACGCTGCGATTGCGCTGTACGCCAAGTACGGCTTCGTCGACAGCGGCGAAGCGTACAAGGGCCGCATCGGTTACGAGCGGCGCATGGGGTTGTTCTTCTAATCGTCGAGGGAGCAACGATGATCGATTCAATCGAAGCGCTGGAAGCCATCTACGGCTTGCCCCACGAACGAGCGGTGCGCAAGCAGATCGGTTTTCTCAACGAGGACTATCAGGCGATGGTCCGGGTTTCGCCGTTGGTGATTGTCAGCTCGGTGGGTGCCGACGGCATCGACGGTTCCCCGCGCGGCGATGCGCCGGGGTTTGTGCGGATCATTGACGAGCGCACTCTGGCCCTGCCGGATCGCCCGGGCAACAACCGCATCGATACCTTGCGCAACGTGTTGCACGATCCACGGGTGTCGCTGCTGTTCATCATTCCGGGGATTGGCGAAACGTTGCGGGTCAACGGTACGGCGACCATCAGCGCTGATCCCGAGTTGCTGGAAAGCTTCGCGGTCAACGGCAAACCGGCGCGTACGGTGTTGCTGGTGAGGGTGGAGGCGGCGTTCTTTCATTGCTCGAAAGCGTTTGTGCGTTCGGATGCGTGGAATCCGCAAACCCATCTACCGCGCTCGGCGCTGCCGACTGCAGGGGCTTTTCACAAGCGGTTGAATGATGGGCAGTTTGATGCCGAGGCTTATGATCGCGAGGCCCCGGCCAGAGTACGTGACACCCTCTACTGACCCCGTCCACCGATCGTTCCCACGCTCTGCGTGGGAACGCAGACTTTGACGCTCTGCGTCATGACGGTGCCAGGCGTTGCATCAGTGGTGCGGCAGGAACGCGGAGCGTCCCGGGCTGCATTCCCACGCAGAGCGTGGGAACGATCAGGTCAGGGGTTCTTCTTCAGAGGGTCAGGATCATCTCGTGCCACGCCATTCCACCGTGGTCGGATTCGGACGGTTTGATGTAGGCAAAACCGAATCCGGCGTACAGCGGTATATGCCGTTCCTTGCACATCAGGTGAATCGTCGCCTTGCCCTGCTCGCGCATGCGTTCGATGAATTCACCCAGCAGACGCTTGGCCAGGCCCAGGCCCTGATAATCCGGGTGCACCACCACCGACATGATCACCACGTTCGGCCCCGCCGGGTCGTGGCCGATCAGTTCCTTGAACGCCTCGTCGGACATCTGCACGTCAAACGCCGCGCCGGAGTTGATGAACCCGGCTACCTGCCCGTCCACCTCGGCGACGATGAAACCGTCCGGCCAGGTGGCGATGCGCGTGGCGATCTTTTCGCGGGTCGCGGCTTCGTCGCCCTCGTAGGCGAGGGTTTCGATGGCGTAGCAGCGATCCAGGTCGGCGGCGGTGACGTGGCGGATGACGGTGTTCATGGCGGCTCGAAATCAGTGGAAACAAGGCCGCCAAGGATAAAGGAATAAGGTGTTCATATCGATCCGCGCAGGGGGCGTAAAGCCTGCGTATAAGCGCTTTTCTTCGGATTCGGGACGGTCTATTTCTGGTGCCTGTCTCTGATCACCCGAGGGGGGAACCGTTTATGAGCAGCGTGGAAATCGGTTTGTTGATGGTGTTGGGCATCAGCTTCTTCGGCTTCATTACCCTGGGCATCGACCTATTGCGGGCACGACGGATCAAGGGCAAGTAAGGCTCGACCGGCAGCGCGAAGCGGGTTCGCGCTGCCGGTTGCCGATCAGGTTTTCTTTTCCACCGGGACGCAGATTTCCAGCTTGCCGGTATTGAGCTTCGGGTTGAAATCGGCGCTGTAGCGTTCCAGCTCCGGGGCGTTGAGCCCTTTGTATTCGGATGCCGGCAGCCAGGTTTTGTAGATGTAATCAATGGTCTGCGGCAACTGATCCAGCGAACCCTTGTGTTCGAACACCGCGTACTGGCGCGGGAGGATTTCGATCCACGGATATTTTTCCTGCGGGAAATCGTCCAGCTTCCTGATCTCGACCCCGGCCATGTAATCGAAACCGCCGTTGCCGTCGAAATTGCTGCAGACACCGTAGGTCACTTCGCCCTTCTGCCCCGGAATATGTCCGATGTGCGGGATCAGTTTTTCCCACAGCGCAGGGATGTCCTGAACGGTCTCTTTGGTGAAGCGATCGCGAAAACCTGCAATCAGCAGGAAGTGTCCATGTTCGAAGCGAGGTTCAGCCACTTCGACGCGTTTTTGCTCATCCATGACTCGACTCCTTGAACGAAAAAAGTGGGTTCGGCTGGGAGTATAGAAGCCAAACCCGATTCGCACATTTACAGCGTATGCAGGGCCTCGGCGGCCCCGGAGCCGACAAACTCGTTATAACCGGATACGATCACGTAGACCGCGAAATAGCAGAAGATCGCGGCAGATGCCATGTACGAATAGCGCAGCAGTTTGTCGCCCAGCAACTTGCCGCCATGGCTCGCGGCGAAACACAGTCCCGCCGACCACAGCAGCCCGGCGCACAGGAAACCACCGAGAAACAGCGCAGAGCTGAGTGGACCGCCGCCACCGGAACGGGCGATCAACGTACCGCCCACCGCCGCGAACCAGAGGATGGCGCTCGGCGACGACATGGCGAGAAAAATCCCACGGAAGAACTCCTTGCGATGGGAGTTCTGGCCGACCTCGGCGGTCGCCGCCAATTGCGCCTCGTGGTGGATCGCCGAATAGATCATCTTCGCCGCGAAGTAGATCAAGAGCGCCGAACCACCGATCCACAGCACCCAGCGCACGGTTTCGTATTGCAGCAGAACGGTCATTCCGGCCAGCGCCAGCACCGCGTAGACCAGGTCACCGACGCAGGTGCCGAGGCCCAGTGCGAAGCCTTGAAAATAGCCGCGCTGCATCGCCAGCGTGATCATCGCGATGTTGGCCACGCCGATATCCAGGCACAGCGAAAGGCTCAGCAAGAAGCCGCTGGTAAATTCCATCAACCGGTTTTCCTTGAGAAAAATTTGTTTACAAAGGCTCTGGACAGTATGCCATCGCTGACCTTATCGTCCGCCACAGGTCACCGCAGTGACCAGCGTCGCTCGGACGGTTCCGGGCGCTTACGTTATCCGAGGCAACAATGGCTGAACAAGGTTCGCCGCGCCGCTTTGCGCGCATTGATCGACTCCCCCCTTACGTTTTCAACATCACTGCCGAGCTGAAGATGGCCGCCCGACGTCGTGGCGAAGACATCATCGACTTGAGCATGGGCAACCCCGACGGCGCCACGCCGCCGCACATCGTTGAAAAACTGGTGCAGGTTGCGCAACGCGAAGACACCCACGGTTACTCCACGTCCAAGGGCATTCCGCGCCTGCGCCGGGCGATTTCCAACTGGTACAAGGAGCGCTACGCGGTCGAGATCGACCCGGAAAGCGAAGCCATCGTCACCATCGGTTCCAAGGAAGGCCTGGCGCACCTGATGCTGGCGACCCTCGACCAGGGCGACACCGTGCTGGTGCCAAATCCGAGCTACCCGATTCACATCTACGGTGCCGTGATTGCCGGCGCCCAGGTGCGGTCGGTGCCGCTGGTGCCGGGCGTGGACTTCTTCGCCGAGCTGGAGCGGGCGATTCGCGGCTCGATCCCGAAACCGAAGATGATGATCCTCGGCTTCCCGTCGAACCCGACCGCGCAGTGCGTGGAGCTGGACTTCTTCGAACGGGTGATCGCCCTCGCCAAACAGTACGACGTGCTGGTGGTGCACGACCTGGCCTACGCCGACATCGTCTACGACGGCTGGAAAGCCCCGTCGATCATGCAGGTGCCGGGCGCCAAGGACATTGCGGTGGAGTTTTTCACCCTGTCCAAGAGCTACAACATGGCGGGCTGGCGTATCGGCTTCATGGTCGGCAACCCGGAGCTGGTCAGCGCCCTGGCGCGGATCAAGAGCTACCACGACTACGGCACCTTCACCCCGCTGCAGGTGGCCGCGATTGCTGCGCTGGAAGGTGATCAGCAATGCGTGCGCGATATCGCCGAGCAATATCGCCAGCGCCGCAATGTGCTGGTCAAAGGCCTGCATGAACTGGGCTGGATGGTCGAGAACCCGAAAGCTTCGATGTACGTCTGGGCGAAGATTCCCGAAGCCTACGCGCACCTCGGTTCGCTGGAGTTCGCCAAGAAGCTGCTGGCCGAGGCCAAGGTCTGCGTCTCGCCGGGTGTCGGTTTTGGTGAGTACGGCGACGATCACGTGCGCTTCGCATTGATCGAAAACCAGGACCGGATTCGCCAGGCGGTACGCGGGATTCGCGGGATGTTCCGGGCGGATGGTCTGGTGACCAAATCCTGAGGTGATGATCGTTCCCACGCTCTGCTTGGGAACGATCAATCCACCAAGCACAAAAAAACCGCATCGCTGCGGTTTTTTTGTGTCTTGCGTTCGGGTTAAACGAACAGCGACAACAACAGAATAAAGCCCAGACCCACCACGGACAGGATGGTTTCCATCGCTGTCCAGGTCTTGAAGGTCTCGGCCACGGTCATGTTGAAGTACTGCTTCACCAGCCAGAAACCGGCGTCGTTGACGTGGGACAGGATCAGCGAACCGGCACCGGTGGCCAGCACAAGCAGCTCACGGTTCACGCCAGGGATCATCCCGACCACCGGCACCACGATGCCCGCGCCAGTGATGGTCGCCACGGTGGCCGAACCGGTCGCGATGCGGATCACCGCGGCCACCAGCCACGCCAGCAGGATCGGCGAGATCTGCGCGCTGACCGCCATGTGGCCGATCACGTCGCCCACGCCGCTGGTCACCAGCATCTGCTTGAAGCCACCACCGGCACCGATGATCAGGATGATCGCGGCAGTCGGCGCCAGGCTCGCGTCGAGCCATTTGAGCATCTGCTGAGAACCGATGCCCTGCTTGTAGCCGAAGGTGTACAGCGACAGCAGCAATGCCAGCAGCAGCGCCGAGATCGGGTGACCGATCATGTCCATCCAGGTGCGGAAGAAATGACCGTCCGGCAGCGCCACGTCAGCGAAGGTTTTCAGCAGCATCAGGAACACCGGCAGCAGCACGGTGACCAGGGTGATGCTGAAGCTCGGCAGATTGGCCGAATCGTTTTCACGCGCCAGTTGATCGACCAGTTCCTGGTTCGGATGACCCGGAATGTGCTTGGCGATGAACGTACCGAAGATCGGACCGGCGATGATGGCGGTCGGCAGTGCGACGATCAGACCGTAAAGAATGGTCTTGCCGATGTCGGCACCGAACACGCCGATGGCCAGCAGCGGGCCCGGGTGCGGCGGCACCAGACCGTGCACGGCGGACAGGCCGGCGAGCAGCGGGATACCGATCTTGATGATCGACACACCGGTGCGGCGAGCCACGATGAACACCAGCGGAATCAGCAGCACGAAGCCGATTTCGAAGAACAGCGGAATGCCCACCAGGAACGCGGCGAACATCATCGCCCACTGAACCTTGTCCTTGCCGAAGGCGCGGATCAGGGTCTGGGCGATCTGATCGGCACCGCCGGATTCGGCCATCATCTTGCCGAGCATCGTACCCAGCGCGAGGATGATGCCGACGAAACCGAGCACGCCACCGAAGCCGTCCTGGAACGCCTTGATGATGGTGCCGATCGGCATGCCGGAGGTCAGGCCGAGGAACGCGGCGGCGATGGTCAGGGCAATGAAGGGGTGAATCTTGAATTTGGTGATCAGGACGATGAGTCCGATCACCGTAACCACTGCATCGAGCAGCAGGTAGGCGTCATGGGACATGCCAAACATGAGGGGGTGTCTCCTGGTTTGTTGTTGTTATTAAAGCGGGTTAATCAGAAGTCGCATGGACAGCGCTATCTTCGCAATCACACTCATACCGCCTGTTTCAGGCCATGGGCCTGCCACCAGACGTGGGCTTGCGATGCGAGCTCTTCAACGCTGTGGATCGAAGCATTCAGGGCCAGGGTCAACGGCTCGCCCTTGGGCGATTCGAGGGTGGCGAACTGGCTTTCGATCAAGGTGGCCGGCATGAAGTGGCCCGGACGGTGGGACACACGTTCAGCGGCGACTTCAGGCGTCAATTCGAGGAACACGAAACCCAGGCCCGGCAAGGCGCTGCGCAGCACTTCGCGATAACTGTGTTTGAGGGCCGAGCAAGTCAGCACCGGGCGTTCGCCCAGGGCGTCGACGCGGCGCAGTTCGTCGCACAGGCTGTCGAGCCAGCCGGCACGGTCTTCGTCGTTCAGGGGGATCCCCGCGCTCATCTTTTCGATGTTCGCGGCCGGATGGAAAGTATCGCCTTCAATGGCAGTGGCGCCGCTCAATTGGCACAGGGCCTCGCTGACGCACGTCTTGCCGCAACCGGCAACGCCCATGATGACCAGGGCGGTGATGGGATGATTCATGTAACACCTCAGCGCGCAGACAGCGCTACCTTTGCTAGCTATGACTCTAGTGCACAGGCAGAAGTTGCCGACGCCTTCTTGTCGTTTTTTTGGGTTGCAGCAGGTTTTGTCCGTACGCCAAAAAGCGAGGATCAGGCAGGACCTCGCTTACGCATTTGCAGCTGCATAAGGACAGCGCTACCTTAGTGCCTTGATTTTTGTTTGGCAAGCCGCCCGATGACCACCCCTAAAAACGATAAAAACACCCGCACCACCGGCCGTCCCACCCTTAATGAAGTCGCCCGTCTGGCTGGCGTCAGTCCGATTACCGCCTCCCGCGCCCTGCGTGGGGTCAGCACGGTTGCCACCGAACTGGTGGAAAAAGTCCAGAAAGCCGCGCTGGAACTCAACTATGTGGTCAACCCCGCCGCCCGCGCCCTGGCCTCGGCCCAAAGCCATTCGGTGGTGGTTCTGGTGCCTTCGCTGTCCAACCTTTTATTCATCGACACCCTGGAAGCCATTCATCGGGTACTGACGCCCAAAGGCTTCGAAGTGCTGATCGGCAACTTCCACTATTCGCGCGATGAAGAAGAAAACCTGCTGCGCAACTACATGGCCTATCAGCCACGCGGTTTGCTGCTGACCGGTTTCGACCGCACCGAAAGTTCGCGGCGGATGATCGAGGCCAGCAACATTCCCTGCGTGTACATGATGGAACTGGACAGCGCCGCCGGGGTGAACTGCGTCGGCTTCTCGCAGCTCAGCGCCGGCGAAACGGCTGCCGAACATTTGCTGTCCCGTGGCCGCAAGCGCCTGGCGTACATCGGTGCGCAGCTCGATCAGCGCACCCTGCTGCGCGGTGAAGGCTTTCGCAAAGCGCTACAGAAGGCCGGTCGCTACGATCCGGATCTGGAAGTGCTGACCCCGCGTTCATCGTCCGTAGGTCTGGGTGGCGAGTTGTTCCTGCAATTGCTGGCGGCGCATCCGGATGTCGATGCGATCTTCTTCGGCAATGACGACCTCGCTCAGGGCGCATTGCTTGAAGCGCTGCGCAACCGGATCAAGATCCCCGAGCAAGTGGCGATCCTCGGCTTCAACGACCTGCCGATGTCGGAACACATGGTGCCGCGCCTGAGCAGCATCAACACGCCCCGAGAAGCGATCGGCAAGCGTGCAGCGGAACAGATGCTGACGCTGATGGCCGGCAACAGCGTGGCGCGGCCGGTGGAGGACATGGGCTTCGAACTGAAGATTCGCGAGAGCACCTGACTCAACCGCCCAGCAACTCCACCAGAGCCAGCGCGCCCTTCTGCAGCGGCTGGCTCTTGAGCCATACCGCATGCACCGGCAGCACCAGGCCGTTTTCGATGTTGCGGAAATTCAGTCGTTTCAGCCGTCCGCTATCGAGCCACGGCTGCACCACAGACAGCGGAAAATTGCCCCAGCCCAACCCTGCCTCGACCATCTCCAGCGCCGTTTCCAGGTTGTCGGTGCGCCAGTGGGATTCGGCCACCAGCGGCCGGGTTTCGCTGATCGGCAAATCACGACTGCCGACGACGATCTGCCGCACATGCACCAGATCCTCGAGAAACAGATCCTGACCCTGCAACAGCGGGCTATCCGCCGCCAGCGTGGCGATCATTCGCTCACTGCCGACGAACTGAAACCGTTCCAGCACATTCACGCTCAACCCGGCGAACGCCAGGCACACGCTGACCCGGCCACTGTGAAGCATTGCCAGCACATCATCCTGCGGCGCAGTCAGCACTTCGATGTCGAGCAGCGGATGGCGCTCGCTGAGGTCCTTGATCGCCGACAGCAACCGTCGGCGATCGATATCCGCCGCCACGCCGATCGACAACTTGCTCTCCAGCCCCAGCGACAACTGCACCGCGTGTACCTGCAATTGCTTGAGCTGATCGGCGATCAGCCGCGCATGGGGTACCAGCGACAGCGCCATCGCAGTGGGTTGCGGTTCGCGATGGCTGCGATCAAACAGCGAGTAACCGAGTTCGGCCTCCAGATTGCCGATGGCCATGCTCACCGCCGACGGGACTTTGCCCAATGCCCTGGCCGCGGCGGAAAACGAGCCGCGCTCGATCACGGCAAGAAACAGCTCGATGCTTTCACTGTTGAAATTCACGTCTCACACCTGTCAATAAAACTGAAAGCTACTGACTTTTTCTGTCACCTCTATTGAAGCTATCTTTCGTCGCCTTCGCCAGTCCCACTGGCCACAAGTCGCAAGAAAGAGGCAATTCCCCATGCAAGGCGTCAAACGCAAACTGGTCTACGTGTCGCTCTATGAAGTGATCGGCATGACCTTCTCGGCCCTCGGTCTGGCCTTGTTGTCCGGCACTTCGCCCGGCAGCACCGGCCCGCTGGCGGTGATCATCACCACCATCGCCGTGACCTGGAACTTCATCTACACCTCGCTGTTCGAGCGCTGGGAAAGCCGCCAAGTGTCGCGAACCCGCACGGTGAAACGGCGCATTGCCCACGCCGTCGGCTTCCAACTGACGCTGATCGTGTTCCTGATTCCACTGATCGCCTGGTGGATGAACATCAGTCTGGTGCAGGCCTTTTTGCTGGACCTGGCGCTGATCGTGTTCATCCCTTGCTACACCTTCGCGTTCAACTGGCTGTTCGATAAGGTGTTCGGCCTTCCGGCCTCGGCATTGCCGGATCCGCAGCCCGCGACATAAATCGTTAATTGGTAAGCGGATATTGCAAGAAATCGGCGGTTTTACTGCGCCAACCGCCGATATAAACAATCCTTGATTTCCGATAGCAGGCTAAGCTTTTCCATCAATAAAAAATGGATCAGCCCATGACTGCAAACGCCCCCGCCGCGCAATGCGACGGCATCGACCCGATACGCGCCGCCGAGATCTCCGCCCGCATCGACCGCCTCCCGGCAGTCGCCACCCTCTGGCGGCTGGTGGCGCTGCTGTCGATCGGTGGTTTTTTCGAACTCTACGACCTGTTCCAGACCGCCTACATCAGCCCCGGCCTGATCCGCGATGGCATCTTCGCCACCGGCAATCAGGGCGTGTTCGGTTTCTCCGATCAGGCTGCGTTCGCCTCAGCGACGTTCCTCGGTTTGTTTCTCGGCGCCAGTCTGCTGAGCCCGATGGCCGATCGGTTCGGTCGGCGGGCGATCTTCACCTTCGCGCTGGTCTGGTACACCGTGGCCACGGTACTGATGGGCGTGCAGAGTTCGGCGTTGGGGATCATCTGCATGCGTTTTCTGGTGGGCATCGGCCTCGGCATCGAACTGGTGACCATCGACGCCTACCTCTCGGAACTGGTGCCCAAGCGCATGCGCAGTTCGGCGTTTGCCTTCGCATTTTTCGTGCAGTTCCTGTCGGTGCCGGCAGTGGCGTTGATGTCCTGGTGGCTGGTGCCGCAAGCGCCGTTCGGGGTGTCCGGCTGGCGTTGGGTGGTGTTGGCGAGCGCGGTGTTTGCACTGTTCATCTGGTGGCTGCGCAAACGTCTGCCGGAGTCGCCGCGCTGGCTGGCGCAGCATGGCCGCTTCGATGAGGCGAACCGGATTCTCGATAACATCGAGGCGCGCTGCGAGAAGGATCACCGCAAGCCATTGGATGCACCGGAAGCGGTAGCCGTCGATGTCGAAGGCAAGGGCCGTTTCGCCGATATCTGGCAACCGCCCTATCGCCGCCGCGCGTTGATGCTGATCGTCTTTCACATTTTCCAGGCGATCGGTTTCTTCGGCTTCGGCAACTGGCTGCCGGCGTTGCTTTCCGGTCAGGGCGTCAGCGTCACTCACAGCTTGATGTACGCGTTCATCATCACCCTCGCCTACCCCCTCGGCCCGCTGCTGTTCGTCAAATTCGCCAACCGTTTCGAGAACAAGTGGCAGATCGTCGGCTCGGCCCTGGGCGCCATGACTTTCGGCACCCTGTTCGCGTTGCAGACCAGCGCCTTCGGCCTGATCTTCTGCGGTGTGATGATCACCTTCTGCAACGCCTGGCTGAGCTTCAGTTATCACTCCTATCAGAGCGAGCTGTTCCCCACCAACATCCGCGCCCGGGCGGTGGGCTTCTGTTACTCGTTCAGTCGCTTGTCGACGGTGTTCAGCAGCCTGTTGATCGGTCTGTTCCTCGACCACTTCGGCACACCGGGCGTGTTGGCGTTCATCGTCGCCAGCATGTTGATCGTGATGCTGACCATCGGCTATTTCGGCCCCCGCACCCGCAACCTGGCGCTGGAAAACATTGCCCATCGCTGACGGACAACGGTCATCCCCTGCCGCCCACCGGCAAGGGATGACCGCTTTACCTGTTCACGAAAAACCACAAGCCATTGATAAATATGAATTTATTCAACAGGCACGGTAATTGCTGCCTAGGGCTGACAGTCATTACCTACAGGTTCATTCATCATGTTGGTCAGTGCAAAACAACAACAAATCATTCATCTACCCAAGCAGCTGAATGACGATGCAACCGCCACCGCCGCAGCCGGACTGCAAGGCGGCCTGCACGGCGCGATGCTGCAAACCCTGCAAAACCAGGCCCAGGCGCAAACCGCCGAAGCCACCGCCAAGGTGCAGGAATCGGCCACGCAACTGGCGACCCAGCAAGTCAGCGAAGCCACGCGCATCAGCGACAACGTCGACGAAGCGTTCGCCAAGACCCGTGTCGCTCTGCAAACCTCCGATACTTCGCAGACCAAATCCACGGGCTCATCGGCTATGGATGAGTTCAAGGACTACATGAGCAAAACGCCGGAACAGCGTCTGCGCGACAGCATCCTCCAGGAAATGGGCCTGACCGAGGACGACATCAAAGCCATGCCGCCGGAGAAACAACTGGCCATCGGCAAAGAAATCGCCGAGCGACTGCAGGACAAGATGAAGCTGGCCGAAGCCGAGAAGCAGAACAAGCAAGACGCCAACTCGGCGAAGATCAGCGACGAGTCGGCTGACAAGTTCCTCGCTTCGCTCTGACTGCTGCCGGTTGAATCGGATTAAACACTGACACCTGTGGGAGCGGGCTTGCCCGCTCCCACAGGTTTTTCGGATGTTGCGATCAGTCAGTTCAACTGCAACGTCTCGTTGAACTGGCTGATCGCATCCACCACATGCCGCGAGCCCTGCTGAATCTCGCGGATCGCATCCCCCGCCTCGTTCGCCAGTTCCACCCCGAGCCCGGTGCGACTCAGGCTCGACTGCATGCTCGACACCGCGCTCAATGACAACTCATGGTTCTTGCGCACCACATCGACGATCTCCAGGGTCGCCTGACTGGTCCGTGCCGCGAGGCTGCGCACTTCGTCTGCCACCACCGCAAAACCACGCCCGTGTTCCCCCGCCCGCGCCGCCTCGATGGCCGCGTTGAGCGCCAGCAGGTTGGTCTGGTCGGCAATTCCGCGAATGGTCTGAACGATGGTGCCGATGATGTCCGACTGTTTGCTGACCGCATCGATGCTCAGCGCCGCCTCGTTGAGGTCGCGGGAAATGTCCTGAATGATCTGCACCGTTTGCTGCACGACCTGTGAGCCTTTTTGCGCACAGGCGTCGTTTTGTACCGAGGTGCTGTGGGCCGATTCCGCAGCAGTCTGCAAGGTGGTCATCTGGTGGGTGATGTCGCTGGCGAACTTCACCACTTTGTACAACCGACCCTTGGCGTCGAACAGCGGGTTGTAAGAAGCTTCGAGGTAAACGGTCTGCCCGGACTTGTTCTTGCGCTCGAAGCGGTGCGAGTGATATTCGCCGCGATTGAGCGAGGCCCAGAACGCCTTGTACTGCGCGGACTCGGCTTCGACCCGATGACAGAACAGACTGTGGTGATGGCCGACGATTTCGTTGAGCGAGTACTGCATGGTTTTGAGAAAGTTGTCGTTGGCCGTGATCACATTGCCTTCCGGGGTGAACTCGATCACCGCCATAGAGCGACCGATGGCGGCCAGCATGCTCTCCTCTTCCTTCTCCTTGTTCACTCGCGCGGTGATATCCGCCGCCACTTTGATCACACTTCGGACCTGTTTGTCCGGGCCATACACCGGCATGTAACTGGCTTCGAGCCAGATCTCCCGACCGCTTTTGTTCAAACGCAGGAAAGTGCCGCTGATGGGTTCGCCCCGGGCCAGGTCACGCCACAATTTGGCGTATTCCTCGCTGCGGTAAAACTCCTCTTCACAAAAGATCCGGTGGTGTTTGCCACGCACTTCATCGGCGCTGTAGCCCATGGTCTTGCAGAAGTTGTCATTGGCATCCAGAACGATGCCCTCGGGGGTGAATTCGATCATTGCCATCGAACGGCTGATCGCCGCCAGCTTGGCGTTGGCTTCGGTCAGGGCACAGCTGAAACGTTCGATTTCCTGCAGATCAGCCTTGTGATGTAGGTTGAACATGTCTCTATCACCTTCCGCGCGTTCTTTTGATTTGATGAAAGTTCAGGTCTTTCAGAATCCACCACTACGTTCCACAGAACAGGCACACGCCTTCCTCCACGGGAGGAAGTTGTCAGGTGATAAACGATGATTAATCAAAGAGTCCATGCAGCGACGCTCTAATCAAGACATCCTTTTCTTGATAGCCCGCAGGCGGGCCATTCCTAACATGCAGAAGAACTTCCATTTAAAAAAAAGCTCCTTGTCGGTCAAGTGTCGGTGCCTTGGATTGCGCACTCTGGCAGCTTTGTTCACGGCTAACCGATTGCCGCCGGAGCGCTTTGAATGGCGGTCGACATAGTTAGTTATGAATGAGCATAGACAGCGCAAGGCCTTGCGCAAGGCCACTAGTCGGCCAGTAATGCGGGAGTTCGGACAGGAAGCGGACGAGAAACGGTTCAGCGCAAAAACGTTTTTGCCGGTCGGACGCCATCGCGGGCAAGCCGCGCTCCCACAGGTACCACGCTGGCTTTAACATTGCGCACAACCCTGTGGGAGCGGGCTTGCCCGCGATGGCGTCGGTGCAGCACTACAGAAATATCAGAAAAGAACTACAGACTCCCACTCACCTTGTTCGCCACATCACCCGGCACCCAAGGCTTCCACACTTGCGGTTGATCGCGCAGGAACGCCTCGGCCACCTGCCGTGGCTGCTGGCGCTTTTCGCTCATCCCGGCCAGAGTCTGGTTCAGCAGATCGATCGGCAAGTCGACCTTTTCAAAGAACGTCACCAGTTCCGGGTACTGCGCCTTGAACGGCGCCGACACGCCAATCGCCAGGCTCGCCGGCATCGAACGGGTGCCTCTCGGATTGGGGTTGTTGGCATCGGCCAGGGTTTTCCAGGCTTCGGCGTCGAACGGTGGCTCTTCCAGCTTCACCAGTTTGAAGCGACCGAGCAGCGGCGTCGGCGACCAGTAGTAGAACAGCACCGGTTTGCCCCGCTTGATCGACGACGCCACCTCGGCATCCAGCGCCGCGCCGGAGCCGGTGCGGAAGTTGACGTAACTGTCGTTCAACGCATACGCCTTGAGTTTCTGGCTGTTGACGATTTCAGAAGTCCAGCCGGTCGGGCTGTTGAGGAAGCGCCCGCGGCTCGGGTCTTCCGGGTCCTTGAACACATCCTTGTAGCGCGGCAGATCGGCCACGGATTTCAGTTCCGGCGCCAGCGGTTTGATCCCGCGCTCCGGGTCGCCCTTGATCACGTATTCCGGCACCCACCAGCCTTCGGTGGCGCCCTTCACCGTGTCGCCGAGGCCAAACACCTTGCCCTCGGCGGCAGCCTTGACCCACGCGGGACTACGCCCTGCCCACTCTTCGCCGATCACTTGAATGTCGTTTTTCGCCAGCGCCGCCTCCAGGCTGACGGTGCTGCCCGGCAGGGTGTCGGTCGGGTAGCCGTAGCCTTTCTCGACGATCAGGCGCAGCACTTCGGTGATGAAACTGCCGCTTTCCCAGGTGATGTCACCGAAGTGGATCGGCGCGGTTTTTTCCGCTGCCACGGCGTGGCCGGCGGTCAGGGTCAGGGCCAGCAGCGAACTGCCGAGCAGGGTTTTGAGCGATCTCATGCGGACCTCTTGTTCTGGGAGGAAATCAGGGTTTGGTTGGCGCTGTGGCGGTTGCACAAGGCCTGGGAGCGGGTCATGTACAGGCTCACCGAACGTTGGGAGATACCCAGTTCGGCGGCGATTTGCGGGTAGGTCAGGCCGTCGATTCGCGCCAGCAGGAAGGTCGAACGCACCTTGCCCGGCAGGCGCTGGAGCGTCCGGTCCAGGTGCTTGAGGCTCTGCGACAGGTCGGCGAGTTCTTCGGGAGACGGCGGGTGATCGAAGTCACCCTGATGAAGCTGGTGCAAATGCCGACGCTCCAGATCACGCCGCCGCCAGCGCTCGTACAGCAGGCGTTGGGCGATGGTGGTGAGCAAGGCGCGGGGTTCACGGATGGCGGTCAGGCCCGGCGCTTCGAGCAGTTGCGCGAAGGTTTCGGCGGCGATGTCTTCGGCGGTGGCCGCATCATTCGATTGCCGACGCAGACGTGTGCACAACCACTGGTAATGGTCGCCAAACAACGTGTGCACATGATTGCGATGGGATAAGTCGGCGCCGGACATGGGGGCTCCTTGGTCAAGGGTCGCTGAATGTCCGGTCGTCCGGTGGCGCGATCCTAGCAAGGCGCCTTATGCGTTAAAAATACTTAAAAAGAATTTTTATATTCCATTAGTGAATTACAAGAGACTGCTAGCGCAAGCGGCCATAACCCAGCTCTTCGACCTCGCGCTGATAATCCAGCAGGACGAGGTAATCACTTTCACTGGCGGGCAGGACTTCGGGCAAACCGAGGATGCGGGCCACATCGGGCAGGTCTTGAAGGCTGCGATTCATCGCCCGGCGCAGGTGTTCAATCTGTTCGTCCGTCGTGCTGGCAGCGGTGATGAAGGGCAAGGTCGGGCTGAACGCACTGCGTGCCACCACCCGCAAGCCGCTGACCTCTGCAGCGGCGTATTGCGCCAGATACGCAAAGGTCACGCTGTCGATGGCCGCCAGATCGGCGCGGTCTTCGCGCAACCAGCGCAGGCTTTCGCGATGCCCGCCACTGATGCCCACAGAGGCGAAAAACTGACCGTCCCGATGCAGCGGCGCCAGACGCTGACGCAACAGGTTCATGCCGCTGTTGGAGTCCTCGCTGTTGATCACCCCGCGACTGTCGAAGAACTCCGCCAGATTGCGGCGCGGATCCTCGGCGCGGGCGAGGATCAGGCTGCAATGGTTGCCGGCGCTGGCGTCGGGCAATTCGTAACGCGGACGACCGACAATCTTTACCTGCCCACGCAGCGCGGTCATCAGCGGATAGCCGCAGGTCTGGGTCAGCAACAAATCAGGCGAGCGCCAAAGTTCAAGCAACGACAAGCCGTCGGCATCGAGCCGCGAACGGCCCAGGTGTTCGAGAATCCGCGCCAGCCACTGCTCGTTCGCCGCGCGAATCGGCTCGGGTGCGATGTACATCAATAGTTCTGCGTAACCTGACGTCATGCTGGCCTCAAATAAAAGGATGCTGCGGGCTGTCGATCGGCTTGATGCCGTGCCGGCGCCACAATTGCCCATATCCTTGCACCAGAAAACCGCCACTGCGCGCCACCCACTGTTCCCGGCGCATGCGGTAGGCCTCGGGCAAGTCGTACCACGAAAGCTTCGGCAAGTCGTGATGCACCAGATGGAAATTCAGGTTCAGGAACAGCCAGCGCCACGGCCATCCGGCTTCGTTGAGCACCGTGCGCTGCTCCGGTTGCGTGTGCGGTCGGTGTTCATAGTAGGAGCGAACCATCGCGATCGACAGCGCCGGGACGCTGATCAAAAACAGGTAATGCCACACCGGCAACACGCTGTAGCGGGCGATGAAAAAAAGCATCAGCACGGTCAGGGCGCCGTGGGTCAACCACATCAGCCAGGCCTGGCGCTCGCCGCTTTTCAGACGTTGCAGTTCTTGACCGGCCAGCGCCAGCAACGCCAGCGGTGCGCCAAGAATGAATCGGCCCAATACGGTTTTGTTCAGCCAGTGCAGGCTGCGTTCGAACAACGAACGGCCCTGCCAGCGCTCGGCACTCAAGTAACGGCTTTCGGGATCGACGCCGGGAATCGTCAGGTGTTCGTCGCGATGGTGCTGCAAATGGCTGTCGCGATACAGCGTGTAGGGATACCACACCGCAAACGGCGCATAGCCGAGGATTTTGTTGACGAAGGTCCAGCGCGTCGGATGACCGTGAAGCAATTCGTGCTGCACCGACAGCCACAGCACCAGTAACGGAATCAGCAGCAGCGTGCTCCACCAGACGCCGAGCCATTCGCTGCCCAGCACAATCGCGAACCAGCCACCATATACGCCAATCAGCAGCAGCCAGGTCGGCCACTCGGTGCGGGCGGTGAAGCGCTGGCGCAGGGTTTCGATCTGTAGGCGATGGGCATCGTCGAAATAGTGGGGCATGGCGTGGCTCGGAACGAGGGTCTGATCGTTCTGTGCAACACCAACGGGAAATCTTGCAGATTATTTTTGCGGGCTGTTTTCAAGGGCAAGACAGGAGCCCGGATCCGGGCTCCCGAACGGCGTGATCAATGGCCAAAGATGTCGACTTTTTTCGCCCTCTTCTCGTGGCGTTTTTCGATGGCGGTCTTGGCCGGTTTCTTCTTCGCGGCTTTCTTCGAATCCATACCTTTGGACATGATGCGTACTCCACTCAGAGGGGATGTGAGATCAGGTATACACCTATCCCGGCGGGCACGTTGTTTTATAATCCGCAGCTTTTGCACCGGCAGTCCGATTCATGACCGACATCCGTTACAGCCAGCTCGACGACCTGTCCTGGCCTCTGATGAACAAGTTCTACCGCCAGCATCAATCGTCGATGAAAGCCGTGCGCGAGGCGCAATTGTGGGTGGCGCGGCGGGAGGAAATCGTGGCGGCGCTGTGCCTGCGGCCGGTGTTCGGCGGGCATTGGCTGACCGGACTGTTTGTTGATCCGGCCTGCCGCGAGCAAGGCATTGCCGCGCAGCTGATTGCCGAAGCGGTGAAGGACGTCGAGGGGCCGGTTTGGCTGTTCTGCCACCCGGACTTGCGCGGATTCTACGAGCGGCGCGGCTTCACTTTCGATCCTGCCCTGCCCCAGGCCATGGCCGAGCGCTTGAGTCGTTATGCGCGGAGCAAGCCGATGATTGCCATGGAACTGGCACCGCGCGCGGGCTAGTCAGTCGTCAGCGTTGGGATCGAGATCCGGAAACATCACTTCGGTAAAACCGAACTTGCTGAAATCGGTAATGCGCGACGGGTACAGGCGCCCGATCAGGTGATCGCATTCATGCTGTACCACCCGCGCATGGAACCCTGAGGCCACCCGCGAGATCGGCTCACCCTTGGGGTCGACGCCTTCGTAACGGATCCGCTGGTATCGATCCACCGCGCCCCGCAGGCCCGGCACCGACAGGCAGCCTTCGAACCCCTCTTCCATCAGCGGACTGAGCGGCGTGATCAGCGGGTTGATCAGGATCGTCTGGGGCACCGCTTCGGCGTCCGGATAACGCTCGCTGTGCTCGAAACCGAAGATCACCAGTTGCAGATCGACACCGATCTGCGGCGCGGCGAGACCGACGCCGCCGACGCTTTCCATGGTCTGGAACATGTCGTCGATCAATTGCCACAGCTCGGGACTGTCGAGCATTTCGGCGGGCACCGGCGGCGCGATGCGCAGCAGGCGTTCGTCGCCCATCTTCAGGATTTCACGGATCATGATCAGGCTTCGTCAGTGTTCGGCTTGAGCGAGTGATCGCGCCCGAGGCCGGAAACGTGTTGTTTGGGATGTTCATCGAGTTCGCCGGGGACTTTCTCGCCCGAATCCTTGCCCTCGCTGGACATGTGTTCGATCACCGCATTCATCTCTGCACCGAGCAACAACACGGCGGCGGAAATGTAGAAATACAGCAACAGCACGATGATCGCACCGATGCTGCCATACATGGCGTTGTAGTTGGCGAACGTCTTGACGTAGAACGCGAAGCCCAGGGACGCGATGATCCACACCACCACCGCCAGCACCGAGCCGGGGGTGATGAAACGGAATTCCTGTTTGACGTCGGGCATCACGTAGTAGATCAGCGCCACGGCCACCATCATCAGGATCACGATCACCGGCCAGCGGGCGATGGTCCACAGGGTGACGATGACTTCTTCGAGCCCGACCTGCGCGGCGATCCAGCCCATCACCTGCGGGCCGAGCACCATCAGCGCTGCGGCCACCAGCAACATGCCGGCGATGCCGACGGTGTAGATGATCGACAGCGGAAACCGCTTCCACAGGGGCCGGCCCTCGACCACGTCGTAGGCGGCGTTCATCGCACTCATCATCAGGCGCACGCCGGCAGACGCGGTGTACAGGGCGATGACGATACCCACCGAAAGCAGGCCGCCCTTGGATTGCTGCAGTTGATCGATCACCGGGTTGACCTGCTCCAGCGCCTGGGGCGGCAACACCAGCTCCGATTGCAGGCGCAGCCAGGAGAAGAAGTCCGGCAGGTGCAGGAAACCGATCAGGGCAATCAGAAACAGAATGAACGGGAACAGCGAGAACAGCATCTGGTAGGCCAGTGCCGAGGCATAGGTCGACATCTCGTCGTCGACGAATTCGGTGACCGTGCGCACCATCACCCGGTGCAGGGGCAGACCTTTCATGTCGGGGAAAATCATTCGCGTCTCCTTTCGCCGCAAAACAGGTTGAAGTCGTGGCGACTCAGGGGCCGTTTTTCTCTCATCAAAGTAGCTTACTTGGCGACTTTGAAACACTGTGTTCCTTGACCGCATGTGAGCGGGATACGAAAACGGCCATCCTTGGATGGCCGCTTCGCTGTTTCGTTCAAGGCCTGATCAGGCCTTGTCGACGCCTTTCTTGACCGCATCCTTGGCTTTGCCCACCGCTTGCTGGGCCTCGCCTTTCTTCTCTTGCACTTTGCCTTCGGCCTGCAGTTTGGTGTTATCGGTGGCTTTACCGACACCTTGCTTGACGTTGCCGACCGCTTCGTTGGCCATGCCTTTCACTTTATCGCTCGTGCTACCCATGGTGATTCTCCTTGGAACATTAACGGGGAAAGTCAGTACGTAATGATTGACTGACCCGGTTTGCGCCAAGTTTCATTTATTTTCAGGGCTTCATTTCGTCGCGGTGTGCAGGTTGGGCTTTATGTTTACGAGCGTACCCCCGAGAATGCCCATCAAAAGGGCGCCAGGCGCCACAGAACCGACCCCGCAGGAATGTTATGAAACTCGATAAAAAGCAGGCCATCGCCCGTCGCAACCAGGAATTGGGCGGTGCCGTGCTCGGCACCAACAACTGCCACTTCGCCGAACTGAACCGTAACCGCAACATCTGGTGGTTCGACCTGCCGGTGTCGCGCCTGGCGATCGGTCAGTACGAGTGGATCCACCTGTTGATGCACACCCCGGCCACCGACGAACTGCTGCACCTGAAAGTGCCGACCGTGTTCCTGCGCGAGAAACTCGAAGGCCTGGTGATCCGCAACGAAGGCAAACGCAAGGCTGCCCTGAGCCTGGAACTGAGCGCCGACAAGGACTCGTACCTGCAGGACATGCGCCCGGCGGGGACCAACGTGAACTTTGCGCCGTTCCGCCAGTAAGATTTCGGGGGCCCCTCCCCCCTCACCCTAGCCCTCTCCCAGAGGGAGAGGGGACCGACCGAGGTGATTGGACAAGGTACGTCGACCTGAGATATCGAGCCGAACTCGGGTTTTGAACAGCCCCCCGATCGGCTCCCTCTCCCTCGGGAGAGGGCTGGGGTGAGGGGCAGGTTCACCGCATAATCCAGGCCCTGCTCTGCACCAACAGAAAGCCCCGCATCTGCGGGGCTTTCTGTTTTATGCGGCGCTCTTCGCCTTGATCTTCTTCAGCTCTTCGTCGCGCAACTCGCGACGCAGGATTTTGCCGACGTTGGTGGTCGGCAACGCATCGCGGAACTCCACGGAACGCGGCACCTTGTAGCCGGTGACGTTGGCGCGCATGTGCTCCATCACCTGTTCCTTGGTCAGGGTGACACCCGGTTTGGCGACGATGAAGATCTTGATCGCCTCGCCGGATTTTTCGTCCGGAACGCCGATGGCTGCGCACTGCAACACGCCCGGCAGGGCCGCCAGCACGTCTTCCAGTTCGTTCGGATACACGTTGAAACCGGACACCAGAATCATGTCTTTCTTGCGATCGACGATGCGCATGTAGCCGTCCGGCTGGATCAGCGCGATGTCGCCGGTCTTCAGCCAGCCTTCGCTGTCGAGCATTTCATCGGTGGCTTCCTGACGCTGCCAGTAGCCTTTCATCACTTGCGGGCCCTTTACGCACAGCTCGCCGATTTCGCCCAGCGGCTGCTCGACACCGGCGTCGTCAATGACTTTGCACAGGGTCGACGGCACCGGAATGCCGATGGTGCCGATCTGGATGTTCTGGATCGGGTTGACCGTGGCCACCGGGCTGGTTTCGGTCATGCCGTAACCTTCGCAGATCGGGCAACCGGTGACCGCTTTCCAGCGCTCGGCTGCGGCCAGTTGCAGGGCCATGCCGCCGGACAGGGTGACTTTCAGCGCCGAGAAATCCAGCTTGCGGAAACCTTCGTTGTTGCACAGGGCCACGAACAGCGTGTTGAGGCCGACGAAGCCGCTGAACTTCCACTTCGAGAGTTCCTTGACCATCGCCGGCAGGTCGCGCGGGTTGCTGATCAGGATGTTGTGGTTGCCGATCAGCATCATCGCCATGCAATGAAAGGTGAACGCATAGATGTGGTACAGCGGCAGTGGCGTGATCAGGATCTCGCAACCTTCATTGAGGTTGGAACCCATCAGCGCCTTGCACTGCAGCATGTTGGCGACGAGGTTGCGATGGGTGAGCATCGCGCCCTTGGCCACGCCGGTGGTGCCGCCGGTGTATTGCAGCACTGCGACATCGCCGCTGTCCGGGTTGGCTTCTGCCACCGGCTGGCCCTGGCCCTTGCTCAGCACGTCGTTGAACTTGACGGCTTTTGGCAGGTGATAGGCTGGAACCATTTTCTTCACGTACTTGATGACGCTGTTGATCAGCAGGCGCTTGATCGGCGGCAGCAGGTCGGCGACTTCGGTGACGATGACGTGTTTGACGCCGGTTTTCGGCACCACGGCTTCGGCCAGGTGCGCCATGTTCGCCAGGCACACCAGCGCCTTGGCACCGGAGTCGTTGAATTGGTGTTCCATTTCCCGCGCGGTGTACAGCGGGTTGGTGTTGACCACGATCAGCCCGGCGCGGATGGCGCCGAAGACGGCGACCGGGTACTGCAACACGTTGGGCAGTTGCACGGCGATTCGATCACCGGGCTGCAAATCGGTATGCTGTTGCAGATAAGCGGCAAACGCACCGGACAATTCGTACAGTTCACCGTAGGTGATGGTCTTGCCCAGGTTGCTGAACGCCGGTTTGTCGGCGAAGCGTTGGCAGGATTGCTTCAACACTGCCTGAATATTCGGGTACTCGTCTGGATTGATGTCGGCAGCAATTCCAGCGGGGTACTTATCCTTCCAAAAGTCTTCGATCATGGAAGCCCACTCCTCAGCAACGCGAATTCAGCACCGCATTTGATGCGATTATTATTGGTGTTTGTTTATTGGTGAGTCTGGCTTTTTACAAGGCCGAGAAGTCACAAAGCGCGCCGAGAGTAGCAGCTTTGCCAAGGGTCGACTAGAGCCAAAAGCGGCCCCTACAGTCATTTTCATGACTCAAGAACTACTGGGAGTCATTTTAGAGCAAAAATCCTATAACACCTTGAAAGTCCCGGTTTTCAGGGGCTTGAACCAAAAAAATCGCGAGCGGGCTCGCTTCCACAGGTTCACTGATGATCCTGTGGGAGCGAGCCCGCTCGCGATAGAGTGAAGCGCAATTCTTTTATGCGATATCGCGTAACTCTCTGCGCAGAATTTTCCCGACAGGCGTCATCGGCAACGACTCACGCAGCACGATGTGTTTTGGCACCTTGTAAGCGGTGAAATTTTCTTTGCAGTAGGCCTTCAGCTCTTCCAGGCTGACTCCGGTTTCCCGCGCCACCACAAACAGCTTCACCGCCTCGCCGGAACGCTCGTCCGGCACGCCGATCACTGCGCAGTTGGCGACTTTCGGGTGGGCCATCACCACGTCTTCGATTTCGTTCGGATACACGTTGAAACCGGAGACGATGATCATGTCTTTCTTGCGGTCGACGATGCGCACGAAACCGTCCGGGTCGATGACTGCAATGTCGCCGGACTTGAACCAGCCCTCGGCATCCAGCACTTCGGCGGTGGCCTCGGGCTTGTTCCAGTAGCCCTTCATGATCTGCGGGCCCTTGATGCACAACTCGCCGCGCTCGCCCAGGGGCTGCTCGACGCCGTCGTCGTTGATGATCTTCAACAAGGTGCCCGGCACCGGCAGGCCGACCGTGCCGATCCGCGACAGCTCGCCGTACGGGTTGGTGCAGGCCACCGGCGAGGTTTCGGTCAGGCCATAACCTTCGGTAATCCGGCAACCGGTGATCTGCTCCCAACGCTCGGCGGTGGCCTTGACCAGCGCGGTGCCGCCGGAGTTGGTGAGCTTGAGGGTGGAGAAATCCAGGGTCTTGAAGTCCGGATGATCCATCAGCGCGACAAACAGCGTGTTGAGCCCCAGCAGCGCCGAGAACTTCCAGTTCTTCAGCTCCTTGATGAAGCCGCCGATGTCACGCGGGTTGGTGATCAGTACGTTGTGGTTGCCCGACACCATCATGCACATGCAATTCGCGGTGAAGGCATAGATGTGGTACAGCGGCAGCGGCGCAATCATCACCTCCTGCCCTTCGCGCAACAGCGGCTGGCCGTCGCTGCCGAACTGACCAAGGCAGGCGCGCACCTGCTGCATGTTCGCCACCAGATTGCCGTGGGTGAGCATCGCGCCCTTGGCCAGGCCGGTGGTGCCGCCGGTGTATTGCAGGACGGCGATGTCATCCAGGCCGGCCTTCAACGGCTTGATGCCCAGGCCCCGACCCATGCGCAACGCGCTCTTGAAGGAAATCGCCTGGGGCAGCGAATACGCCGGCACCATCTTCTTCACTTTGCTGACCACAGTGTTGACCAGCCAGCCCTTGGCGGTGGGCATCAGGTCGCCCATCTTCGCTTCGATCAGATACTGGATGTCGGTGTCCGGCAGCACTTCCTGGACTTTCTGGCCGAACAGGTTCAGGTACACCAGCGCCCGGGCGCCGGAGTCCTTGAACTGGTGGCGCATTTCCCGCGCGGTGTACAGCGGGTTGGTGTTGACCACGATCAGCCCGGCACGCAAGGCGCCGAACACGGCAATCGGATAATGCAGGACGTTGGGCATCTGCACCGCGATGCGATCCCCCGGCGCCAGATCGGTGTGGGCTTGCAGATAACCGGCGAACGCGGCGCTCTGGCGCTCCAGCTCGGCGTAGGTCAGGGTCACGCCCATGTTGCTGAACGCCGGGCGATCAGCGAATTTCTTGCAGGAACGCTCGAACACCTCGATCACCGACTTGAACTCACCCGCGTCGATGTCCAGGGGTACGCCCGCCGGGCGTTTGTCATTCCAGAAATCAGGTTGCATTGTTCTTGTCCTCTTTACCTGAGCCGATCCGGGGCCGCTTCGCTGTCATTTCTTTCGGTCCCTGAAAAAGCCGAGAGCAAAAAGCGGGGCTTCACGGACACTAGCAGCTATGGTCAATCAGGCAAATATGGGTAAGGTCGTCATTGATCGTGTGAATCTTCCTGCCGTGGCGTGAGCTGATCGGACGCGCTATACAATGCAACCTCTGCAAGACGCTTCAGCAAAAACAGGCCGCAAAAGGAATCGCCATGATCCACGACACCTTCTGGCTGGACGCGAGTGACCGCAGCCGCCTCTTCGTCAACCTGTGGCTGCCGAACGCGCCGCTGAAAGCGTTGATTCTGCTGGCCCACGGCATGGCGGAACACAGCGCCCGCTACGCTCGGCTGGCAGAGGCGTTCTGCGCCGAAGGCTACGGTGTGTACGCACCCGATCAGCGCGGCCATGGCAAAACGGCCGATCATGGGACGCTCGGACACTTCGCTGACGACGACGGCTGGTGCAAGGTGGTTGGAGATCTCGCGAGCCTCAACCAGTTCCTCGGCCAGCGTCATCCAGGGGTTCCGATCGTGCTGCTCGGGCACAGCATGGGCAGTTACATTGCCCAGGCTTATCTGCTGCATCACAGCGCCAGCCTGCATGGCGCGATTCTCAGCGGCTCGAATTTCCAGCCGGTTGCGCTGTACCGCGCGGCCCGGCAGATCGCCCGGTTTGAAAAGCTGCGCCAGGGCGCCAAGGGTCGCAGCGCGCTGATCGAATGGCTGTCGTTCGGCTCGTTCAACAATAAATTCAAACCGGCGCGCACCGCGTTTGACTGGCTGAGTCGCGACCCGGCCGAGGTCGACAAGTACGCCACCGACCCGCTGTGCGGCTTTCGCTGCACCAATCAGTTGTGGATCGACCTGCTCGGCGGGTTGCAGCAAATCAGCAAAGCGTCCAATCTCGCCCAGATTGATCCGGGCCTGCCGCTGCTGGTGATTGGCGGCGAATGTGATCCGGTGAGCGAAGGCAAGCGTCTGACTGATCTGGCCAACGCCTTGCGCGCGGCCGGCAGCCAGAACCTGCAACTCAAGATCTACCCACAGGCGCGGCACGAATTGTTCAACGAGAGCAACCGCGACGAAGTGACCGCCGATGTGCTGGCCTGGATCGACCAGGCCTTGAGCCATCGCCGGCCGCACCGCAGCGAATAATTTTTTGTGGATTCATTTAATCCGTCACAGGAATTCAGACCCATGACCCAGGTTACCAACATCCCTTACGAAGCCCTCGAAGTGGGCCAGACCGCGAGCTACAGCAAGACTGTCGAGGAACGCGACATTCAGCTGTTCGCCGCGATGTCCGGTGACCACAACCCGGTGCACCTGGACGCCGAGTTCGCCGCCGCCAGCATGTTCAAGGAACGCATCGCCCACGGCATGTTCAGCGGTGCGCTGATCAGTGCAGCCGTGGCTTGCGAGCTGCCTGGACCGGGCACCATTTATATTGGCCAGCAGATGAGCTTCCAGAAGCCGGTGAAGATCGGCGACACCCTGACAGTACGTCTGGAGATTCTGGAGAAACTGCCGAAATTCCGCGTGCGTATTGCCACGCGCGTATTCAACCAGCGCGATGAGCTGGTGGTGGATGGCGAAGCCGAGATCCTAGCCCCGCGTAAACAGCAAACCGTTACCCTGCCGACCTTGCCGGCCATCAGCATCGGCTGATGGTCCCCCGGTTAAATCCGGACACAAAAAACGCCAGACCAGCTGGCGTTTTTTGTGGGCTTCGAACGCTTACGAGCGTGCGCGAGCCTGGTTACGCAGCGCCTTCACCTGATCGTGATTGCGTTGCACGCCGTGGTACTGGCGCTCCACCAGGTCACGGATGCCGACCAGGTTGTGCTTGTTGATCTTCTCGATCGCTTCACGATAAGCCTTCAGGGCGTGGTCTTCACCGCGCTCGGCTTCGTTGAGCACAGCCTCTTCGTCCTTGCCGGTGAACATCGCTTTGACGTCGACCCAGCGACGGTGCAGATCACCGCTGACGCTGGTCGAGGTTTCCGGATCGCCGCCCATCGAACGCACGGCCGCCTGCAACTCGGCCGCCGCCGTGGCGCAATCGGCAGAGCGCTGGGTGAACAGCGCTTTCAGTTCTGGGTGCTTGATGTCTTCAGCGCAGGTCTTGAAGCCTTCCTGACCGTCCTTGCTGGTTTCGATCAGGTCGTTGAGGACGGAGATGGCTTCTTTATTCATGTCAGTCATTTTTCAATTCCTTGCGTGGTGAAAGATGCAAGGAGTGTTGCAGTGGTCGTGCCAGCTTTTCGAAAAGAAATTAATCGTTAATTTTCAATGACTTAAAAATAAAACGAAAATCTGTATGCCTGTTATTTGCATGATCTGTCATTTGGCCTGCATGCAGAATGCCTGTATTTTCCAACGTGTTTTCAAACCCAGACGATTCCAACGATGAACCCTGAAAAGCTCGAACTGCTGATCACCCGCGAAATGCCCTTCGGCAAGTACAAGGGCCGGATCATTGCCGACCTGCCGGGCCCGTACCTGAACTGGTTCGCCCGGGAAGGTTTTCCCCATGGAGAACTGGGCGGGCTGCTGGCATTGATGCAGGAAATCGATCACAACGGCCTGTCGGAACTGCTCGAACCGCTGCGCGCCAAACATGGCAAGCCTGCCCCGCGCCACTGAGGCGTCATCCTGATCCGAGTCGAGTCGACCATGCCCGATAACACCCGCCGCGCCCGAGACGAAGCCTTCTGGCAAACCTTCGCCGACCGTTACGATCGCCACCCCGGCCCCGTGAACCTGGAGAACGGCTACTTCGGACGGATGTCGCGCACCGTGATCGAGGAGTATCAGCGCAACGTCGAGCTGATCAACAACAGCAACTCGATCTACGTGCGCCAACGTTTCGAACAGAACGACCTCCTCGACATACGCGCGCAACTGGCCGAGCTGATCGGCGTCCGCGCGCAAAGCGTGGCGTTTACCCACAACGCCACTGCCGGCCTGCAATCGCTGATCCGCAACTACAACCGCCTGCAGCCAGGCGACCAGGTGCTGATCTGCGATCTGGAGTACGACACGGTCAAGGGCGCCATGCGCTGGCTGGCGCAGCATCGCGGGGTCGAGGTGATCGAGATCGAGCACGCCCACCCGGCCAGCTTCGACAGCCTGCTGGCAACTTACCGCGAAGCCTTTACCCGCTATCCTAAGCTCAGGCTGATGGCTTTGACTCACGTCACCCACCGCACCGGGCTGGTGATGCCGGTGCAGGCCATTGCCTCGCTGGCCAGGGAGCATGGCGTCGATATCATCCTTGATGGCGCCCATGCTCTCGGGCAGATCGAGTTCGACCTCGAAGCGTTGGGCATCGCCTTCGCCGGGTACAACCTGCACAAGTGGATCGGCTCGCCGCTGACCCTCGGCTTTATCTACATTGCACCGCAGCGCCTGGCCGACATCGACCGGGACATGGGCGAGATGCATTTTTCGGCTGACGACATCCGTTCGCGCACGCCTTACAGCACGCCGAACATTCCGGCGTTGATGACCTTGCCACTGGTGTTCGAGGAACACCGCGCACTGGGTGGCGCGGCCGCCAAAGGCGCGCGGATGAATTACTTGCGCAACCTGTGGGTGAGCGCCGTGCGCAATCTGCCGGGCATCGAAGTCACGACCCCGGACGATCCGCGTCTGTATTGCGGCATCACCTCGCTACGCTTTACCCGTCATGCCGACCAGCAGGCGATGGTCGAACGCCTGCTCAACGACTACAACCTGTTCACCGTGGTGCGCAACGGCGCGGCCTGTGGGCCATGCATCCGTATCACGCCGTCGCTGACCACCACGGCGACGGAAATCCAGCTGCTGGTTCAGGCGCTGAACGAACTGCGTTAAACCGTGTACTTGTCGAAGTCCTCGGGCTTGATCTGCGACGACACCGCAAAGGTGTCGATGCCGATCGTGAGGTGGCCAAAGTAGCCGTCCTCGTGCGAGTCGCGGCCGATCGGCCAGACGGTCAGGGTCGATGCTTCTCCGCCCATAGTGGTGTAGTAGGCATCGTCGGCGTTACACACCGGCGCCGAGCCTCGCCCGCGATAGGCCTTGTTGTTGAGCACGCCGCGGGAGACCACCTCCGGGAAATACAGTTGGCCGACCCAGGCTACATTGCGCTCCTCCAGATATTCATTGCCGGCAACGATGCGCACCGCCACGTGAATGTGCAGGGCTCGCCCGGCGTAGAAACCCGGATAGATCGTGGTGAAGCGCACCCTGCCCTTGTGGTCGCTGAACTGACCACCGCGCAGGTAGGTGTCATCGTCGGTTCGCGGGATCGAGCCGATATCCTCGACGTCGACTTCCAGATCCGGGTTGACCCGACTCCAGCCGGAATACGCGCCGCGTGCGTTGCAGTGCCAGATATCCACCAGCGCACCACTGACCGGCTCGCCGGTCATGGCATCGACGATGGTCAGGCGCAGCAGCAACGGCAGGCCCTCGGCGCCTTCGCTGATGTTGCGGCGCAGCAGTTTGGGATTGCGAAAATAAGGCCCCGCGACTTGCTCGGGGGCCAGTTGATAAACCGATGGAGCTGAAGACTGGTTATCCATGACGCATTCTCTCTTCCATAAGATGAACGCAGGTTAGCGCCACACGCGAGGCCGGGTGCGGTAACTATGTATCTCGAGATAACGAAGGATTTTTCGGGCAAAAAAAAACGGCGCACCGACCAAGCGCACCGTTAAAGCCGTAGAACACACAACGAAGTGTAGGGTTGCAACTAATTGAAAAGTATCAGTCCAGCAGCGCCAACGCCTCGGCAGTGCATTCCTGAATGCGGGCCCAGTCGCCGTTCTTGATCCACTCCGGATCGAGCATCCAGCTACCGCCCACGCACATGACGTTTTTCAGCGCCATGTAGCTCTTGATGTTGGCCGGGCCGACGCCGCCGGTCGGGCAGAATTTCACTTCGCCGAACGGGCCGCCGAGGGCCTTGATTGCCGCTACGCCACCGCTGACTTCAGCCGGGAACAGCTTGAAGCGGCGATAACCCAGGCCATAACCTTCCATGATGCCGGAGGCATTGCTGATGCCCGGCAGCAGCGGGATCGGGCTTTCGACACTGGCTTCCAGCAGGTCACGGGTGATGCCCGGGGTGACGATGAATTGCGAACCGGCGGCTTCGGCCGCGGCCAGCATGTTGCGGTCGAGCACGGTGCCGGCACCGGTCACCAGTTCCGGGCGCTGTTCGCGCAGGATCTGGATCGCCTTGAGGCCGAACTGCGAACGCAGAGTCACTTCCAGCGCGGTCAGACCGCCGGCAGCCAGAGCGTCGGCCAATGGCAGCACGTCCTGTTCGCGGGCGATGGTGATCACCGGCAGGATCCGCGCCTTGGCGCAGAGGCTGTCGATCAGGGCAACTTTGTCCGCCATGGAAACGGTCGGGGATGGAATTGTCATAGCGGCTGTTCCTTGGCTCATGGGCACCAGTAAATCTCTAACGTAGGTTGCAGAAACGCGCGAACCGGCATGGCGGCGACGTCGTTGGATGCCAGTGCGGCATTCAGGGTGGTCAGTTTCGACTGACCGGAAATCGACAGAATCTTGTGCCGGGCCGAGGCCAGCAGTGCGCGGCTCATGGTCAGGCGCTGGCGTGGCACGCTTGGTGCGAGCATCGGCCAGCAGCGACGGGTGCCGTCGGCTTGCAGGGCTTCGGCCAGGTTCGGGCTGTCCGGGAACAGCGACGCGGTGTGACCGTCATCACCCATGCCCAGCACCAGCACGTCAATGGGCGGCAATTCGGCGAGCAAACGATCAGCCTGCTCCGCAGCCCGCTCGACGTTGGCCGCCGCGCTGTAGAGGCTGAGGAACTGCGCCTTGGCCGCCGGGCCCTTGAGCAGATATTGCTTGAGCAGACCGGCGTTGCTGTCGGCATGTTCGACCGGTACCCAGCGTTCGTCGGCCAGGGTCACGACGACCTTCGACCAGTCCAGTTCCTGCTTGGCCAGGTGCTGGAAAAACGCCACCGGGCTACGACCGCCGGACACCACCAGCACGGCGTTGCCACGTGCCGCCAGCGCTTCGCTCAACTGCTTGGCGACATTCAGCGCCAGGCCTTCGGCGAGCAGCACCGGGCTCTTGAATTCGCGGGCATTCACGCCCTCAGGCAGTTTCACATCAGATATCGCCATACCACGACCTCCCGTCCCGCGTGATCAATGCAATGGAGCTCATCGGCCCCCACGACCCGGCCGCATACGGCTTGGGCGCGTCACCGGATTTTTTCCACCCGGCGATCAGCTGGTCACACCATTTCCACGCGGCTTCGATTTCATCTTTACGGACAAACAGGTTCTGATTGCCGTTCATCACTTCCAGCAACAACCGCTCGTAGGCATCGGGGATCCGAGCGCTGCGCCAGGTGTCGGAAAAATTCAGTTGCAGCGGGCCGCTGCGCAGTTGCATGCCCTTGTCCAGGCCTTGCTCCTTGGTCATCACGCGCAAGGAAATGCCTTCGTCCGGTTGCAGGCGGATGATCAGTTTGTTGCTGATCTGCAGGCGCTGTTCGGGGGCGAAGATGTAGTGCGACGGTTCCTTGAAGTGGATGACGATCTGCGACAGTTTCTGCGGCATGCGCTTGCCGGTGCGCAGGTAGAACGGCACGCCGGCCCAGCGCCAGTTGCGGATGTCGGCACGCAGCGCGACGAAGGTTTCGGTGTCGCTCTGGGCGTTGGAATTCGGCTCTTCGAGGTAGCCCGGCACGGACTTGCCTTCACTGTGCCCGGCGATGTACTGGCCGCGCACCACCTGCGTGGTGAGGCCTTCCGGACTGATCGGCGCCAGGGCCTTGAGCACCTTGACCTTCTCGTCGCGGATGCTATCGGCGGACAGGTCGGCCGGCGGATCCATGGCGATCAGGCAGAGCAGTTGCAGCAGGTGGTTCTGGATCATGTCCCGCAGCTGGCCGGCCTTGTCGAAGTAACCCCAACGGCCTTCGATGCCGACCTTTTCGGCCACGGTGATTTCCACGTGGGAGATGTAGTTCTGGTTCCACTGGGTTTCGAACAGGCTGTTGGCGAAACGCAGGGCGATCAGGTTCTGAACGGTTTCTTTGCCCAGGTAGTGGTCGATGCGGTAGGTGCGGTTCTCCGGGAAGAACTGCGCCACGGCGTCGTTGACCTTGCGTGAGGATTCCAGGTCGGAGCCGATCGGTTTTTCCAGCACTACGCGGGTGTTTTCCGCCAGACCCACTTTCGCCAGGTTCTCGCAGATCGCGCCGTACACCGCCGCCGGGGTGGCGAAGTAGGCAATCATGCGTTGCGTGCTGCCGGCCAGTTCGGCCAGCGCCACATAATCTTCAGCCTTGAGGAAGTCGACGTGCAGGTAGGTCAGGCGTGCCAGAAAGCGCTCGGCCACGGCCTCGTCCAGCTCCTTGCCCACGTAACGGCGCAGCTCGGCGGCGATGAACGCCAGATGCTGCTGCTCGGTGCCCGCCTCACGGGCCAGTGCGATAATGCGCGTGTCCTCGTGCAGCAGGCCGGCGCCATCAAGGTGATAAAGGGCAGGAAACAGCTTGCGCAGGGCCAGATCGCCCAAGGCGCCGAACAAGGCGAATGTGCACGGTTCAACCGTAATCAAAGGCATGATGTTTGTTCTTTTATCAAGTTAAGCTACAAATACCTTTTTTCAAGGCATCACTCAAGGGAAAATGTAGTAATAACCACAACATTTTCGCAAAATACAGATTCCGAGTGGTGGTCGGTCGGAGCCATCAGTAGGATAGGCCACCGTCACGGGCCACATCAAAGGCCCAATTTGCATAGCCGCGCGCTTATCGGCGCCGGTGAATCTAGGAATTCTTATGGACCGCGTGCGAAATTTACTGGAACAGATCCAGAGTCGCCTTGAAGAGCTGAACAAGGCCGAACGCAAAGTCGCCGAAGTGATCCTGCTCAACCCACAGCAGGCCACACGCTTCAGCATCGCCGCCCTCGCCCAGGCGGCGTCGGTCAGTGAACCGACGGTCAACCGTTTCTGCCGTTCGTTCGGCGTCAGCGGCTACCCCGAACTCAAGTTGCAACTGGCGCAGAGCCTGGCCAGCGGCGCGGCCTATGTCAGCCGCGCAGTGGAAGCTGACGACAATCCCGAGGCCTATACGCAGAAGATTTTCGGCAGTGCGATCGCCTCGCTGGACAGCGCGTGCCAGGCACTGGACCCGAACCTTATCAGCCGCGCCGTCGACCTGTTGATCCAGGCCCGGCAGATTCACTTCTTCGGCCTCGGTGCTTCGGCTCCGGTGGCGCTGGATGCGCAGCATAAATTCTTCCGCTTCAACCTGGCGGTGACTGCTCACGCCGATGTGCTGATGCAACGGATGATTGCATCGGTGGCGCACACCGGCGAGCTGTTCGTGATCATTTCCTACACCGGCCGCACCCGCGAACTGGTGGAAGTGGCGCGCATCGCACGGGAGAACGGCGCTTCGGTGCTGGGCCTGACGGCCGAGAACTCACCGCTGGCCAAGGCCAGTACGCTGAGCCTGAACATTCCGCTGCCGGAAGACACCGACATCTATATGCCGATGACTTCGCGGATCATTCAGTTGACCGTGCTGGATGTACTGGCGACGGGGATGACCTTGCGTCGCGGGGTGGATTTCCAGCCGCATCTGCGCAAGATCAAAGAGAGCTTGAATGCGAGCCGGTATCCGGTTGGAGATGAGTTCAACTAAGGCGTTAAAAGCTTAAAAGCCAACCCTCATCGGAACGCCGCCCGCCCAGCCCTCTCCCGGAGGGAGAGGGGGCCGACGGTGTTGCCCTCAAAAGTTACATCGACCTGAACGATCAACGTTTCCTCTGGCTTGGCCAAGCCAAGATCACCGCTGTAGTCGCAAGTCGGTGTAAATAGCCAATCCAACTCGGTCAGTCCCCTCTCCCCCCGGGAGAGGGTTAGGGTGAGGGCAGCGGTCGAACTGACACACTCAAGCCCCCGCCCACGCCTGCAAACTCAAATGCGCCTTCTCCCCCGGCGCCAGATGCAGGCTGTCGGTGCCACCCGCCGCCGCTTCAACACAGACAAACTCCGAGATCTCATCCCAGGTTACGCCCAGCAATGGCCGCGCCCCCGGATGCCACACCACGGTGTCCGCGCTGTCGCCAGTGTCGATACACAATTCGCGCTGCCAGGCGTGATCCTTGAGCTGTAATTCGCCGTCGTGCTGGAACACTCGCTGACAGCCACCATCGACCCGCAACTCGCCTTCCTGCTGGCAAACCTCACGGTTCAACTGGTCGTAACCCTGCGCCCCTTCGAGCCCAGACAGCGCTATCTCACTCACGTCACCAATACGCCAGTAAGCGTGCAAAGCCTGGCTCAACTGGCACGGCATGTCGTCCTGATGCTCGGTGCTCAGGCGCAATTCCATGCGTTCGCCCAGGTGCGCGTGCAGGTCCACCTGCCAGTCGCACAGCTGCAATTGCCAATGCAGGCGCACGCCGTCCTCGGCGCTGCTGCTGTCGAGCAGTTTCCAGTCCAGCAATCGCGCCCAGCCATGGGACGGCCACGCGTTTTCGCTCGGGTGACGGCCATACCACGGCCAGCATACCGGCACGCCACCGCGAATCGCGCCGACATGCGGCCATTTCGCCGCGCACCACAACCACGGCTTTTGCCCGCGCGGTTGAAAGTGCAGCAATTGCGCACCCTGACGACTGAACACCGCCTGACACAGCGGATGATCGATCACCAGCACATCGCGCATCTGATAGCGCTCCCAGGCGAACACCGGACGTTCGCGCAAGGATTTGAAGAAGCGTTGCAGCGGATGCTCATGCATGGGCCACGGTTCCAGATTCAACTTTCATGGGCTGCGACACCCCTGTCCAAAAAAAAGCGGACAGCCTTGGCTGTCCGCAAATATGCGCACATAGAGAGGAGCTTATCGCAGACGCGTCAGAACGTAGACTGAATTTTCAGGCCAGCGACCAAAGCGTTATCCACTTCATCCACACCGCCCGGATGAGTGATGTATTGCAGGTTCGGGCGCACGGTCAGCCAGTTGGTCACGTGGAAGCCGTAGTTGATCTCGTAGTTGTATTCGGTTTCACGAATCGGCGAGAACACCGGATTGTCGTAATCCGAAACGCCATTGGAGACGTTAAGCAGTTCGGCGTTTTTCTTCACGTCATCGTTGACGTGAATACGCGCAGCACCGATACCGAAGTCATCCTTCGGACGCGCATCGAACAGACCTTTGTACACAAACATCACGGACTGATAGTTGTCGATGAAGTTGGTGTCCTTGTCGTGGAACGTGGCGTTGGCAGCGATGCTCAGACCACGGCTCTTGTCACCGTTATGGCTGGTGAGTTGCTGTTGCGCAACGAACCAGTAACCGTGCTTGCTGCTGTGGGTACGGTAGGCATCACCGGTGGTCGCCGCGTCGAAACCGTTGACGTCTTCGCGAACGTCGTCGGCATCGGCCGTGCTCTTGTAGTAACCGACACGGTATTCGCCCGGCAGGCTGTTCGGGTTAGGCAACCAGACCAGTTCCACTGGCAATACGGTGCCTTTGGTGCCGCTGCCGCTCAACTTGAAGCCGTTGCCATGTTCCAGCTGCGACGGGTTCTGGTTGTACGCACCGATCTGCGCGTAGAGCTCGTCGTTGATGTTGTATTTGATGCGAATGGCCGCCTGGCTGACCGGCCAGTTGTACCAGATGTTGGTCGCCCAGTTACCCACTTGCGAACCGCAGAACGCCAGGTTCTGGAACTCGCACGGGAAGGTGTTGAAGTCTTCGCCTTCGCCGAAGTAACCGGCCTTGACGTCGAGTTTGTTGTCGAAGAACTGGTGTTTGATCCACAACTGGGTCAGCCGCACCATGTGACCACGACCGTAGACTTCCTGCGAGGAGCTGAGTGTGCCGGCACGCGGATCGCCAACACGGTCGTTGGAAATGTTTTCGCCATTACGGTTGGTCAGCTGGATCTTGGCCTGGGTGTTGTCCCAGCCCCACAGTTTTTGCAGGTCCAGCGCCACGCCCAGACCGAACTGGTCGGAGTAGCGCGCCGTCTTGTCGTTGTTGTAGCCGCCGTGAAGGTTGCCGCCCACCTCACCGACGTAGTCCATCTTGATGTCGATGCCCTGCTCGATCAGCTTGGTCCGCTCGCCACCCCAGTCCCCGGTCATCCACTCCGAATCGGAGCTGAACGCGTCAGCCGCGTGGACGCTGCCGGCCAGCATCATTGCCGCAACTGCTGACAACTGGCCGATTCGCTGAGCGTTGTTGTTCTTCTTCATCCCTACATCCTCGTTTTATTGTTATTAACTGTTCTTCTTATTTAACGCGGTTTACATCTGATGCGGCGCGCGACAGGCCACGCACCGCGTGCTCCCTGCGGGAACGGGCCTGCCCGCTCCCGCCTGTGTTCATCAGCGACCCTTGAACTGGGCCACGTTAGCGCTGTGCGGTTCGGCTTTCGGCAGACCCGCAATCCCCAGGCGTTCGCCGGACTGGGCGTCGAACAGCAGCACTTTCGACGGATCGAACTGCAGGGTCAGGGTTTCGCCCACCTGCGGTGCCACATCCGGCGCCAGACGGCAGCAGACCTTGGTGTCGTTGAGGTTGACGAACACCAGGGTGTCCGGACCGGTCGGCTCGGTGACCTGCACTTCAGCCTTGATGCTCGGCAGGCCATTGCCCTCGCCGTTCGCCAGCGCGATCTGCTCCGGGCGCAGGCCGAGGATCACTTCGCGGTCTTCGAGACCGGCGTCCTGCATCGCCATCGGCAATTCGCAACGGGCCTGGCCGCTGTCGAGCAGCGCCACCAGACGGCCGTCCTTGCGTTGCAGGCGCAGTGGAATGAAGTTCATCGGCGGCGAACCGATGAAGCTCGCCACGAACAGGTTGGCCGGGTCGTTGTAGATCTCTTTCGGCGTACCGAACTGCTGGATGATCCCGTCCTTCATCACCGCCACTTTGTCGCCCAGGGTCATCGCTTCGATCTGGTCGTGGGTCACGTAGACCGTGGTGGTTTTCAGGCGCTGGTGCATCAGTTTCATTTCGGTGCGCATCTCGACACGCAGCTTGGCGTCGAGGTTGGACAGCGGTTCGTCGAACAGATAAATCTTCGGCCGACGCGCCAGGGCACGGCCCATCGCCACGCGCTGTTGCTGGCCGCCGGAGAGCTGACCCGGCTTGCGATTGAGCAGGTGCTCGATCTGCAGCAGCTTGGCCACGCGGGCGACTTCTTCGTCGATCGCCGACTGGCTCATCTTGCGGATCTTCAGACCGAACTCGATGTTCTCGCGCACGCTCATGGTCGGGTACAGCGCGTAGGACTGGAACACCATGGCGATGTCACGATCCTTGGGACTCATGCCGCTTACGTCCTGGTCGCCGATCATGATTGCGCCGCCGGTAATGGTTTCCAGGCCGGCGATGCAGTTCATCAGGGTCGACTTGCCGCAGCCCGAAGGCCCGACGAGGATCAGGAACTCACCGTCCTTGATCGACAGTTCGATGTTCTTCAGGGTGTCCGGCAGGCCGGTACCGTAGGTCTTGTTTACATTGCGAAGTTCGAGCGTAGCCATGATTACCCCTTGACTGCGCCGGCCGTCAGCCCGCGCACGAAATACTTGCCTGCGACCACATAGACCAGCAGGGTCGGCAGCCCGGCGATCATCGCCGCCGCCATGTCCACGTTGTATTCCTTGGCCCCGGTGCTGGTGTTGACCAGGTTGTTCAGCGCCACCGTGATCGGTTGCGAATCACCACTGGAGAACACCACGCCGAACAGGAAGTCGTTCCAGATCTGGGTGAACTGCCAGATCAGGCAGACCATGATGATCGGCGTCGACATCGGCAGGATGATCTGGCGGAAGATCGTGAAGAAGCCCGCGCCATCGAGACGCGCCGCCTTGATCAGCGCATCCGGAATGCTCACGTAGTAGTTACGGAAGAACAGCGTGGTGAACGCCAGACCGTAGACCACATGGATGAACACCAGGCCGGTGGTGGTACTCGCCAGGCCCATCTTGCCGAGGGTGAACGAGGCCGGCAGCAACACGGTCTGGAATGGCAGGAAGCAGCCGAACAACAGCAGACCGAAGAACAGTTGCGAACCGCGGAAGCGCCAGAACGACAGCACATAACCGTTCAACGCACCGATGGCGGTGGAGATGATCACGGCCGGCACGGTGATCTTGATCGAGTTCCAGAAGTAGCCGTCAACGGTGGCCCAGGCTTTCACCCAGCCGATGCCGCTGACCACGGTCGGCCAGCTCAGCAGGTTGCCGGTGGAGATGTCTTCCGGGGTCTTGAAGCTGGTCAACAGCATGACCACCAGCGGTACCAGGTACAGCAGGACCGCGAGGATCAACACCGCGTAGATCGCGATGCGACTCAGGCTGATGGCAGGTTTCGAAGCGAGACTAGTCATGACGCTTGGTCCTCAGCTCGGAGTACAGGTAAGGCACGATGATCGCGAGGATCGCACCGAGCATCAGGATTGCACTGGCCGAGCCCATGCCCATCTGTCCACGGCTGAAGGTGAACGAGTACATGAACATCGCCGGCAAATCGGAGGAATAACCAGGGCCGCCGGCCGTCATGGCCGCCACCAGGTCGAAGCTCTTGATCGCGATGTGCGCCAGAATCATCACTGCACTGAAGAACACCGGACGCAGGCTGGGCAGCACCACTTTCCAGTAGATGCGCGGCATGCTCGCGCCGTCGATCTGGGCGGCACGGATGATCGATTGATCGACGCCACGCAGACCGGCGAGGAACATCGCCATGATGAAGCCCGAGGCTTGCCAGACCGCCGCGATCACCAGGCAATACACCACGCGATCCGGGTCGATCAGCCAGTCGAGACGGAAGCCTTCCCAGCCCCAGTCCCGCAGCAATTTGTCCAGGCCCATGCCCGGGTTGAGCAGCCATTTCCACGCAGTACCGGTGACGATCATCGAGAGCGCCATCGGGTACAGGTAAATGGTGCGGATAAAGCCTTCGCGACGGATTTTCTGGTCGAGGAAAATCGCCAGTGTCACGCCGATTACGAGGGTGATTCCGATGAACATGCCGCCGAACACGGCCAGGTTCTTGCTCGCCACCCACCAGCGGTCGTTGTCGAACAGGCGCTCGTATTGCGCCAGCCCTGCCCACTTGTAGTTCGGCAGGAAGGTCGACGTGGTGAACGACAGGACAAACGTCCAGAGGATATAGCCATAGAAGCCCACCAGAACGATGAACATGCTCGGCGCCAGCACCAGTTTCGGTAGCCAGCGCTGCAATGCGTCGAACGGCGAGGCCTTGCTGAACACAGCAACAGAACTCATGGGAAGATCCAGTAGAAGGATTAAGAATTACGGATGCGATCCCTGTGGGAGCCAGCCTGCTGGCGATTGCGTTGTGTCAGTTCACACTTTCGGTGGCTGACGGTCCGCTATCGCGAGCAGGCTCGCTCCTACAGGCCAAGCATTACTTGGCAGCCTTGATGGCCGTGCCGAGTTTCTTGGCAGCGTCGGCCGGGTCGGCTTTCGGGTCGTTGATGTAGTTGGTCACGACATCAAAGAACGCACCCTGCACGGCCAGCGTGGTCGCCATGTTGTGCGCCATGCTCGGTTGCAGGCCGCCGCTCTTGGCGTCTGCCAGGAAGTCCTTGGCAGCGGTCTGGGCGCAGGAGTCGAAACCGTACTTGCCCATGTCGGCGAGCATGTCGTTGCGCACCGGAATCGAGCCCTTGTTGATGCTGAAGACTTTCTGGAAGTTTTCACCCAGCACGACTTTGGCGATGTCCTGCTGACCGGCCGCGGTGCCCGCGTCCTTCTGCTTGAACACGGCCAGCGAGTCGATGTTGTAGGTGAACGCCTTGTCGGTGCCCGGGAACGCAACGCACTCGTAGTCCTTGCCGGCGACTTTCTTGGCGGCGGTCCATTCGGACTTGGCCCAGTCACCCATGATCTGCATGCCGGCCTTGCCGTTAATGACCTTGGCCGCTTCCAGGTTCCAGTCTTGGCCTTTGCCGTCCTGGTCCATGTAGGTCGCGACTTTCTTCAGCTCGGTCAGGGCCTTGACCATTTCCGGGCCGGTCAGGGCAGCGTTGTCCAGGTCGACCAAGGCTTTCTTGTAACCATCAACGCCCATCACCGACAGCACGACCGCTTCGAACACGGTGCTGTCCTGCCAAGGCTGACCGCCGTGAGCCAGCGGGATGAAGCCCGCCGCTTTCAGCTTGTCGCCGGCGGCGTAGAATTCTTCGAGGGTGGTCGGGGCTTTTTCGATACCGGCTTTCTTGAAGACTTCCGGGTTGATCCACAGCCAGTTCACGCGGTGAATGTTCACCGGCACGGCCACGTAATCACCTTCGAACTTCACAGTGTCGGAGACTTTCTTGTCGAGCAGGCTGTCCCACTTCTCGGACTTGGAAACGTCCTTCAGCACGTCAGTGTCGAGCAGACCGGTCGACGCCCATTCCTGGATGTCCGGGCCCTTGATCTGGGCAACGCCTGGCGGGTTGCCGGCTACTGCGCGGCTTTTCAGCACGGTCATGGCAGTTGCACCGCCACCGCCGGCGACAGCGCCGTCTTTCCAGGTGAAACCGTCTTTCTCGACTTGTGCCTTGAGCACATCGACGGCAGCTTTTTCGCCACCGGACGTCCACCAATGCACGACTTCCACCGAACCTTTGGATTCGGCAGCGGAAACACTCAGGGGCAGCACAGCGAGCGGGAACAGGGAGGCGACAGAAATGACAGTAGCGAGGCGAGAAATCGCATTCATCTGAGATGTACCTTTCTTGTTGTTATGCATGCAAGTCTGGTGCTTGCGCTGCACACGAGTTTAAACAGAGCGTTTCCCCCCGCAGGTAACGAAGGGACGCGCGAATGTCACCACATGGTTACACAGGAACGCTTCGAGACAGGTGTGCCAGAGCACTGGCCATGCTCGGTGCCAGCGGCAGACGCGGAATCAGAACAGCCTGCCAGGCGTGGTACAGATCCGGTTTGCCCGCCCAGATATCGGCACTTGGACGGTTTTGCGGGTCGAGTTCGTGATGCCAGCTGCCGCCGCAGCGGTCGATGAAATACGTTTCGCAAAATTCCCAGAACAGGCGATACCAGGTTTCGTACTGCGCATCGCCGGTGCGTTTGAGCAAGGCACTGGCGGCAGCGCTGGCCTCGGCGTGGGTCCAGTGCAGGCGATGACGCACCACCGCTTTGTTGTTCCAGTCGAGGGTATAGACGATGCCCGGCGCACCATCGACATCCCAGCCATGGCGGCAGTTTTGTTCGAACAGCTTTTGCGCATCGGTGGCCAGCCAGCCGGGCGTCAGCATGCCGGCCTGAACCCGCGCGGCTTCGAGGTGCAGCAACAGCCGCGCCCACTCGAAACCATGGCCCGGCGTGGTCCCGTAGGGACGGAAACCGTCGGCGGGATTGTCATGGTTGTAGTCGCGCAGCGGTTGCCAGTTGCGGTCGAAATGCTCGATCACCAGGTAATCGTTGGCGGCGGCGTGCCCGTGAATCACCCGCTCGACGATGCGTTGCGCACGCACCAGCCAGCGCGGGTCTTCGGTGACATCGGCCAAGGCAAGGAAGGCTTCGGTGGCGTGCATGTTGCTGTTGGCGCCGCGATAGGCCTCTTCTTCGCGCCAGTCGCGATTGAAGAACTCGCGCATGGCGCCCTCTTCCTCGCTCCAGAAATACGTGTCGATGATGTCGATGGCGTCATCCAGCAACGCCTGCGCGCCCGGACGTTGTGCGACCACTGCGGAACTCGCCGCCAGAGCGACGAAAGCATGCAGATAAGCGTTCTTGCCGGTGTTGCCGTCACGGTGTTCGGCGACGGCGAACCAGCCGCCGTGCAGCGCATCACGCAACGGACCGCGCAGGGCTGTAATGCCGTGATCGACCAGCTCGGCGAACCCCGGCAGGCCCTGAATGTGGGCCATGGCGAAGCTGTGGGTCATGCGTGCGGTGTTCATGGTTTCGGCTTGCGCGCCGGCCTGGAGCTGGCCGCGCTCATCGAGATTGCCAAACCCTTCGGGCAGCCGTGAAGCCTTGGCAAATGCCAGCAGGCGCAGGCCTTCATCGGCGAGCCATTGCTGGTGGGCAGGGGCGTTCAGCCAACTGCTGAAGCCCGGATTGAAATGATCCATGGGTGGCCTTTTTTGTTGTTATGACTGCGGGCAGTCTAAACAACGGGCCGGGAGGGGCTTGTAACGAAGGGGGCGGGTTTTGTCACCGAGTCGTGACAAAGAGCCAGCCCTCACCCCAGCCCTCTCCCGGAGGGAGAGGGGGCCGACCGAGGGATATTGCAGAGGTAGGCCGACCTGAACGATTCGCTTTGAATCCATAATCGATAAGGTCTTTCAGGTCGATGTATGACGCCAGACACCTCGGTCGGTCCCCTCTCCCTCCGGGAGAGGGTTAGGGTGAGGGCAAGCTTTTGACTTAATCCGCCGAACGCGGTAATTGCAGGGTCACGCGCAATCCGCCTTCGCGCAGGTTCTGCAGCGTCACTTCACCGCCATGGCTATGGGCAATGTTGCGGGCGATCCCCAAACCGAGACCGTAACCCTGCTGCTGTCCCGCCAAGCGGAAGTGCGGCTCGAACACCTGCTCCAGCCGCTGCTCCGGCACGCCCGGCCCTTCATCGTCGACATGCAGCACAAACGCACGATCATCGTCATCGATGTGCAGGTGGGCGTTCTGCCCGTACTTCAACGCGTTGTCGATCAGGTTGCCGATGCAACGCTTGAGCGCCAGCGGCTTGCCCGGATACGCCGCCAACGCCCGCCCCTGCTGCGTCACGCGACCATTGCCGGCCGGCGCCAGATAGGGTTCCACCAGGCAGTCGAGCACATGGTTCAGGTCCACCGGCTCGATGTTTTCGTGGATGTCGGTGTCCTTCACGCATTGCAGCGCGCCTTTGACCAGCAGCTCCAGTTCGTCCAGATCGCGGCCGAACTTGGTTTGCAGCTTCTCGTCTTCCAGCAGTTCGACCCGCAGGCGCAGTCGCGTAATCGGTGTACGCAGGTCATGGGAAATCGCGCTGAACAACTGGCTGCGCTCGGTCAGGTAACGGCTGATCCGCTCGCGCATGGTGTTGAAGGCGCGGCCCACTTCGACCACTTCGCTGCCGCCGCCCTCGGCCACCGGCTCGACATCGGCGCCCAGCGACAAATCCCGCGCGGCCCGTGCCAGACGCTTGAGCGGCCGGCTCTGCCAGTGCACCAGCAGGCCGATGAACAACAACAGAAAACCGCTGGTGAAGACGATGAACCACACCTGCTGGGTCGGCAGGCCTTGCTCTTCGAGACTGGTGTAGGGCTCGGGCAGCAGCGATGCGATGTACAGCCATTCACCGGGCGCCAACTGAATCTGGGTCACCAGCACCGGTGGATTCACCGGTTCCAGCGTCAGCGCGTAATGCGCCCAGGAACGCGGCAACTCATCGAGCTTCAACCCGGCGTTGAAGATCCGTAGGTCATCGGGGCTGACGAAGGTCACCAGAATGTCGGTGTCCTGGCCCAGCGACTGACGCAGCACTTCATCCACCGCTTTCAGCACCGCCGCCTTGCGCGGCGTCACCGGCAGCACTTCCATGCCCAGCGGTTTGTCATTGAGCGTCACCACAAAACGCGTGCCGCCCATGCTGCGCAATTGGTCGAGCACCAGAGGCCGATAGGCCACCGGCAACGAGCGGAAATAACTGACGCTGGCGGTCATCGAATGGGCGAGGCTGCGGGCGCTGGTGACCAGCCCTTCGAGCTGGGTCGCACGCAATTGGGACACCCAGATCACGCTGGACAGGGTCTGGGCGAACAACACCGCGAGCAGCGTCAGCAGCAGCATTCGCCCAAGCAGCGAACGCGGCATCGGCACTTTGCGCGCGGTGGTGCGCAGGAACTCAATGACCATTGCCGGCAACCACATTGGCTGCCAGTTGGTAGCCGCTGCCGCGCACGGTGCGGATCAGGCGTGGCGGTTTTTCGGTGTCGCGCAGACGCTGGCGCAGACGGCTGACGGCCATGTCGACGATGCGGTCGAGGGGCATCAGGTCGCGGCCACGGGTGGCGTTGCCGATGGTGTCGCGGTCGAGGATTTCCTGGGGATGATCAAGAAACAGTTTCAACAGGGCGAAGTCGGCGCCGGACAGAATCACCTCCTCGCCGTCGGCGTGAAACAGCCGATGGCTGACCATGTCCAGCCGCCATTCATCGAACGCCAGCACTTCACTGCCGCCACGTTCCTGGCCGAATTGGGCGCGACGCAGCAGGGCCTTGATCCGGGCTTGCAGTTCGCGGGGGCTGAAAGGTTTGCCGAGGTAATCGTCGGCGCCAAGCTCCAGGCCGATGACCCGGTCGGCTTCGTCGGAACTGGCGGTGAGCATGATGATCGGCACCTGGGCCTGACGCGGATGCTGGCGCACCCAGCGGCACAGGCTGAAGCCGTCTTCATCGGGCAGCATCACATCGAGGATCACCAGATCGCTCGGCGCGTCGTTCAGCGCCTGACGGAAACCGGCGCCATCCGCCGTGGCCCGTACCTGAAAACCCGCGCGGGTCAGGTAGGTTTCCAGCAACTCGCGTATCTCCTGGTCGTCATCGACCAACAAAATCGACTTGTTGACTGAGCTCACTTCGAAGGCATCCTTGTTGTTGGAATTGGGCGGATTATGCCTGATGTGTTGATTGTTCCCACGCTCGGCGTGGGAATGATCATTTACCGGATTGTTCGAGCGCCACTCCTGCACCGACGAGCCCCGAGTACGGCGCTGTCACCAGCCACACCGGAATCCCCTTGAAGTAATCGCTCATGCAGCCCTTGTCGGCGAAGCTGCGGGCGAAACCGCTTTCGAGAAAGAAGTCGGCAAAGCGCGGAATCACGCCACCCACGATGTACACCCCGCCACGGCCACCGGTGGTCAGCACGTTGTTGCCGGCCACGCGACCGAGCCAGCAGCAGAACTGTTCCAGCACTTCCAGAGCGATCGGGTCGCCTGCAAGACCTGCCGCAGTGATTGCCTCAGGTGTGTCGAGTTTCGGTTCATGACCATCCACCGCGCAGATCGCCCGGTAGACCCGAGGCAAGCCGCCGCCGCTCAATGCGGTTTCCGCGCTGACGTGGCCGATCTCGTTGTGGATGTGTTGCCAGAGCTGGGTTTCACGCGGACTGCTCAGCGGCAGATCGACGTGACCGCCCTCTCCCGGCAACGCGGCAAACCGACCTTCCCCCAGATCGAGCAAGGTGCCGACGCCCAGGCCAGTACCCGGGCCGATCACCACTGCCGGGCGCAATGGTTCCGGCGTGCCTTCGCAGACCACGCGGAATTCGCCGGGCTGCAAACGGGTCATGCCCAGGGCCATGGCCGAGAAGTCGTTGATCAGCAACAGCTGCTCGACCTGCAAGGTCTGGCAGAACGCCTTGCGGCTCAGGCGCCAGTGGTTGTTGGTGAATTTGAATTCATCGCCGCTCACCGGCCCCGCCACCGACAGGCAAACCGAGCCGATAGCGCCCGGCGCCAGACCGAGCCCGCTCAGGTAGAGGCTGATCGCCTCTTCCGGGCTGGCGTGGTCGGCCGTGGCCAGCACCTGAACCGATTCGAGCTGCTGATCTTTCCACAACGCAAACCGCGCGTTGGTGCCTCCGATGTCACCGACCAAAGCCAGTTTCAATTAAGCGTCTCCAGGGCAGAAGTGAAGGCGCTGGCGCCCTGCTCCGCCGAGCTGAAGGCCAAACGCATGAAGCCAAACAGTTCGCGACCGCTGCCGATGTTGTTGCCCAAAAGGCCTTTGGCGGGTTCGCGCGCTGCGAATTCGGCGGCGTCCACCTTGAGTTCCAAAGTGCCTTTGACGCCATCGACGCGGATGATATCGCCCTCTTGCACGCGCGCCAAAGCGCCGCCGACATAAGCCTCGGGACTGACGTGAATGGCCGCCGGGATTTTCCCCGACGCGCCGGACATGCGCCCGTCCGTCACCAACGCCACCTTGAAGCCGCGATCCTGCAGCACACCGAGGAACGGCGTCATTTTGTGCAGCTCCGGCATGCCGTTGGAGCGCGGGCCCTGGAAGCGCATCACCGCGACGAAATCCTTCTCCAGCAGACCGGCCTTGAAAGCGTCGGCCAGATCCTGCTGATCCTGGAACACCATGGCCGGTGCTTCGACGATCTGGTTTTCCAGCGCCACGGCAGACACCTTCATCACGCCGCGACCGAGGTTGCCTTCCATCACCCGCAAGCCGCCCTCTGCCGAGAATGCACGGGCCACCGGACGCAGGATGTTTTCGTCGAGGCTGTCGGTCGGGCCTTCGCGCCACACCAGCTTGCCGTTATCGAGGAACGGCTCCTTGGTGTACTGGCTCAAGCCGTGGCCGAGCACGGTGTTGACGTCTTCGTGCAGCAGACCGGCTTCGAGCAGTTCGCGGATCAGGAACGACATGCCGCCCGCCGCCTGGAAGTGGTTGATGTCAGCCTTGCCGTTCGGATAGACGTGGCTCAGGGTCGGCACGACTTCGGAGAGGTCGGCCATGTCCTGCCAGGTCAGTTGAATGCCTGCCGCCATGGCGATGGCCGGCATGTGCAGGGTGTGGTTGGTCGAGCCGCCGGTGGCGTGCAGCGCGACGATCGAGTTGACCAGCGCCTTCTCGTCGACGATTTCGCCGATCGGCAGGAAGTTGCCATTCTGTTTGGTCAGGCGCGTGACCTGATGCGCGGCTTCGCGAGTCAGGGCCTCACGCAGCGGCGTGTTCGGGTTGACGAACGATGCGCCCGGCAAGTGCAGGCCCATGACTTCCATCAGCAACTGGTTGGTGTTGGCGGTGCCGTAGAAGGTGCAGGTGCCGGGGCTGTGGTACGACTTCATTTCCGATTCCAGCAGCTCTTCGCGGGTCGCCTTGCCTTCGGCGTACTTCTGCCGCACGTCGGCTTTTTCCTTGTTGGAAATCCCCGAGACCATCGGCCCGCCCGGGACGAAAATCGTCGGCAGGTGACCGAAACGCAGGGAGCCCATCATCAGGCCCGGCACGATCTTGTCGCAGATGCCGAGCATCAGCGCGCCGTCGAACATGTTGTGCGACAGCGCCACCGCCGTCGACATCGCGATCACTTCGCGGCTCGGCAGGCTCAGCTCCATGCCCGGTTCGCCCTGGGTCACGCCGTCGCACATCGCAGGCGTGCCGCCGGCGAACTGGCCGACCGAGCCGATTTCGCGCAGGGCGTTCTTGATCTGTTCCGGGAAGACTTCGTACGGCTGATGCGCCGAGAGCATGTCGTTATATGACGAAACAATTGCGATGTTCGCCGAGTTCATCATCCGCAGGCTGTGCTTGTCTTCGCTGCCACACCCGGCCACGCCGTGGGCGAAGTTGGCGCATTGCAGCTTGCCGCGCATCGGCCCGTCGGTGGCGGCGCCGCGAATCAGTGCAAGGTAAGCCTGACGCGTGGCGCGGCTGCGGGCGATAAGCCGTTCGGTGACCTCAAGAACGCGGGGATGCATGTGTAGAACTCCAGGCTAACGGATGTGGCGACCTGATTGTCTATGCTGATCAAAAGCCCGTTCGCGTGGGATGACGAACGGTTTTCTTGATCATTCGGACCAGTTGATTCAGGTCACTCGTTGTAGATAAAACAAAATATTGCCACTAAAAAGGCTTGTTTTCTATTTTTATGCGAATAATCTTGTAATTCCAACAACAAAACGACGGCGGCGCTGTTCAATGACTCTTCGAATCGCAATCAATGGTTTTGGCCGCATCGGCCGTAATGTCCTGCGCGCACTGTATACCCAAGGCTATCGTCAGGATTTGCAGATCGTCGCCATCAACGATCTGGGCGACAGCGCGATCAATGCGCATCTGCTCAAGTACGACACCGTTCATGGCACATTCGACGCCGAAGTGGCTCATGACAACGAGAGCCTGACCGTCAACGGCGACCGCATTTCGGTCAGCGCCATCCGCAACCCGGCCGACCTGCCCTGGGCCGCGGAAAAGATTGATGTGGTGTTCGAATGCACCGGTCTGTTCACCGACCGCGCCAAAGCCGCTGCGCATATTACCGCCGGCGCACGCAAAGTGATTATCTCGGCCCCGGCCAAGGGCGCCGATGCCACCGTCGTTTATGGCGTGAACCACGACATTCTGCGCCAGTCGCATCAGATCATTTCCAACGCCTCGTGCACCACCAACTGCCTGGCCCCGGTGGCCCAGGTGCTGCACCGCGAACTGGGCATCGAAAGCGGTCTGATGACCACGATTCACGCTTACACCAACGACCAGAACCTGACCGACGTTTACCACACCGACCCGTACCGCGCCCGCTCCGCCACCCAGAACATGATCCCGAGCAAGACCGGCGCTGCCGAAGCGGTGGGCCTGGTGCTGCCGGAACTGGCCGGCAAACTGACCGGCATGGCCGTGCGCGTGCCGGTGATCAATGTGTCGCTGGTTGACCTGACCGTGCAGTTGAAGCGCGAAGCCTCGGCCGATGAAGTCAATGCACTGATGAAAGCGGCGAGCCAGCATTCGAAGATCCTCGGCTACAACACCCTGCCGCTGGTTTCGAGCGATTTCAACCACAACCCCTTGTCGTCGATCTTCGACGCCAACCACACCAAATCCACCGGCAAACTGCTGAAAGTGCTGGCCTGGTATGACAACGAGTGGGGCTTCTCCAACCGGATGCTCGATAACTGTCTGGCGCTGTGCAACGCGGAATAAACGCCTGCCCCCACAGGTTTGATTTCAATCTGAAATCAACACTTGACCACTCGGGCGGATGATAAGCATTATCATTCGCTCGAAATGGATCAGGTCTTCCCGTGAGTCAATCACACTTCAATCACGTGTTCCTCGCCCAACGCACGTCGCTGCTGCGGACTCTGGAACGGATGGTCAACAACCACAGCACCGCCGAAGACCTGTTGCAGGAAACCTACCTGCGCGTCACCCGGGCGCTGAGCGAACGGGCCATCGATCACCTTGAACCCTTTGTCTTCCAGACCGCGCGCAACCTGGCGCTGGACCATTTGCGTGCGCGCAAGATTCATTCGCGCACCATGGTCGACGACGTGCCGCAAGACGTGGTGCACAGCGTCGCCGCCCCCGCCAGCAGCGCCGAAGACGCCGCCCACGCCGAACAATTGCTGGAGCGCCTGAACGTGAGCCTCGGTGAACTCAGCCCCCGCCAACAGCAAATCTTCATCCTCAGCCGCCTGCACGGGCACAGCTATCAGGAAATCGCCGAAGAACTGAGCGTCTCTCTCAGCACGGTGCAGAAAGAACTCAAACTGATCATGACCATCTGCATCGGTGTCGCCGAACGCTTGAACAACGACTGATGCCGTAGGGCTTTTCTGTAAACCTCAGGATCGACTGCACTGATCATCGGGCTTTGTTACCCTTGCCCGACTTTTACGCTTCACTAAAAAAACAGCCGTGCACAGACACTGCCGAGGAAACACCGTGACGGACATCCACCGCTCCCCTTCGCCTTCATCGGCGCAGGACGCTGCAAGCGCAATGGACCAGGCTCTGGACTGGCTCATCGTGCTCGGCAGTCCGGACGAGGAGCAGACCCGGCAATTTCACGCCTGGCTGGCGGCCGACCCGTTGAATGCCGAGGCGTTCGCCAAGGCCCAGGCAATCTGGGACGGCCCGCAGATCGCCCAGTGCGCACAGAACCTCGCGGCCAAACCGAAGAAAGTCACCGTCCTCACTCGTTTGCGCCCGCACTGGAAGCCGCTGGCCACCGCCGCCGTGCTGCTGCTCGGGCTGTTCAGTTTCAGCAACCTGCCGATGCGATTGCAGGCCGATCACCTGACCGTGGTCGGCGAACGTCAGCGCCTGCAGCTCGAGGACGGCTCAAAAGTCCTGCTCAACACCAATTCCGCGTTCTCCAGCACGATCAATGATCAGCAGCGAGTCGCGCGGTTGTATCAGGGCGAAGCGTTTTTCGAGATCCCGGCCAGCCGCAGCCAGCCGCTGGAAATCGACGCCGGGCCCGTGAAAGCCAGCGTACGCGACACCGCGTTTGCCGTGCGTTATCTGGACGGCGTGGCGCAGGTGCGGGTGCAGCGCGGCGATGTCGATCTGCGCGCGACCCGTGACGATGCGCGGGTGCGGCTGTCCGCCGGGGAAAGCATCCGCATCGGCCCGAACGGTTTCGACCGCCCGGCCAAGGTCGACGCCGCCACCGATCTGGCGTGGGTGCAGGGTCGGCTGATCTTCGAAAACTGCCCGCTGAACCAGGTGCTGGCCGAACTGCGCCGTTACTATCCGGGCTTCATCATCAACACCAACGAGCAGTTGGCCGACGTCGCCGTCACTGGCAACTACCGTCTCGACCAGCCGCTGGATGTGGTGCGTTCGCTCGCTCATATCACCTCGGCCAGGCTTCGGGAATTCCCGGCGCTGGTGATCCTGAACTAAATGAGAATTATTTTTACTCGATAGCCGAAGCTCGTTCGTCTCGTTATAGCCAATGCAATTGATTCGCATCTCGCGAGATCAATCAGTACCTATAAAGATTCGTGCGACACGGAGCGCTATCGATGTCCTCTCGCCTTACCCGCCAGACTTCTTCCCCTTCCCGCATGCTGTCGCTGCTGACCGCCGCCATCCTGATGGCCGGCACCGCGCCGCTGATGGCCGCCACCGAACAGCCGGCGCGCAACATGGGCGACTACTCGTTCGCCATCGGCCAGCAGCCGCTGGTGTCGGCGCTCAATGCGTTCACCGCCGTCACGGGCTGGCAGGTCGGTTTGCCGGCGCAACTGGGTCAGGACGTGTCGTCGCCGGGCGTGCGCGGTTCGCTGCCACCGGAAAAAGCCCTGGAGCGCCTGTTGGTGGGGACCAACCTGAGCTTCCGCAAACTGAGCAACAACAACGTCGTGCTGGAAAAACGCGCCAGCGGCGGCGCACTCAATCTTGATCAGGTGACCATCAGCGCCACCCGTCAGGAACAGTCGGTGAGCAGCGTGCCGGCCACCGTCTCCGTGCAGACCCGTCAGGATCTGGACCGCAACAACGTCAACACCATCAAGGATCTGGTGCGCTACGAGCCGGGCGTCTCCGTCGGCGGCGCCGGCCAGCGTGGCGGGATCAGCGGCTACAACATTCGCGGCATCGACGGCGACCGGATTCTGACTCAGGTCGACGGCGTCGAAGTGCCGGACGGTTTCTTCAACGGCCCCTACGCCAAGACCCAGCGCAACTACGTTGACCCGGAAATCGTCAAACGCGTCGAAATCCTCCGTGGCCCGGCCTCAGTGCTGTACGGCAGCAACGCCATCGGCGGCGCCGTGAGCTACTACACCCTCGACCCGGACGACATCATCAAGCCCGGCAAAGACGTCGGTGCCCGCCTGAAAACCGGCTACAGCTCCGCCGACGAGAGCTGGCTGAAATCCGCCACCGTCGCCGGTCGCACCGACCAGTTCGACGGCTTGCTGCACTACAGCCAGCGCGACGGTCACGAAACCGATTCCTACGGCAGCAACAACGGCACAGGCCTGGAGCGCACCGCCGCCAACCCGGAAGACGTGAAAGCGACCAACGTGCTGGCCAAGATCGGCTGGAACTACAACGAAGGTTCGCGCCTGGGCCTGACCTACGAAAAGTACAAGGATGATCGCGACACCGATCAGAAAAGTGCTTACGGCGGCCCGTACTTCAACGGTGCTCCGACGATCCCGGACAGCGTGCTGCCCGGCGGCATGTACCAGTGGCGTACCGGCAACGACACCATCACCCGCGAGCGTTTCGGCCTGGAGCACAGCTTCGAGTTGAACAGCCTGCTGGCGGACAACGTGAAGTGGAGCCTCAACCACCAGACCGCCAAGACCGATCAGAGCACCGACGAGTTCTACTACCCGATCACCCGCAAAGTGCTGCGCACCCGCGACACGATTTACGAAGAGAAACAGTGGGTCTTCGACGCGCAACTGGACAAGGCATTCGCCATCGGTGACACCGATCATGTGCTGACTTACGGCACCACCATCAAGCAGCAGAAAGTCACTGGCTCGCGCAGCGGCGACGGCAAGTGCCTGGCGGTCGGTCGCGGCTGCACCGCCATCGGCGCCACCAGCGCGGCTGACGTGCTGAAAAAATCCAGCGACTTCCCGGACCCGACCATCAACACCTACAGCCTGTTCGCCCAGGATCAGATCAGCTGGAACAACTGGACCTTCCTGCCGGGCCTGCGCTACGACTACACCCAGCTCAAGCCGCACATCACCCAGGAATTCCTCAACACCGTGGCCGCCGACGGCAATGGCACGGTCAGTGATTCGAACAAGACCTGGCACAAAGTCTCGCCGAAATTCGGCCTGACCTACGCCCTGACCGAGAACTACACTTGGTACGGTCAGTACGCCGAAGGCTTCCGCACCCCGACCGCGAAAGCGCTGTATGGCCGCTTCGAGAACAGCACCACCGGCTATAACGTGGCACCGAACCCGGACCTGGAGCCGGAAAAAAGCAAAAGCTATGAAACCGGCCTGCGCGGCAACTTCGAGCAAGGCTCGTTCGACGTGGCGGTGTTCTATAACAAGTACCGCGACTTCATCAACGAAGACGCCGTCACCCCTGGCTACGACGAGCTGACCTTCCAGTCGAGCAACATCAAGCACGCCACCATCAAGGGTGCCGAAGTCAAAGGTCGCCTGAATCTCGATTCCTTCGGCGCGCCGCAAGGCCTGTACACCCAAGGCTCGATTGCCTACGCCTACGGACGCAACAACGACAACGGCGAGCCGCTCAACAGCGTCAATCCGCTGACCGGCGTGTTCGGCCTCGGTTACGACCAGGACAACTACGGCGGCCTGCTGAGCTGGACCGTGGTCAAGAAAAAGGACCGCGTCGACGACAGCAACTTCAAGTCGCCTGACGGCGTCAGCAGTCAGTTCAAGACTCCGGGCTTCGGCATTCTCGATCTGGCCGGTTATTACAAAGTCACCGACGACGTCACCGTCAGCGGCGGCATCTACAACCTGACCGACAAGAAATACTGGCTGTGGGATGACGTGCGCGGTTACGACAGCGTCGGCGAAGCTTCGGTGACACAACCGGCCAACCTTGATCGCCTGACCCAGCCGGGTCGCAACTTCGCGATCAACCTGGTCTGGGATATCTGATCCGGATGACCTCACGGCGCGCATGCATTGCCGCGTCGTGAGGTTTTTTACTGTCCGGCGCTTGCCCGTACGTCTCGTTATCAAGCGCCTCTTCTTTTCAAGGACATCTCATGAGCACCCCGGAAAAAGCCCTGCGTTCGCAACGCCTGAACCAGATCACCCACGAGCCGCACAGCAAGCTCGATGCCCTGGTCAAGGCCCATGCGCCGTTCGAGAACCGCGCCAATTTCGCCCGTTTCGTGGTCGCGCAGTACCTGTTCCAGTCGGAACTGGTCTCGCTGTACAACGATGCCGAACTGACCGCCATCGTCCCCGACCTGCCGGCCCGCTGCCGCGCCGAAGCTGCCAGGGCCGACCTCGCCGACCTCGACACCGAAGTGCCTGCGCCAGTCGCCGGCGCCGTGAAGAATCCGAGCAAGGCCCGCGCCCTGGGCTGGATCTTCGTCTCCGAGGGCTCCAAGCTCGGCGCCGCGTTCCTGATCAAACGCGCTGTCGCGCTGGACCTGAGCGAAACCTTCGGCGCCCGTCACCTGGGCGAACCTGAAGGCGGTCGTGCAGAAGGCTGGAAAAGCTTCGTGCGCACCCTCGATTCGCTGCAATTCAGTGCTGAAGAAGAAGCGGAAGTGGAGCAAGGCGCGATTGATGCGTTCAACCGCTTCACCGTGCTGCTGGAACAGGCTTACGCCACAGAAGCCGAGCCGGCCTGAAGCCACACCGACTGCCCATTGTGGGAGCTAGCCTGCTAGCGATTGCGGCCTGACATTCAATTCAGATGTCGACTGATATACCGCCATCGCGAGCAGGCTCGCTCCCACATGGGAACCGAGCAAGTCTGTAGAATCCCCGTTTCGCCTCACGCACTTCGAGCCCATGCCCCAACCCGCCGCCTCCCGACTCGCCCGCCTGCTGTTCGGTCTGCTCGCCTATGTCAGCCTCGGCATCGGCCTGGTCGCCATCGTCGTGCCCGGCCTGCCGACCACCGAGTTCATCCTGCTCGCCGCCTGGGCCGCGACCCGCAGTTCGCCGCGCCTGAGTGCCTGGCTGGAAAACCATCGACTGTTCGGGCCGATCCTGAGCAACTGGCGCAACGGCAAGATCATCGCCCGCAAGGCCAAGGTCAGCGCCACGGCCAGCATGCTGCTGTGCGCCACGCTGATGCTGGTGATGCTCGATCACGGCTGGCCGATTTATCTGGCGATTGCCGGGATGACCCTGGGCAATCTGTGGATCTGGTCGCGACCGGAAGCGTTGCCGAAGATTTCCTGATTTTTCCCTTGTTTTCAGGGTATTTACCCGCGCAAACGTTTAGCCGCGACCGCTCGTCGGCTGGTAATTCATGCCTCTGCGCCTCGCGCCGATGAGCATTGAATGGCGCTGAATGGATTTGGCGAACCGGGCACCTTCCTGCCCCTTAGCCAACAGCTCATCCATTCGCGAGAACGTCCCATGTTCGACTCCCTGTCCATCCGCCTGAAAATCGTCCTGCTGTCCGGCCTGTGCCTGCTCGGTGTGGTCGCGCTGATCGTTGGCATCAACATTTACCAGACCAACCAGAACGACGAACTGGTCAGTGCTTCCAGCAGCAAGATGCTCACCGCCAGCGTGCAGGACCTGCTGCAGGCCAAGGCCGCCGAGCAAGCGGTGCGGGTGCAGAAAACCTTCGGCGAAAGTCTGTTGGTGATCACCGCCCTGGCGGACCAGATCAAGGACATGCGAGTGATGGCCGCCAAGCGTTCGCTGGACGCCGGCGCCCTGCGTGAAGAGTTGAACCTGAGCCTGAAAACCGCCTTCGAGCGCAACAGCAAGGTGCTTGGCATCTGGCTGGCGTTCGAACCCAACGGACTGGACGGCAAGGACAGCGAATTCGCCAACGATGCCGCGCGTCAGTCCAACGAGGCGGGACGCTTCGCCAGTTACTGGAGCCGTGCTGCGGGTCCGTCGCTGAACACGATCATGGTCGAAGACGACATGAACAAGACCACCCTCAGCGTCAGCGGCACGCCTTACAACAGCTGGTACACCTGCCCTCGCGACAACAAACGTACCTGTCTGCTTGATCCTTACGCCGACACCGTGGGCGGCAAGGAAATGCTCATGACCACCATTTCCGTGCCCCTGCTGGTGGACGGCAAGGCCATCGGCGTGGTCGGTGTCGACATTGCCCTCGACGCCCTGCAAGCGGCGGCCGTGGACTCTCAGCGTGACCTGTTCAACAGCGCCGGGCACATGCTGATCGTCTCCGGCAGCGGCGTGCTCGGTGCCTACAGCGCGGATGCCGGCAAGGTCGGCAAGAGCATCGGCGACACCCTCGGCGTCGAGGGCAAGGACGTGCTGCAACTGCTGAGTGCCGGCACACCGAAGATTCTCGAACGGGGCGACCTGATCCGCGCCGTGTATCCGGTCAACCCGATTGCCGACTCCAAGGCCTGGGGTGTGGTCATCGACCTGCCGAAACAAGTGCTGCTGGCCGACTCGGTCAAGCTCCAGGCAGTGCTCGACGACGCGCAGGAAACCGGCACCATTACCGCCCTCGCAGTTGCAGTGATCGCCGGCCTGATCGGTCTGCTGCTGATCTGGCTCACCGCCTCCGGCGTGACCCGTCCGATCAACAGCGTCGCCGAGATGCTGAAGAACATCGCCAGCGGCGAAGGCGACCTGACTCAGCGCCTGAACTACACCAAGCAGGATGAACTGGGCGAACTGGTGAACTGGTTCAACCGCTTCCTCGACAAGCTGCAACCGACCATCGCCCAGATCAAACAGAGCATCACCGAGGCTCGCGGCACCGCCGATCAATCGTCGGAAATCGCCCGCCAGACCAGTGAAGGCATGCAGGTGCAATTCCGCGAGATCGATCAGGTGGCCACCGCCTCCAACGAAATGAGCGCCACCGCCCACGACGTGGCCAACAGCGCCTCGAACGCTGCCAACGCCGCGAAAGGCGCCGACCAGTCGGCCAAGGACGGCATGTCGATCATCGAGCGCAGCACCCGTGACATCAATCAACTGGCCGATGAAGTCAGCAGAGCGGTGACCGAGGTCGAAGAGCTGGCGGTCAACAGCGAGCAGATCGGTTCGGTGCTGGAGGTGATCCGCAGCATTGCCGAGCAGACCAACCTGCTGGCGCTGAACGCCGCGATCGAAGCGGCCCGTGCCGGTGAAAGCGGTCGTGGTTTTGCGGTGGTGGCCGATGAGGTCCGCAACCTCGCCAAGCGCACCCAGGATTCGGTGGAAGAAATCCGCGTGGTCATCGAACGCATCCAGACCGGCACCCGTGGCGTGGTCGCGACCATGCACTCGAGCCAGACCCAGGCCCACAACAACGCCGGTCAGATCCGCCAGGCCGTGGACGCCCTCGGCAAGATCAGCGACGCGGTCACCGTGATCAGCGACATGAACCTGCAAATCGCCAGCGCCGCCGAACAGCAAAGCGCAGTGGCCGAAGAGGTCAACCGCAACGTCTCGGCGATCCGCACCGTCACCGAAACCCTGACCGAACAGGCCACCGAATCGGCGGCGATCAGCAGCCAGCTCAATGCATTGGCCAGCCAGCAGATGAAATTGATGGATCAGTTCCGCGTCTAGAACATCACTGTCATCTCTTGTGGGAGCTTGCCTGCAAGCGATGGCGGTGGATCAGTCGATACATCTATCGGCAGACACTCCGCTATCGCTTGCAGGCAAGCTCCCACAGGGATTTGTGTTGACTAGGGAAATCAGGGTTTTCATCTAACTCGATATTCTTTTGCACTATGATCAGGCCCTCTTCCGGAGGGCCTTCGATGACTGATCTGCTCACGTCCATTCAAGCCGCGCTCGGCTTGTCCCGCATGCCGATTCCGTTCACCGGCGAGGGCGCCCTGCCCTCGGCGTTTGCCGTCACCGACCTGGCCTGCGCGAGCATTGCCGCTGCCGGGAAAGCGGTCGCCGAACTCCTTCAGCAGCAAACCGGCCACTTGCCCGAAGTTGAAGTCGACCGCCGCCTCGCCTCTTTCTGGTTCGCCACCTCGCTGCGGCCGATCGGCTGGGAAGTGCCGCCGCTGTGGGATCCGGTGGCCGGCGACTACGCAACCAAAGACGGCTGGATCCGCCTGCACACCAACGCCCCGCATCACCGCGCCGCCGCTGAAAGCGTGCTCGGCGCCTGTGCCGACCGCGCGGCCATGGCAGCAAAAGTCGCGCAATGGGCCAGTGCCGATCTGGAGCAAGCGGTGGTCGAGGCCAAGGGTTGTGCGGCTGAAATGCGCAGTTGGGAACAGTGGCAAAAACATCCCCAAGGGTTGGCGGTGAATGCCGAGCCCTTGGTGCATTTCAGTGACGGGAAAGAAGAAAGTCATCAACCCTGGCAAGGCTCGGTGGCGCAGCCATTGGCGGGGCTCAAGGTGCTTGATCTGACCCGCGTACTGGCCGGCCCGACCGCCAGCCGCTTCCTCGCAGGGCTGGGCGCCAACGTCCTGCGCATCGACCCGCCGACCTGGAACGAACCCGGCGTGGTGCCGGAAGTGACTCTCGGCAAACGTTGTGCGCGGCTGGATCTGCATGAGCTGGCAGATCGCGCAGTGTTTGAAGGTTTGCTCAAGGATGCCGACATTCTTCTGCACGGTTATCGCGCCGACGCCCTTGAACATTTCGGCTTCGGCGTCGAGCGCCGCCGGCAACTGGCACCGGGGCTGATCGACGTCTGCCTCAACGCCTACGGCTGGAGCGGCCCGTGGCAGAACCGGCGCGGCTTCGACAGCCTGGTGCAGATGAGCAGCGGAATCGCCGAGGCCGGGCAGCGCTGGAAGCAAGCGGACAAACCGACACCGCTGCCGGTGCAGGCGCTGGATCATGCGACGGGGTATCTGATGGCGGCGAGTGTGATTCGGTTGCTGGCTGAACGGTTACGCAGTGGTCGAGGTGGATCGGCGCGGTTGTCGCTGGCGCGGACGGCGAAGTTGTTGGTTGAGCATGGGGCCGGGACTGACGAAGCGTTGCGTCCGGAGGAGGCAAAGGACCAGAGCTTGCAGATGGAACACACGCCATGGGGGCCGGCACGTCGGCTTCAAACGCCGCTGCGTATTGCTGGAGCGCCGTTGCAGTGGGCTTTGCCGGCGACTGAGTTGGGGTCGCATCGTCCGCAGTGGTTTTGAGATTTGTGCATGGTTTGAGATCGCTGCCCTCACCCCAGCCCTCTCCCGGGGGGAGAGGGAGCCGACCGAGTTGTCTGGCGCCATGCATCGACCTGAGAGATCGAGTCGATTTTGGATTCGGTGCATAACGTTCAAGTCGGTGTATTTTCTGAATATCCCGCCCTCACCCTAACCCTCTCCCTCCGGGAGAGGGTTAGGGTGAGGGCAGCGATCTCAAGCCGTACACCAAAATCTCAGTCGAATCGACTCAAAGACGCCCACAACACCTGCGCCGCATACCCCCGAAACGGCCGCCAGGCCTCAGCCCGACCAGACAACTCCCGCGCCGTCATCCGTTCCCCTTCCTGCACCTCCAGCGCCCGCAGCAATCCCACATCCCCGGTCGGAAACCCGTCCATGTCCCGCAACTGCCGCAGGGCAATGTACTGCGCCGTCCAGTCGCCAATCCCTTGCAGCGCCAGCAACCGCGCCGTCCCGGAGGCAAACAGCAGCGGATCGTCCAATGACGCCTGCGCCACCCCGGACAAAGTGCGCCCGCGACTTTTCGGCATGCCCAGCGCCGCCAAATCAGCGTTCGCCAAAACCTTTGCCTGAGGAAAGACGTGAGTCAGGCCCGGCACTGCAGAACGCAAAGGCTCGCCATACTGCGCCACCAGTTTCCCCGCCAGCCGAATCGCCGCGACCACGGTGATCTGTTGCCCCAGCACCGCGCGAAACGCCAGTTCCAGACCATCCCACGCCCCCGGCACCCGCAACCCCGGGCGCTCGGCGATCAGCCGCGCCAGCAGCGGATCTACCGCCAGATGCCGCTGCATCCTGGGTAGATCCGCATCCAGATCAAACATCCGTCGCAAGCGCACAACAATCTCGGGAACCGCCGACGGATCCGGGAAATCCAGCTCCACCTCCAGCGCATCAGCGTCGCCGGGCCAGACCGAAACCGTGCCCTGCACCCCGTTCAACCCGATGCTGCGCGAATACATACCATCAACCACCGTCTCCATTCCCGCCACCGCGCGGGCCGCGAGAAACCCGAGCAGCGCCGGCCAGTCGCAAGATCCCTGATAGTCGAGCCGTAACCTCACAGAGACAACACGCCGCTGTACAACCCATACGCCGCAAGCCCGGCCCCGGCGATCACGCAGGTGAAAATCCCCTTCTCGAGCGTGGTGAACAGCGGCTCGCCCTGCTCATGCTTGGCCTTGGCGAACAGGATCACCCCCGGCGCATACAACAGCGCCGACAACAGCAGGTATTTCACCCCACCGGCATATAACAGCCACACCGCGTAACACAGCGCGATGCCGCCGATCAGCAGATCCTTGGTGCGTTCGGCAGAGGCATGTTCATAGGTTTCTCCCCGCCCGCTCAACAGCACCGCATAGGCTGCCGACCACAGGTACGGCACCAGAATCATCGACGAGGCGAGGTAAATCAGACTGGTATAGGTGCCGGCGGAAAACAGCGTAATCAGCAGGAAAATCTGGATCATCACGTTGGTCAGCCACAACGCGTTGACCGGCACATGGTTGGCGTTTTCCTTTTTCAGGAACGCCGGCATCGTATTGTCCTTGGCGGTGGCGAACAGGATCTCCGCGCACAACAGCGCCCACGACAGCAACGCACCGAGCAACGAAATGGCCAGGCCCACGCTGATCAGCAACGCGCCCCATGGCCCGACGATGTGTTCCAGCACCGCGGCCAGTGACGGGTTCTGCAAGGTCGCCAGTTCCGGCTGACTCATGATCCCCAGCGACAACACATTGACCAGCACCAGCAGCGCCAGCACACCGATAAAACCAATCACCGTGGCGCGGCCCACATCCGTGCGCTTCTCCGCCCGGGCCGAGTAAACGCTGGCGCCTTCGATACCGATGAACACGAACACGGTGACCAGCATCATGTTGCGCACCTGATCCATCACGCCGCCGAAATTCGGGTTGCTCCGGCCCCAGATGTCGCGGGTAAAAATCTCGGCCTTGAACGCCACGGCGGCAATGACCACGAACATGATCAACGGAATGATCTTGGCCACGGTGGTCAACTGATTGATCAGCGCCGCCTCCTTGATCCCGCGCATCACCAGAAAATGCACGGCCCACAGCAACACCGAGGCGCAACCGATGGCGATCGGCGTGTTGCCCTGGCCGAACACCGGAAAGAAGTAACCGAGGGTGCTGAACAGCAACACGAAATACCCGACGTTGCCCAGCCAGGCACTGATCCAGTAACCCCACGCCGAAGAAAAGCCCATGTAGTCGCCGAACCCGGCCTTGGCGTAGGCATACACGCCGGAGTCCAGTTCCGGTTTGCGATTGGCCAGGGTCTGGAACACGAAGGCCAGGGTGAGCATGCCGATCGCCGTGATGCCCCAGCCGATCAGGATGGCGCCGGCATCGGCCCGGGCTGCCATGTTCTGCGGCAGGGAAAATATCCCCCCGCCAATCATCGAACCCACCACCAGGGCGATCAGTGCGCCAAGGCGCAGCTTTTGCGTCGGTTGCGACATTCCAGCGTCTCCAGGTTCCCGAGGTCGGCATTGGCCGCCCATGGTGATGTAACCGGTATTAACCAAACGGTTAGAGCGTAAGTACGTTTATTGAATAACGCCAATCAACGCCTTTTATATATAGCGGATGGCACTAATGCCTAGCACGGATAGGCAGTTTTGTGTGCGAATCCTGATAATTCGATTCTGTACTGAAAACAGAGGTGAAAAATTTGCCAAACCTTGAAAACGGACTAGCGTGATAACTCGAAAGTAATAGGAAAAGTTCCCAACTACATATGCCGAAAGCCTCTAGGACAGGCCTCACAGGCAGAAGCCTTATGCCATCAGACGTTTCATAAGTCATTCATTAACAATGGAATGTGAACATGCACTGATCTAAGTCAGCTGTTTGAATAGCTAACAGAACTACGCTGTGAACTCTTCTCTCCTGCAATGGAGTCATGCAATGTCTGAAGCTCCCGGAAAACTACGACTAGGTGCACTGGTTGCATTGGTAGTCGGCTCAATGATCGGTGGCGGGATATTCTCTTTGCCACAAAACATGGCCGCCAGTGCCGACGTCGGCGCGGTTCTGATTGGCTGGGTCATCACCGCTGTCGGCATGCTCACCCTCGCTTTCGTCTTTCAAACCCTCGCCAATCGCAAGCCTGACCTGGACGGCGGTGTCTACGCCTACGCCAAGGCCGGTTTCGGCGATTACATGGGTTTTTCCTCGGCCTGGGGTTATTGGATCAGTGCCTGGCTGGGCAACGTCGGTTACTTCGTTCTGCTGTTCAGCACCCTCGGGTATTTCTTTCCGGTTTTTGGGGAAGGCAACACCGTTGCTGCTGTGATCGGCGCCTCTGTGCTGTTGTGGGGCGTGCACTTTCTGGTGCTGCGCGGGATCAAGGAGGCGGCGTTCATCAACCTGGTGACCACCGTCGCCAAGGTCGTGCCGCTGCTGCTGTTCGTGCTGATCGCGATCTTCGCCTTCAAACTGGACATCTTCACCGCTGACATCTGGGGCGTGAAAAACCCGGATCTGGGCAGCGTGATGAACCAGGTGCGCAACATGATGCTGGTCACCGTGTGGGTGTTCATCGGCATCGAAGGCGCGAGCATCTTCTCGGCCCGGGCGGAAAAACGTTCGGACGTCGGCAAGGCGACCGTGATCGGTTTCATCACCGTGCTGCTGTTCCTGGTGCTGGTGAACGTGTTGTCGCTGGGCATCATGACCCAGCCGGAACTGGCCAAACTGCAGAACCCGTCGATGGCCGCCGTGCTGGAGCATGTGGTCGGTCACTGGGGCGCGGTGCTGATCAGCGTCGGTCTGATCATCTCGCTGCTGGGGGCGCTGCTGTCGTGGGTGCTGCTGTGTGCGGAGATCATGTTCGCCGCCGCCAAGGACCACACCATGCCGGAGTTCCTGCGCAAGGAGAACGCCAACCACGTGCCGGTCAACGCCCTGTGGCTGACCAACGCGATGGTGCAGCTGTTCCTGATCATCACCCTGTTCTCGGCCAGCACTTACCTGTCGCTGATCTACCTCGCCACATCGATGATTCTGGTGCCGTACCTGTGGTCGGCGGCCTACGCCCTGCTCCTGGCAGTGCGCGGCGAAAGCTACGAAGGCTTCGCGGCCGAACGGCGCAAGGACCTGATCATCGGCGCCATCGCCCTGATCTACGCGGTGTGGCTGCTCTACGCCGGTGGCGTGAAGTACCTGCTGCTGTCGGCACTGCTCTATGCCCCCGGCGCGATCCTGTTCGCCAAGGCCAAGCTCGAACTCAAACAACCGGTTTTCACCAACGTCGAGAAGCTGATTTTCGCCGCAGTGGTCGTGGGCGCCCTCGTGGCCGCCTACGGACTGTATGACGGCTTCCTGACTCTGTAATTGCCCAACGTTTTCTCTCTGGAGGATCACTGAAATGACCACGGAAAAAGTCAAGTACGGCGTCCATTCCGAAGCCGGCAAACTGCGCAAAGTCATGGTTTGCTCCCCAGGTCTGGCCCATCAGCGGCTGACCCCGAACAACTGCGATGAACTGCTGTTCGACGACGTGCTGTGGGTCGCCCAGGCCAAGCGCGACCACTTCGACTTCGTCACCAAGATGCGCGAGCGCGGGATCGACGTGCTGGAAATGCACAACCTGCTGACCGACATCGTCGCCATCCCTGAAGCGCTGGACTGGATCCTCGAACGCAAGGTCACTGCCGATTCGGTGGGCCTGGGCCTGATCAACGAAGTCAAATCCTGGCTGAAAAGCCTGGAGCCGCGACACATCGCCGAATTCCTGATTGGCGGCGTGTCCGCCGATGACCTGCCGGACAGCTTCGGTGGCAAGACCATCCAGATGTTCCGCGACTTCCTCGGCCACTCCAGCTTCATTCTGCCGCCGCTGCCGAACACTCAGTTCACCCGCGACACCACCTGCTGGATTTACGGTGGCGTGACGCTGAACCCGATGTACTGGCCGGCGCGTCGTCAGGAAACCCTGCTGACCACCGCCATCTACAAATTCCATCCGCAATTCACCAACGCCGATTTCGAAATCTGGTACGGCGACCCGGACAAGGATCACGGCAGCTCGACCCTCGAAGGCGGCGACGTGATGCCGATCGGCAACGGCGTGGTGCTGATCGGTATGGGCGAGCGTTCATCCCGTCAGGCCATCGGCCAACTGGCACTGAACCTGTTCAAGAACAAGGCCGTGGAAAAAGTCATCGTCGCCGGACTGCCGAAGTCCCGTGCAGCGATGCACCTGGATACCGTGTTCAGCTTCTGCGACCGCGACCTGGTCACGATCTTCCCGGAAGTGGTCAACCAGATCGTCGCCTTCACCCTGCGCCCTGACGAAAGCAAGCAGGGCGGCATCGACATCCGTCGCGAAGAAGGCACGTTCCTCGACGTCGTGGCCAAAGCCCTCAACCTGCCGAAACTGCGCGTCGTCGAAACCGGCGGCAACAGCTTCGCCGCCGAACGCGAGCAATGGGATGACGGCAACAACGTGGTGGCCGTGGAACCGGGCGTGGTCATCGGCTACGACCGCAACACCTACACCAACACACTGCTGCGCAAGGCGGGGGTGGAGGTCATCACCATCAGCGCCGGCGAACTCGGTCGTGGCCGCGGCGGCGGCCACTGCATGACTTGCCCGATCATCCGCGACCCTATCGATTACTAAACGACCATCTCCCCGGCCGCACCTATCCCGTAGCGGCCGGGCCGATTACCGAATCCAAGGAGAATCATCATGGCGTTCAACATTCACAACCGTAACCTGCTCAGCCTGGAACACCACACCCCACGTGAGCTGCGCTACCTGCTCGACCTGTCCCGCGACCTCAAGCGCGCCAAGTACACCGGCACCGAGCAGCAACACCTGAAGGGCAACAACATCGCCCTGATCTTCGAAAAAACCTCGACCCGCACCCGCTGCGCGTTCGAAGTCGCCGCTTATGACCAGGGCGCCAACGTCACCTACATCGATCCGAACTCCTCGCAGATCGGCCACAAGGAAAGCATGAAGGACACAGCCCGCGTGCTGGGGCGCATGTACGACGCCATCGAGTACCGTGGCTTCAAGCAGGAAATCGTCGAAGAGCTGGCCAAGTTCGCCGGCGTGCCGGTGTTCAACGGCCTGACCGATGAATATCACCCGACCCAGATGATCGCCGACGTGCTGACCATGCGTGAGCACGCCGACAAGCCGATCCACGAAATCAGCTACGCCTACCTGGGCGACGCGCGCAACAACATGGGCAACTCGCTGCTGCTGATCGGCGCCAAACTCGGTATGGACGTGCGCATCTGTGCGCCGAAAGCCCTGTGGCCCCACGACGACCTGGTGGATCGCTGCAAAAAATACGCAGAGGAAAGCGGCGCGCGCATCACCCTGACCGAAGACCCGAAAGCCGCGGTCAAGGGCGTGGACTTCATCCACACCGACGTCTGGGTATCGATGGGCGAGCCGGTGGAAGCCTGGGCCGAGCGTATCCAGCAACTGCTGCCGTACCAGGTCAACGTCGAACTGATGAAAGCCACCGGCAACCCGCGCACCAAGTTCATGCACTGCCTGCCGGCGTTCCACAACAGCGATACCAAGGTCGGCAAACAGATCGCCGAACAGTATCCGCACCTGAAAAATGGCATCGAAGTGACCGACGACGTGTTCGAGTCGCCGGCCTGCATCGCCTTCGAGCAAGCGGAAAACCGCATGCACACCATCAAGGCGATTCTGGTGTCGACTTTGGCTGATCTGTAACCGGCACAGCTCCAACTGACACGACACGGTCACTGTGGGAGCTGGCTTGCCAGCGATAGCGGTGTGTCAGCCAACGACAATGCTGACTGACCCGGCGCCATCGCGGGCAAGCCCGGCTCCCACAGTGACCGCGCTCGTTCAGTCAGACCCTATTGTTATTCAGAAGGACAAGCACCATGCGTATCGTCGTAGCCTTGGGCGGTAACGCCCTGCTCCGCCGTGGCGAGCCGATGACCGCTGACAACCAGCGCGCCAACATCCGCATCGCCACCGAGCAAATCGCCAAGATCCATCCCGGCAACCAACTGGTCATCGCCCACGGCAATGGCCCGCAAGTCGGCCTGCTGTCGTTGCAGGCAGCGGCCTACACCTCCGTCACCCCTTACCCGCTGGACGTGCTCGGTGCCGAAACCGAAGGCATGATCGGCTACATCATCGAACAGGAACTGGGCAACCTGCTGGACTTCGAAGTCCCGTTCGCCACCCTGCTCACCCAGGTCGAAGTCGATGCCAACGACCCGGCCTTCAAGAACCCGACCAAACCGATCGGCCCGGTCTACGAGAAAGCCGAAGCAGAAAAACTTGCCGCTGAAAAAGGCTGGGCGATTGCCCCGGACGGCGACAAGTTCCGCCGCGTGGTGGCCAGCCCACGGCCTAAACGCATCTTTGAAATCCGCCCGATCAAGTGGCTGCTGGACAAGGGCAGCATCGTGATCTGCGCCGGCGGTGGCGGGATTCCGACCATGTACGACGAGAAGCGCAATCTCAAAGGCATTGAAGCGGTGATCGACAAGGATCTGTGCTCGGCGCTGCTGGCCGAACAGCTGGAGGCGGACTTGCTGGTGATCGCCACCGACGTCAACGCGGCGTACGTCGACTTCAAAAAGCCCACCGAGAAAGCCATCGCCCAGGCCCACCCGGACGAACTCGAACGCCTGGGCTTCGCCGCCGGCTCCATGGGGCCGAAGGTGCAGGCAGCCTGTGAATTCGCGCGCCATACTGGCAAGGTCGCGGTGATCGGTTCGCTCTCGGACATCGAAGCCATCGTCCAGGGCACCGCCGGTACGCGGGTCAGCACGGCAGCGCCGGGCATCACCTACCGATAAAAAGAAACTCCGGGGGCAGACCTCATGTCTGCCCTTCTCCCATGCCTTGAAAGGAGAAAACCATGGCCCAGTTCGAACCCGGTCATTTGCATATCGAGCGGCATGCGTTGACTGACGACGACGTCAATTACAACGTGCACCTCGACTATGAAGTGTTCACCGATCCCCAGAAAGGCAAAGGGATACAGTTCACCCTGCATGGCAGCATGCAGGGCAAAGAGGTCAACGAACCGTTCTTTCTGCCCAAGGAGGAAGCCTACAACTTCGCTCGCAACGTGACGCAGATTGCCGAAAAGTACGGCATTCCCAAGAGCCACAGCCAGATCGGCTCGGTGCACAAGCATTACGACCTGATGTTTGAGGACATCCGCAAGCAGCTGAATATGCAGTCCGGGGATCCGGTCAATCCCGAGCATTTCGAGTAACCCCAAAAGCCCCCTCACCCTAACCCTCTCCCGGAGGGAGAGGGGACTGACCGAGTTGCTCGCTCAAGGTACACCGACCTGAATTAGCGAGCCGAACTCAAGTTTTGAAAAGCCCCCAATCTGCTCCCTTTCCCCCTCGCCCCGCTGGGGAGAGGGCTGGGGTGAGGGGTGGATTTCAAGTACGACGCCGATCTCAAGATTTCACCCCAGTCCCCCATCAAGGCATACTTGCCCCCCTCCGCACTCCAGAACCCAGAACCGCCCCATGCGTATCCACGTCAGCTTCATCGACCGCGTCGGCATCACCCAGGAAGTCCTGGCTATCCTCGGCGGGCGCAATCTCAATCTGGATGCGGTGGAGATGATCCCGCCCAACGTCTACATCGACGCCCCGACCCTGAGCCCGCAAGTGCTCGAAGAACTCAAAGATGCGCTGTTTCGCGTGCGTGGTGTAGAAGCAGTGACCGTGGTCGACATCCTCCCCGGCCAGCGTCGGCACTTGCAGCTCGATGCGTTGCTCGCGGCGATGACCGACCCGGTACTGGCGCTGGACAGCGCCGGCAAGGTGCTGCTGGCCAACCCGGCGCTGATCGCCCTGTACGGTCGCGAGCCGGCGGGCGAAAGCGTTTCGGAACTGTTCAACGATCCGGGTCTGCTCGAAACCCTGCTCGAACAAGGCTTCCGCCTGCCGCTGCGGGAAATCACCGTCAATGGCCAGACCCTGTTGCTCGACGCCACGCCGATCACCGACGCCGGCGCCCTGCTCACGCTGTATCAACCCAACCGCATCGGCGAACAACTGTCGGCGCTGCATCACGACCATGCCGAAGGTTTCGATGCGCTGCTCGGTGAATCGCCGCCAATCCGCACCCTCAAGGCCCGCGCCCAACGGGTGGCGGCCCTCGACGCGCCGCTGCTGATCCAGGGCGAAACCGGCACCGGCAAGGAACTGGTGGCCCGCGCCTGTCACGCCATCAGCGCCCGGCACAACGCGCCCTTCCTCGCACTGAACTGCGCGGCCCTGCCGGAGAACCTCGCCGAAAGCGAACTGTTCGGCTACGCCCCCGGCGCCTTCACCGGCGCGCAACGCGGCGGCAAACCGGGGCTGATGGAACTGGCCAACCAGGGCACAGTGTTCCTCGACGAAATCGGCGAGATGTCGCCGTACTTGCAGGCCAAGCTGCTGCGCTTTCTCAACGACGGCAGCTTCCGTCGGGTCGGCGGCGATCGTGAGGTAAAGGTCAACGTGCGGATTCTCAGCGCGACCCACCGCGACCTGGAGAAAATGGTCAGCGAAGGCCTGTTCCGCGAAGACCTGTTCTACCGCCTCAACGTGCTCAACGTCGAAGTACCGCCGCTACGTGAACGCGGTCAGGACATTCTGTTGCTGGCGCGCTATTTCATGCAGCAGGCCTGCGCGCAGATCCAGCGCCCGGTCTGCCGCCTCGCCCCGGGCACTTACCCGGCGCTGCTCGGCAACCGCTGGCCGGGCAACGTGCGGCAATTGCAGAACGTGATCTTCCGCGCCGCCGCGATCTGCGAAAGCAGCCTGGTGGACATCGGCGACCTCGACATCGCCGGCACCTCCGTGGCACGCCAGACCGACACCGACGTCGACAGCCTGGAAGAAGCGGTCGAAGCCTTCGAGAAATCGCTGCTGGAAAAACTCTACGTCAGCTACCCCTCGACCCGCCAACTGGCCAGCCGCCTGCAAACCTCGCACACCGCAATCGCCCATCGGCTGCGCAAGTACGGCATCCCCAACAAACCCTGATCCACCGCAAATTCCCTGTGGGAGCGAGCCTGCTCGCGATGGTGGTCCAGCAAGCAATGATGGCGACTGACACAGCCTCTTCGCGAGCAGGCTCGCTCCCACAAGGTATGTGGCGGATTCGAAATCCGTTCAAAAGCGACCTCCATCTGTACTGAAAGCGCTACAGCGGAACGATATCGCTACACCCTCCTCCGATCACCGCTGTGCAAGGCTTTGATCCGGTTCAGCTTTTTTCTTCGTCTCACGCCGTAGCGATTTCGCTACAGCCAACGTGTTCGCACCCGCACACAAATCAATCAAACCGTTGATTTATAACGATATTTTTACATTGGCCGCGTTCTTGCTAAGTAACCGCTCATAAAATCAGGGCATTGCCGCCCGAGTATTCCACCGCGTCCACCAGACGAGTCTGGCCCCTAGGAGATTCCATGAGCGAGTTGCGTTTTACTGAAGATCACGAATGGCTGCGCGCCGAAGCCGATGGTTCTGTCACCGTTGGCATCACCGCTTTCGCGCAGAACGCCCTGGGCGACGTGGTGTTCGTGCAACTGCCTGAATTGCAGGCGTACGACAAAGGCGCCGAAGCCGCCACCGTGGAATCGGTAAAAGCCGCCAGCGGCGTTTACATGCCACTGGACGGTGAAGTCCTGGCCACTAACCCGGCCCTGGAAGACAGCCCTGAACTGGTCAACGAAGATCCGCTGGGCGAAGGCTGGTTCTTCCGCTTCAAGCCAACCGACGCGACCGCCGTCGCCAAGCTGCTGGATCAGGACGCCTACGACCGCCTGATCAAAGCCCAAGCCGAAGCCTGAGGAATCTGAAATGACCCAAGTAAATCTCGGCACCGCCAACGAATTCATCGCCCGTCACATCGGCCCGCGCGCCGGTGACGAACAAGCCATGCTCAACAGCCTCGGCTTCGACTCGCTCGAAGCCCTGAGCGCCAGCGTCATCCCGGAAAGCATCAAGGGCACCAGCGTGCTCGGCCTCGACGACGGCCTGAGCGAAGCCGATGCCCTGGCGATGATCAAAGGCATCGCCGGCAAGAACCAGCTGTTCAAGACCTACATCGGCCAGGGCTACTACAACTGCCACACGCCATCGCCGATCCTGCGCAACCTGCTAGAAAACCCGGCTTGGTACACCGCTTACACCCCGTACCAGCCGGAAATTTCCCAGGGCCGTCTCGAAGCGCTGCTGAACTTCCAGACCCTGATCAGCGACCTCACCGGCCTGCCGATCGCCAACGCCTCCCTGCTCGACGAAGCCACCGCCGCCGCCGAAGCCATGACCTTCTGCAAACGTCTGAGCAAGAACAAGGGCAGCCACCAGTTCTTCGCCTCGATCCACAGCCATCCGCAAACCCTCGACGTGCTGCGCACCCGTGCCGAGCCTCTGGGCATCGACGTAGTCGTGGGCGATGAGCGTGAGCTGACCGACGTGACGCCGTTCTTCGGCGCGCTGCTGCAATACCCGGCCAGCAATGGTGATGTGTTCGACTATCGCGAACTGACCGAACGCTTCCACGCCGCCAACGCACTGGTCGCCGTCGCCGCTGACCTGCTGGCTCTGACCCTGCTGACCCCGCCGGGCGAATTCGGCGCCGACGTGGCCATCGGCAGCGCGCAACGCTTCGGCGTGCCGCTGGGCTTCGGTGGCCCGCACGCGGCTTACTTCTCCACCAAAGATGCGTTCAAGCGCGACATGCCGGGCCGCCTGGTCGGTGTCTCGGTTGACCGCTTCGGTAAGCCGGCCCTGCGTCTGGCGATGCAGACCCGCGAGCAACACATCCGCCGCGAGAAAGCCACGTCGAACATCTGCACCGCGCAAGTGCTGCTGGCCAACATCGCCAGCATGTACGCCGTGTATCACGGCCCGAAAGGCCTGACCCAGATCGCCAACCGCGTGCATCACCTGACCGCGATCCTGGCCAAGGGCCTGAGCGCACTGGGCGTGACCGTCGAGCAAACCAGCTTCTTCGACACCCTGACCCTCGCCACCGGCGCACAAACCGCCGCGCTGCATGACAAGGCTCGCGCCCAACAGATCAACCTGCGGGTGATCGACGCCCAGCGTCTGGGCTTGTCGGTCGACGAAACCACCACCCAGGCCGACATTGAAACCCTGTGGGGCCTGTTCGCCGACGGCAAGACCCTGCCGGAGTTCGCTGCTCTCGCCGCTGCCGCGCAAAGCACCATTCCAGCCGCGCTGGTGCGTCAGTCGCCGATCCTCAGCCACCCGGTGTTCAACCGCTATCACTCGGAAACCGAGCTGATGCGCTACCTGCGCAAACTGGCGGACAAGGACCTGGCACTGGATCGCACCATGATCCCGCTGGGCTCGTGCACCATGAAACTCAACGCCGCCAGCGAAATGATCCCGGTGACCTGGGCCGAATTCGGTGCGCTGCACCCGTTCGCCCCAGCCGAGCAAAGCGCCGGTTACCAGCAACTGACCGACGAACTGGAAGCGATGCTCTGCGCCGCCACCGGTTACGACTCGATCTCCCTGCAACCGAACGCCGGTTCCCAAGGTGAGTACGCCGGTCTGCTGGCGATTCGCGCCTATCACCAGAGCCGTGGCGAAGACCGTCGCGACATCTGCCTGATCCCGTCGTCCGCCCACGGCACCAACCCGGCGACCGCCAACATGGCCGGCATGCGCGTGGTCGTGACCGCGTGCGACGCCCGTGGCAACGTGGACATCGAAGACCTGCGCGCCAAGGCCATCGAGCACCGCGAACACCTCGCGGCGCTGATGATCACTTACCCGTCGACCCACGGCGTGTTCGAAGAAGGCATCCGCGAAATCTGCGGCATCATTCATGACAACGGCGGCCAGGTGTACATCGACGGCGCCAACATGAACGCGATGGTCGGCCTCTGCGCACCGGGCAAGTTCGGCGGCGACGTGTCGCACCTGAACCTGCACAAGACTTTCTGCATCCCGCACGGTGGTGGCGGCCCGGGCGTCGGCCCGATCGGCGTGAAATCGCACCTGACTCCGTTCCTGCCGGGCCACGGCCACATGGAACGCAAGGAAGGCGCGGTCTGCGCAGCACCGTTCGGCAGCGCGAGCATTCTGCCGATCACCTGGATGTACATTCGCATGATGGGTGGCGCAGGTCTCAAGCGCGCTTCGCAACTGGCGATCCTCAATGCCAACTACATTTCCCGTCGCCTGGAAGAGCACTACCCAGTGCTGTACACCGGCAGCAACGGTCTGGTGGCGCACGAGTGCATCCTGGATCTGCGCCCGCTGAAAGACAGCAGCGGCATCAGCGTCGATGACGTCGCCAAGCGCCTGATCGACTTCGGCTTCCACGCACCGACCATGTCGTTCCCGGTGGCCGGCACGCTGATGATCGAGCCGACCGAAAGCGAATCCAAGGAAGAGCTGGACCGCTTTTGCGACGCCATGATCCGCATCCGCGAAGAAATCCGCGCAGTGGAAAACGGCACCCTGGACAAAGACGACAACCCGCTGAAGAACGCTCCGCACACCGCAGCGGAACTGGTGGGCGAGTGGACTCACCCGTACAGCCGCGAACAAGCGGTGTACCCGGTGGCGTCGTTGATCGAAGGCAAGTACTGGCCGCCGGTCGGTCGCGTCGACAACGTGTTCGGCGACCGCAACCTGGTCTGCGCCTGCCCGTCGATCGAAAGCTACGCTTAAACGAATAGGGGGGCAGGTTTACCTGCCCCGATTTCAGCATCACCACAGATCCCCCTGTGGGAGCGGGCTTGCTCGCGAATGCGGTGTGCCAGGCAACATTGATGGCGACTGATTCACCGCATTCGCGAGCAAGCCCGCTCCCACAAGGAAATGCATCAAGCCTGATATTCCGCCAATTCCTATAACAAGAAACCGGAGAACAACTCATGTCGTTAAGCGTGTTCGACCTGTTCAAGATTGGCATCGGCCCCTCCAGCTCCCACACCGTCGGCCCGATGCGCGCAGCCGCGCGCTTCGTCGAAGGCCTGCGTCGGGAAAACCTGTTGTCGGCCACCACCAGCGTCAGGGTCGAGTTGTATGGATCCCTCGGCGCCACCGGCAAGGGACACGGCAGCGACAAGGCCGTGCTGCTGGGCCTGGAAGGTGAACACCCGGACACCGTGAATACCGAAACCGTCGCCGCCCGTCTCTCGGAGATTCGTGGCAACGGGCGTTTGAACCTGCTTGGCGAACACAGCATTGCGTTCAACGAGAAAGAACACTTGGCAATGATCCGCAAGCCGTTGGCCTATCACCCCAACGGCATGATCTTCCGTGCCTTCGATGCGGCGGGATTGCAGATCCGCAGCCGCGAGTACTACTCGGTCGGCGGTGGTTTCGTGGTCGACGAAGATGCGGCTGGCGCCGACCGTATCGTCGAAGACGCCACCCCGCTGACCTTCCCGTTCAAGAGTGCCAAGGACTTGCTCGGTCACTGCGCCACCTACGGTCTGTCGATCAGCCAGGTGATGCTGACCAACGAAAGCGCCTGGCGCCCGGAAGCGGAAACCCGCGCCGGCCTGCTGAGAATCTGGCAAGTGATGCAGGACTGCGTGGCCGCCGGCTGTCGCAACGAAGGCATCCTGCCGGGAGGCCTGAAGGTCAAGCGGCGGGCGGCGGCGTTGCACCGGCAGCTGTGCAAGAACCCGGAATCGTCGCTGCGCGATCCGCTGTCGGTGCTGGACTGGGTCAACCTCTACGCTCTGGCCGTCAACGAAGAAAACGCCAACGGCGGGCGCGTGGTCACGGCACCGACCAATGGCGCAGCGGGGATCATTCCTGCGGTGCTGCATTACTACATGCGCTTCATTCCCGGCGCGAACGATGACGGCGTGGTGCGTTTTCTGCTGACTGCGGCGGCCATCGGCATTCTGTACAAGGAAAACGCCTCGATCTCCGGCGCCGAAGTCGGCTGTCAGGGCGAGGTCGGCGTGGCCTGTTCGATGGCAGCTGGTGCGTTGTGCGAAGTCCTCGGCGGCAGCGTTCAGCAAGTGGAAAACGCCGCTGAAATCGGCATGGAACACAACCTCGGCCTGACCTGCGATCCGATCGGCGGGCTGGTGCAGGTGCCGTGCATCGAGCGCAACGCCATGGGCTCGGTCAAGGCGATCAACGCCGTGCGCATGGCCATGCGCGGAGACGGGCAGCACTTCGTCTCCCTCGACAAGGTCATCCGCACCATGCGCCAGACCGGCGCCGACATGAAAAGCAAATATAAGGAGACCGCCCGTGGCGGTCTGGCGGTCAACATTATCGAGTGCTGATCGCGCCATAAACTCGCTCTCCCTTTGGGAGAGAACACAAAACTGGCCCCCTCTCCCTCCGGGAGAGGGTTGGTGTGAATCAAGGAGTCACGCATGTCCACTGAACAACTGTCGAAAACCCCGCTGCACGCTCTGCACCTCGAACTCGGCGCCCGCATGGTGCCGTTCGCCGGCTACGACATGCCGGTGCAATACCCGCTGGGCGTGATGAAGGAACACCAGCACACCCGTGAGCAGGCCGGGCTGTTCGATGTCTCGCACATGGGCCAGATCCGCCTGACCGGCGCCAATGCCGCCAAAGCCCTGGAAACCCTGGTGCCGGTAGACATCATCGACCTGCCGGTGGGCATGCAGCGCTACGCAATGTTCACCAACGAAACCGGCGGCATCCTCGATGACCTGATGGTCGCCAACCTCGGCAATGACGAGCTGTTCCTGGTGGTCAACGCCGCATGCAAGGACCAGGACCTGGCCCATCTGCAAAAACACATCGGCGATCAATGCAAGATTGAACAGCTGTTCGAAGAACGCGCCCTGCTCGCCCTGCAAGGCCCGGCTGCCGTGACCGTGCTGGCACGCCTGGCGCCGGAAGTGGCGAAAATGACTTTCATGCAATTCACCCGCGTGAAGCTGCTGGGCGTTGACTGCTTTGTCAGCCGCTCGGGCTACACCGGTGAAGACGGTTATGAAATCTCGGTTCCGGCAGCCGATGCGGAAAAACTCGCCCGCGCCCTGCTGGCCGAACCGGAAGTCGCCGCCATCGGCCTTGGCGCCCGTGACTCGCTGCGCCTGGAAGCCGGCCTGTGCCTGTACGGCCACGACATGAACACCGAGACCACACCGATCGAAGCCAGCCTGTTGTGGGCAATCTCCAAACCTCGGCGTGCCGATGGTGCGCGCGCCGGTGGTTTCCCGGGTGCGGAGCAAGTCTTCGCTCAACAGCAAAACGGCGTTCAGCGCAAACGCGTCGGCCTGCTGCCGCAAGAGCGTACGCCGGTCCGTGAAGGTGCAGAGATCGTCAACGACGCTGGCGAAATCGTCGGTAGCGTGTGCAGCGGCGGGTTCGGCCCGACCCTGGGCGGCCCGTTGGCCATGGGTTACCTGGACAGCGCCTACGTCGCACTCGATACGGCCGTTTGGGCAATTGTTCGTGGGAAAAAGGTGCCATTGCTTGTAAGCAAAATGCCATTTGTTCCACAACGCTACTATCGCGGTTGATTGACTGTTTCTATAAGTAACGCGATTGCGTTATGCGTGCACTAATGTGTAACGCAATCGCCATAAAACAGTGCACTCCACTTACATACGATTCGAATTTGAACTTGGCTTATAACGTTCGAAAACAATTGAACAAGCTAATCGTATAAGCCGGACTAGTGAATCGACTAAGTGCCAGCAAGCGCAGGAAAACCGGGGCCTTCGCGGGGCTTGTTTTTTCTCCCGTAGTTGGCGTAGAGTTTGTCCACTGTGTTTGCATGGGTCAGCTTGGAATCGTGACCTGGGCAGTAGCCTACAAGTTAGCTACATCCCGTTCGACGTCTTCTTACTCTCCTGCAACCAGCCCCAGTACTCTTTCATGAGAAGGAGACTGTCATCAATTTTTGCGTCAAAGGAAATAAGAAATGTCCACACGTCAGAGCGGTACCGTCAAGTGGTTTAACGACGAGAAAGGTTTTGGTTTTATCACTCCAGAAAGCGGTCCGGATCTGTTCGTGCATTTCCGCGCCATTCAGGGCAACGGCTTCAAAAGCCTGAAAGAAGGCCAGAAAGTGACCTTCGTTGCTGTGCAGGGCCAGAAAGGCATGCAGGCTGACGAAGTACAAGCCGAAGGCTGATCTTCTGTTACGAAAAAGCCCCTGATATTGATATCAGGGGCTTTTTTGTGGGCGCAAATCCGTAAAATGGCGCTTCACTTTCCGTCCAGAGGCTGCCATGTCGAAACACCTGCTCACCCCCCAGGGCGATTTCCCCGCCGTCGGCCTGGGTCGTCGTCTGGCAGCGATGTTCTATGACTTTTTGCTGTGCACCGCTCTGCTGATCGTGACCGGTTTTGTTTACAAGCTGATCCAGGCGGCAATCATCGGCGAAGAGCGCCTACGCGTCATGACCGATGCCGGGCAGCTGGATGGCGATCCGCTGTACTCCACGGTGTTGCTGTTGGTGCTGTTTGGCTTCTTTGCCAAATTCTGGACCCACGCCGGGCAGACCCTGGGCATGCAGGTCTGGGGCATTCGCGTGCAGAACGCCGATGGCACTGCGATCAGCCTGTGGCAGGCGTTGCTGCGGTTCATGGTGTCGATTGCGTCGTGGCTGTGCCTGGGCCTGGGGTTCTTCTGGTCGCTGCTCGATAAGCAGAAGCGCGCTTGGCATGACATCTACTCCGACACGCAGCTTGTGCGAATTCCAAAGAAAGCCAAATAATCCTCCAGATGCAAAAACGCCCCGATCCAATCGGGGCGTTTTTGTTTGCGTCGCAAGGTCAGGCGTTGCCGGCCAGCTTCATCCGTGCTGCCTGAGTGAAATCGAGCATGCGTTTCAGCGGACGAATCGCCTGCGGGATCAGGGCCGGGTCGACGAAGATCTCGTTCGAGCCCTCCTTCAGGCACCTCAGCGTGCGTTCAAGGGTGTTCATGGCCATCCACGGGCAATGTGCGCAACTGCGGCATGCCGCGCCGTTACCGGCGGTTGGCGCCTCGATGAAGACCTTGTCCGGGCACAGCTGCTGCATCTTGTAAAAGATGCCGCGATCAGTGGCCACGATCAGGGTCTTGTTCGGCAGCGATTGAGCGGCGGCAATCAGCTGACTGGTAGAACCGACGGCGTCCGCCAACTCGATCACCGAGGTCGGCGACTCCGGATGCACCAGAATGGCGGCGTCCGGGTACAGCGCTTTCATGTCTTCCAGCTGCTTGGACTTGAACTCCTCATGGACGATGCATGCACCATCCCAGAGCAGCATGTCGGCGCCGGTCTGACGCTGGATGTAGGTGCCCAGGTGCTTGTCCGGACCCCAGATAATGGTTTCGCCGTTGTCCATCAGGCTTTCGACGATTTCCAGTGCACAACTGGAGGTCACGACCCAGTCGGCCCGGGCTTTGACGGCGGCCGAGGTGTTGGCATACACCACCACGGTGCGCTCCGGATGCTGATCGCAGAACGCCGAGAACTCGTCCACCGGGCAACCCAGATCCAGCGAGCAGGTCGCTTCCAGGGTCGGCATCAGCACGCGCTTTTCAGGGTTGAGAATCTTCGCGGTCTCGCCCATGAATTTCACGCCGGCAACCACCACGGTCTTGGCCGGATGGGCGTTGCCGAAGCGAGCCATTTCCAGGGAGTCGGAAACACAACCGCCGGTTTCTTCGGCGAGGGCCTGGATGATCGGATCGCAATAAAAGTGGGCAACCAGCACCGCGTCCTGAGCCTTGAGCTCGTCGGCGATGGCGGAACGGTAATAAGCTTCTTCCTCGGCTGTCAGCGGCTTGGGCTGCTTGGCGTCGAGGTGGGCTTGTACCAGAAGGCGTTCGGAAATCTGCGTCATGTTCGCAAGACCTGCAGGCGCATTCGCGCGAAAGTCGAGTATACACCCGGCTCCGGACCGCTTGAGGGTACCGCCGGGAAAGTGAGTATTATCAGGCACGGACAGCAATGAAGCTGCGCAAGGCTACAGAATATCCCGTTGATACAAAAGATGATTCTGACCTGTGTCACGGAGGGAAGAAACGAAGGGAGGAATGCCCGAATCGCAGGCAAAAAAAAACCCGGAAATCCTCACTTTCGTGGGCCTTCCGGATTTTCTAAACCGCCAAATATGGTGGGTCGTGTGGGATTCGAACCTACGACCAATTGGTTAAAAGCCAACTGCTCTACCAACTGAGCTAACGACCCGCTGTGTGGTGGCGCGTATAATACTGATTTTTAAGGACTATTCAACACCTAATTTGAAAAAAATCAAAAATAAGGTGTCGGGTCGCTGATTCCGGCCGCCGCGAAGCCTTCTGCACGCAGTCGGCAGCTGTCGCATTTGCCGCAAGCGCGGCCATCATCGTCGGCCTGATAGCAGGAAACGGTCAGCCCATAATCAACGCCAAGCTTCACCCCCGCCTGGACGATCTGCGCCTTGCTCAGATTCTGCAGCGGTGCCTGGATGCGGAAACCATTGCCTTCGACGCCAGCCTTGGTTGCCAGATTGGCCATGCGCTCGAACGACTCGATGAACTCGGGACGGCAATCCGGGTAACCGGAGTAGTCCACCGCGTTGACGCCGATAAAGATGTCGCGGGCGCCGAGCACTTCAGCCCAGCCCAGGGCCAGCGACAGGAAAACCGTGTTGCGCGCCGGCACGTAAGTCACCGGGATGCCTTCACCCAATTCTTCCGGGATATCGATGCTGGTGTCCGTCAGAGCCGAACCGCCCATCCCGTTCAAGTTCAGGCCGATCACCTTGTGCTCGACCACGCCCAGATCGCGGGCAACGCGAGCGGCGGCATGCAGTTCGGCGTAGGAACGCTGACCGTAATCGAAACTCATGGTGTAGCAGGCGTAGCCTTCAGCGCGGGCCATGGCCACGACAGTGGCCGAGTCCAGGCCACCCGACAGCAGGATTACCGCACGTTTTTGGCTAGTGTTCAGTTGTTCAGTCATCTCAGCGCCCCGGCTCATCATTCCATAGATATTTATGCAGCTGCAGTTGCAGGCGCACTGGCAGGTTATCCGCCACCACCCAGTCCGCCAGATCCCGAGCGTTCAGGTCGTGGTGACTTGGGGAAAACAGCACTTCACCCGCACGTCGCTCAAGACCGTACTGGATCAGCTTCGATACCGCCCAGTCATAGTCGTCCCTCGAGCAGATGACAAACTTCACCTGATCGTTGGGCGTCAGCAGTTCGATGTTCTCGTAACGGTTACGATGGGCTTCTTTGGAGTCTGGCGTCTTCAGGTCGACCACCCGACTGACCCGCGAATCGACCGCCGAGATGTCGAGAGCGCCGCTGGTTTCCAGCGAGACCTCGTAGCCGGCATCGCATAATTGCTTGAGCAAAGGGATTGCATTGGGCTGTGCCAACGGCTCACCGCCAGTGACGCAGACGTAGCGCGGGCGAAAGCCGGCCACTTGCTCGAGGATGTCGTCGAGGGTACGGATCGTGCCACCGCTGAACGCGTAGGCGCTGTCGCAGTATTGGCAACGCAAGGGGCAACCGGTCAGGCGCACAAAAACAGTGGGCAACCCGGCAGTCCGCGTTTCCCCCTGCAACGAGTAGAAAACTTCGGTAATTCTCAATGTGTCTTGCATAGTCGCCACGGGCGTAACAGCTAAACAGGCTGTCCGCCTCCGTCAGGCACCTCTGGCAACCCCGCCAACGCGTAGATCACCAGAAGCGTGTTTCATAAAAGGGCGTGAATTCTAACGAAAAAACCCGCGACAAGCGCGGGTTTCTTCCAAACGGGTCAACGCTGTTACATGCGTTGCAGATCGCGCTGGGCCAACTGAGCGGCGGACGTACCCGGATACTGGGCCACCACCTGCTGCAGAATGCCTTTGACCTTGTCGGTATGACCGAGGCGGCGCTCTACGTCAGCCAGCTTGTACAGCGAATCCGGCACTTTGGCGTGCTTGGGATACAGCTGCGAAACCTTGGCAAAAGCCTGACCTGCACCTTGCAGATCGCCTTTGGCCAGGTTCACTTCACCCAGCCAGTACTGGGCGTTGCCCGCGTATTGGCTGTTCGGGTATTTACGCAGGAATGCGGCAAACGCCTGGCTGGCCTTGTCGAAATCCTTGGCTTTGATCAGGTCGAAAGCGGCATCGTAATACAGCTTTTCCTTGGCCGGATCAGCCGGTTCGCTACCTGCGGCAGGTGCCTGGGCGGCAGCAGCGGCGCCGGCTCCAGCAGCAGCACCGGCAGCAGCACTTGCATCGCCACCGGCAGAAGAATTCTCGGGAGTCGCGGCTGGTGCAACGCCGGATCCTATGCGCCGATCAAGATCCTGGTATCGCTCCAGGGATTCCTGTTTCATGCGCGAAACCTGGTTCTGCAGTTCTTCGATCACGCCTTGCTGGCGCGACAGTTGATCCTGCATTTGTTGCAGTTGGTTGAACAGCATGCCGTTTGCCGAGGCAGGGGCCGAAGCCGCTCCCCCGGCATAGGCGCCGTTCGTACCGTAACCTGCAGGCGGATAACTGCTCCCGCTATTGTTATAACCGGAGTTGTCATCGACCACAGGAACCGCAGCCCACGCCGCAAGCGGCGCGAGGCTGAGAGCCAGAACAGTTACAGCACGACGGCACGTTCGCATATCGAATTACTTACGCAGTTCGACGCGACGGTTTTGAGCCCAGGACTGCTCGTCGTTGCCGGTAGCAACTGGACGCTCTTCGCCGTAGGAAACCAGTTCCAGCTGAGCTGGGGAAACACCTTGCAGTACCAGGTAGCGCTGAACGGCTTTCGCACGACGCTCGCCCAGTGCCATGTTGTACTCACGAGTACCACGTTCGTCGGTGTTGCCTTCCAGAACAACGCGAGCGCCGTTTGCTTTCAGGTCTTTGGCGTGAACGTCCAGAGCGCGCATGGCTTCTGGCTTCAGGTCCGAGCTGTCGTATTCGAAGTAGAAGGTGGTGATTGCGCGCAGAGCAGCTTCTTCGCTCAGGGAACCGTCAACTGCACCAGTGTTTGCGCCGTAACCAGCGTTTGGATCAACAGCGCCTTCACCGGCGTTGTCGCCGCCTTTGGACGAGCAACCTACAGCTACAGCCATGGCCAGAGCCAGCGCAGCAAATTTACCAAACTTCAGCATTTCCATCGTGAAACTCCTAATGAACCCCAGTGTGTTAAGTAAAACGTAAAGCGCCGCGTCAGTTCAGGTAAGGGGACCAGGACGGTTCTCTGACTTCGCCTTGAGCGGTAGGAAGCGGGAGCCTCACGCGTCCATTAATGGACACGAGCATCAAGACTCCCCGGCCCTGCTGGCGGGTGGCGTAGATTACCATGGTGCCGTTGGGCGCAACAGTAGGCGACTCGTCCAGAGTGCTATCAGTGAGGATTTTTACACTTCCGCGCTGCAAATCCTGAGCCGCCACTTTGAAATTGGTGAAACCGTCCTGACGATGGATCATCACCAGGGTCTTTTCATCCGCCGAAAGCTTGGGGTTGGCGTTGTAGTTGCCCACGAACGTCACACGCTCGGCACCGCCACCGCCAGCACTGGTCTTGTAGATCTGCGGTTTGCCGCCACGGTCGGAGGTGAAGTAGATGGTCGAACCATCCTTGCCCCAGTACGGTTCGGTATTGATGCCAGGACCTGCGGTTACGCGGGTGATCTGACGCGAACCGAGGTTCATCACGTAGATGTCCGGGTTACCGTCTTTCGACAGCACGAACGCCAGGCGATTGCCATCCGGCGACCAGGCTGGCGCGCCGTTCAAGCCTTCGAAGTTGGTGATCTGCTCGCGGCGACCGGTGTCGATGTTCTGCATGAAGATGCGCGGACGCTTCTGCTCGAACGACACATAAGCGATACGCTTGCCGTCCGGTGCAAAACGCGGCGACAGGATCGGCTCACGCGATTGCAGCAGGGTCACGGCACGGGCGCCGTCATAGTCCGAACGCTGCAGGGTGTAACGGGTGTTCTTCTCGGAGAAACGCTCGGCCGTGACGTACAGCAGGCGAGTCGAGAATGCACCTTTGATACCGGTCAGTTTTTCGAACGACTGATCGGAGATGTAGTGCGCCATGTCGCGCAGTTGTTCGGTGGTACCGGACACACTGCCGTCAGCCACTTTCTGTTCGGTGGCGACGTTGAACAAAGCCCACTGCACCTGCAGACGGCCACCGGCCGGCACGATGCTGCCGACCATCATGTATTGCGCGCCCACCGCCTTCCAGTCACGGAAGATGATTTCGCTTGGCTGGCTTGGCTGACTGATCATGTTTTGCTTTGGAATCGGCGAGTAATAGCCCGAGTTGCGCAAATCGTTACCAATGATTTCAGCCATGTCATCCGGCAGGACGGCACCGCCCTGGAAACCGAACGGTACGACGGCGATCGGAGTCGCCCGATCGCTGCCGCTGGTGACCAGAATGTTCTTTTCATCCGCCATCGCGATCCCTGCCATGCAGCAGATCACGACCAGCATTCCTCGAAGAAGGTTTCTCACAAGGCTAGATCCTCAGGTGTGAATGTCATCTTGAATGAACGATACGGAGCGAAATCGCTCGGCTTCATTCCCTGCATTTCCGTCAAACGTCCAATATTCTTGACCGCTGCCACTGCCGACGCATCGAACGGACCGTCGCCACTGGACTTGGCCACGCCGACCGAGGTCACCGTACCGTCCGGCAACATGCCGATCTGCAGCACAACCGTCATGCCTTTGCGTGCTGAAGGTGGACGCGCCCAGCCTTCTGCTGCCCGCGCACGAATCAGGTCATCGAAACTGCCCGCAACTTCGTCGCCCTGCTCATCGGCCAAGGCCTGCTGGCGCTGCGGCGTGTCGGAAAGCAAATCTGCCAGGGCCTGAGCCTTTTTGTCTTCGGCGGATTTACGTGCCGCTTCCTGCGCTTTCTTCTTCGCAGCATCGGCAGCAGCTTTCTTCTTCGCGTCTTCGGCGACTTTCTTCTTCGCCTCTTCAGCTTCAGCTTTCTTCTTGGCGTCTTCGGCGGCTTTCTTTTTCGCGTCTTCGACGATCTTCTTCTTGGCTTCTTCAGCGGCCGCTTTCTTGGCCTCTTCTTCAGCAGCCTTTTTGGCTTCTTCTTCGGCTTTCTTCTTGGCTATATCAGCCAATTGTTTCTCTTCTGCCTTCTTGGCTTCGGCGGCTTTCTTGGCGTCGTCGGCTTTCTTGGCTTCATCAGCCTTCTTCGCCTCGTCCGCTTTCTTCGCCTCATCGGCCTTCTTGGCTTCCTCGGCCTTTTGAGCCGCTTCTTCTTTCTTTTGTTCCGCAGCCTTCACCGCTTCCTGCTCGACCTTTTTCTGCTCCATCTGCTCGACTTCGGTCTGGCGCGCGGCGGATTTCTTCGCCTCACCCGCAATCTTCTGATTGGTCTGAGTGGTTGCCTGACTTTTCGATTTCAGCTGGTACAGGGTCGCCTGAACAATCGGCTTGGCTGGCGGTAGCTCCGGGGTCAGGGCGAAACTGACAAACAGCATGCCGAACACCAGCACGTGCAAGCCAATCGCCCAGACACTAGGCCAGAAGTAGCTTTCCGAGGCGGACGGCTCTCGCTGTTGCTGCATCAGGGCGCCTCGGTGATCAAGCCAACGTTACCGACCCCGGCTTTCTGCAACCCGCCCATGGCGCCCATGACGGAGCCATAATCGACGGACTTGTCGCCACGGATGAAAACCTGGGTACGCTTGCCACCTTCAGTGCCGGCGCGAATGATCTTGGTCACCGCATCGGTCATCTGTGGCAGGGTCATGGCCCGGTCCTGCTGCTTCTCGGTGTCGACTTCGCTGCCAAGGTTCCAGTAGTAGGTCTTGTCCGACTTGATCGAAATGGTCAGCACCTGGGTGTTGTTGTCCTGCGGCAAGGCTTCGCTGGAAACCTTGGGCAGATCCACTTTCACGCCCTGATTGAGCATCGGCGCAGTCACCATGAAGATGACCAGCAGCACCAGCATCACGTCGATGTAAGGCACTACGTTCATCTCGGCGACCGGCTTGCGCTTGTGTCGGGCTCGAGTGATTAAAGCCATCGGGAAATACCTGCTTATTCTTCGCTGGTGTGCACTTTGCGGTGCAGGATCGCCTGGAATTCATCGGCGAAGGTGTAGTAGCGGCTCAGCAAGGTTTCGCTGCGGGCAGAGAAACGGTTGTAAGCGATAACGGCCGGGATCGCGGCGAACAGACCGATCGCGGTGGCGATCAGGGCTTCGGCGATGCCGGGTGCCACGGTGGCCAGGGTGGCTTGCTGGGCGCTGGCCAGACCACGGAAGGAGTTCATGATCCCCCACACGGTACCGAACAGACCGATGTACGGGCTGACCGAGCCGACGGTGGCGAGGAACGGCAGGCTCTGCTCGAGTTTTTCTTCTTCGCGGGAGATGGCGACGCGCATGGCACGGGCCACACCTTCCATCACCGCTTCAGGATCGACGCCAGGCTGCTGACGCAGACGGGAGAACTCCTTGAAGCCGGCACGGAAGATCTGCTCGACACCCGAATCCGGATCCGGGTTGCTGCCGGCCTGACGGTAGAGTTTGGACAGGTCGATACCCGACCAGAAGCGCTCCTCGAAGCTCTCGAGGGCACGTCGACCGGCGCGTATCAGATTGCTGCGCTGAAAGATCATGATCCATGAGGTCACCGATGCGGCCACCAGAGTCAACATTACCAACTGCACCACGATGCTGGCATTGCTGACCAGGCTCCACATGGAGGAATGGTCGACGACGTTAGCTTCCACGCTTTATCTCCTGCTTTGAGTGTGTACCCGTGCCGACCGCGTCGGCAAAGGCCGCACGCAGGTCTTCGGGAAGGGCCCGGGGTTTCAAACTGTTAGTGCGCACACAGGCCACCAGAAACTGCCCTTCGCAGAGCAGCACATTATCCGTTGCCCGCCTGACCTGCTGTCGAAAGCGCAGGCTGGCACGGTTCAATTCGATTACATCAGCGCTTACCAGAAGCTCGTCATCCAGTCGCGCCGGCGCGTGATAACGCGCTTCGCTGGAATGCACGACGAACAACAGGTCCTCCCCTGCCAGCGCCGACTGGGCAAAGCCCAGCTCGCGGAGCCGCTCGGTTCGAGCCCGTTCCATAAACTTGAGGTAATTAACGTAATACACGATGCCGCCCGCATCGGTGTCCTCGTAATAAACGCGACAACGATGTGCGAACGGCTCAAGCCCGTTTTGCGCGCGCATACTCTAGTGCTTACTCCTCGGGTTGCCAATCCGGCCAGGCAACTGTTTTTCATTGTTGGAAGGCTTTACCGCAAAAGTACCGTCCTGTGACAGTACAAACGCTGAATAAATCGACAATAAATGTGTATCAATCGTCCACGGCATCGAGAAACTCGTCTACCACGGGCATCTCGCCCATTCGTGTCGGAATGTTTAAACCAAAATGCAGGTACGCGTGACGGGTAACCACCCTGCCCCGCGGCGTACGCATGATGTAGCCCTGCTGAATCAGGTACGGCTCGAGCACGTCTTCAATGGTGTGGCGCTCTTCGCTGATCGCCGCTGCCAGACTGTCGATGCCCACCGGGCCGCCATCGAATTTCTCGATCATGGTCAACAGCAGACGCCGGTCCTGATGATCGAAACCGTGCTCGTCGACATCCAGCAGATTCAGCGCCAGATCCGCGACAGCCTTGGTGATGTGGCCCTTGGCCCGGACTTCAGCGAAATCCCGCACCCGACGCAACAGTCGGTTGGCGATCCGCGGCGTGCCACGGGCGCGGCGGGCAATCTCGAAAGACCCTTCCGGATCCAGCGGCAAGCCGAGGATATTCGCCGAACGGCTGACAATCGTCGCCAGGTCAGCGGTGCTGTAGAACTCGAGACGCTGGACGATGCCGAAACGGTCGCGCAAAGGGTTGGTCAGCATGCCCGCCCGCGTGGTTGCACCGACCAGGGTGAACGGTGGCAGATCGAGTTTGATCGAACGCGCCGCCGGCCCTTCACCGATCATGATGTCGAGCTGGAAATCTTCCATGGCCGGGTACAGTACTTCTTCGACGATCGGCGACAGACGATGGATTTCATCGATGAACAGCACGTCGTGCGGCTCAAGATTGGTCAACAGCGCCGCCAGATCCCCCGGACGCTCCAGCACCGGACCGGAAGTGCTCTTGATCGACACGCCCATTTCCTGAGCGATGATGTTGGCCAGCGTGGTTTTACCCAGCCCCGGCGGACCGAAGATCAGGGTGTGGTCGAGGGATTCGCTACGGCCACGGGCGGCCTGGATAAACAGTTCCATCTGCTCGCGAACGGTCGGCTGGCCGATGTACTCGGCCAGGCTGACGGGACGTATCGCCCGATCCTGGACTTCTTCGCGCTCACGCGGACTGTGCGTGGCGGCGATCAGACGATCAGCTTCAATCACTTAAATCATTCCCTTCAGGGCGCGTCGAATCATGTCTTCGCTGCTCAGGCCTTTCTCTTTGATCGCGGAAATCGCCTTGCTCGCTTCCTGTGGCTTGTAGCCCAGGGAAATCAGCGCGCTGACCGCATCGTTCTCGGCGGTGTTGACCGGCGCCGGGCCGTCCGGCTGGTTCGGCACCAGGGCGAACATGGCCGGCGAGGTTTCCCAGGCCTTGAAGCGATCCTTGAGTTCGACCAGCAGACGCTCGGCGGTTTTCTTGCCCACGCCCGGCACCTTGGTCAGCGCCGAGGTGTCCTGGGACTGCACGCAACGGATCAGTTCGTCGACCTCCAGACTCGACATCAAGGCCAGGGCCAGTTTCGGTCCAACACCATTGAGGCGGATCAACTCGCGAAAAAAGTCTCGCTCACGCTTGCCGGCAAAACCATAGAGTAACTGCGCGTCTTCGCGTACGACCAAATGGGTGTGCAAGGTCAGCGGTTCACCGACCGACGGCAGACGATAAAGGGTGGTCATGGGCACTTCCAGCTCATACCCGAGGCCGTTTACATCCAGAATCAGGTGCGGCGGCTGTTTCTCAGCCAGAGTGCCGCGCAAGCGTCCAATCACGTTTCAGATCCTTGAGCGTTGGCCAGCCGTGGGCTGGCGACCGACAGAGCATGGATTCACGGCCGACAACCCAGGCACGAAATCCACATTCCGTAAAAATGACTGCTGATGCTATCAGAGACGCAGGCGCCCGCCACGACTGCGTGCCGTTCCCAAGCCGTGCGGTAACAGACTGGAGCGTGTGTGGGCATGACAAATGGCAATGGCCAGGGCATCCGATGCATCGATTTGCGGTTTGCTGGTCAGCTTGAGCATGTGCATGACCATCATCTGCACCTGCTCTTTATTAGCGGCACCCGTGCCGACCACGGCCTGCTTGACCTGGGTGGCCGTGTACTCGGCGATTTCCAGGCATTCTTCGGCGCCGGCAACGATAGCGGCCCCCCGGGCCTGCCCGAGCTTCAGCGCCGAATCGGCGTTTTTCGCCATGAACACCTTTTCGATGCCCATGGTGACCGGACCGTAGGTCTGGATGATTTCGCGCACGCCGCGATAAACGATCTGCAGACGTTCATGCAACTCGCCAGCGCCGGTACGAATGCAGCCCGATGCCACGTAGATGCAGCCGCCGCGTCCGGTATCGCGAACAATCCCGTAACCGGTGATACGCGAGCCGGGGTCGATACCTAGAATTAAAGTCATAACGCCTGCGGGTTCGGTAAAAACACAAAAATCAAAACATCAAATAACCAATGCGGGAGCGGGCTTGCTCGCGAAGGCGGCGTATCAGCAAGCATCAATGCTGGAGACACCCCGCCTTCGCGAGCAAGCCCGCTCCCACCGTGAAGCCTAGCCGCTCTTAGCCTAACTGAGCGGCCACGTCTTCCGGAATGTCGGCATTGGAATAGACGTTTTGCACGTCATCCAGATCCTCAAGCATATCGATGAGCTTGAGCACCTTCTCGGCGCCCTCCAGGTCCAGTTCGGCGCTGGTGGTCGGCTGCATGACGATTTCCGCGTCATCACCCTTGAAGCCAGCAGCTTCCAGGGCATTGCGCACTGCGTAGAAACTGGTGAACGAGGTGAACACGTCGATCGAGCCGTCTTCGTGGCTGACCACGTCGTCGGCATCGGCTTCAAGTGCCGCTTCTGTCAGTGCGTCTTCGTCGACACCCGGTGCAAAGCTGATCTGGCCCTTGCGTTCGAACAGATACGCCACCGAACCGTCGGTACCGAGGTTGCCGCCACACTTGCTGAACGCGTGGCGCACTGCCGCTGCGGTACGGTTGCGGTTGTCGGTCATGCACTCGACCATCACCGCCACGCCACCCGGGCCGTAACCTTCGTAGGTCAGTTCTTCAACGTTGTCGGCCTCGGTCGCGCCGGCGCCACGGGCCACGGCACGGTCGATGATGTCCCGGCTCATGTTGGCGCCCAGCGCCTTGTCCAGCGCCAGACGCAGACGCGGGTTGGAGCCCGGATCGCCGCCGCCCTGACGGGCCGCCACGGTCAGTTCGCGGATCCACTTGGTGAAGATCTTGCCTCTCTTGGCATCCTGGCGTTCTTTGCGGTGCTTGATGTTCGCCCACTTGGAATGACCTGCCATAACTCGCTCCGAATTCTCTTGAACAATGCCCGCCATGCAGATGCATCGGCCAGCAAAAAAATCTTGTTTTCAATCACTGCAGAAAGAAAAAAGGCGCATCCGAAGATGCGCCTTCAGGCCCGTCTTACTCGGCCTTTGGCGTTTCGCGCAAACGGATGTGCAATTCGCGCAATGCCTTCGCATCCACGACACCCGGCGCCTGCGTCATCACGTCGGCAGCACTCTGGGTTTTCGGGAAGGCGATCACTTCACGGATCGACTGGGCGCCGGTCATCAGCATCACCAGACGGTCCAGACCGAAGGCCAGACCACCGTGCGGCGGCGCGCCGTATTTCAGGGCGTCGAGCAGGAAGCCGAACTTCTCTTCCTGTTCCGCTTCGTTGATGCCCAGCAGACGGAACACCGCCTGTTGCATCTCCTTGCGGTGGATACGGATCGAACCGCCACCCAGCTCGGTGCCGTTCAGCACCATGTCGTAGGCACGGGACAGAGCGCCGGCCGGGTTGGCTTCCAGCTCTTCTGGCGAGCACTTCGGCGCGGTGAACGGGTGGTGCAGCGCCGAGAAGCTGCCGTCATCGTTCTCTTCGAACATCGGGAAGTCGACGACCCACATCGGTGCCCACTCGCAGGTCAGCAACTTGAGGTCGTGACCGAGCTTGATACGCAGCGCGCCCAGGGCTTCGCTGACGATCTTGGCCTTGTCGGCGCCGAAGAACACGATATCGCCGTCGACTGCACCGACGCGATCGAGGATCACGTTCAAGTTGGCTTCCGGGATGTTTTTCACGATCGGCGATTGCAGACCATCAACACCGGCAGCACGCTCGTTGACCTTGATGTACGCCAGGCCCTTGGCACCATAGATGCCGACGAACTTGGTGTAGTCGTCGATCTGCTTGCGCGGCATGCTCGCCCCGCCTGGAACGCGCAGTGCGGCGATACGGCATTTCGGATCGTTGGCAGGGCCGCTGAAGACCTTGAAATCCACTTCTTTCAGTTGATCGGCCACGTCGACCAGCTCCAGCGGGTTACGCAGGTCCGGCTTGTCGGAACCGTAACGGCGCATGGCTTCTTCGAACGTCATGTGCGGGAATTCGCCGAACTCCAGACCCAGCACTTCCTTGAACAGGTTGCGGATCATGCCTTCGGTCAGGCCCATGATGTCTTTTTCGTCGAGGAAGCTGGTTTCGATGTCGATCTGAGTGAACTCAGGCTGACGGTCGGCACGCAGGTCTTCGTCGCGGAAGCATTTGGCGATCTGGTAGTAACGGTCGAAGCCGGCGACCATCAGCAGTTGCTTGAACAGCTGTGGCGATTGCGGCAACGCGAAGAACGAACCGGCGTGGGTACGGCTCGGTACGAGGTAGTCGCGCGCGCCTTCTGGCGTGGCACGGGTCAGGATCGGCGTTTCGACGTCGAGGAAGCCGTTTTCGTCGAGGTAGCGACGGATGCTGGTGGTCATGCGCGAACGCAGACGCAGCTTCTCGGCCATTTCCGGACGACGCAGGTCCAGGAAGCGATAACGCAGACGGGTTTCTTCGCCGACGTCGGAGAACTCGTTCAGCGGGAACGGCGGGGTTTCCGACTCGTTCAGCACTTCCAGCTCGTAGCCCAGCACTTCGATCATGCCCGACGCCATGTTGGCGTTGGTGGCACCGGCCGGACGCAGACGCACCTTGCCGGTGATCTTCACGACGTATTCGCTGCGCACGCGATCGGCGGCGGCGAAGCTCTCGGCGCGATCCGGATCGAACACTACCTGGGCCAGACCGTCACGATCACGGATATCGAGGAAAATCACCCCGCCGTGGTCGCGACGACGGTGAACCCATCCGCAAAGGGTAATTTCCTGGCCTTCCAGGCTTTCGTTCAGTTGGCCGCAATAATGGCTGCGCATCATGGTAGTGGTTCGCTTCTCGTAATTCGAAATTCGGTGGAGATCCCGCTGCACTCAAGCACTGTGCAACTTGTGGAAACTCGCGCGTGTCGTTCGACCTGGGTCTGAACCCTAGTCAGATTTGTCGCCACCGGCCAGGTTCTTCTTCGCGCCGGTCTTGAAATCGGTTTCGTACCAGCCACTGCCGCTGAGGCGAAAGCCCGGCATGGACAGCTGCTTCTTGAGTTCCGGCGCCTGGCAGGCAGGGCAATCGACCAGTGGTGCGTCGCTGATCTTTTGAATGGCTTCCAACTGATGACCACAGGAAGCACATTGGTAATCGTACATCGGCATGGGGTTGTCTCGGCAATCAGATTGCCAGCACGCGCAGGGCTGTGCGGCGAAAGGGCGGGATTATAGCCATTAAATGCGGCCTGTGCAGCCGGAAGACTGCACAGGCCGTCTCGTCAGTGACACCCCCCGTTATTGATCCCGGGAGAATCCCGCAGGCCGTGCACCACACACACCACCCGCACCAGACCGCTGAAGTTTTTCACCCCGCCATGGCGCAGGTGCACTTCACGATCAACGCGGGACAACAGCGTGCCGACCGAACAGCAATTGTCCTCGGCCATCCGGCCCAGAATGTTCCAGTAAACCTGCTCCAGCCGCATGCAGGTCGCGAACCCGTTCAAACGTACCGATCGGGACGACGGCCGGATCAACTCCATGTCGAATCCGCCGAGAAAGGGCTCCACGATTTTCTGTTGCTGCGAACCGCCAGCGATCTCTATTCGCCTGTCTCCACCTTCCATATCGTTGACACTCCTTTGCCATTTCTGCGCTTGTTTTCAAGGCAACATCCTGTGACCTCATTAAAAGCGCAGGCGCAAAGGCAGATCCAGATGACTTTTTGACCATCCGCGTAGGATAAGCCAACGCGATACGGAGGATCATGGAGCGGTGGGGCGTCTTCCTTGCTTCCTACATTCGCGAATGACTTTTCCGGGCAAAAAAGAGAACAGCGCACGAATGAAGTGAGTCCGTGCGCCTTCCGCCGTCAGGCCTCGAGCAGTGCGCGCAACATCCACGCGGTTTTCTCGTGAACCTGCATACGCTGAGTCAGCAGGTCGGCGGTCGGCTCATCGCTGACTTTATCCAGCAGGGGGAATATCCCCCGCGCCGTGCGAGTGACTGCCTCCTGACCCTCGACCAATTGTTTGATCATGTCCTCGGCACTCGGCACCCCCTCTTCCTCTTTAATGGAAGACAGCCGCGCATAGGTCGCGTACGCGCCCGGGGCGGGAAAACCCAGGGCCCTGATACGTTCGGCAATCGAATCCACCGCCAGGGCCAGTTCGTTGTATTGCTCCTCGAACATCAGATGCAGGGTCCGGAACATCGGCCCGGTGACGTTCCAGTGGAAGTTGTGGGTCTTCAGATACAGCACGTAGGTGTCCGACAGAAGGCGCGAGAGCCCTTCGACGATGGATTTGCGGTCTTCTTCACTGATACCGATATCGATTGCCATGTTTACCCCCTAAAGGCGATTGAATTCATCCAACAGGTGCCGCTCCACTGTAGCAAGGCCACCCCCGCCCCGCAGCCCCCGCATGACCCCGATAGACGCGACAAATCGTCCGACGCCTGCCGCTGGCCGGCGTAATTTGAGTACCCGCAGGCTTTGCTGTTAAATAGGCAGTGTGTCGCTACGCCCCGTTTTCCGGGCCTGCGCATAGGCTGATGCCGGGTACGTGTCCAACGCCTCTTTATTGTTCCGAAGCGAACCGTGCGCCTTCAGCTCTTCCTTGTGAGCCGTCATAACGTGAGTCAATAAAAATGTTGAAAATCGTCCACCTGCTAATGGGCGCAGCAGCCTTGCTGCTGTCCTTCATACCTAGCCTGAAGTCCGAAGCGGTACCTTACCTGCAACAACCCGATGCACTTTACCTGGCCTTTTTCGGCCTGCTGAACCTGATCCTTGCGCCAGTCATCCCTTACTGGAACAAAGGTCCGCGCCAGCATCTGCAAAACCTGGTCAGCGCCTTGCTGGTCCTGACCGTCGTCCTGCAAACCCTGACCCTGATCGCGCCGATGCCTGTCATCGCCGGCCAGCCAGCCGTACTGTTCAGCCTGGTGATTGCACTGATTGCCGTGGTCCTGCACCTGGCCGTCAGCTTTTATAAATCCTCACCGGCCGCCGCTACGCAAAGCTACGACATGAGCAACCGCGATACCGGCACCGTCAAGTGGTTCAACACCTCCAAGGGCTTCGGCTTTATCTCCCGGGATTCCGGCGATGATATTTTCGTGCACTTTCGCGCCATCCGTGGCGAAGGCCACCGCGTTCTGGTCGAAGGCCAGCGCGTGGAGTTCTCGGTGATGAACCGTGACAAGGGCCTGCAGGCCGAAGACGTGATCGCCGCCCTGCCGCGTCGCTGATTCACGCCTCCCGGCAATAAAAAACCGCGAACAGCCTGGCTGTTCGCGGTTTTTTTTGTTCACGGGAGCATGCCCGCACACCTCTCAATAGTGTGGCGGCGGCGCGTCTTCCTCAAAGGATCCGATCTGGCCGACCATCTCTTCCTGACGCTTGAGTACAGCTGCCATCTGCAATTGCAGACGCTCAACCACCCGCTGCTGCTCCACCAGCACATCGTTCAATGCCTGAATGGTGTCGTCCTGAAACGCCAGGCGGCTTTCCAGCTCGGTAACACGTTGTTCGAGGCTCATGACTCAGCCCTCCAGAAAGTTGAAATCGTCGTCCAGCACCAGACGCAGGCGCTCGCGGATCGCGGCCACTTGCTCGGCACTGTAAGGCTTGGCAGGGTGCTTACCCCAGACCGGCGCCGGCCAGGCGGCATCGTCCCGTTTACGCACGATGACATGCATATGCAGTTGGCTGACAACATTACCCAGGGTCGCGACATTCATCTTGTCGGCGTCGAAGGAGTCCTTGAGTACCTCGGCCAGGGCTGTGGTTTCCTGCCACAAGCGCTGCTGGTCGGCGACATCCAACTGAAACAACTCGCTGATATCGTCGCGGCGTGGCACCAGGATGAACCACGGGTAGTTGGCATCGTTGGACAACAGCAGTCGGCAGAGCGGGAAATCGCCGATGGTCAGGGTGTCCTGTTGAAGTCGTGAATCTAAAGCAAACACTGCGCGCACTCCCGGCGGTTGACCTGTTTTCAGCTTAGCGCCCCACTGCGAAAGCAGCGCGCCAAACGACTGGACGGCAGCATACCTGCGATTGTGGAGTCCTTCACGGCGAATGCGCTACTGCAAGGATTTCCAGCGCCCCGGAATGAGCCATTTGCAGCACGAGCGCACCAGTACGGAACCTGCCAATGAACACGGCGCAAGGACCGGGTCATATCGTGGCGTTTACGGCCCTTCAACCGCTCAACTGTATGAATTCAGTACAGCCATTGAAATTTTTTGCACCAAAACCGCACAGCACGTCTACGCTCAGTGCGTCGGGCATCCGCCGAATACTCACTGACGGGGTGAACCGGTAACGTTTTTGGTTGTCGCGCTGCGACTTTCAGGGAGCAACACCATGCGAAGGATGGCGTCAAGCCTGTTCGAAAGGCCCTCGAAGCCCCCGGTTTTATGAGGTTTTTACAGCATCAGACGAGCACGTTGAAAAAAACCGGAACAATTCAGCGGTTTGTGCACGCTTGTTGCATTCATACCCATATGGACTATAAGCGCACCACAAGAAGTGGATGCCTTGAGCCCCATAAAAACAGTGGCAGGGTTGCCCGATGGAGATTCAAGCGTTTTGCCAAGGGACTCTTTTTTACCGATGCTCAAGCTCTGTAAAACAGCGCTGAAGTTGTCAGTCCCATTGCATTTGGACTGTAAATTTGCGACATCTACCAAGCCGTTTGCGACACGCTCGTAAAGAAGCTGAAAGGTTGGATTCGCAAGTATCGCCAACATGGTCGGCGTGATATAAGTTTGCGCCGACACAAAAAGAAAGAGCCGCCCAGATAATAAAACAGGTGGGACGGCAGTACTCTTCTAAAACCAAAGGAGCAAATCACGATGCGCGTGATGAAGTGGAGCATGATCGCACTGGCAGTTGCTGCAGCAGCCAGTACTCAAATGGCTACGGCCGCCCCGTTTGTAAGTGACCAGGCTGAAGCGAAAGGCTTCGTTGAAGACGCGAAAGCTGACTTGCTGATTCGCAACTATTACTTCAACCGTGACAACAAAGACGGTGCCCGTGACGTTAAAGACTGGACCCAGGGTATCTGGGGCAACTTCAGCTCCGGTTACACCCAAGGTACTGTTGGCGTCGGCGTTGATGCGTTCGGCTACCTGGCCATCAAACTGGACGGCGGCGCCGGCACCAGCGGCTCCGGCAACATGAGCCGCAGCAACGAATTCAATGCAAACGGTTCCCGCGACCCTGACGACAGCCAAGGCAAAGCCGGCGCTGCCATCAAGTTCCGCGTATCGAAAACCGAGCTGAAAATCGGTGACATGCAGCCTAGCACCGCTCCGGTGTTCGCTGTCGGCGGCTCCCGTATCCTTCCGCAAACTGCCAGCGGTTTCCAACTGCAGAGCAGCGAGATCAAAGACCTTGACCTCGAAGCCGGTCACTTCTACTCGGCAACCAGCCAGGACCGCAACTCCCGTGAAGGCGGTCTGTACGCGACCTACGCCGGCGTTGAAGCCAACACCATCGACTACTTCGGTGGCAAGTACGGCATCACCGAAAACCTGAGCGCATCGCTCTACGGCGCCAAACTGGAAGACATCTGGAACCAGTACTACGCCAACGTGAACCTCACCACTCCGTTCGGTGGTGACACCTCGCTGAACACCGACTTCAACATCTATCGCACCACCGACACCGGTAGCGCGAAAGCCGGTGACATCAGCAACACCGCGTTCTCCCTGGCCACCGCTCTCTCGTTCCTGAAAGCGCACACCATCACCCTGGCCTTCCAGAAGGTCAACGGCGACACTCCGTTCGACTACATCGGCGTGGGCAAGAACAACCGTGGCGGCGACTCGATCTTCCTCGCCAACTCCATCCAGTACTCTGACTTCAACGCCCCGGGCGAGAAGTCTGCCCAGATCCGTTACGACATCAAGATGGCCGAGTACGGCGTTCCAGGTCTGAGCTTCATGACCCGCTACGTTAAAGGCTGGGACATCGACGGCACCCACACTCCAGCAGGCAGCGCCTACGCTGGTCTGTATGGCGAAGATGGCAAACACAACGAAACCAACTTCGAAGCCAAATACGTAGTTCAGTCTGGCCCGGCCAAAGACCTGTCCTTCCGTATTCGTCAAGCCTGGCACTTCGCTAACGCCGACGAAGGCGAAGGCGATACCAAAGAGTTCCGTCTGATCGTCGACTACCCGCTGTCGATTTTGTAATCGCACCGAGTTAGTTGCGGTAACAAAACAAAAAGGCCCATCTTCGGATGGGCCTTTTTTATTGCCTGTCACTTGTAATAGATGCCTGACCGATAAGTCAGGCAATTAATTAGCAACCTATCATTACACTGCCGATTCCTGAACCACACGAATCACTCGTTGTGGAAAAGGAATATCAATGCCTGCAGTCTTTAAACGATCACGCGACTGTTCGTTAAACATGAACATCACATCCCAGTAATCCGCAGTTTTAACCCAAACGCGCAGGGAAACAGTGATCGAACTGTCACCCAGTGTCGAAATAACGGCCTGAGGTGCCGGATCCTGCAGAACGCGCTCATCCTTGGCCAGATCCAGCAGCACCTGACGGGCCTTTTGCAGATCGGCTTCGTAATCCACACCTACGTCGAACACAACCTTGCGGGTCGGCTGACGGTTGGTGTTGGTGATGATGCCGTTCGACAGGTTGCCGTTCGGGACAATGATGGTCTTGTTGTCGCCAGTGCGCAGCACGGTGTGGAAAATCTGGATGCTGTCGACGGTACCCGCCACACCCTGAGCTTCGATCCAGTCACCGATACGGAACGGACGGAACAGCAGAATCAGCACGCCGCCGGCGAAGTTCGCCAGGCTGCCCTGCAACGCCAGACCGATGGCCAGGCCGGCCGCACCGATTGCCGCGACGAACGAGGTAGTCTCGACGCCGATCATCGACGCCACGCTGACGATCAGCAACACCTTGAGAATGATGTTGGCCAGACTGCTGATGAAACCTTGCAGCGCCAGGTCGGCATTGCGCAGGGCCAGCAGGCCGCCGAGCTTTTGCGTGACCTTGTTGATCAGCCACCAGCCGATGGCCAGGGTGATCACCGCCAGCAGCACACGACTGCCGTATTCCATGATCATCGGAATCCACGCCTGGGACGCCTTGACCAGGTTGTCCACCTCAGCATTCAAATCCATCTTTTATCTCCTGATTACCGGCTTCCCGGGCTGTAAAAAACCAGCGGCAGAAAGACCGAACCGGACAGGGCTCAATCGTTTCTGCCGTTGCTTGGGCCTCGGACGCATTAAACGCCGAGAGGTTCCCGACCGAAAAGCTTAGTCGCGGAAGTTGTTGAACTGCAGTGGCATGCCAAATTCCTTGGCACGCAGGGCCGCGATGGCTTCCTGCAGGTCGTCACGCTTCTTGCCGGTCACACGTACCTGCTCGCCCTGAATGGCAGCCTGCACCTTGAGCTTGGCTTCCTTGATGTGGCCGACGATTTTCTTCGCCAGTTCCTTGTCGATGCCTTCCTTGAGGACGGCGTCCTGCTTCATCAGCTTGCCCGAGGCGAAGGAGTCTTTGACTTCCAGGCACTGCACGTCGATCTTGCGCTTGACCAGGGCCAGCTTGAGGATCTCGATCATCGCTTCCAGCTGGAAATCGGCTTCAGCGGTCAGGTGGACGGTCAGGTCCTTTTCCTTGTATTCGAAGCTGCCCTTGCCTTTCAGGTCATAACGACGATCGAGTTCCTTCACGGCGTTCTCGACCGCGTTGGTGAGTTCGTGTTTGTCCAGTTCGGATACCACGTCGAACGACGGCATGTAAGTTCTCCAATAAAAAGGCGCGCTCGTACGGGACGCGGCGCGCTTGGCTTGCGGTTAAAATCGGGCTCATTATAACGGGTCTTTTCCCACCGACACGGCGAGCCTTGCATGCCAGTACCTTACCGAGTGAAAAACTGATGTCCACCCCCTGGCACGTCCTCGGCGCCGGAAGTCTCGGCACGCTCTGGGCCACACGCCTGGCCCGGGCCGGCCTGCCGGTTCGGTTGATCCTGCGCGACATTGACCGCTTGCACGACTATGCGACGGCGGGCGGCCTGACCCTAGTCGAGCAAGGCGTGGCCAGCAGCTACGCCATCCCTGGCGAAACCCCGGACAGCCCCGAACCGATCCGCCGCCTGCTGGTGGCCTGCAAGGCCTACGACGCCGAAACGGCCGTAGCCGGGCTTGCCCATCGCCTGGCACCGGACGCCGAACTGATCCTTTTGCAGAACGGCCTCGGCAGCCAGGAAGCGGTCGCCGCGCGAGTCCCGCAGGCCCGCTGTATCAGCGCCTCCAGCACCGAAGGCGCTTTTCGCGACGGCGACTGGCGCGTGGTGTTCGCAGGCCATGGCTACACCTGGCTAGGGGACGCCGGTCATCCGGTAGCACCGATCTGGCTGGACGATCTCGAGGCGGCGAAAATCCCCCATGAATGGAGCGCCGACATCCTCACCCGTCTGTGGCGCAAGCTGGCACTCAACTGTGCAATCAATCCGCTGACGGTGCTGCACGATTGCCGCAACGGCGGCTTGCAGCAACATCACTGCGAGGTCGCCACCCTGTGCGGCGAACTGACCGAACTGCTCGAATGCTGCGGGCAACCGGCCGCGGCGGACAACCTGCAACAGGAAGTCGAACGGGTGATCCAGGCCACGGCGGCGAATTTCTCGTCGATGTATCAGGATGTGGCCAGTAAACGCCGCACCGAGATCAGCTATCTGCTCGGCCATGCCTGCAAGGTTGCCCAGCGTCACCAGTTGAACCTGCCGCATCTCAAGCAATTGCAGGAGCGCCTGAGCGCTCATCTGCACAGTCTCGGATTGCCCGTCGACTGAGCAGCGGCTACGCTGGCCACTTGTTCCTTTGCTGCGATAAACCTGATGCCATTGCGCCAGCGTCTTGAAAACCTGCCGGTCGGCCAGAAACTGCTGGCCGCTCTGCTGGTGCTGTTGACCACTGTGTTGCTGGTCGCCAACCTGACCTTTATCAGCGCCGCCTATTACATTTCCCAGGAAAGCATGGCGCCCCAGGCGTTGCAGACCATCGGCCGGCTGGTGTCGAACCCGAGCCTGGTGGCCGACGCCTTGCAGTCGCCACAAAGCGCCGAGCGTTTGCTCAAGGAGCTCGACAGCTATTCCCCGCTGCGTGCCGCGGCTCTGTACGACGGCAAAGGTGAACGCCTGGCGCAGTTGCAGCACGGCGACAAACTCAACCTGCCGGAACGCTACCGGCACATCGAAGCCTGGCAACTGACCGAGTTTCGCAGCAACCAACTCATCACCCTGCCCCGCCCCGGCACTGCGCCAGGCCATCTGTTACTGGTGGCCAGCAGCGAGCTGCCGGTGGCGTTCTACACAGGCACGCTCACGGCGAGTCTGGGGATTCTGATTTTCAGTGTGCTGCTGTGGCTGGTCATCGCCCGGCAAATCAAACGCCTGATCACCCGGCCGATCCATCAGCTCGAAGAACTGTCCCGCCAGGTCACCCGCGAAGAGAACTACGCCCTGCGTGCCTCCCGGGGCAACCATGACGAAATCGGCAGTCTGGCCGAAGCGTTCAACACCATGCTCTCGCGCATCGAGGCCCGGGAGCAGCAACTCAAGCGCGCCCGCGATGACTCGCAAGCAGCTTACGATCAGGCCCAGGGCCTGGCTGAAGAAACCCGCCACACCAACCGCAAGCTGGAGCTGGAAGTCCAGGTGCGCAGCAAGATCGAGAAAAAACTCACCGGGTTCCAGAACTACCTCAACAGCATCATCGACTCCATGCCCTCGGCGCTGATCGCCCTCGACGAACAGCTCTACGTCACCCAATGGAACCAGGAGGCCAGCGCCCTTTCCGGTACCCGGCTGGACGAAGCGCTGAACCAGCCGATCTTCCTCGCGTTCGAGCCGCTCAAGCCGTTCCTCCCGCAACTCAAGCAGACCGTCGAACAGCACACGGTGGCGAAGATCGAGCGAGTGACGTGGTTCAAGGACGACGAGCCCAAGCACTACGCCCTGACCTTCTATCCGTTGATGGGCGGCGCCGGGCGCGGCGTGGTGATCCGCATCGACGACATCACCCAGCGCCTGTCACTGGAAGAAATGATGGTGCAGTCGGAGAAAATGCTGTCGGTCGGTGGCCTCGCTGCCGGCATGGCCCACGAGATCAATAACCCGCTGGGGGCGATCCTGCACAACGTGCAGAACATCCGCCGACGCCTGTCGCCAGACCTGCCGAAGAACCTCGAGCAGGCCGAGCAACTGGGCATCGAACTCGATACCGTGAACCGCTACCTGCAAGGCCGGGAAGTCCCGCAACTGCTCGACGGCATCCAGCAGGCCGGCGCGCGGGCGGCGAAAATTGTCACGCACATGCTCAGTTTCAGTCGCCGCAGCAACCGCCAGATGGCGCCGTGCGACCTGCCGGCGCTGATCGATCAAGCCGTGGAGATCGCCGGCAACGACTTCGACCTGGCCATCGGCTTCGACTTCAAGGGTCAGGCGATCATTCGCCAGTTCGACCCGGCGCTGGGCCCGGTGCCCGGCACTGCCAACGAACTCGAACAGGTGCTGCTGAACCTGCTGAAAAACGCCGCGCAGGCGATCCACCAGCGCGAAGATGACAGCGAGCCAGGGCGAATCACCCTGCGCACCCGGCTCAATCCGCCATGGGCCGAGATTCAGGTCGAGGACAACGGCATCGGCATGAGCGAGAACGTGCGCAAGCGCACCTTCGAGCCGTTCTTCACCACCAAGGAAATCGGCCAGGGCACGGGCCTCGGGCTGTCGGTGTCGTACTTCATCATCACCAACAACCACAAAGGGCAGATGGAAGTGCAGTCGGCGCCAGGGCAAGGCACCTGCTTCACCCTGCGTCTGCCGCTGGCGCAACCGGCGCCCATCGCCGCCGAAACCAATCAACTACCGAGGTAAACCATGGGCTTTCGCTTGTCGAAAATCTACACCCGCACTGGCGACAAGGGCGAAACCGGACTGGGCGACGGCCGCCGGGTACCCAAGGATCACCCGCGCATCGAGGCCATTGGCGAGGTCGATACGCTGAACAGTCAGGTCGGCGTGCTGCTGGCCGGATTGATCGCCGAGCGCGAAACCTGCCCAGGGCTGAATGAGTTGATCGATGTGTTGGTGCCCTGCCAGCACCGTTTGTTCGACCTTGGCGGTGAACTGGCGATGCCGGAGTATCAGGCATTGAACACAGCAGAAATCGAACGGCTGGAAGCCGCTATTGATGTCTGGAATGAAGAATTGGGGCCGCTGGAGAATTTCATTCTGCCGGGCGGTTCGATGCTGATTGCCCAGGCCCATGTCTGTCGCAGCCTGGCGCGCAGTGCCGAGCGGCGTTGCCAGCATTTGAATGCGATCGAACCGTTGGCCGGGGTTGGCCTGGCGTATATCAATCGCTTTTCGGATCTGTTGTTTGTGGCGGCGAGGTTGATTGCGCGGCGCCAGGGTGTTGCAGAAATCCTGTGGCAGCCGGCGGCGAAACCTTCAGATCAGTAGCGACTGTCAGGACGTCTTCGTCGGAACGCCGCCCGGAGCAAGCCCGCTCCCACAGTTGATCGAGTTCCTCCTGCGGCAATGCAATCAACCGTGGGAGCGGGCTTGCTCGCGAAGGGACATCAGCCTCATTAAAGAATCAGGCCTCAGGCCAGAACGCCCGAATCCCCGCCACACCCTGAGCCCCGGCATTCCACGCTTTTTCGCGCTCCGCCGGTCCGACTCCGCCCAGCAGAAATACCGGCTTGCTGAAACCTTCGATCAGCGTCGACGCCTGCTCCCAGCCCAACGGCTGCGCATCCGGGTGAGTCAGGGTCGGTTGCACCGGCGACAGGGTCACGAAATCCACACCCATCTGCTCGGCCAGTGCCAGTTCTTCAGCGTTGTGGCAGGACGCCGCCAACCAGCGCTCCGCCGGCAGCGGACGCCCCGCAGCCGCATACTTGCGCAACTGTGCCGAGGTGATGTGCCAGCCGGCGGCCGGGAAATCGCCCAGCCACTCGAACGGGCCCTTGATCATTAACTGCGCCTTGCCGGCGCACAGGCCGACCGCATCCACCGCCAGATCGCGGTACTTCGGGTCATAGCCATTCGGCGCACGCAGCTGGATCAGTTTGATGCCACCGGCAATCGCCTTCTGGATACCGCGCAGCAAGGCCGGCGTTTCCAGGTCTTCCGGGGTGATCAGGTATTCAGCGGGCAGACGCGCAGCCGCGACGATCGGCTGGTTGGCCGCCGGGAATTCGTAATCCGTCAGCGCTCTGGCGGAAACCCAGGCCAAAGGCTGGCCTTCGGCGCCATGTGGTTCGCCGGTGAAGCTCGACACTTCCCAGACATCCAGCAACACCTGCTTGTCCGGGTAGTCATGACGCACCTTGATCAGCGGCCGAGCGGCACCAACGACAATGCCCAACTCTTCTTGCAGCTCGCGGGCCAGCGCGGTTTGCACCGACTCGTCGGCTTCGACCTTGCCACCGGGAAATTCCCAGAGGCCGCCCTGATGCTGGGTATCGGCACGCCGGGCGATCAGAATCTTGCCGCTGCCATCACGAATGACGGCGGCGGCGACGTGTACACGTTTCACGACTGCAATTCCTCCAGTCCGGCCTTTTGCCAGGCCTTGAAGGCTGGCCATTGGTAGACGGTTTCAACATAGGCTTGATCGTCGGCCGGCAGCTTGACCTGATAGGTGCGCAGACGCACGGCAATCGGGGCGAAGAACGCATCGGCCAGCGACACCCGACCAAACAGGTAAGGCCCCGGTTCGTTCGCGGCGGCGCGGCATTCGGCCCACAGCGCGAGCATGCGTTCGATGTCGACCTTCACTTCCGGCGGCACCGGGTTGAGCGGCGCGTCGTGGCTCAGATTGAACGGCATGTGGTTACGCATGGCGAAAAAGCCGCTGTGCATCTGCGCGCAGGCGGATCGCGCCTGGGCTCGGGCGAAGATATCGGTCGGCCAGAGTTGCTCGGAAGGAAACTGTTCGGCCAGGTATTCGGCAATCGCCAGCGAATCGGCAATGGTGCCGCGGGCGGTTTTCAGCAGCGGCACCTTGGCGGTCGGCGAATGGGTAAGCAACCGCTCGCGGGTGTCGGGCTTGCCGAGTTTGACCAGTTCTTCGGTGTAGGGCGCGCCGGTCAGTTCAAGCGCCAGTGCCGCGCGCAGGGACCAGGAGGAAAGCAGTTTGTCGCCGATGATCAGGTGAAGGCTCATGTTCGGGTCCTTTCATGGGACAGAAGATAAGGAGGTCCGCAGACCTCCTTCTTCGGCAGGGATCAGGTGCGGTATTCGGCGTTGATCTTCACGTACTCGTGGGACAGGTCGGTGGTCCAGATGGTTTCGCTGCAATCGCCGCGACCCAGTTCGATACGGATGGTGATTTCTTCCTGTTGCATCACCGCCGAGCCCTGGGCTTCGGTGTAAGTCGCGGCGCGGGCGCCACGGCTGGCGATGCACACCTCGCCAAGGAATACGTCGATCTTGCTCACATCCAGATCCGGCACGCCGGCACGACCAACGGCGGCGAGGATCCGGCCCCAGTTCGGGTCGGACGCAAACAGTGCCGTCTTGATCAGCGGCGAGTGGGCGACGGTGTAGCCGACGTCCAGGCATTCCTGGTGATTGCCGCCGCCGTTGACTTCAACGGTCACGAACTTGGTCGCGCCTTCGCCGTCACGCACGATGGCCTGGGCCACGTCCATGCACACCTCGAACACGGCTTGTTTCAGCTTGGTGAACAGCTCGCCTTCGGCACGGGTGATTTCCGGCAGCGCAGCCTTGCCGGTGGCGATCAGCATGCAGCAGTCGTTGGTCGAGGTGTCGCCGTCGATGGTGATGCGGTTGAACGACTTGTTGGCGCCGTCCAGGATCAGGTTGTGCAGCACGTCGCGGGAGACTTTGGCGTCGGTGGCGATGTAACCGAGCATGGTCGCCATGTTCGGACGGATCATGCCCGCGCCCTTGCTGATGCCGGTGACGGTGATGGTCACGCCGTCATGCTGGAACTGGCGGCTGGCGCCTTTGGGCAGCGTGTCGGTGGTCATGATGCCGGTGGCGGCGGCTTCCCAGTTGTTTTCCGACAGGTCGTCCAGCGCGGCCTGCAGGGCGCCTTCGATCTTCTCGACCGGCAGCGGCTCGCCGATCACGCCAGTGGAATACGGCAGGATCTGGCTGGCATCCACGCCGGTCAGTTCAGCCAGTTTGGCGGTGGTGCGCTCGGCGGCAGCCAGGCCCGGTTCGCCGGTGCCGGCGTTGGCATTGCCGGTGTTGGTCAACAGGTAGCGCACAGCGTTCTGCACGCGTTTCTTGGCCAGGATCACCGGCGCTGCACAGAAAGCGTTCAACGTAAACACGCCCGCCACGGTGGAACCTTCGGCGCAACGCATCACGACGACATCCTTGCGCCCCGGGCGCTTGATGCCGGCCGAAGCGATACCGAGTTCAAAACCGGCAACCGGGTGCAACGTTGGCAAAGGACCAAGACCAACAGCCATGAATGCGCTCCTTACTCAATGATGTCAGCACCGCCAAGCGTAGTGACGGTGGTGTAAATGGCAAAACGCCGCGACGGCTGGTGCCGGTCGCGGCGCGGGTATTTCAGCGATTGAAACGGGTTTTACTGGATCTGCCCGTGGCAATGCTTGAATTTCTTGCCCGAACCGCAGTAGCACAGTTCGTTGCGGCCCAGCTTCTGCTCGTTGCGCACCGGGGCGGTGGCAAGGGCCACGTCGACCTCTTCACCGACCAGTGCTTCCGGTTGATCCAGACCTGGCGCTTCAGCGTGTTCGAACTGCATGCGGGCGGCCAGTGCTTCGGCTTCCTGACGCAGGCGTTGCTCTTCCTCGGCCGGATCTTCGCGGCGAACCTGAACGTGCGACAGCACACGGATCGAGTCGCGCTTGATCGAATCCAGCAGTTCGGAGAACAGCGTGAAGGACTCGCGCTTGTATTCCTGCTTCGGGTTCTTCTGCGCATAACCACGCAGGTGGATGCCGTGACGCAGGTGATCCATGGTCGACAGGTGGTCTTTCCACAGGTCGTCCAGAACGCGCAGCACGATCTGCTTCTCGAACGAGCGCAGGGCTTCGGCGCCAGCCTGGTCTTCTTTTTCGTTGTACGCGGCGATCAGCTCGTTCATCAGCTTTTCGCGCAGGGTTTCTTCGTACAGGTGATCGTCTTCGTCGAGCCATTGCTGGATCGGCAGCTTCACGCCGAAATCGCTGGCGATCGACGCTTCCAGACCGGCCACGTCCCACTGCTCTGGCAGCGATTGCGGCGGAATGTGCGCGCTGACGGTGGCGTTCAGCACGTCCTGGCGGAAGTCAGCGATGGTTTCGCCGATGTTGTCCGCAGCCAGCAACGTGTTACGCATGTGATAGATCACTTTACGCTGTTCGTTGTTGACGTCGTCGAACTCGAGCAGTTGCTTGCGAATGTCGAAGTTGCGGCCTTCAACCTTGCGCTGCGCCTTCTCGATGGCGTTGGTCACCATACGGTGCTCGATGGCCTCGCCAGGCTGCATCCCCAGGGCTTTCATGAAGTTCTTCACCCGGTCAGAGGCGAAGATGCGCATCAGGCTGTCTTCCAGCGACAGGTAGAAGCGGCTGGAACCGGCATCGCCCTGACGGCCGGCACGGCCACGCAGCTGGTTATCGATACGACGGGATTCGTGACGCTCGGACGCGATCACCTGCAGACCGCCGGACTCCAGCACTTGCTGGTGACGCTTCTGCCAGTCGGCCTTGATCTGGGCAATCTGCTCAGGGGTCGGGTTTTCCAGCGACGCGACTTCAACTTCCCAGTTGCCGCCCAACAGGATGTCGGTACCACGACCGGCCATGTTGGTAGCGATGGTCAGTGCGCCCGGACGACCGGCCTGCGCGATGATTTCAGCTTCTTTTTCGTGGAACTTGGCGTTCAGAACCTTGTGTTCGATGCCTTCCTTCACGAGCAATGCGGACATGTGCTCGGAGGTTTCGATGGTCGCAGTACCCACCAGCACCGGACGACCGGCAGCCATGCTTTCCTTGATGTCGTTGACGATCGCCGCATATTTCTCTTCGGCGGTCAGGAACACCAGGTCGTTGTAGTCCTTACGGGCCAACGGTTTGTTCGGCGGAATGACCATAACGTCCAGACCATAGATCTGGTGGAATTCGAATGCTTCGGTATCAGCGGTACCGGTCATGCCGGACAGCTTGGTGTATAGACGGAAGTAGTTCTGGAACGTGGTCGATGCCAGAGTCTGGCTTTCGGCCTGGATATTCAGGTTTTCCTTGGCCTCGATGGCCTGGTGCAAGCCTTCGGACAGACGACGACCCGGCATGGTGCGACCGGTGTGCTCGTCGACCAGCACGACCTGGCCGTCTTGCACGATGTATTCGACATTGCGGTTGAACAGCTTGTGCGCACGCAGGCCGGCGTAAACGTGAGTCAGCAGACCCAGATTATGCGCCGAGTACAGGCTCTCGCCTTCAGCCAGCAGGCCAACACTGGCGAGTTGCTCTTCGATGAACTGGTGACCGGCTTCGTTGAGTTCGACCTGACGGGTCTTCTCGTCGACGGTGAAATGGCCTTCCTGGGTGACTTCGCCTTCGACTTCTTCGACGTGCAGCTTGAGTTTCGGGATCAGCTTGTTGATCTCGATGTACAGCTTGGAGCTGTCCTCGGCCTGACCGGAAATGATCAGCGGGGTACGCGCTTCGTCAATGAGGATGGAGTCGACTTCGTCGATCACGGCAAAGTTGAGTTCGCGCTGGAATTTCTCTTCCATGCTGAACGCCATGTTGTCGCGCAGGTAGTCGAACCCGAATTCGTTGTTGGTGCCGTAGGTGATGTCGGCGGCGTAGGCGGCGCGCTTCTCTTCCGGCGGCTGGAACGGCGTCACGATGCCGACGCTCAGACCGAGGAATTCATACAGCGGACGCATCCAGTTGGCGTCGCGGCGGGCCAGGTAATCGTTCACGGTCACAACGTGCACGCCCTTGCCGGACAGCGCGTTGAGGTAAACGCCCAGAGTACCCACCAGCGTCTTGCCCTCACCGGTGCGCATTTCGGCGATCTTGCCTTCGTGCAGGGTCATGCCACCGATCAGCTGGACGTCAAAGTGGCGCATGCCCATGACACGCTTGCCGGCTTCACGGGCGACCGCGAAGGCTTCGGGCAACAGCTTGTCGAGGGTCTCCCCCTTGGCAATGCGGTCCTTGAACTCTGCGGTCTTGGCGCGCAGTTGATCGTCCGAGAGGGCGACCATCTTCTCTTCGAAGGCATTGACGAGCTGCACCGTCTTGAGCATGCGTTTGATTTCACGCTCGTTCTTGCTTCCAAAAAGTTTCTTTAACAAAGGCGCAAACATATCGGCAGGATCTTCCACACTAAAGGGATGGAGGGCGGCCCCGTGAGTCGCCCGTGCAGCCCTCATGGCCGCATGCGAACGAGCATTCTACCCGGAAACGGTGGTGAGGAAAGTGGGGATATTCCACGATGCTGGCACTGCGCTTTGACGGGGCTCACTTAAAATAGGGGCGTTTTGCTCAACTTCAAGCCGTACAGCGAAGAAGTTAGTCGTTGATTTAATGGGCAAAGCAGGGACAAAAGCAATGGGCGAGTGAAATGGCTGCCATCTGCTACCATGGCGCCTCTGTCACTTCAGGTCCTAGATCATGGCATTTCGCCCTCTCACAGCCAGAGCGCCCGCCGTTCTGCTACGCGAAGCCAGACCGCTGAAAGCCATCCTCGGTCATGCCCAGCGCCTGGCCCATCTGCAACGTCTGCTCGAAAGCCAGCTGCAACCTGCCGCCCGTGAACACTGCCACGTAGCCAAGTGGCGCGAAGGCGAACTGTTGCTGATCGTCACCGACGGCCATTGGGCCACGCGCCTGCGCTATCAACAGAAGCGCCTGCAACGGCAACTGCAGATGTTCGACGAGTTCGCCAATCTGACGCGAATCAAGTTCGCCGTACGACCACCGACCATCCAACGCGAAGCGAGCGGGCCGACGATCGACCTGTCAACGGATGCGGCGGCGACCATCCAGGCCACCGCCGACGGGATCAGCGATCCGAATCTGCGAGCGGCACTGGAACGACTGGCCGCCCACGCCAAACCCAAAACCTGAGCCTTGTTGATCAGCGGCGTTTGCTGCCGCCGAGCAATGACCCCATCAGACCGCGCACCAACTGTTTACCCAGCGAATTCGCTGCCTGGCGCATCGCAGACTTGAGCGCCTGCCCCGCCGCCGTCCCGAGGAACTCTCCAGCCTTGTCCGCCAGACTCGGCTCTTCAGCGGCCGGTTTGCCCGGCGCCACTTCCGCCTCCGGTCCCAGCCCTTTGCGACCCATCAGGATTTCATAGGCCGACTCGCGATCGATCGGCTTGTCATAACGGCCCTTGAACGGCGAACCGGCGATCAGCATCGTGCGTTCGGTCTCGGTCAACGGCCCGATCCGCGATTGCGGCGGTGCCACCAGCACCCGCTGCACCATTTCCGGCGTGCCCTTCTCTTGCAGCGTGCCGACCAAAGCCTCGCCGATCCCGAGTTCGGTGAGCACCGATAACGTGTCGAACGCCGGATTCGGCCGGAAGCCGTCCGCCACCGCCCGCAGGGATTTCTGCTCCTTGGCGGTGAACGCGCGCAGGCCGTGCTGGATCCGCAGCCCCAGTTGCGCCAGCACGTCGTCCGGCAGATCGCCCGGCGACTGGGTGACGAAATACACGCCCACACCTTTGGAACGGATCAGCCGCACCACTTGCTCCAGCCGCTCCTGCAACGCCTTCGGCGTATCGCCAAACAACAAATGCGCCTCATCGAAGAACAGCGCCAGCAACGGTTTATCGGCATCGCCGCGTTCCGGTAATTGCTCGAACAGCTCGGCCAGCAGCCACAGCAGGAAGGTCGCGTAGACCTTCGGCGCTTCATGCACCAGACGACTGGCGTCGAGCAAATGGATGCGCCCGCGACCGTCAGCGGTCGGCTGCAGAATGTCCTCGAGTTGCAGCGCCGGCTCGCCGAACAACGCCTCGGCGCCCTGCTGCTCCAGCGTGGCCAGACGCCGCAACAGCGCCTGGCTGGAACCGGTGGTGAACAGCGCCGCGTCTTCGCCCAGCAGCTGCGGATTGTCCTTGAGGTGATTGAGCAGCGCTTTCAGGTCTTTAAGATCCAGCAGCAACAGGCCTTCGCGATCCGCCACCTTGAACGCTGCATACAGTGCCGACTGCTGGCTGTCGGTCAGCTCCAGCAGGGCGCCGATCAGCAGCGGGCCCATTTCGCTCAGCGTGGTGCGCAACGGATGACCGGACTGACCGTGAATGTCCCACAAGGTCACGGGATACGCCTGAGGCTTGTGATTGAGCCACGGCATGCCGGCGATGCGCTCGGCAATCTTGCCCTGGGGATTGCCGGCAGCACCGAGGCCGCACAGGTCGCCCTTGACGTCGGCGGCGAACACCGCGACGCCGGCGTCGCTGAACGCCTCGGCCAGACGCTGCAAGGTGACGGTCTTGCCGGTACCGGTGGCCCCGGCCACCAGCCCGTGACGGTTGGCCAGGCGCATGGCCTGGGCGATCGGTTGCCCGGCGAGGTCGGCGCCGATTACGAGTTGCAAGGAGTCAGGCATTTGGTCACCCAATGGTTAATCTTTGTCGAGCATGGCCGATAGCTAAAGGTGACAGATGCGACTGACATCCGCATCGGAGATTTCCCTAAGGAGAAGCGGAAATACCTGCTTGTACTCATCAAGCCCACCTAGCGAGCATCTATAGAAGCACGCCCTGAATAATAAGACCTTAGCGGAACCCCAAGCCATGAACAAAAATCTGCGTTTCAGCCATAAAATTTTGCTTGCCGCCGCCCTCATCGTCATTGCCGCCTTCGCCTCGTTCACGCTGTACAACGACTGGTTGCAACGCAATGCGATCCGCGAGGACCTGGACAATTACCTCAACGAGATGGGCGAGGTCACAGCCGACAACATTCAGACCTGGCTCAGCGGGCGCATCCTGCTGATCGAGAACGCGGCACAGAACATTGCGATCAACCCCGAGCCTGCCGCCGTCGCCAGCCTGCTGGAACAGAAAGCCCTGACGTCGACCTTCATGGCGTCCTACCTCGGCGACGCCACCGGGCACTTCACCATCCGCCCGGATGCGAAGATGCCGGACGGTTTCGATCCGCGCGTTCGCCCTTGGTATAAAGGTGCGGAAAGCAGCAGCACCTCGACCCTGACCGAACCGTACATCGACGCCGCCACCGGCCAGACCATCATTTCCATCGCCACCGCCGCGAAAAAGGCCGGCCAGAGCGTGGGCGTGGTGGGCGGCGATCTGAGCCTGCAAACCCTGATCAACACCCTCAGCGCCCGGGATTTCTCTGGCATGGGTTACGCGTTCCTGGTCAGCGCCGACGGCAAGATCCTGGTGCACCCGGACAAGGCCCTGGTGATGAAATCACTGAAGGATGCCTATCCGCAGGACACGCCGCGCATCAGCAGCGACTTCACTGAAGTCACCGTCGACGGCAAGACCCGCATCGTCAACTTCACCCCGATCAAAGGCCTGCCGACGGTGAACTGGTACATCGGCCTGTCGGTGGACAAAGACAAAGCCTTCTCGATGCTCAGCGAATTCCGCACCTCGGCGGTGATCGCCACCGTGATTGCGGTGGCGATCATCATCGCCCTGCTCGGCATGCTGATCCGCATTCTGATCCAGCCGCTGCACGTGATGACCCGCGCCATGGAAGACATCGCCGACGGCGAAGGCGACCTGACCAAGCGCCTGACCATTCAGAACCAGGACGAATTCGGCGTGCTCGGCACGGCGTTCAACCGTTTCGTCGAACGTATCCACGGCTCGATCCGCGAAGTGTCGTCGGCCACCGGCCAGGTCAACGAAGTCGCCCTGCGGGTAGTCGCGGCCTCGAACTCGTCGATGTACAACTCCGACCAGCAAGCCTCGCGCACCAACAGCGTGGCGGCGGCGATCAACCAGCTCGGCGCCGCCGCCCAGGAAATCGCCCGCAACGCCGCCCAGGCCTCGACCCAGGCCAGCGACGCCCGTGGCCTGGCTGAAGACGGCCAGCAAGTGGTGGAGCGCAGCATCAAGGCGATGAATCAACTGTCGAGCATGCTCAGCGCATCCAGCAGCAATATCGAATCGCTGAACAGCAAGACCGTGAACATCGGCCAGATCCTGGAAGTGATCACCAGCATTTCCCAGCAGACCAACCTGCTGGCGCTCAACGCGGCCATCGAAGCAGCGCGTGCCGGGGAAGCCGGTCGCGGATTTGCGGTGGTGGCGGACGAGGTGCGCAACCTCGCCCACCGCACCCAGGAATCGGCGCAACAGGTACAGACCATGATCGAGGAGCTGCAAGTCGGCGCCCGCGAATCCGTCAGCACCATGAGCGACAGCCAGCGCCACAGCCAGGACAGCGTGGACATCGCCAACCTCGCGGGCGAGCGCCTGAACAGCGTGACCCAGCGCATTGGTGAAATCGACGGAATGAACCAGTCGGTGGCGACCGCGACCGAGGAACAGACTGCCGTGGTCGAGTCGATCAACGTGGATATTACCGAGATCAATACGCTGAACCAGGAAGGTGTCGAGAACTTGCAGGCGACGTTGCGTGCCTGCTCGGATCTGGAGCAGCAGGCTTCGAGACTGAAGCAGTTGGTGGGTAGTTTCCGGATCTAAGATCAAGATCAAAAGCCTACCCCCTCACCCCCAACCCTCTCCCCCAAGGGGGCGAGGGGGAAAGGGAGCAGATCTTCAGGGTTTTCAGGTCCTGAGCTCGGCGCGAAACTTTCAGGTCGATGTATCACGACCAAACACCTCGGTCAGTCCCCTCTCCCCCTGGGAGAGGGTTAGGGTGAGGGCCTGACGCCCTCAACCCCAGCACAAATCCCCCTGCCGCCCCCCACCGCGAAACCCCGACCGAACATCTATTCTTGATAAAGGTCAACCAAGGGAGATCACTGCGGAGGGACGTTCACCGTGCATATCGCTGACATCACCATGTTCTACGCCCCGGCCAGCGGCGGCGTGCGCACCTATCTGGATGCCAAGCACCGTCGGCTGGGGGTCAAGCCCGGCATCCGCCACAGCCTGCTGATCCCCGGGGCGGATTTTGGTGAGTCTGACGGCGTTTATACGGTTCCCGCCCCTGCCCTGCCCTTCGGCAAGGGCTATCGTTTTCCCCTGCGCCTGGCCCCTTGGCGAAACGTCCTGCAGGATCTGCAACCCGATCTGATCGAAGTCGGCGACCCGTACCTCACCGCCTGGGCCGCGCTCGATGCACGGCGACAACTGGATGTGCCGGTGATCGGTTTCTACCACTCGGACCTGCCGCTGCTGGTGGGCAACCGCATGGGCCATTGGGTCACGCCAAATGTCGATGCGTATGTGCGCAAGTTGTACGGCAATTTCGACCGGGTGCTGGCACCCAGCCAGGTCATGGCCGACAAGCTCAGCAGACTGGGGGTACGTAACGTATATGTGCAGCCCCTGGGCGTTGACCTTCAGACCTTCCACCCGGATGTCCGTGACGCTGGATTACGCGCCGAGCTGGGGATCGCCGAGGACACGCGCCTGCTGATCTTTGCCGGTCGCGGTTCCAAGGAGAAAAACCTGCCGGTGCTGCTCGATTGCATGAAACGCCTGGGGCCGCGTTATCACCTGCTGCTGGTCGGCTCGTCGATGCCGGCGTCCGTCCCGGACAACGTCAGCGTGATCGACCGGTTCTGCCCTGCCGTACAGGTCGCGCGGTTGATGGCCAGTGCCGACGCGCTGATCCATGCCGGCGATCAGGAAACCTTCGGCCTGGTGATCCTGGAGGCCATGGCTTGTGGCATTCCGGTGGTGGCGGTGGCGGCCGGGGCGTTCGAAGAAATCGTCAGCGAATCCTGCGGCCTGCTCTGCGCGCCGAACAATGCGCAAGCCATGGCCAATGCCGTGCGCGAACTGTTCAGTCGCGGGACTGACGTAATCGGTCGACAGGCACGCCAACATGTCGAACGGCATTACGCCTGGGACACGGTGGTCGACAGCCTGCTGAGCCATTACCACGCGGTTCTCGGCGATTCGGTTCCTCGGGTGGCCAATGGCTGAATCTCACGAGCGCCCGGCGGTAATGCTGGTGCTGCATGACGTGGCACCCTCCACGTGGGCCGATTATCGAGAGTTTGTCGAAGCCGTTGACCGGTTGGGCAACGTCCCGATGACGTGGCTGGTGGTCCCGGACTTCCATCGCCACGATGCCCTTGAGGCCCACCCGGAGTTCTGTCGCATGCTCGACGAGCGCGTCGCCCGCGGCGATGAACTGGCGCTGCACGGCCACTTTCATGAGGACACCGAGCCCGGCCCGCGTACTGCTCGCGACTGGTTCATGCGCCGGGTCTACACCCATGAAGGCGAGTTCTATCAGTTGTCCCGTGAAGCCGCCCTCGCCCGCCTGCGCCCGGGCATCGATCTGTTTCGACGCCACGGCTGGCCGCTGCACGGTTTCGTGGCCCCGGCCTGGTTGATGAGCGCCGGCACGCGCCAGGCACTGCGCGAATTGCCGCTGCGCTACACCAGCGATCCGCAGCATCTTTATCACTTGCCGGATTTCGCGGCGGTCGAGGCCCCCGGACTGGTGTGGAGCGCGCGCAGTGCCTGGCGTCGCGGTGTGTCAAAGATCGTCAGCGAACAGCGAGAGCAGCGCTGGCGTCAGGCGCCGGTGATTCGTCTAGGCTTGCACCCGGTGGACATGCGTCACCGCTTTTCCCGGGCTTACTGGTGGCGCACCCTTGAACGACTGCTAGCGGACGGACGCGTGCCCATGACCAAAATCGACTGGCTGACACGCCAGCGCACTCAAGCCGAGCGTGCCGCTTGAGTCGCGGCATTCTGCTGCTGATCGGCCTGCTGGTGGCCGTGGCGGTTCCTGTCCTGCTCGGCGGCGGCGAGACCTGGGAGCGCCTGCAGGCTTTCCCGCTGAATTGGCTGTTGATCATGTTCGCCATGGTGCTGCTGTGCTGGGGCATCAACACCCTGCGCCTGCGGCTGCTGCTCGGCGATCAGCGAGACCGGGTCACGCCCGTGAAAAGCCTCGGGGTGGTGATGGCGGCCGAATTCGCCTGGTGCGCCACGCCCGGCGGCAGCGGAGGGCCGTTGACGATCATGGCGCTACTGGCGCGCAGCGGCGTGCGCCCGGCCCGGGGCAGCGCCGTGTTTGCGATGGATCAGTTGAGCGATCTGCTGTTTTTTCTCTGCGCCCTGAGCGGAATTCTGATCTACGCGCTGTTCCAGCATCTGAGCGATCGTATGGAATGGCTGCTGATTGTCAGCGCCGTGTCATTGTCCGGGGGCTTGCTGAGCTGCATATTGGTCGCGCGCTATCACCGCCGTTTGATCCGCTTGAGCGGACGACTGCTGGCCGGGATGAACATCGAACCGCGAACTCGACGGCGCTGGGCGCGGCAGTTACTGCACTTTCTGGCAGCTTTCACCGATGCGCTGAAGTTGCCCTGGACGACATTGATCAAGGTGTTCGTCCTGACCTGCGTGCATTGGTCGCTGCGATACAGCGTGCTGTATCTGGCGTTGCGCGGGCTGGGGACGGATGTGCAGTGGGCCTGGACCTTTCTGATCCAAATGCTTTCGCTGGGAGCGGGGCAATTCAGCCTGTTGCCGGGCGGTGCCGGTGCAGCGGAATTGACCTCGGCGGCGCTGCTGGCGCCGATGGTCGGCAAGTCCACCGCGGCGGCGGCGATCCTGATCTGGCGGGTGGTGACGTATTACTTCTATCTGCTGGTGGGTGGCCCGGTGTTTCTATTGATGCTGGGCCGGCCGTTGCTGAAAAAGCTGCTGAGCGTCAGACAGGCTTCTTGAGGTCATCCTCTTCGTCCTTGAGCTGTTCCCACAGTTCGGCAGCACCGGGAAACTCCGTGCCGTCCTCCGGGCTCAGGTCATCCGGGTCATAACGACTCAGGCAGCCTTCGCCCAGGGTGGCGGGTGCCTTGGAAGTGGCTTTGTCCAGTGGATCGCTCATCGGTCATTCCTCACGGTCCATGGATCGCTCCCACGCTCTGCGTGGGAGCGAACCTGAATCAGAACACCACGGTCTTGTTGCCGTGCACCAGCACGCGGTCTTCCAGGTGATAACGCAGGCCACGGGCCAGCACCATCTTCTCGACGTCACGGCCGAAACGCACCATGTCTTCGATACTGTCGCTGTGGCTGACACGCACCACGTCCTGCTCGATGATCGGGCCGGCATCCAGCTCTTCGGTCACGTAGTGGCAGGTCGCACCGATCAGCTTCACGCCGCGCATCGAAGCCTGATGGTACGGCTTGGCACCGACGAACGACGGCAGGAAGCTGTGGTGAATGTTGATGACCTTGTGCGCGTATTCGCGGCACATGTCCGGCGGCAGGATCTGCATGTAGCGCGCCAGCACCACCACTTCGGCGTCGTGCTGCTTGACCAGGCGCGACACTTCATCGAAGGCCGGTTGCTTGTCCTGCGGATTGACCGGCACGTGGTAATAAGGAATGCCGTGCCACTCGACCATGCTGCGCAGGTCGTCGTGGTTGGAAATCACACAGGAGATCTCGCAATCCAACTCGTCGCTGTGCCAGCGGTGCAGCAGGTCGGCCAGGCAGTGGGATTCGCGGCTGGCCATCAGCACCACGCGTTTTTTCTGCTCGGTGTCGGTGATGCGCCAGTCCATCGAGAACTCTTCGGCGATCGGTGCAAACTTCTCGCGCAACACCTCGATACCGAAAGGCAGGGAATCGGCACGGATTTCGTGACGCATGAAGAACCAGCCGACCTGGTTATCCGAGTGGTGGCTCGCTTCGGTGATCCAGCCATTGTGGGCCGCCAGAAAGTTACTGACTTTGGCAACGATGCCAACGCGGTCCGGGCAAGAAATCACCAACCGAAAAGTGCGCATGAGGGGGAAACTCCAGAACTTCGCAAAGGCGGCCATTCTAGCGACTGCGCGGGAAAACTGCAGTATTGATGACCCACGGAGCCTCACCGCAGCCCGTCGCAGCTTTTTTGACGCGCGTAAACGCCAGAATGATGGCGTTGCAATAGCCATGCTTGAACAGAGCTGTGTGAATATCTGTGAAGACTCCATCACAATATTTAACTGAACATTCAATTCAGGGCTTTTCAACGTAACTAATTCAAATAAAAACCCCGGTTAAATGTTTACTTGATGAAACAGCCTGACTATTATTGCCGCACTGTCCCCTGCCATCGCGCACTCCCACATAAGGTAGTAATCATGTCCTTGATCAACGAATATCGTGCCACCGAAGAAGCTATCAAAGAGCTGCAAGCCCGTTTGAAGAACCTGTCGCAAGACGACAAACTGCAAGCCGAGCTGGAATTCGAAGGCAAACTGCGCACACTGATGGGCGAATATTCCAAATCCCTGCGCGACATCATCGCGCTGCTGGATCCAGAGTCCAAAACCAAGGCTCCACGTGGCGGCGCAGCCAAAACTACCGGCACCAAGCGTGCTCGCAAAGTTAAGCAATACAAGAACCCGCACAACGGCGAAGTCATCGAAACCAAAGGTGGCAACCACAAAACTCTGAAAGAGTGGAAAGCCAAGTGGGGCGGTGACGTGGTTGAAGGCTGGGCTACCCTGCTGGGCTAAGCCGCAACCCTTGTCGCAGAGCGCTTCTGTGATACAAAAAACGCCAGCGAACGCTGGCGTTTTTTTATGCCCGACATTCAAGCGCCGGACATGTTCGATTTCAAAGATTCAAACGTTTGCGCAATGCCTGGACATAGTTCTGCCATTCAACCAGCACCTCGGCCTGCATCGGCGCAGCACTAACCCGCCATTGCTCCATGGCCTCGGCAAAAGATTGCAAGGTATTAGGCGCCCCCCACTCCGGCTCGGACAGGCGTTGCCGACAAAAGATTTTCCAGCGCTCTTGCTCTTCGAAATTCAACGTATCGGGAAAGTTACGTGCTCGATATCGAAACAACAATTCAGGCAAACGTTCGTCATCGAACGGCCATTGCTCTCGCGCCAATTGAGCAGGATCGGTCGCCCTCACTTGCTCACATAAACGACGATCGCGATCACCGATAAATCCGTTGTACAACTGTTGTTCGGGATCTTCACTCGAGGTGAAATCTTCGCTGGCATAAATCGCCGAGACTTTATCTTTCCAAACTTGTTGTGCGTCACTTAGTCGCAAGGCACGCGCCTGATACAACGCCATGTCCAGACCCAGACGCTGTTGATCTTCAGCACGCAGCACCGCCAACGGCGCCACCACCGGGCACTTGTTGATGTGAATGAGTTTGAGCGGCACCGGCAACTCGCCTTCGGCCAGGTCGTCACGCCGGGTATACAGGCGCTGACGCAAAGTTTCGGCATCCAGGTCGAGCAGCCCCTGCGGATCCAGGTGCAGATCACAAACGATCAACGCGTTCTTGTTGCGTGGGTGCCAGGCCAGCGGCAGCACCACGCCGATATAACTGCGCGCGGCCGAGAAGCGGCCGGAAATGTGCACTATCGGCTGCAACAGACGAATCTGGTCCATGACCTTCTGTTTGCTGCGCAACTGGAACAGCCAGTCATACAGCCTCGGCTGCTTCTCGCGGATCAACCGGGCCAGGGCAATCGTGGCGCGAACATCCGACAAGGCTTCGTGAGCATTGCCGTGATCGATGCCATTGGCGGCGGTCAGGCGTTCGAGCTTGAGCGTCACCCGGCCTTCATCATCGGTCGGCCAGACCAGGCCATCGGGGCGCAATGCGTAGGCGGCGCGCACCACATCGATCAAGTCCCAGCGACTGTTACCGCCCTGCCATTCACGGGCGTAGGGATCGAAAAAGTTGCGGTACAGGCTGTAGCGGGTCATTTCGTCGTCGAAGCGCAGGGTGTTGTACCCCGCGCCGCAAGTGCCGGGAGCCGCGAGCTGGGCGTGGACCCGGGTCATGAAGTCGGCTTCGCTCAAGCCTTGCTCGGCGAGACGACTCGGCGTGATCCCGGTGATCGCACACGCCGCCGGGTGCGGCAAGATGTCTTCGCTGGGCTGGCAGTAGAGATTGACCGGCGCATCGATTTCGTTGAGTTCATGGTCGGTGCGGATCCCGGCCACCTGCAACGGGCGGTCGCATCGGGGATTGATGCCGGTGGTTTCGTAGTCGTACCAGAAGATGGAAGTCACGGGCGGTTCCTGAACTGAAGATCGGCAAAGTCTAGGCGTTCGACCGCCGTCGCGGCCAGCACCGCATCATTCAGTCACCTTTGGTTGAAGGATGTGTATGACATAGTTATGTCGTTTCCCCCCGAGAGGCTGCTAGCATCGGACGCACTTGCATCCCGATCCGGCAACATCAGGTAGCCCATGCTCGAGACCACAGCACCGCCAAGGAAAGCACCGCTGGCCCCGCCACTGGACACACGGCATCAGGTCGAAACGCCGGAAGGCATCGACCTGCCGCTGCGTCCCGCCGGCCTGATGGTGCGCGCCGTGGCGTTCACCATTGATCTGGGGTTGCGCGGGCTGATCCTGGGCCTGCTGCTCATGTTGCTGGCGCTGCTCGGAAAACTCGGTATCGGCCTGGGTTCACTGCTGCTGTTCGTGGTGAGCTGGTGGTACATGGTGTTGTTCGAAGTACTGCGTCAAGGCCGTTCGCCGGGCAAGCAATGGATGGGCTTGCGAGTGGTGCACGACGATGGCACGCCGGTCGGCTGGTCGGCTTCCCTGCTGCGCAACCTGCTGCGTTTTGTCGACCTGATGCCGTTCGGCTATTTCCTCGGTGCGATCAGTTGCCTGCAACACCCGACCTTCAAACGCCTCGGCGACATCGCGGCCGGCACGCTGGTGATCTACAGCGAACGCCCTCTCAAGCGTCCGCACTTGCCCGATGCCGAACCCCGTCGTTCGCCGATCCCGCTGACCCTGACTGAACAACGCGCCCTGCTCGCCTTCGCCGAGCGCCAGGGCGAACTGTCGACGGCGCGGGTCAATGAACTGGCTGCATTACTCGCTCAGCCGTTGCACATCAGCGCGCCGAAAGCCGTTGGCGAACTCAACGGCATTGCTCGCGGCCTGTTGGGTCCGACATGAAGCAAAGCCTTTTCGAATCCCGCCACAAGGCCGAATGGGAGCGTTTCAGCCTCGCCCTCGAACGTCTGGAACGGGGCAAGGACACTTCGCAGGTGGCGGAATTTCCCAAGGCTTATCGGCGACTCTGCCAGCATCTGGCCCTGGCGCAGGACCGTGGCTACAGCAGTTTTCTCGTCGACTCCCTGCAACAGCAAGTACTGCGCGGCCATCAACAGCTCTACCGTCATCGCAGCCAGCTCGGCGCTAACGTGCTGGGTTTCATCCTGGCCGGTTTTCCACAATTGGTGCGCGCCGAATGGCGCTTCGTGCTGGCCGCCGCCCTGCTGTTCTTCGGCAGCCTGATCGGTTTCGGGGTGCTGGTGTATCTGAGTCCCGAATTGATCTACAACCTGATCCCGGCCGAGCAGGTGCGCGAGATGCAGAGCATGTACGACCCCGCCGCCGGCCATCTCGGGCGTTCGGCCGAACGCGCGGCGAGCGAAGACTGGGTGATGTTCGGCTACTACATCATGCACAACATCGGCATCGCCTTTCAGACCTTCGCCAGCGGTTTGCTGCTGGGAGTGGGCAGTGCGTTTTTCCTGCTCTACAACGGGTTGATCATCGGCGCGGTGGCCGGGCACCTCAGTGAAATCGGCTTCGGCCAGACCTTCTGGTCGTTCGTGATCGGACACGGTGCGTTCGAACTCAGCGCCATCGCCCTGGCCGGTGCGGCAGGACTGAAACTGGGTTGGGCGTTGATCGCGCCGGGACGCCTGACACGAATCGAAGCCCTGCAGATTGCGGCGCGCCAGAGCATCCTGCTGATCTGCGGCGTGATGCTGTTTCTGTTGATCGCGGCGTTTATCGAAGCCTACTGGTCGTCGCGCACCGGGGTTTCGCCGCAGACCAAATACCTGGTCGGCACCGGGCTCTGGCTCGGCGTGGCGATCTATCTGCTGTTCGCCGGAAGGACCCGTCATGCGCCTGAGTGACGCCACCGTGGCGATCCGTCCGCGCACCACCTGGGAAGCCATGGACCTGGGCGTGCTCATGAGCCAGCAGCACCGGCGCCTGCTGATGACCAGTTGGGCCCTCGTCACCCTGCCGCTGTTCGCAATACTCAGCCTGTTGCTGTGGGATTCACCGTCACTCGCCGTGTTCATCTTCTGGTGGCTGAAACCGGCTTACGAGCGCCTGCCGCTGTACATCCTGTCCAAGGCACTGTTCGGCGAAACACCCACCTTGAAACAGGCCTTGCGCCAATGGCCGCGCCTGCTCAAGCCGCAACTGCTCGCCAGCCTGACCTGGCGTCGCTTCAGCCTGAGCCGCAGCTTCCTGCTGCCCGTGCTGCAACTCGAAGGCCTCGACGGCACCGCTCGCCAACAGCGTTTACAGGTGCTGCTGCAACGCAATGCCGGCGCCGCGCAATGGCTGACGATCATCGGTGTGCATCTGGAAACGGCGCTGTGGATCGGCCTGATGGTGTTGTTCTATCTGCTACTGCCGCAACGGGTCGAAACCGATTGGGACTGGCAAAGCCTGATCTTCGCGGCCGACTACGAATGGCGCTGGCTGGAGCATCTGACCAATGCGTTCTATGCGCTGATTCTGGTGATCTGGGGGCCGGTGTATGTCGCCTGCGGGTTCAGCCTGTATCTGAACCGCCGCACCGTCCTCGAAGCGTGGGACATCGAACTGGTGTTCCGCCGCTTGCGCCAGCGTTTGAACAGCAGCGCAATCGGCTTGCTGCTGGCGGTGTGTCTGCTGTTGCCGGGGTTGCCCTCAGCCTGGGCTGCCGAGCCTGCCACAGCTCCGGATGCACCGCGGCTGTTGAACCAGCCACTGACCAGCGAGGCATCACGCGACAGCATCAAGGCCTTGCTCGAACAACCGCCGTTCAAGAACAAGGAAACCGTCACCCGTTATCGCTTCGGCGAAGATCCCGCTGCTGCCGAAAAAACCAGGGAAGGCGAGGCACCGCAATGGTTGAAAACCCTGCTTGGCTGGCTGGACGGCCGACACCTCGACGGCCTGGCCAAGGCGATCGAAGTCGTGCTGTGGGGCGCGGTGATCGCCGGACTCGGCTGGCTGGTCTGGCGTTATCGAGATCTTCTGCAAACGTTCGTCGGCCGTCGTCCGCGCTTGCCCGAACCGAACAAAAGACCCTTGCCGCAACAGGCCTTCGGTCTGGACCTGCAAAAGGAAAGCCTGCCAGATGACATCGCCAGCCACGCGGAACAGCTCTGGCAAACCGAGCCGCGCGCGGCACTGGGTCTGCTGTACCGGGCATTGCTCAGTCATCTATTGCACGACTTCAACCTGACCTTGAAACCCGCCGACACCGAAAACGAAGTGCTGGCCCGGATCGAACAGTTGCAGCGCCCGGATCTGCTCACTTATAGCCGTCACCTCACCGGTCACTGGCAGAACATGGCCTACGGGCACCGCGTGCCGGCGGCGCATCTGCAACAGGAATTGTGTGATGGCTGGCGGTCCCTGTTCGGCCACGGAGTTGCCCGTTGAACCGGCGCGCACTCTGGCTTTTGGGCGGCGCGTTGATCGTCGCCCTGCTCGGTGCGCTGGGCATTTATCTGTACCTCAAGGCCACGCCTTACCAGGCCGAAGTCGATCACGGCCCGTCCCCCGCTGCGCAAGCCAATCCTTATCTGGCAGCGGAGATGTTTCTGCGCGAGCGCGGGATCGACGTCAGTCATGCCGAAAGCCTCGCCGTGTTGCCCGACATTGATCCGCGCCAGCACACGCTGCTGATGTTCAACGACCGCTCGAAAATGACCCCGCGTCAGGTCGATCAGGTTCTGAACTGGGCCCGGGCCGGCGGACGGCTGGTGTTCGTCGCCGAATCGATCTGGGATGAAAAGACCGGCCAGAGCAACGACCTGCTGCTCGACCGCGTGCAACTGCATCAACTCTTCAGCAAGGATCTCAAGGATCCGCCGCCGGATAACGCCGAAGACGCCTTCCCGAATCTGACCAAACTCTATCTGGAAGACGAGGACGCACCCGCCTACGCCGGATTCGACACCGCCTTCCATCTCGAGGACCCGAAAAACCTCGCCCAGGCCTGGGCCAACAGCGCGAAAGCCACGCACATGATGCAACTGGCTTTCGGCCTCGGCACGATCACCGTGATCACCGATGCCGATCTGTGGAAAACCCCGGCCATTGCGCAACACGACAATGCCTGGCTGCTCTGGTATCTGAGCGCCGATACCGCTGTGACCCTGCTGTTCAACACCGAGCACGACAGTCTGCCGGCCCTGCTCTGGCGGTATTTTCCGCAAGCCATCGTGGCCCTGATTGCCTTGATCGGTCTGTGGCTGTGGCATGTCGGCGTGCGTCACGGCCCGGTGCAGGCGCCGGCACCGAGTGGTCGTCGACAGTTGATGGAACACCTGCGCGCCAGTGCCGATTTCATCCTGCGTCACAACGGCCAACAGACCTTGCTGCAAGCGTTGCAGCAGGACGTTCTGCGCCGCGCCCGTCATCGACATCCCGGTTTCGACCAACTGAATGTCGCCGAACAATGGCTGGCGCTGTCGCGCCTGACCCGCCAACCGACCCGTGCCATCAGCCAGGCCCTGAGCCCGGCACCGAAGCGGCGCCTGTCCAGCGCCGAATTCTGCCGTCAGGTCGCCCACCTGCAAGCCTTGAGGAACACGCTATGACCGAACACATCGAACCCGGCTCGCCCAGCCATGTGGCCCAGCAACGCCAACGCGCCAGCCAGTTGGCCCAGGCCGTGCGCGGCGAATTGCAGAAAGCGCTGATCGGCCAGAACCCGGTGATCGAAGATGTGCTGACCGCGCTGATCGCCGGCGGTCACGTGCTGCTCGAAGGCGTTCCCGGCCTCGGCAAGACCCTGTTGGTACGCGCCCTGGCGAAGTGCTTCGGCGGCGAGTTCGCGCGCATTCAGTTCACCCCGGACCTGATGCCCAGCGACGTCACCGGCCACGCGGTCTACGACCTGCAAACCGAGCAGTTCAAACTGCGCAAGGGCCCGCTGTTCACCAACCTGCTGCTGGCCGACGAGATCAACCGCGCCCCGGCCAAGACCCAAGCCGCCCTGCTCGAAGCGATGCAGGAACGTCAGGTCACCCTCGAAGGGCGCGCCCTGCCGATTGCCCAGCCATTCATGGTGCTCGCCACGCAGAACCCGATCGAACAGGAAGGCACCTATCCGCTGCCCGAAGCCGAGCTCGATCGCTTCATGCTCAAGGTGCGCATGGATTACCCCGACGCCGATCAGGAGCTGGACATGGTGCGGCAGGTCAGCCGCTCGACCCGTGCCGACATGCTCGACGTGCAACCGCTGCGCACGGTGTTGCAGGCCAAGGACGTGCAAGCCCTGCAACGCATCGCCAGCGATTTGCCGCTGGACGATCAGGTGCTCGATTACGCCGTGCGTCTGGCGCGCAGCACCCGCACCTGGCCGGGGCTGAGCCTAGGCGCCGGGCCACGCGCCTCCATTGCACTGGTCCGTTGCGCCCGCGCCCGGGCCTTGCTGCGCGGTGGTGAATTCGTGATTCCCGACGACATCAAGGGTTGCGCACTGGCGGTGTTGCGTCACCGGGTACGCCTCGCGCCAGAGCTGGACATCGAAGGCCTGCAAGTCGATCAAGTCCTTCAGCAACTGCTTGACCAGATCCCGGCGCCGCGCCTGTGAAACCCTCGCGCCTGCTGTTGATCTGGCTGGCGATCCTGCTGGCCATCGGCATTGTGCTGGGCGCGTTGCAGGCGCTGGATGTGGAAGTGCCATCGAGCCTGTTGTCGATCAACTGGGGTTTGTTGCTGGCGCTGTTTGCGCTGAGCCTGCTGGACGCGCTGCGTCTCAAGCGTCTGCCCTCGCCCCGCGTGCAACGACAGGTGCCCGGCAGCCTGGCCCTCGGTCGCTGGAGCGATATCCGGCTGGAAGTCGAACACGAGCTCGACCAGCCACTGGCCATTCAAATCTTCGACCACGTACCCGACAGCCTCGGCTACGAAAACCTGCCGCTCTCCACCGAGCTGCAACCCGGCCAGCGCAGCCTGATCGGCTATCGCCTGCGCCCGCTCAAACGCGGCCACTACACCTTCGAAACCTGCGAACTCAACCTGCCGAGCCCCTTCGGCCTGTGGTCCGGCAAACGCCTGCTGACCATCACCGACCACACCCGCGTCTACCCCGACTTCGCCCGCCTCTACGGCGGCCAGTTGCTGGCGGTCGACAACTGGCTCAGCCAGCTCGGCGTGCGTCAGCGCCAGCGTCGTGGCCTGGGAATGGAATTCCATCAGCTCAGGGAATTTCGCGAAGGCGACAGCCTGCGTCAGATCGACTGGAAAGCCACCGCCCGCCACCGCACACCGATTGCCCGGGAGTACGAAGACGAGCGCGATCAACAGATCATTTTCATGCTCGATTGCGGGCGACAGATGCGCAGTCAGGATGGGGAGCTGTCGCACTTCGACCATGCACTGAATGCGTGTCTGCTGTTGAGTTATGTGGCCTTGCGACAGGGGGATGCGGTGGGCTTGTCCACCTTCGCCAGCGATCAGCCGCGGTTCATTGCACCGGTCAAAGGTGCGGGGCAGCTCAAGGTGTTGCTCAACGGTGTTTATGACCTGGATAGCACGCGGCGTTCGGCGGATTATCCGGCGGCGGTAAATCAGTTGCTGGCGAGGCAGAAGCGTCGGGCGCTGGTGGTGTTGGTGACGAATGTGCGGGATAAGGATGATGAGGAATTGCTGAACGCCGTCAGACAATTAAGCCAACAGCATCAAGTACTCGTGGCCAGCCTGCGTGAAAGCACGCTTGAAGATAGACGGCATTCGCAGGTGCAAACGATTGAGCAAGCGCTTGAATACTGCGCAACAGTGGATTACCTGAACGCCCGATCGGTGCTCCATGAAAAATTGAGTGCCCAAGGAGTGCAAGTGATAGATGCCCCCCCAAGTGAATTGAGTACAGACGTAATTTCGCGGTATCTGAGCTGGAAAAAATCTGGAGCACTCTGCTAACACATTGTGAAATTCACACGGGAAGGCCAGATTAAAACTACGAAAAATCAAAAGCTCTAAACAATAAGCTGGCTCAGTTCACCCGAGGAGCATCACAAGCTGATGCATCTCACCAGTCGAGTAGAAATCGCTAGCCAACTAACACTCGCAGATGCCACTGCTATGCTTGTTTTTTTGCAAAAAGGAGCCTAAGAATGGCCGTTCAATACTCTCTATCAGACGTGTTGGAAAGGATGTATCAGAATCAACTCGGCTTGGAAGCCGCTCTAATGGAATTAGTACTCCTGGTCGAAGCACAGGGAATGGTGGATACCGGAAACAACGTCCGAGAAGCACTTTTTACAATCGGAGAAAACGCTGGCTTCATCAATCAAGGTTTGGCCAAGCTGAAAGGAAAACGTCCCAGCTAAAGCTTTCGGACTTTCGCCTATGTCTCCAAGATCTTTCGATGTATTTCTTCTACGGTTCGTGTCCTCTAGAACCAATAATTAACTGGGGGTTTTCTTACAGCTCGGTTCTCAAGAAAACTCCCTTTGCCTACGACTACACTAGCTCTGCCCCACGTGTAAAAACCTTCAAAAGAGATGCAAAACTGTTGTTCTCTCACTTTTTGTGGACAACAAAAAAACGGTGGAATTGAGGCTACAACACGTGACGCTTTTGCCTACATGTAAGCGCGAATCCGCCGGCTTGTGCACCTTGGCGTTGCCCCGTAACTTGATCCCCGTCGCTGCCAATCAGCGGCCGGGTTTAGTCGCCCGAGGTAAGATAGGTTTGCAAACGCATCGTCCAGTCGGGTATTCCCTATCCATGCACTCGATGGTGGCTGTGAGCAGGGTGCCCCCGGGCACGCCGGAAAAGCCTACTTCCCCGGTCGACTAACCTGCTTACAGCTGCCACCCCCTCGTTTAGTCGCGAAGCGGTAACAGCCCAACTTATTAGGAAGTTAGGTATGTTCAAAGCTACACCAAATCCGCCTTCGGATATCGATCCAACTGACAAGACTGATCAAACCGATCCGGTCTCCCCCTACGCCTCCGTCGATTCAAAAAAACTCCACGACGCGGCCCATCGGGCCCTCGACTTTTACCTCAACCCCAAAGCTGAAAAATCACGCAACTCCGTGGATCGTGGCATGCAGATGTTCAAAGTCGATCCGGACATCAACCCGGAAGCCATCGCCATCCAGACCTACGAAACCTTTTCCTCGGTCAGCATTCTGTTGCTGGATCTGGCCGACAGCCTGGACGACAAGCCGCGGCATCTGGCGATGGCGATCTATCAGTTGAGTGAATTGGGGTTGTTGCTGGTGGAGAAGACACTGGATAACGAACGGGCGATTGCGATAAACGAGTAAGAAAAAGGGCCACAACCTTCGGCAGGTTGTGGCCCTTTTGGTTTTCAAGCCGAGGCCGGCAACGGCTGAAAGCTGAAGTACTGCTTCAACGCCTCGACCAGTTGCCCATACTCGGGCGGCGTCCGGTACAGGCTGAAGCCGGCGTCGTAGTGTCGGGGGGTCGCGTCTTCGTGGCACCACAGGCAGCACGCGGTGAGGTCGATGACCTGCTGACAGCCCTCGCCCAAGGGAATTTTCAGGCGCAGGTTGAACTCGGCACCGATCATCATCGGCAACTGGCTGATGAGCATCAAACCGTCTTCGGACACGTTGCCCAGAAAGCCGATGGGTTTGTCGGTGACGCTGTTGAATACTCGCAGAAAATACGGCAGCTGATGCCGTTCGATTCGACGGTCGGTAAACATAAGCAATTCGCCATGCAAGGCTCCATTACAGAGCCGCACTCTCGCTTCGGAACGGACCTGTGCGTCAGGTTCGCTCTCCCCGCACCCGGTGTGACGCTCGCTACGCGCATCTCATGCCAGTCGCAGGTGTTGCGCCGGTACAGATATCGATCTGCACCGGTGTCATTCGACTATAGCTCACCCTATACAAGCAGCCAGCTTTTGTATGGCAACCGCCATCAGAACCGGGCTGGACGTACCACGGCGGCAGCGCTGCGCGTCGGGTAGTGACCCAAGCTCTGCAGGGTTTCCAGACGCGCGCGGGCGCGGTAGGCGTATTCGCTGTTGGGGTACGAGGCGATGATGAACTGATAGGTCTGCGCCGCATCGACGAACATTTTCTGCCGTTCGAGGCACTGGCCGCGCATCATCGACACTTCCGGCCACACATAAGGGCGGGCGCGGCTGGCGCGTTCGACCTTGGACAGTTCAAGCATCACCTGCTCGCAATTGCCCCGGTCATAGGCGCTGTAGGCGTTGTTCAAATGATGGTTCATCGACCAACGGGTGCAGCCCGAAGCGGCGAGGACGCTGAGGGCAAGGGCGGCAATGGGCACGAATCGCATGGGGGTTCTCCTGTCTTGTGCTCTGTATCGACCCCTGGTCGGAAATCTTCAGGCGCGTTTGTCCCAAAGTTGCCGTGTTCAATAAAGAAAGTATTAAGTAGTGCAAACGAACAATGACTACACCCTTCGAGCATAGTAGCCTTCGCTGGCGCTTGAACCTGAGGAGTCTTTGCATGTCCGTCCGTCGTACCAAAATCGTCGCTACCCTTGGCCCGGCCAGTAACTCGCCGGAAGTTCTCGAACAGCTGATTCTGGCTGGCCTGGACGTCGCCCGTCTGAACTTCTCCCACGGCACCCCCGACGAGCACAAGGCTCGCGCGAAGCTGGTGCGTGACCTCGCGGCCAAGCACGGTCGCTTCGTCGCCCTGCTGGGTGACCTGCAAGGCCCGAAAATCCGTATCGCCAAATTCGCCAACAAGCGCATCGAGCTGAAGATCGGTGACCAGTTCACCTTCTCCACCAGCCATCCGCTGACCGAAGGCAACCAGCAAGTGGTCGGCATCGACTACCCGGACCTGGTCAAGGACTGCGGCGTGGGCGACGAGCTGCTGCTCGATGACGGCCGCGTGGTCATGCGCGTTGAAACCGCCACCGCCACCGAGCTGAACTGCGTCGTGACCATCGGCGGTCCGCTGTCCGACCACAAAGGCATCAACCGTCGCGGTGGCGGCCTGACCGCGCCGGCCCTGACTGAAAAAGACAAGGCCGACATCAAGCTCGCCGCTGAAATGGAAGTCGACTACCTCGCCGTGTCCTTCCCGCGTGACGCCGCCGACATGAACTACGCCCGTCAACTGCGCGACGAAGCCGGCGGCACCGCCTGGCTGGTGGCGAAGATCGAACGCGCCGAAGCCGTCGCCGACGACGAAACCCTCGACGGTCTGATCAAGGCTTCCGACGCGGTGATGGTTGCCCGTGGTGACCTCGGTGTGGAAATCGGCGACGCCGAGCTGGTGGGCATCCAGAAGAAAATCATTCTGCACGCACGCCGCCACAACAAGGCGGTGATCGTGGCGACCCAGATGATGGAGTCGATGATCCAGAACCCGATGCCGACCCGCGCCGAAGTGTCCGACGTGGCCAACGCCGTGCTCGACTACACCGACGCCGTGATGCTGTCTGCCGAGTCCGCTGCCGGCGCTTATCCGCTGGAAGCCGTGCAGGCGATGGCGCGCATCTGTGTCGGCGCTGAAAAGCACCCGACCAGCAAGACCTCCAGCCACCGTATCGGCAAGGAATTCGAGCGCTGCGACGAAAGCATCGCGCTGGCGACCATGTACACCGCCAACCACTTCCCGGGCGTCAAGGCGATCATCGCACTGACCGAAAGCGGCTACACCCCGCTGATCATGTCGCGTATCCGCTCCTCGGTGCCGATCTACTGCTTCACCCCGCACCGCGAAGCCCAGGCTCGCGCGGCGATGTTCCGTGGCGTTTACACCATTCCGTTCGACCCTGCTTCGCTGGAACCGCACGAAGTCAGCCAGAAGGCCATCGACGAGCTGACCAAGCGTGGCGTCGTGGAAAAAGGCGACTGGGTCATCCTGACCAAGGGCGACAGCTACCACACCACCGGCGGCACCAACGGCATGAAGATCCTGCACGTGGGCGATCCGCAGGTCTGAGTGACCGGCTGCTGAAAACGAAAAGCCCCGCCATTTGAATGGCGGGGCTTTTTCATTTCAGGAGTGTTGATCGTTACTACGTTGATCGTTCCCACGCTCTGCGTGGGAATGCCTCAATGGGCGCTCCGCGTCCGCTTCGGCATGGGACGCGGAGCGTCCCGGGCTGCATTCCCACGCGGAGCGTGGGAACGATCGGTGCGCGGAGTGCGGCGGCGGTCGATGCGCGGAGTGCGGGGGCGATCGATGCGCGGAGCGGTCGGCGGATATCTCAATGCCGTTTGATGAACCCGGTCAACGCCGCCAGCGCCTCCGGCGAGCGCAGCCGCTGGGTGAACAGTGCGCCCTCTTCCTCGATCACCTTGCGAATCAACTCGCGATCCGGCGCGCGCATCAATTGCTTGCTGATGCGCACCGCCTCGGCCGGCAACTCGTCAAACCGCAGCGCCATCTCCCGCGCCTTGGTCAATGCGGCTTCGCCGCTGCCCAGCGCCTCGGTGGCGATCCCCCATTGCGCGGCTTGCTCACCCGTGAAGCCTTCACCGAGCAGCAGTAACTCCGAGGCTTTGGCCTGCCCGAGCAAGCGCGGCAGGATCAGGCTGGAGCCAAACTCGGGGCACAACCCTAGATTGACGAACGGCATGCGCAACCGCGCATCCCGCGCCACGTACACCAGATCACAATGCAGCAACAGCGTCGTGCCGATCCCCACCGCCGCCCCGGCCACGGCGGCGATCACCGGTTTACGGCATTCAAGCAAGTTGAGCATGAAGTGAAACACCGGGCTGTCGAGGTCGCTCGGCGGTTGCTGGATGAAGTCGGCGATGTCGTTGCCGGCGGTGAAGCACTCGGCGCTGCCGGTGATCAGCACGGCGTTGATTTCGGGGTCGTGATTGGCTTGCTTGAGCGCTTCGGCCAACTGGCTGTACATGGCCCGGGTCAGGGCGTTTTTCTTGTCCGGGCGGTTGAGGCGCAGGGTCAGCAAACCGCGTTCGCGGTGCAGCAGGATGGCGTCGGTCATGGTGTGTCTCGCGTCTGAAGAATCAGCGCTCAACCACGGCTCAGGAAGACATCGGCCAGCAGTTGATTGCGCGGCAGTCCGGCCAGGAACAGACGCTTGGCAAACGCGTCGACGCTGGCCGTCGAGCCGCAGACTAAGGCCAGGGTTTGCCGGGAAACAAGGCGCAGTTGCGCCAAAGCGCCCGGCAACTCGGCCGCCGTCCACAGTTCGACGCTGAGGTTTTCCCGCTGAGCAGCGAGTGCTTCAAGGGGTTTGGCCAGGTAATGCCCGTCGGCATCATGGGCCAGGTGAATGACGCGGATGGCGCCCCGATGATCCTGGCGCAAGGCTTCGCGCAACACGCCGAACAACGGGCCTAGTCCGGTGCCGGCGGCAAGCAGCCACAGCGGCCGGTCGTGCCAGTCCGGGTCGTAATGCAGCGCGCCGCCACGCAGTTCACCGAGCCGGATCGGATCGCCGATCTGCATGCGCCGCGCGGCATCGCTGAATTCACCGGGTTCGCGGCAATCGAGATGGAATTCAAGAAAACGGTCTTCTTCCGGCAGGCTCGCCAGCGAATACGGCCGCGCAATGTGGCCCGCCCACAGCACCAGATGCTGACCGGCGCTGTAGCGCAACGGTCGCTGGGTTATCAGGCGCAGACGCAACACGCTGTCGCCGAGCCAGTCCAGCGCCTCGACCGTGGCCGGGCGACCATCGGTGACGGGATCGAAGGTGTGCACCTGCAAATCCTCAATCACCTGGCACTGGCATGCCAGCCGCCAGCCCTGATCACGCTGTTCGGCGCTCAGGGCATCGGGGCGACTGTCGGCGGGCAAACCCTGCACGCATTGCACCAGACACGCATGGCAACTGCCGGCGCGACAGCTATAAGGCACCGCCACGCCGTTCTGATTGAGGGCATCGAGCAGGTTGCTGCCCGACGCCACCGACCACTGTCGTTCACCCACTCGCAGTTCAGGCATCGACGTTCTCCCATGCCGCCGCGCAACGGTTACGCCCGTCACGCTTGGCCCGGTACAGCGCCTGATCGGCACGCTGCAAGGCGTCGTCCAGATCGTCGCCCAGTTCCAGCAAGGTCATGCCGGCGGACAGGCTCAGGTTTTTCACATTCAGGCCCACCAGTTCAACGTCGGTGAAGGCGATGCGCAGGCGTTCGCAACAGGCGGTCAGGCTTTCAGCGTTGCAATCGGGCAGCAGCACCACGAATTCTTCACCACCATAACGCGCCAGCACATCGCCGTCGCGCAGGCAGGCCCCGGCGACTCCGGCGAAGGCTTGCAACACCTGATCGCCAGCGGCGTGGCCGTGAATGTCGTTGATGCGTTTGAAGTGGTCGAGGTCGATCAGTGCCAGACCGTGCACCACGTCGGGCTCCATCGCATTCAACTCGCGGGTGGCCAGACGCAGGAAATGCCGGCGATTGAACAGCCCGGTCAGCTCGTCGGTGGCAACAAGGTCTTCGAGTTGGCGCATCATCCCGCGCAGGGTGTCCTGATGCGCCTGCAGGGCGAACCGGCGCTGACGCATGCGTTGGCGCGAGGTCTGGACGAAACGCGCATAGATCACCAGCCAGGCCAGCACGATCAGCAGGATGCAGGCCTGCAACGCGGAAAGCGCCGGATCGTGCAGACGGAAGTGGTAACCGTCCCACAGCGTGATGGCGCAGAAGCTGAAGAACACCAGCATCGCGCAGCGTACGAACGCCCGCTGTGACAGATGGAACAGGCCGAACAGCAGGACCAGCACATAGAAAACGAGAAACTCGCCCCGGGCCTCCTCCAGATGAGCAATCAGCCACGTCTGCCAGCCAAGGCCCAGCAGCACTTGGGCTTCGGTCAGGCTAGGGTCGGAAAAGCGCAGGTTGCAGCCGGAAAAGAACAGGGCGAACAGGACCGCCTGACTGATCACAACCAGGGCACTGCCGACGGCGACGCCGGCCAGTGAATCGTTGTAGTGACCGGTGAAATACGCCAGCCACAGCAGCAGCAAAGCCAATCCGTAGGTGGCTGCAGCGAGGGCGAAGCGTTTGAGCAAAAGACGTTGAATGGCGTTATGGGTCAATCGTTGACTCACCGTGCGATAAGAGGCTGACCGAGTGTCCTACCCTACAGACCGGCTGCCACTTTAGTGGCGCAGGCGATAAATGACCATTGATTTTCGGGCCGGGTATTTGGCGTCAAAAACCTGCAGCCATGCGACCAACGAATGACTCCCGGCAGATGTGCCCGCCACCGAGGCGCGGTATACTGCCGCGCCTTTTTAGCGTCGCGCCAGCAGCCCCGGCGTGCCTTGAAAGGTGTCTGCGACCGACCGATGCACCCAAGCCGCAGGCACCTTATTGAATGTTCCCGTCTTTTAGAGGAGCGCGACTCATGACCGTGATCAAGCAAGACGACCTGATTCAGAGCGTTGCCGACGCCCTGCAGTTCATTTCCTATTACCACCCCGTGGACTTCATCCAGGCGATGCACGAAGCCTACCTGCGCGAAGAATCGCCAGCGGCCCGTGACTCGATGGCGCAGATCCTGATCAACTCGCGCATGTGCGCCACCGGCCACCGGCCGATCTGCCAGGACACCGGCATCGTGACCGTGTTCGTGCGGGTGGGCATGGACGTGCGCTGGGATGGCGCGACCATGAGCCTGGACGACATGATCAACGAAGGCGTGCGCCGCGCCTACAACCTGCCGGAAAACGTCCTGCGTGCCTCGATCCTGGCCGACCCGGCCGGTGCGCGTAAAAACACCAAGGACAACACCCCGGCAGTCATCCACTACTCCATCGTTCCGGGTAACACCGTGGAAGTGGACGTGGCGGCCAAGGGTGGCGGTTCCGAGAACAAGTCGAAAATGGCCATGCTCAACCCGTCCGACTCGATCGTCGACTGGGTACTCAAGACCGTTCCGACCATGGGCGCCGGCTGGTGCCCGCCGGGCATGCTGGGCATCGGCATCGGCGGCACCGCCGAGAAAGCCGCTGTGATGGCCAAGGAAGTGTTGATGGAATCCATCGACATTCACGAGCTGAAAGCCCGTGGCCCGCAGAACCGCATCGAAGAAATGCGTCTGGAGCTGTTCGAGAAGGTCAACCAGCTGGGCATCGGCGCCCAGGGCCTCGGTGGCCTGACCACCGTGCTCGACGTGAAGATCATGGACTACCCGACCCACGCCGCTTCCTTGCCGGTGTGCATGATCCCGAACTGCGCCGCCACCCGTCACGCGCACTTCGTGCTCGACGGTTCCGGCCCTGCTTCGCTGGAGGCGCCACCGCTGGACGCCTACCCGGAAATCGTCTGGGAAGCCGGTCCGTCGGCCCGTCGCGTCAACCTCGACACTCTGACCCCGGAAGACGTGCAGAGCTGGAAGCCGGGCGAAACCGTCCTGCTCAACGGCAAGATGCTCACCGGTCGCGACGCCGCGCACAAGCGCATGGTCGAGATGCTGAACAAGGGCGAAACCCTGCCGGTTGATCTGAAAGGTCGCTTCATCTACTACGTCGGCCCGGTTGATCCGGTCGGTGACGAAGTGGTTGGCCCGGCTGGCCCGACCACCGCCACGCGGATGGACAAGTTCACCCGTCAGATCCTCGAGCAGACCGGCCTGTTGGGCATGATCGGCAAGTCCGAGCGCGGCCCGACCGCGATCGACGCGATCAAGGACAACAAGGCTGTGTACCTGATGGCCGTCGGCGGCGCCGCTTACCTGGTGGCGCAAGCGATCAAGAAGTCCAGGGTTCTGGCGTTTGCCGAACTGGGCATGGAAGCGATCTACGAGTTTGAGGTCAAGGACATGCCGGTCACCGTTGCGGTGGACAGCAAAGGTGAATCGGTACACATCACCGGTCCTGCGATCTGGCAACAGAAGATCAGCGAAAGCCTGGCGGTAGAAGTGCAGTAAGCGCTTCATCGGCTTCGGAAAAAACGGGCGGTCAGCAATGACCGCCCGTTTTTTTTGCCTGCCGTCAGTCGGCACCTGTCAGATCTGACAGGTGTCACGCCCGATGCCCTCTGTTAGCGTGGAACCTCGACGTTTACAGGTTGCGCTGCCATGGTCCCGGATGCAGATGCGCTCGTCACTCCTCCCTCCATCGCCAGGACTGCGTCCATTGCCACCAACGGACGCAGTTGGGGGGAGATCGGTGTCACCGGGCAACGGTCTTACACGCTGCCGTTGCCGAGCCTGGACGCGCGCAGCCTCAATCCCGAGTTGCAACTGGTCTACGACGGCAATGCGGGCAACGGGACGTGCGGCCTCGGCTGGGATCTGCCGCTGGCGGCCATCTCGCGCAAGACCAGCAAAGGCGTACCGAAATACGAAGACGCCGACATCATGCAGGCCGACGGCACGGATCTGCGACCCGAACTGACGGCTGACGACAAGATCCTGTCGACCCGACGCACCCTCGGTATTGGGAGGCGGGCCAGAGAGTTTTCGGTGGTTCGCTACATTCCTCGCCTGCAAAGTACGTTCGACCGCTACGAACTCTGGACACCTGACGATGGCAACCCCTTCTGGATAATCGCGCGTGCCGACGGCTCGCAACAGTGCTATGGCATCACGCCGGATTCGTGCATCTGCGATCCTGAAATCCCGGGCCACATCGCCGCGTGGCTGCTGGTGGAAATCCGCAATGCGGTGGGAGAAAACATCTTTTTCGAGTACAAGCGCGACGACAACGAAGTTGACCCACGCTTTGATTATCGGGCCCAGCGCTACCTGCGGCAGGTCTGCTACTGCAACAAGACCGCCAGTGCCGACCTGCTGTGCCTGGACCACGCGCAACCGCAGGATCTGGAGTGGCTGTTCCGGCTGATCGTGGACTACGGAGAACGTGACACCGGGCTCGATGCGGTTCCGCCGTTCAAGGCACCGGACGAACACGCCTGGCCACTGCGCTCAGACCCTTTTCGCATGCATCGCTATGGCTTCGAGGTCGGTAGCCGACGGTTGTGCAGGCAGTTCCTGTTGTTCAACAACACGGGCCCGGAGAAGGTGCTGGTCAATCGCCTGTTGCTGGAGCACCAGGCCACGGCGCTGCTCTATAACCACCTGAGCGCCGCGCACTACATGAATTACGACGCGCAGGGGCATATCAAACACTTTCCCCCGCTGGAGTACTTCTATGAACTGTTCAAGCCCAATCCATTTCCCCAGGCCTTTCTGGCACTCGACACGATGCCAGGCCTCAATGACGGTCAGCCTTACCATTGCGTCGATCTTTACGGCGAAGGCCTGCCCGGTTTTCTCTGCCGGTACGACGGTGGCTGGTACTACCGCGAACCCTTGCGCGGCATGCCCGGCACAGACGAAATCGTCTACGGCCCCTGGACCCTGCTGCCGCTGATCCCGAATGCCGACAGCAGCAAACAGGTGGTGCAGATTCTTACCGATCTCACCGGTGACGGCCGTCTGGACTGGATCGTTGCCCAGCCCGGTGGCAGTGGGTATTACACGCTCGACCCGGATGGCAGCTGGTCATTGTTCAAACCGTTCAGCCAGTTCCCCGTGGAATATTTCCATCAACTGGCCCAGATGGGCGACTTGAGCGGCGCCGGTCTGGACGACATTGCGCTGATCGGCCCGAACAGCGTACGGGTGTACGCCAATGTGCGGGAAAAAGGATTCGCGCCCGGCAAGGATGTACCGCATACCCCGACCCCGGATTGCTTGCCGCTGTTCGGCCCAGCCCTCACCGAACTGGTGATGTTCGCCAACCTGCACGCCAGCGACCGCTCGGGACTGTGCAGGGTTCGCCACGACAAGATCGAAGCGTGGGCCAATCTGGGTCATGGCAGATTCGGCAAGGGTGTCGAAATCAGCGCTCTGCCTTTCGAATACAAGCACTTCAATGCCGATCACATTCGTTTCGCCGATCTCGACGGTTCCGGCGCGCCTGCGTTGATCAAGCTCTGTTCCGATCACTTCGAGATCTACTGGAATTACGGTGGCAACGCCTTTGCGCAAGTCCCGGAAGTCGTCCAGTGGCCCAGGGGCGTGCGCTACGACAACCTCTGCCAGGTGACCTTCGCCGATCTGCAAGGCATTGGCTGCGCCAGCCTGCTGTTTACCAAGCCGCACATGAAACCGCAGCACTGGGTGTATCACTTCGTCAATGCAAGGCCATACCTGCTCACCGGTTGCAACAACAACATGGGCTACAGCGCTACGCTGCAACATCGCAGCAGTGCGCAATTCTGGCTGGACGAGAAACGCCTGGAGTTGATGGCGCGCAGACGTCCGGTGTGCCGGTTGCCGTTTCCGCAGACGGTGCTCCGCTGCTTGCAACAACTGGACGAAATCACCGGCAATCAGCTGAGTCAGCAATTCGAGTATTTCGAGGGTAACTACGACGGTAGGGAACGTGAATTTCGCGGCTTCGGCCGGGTCTGTCAGATCGACAGCGAACTGGAACCGGGCAAGGCCGAGAGCGGCCACACGGCGCCGATGCGCGTGACGCACTGGTTTCATACCGGCCAATGCATTGACATGTCCCTCAAGAACATCTGTGAGCTGGATCCGGACGCCCTCCCCTTGGGCGCCACCGTGTATTCGCGTTTCAACGCAGTCAAAGGCACTGACGTAATTCGCAAGCCTTACCCCGTCGAAGAAAATGAAATCGCTCGTGCCCTCAGCGGCCAACTGCTGCGCAGCGAAGTGTCCCAGGCTGATGACCCCGAGCCCACGCGGTTGTTTTCCCTGACCGAACATCGCTATCGGGTCCGGCAAGTCCTGGACAAACCTTCGAGCCTGCTGGTGCTTGAACAGGAAACCCGTAGCCATCAATACGAGCGCGTCATGGACGACCCGCTCTGCCAGCATGTGGTCAATATGGAGTGGGACGAGTACGGCCAGTTGACTCACGGTTTTACTGTCGCCTGCGCGCGTCGCCGCACCGAGACCGACGAACCGCCCTTCGACCAGGAGGATCAACGGCAAGCCTGGATGGATAGCCACGATGAGCAACAGCAGTGTTTCTATCTGACGGAAACCCGTGCCGGGTTCAAGCATTTGACTGAAGACGGCCATCGCCTGCTCGGTTTGCCCTGGCGCCAGCGCAGCAACGCGCTGAAGCTGCCCAAGGGTACGCTGCCGGGCGGACTGCGCCCGGAGGACATCAGTTTTGAAAGCTTCACGCGACATATGGACAGCGCCCAGTGGACCGCCGCCCGTGAACTGACTTCGCTCTCGCAGCAAACGTATCTGGAGGCCGACGGCAAGCTCCATTACCCGCCGCTGGCCGGGCCGACGGAACAGGCCGTATTCGACAAGAAGGCATTGTCGGCATACGACGACATCCCGCCGCCATTTGCCATTCGCGCAGAATTGCAGACGATCGGATACAGGTCCATGAATGTGTTTTTCCCCGATGACCCGGTGGAGGACGACCTGAAAAACCTGTGGTCAGCCGACAGCGGATTTTTCACCTACACCGGCGCCAACGGTTTTTACCACGTCACCGATGTGCAACAGACCGCCAGCCATGGCGTGACGCACATCACCCGGGACGAAAACCACCTGCTGACCATTGCCATTACCCTCCCGGATGGCTGCACGACGTCAATCACTCATGACCTTCACACGCTCCAGCCCCTGAGCATCACGGACGCCAACAACAACATCCATGAAGTGCTTTACGAGCCAGGCGGCCAGCCCATGGTGCACAGCTTTCATGGTACGGAAGAAGGCAAACCGGCTGGCTTCATGCCACTGGCCGAGTACCCCGAGCAGACAGATCTGAGCGTCGAGTACGCCCTCGCCCATCCAAAAGAAGTGCTGGCATCCGCCGCCAGTGTGGTGCGTACGGAACTGCACAGCTGGATGCCATTGCTACCGCCCGGAACGCTGCCGCTCAAAAGAAACGAATGTATCGCCAAAGGGCTGATCCTGCCCGACGGCCATATTCGCGCCTCGGCCCTGCGCTGGCTGAACCAGCGGGAAAAGTGCACAGCCAGCGAACAGACACTGTTCGAGATCATCCGCACGGCCAAGCGGCAACCGGTGCACAGTCTCAATCTGGTTGCCGACCGCTACCACACCGACCCGCTGCAATTGATTCAGATGGTCATCGCTTACATCGACGGCTTCGGCCGCGAATTGCAAAGCAAACAACTCGTCCCGCCGGGCGATGCCTTCGTGGCCACGCATGAGGACAACCTCGAGACGGGCGCCGATGGCAGGCCGCTCGAAATGCCGGCCGTTCAACGCTGGCGCGTACAAGGTCGTGTGGAATACAACCACAAAGGCGAAACCATCCGCGTTTACCGCCCCTATTTCCTCAACACCCATCGCTACATCAATGACAGCGCGATGCGTGAGCACGGCTACCACGACCGGATGTTCTACGACGCCCTGGGGCGGCCGATCAAGACCATCAATGCCCTCGGCCATCTGGCGTTCGATATCCTGCACCCATGGTTCAAGCTCAGCTATGACTTCAACGACACCGACGACACACCGGCGAAGAAGGTCAAGCCATGAACGCCAGTGTGCATTGGCACACGCCATCGCTGGCCGTCATCGGCCCGCGCGGCGAGGCCATCAGACAGGTCGACTACCTGCGCAGGGTTGCCGGCGAGGATGTGCAGGCGCTCATTGCCCGACAGCACTATGACGTTGCCGGCCGACTGGTTGCGCTGCGCGATCCGCGTCTACCCACGCCCAATAGCACCATGGTTCACAGGCTGGACGGCATGGCGGTCAAAACTCATAACGTCGACGCTGGCAACGACACTGTGCTGCCAGGTCCCGGCGGTCAACTTCTGCACCATTGGGATGCCAACGACAATCACCGGGAAATGACCTACGACCCACTACTGCGTCTGCTGGCCGTCACAGAAAACGGTGCAGCGAACTTTGAAACCTTTCGCTACCTCGACGCATCGGCCGACCCGACGCTCAATCTGCGCGGGCAAATGACGGCACTGAGCGATCCATCGGGCACGCTCGACCTCGACAGCTTCGGCATGCACGGGCAGACGCTGGAAGAAACCCGCACCTTCAAGGACGGCAAAACCTGCACCAGCCGTCGGGTCTTCAGCGCCGTCGGCGCACTGTTGCAAACCACTGACGCCGGCGGGCACCTACAACAGTCGACCTACGACATCGCCGGGCAACTCGTCCAGGTACAACTGCAACTCAACGGACAAGCCTTCAAGCCGGTTTTGAAAGGTGCGGATTACAACGCCGCCGGCCAGATCACCAGACAACAGCTCGGCAACGACGTGACCAACCGCTGGTGTTACCGGGACGCCGACGGACGCCTGCTGCGACAGTACGCGCAAAAGGCTTCAGAGCCGGCGATTCAGGATTTCGGGTATGAATACGACCGGGTGGGCAACACCACCCGCATTGTTGACCACACCTATACACCGACGTTTTTCCGCAACCAGCGGGTCGACGGCCAGCGCACGTTTGACTATGACACGACTTATCAGCTGATCCGCGCCACCGGGTACAGCGACGCCCCGCCCAGGGACAACCCGGGCCGGCCTCAGCCAACCGACCCACGGGACCGGCGCAACTATGTCGAGACCTTCGAATACGACAAAGGCAAAAACCTCACCCTGCTCACCCATGTCCGCGACGGCAGTACCCATACCTTCGAGATGTTCATCGACCCGGACAGCAACCGCGGTGTGCGCTGGAAAACGGGCGATCCGGAACCGATCTTTCCCGAATGGTTCGACCCCGCCGGCAATCTGCTCGCCCTGCAGCGGGGTCAGCCCATGCAGTGGAACAGCCGCAATCAACTGGCGTCACTGACCCTGGCGGAACATGCCAGCGGTCCGCCTGACCAGGAAATGTATCAATACAGCCAGGGCACCAGGGTCTACAAACGATACGAGACCCACACCCGCAAGGTCAGCCATGTCGAGGAGGTGCACTATGTGGACAATCTGGAAATCCGAAGCAAGAGTTCGGGTGAAGAACTGCACCGGATTTCTGTAAGCACGGGCGTCGGCGAAGTGACCTGCCTGCATTGGGTCGCTGGCAAACCGCCCGGCATCGATGCGGATCAGATGCGTTATTCCCTGACGGATCATCTGGGTTCAAGCGTGACCAAGCTCGATCAACAGGCGCGGCTAATCAACCAGGAAGGCTATTTTGCATTGGGCGGAACCGCGTGGATGGTCGCAGACAAACTCGTGGAGGCGGATTACAAGTTCATCCGCTACTCGGGCAAGGAGATGGATTGCAGCGGGCTTTATTATTATGGAGCGCGGTATTACGCGCCTTGGCTGGGACGCTGGGCCAGCTCTGACCCGGTGGGTGATGAGGACGGGCTGAACCGGTATGCGTTTGTCGGGAACAACCCGATGACGTACGTCGACACTGGCGGACAGACCAGGACGCGGGCAGAGCTGAAAGCTCAAGCTGCCTACTCGATGAAATTCCTGAGTGTTGCCAACAGTGAAATGGATATCCTCGAACGACAGATTGACAACCTTTCGAGTCGGAGACGGTTGCGTACCGTCATAGTTGCAAAATTTCTCGTACAAGTCGCCAAAGTCGTTGCCAGTTGGTTCTCCACAAACGATCTTTTTAGTGCAGTGGAAAAATTAGCAGGAGGAGATCCTTTTTCGTCAATGGTGAGTGAAGTCAAGGGGCTGACCATTGGCAACTTCACTGCTGAACACTCCGCTAAAGTGGTCGATTTGGCTTTTTCAGCCTTCCAGGACGTTTCCAACCCTTTGATACCCCGCAAAACCGATATATCCGCTGATGCAATCTCGAACCAGGCGAGAGGAGTAGAAAGTGGTCCCCTCGATGCGTTCATGGACATCAGATCCTTTGAGCCAAAGGACGCCATCGAAGCCTCGGTCAATGCCATCTCCGCCACCGGGGGATCACAACTCTACGGATTAGGAGAACTTATAGAGCTTGGTAAAGTGGCAGAACAGGGGAGCAGGGCCGAAGAAGGCATGTTTTCACAGGAAATCGAAGCCGAGCTGAATGCGCTCGACGCATTGCGTGAAAACATTCTCGGCGTATCCAACGCCGGCCAGACAGCCTTCAGCGAGCTTGGGGTCAACGAGTTCTACAACTCGGATCTCGATTTTGTACTCGACCTGGCACAAAGGAGAGTCGGCACTCAAAAAGCCAGGTCTGTCCGACGCGAGAATCTGCACGCACTCACTGAAAGAGCCTTGTACGTTATCGATGACAGAAAACAAATGCTCAGGACCTATGGAAGGCAAACTGCACACAAACAGCAGAACAAATAACAACCGGCAGGTGACCAGACCGGGCACGCAAGGGTAAACCTATGGGCAAGTGGCGATGAAGGACACCCAAGCCCATCGACACACCCCTTCGGTGATAGCGACTGACAGCAGAGGCTTGCCCGTTCGCCAGGTTGCTTATCTGCGCGCTATCGCCGATGCCCCTGTGGAAACACTCATCACCCGCCTGCGCCACGACACAGCCGGGCATCTGCTCGAGAAGCAGGATCCGCGCCTGTCCATTGCCAGTCAGGTGACCGTTTTTGCGTTGAGTAGCCAGCCACTCAAGGTCAAGAGTGTCGATGCCGGCATGAGCGTGGTACTGCCGGGTCAATCGGGAGAGGAACTTCAGCGCTGGAATGCACGGGGCAATCACTGGCTCACGACCTACGACAATCATTTGCGCCCGTTGACCGTTGAACAGAACGGGGCACCGGATATCGAGACCCAGAAAGGACATTGGGTGGGCCTTGGGGGGGCAAGGTCCCGTATGTAGGGCCGGGCATAAAGGCGATTCCAGGGACACAAGATATTCTTAAAGAGGTCAAAGCCATTGGCCAAAACCTTACGCAAGAACAAGAAGATGCTCTGGATTCAGACATCACTGGACTGATGGATTTGCTGCAGGTTGGCTCACAACGATTGATCGAACGAGCAACTCTGGCAGGAGAAACACAGTTGCTGGGACGCTCGCTGGAGCGCATCAGACAGAAGACTGAAAAACGCATTGGTGAACTCAAGGATCTGCGGGCGGTGCTGCACTCCAGATCCGCGAGGATTACCGCGGTGTAGGACACAGTGGAACGACGCCTCGTGGTATGGTGCCAACCCCATTTCACCCTCAGTTTTCTCAGCATGCTGCCGACTTCCCGTACCTTGCGTCTGTCGTTGTACACCCTGCTGATCATCGCCGGTGCCGCCCTTGCTGCAACGCTTGCGATCCGCCACGCCGAGCGCCAGGCGCTGGAAGAAGACGCGGCTCGGGCCAATCAGCAACTGGCGCTGTATGCCAACTCGCTGCACACCCTGATCGACCGCTACCGCGCCCTGCCCGCCGTGCTTGCACTGGACCCGCAGCTGCGTGCGGCGCTGGCCGGTCCCGTGAGCGCCGAACAGCAAACGGCACTCAATCTGAAGCTGGAAAAGATCAACGGAGCCGCACAGTCCTCGACCCTTGAACTGCTCGACCGCACCGGCCTCGCGGTGGCCGCCAGCAACTGGCGCCTGCCCAGCAGTTACGTCGGTCACAACTATGGCTTTCGCCCCTATTTCAGCCAGACCCGCACCCAGGGCACCGGGCGTTTCTACGCGGTCGGCGTGACCAGCGGCATTCCCGGTTACTTCCTGTCCAGCGCGGTGCTCGGCGATAACGACGAGTTCCTCGGGGCGATGGTGGTCAAGCTCGAATTCCCCGAACTCGAACGCGAATGGAGCCAGGGCAGTGACACCCTGCTGGTCAGCGATGCGCGCGGGATCATCTTCATCGCCAACCAGCCCGGCTGGCGCTATCGCCTGCTGCACCCGCTGAGCCCGGCCGATTACCGCGAGATCAAGGCCACCCGCCAATACGACAAACAGTCGCTGGTGCCACTGACGCATCTGGCGCTGCGCAGCTTCGATGACAACAGTGATCTGCGCCGCGTCGAAGGCCCGCAAGGCACGGCGGATTACCTGTGGGAATCGCTGCCGCTGACCGCCGAAGACTGGACCCTGCATCTGCTGCGCCGCCCGCAATTGTCCTTTGAAGACCAGCGCAATGCCGGGCTCGCCGCTGCCGGAGTATGGCTGGCGCTGGTGTTCCTGTTGCTGTTTCTCAATCAGCGCTGGCGTCTGGCGAAGATGCGCCAGCGCAGCCGCGCAGAGCTTGAGCAACTGGTCGAGGAACGCACCCGGGATTTGCGCACGGCGCAGGACGGTCTGGTGCAGTCGGCCAAACTCGCGGCACTGGGACAGATGTCCGCCGCGCTGGCCCACGAAATCAATCAGCCGCTGACCGCCCAGCGCATGCAGCTTGCAACTCTGAGACTGCTGCTCGATCACGGTCGGGTCGACGACGCCTACAAGGCGCTCAAACCGGTGGATGAAATGCTCACGCGCATGGCCGCTCTCACCGGCCACCTGAAAACCTTCGCCCGCAAGAGCCCCAGCGGCTTGCGCGAACGGCTGGACTTGGCGACGGTGGTCGATCAGGCCCTGCAATTGCTCGATGCGCGCCTGCGCGATGAACAGGTCAGTCTGGTGCTGCACCTGACCCGTCCGGCCTGGGTGCGCGGCGATGCGATCCGTCTGGAGCAGGTGCTGATCAACCTGTTGCGCAATGCCCTCGATGCCATGCAGGGCAAGCCCTGCAAGCGTCTGGAAATCCGCCTGGAAACCGACGAGCAACTGTGGCGCCTTAGCGTTATCGACAATGGCGGCGGCATCGCCGAAGAACATCTGGGGCAGGTATTCGATCCGTTCTTCACCACTAAACCTGTGGGTGACGGGCTGGGTCTGGGGCTGGCAGTATCGTTCGCCATCGTCCATGAATCCGGCGGGCGCCTGTGCGCCGAGAATGGCGACAACGGCGCGGTGTTCAGCCTGACCTTGCCGATCGATCTGGAGGCGCACATCTGATGCTCAACGCGGTGATGGTGGTCGATGACGAAAGCAGCATTCGCAATGCCGTCGAACAATGGCTGAGCCTGTCCGGGTTCGAGGTGCAGCTGTTCAGCCGCGCCGAGGAATGCCTGGCGGCGCTGCCCGCGCATTTTGCCGGAGTGATTGTCAGCGATGTGCGCATGCCGGGCCTCAGCGGTCTTGAACTGCTGGCCGAAGTGCAGCGCCGGGATCCCGATTTGCCGGTGATTCTGCTGACTGGCCACGGCGATGTGCCGATGGCGGTCGAAGCCATGCGCGACGGCGCTTACGATTTTCTGGAAAAACCCTTCAGCCCCGAGACCCTGCTCGGCAGCCTGCGCCGGGCGCTGGACAAGCGTCGGCTGGTGCTGGAAAACCGCGCCCTGCACGAGCAGGCCGACAACCGCGCCAAACTCGACGCGACGCTGCTCGGCGTGTCCCGTGGTTTGCAGACCTTGCGCCGACAGGTACTCGATCTGGCGACGCTGCCGGTCAACGTGCTGATCCGTGGCGAAACCGGCAGCGGCAAGGAGCTGGTCGCCCGCTGCCTGCACGACTTCGGCACGCGTGCCGACAAGCCGTTTGTGGCCCTGAACTGCGCGGCGATCCCCGAGCAACTGTTCGAAGCCGAGTTGTTCGGGCACGAGAGCGGCGCGTTCACCGGGGCGTCCGGCAAGCGCATCGGCAAGCTGGAATACGCCGATGGCGGCACGCTGTTTCTTGATGAAATCGAAAGCATGCCGCTGGCCCAGCAGGTGAAACTGCTGCGGGTGTTGCAGGAACAGAAACTGGAACGGCTGGGGTCAAACCAGAGCATTCGCGTGGACTTGCGGATCGTCGCCGCGACCAAACCCGATTTGCTGGACGAAGCGCGGGCCGGGCGTTTTCGCGAAGACCTGGCGTATCGGCTGAACGTCGCCGAATTGCGCCTGCCGCCGCTGCGTGATCGTCGCGAAGACATTCCGTTGTTGTTCGAGTCCTTCGCCCAGAGCGCCGCCCAGCGTTTGGGCCGGACGTTCCCGCCGCTCAGTGGTGCGCAGTTGAGCCACCTGCTCAGCCATGACTGGCCGGGTAATGTTCGCGAGTTGGCGAACGTGGCCGAACGGCAGGTGTTGGGGCTGGATGAACCGGTGCAGGGCATAGATCCCGGCCAATCGCTGGCGGCGCAGCAAGAGGCATTTGAAGCGCAGTGCCTGCGGGCTGCAATGACCCGGCACAAGGGGGATGTGAAAGCCGTACTGGAAGAACTGCAACTGCCGCGTCGCACCTTCAATGAAAAGATGCAGCGCCATGGGCTGACCCGCGAGATGTTTGTGCCGTAATGAAACACAAAGTCTAAAGGGCGCTCCACTGTCAGATCTGTCAGGTTACGCGGTACTGCGTAACGCCTAAACTGAGGCCTCTACGTCCTGCCGTGCGGGAGAGGCACAAGGGCATGAATACTTCCCCCCATTGGTGCACACCCTCGCTGTCTGTCCACGACAGCCGTGGCCTTGTGATTCGTCAGGTCGCGTACCTGCGTACGGTTGCCGATGAATCTGTAACGCCCCTGATCACGCGACAGCAACATAACGCGGCCGGCCAGAGGGTGCAGCAGCGTGACCCGCGTCTTGCCCTTGCCAATATCTCAAGTGTTCTCAATCTGGCCGCAGAGCCGTTGAAAGTCGACAGTGTGGACGCCGGTTGGCGACTGAGTCTGCCAGGTCCGGGGGGGGAACCCTTGCAGCAGTGGGACGAGCGCGGCAGTCACTGGCAAAGTACCTATGACGATCAACTTCGCCTGGTGGCCGTGGCGCATAACACCCAACCCGATATTGAGACCTGCGTCTACGCAGACGCATCGGCCGACACAGGTTTCAACCTGCGTGGCCAGTTGATCCAACGGAAGGATTCGTCAGGGCATTTGATTTTCGACAGTTACTCGACGCTGGGTACATCACTGCGCGAAACCCGCACTTACTTTGATGGCAAGGTGTTCACCAGCAGCCGTCTCCACAGTCCAGACGGCAGCGTGCTGGAGCAGACCGACGGCGGCGGACACTGCCAACTGTTCAATTACGACATCGCTGGACAGATCAATCACGTACAGCTTCAGATCAAAGGACAGACTCGCTGGCAGGCAGTCCTGCAGGATGCGAAATATGACGCGGCCGGGCACATCATTGAACAATTGGCGGGCAACGGCGTGACTCGACGCTGGTTTTATGATCCGGCCAGCCTGCGTCTGCTGCGTCAATCGGCTCGGGTGAATGCGCTGCCGCCACTGCAGGATTTCGGATATGAATATGACCGGGTGGGTAACATCACCCGGATTCTCGATCATGTGTTCACGCCACATTACTTCGCCAATCAACGAGTCGATGGTCAGCGCGAATTCAAGTACGACTCTCTGAACAGACTGCGCAGCGCCAGCGGTTACGATGACGCGGCGCCTCAAGACAACCCGGGGCGACCGCACCCCACCGATCCCAAAGACCGGCGTAACTACATTCAAACCTATTCCTATGACTCCGGTGACAATCTGTACCGGATCCGGCATGTGCGTGATGGCCACAACCATACCCGCGAAATGTCCATCGATCCCGGCAGCAACCGGGGAGTACGCCGGGCCTGCGGCGACCCTGCCCCCGATTTCGGCACTCTCTTCGACCGTCATGGCAATCTCTTGGCCCTGCAACCTGGTAATCCCCTTCAATGGGATTCCTTCGACCAACTGGAGTGCGTCACTCTGGTACATCGCGATTCGGCTCCCGACGACACTGAGTTCTATCGCTACAGTCAGGGTTCGCGAGTTTACAAACGCCACGCGACCTACTCGGCCTCGAACAGCCACTACCACGATGTTTACTACCTGCCGGGGCTGGAAGTCCGGTGCAAAGACAATGGCGAAGAACTCAATGTCATCACGCTGAACATCGGTATCGGCACTGTACGGTGCCTTCACTGGGTCGCGCGCGCACCCGCCGGTGTCGATCAGGATCAATTGCGCTTCACGCTGGATGATCACCTGGGTTCGTGCCTGATGGAGCTCGATCACCTGGCGCAATTGATCAGCAACGAAGGCTTTTACTCGTTTGGCGAAACGGCATGGATGGCCGCACGCTCGGTAATCGAACTGGCCTACAAGTTCGTTCGCTATTCAGGCAAGGAAATGGATGAAAGCGGCCTGTATTACTATGGCGCGCGGTACTACGCGCCTTGGCTGCAACGCTGGATAAGCAGCGATCCGGCGGGGGTGGTCGACGGGCCGAATCTTTACGGATTCACAGGCAACAATCCCATCCGTTTTATCGATAACGATGGACAGGGACGTTCCCTGTTCCACGAAACGCCGCAAGAACGCGATGCAAGGAAAGCGCAAAGCGCTGCGGCTCAACAGGCCCTCTCAGCCAACAAGGCGCTTTCACACGCGGTTGTCCGGCATATGAAAATTCTCGAGGTAACCGACCTGCGGATCCGCGCCGTTGAATCACAACTCGACAATCTCCAGTCGCAAAATGCGCTGACCGGTAACGCCGTCAAGCGCACCGGCACCTTCGTCGTAAAACAAGTGACCAGTTACGTGGTCGGGATCGGCGTAGGCGCAGTGGCAGGTGCATTGGGCGCGGTCGCGGGCCCCGTCGGTACCGCGTTCGCCATCGTTCTTGGGATGTTAGCCAAGACGACGACCGGTCTGGCATTCGACTATGTTGCGGAACAGCAGGGCCTATCGACGTCAGTCATACTCAAATCCAGAAAACTGAATCCGGAAAGCATTGTGCGCAAAGGCGAATACAAAACCGTCTCGCTGTCAGGCTACGCTCACATGAAATACAAGAAAACGTTTGAGGGCGTCATGGCTCCCACCGAACTCAACGTGCTCAAGGCAACCAAGGAAGCCTCGTCTCCGCTCATATCCATTGCAATGAAGGCCCATGAGTCTCCGCTATCCGGGGAGATCGGTGCCGTTATGAGCACCCTGGTCGGCGCCGTCGAAATCATGTACGAGATCGAAAGAGCCAAGGACGGAATGACTCCTGCGCTGCAAGAGAAAATCGAACTGCTTAATCAGTACATACCCGCTTTGATTGATGTATTGGAAAGAGGATTGGCTGAAGTGAACACGGCGTTCGATACCGCCAACCGCGACTCGATTCATACCTATCGAATGCTCAGCAAATTCTTCGGGAACGCACCGGGGGATACTTACCAAAGCGTGGCGGATGCGACAAACGCAACCATTTCAAACTTGAGGAATCTTCACGCCCGGACTCAACGCGGTTTCAACTGAGCCATGTTCATCATGCGAGGAGTTGCCGAAGCCAGCAATCTCGGCAACTTTCTGCTCAATCGCCACCGACAATGAGCGGATTTCCGCTCAAAAAATCCACCTCCCCCCTCTAAACCGGCCCTCTCCCCGTTGGCACAGCTCCTGCTATAGCCCTCGCAGGCTGCGTTTCAACGCGCTCCACAACAACAATTAAATGAAGGATCCTTCAATGGATAACTCCAACACCCTGCCCCTTGGGTCGGCTGCCGTGCCGGCCAAAGAACGAACCACCGCCAGTCGCATCAAGTCGATCTTCAGCGGTTCCGTCGGCAACATGGTCGAGTGGTACGACTGGTACGTCTATGCCGCCTTCTCGCTGTACTTCGCCAAAGCCTTCTTCCCCAAAGGCGACACCACCGCCCAACTGCTCAACACCGCCGCGATCTTCGCCGTGGGCTTCCTGATGCGCCCGATCGGTGGTTGGCTGATGGGCCTGTACGCCGACAAGGTCGGGCGCAAAAAAGCCCTGATGGCCTCGGTTTACCTGATGTGCTTCGGCTCGCTGATCATCGCCCTGAGCCCGGGTTATGAAACCATCGGTGTCGGCGCGCCGATCCTGCTGGTGTTCGCCCGCCTGCTGCAAGGCCTGTCGGTCGGTGGCGAATACGGCACCTCGGCGACTTACCTGTCGGAGATGGCGACCAGGGATCGTCGCGGCTTCTTCTCCAGCTTCCAGTACGTGACTTTGATTTCCGGCCAGCTCATCGCGCTGGGCGTGCTGATCGTGCTGCAACAGTTCCTGACCACCGAAGAGCTGTACGCGTGGGGCTGGCGTATTCCGTTCGCCATCGGCGCGCTGTGTGCAATCGTGGCGCTGTACCTGCGTCGTGGCATGGAAGAAACCGAGTCGTTCACCAAGAAGGAAAAGTCCAAGGAAAGCGCCATGCGCACCTTGCTGCGTCATCCGAAGGAACTGCTGACCGTGGTCGGCCTGACCATGGGCGGTACGCTGGCGTTCTACACCTACACCACCTACATGCAGAAATACCTGGTGAATACCGTCGGCATGAGCATCTCCGACTCCACCACCATTTCGGCGGCCACGCTGTTCCTGTTCATGTGCCTGCAACCGATCATCGGCGGCCTGTCCGATAAAATCGGTCGTCGCCCGATCCTGATCGCCTTCGGCGTGCTCGGGACGATCTTCACCGTGCCGATCCTGATGACCCTGCACACCATCCAGACCTGGTGGGGCGCGTTCTTCCTGATCATGGCGGCGCTGATCATCGTCAGCGGCTACACCTCGATCAACGCCGTGGTGAAAGCCGAGCTGTTCCCGACCGAAATCCGCGCCCTGGGCGTCGGCCTGCCGTACGCGCTGACCGTGTCGATCTTCGGCGGCACCGCCGAATACATCGCGCTGTGGTTCAAGAGCATCGGCATGGAAACCGGTTACTACTGGTACGTGACCGCGTGCATCGCGGTATCCCTGCTGGTGTACATCACCATGAAAGACACCCAGAAACACTCGCGCATCGTCACTGACTGATCGGGTTTCTGCAGCCACCGCAACGGTGGCTGTTCTGGCCCCATCGCGAGCAAGCTCGCTCCAACAGATCCAATGTGGGAGCGAGCCTGCTCGCGATTGGAGTCACCTCGGTCTCATGCCGACTCGGCAATCGCCGGTTTTCCATAACGTTTCTGCGCAAAAGACGCGCCGACAATCATCACCAGCAGAATCCCCGCCAGCACCGCCGACGAACCGATGGTGCCAAAGTCCAGCCCACCCTTCTCATGGGACTTGGTCATCAGGTCGCCCAAGGTCGCGCCGAAGGGCCGGGTCAGCACGAACGCCACCCAGAACAGCGCCACCGTCGAAATCTTCGTGAAGTACTTGAGCAGCACGACTACGCCAATCGCCGAGCCGATCAACAGCGCGCCACCGGCAAAGCCCAGACCCGAGTCGTCCGCCAGGTAATCGCCGAGCGCGGTGCCCAGGGTGTTGGAGAACAGAATCGCCATCCAGTAGAACATCTCGCCGCGAAAGCTCTGCACCTTGGTGACGTTGAGCGAGTCGCCACTCAGGCGCCACACCGCGAAAATCGCCAGCAGGATCGCGATCAGGATCATGGAACCTGTGGCGTAACCCAGTTCCAGCGTACGGTCCATGAAGTCCGACATAGTGGTGCCGGCGGTGCTGGTCGACAGGATCACGATCCAGTACAGCAGCGGTTTGTAAGTCTTGGACATCAGTTGCGCGATCAGCGTCAGGACAAACACGCTGATCAGGATCAGCGAGCTGATGGCGTAACCGACATTGAGGGTCATCGACAGCAAATCCCCCGCGGTTTCCCCCAGGGTCGTCGCGCAGATTTTCATGACCCAGAAGGCCAGGGTGATTTGAGGCAGTTTGTTCATCGCAGGCAACGCTCCAGTGGGTGACGGCCGGTTTTTGGCTTTATGGCCGTGGGCAGACTGGCGTTGCGCGGGTGAAAAACCGGTCGGGAATCCATGAAAAATCTGTCACACAAACGAAAAGCGGCGATTAATCACCGGTTAATGCCCCCGCCGCATCCTGCACCTACCTGATCGATTAACTGCGCGACGCTCGCTGCGACGACGAAAGCGAATTGAATGCGTCGCCCTTAATATCAATTTAATCGATTGTTTTTAGCATTATTTTGCGCTTTTTAATCAATTTAGTTGGCGTAGCATGAACCCCATGCGAAACACATCGCCAACGAACCCGGAGACAACGACCATGAAAACCAAACTGATCCTCGCCCTGACCCTGTCCGTACTGGCCGCCAACACCTTCGCCGCCGATGGCTCGGACAAAACCAAATCCTCCGACTTCATTTCCGGCGCCAGCGCCGCCATCGAAACCAGCCACACCGGCACCTACGCTGCTGACGGCTTCGACAAGACCAACGTCGGCAAAGCCGTTGCTGCGGATGGTTTCGACAAGACCGGCACTGCCAACGCTATCGCCGCAGATGGTTTCGATAAAACCGGTACTGCCAACGCCATCGCTGCCGACGGTTTCGATAAAACCGGTACTGCCAACGCCATCGCTGCCGACGGTTTCGATAAAACCGGCACTGCCGCAGCCATCAGCTGAATATCCGCACCGCCTTCACAGCCCGGCCTCGGCCGGGCTTAGTCATTTCTGGGGGATGACAATTACTTGAGTTCACACCAGCTCCCACAAGGTTCTCACTGGGTGGAATATCGGTGTCTGGCTGGAAATATGCGTCGTGTGCTTGCACTATTGGCCACTTGATCCCGCCCTCTTCAGGACCACCCGCCATGCCCGATGACATCCATTTCTACGAACCGGCCAACGGCCACGGCCTGCCCCACGACCCGTTCAACGCCATCGTCGGCCCGCGTCCCATCGGCTGGATTTCTTCGCAGGATGCCGAGGGTCGGCTGAACCTGGCGCCCTACAGTTTTTTCAACGCGTTCAACTACATTCCGCCGATCATCGGGTTCTCCAGCGTCGGGCGCAAAGACAGCCTGAACAACATCGAGCAGACCGGCGAATTCGTCTGGAACCTCGCCACCCGCCCGCTGGCCGAGCAAATGAACCAGAGCTGCGCGATGGTCGGGCCGCAGGTCAATGAGTTCGAACTGGCGGGGCTGACACCGGTGGCGTCGAAGGTGATTGCCGTGCCGCGCGTAGGCGAAAGCCCGGTGTCCTTCGAATGCAAGGTCACCCAGATCATTCAGCTGCAGCGCGCCGACGGCGAAACCGTGCCGAGCTGGCTGGTGCTCGGCGAAGTGGTCGCCGTGCACATTGCCAAGTGGCTGTTGAAGGACGGGATCTACGACACCGCCGCCGCCGAACCGATTCTGCGGGGCGGCGGGCCGGCGGACTACTTCCAGCTGGGGCCGGAGGCGTTGTTCAAGATGTGGCGCCCGGGGGCGACGAAGTAAGCGTTTACCAGATCAGCTCGGCGTCGTCGGTAACGCCCTTGAGCTTGTCCAGCTCATTGATCGCGGCTTCATCGGCCGCGATGGCGCCGGGGAAAACCTGATCGTTCAGCAATTTGTGAAAGCGCGGCGCGCCGCCGTCGACCAGGGCCTTGACGGCGATCGCCGCGTGATAACCCTTGTTGCCGCCCAACTCGACGGGGACTACAGCGGAAACCGCTTCGAAGTGTTCGAACTCTTTACGTGCCATATCGCAGGTCCTGGCTCAGTCGGATAAGCCGGACATTAAACATTCAACCGGCAAGTTTGTGTACCGGCGCAGTGCATTGCCCTACGGCCTGTGCGGCCGAGACTTCCTTGAACGTGTGGAAATCCAGGCTGTTGACCACCAGGTCCTGCACCAGCTCGGCAAAGACTTCCATCGACGGGCTGCTGAAGTACGCGGTCATCGACTGCTGGTTGCTCCAGAAACCGGAGACCAGCCACAACTCGGGATCACACTGCGAATGCTGCAAGGCAAAGCTCAGGCAGCCGGGGGCGGCGCGGGACGGTTCGATCAGGGCGCTCAGGCGCATGCCGAGTTCCGCCGAACGTCCGGCACGCGCTCGAACGAAGGCCATATGACTGACGGGAATCTGCTTGGACATGTTCAACCCTCCCAGGGAGTCGCGTGGCAGCCGGGGACGGGCTGCGACAGGATTCAAGGTTAAGGGCCGCTCCCCGTTCGCCGTTAGTCGATTCCTGCCGTCGCGTTGCACAATCCTGCGAGACTGTCTTGCAGACCTGTAACAAGTCGTAAATTCCTGTCACCGTCCTGTCACACCGGTTTCGGGCAACTCTGACCACCTGCGTCCTGCTATGGCTGGACGGGCCAACAACCCAATGCAGGATCAGGCAAGCATTTCGCAGGATGTGTCTACCGCCCTGGCTTGCACAAACTTATGCTCTGCTCCACTCCACCGACTTTGCCGAGGATGCCGCACGTGACGTCATTCGATCGTTTTCAAGCGCCACCCGATGCCGACATGGAAAAGCAGCGCGCGGAACTGGCGGCGATCATCCGCCGCAACACGTCCGAAGATGGCAGTTATGCCACTGCCGTCGGCTCGCTGTTCATGTCGCGCCACACCCAGTCCCATGATTTCGCCCCGGTGCTCGCGCAACCGGCGCTGTGCATCATGGCCCAGGGTCGCAAAGAGGTACGGCTGGCGGACGAATTCTTCAATTACGATCCGCTGAATTACCTGGTGGTCTCGGTTTCGATGCCGTTGAGCGGTCGGGTGGTGAATGTCTCGCCCGAAGAGCCGATCCTCGCCGTGCGCCTGGACATTGATCCTGCGGAAATCACCGCGCTGATCGCCGACGCCGGCCCGATGGGCGTACCGACCCGGCCGACCGGGCGTGGTCTGTATGTGGAGAAAATCGACAGCGCCATGCTCGATGCGGTGCTGCGTCTGGCGCGTCTGCTCGACGCACCTAAAGACATCGCCATGCTCGCGCCGCTGATCCGCCGGGAAATTCTCTATCGCCTGCTGCGCAGCCCGCAGGGGCATCGGCTGTACGAAATCGCTATCGCCAACAGCCAGAGCCACCGCATCAGCCAGGCGATCAAATGGCTCAACGGCAACTTCGAACAGCCGCTGCGCATTGATGACCTGGCGAAGGAAGTGAACCTCAGCGTCTCGACCTTGCATCACCGCTTCAAGGCGATGACGGCGATGAGTCCGTTGCAGTATCAGAAGCAGCTGCGCCTGCAGGAGGCGCGGCGCCTGATGCTGGCTGAGGGGCTGGAAGCGTCGGCGGCCGGGTATCGGGTGGGGTATGAAAGCCCTTCGCAGTTCAGTCGCGAGTACAGCCGGCTGTTTGGGGCGCCGCCGTTGCGGGATCTGGCGCGGTTGCGGCTGACCGTCTGACCCGTTTTTTTATTGCGGCCACTGGCCCCATCGCGAGCAGGCTCGCTCCCACATTGGATCGGTGTACAACTGAACCTGTGGGAGCGAGCCTGCTCGCGATGGGGCCTCTGATTCAAGCGCCGAGCACCCGACACGCCTCACTCGGCAACGTCACCGACACCGGATGCCCGATCCCCAACCCAATCCCCTGACAAGGCGTACTCAGCGCCGTGAAGGTCACCCCGGAACATTCCACCGTAGTCTCGATGGTCGCACCGATATCCCGCACGAACGTCACCTTGCCCAGCAGGCGATTGCCCGCCGTGGCCTGCGGCGCTGACAGTTGCAGGTCTTCGGGGCGGATCAGCATTTTCACTTTCTGCCCGACCACGATGCTGCTGCAGATTGGCACTTGCAGGGCATCGCCACCCGGCAGCACGACCTTGCCATCGCCCAGTGCGGTAGCCGGGAAGATATTGCCGGAGCCGATAAAGTCCGCGACGAATTCGTTGGCCGGGTGCCGATAGACTTCAATCGGCGTACCCACCTGCTGCACCCGATGCTCACCCAGCACCACCACGATATCGGCCATGGTCATGGCCTCGCGTTGATCGTGAGTGACCATGATCGTGGTGATGTTCAGGCGTTGTTGCAGCTGGCGGATTTCCACCTGCATCGACTCGCGCAACTTGGCATCCAACGCCGACAGCGGTTCGTCGAGCAACAGGATTTTCGGGTGCGAGGCAATCGCCCGGGCAATCGCCACTCGCTGACGCTGGCCGCCGGAGAGCTTGGCCACCGGGCGATCGATCATCGGTTGCAGCTGGATCAGTTCCAGCAACTCCACCACCCGTGCCTGTTGATCGGCCTTGCTGACGCCGCGCAGTTTCAGCGGATAGGCGATGTTCTCGCCCACGGTCATGTGCGGGAACAGCGCCAGCGACTGAAACACCATGCCGAAGTTGCGCAGGTGCGCCGGGGTGTGGCCGATGTCCTCGCCGTCCAGGCGAATCTCGCCGCCGGTGAGGGTTTCCAGCCCGGCGATCATTCGCAGCAACGTGGTCTTGCCGCAGCCCGACGGGCCGAGGAAGCACACCAGTTTGCCCTCGGGCAAATGCAAGTTGACGTCTTTTACCGCGCAGGCCGAGCCGTAGTGTTTCTCGACGTTTTCCAGAATCAGACCAGACATAAAAATCACCTCAAGAAATCAAAAGGAAACGCCACCTTCACCGACCAGTTTCTCCAGCGCCCAGATCAGGACGAAGTCAATCAGCACGATCAGCACGGCGAACGAGAACACGGTAGGGTCGAGCGATGACACGGTGCGGCTGTACATCCAGATCGGCACGGTCATGACGTCGATGGTGTAGAGGAAATAGGTCACGGTGAATTCGTTGAACGAGACGATGAACGCCAGCAGCATCCCCGCCAGAATCCCCGATTTCATCAACGGCACCACCACATCGACGATGGCCCGCAACGGCGAAGCGCCAAGCATCTGCGCCGCCTCTTCGACTTCGCTGCCGATGGAGAGCATGGCCGCGGTGCAGTTCTTCACCACGAACGGCAGCGCCAGAATCACGTGGGCAATCACCAGCCGCGAGGTGGTCATGTGGAACGGCAGGCTGTCGAATACCAGCAGCAAGGCCAACCCCAGCACCACCATCGGGAACACCAGCGGAAGCGACATCAGTTGCAGCGCCACGCCCTTGCCACGGAACTCGCAGCGGGTCAGCGCGTAGGCCGCCGGCACCGCGATCAGCGTGGCGAAAATCATCGTCAGGCACGCCACCAGCAAACTGGTGCCCATGGCCTGGCCGAGGCTCAGCACATCGCTGGCATCCGGCGAGACGAAGGTGTGCCACGCCGCCTTGTACCACTGCAGGCTGTAGCTGCTCGGCGGGAAGTCGAGGTTCGACGCGCCGCTGAACGACATCACGATCATGGTCAAGATCGGCAACACCGCCAGGAATAAAATGATCCCGGACAGGATGCCGGCGAACTTGCCGGTATCGCCCGGCAACAGCGACTGACGCTTCTTGATCAGGGCACTCATTGCGAAGCCTCCAGCAGACGGCGACGGCGGCCGGTGATGTATTCGGACAAAGTCATGATGGCGAGCGTGGTGACGATCAGCACCACGCCAGCGGCGGACGCGGCGGGCCAGTTCATCAGGGGAGCGATCTGGTCATGCACCATCACTGCGAGCATCGGCACGCGCCGACCGCCGAGCAGCAACGGCACCACGAAGCTGCTGGCGTTGTAGGCGAACACCAGGGTCGCGCCCGTGATGATCCCCGGCAGGCTCATCGGCAGCACCACCTGACGGAATACCTGAAAACGACTGGCGCCCAGCGTCGCGGCAGCCTCTTCGTAGCTGCGGGCGACGCCGCGCATGGCGCTGGCAATCGGCAGCACGGCCAGCGGAAACGCGGTCTGCACCAGGCCCATCAACACGCCGTTCTGGTTGTACAGCAACATGATCGGACGCTTGATCAGACCGAGGCCCATCAGGGTCTGGTTGAGCATGCCGCCGGGACCGAGGATCACTAGCCAGCCATAGCTTTGCAGCAGCAGGTTGACCAGCAACGGCAACAGCACCGCCGCCAGAAAGATCCGCCGCACGAACGGCGAGGTCAGACGCGACATGGTGTACGCCACCGGGATCGCCAGCACCACCGCGATCACCGCGCTGATCAGCGCCAGACGCAAGGTCAGCAGCAACGATTTGAGGTAGTAGGGTTCGAGCAACTGCGCGTAACTGGCCAGGCTGAAGCCCGACCACTCCGCGCCCTTGGTGCCGACGCTCATGCGCAGCACCAGCAGGCTGGCGGCAATCAGCACGCCGAGAAACAGCATCGACGGCGTGAGGAAAAACCACGCCCGCGCGGTCGGCGAAACACCGCGCGCCGGGCGCACGTCACCCGTGCCGACCGGTTGGGTCAGGGATTGATGTTCCATAGCAATGATCTCGTCAATGGAAAAACAACGGCTTCAAGCTCACCTGGCCCTCTGTGGGAGCGAGCCTGCTCGCGATGCGGACTGACATTCACCAACAACGTCGGCTGACAGATTGCTATCGCGAGCAGGCTCGCTCCCACAAGAACTTTCAGTGCTTGAGAGCCTGTGTACGTCACTCGATCAGGAAGAAAAGATTTCCGTGTAGCGACGAATCCACTGGTCATGCACGGTCGCCAGGAAGGCGTTGTCGTGCATGATCGCCTTCTCCGCGATCTGCTCCGGCGTGAGGATGAAGGGGCTCTTGCGCGCTTCGGCGGAGATGATCGCCTTGGCGTTGACCGGGCCGTTGAAGATGTCTTCGGCCATCTTGCCCTGCACCAGCGGGTCGAGGGAGTGGTCGATGAAGGCGTAGGCCAGGTCGGTGTCGCCCGGACGGTTCTTCGGCATCACCGAGAGCATCAGGTCGGTGTAGAAGCCTTCCTTCATGCCGAACGTGGCACCGAGGCCATAGTTCGGATCACGGATCTGCTTGGGGAAAAACGCCGGGGCGTAGAGGCCGCCCATATCCAGGGAACCGGTGCGAAACAGCTCGGCAATCTGGTTGGGGTTTTCGCCAAGGGTCACCACGCGGTCTTTCAGCTCGGCGAGTTTCTTGAAGCCCGGTTCGATGTTGTGTTCGTCGCCACCGGCCAGTTTCGCGGCGATGATGATCAGGTCCATCGCTTCGGTCCAGTTCGGCGGCGGCAGGAAAATGTTCGGTGCCAGATCGGCGTCCCACAGTGCCGCGTAGCTGTCCGGCGCGGTGGTCTGGGTGCGAGTGCTGTAGACCAGACTGTTACACCACAGCAGGTAGCCGATGCCGTGACCGTTGGCGCCGGTGCGGTATTTTTCCGGGACGTCGACCAGGTTGGGAATGCGGTTGAGATCGGGTTTTTCCAGCAGCCCGGCAGCGGCCAGACCTTCGGCGCCAACGCCAGCCAGAGTGATGATGTCGTACTGCGGACGGTCACCGCCGGCCTTGAGTTTGGCGACCATTTCCGAGGTGCTGCCGGTGCGGTCGGCAATCACTTTGGCGCCAGTCTTGGCTTCGAACGTTGCGGCGATATTGCGCAGCGCGGCCAGGCCCGTGTCATCGGACCAGGTCAACAGGCGCAGGGTCTTGCCGGCGAAGCGGGTGTCGCTGGCACTGGCCCGGATGAAGGGCATGCTCATGGCCGCCGCAGCCACCGAAGCCACGCCGACGGTTTTGATGAATTGACGCCTGTTCAGATCGTGCTCGCCCATTTGGGACTCCCATTATTCTTGTAAGTATGAGATTGATCGCAACCCTTGCATCTGCTTGACCGATATTGCTCAAGCGCCCGGTTTAAAAGGGCTTGAGCGTGGTCTGCGGGTTCATCCTGAGGTCGTGCAAAACACCTGACTATCGATAAAAACTCATTGGAGCCATGACGCCGGCGCATGCCTCGTTGCGAGGCATGCGCTGACCTTTTTCGGGCATTCAGAGCGCGCGGATCACGTGCTTGATTTCCTGAAATGCCGCCAGGCCCCACGGCCCCAATTCGCGGCCGAGGCTGCTCTGTTTGTAGCCGCCCCACGCGGTCTGCGGGAAGATCACCTGCGGCGCGTTGAGCCACACCAGCCCCGCCTGCAAGGCGTTGGCGACCCGATCCGCGGTCTCGGCATTGCGCGTGACCACGCTGGCCACCAGACCGAACTGGCTGTCGTTGGCCAAGGCAATCGCCTCGGCTTCCGTAACGAAACTGCGCACGCAGATCACCGGGCCGAAAATCTCTTCGCACCACAGCGCACTGTCGAGGGGCACTTCGGTGAAGATTGTCGGCTGCAAGAAATAGCCGCGCGGCAGATCGGCGGGACGATTGCCGCCACAGATCAGCTTGGCCCCGGCGCTGAGGCCACGGTCAATATGACCGAGCACTCGCTGGTATTGCGCCTGATTGACCAGTGCGCCCATCTCGACGTCAGGATCGAACGGATCGGCGACACGGATTTTTTCCGCGCGGGCCTTCAGACGAATCAGGAATTCGTCGGCCAGTTCATCGGCGACCAGCACCCGGCTGGTGGCCGAGCACATCTGCCCGGCATTGAAGAAGCCGCCACCGCAGGCAAGCTCCACCGCCAGATCCAGGTCGGCATCTTCCAGAATCAGCAGCGAGGACTTGCCGCCCAGTTCCAGGCTCACGCCCTTCACGGTTTCAGCGGCGCGCTGCATCACTTGCACACCGACGGCGTTGCTGCCGGTGAAGGAAATCTTGGCGATGCGCGGGTCCGCCGACAGCGGCGCGCCGACTGCCAGACCGGTGCCGCACACCAGGTTGAACACGCCTTTTGGCAAACCGGATTCGGCGATGATGGTAGCCAGTTCCAACTCCGGCAGCGGTGTGACTTCAGACGGTTTGAGCACCACGCAGCAACCGGCGGCCAGGGCCGGGGCGAGTTTCCACGCGGTGGTGACCATCGGGAAATTCCACGGCACGATCAGCCCGACGACACCGCACGGCTCGCGGCGCAGACGTGCGCTGAAGTCGTCGCTGGGCAGCGGCACTTTGCTGTCCTGTTTCGCATCGAGGCCTTCGGCGAGTTCGGCGTAGTACTCGAAGGTGGCGATCACGTCATCGACATCGATGCCCGCTTCGAACTGCGGTTTGCCGTTGTTGCTCGACTGCAACTTCATCAGATGTTCGCGGCCGTTGCGCACGCCATTGGCGATGTTGCGCAGGATCGCGCCGCGCTCGGCGCCGGTGGTTTTCGACCAGCCCTTGAAGGCTTCGGTCGCCGCCGTTACCGCTTGATTGACGGCGCGTTCGTCACCGCCGTTGACCGTGGTCAGCAGTGCTTCGGTGGCCGGGTTGATCACACGCAGGTGTTCGCGCCCGGCGGACCATTGGCCGTTGATGTACAGGCCGTCGAGTGTGGTCGGGAAATTCATCATTGGGCCACCGCCTTCATCCATTGGGTCTGGTCGATCTCGATCAGGGTCGGGCCCTGACGATCGGTGGCGGCGCGCAATGCACTGCGCAGGTGTTCGGCGGAGCTGATCGCCTCGGCCGCGCAACCCAGGGCCTTGGCCACACCGATGAAGTCCGGGGTGTAGATGTCCACGCCCACCGGCTCGATGGCACGGTTGACCATGTATTTCTTGATCTCTTCGTAACCCTGGTTATTCCACAGCAGGATGATCACCGGCGTGCGCGCTTCCACGGCGCTGGCCAGTTCCGGCAGGGTGAATTGCAGACCGCCATCGCCGATCAGGCACACCACCGGCGGACGCGCGCCGTGTTCGAGGTTACCGCCGAGCCATGCGCCAATCGCCGCCGGCAAGGCATAACCGAGAGTGCCGTAACCGGTGGACGAGTTGAACCAGCGGCGCGGGCGCTCCGGGTTGAAGGTCAGGTTGCCGGTGTACACCGGTTGCGTGGAGTCGCCGACGAACACCGCGTTCGGCAATTCGTGCAGCACGGTTTCGAGGAAACGGGTCTGGGCCAGCATCGGGGCATCCCAGGTTGCGGCCAGGTCTTCACGCAGACGGGCGGCGCGTACCTGGCCCCAATCGTTGCGGCGCTCGGCCAGCGGTTTGTGCGACAGCGCACTGAGCAGCGCTTGTGCAGCGTTGCGCGAGTCGGCCACCAGCGCCACGTGCGGCGGGTAATTGCGCACGGTCTGGTCCGGATCGATATCGACGCGCAGCAGCTTGCCGGGGATTTCGAAACCGCCGGCGAAGGTGACGTCGTAGTCGGTTTCCGCCAGTTCGGTGCCAATCGCCAGGACCACGTCGGCATCGGCCACAAAAGCACGGGTCGCCACCAGGCTCTGGGTCGAACCGATCAGCAGCGGATGGCTGGACGGCAGCATGCCTTTGGCGTTGATGGTCAGGGCCACCGGTGCATCGAGCAGCTCGGCCAGTTCGGTGAGTTCGGCAGCTGCGTCGATGGCGCCGCCACCGGCGAGGATCAGCGGACGCTGGGCGCCGGCCAGCAGTTCAGTCATGCGGCTCACGGCGGCCGGCGCCGCCCCGGCGCGGTCGATGTTGACCGGCACGCTGGCCAGCAGTTCGTCGGCTTCTTCGACCAGCACGTCCAGTGGAATTTCGATGTGCACCGGACGCGGACGCCCGGCCTGGAACAGCGCAAACGCACGGGCCAGCACGCCCGGCAATTCGGACGCCGACATCAGGGTGTGGGAGAACGCCGCCACGCCGCCGACCAGTGCGCTCTGGTTCGGCAGTTCATGCAGCTTGCCGCGTCCGCCGCCCAGTTGACTGCGCGACTGCACGCTGGAGATCACCAGCATCGGGATCGAATCGGCGTAAGCCTGGCCCATCGCGGTGGTGATGTTGGTCATGCCTGGACCTGTGATGATGAAGCACACACCCGGTTTGCCACTGGTGCGGGCGTAGCCGTCGGCCATGAAGCCGGCGCCCTGCTCGTGGCGCGGGGTGACGTGGTTGATGCTCGAACGGGCCAGCCCGCGATACAGCTCCACGGTATGCACACCGGGAATGCCGAACACCTGCTCGACCCCATAATCTTCGAGTAACTTGACCAGTACTTCGCCACACGTCGCCATGTCTTTGCCCTTCTTGTTCGTTGAGGCACCGGGCTTTAAAGGAACCGGTGATTGGCCTCATTGAAACGGGCGACCCGTAGCCGCAACAATCGATAAAAGCTCATACTAGCCATGTCCTCACGTCATACCTTGGATCCACATGAAACGACTGCCTCCCCTGCCCGCCCTGCACACGTTTCTGATCACCGCGCAGTGCTGCAACTTCACCCGGGCCGCCGAGCAGTTGCACATCACCCAGGGTGCGGTGAGCCGACAGATCGCCGGGCTGGAGGAACATCTGGGTTATGAGCTGTTCATTCGCCTGGCCCGGGGCCTGGAGCTGACGGCCGAAGGTCGCGAATGGCTGCCACGGGTGCAGCAAGTGTTCAGCCTGATCGGCGATTCGGTGGAGCAGATCGGCGCCAAACGCGAAACCCTGCAACTCAAGGCGCCGAGCTGCGTGATGCGCTGGCTGTTGCCCCGTCTGCTGCAATGGCAGCGCGAGCGCCCGGACGTGCCGGTGAAACTCACGGCATCGCTGCAACACGGGGTGGATTTTCATCGCGAGCAGTTCGACGCGGCGGTGATCTACGGCACCGCGCCACACGACTCTCCTGCGACCCTGCATCTGTTCGATGAACAACTGACGCCGGTCTGCTCACCGACGCTGCTCAACGGCGGACCGGCCCTGCACACACCGGCAGATCTGCAACAGCATCTGCTGCTGCACCCGACTCACACCGATGACGACTGGACACTCTGGCTCAACGCCGCCGAACTGCACCTGAGCAATATCGCCAGCGGTCAGCATTTCGAGACGCTGGATCAGGCGATGTCGATGGCGTCCCATGGGACGGGTGTGGCGATCGGCGACTGGTCACTGATCGGCGACGACTTGAACGCCGGGCGACTGGTGATGCCGTTCGATCTGAAGGTGAAGACGGGACTGGGCTATTACATCGTCGCGCCGGCGTCGGAGCCGTCGGCGAAATTGCAGGAGTTGATGGGGTGGTTGGTGGAGCAGGCTCATACGCGGTGAGGCCCCCCCTCACCCCAGCCCTCTCCCGGAGGGAGAGGGAGCCGATCGTGGGATGCTCGAAAATTACGCCGACCTGAACGTGCTGTACCGAATCCATAATCGACTCGAACTTTCAGGTCGATGAATCACGTCAGACAACTCGGTCGGCTCCCTCTCCCTCCGGGAGAGGGCTGGGGTGAGGGGCTTTTTAGTTCTTAATAACCGACAGTAAACCGCTGACGCGAATGCTTCGGCGTTTCCACTTCGTCGATCAGCGCAATCGCATAGTCGGCAAAAGTGATTGAGCTCTGGCCTTCGGCATTCACCAGCAAGTCATCCTTGCCGACGCGGAACTTGCCGGTGCGCTCGCCTTCGACAAACAGCGCCGACGGCGACAGGAATGTCCAGTCCAGTTCCTTCTCCTGACGCAGTGCATCAAGGAACGCCGCACCGGCGCTGGCCTCAGCCTTGTACTCGGCCGGGAAACCGGCGCTGTCGATCACGCGGGTGCCGTCCGGCAGCAACAGCGAGCCGGCACCGCCGACCACCAGCAGACGTTTCACCCCAGCCTGTTTCACCGGACCGATCAGCGCGCTGGCCGGCACCGTGGCGAAATGCGCGGCGCTGATCACCACATCCTGACCGGCGACGGCGTCCTGCAACGCGGCGGCGTCCAGCACGTCGACATTCTTGCTGACCACACCGGCACGAGCGCCGATCTTCGAGGTATCCCGAGCGATGGCGGTGACGCTGTGGCCGCGACGCAGGGCTTCTTCCAGCAGTTGGCTGCCGGCACGGCCGGTGGCACCAATGATTGCGATCTTGCTCATGACATTCTCCAGTTGGCTTGAGAGTGCTGCGTTTTTCAGAATCGGGTTACCACTGCATTTCGCCCTTGGCGACTTTGGCGCTCAGCTCCAGCGAACTTTCTTCGCCCAGTGTCGGGTAGCGTTTTTTCATCGCGGCGATCAGCGCGGCAGAGTCCTTGGCCTTGGCAGTTTCTGCGTCGAACGCCTTGATGTAATCGGCGGTGAATTTCACGGCCGCCAGCGAACGGGCGCTGTCACCCAGGTAGTGACCCGGCACCACGGTTTTCGGTTTCAGGGTTTCGATCGAGTGCAGGGTTTGCAGCCAGTCGGCATGGGATTGCGCGGTCTGGGTGTCGGCCATCCACACGTGGATGTTCTCGGCGACGACCACACCGCCGACCACCGCTTTCAACGAAGGAATCCACACGAAGCTGCGATCCGGCTGTTTGCCGTACAGGCCGATCACCTGCAGTTTCTGCCCTTCGAGCATCAGGCTGTCGCCTTTGAGCACGCCCGGTACGATGGTTTTGGCCGGCACGTCGGCGCCCATTTTCGGCCCCCAGAAGGCGAGTTTGCCGTCGACGGTTTGCTTGATGTGATCAACGGTCGGTTGCGAGGCCAGCACCTTGGCATTCGGGAATGCCTTGGTCAGGGTGTCGAGACCGAAGTAGTAATCCGGGTCACCGTGGCTGATGTAGATGGTGGTCAATTGCTTGCCGCTGGCGCGGATCTTTTCCACCACTTGTTCGGCCTGGGATTTGCCGAACTGCGCGTCCACCAGAATCGCGTCCTTCTCGCCGCTGACCAGCACCGAGGTCACCGGGAAGATCGCATGGGTGCCTGGGTTGTAGACATCGAGGGTCAGATTCGCGGCCGCTGCATGGGCAGCAAAGCCGAGGGTGGCGGTGGCCAGTAAAACGCGCTTGAGGGTGGTGAAGCCGATCATGGGTTGCTCCGCTGTTCGAATGCCGTGCTTGGCGATGGGGACAGAGCTTAGTTGCCAGACTCGTTACAAAAAATGCGATGCTTGAACATAGTTTGTTTCTGAAAGCGGGCAAATCATGGATCGTCTCCAAGCAATGCGGGTGTTTGTCACGGTGGTGGATCTGGGCAGCCAGTCGGCGGCGGCCGATCACCTGGACCTGTCGCGGCCGGTGGTGTCGCGGTATCTGGCGGAACTGGAAGACTGGGTCGGGGCGCGTCTGATGCACCGCACCACGCGCAAGTTGAGCCTGACCGCCGCCGGCAACGAAATCCTGCCGCGCTGCCGGCAGATGCTGGAGCTGTCCGGTGACATGCAGGCCGCCGTCAGCGAACCCGCCGATGCGCCACGGGGGTTGCTACGGATCAGCGTCAGCACCTCGTTCGGTCAGGCGCAACTGGCCGATGCGATGGCGGCGTTCGTCAAAGCGTATCCGGGGGTAAGCATCGACCTGCAAATGCTCGATCGCACCGTGAACCTGGTGGACGAACGCATCGACCTGGCGATCCGCACCAGCAATGACCTCGACCCCAACCTGATCGCCCGGCGCCTGACGGTCTGCCGTTCGGTGGTCTGCGCCGCACCCGCCTATCTGCGGGAACATCCGCAGCCGCAGCGGGTTGAAGATCTGAGCCGGCACAACTGCCTGACCCATTCCTATTTCGGCAAGAGCCTGTGGCATTTCGAGGAGGATGGCGAACCGGTTTCGGTGCCGGTGCAGGGCAACATCAGCGCCAACGAGGCCAGCACCCTGCTGCGCGCGACCCTGGCCGGCGCCGGGGTGGCGATGCTGCCGACCTATCAGGCCGGGGTGCATGTGCACAGCGGCGAACTGGTTCGCCTGCTGCCTCACGCCGAGCCCCGGCAGATGAACATCTACGCCGTGTATGCCTCACGCAAGCACATGCCGGCAGCGTTGCGCTGCATGCTGGATTTTCTGGTGCAGCGTTTTCCCGAAAACCCGCAGTGGGATATCGGACTGTAAAGCCGTTCACAGAGCCGCTGGCAACTCCACGGCGCTGACCTATGCTGAAAGTAGTACCCAAGGGTATTCGTTCAGAGGTCAACGCCATGAACACCAGAACAAGAAGATACCTCGCGATTTTCATCACCTGCGCGGCCACGCTGGCGCTGTACGGCACCGCGGCATGGCGCGTGGAGCAGTTGCGGCAACTGCCCCGTGAATACGCGAGCTGCAACTTCGAGCGCTGCATCCCTCACAACGCCACCCTCAACGCCCTGCGCTGATAAAGGGCTCAGGCGTCGTCGTTCTGCTCGGCCTTCAAGCGGTCGCGGAACGCCTTTGGCGAGATCCCCACCCGGCGCCGGAACAAGCGCGTGAAGTTGGTCGGATCGGAAAACCCCAACACCTCGGACATCTCGAAAATGGTCATGCTGGTGTACGTCAGCAGACGCTTGGCTTCCAGCAACTGACGCTCGTGCATGATCTGCAACGCCGGCTGCCCCGCCAGTTCGCGGCAGGTGCCGTTGAGGTGCGAGACGGAAATCCCCAGCCGATGGGCCAGGTCTTCGACCTTGACGTGCTGGCGGTAGGTTTCTTCCACCAGCTGAATGAACCCGTTGAGGTATTCGCGCTGACGCTGCGGGCGTTGCGTGGCGTTGTGACGGCGGATCGCCTGACGGCTGACCCAGACCATGATCACACTGACCAGCGAATGCATGAGCATTTCACGTGCCGGTTGATGGCCGTTGTACTCGGCCTGCAACGCGGCAAACAGACTGTTGAGGTAATCCGCGTCCTTGCCCGCCGGATAGCTTTCGGCCTGGGCCAGGGCCTGCACCGCGCTGCCCAGTTGCGCCTGCAAATGGTTGATCAACGGAGTGGCGAGGGTGACGACGAATCCTTCGACGTCCTCGGAAAAACGGAATCCATGCACCGATAACGGCGGCAGGATCTGGATCGCGGTTTCGTTCAGTTGCGTGCGTTGGCCTTCGATTTCAAGCTCTGCCTGACCTTTGAATACGAAGAGCAACTGGCACAAATCGGCGTGGCGGTGGGGTTTGATTTCCCATTGGTGTTCGCGGCTGCGTTTGGAAATGGTTTCACAGTGCAGCAAGTCAGGGGTCGGCCAGTCCAGGCTTTCACCGTAGAGCTTGAACACCGGAATCGAAGGCAGGTCAGGCTTGTTCATCACTTCAATCCAGGCCTCGAGGTTTGCGGGCGATAATCGCACCGATTGGCAGAATGTACAGGTATCGGCTCAGTTTTCACCTTCAATTGACAGACCCGCAAGGGAAAAATGCAAGCACTCGAATCCTCAAACTCATTCACCGGCCGTTGTCGCGTGAAGCTTGCGAGTCATAAAAACAATGAAAACGCTGAAAACCCAAGTCGCCATCATCGGCGCCGGTCCGTCCGGATTACTGCTCGGCCAACTGCTGCACAACGCCGGCATCGACACCCTGATTCTGGAGCGCCAGACACCTGACTACGTGCTCGGCCGAATCCGCGCCGGCGTGCTTGAACAAGGCATGGTAGAGCTGTTGCGCGAGGCTGGCGTGGGTCAGCGGATGGACGCCGAAGGGCTGGTGCACGGCGGGTTCGAACTGGCCCTCGACGGGCGCCGGATCCACATCGACCTGCAAGCGCTGACCGGTGGAAAAACCGTGATGGTTTACGGTCAGACCGAGGTCACCCGCGACCTGATGGCCGCTCGTCGGGAGACCGGAGGGCAGACCATCTACGAAGCCCGCCATGTCGTTCCCTGTGACATGAAAAGCGACGAAGCTTATGTCACCTTCGAAAAGGACGGCGAAACCTGGCGTGTCGATTGTGACTACATCGCCGGTTGCGACGGTTTCCACGGCGTGGCCCGGCAGTCGATTCCCGAGGATTGCCTGAAAGTCTTCGAACGGGTTTATCCGTTTGGCTGGCTGGGGATTCTCGCCGACACGCCACCGATTCACGAGGAACTGGTCTACGCCCGCCACGAGCGCGGCTTCGCCCTGTGCAGCATGCGCTCGGCGACACGCACCCGTTATTACCTGCAAGTGCCGGCCGAGGAAAACGTCGACGACTGGTCGGATCAGCGTTTCTGGGATGAACTGCGCAAGCGTCTGCCGGAGGATCTGGCGCAGAAACTGGTGACCGGTCCGTCGATTGAAAAGAGCATCGCGCCGCTGCGCAGCTTTGTGGTCGAGCCGATGCAATACGGGCGGATGTTTCTCGTTGGGGACGCGGCGCACATCGTTCCGCCGACCGGCGCCAAGGGGCTGAATCTGGCGGCCAGCGATGTCAGCACGCTGTTCAGGATTTTGCTGAAGGTTTACCGCGAAGGTCGCACTGACTTGCTGGAGAAATACTCGGAAATCTGCCTGCGCCGGGTGTGGAAAGCCGAGCGGTTTTCCTGGTGGATGACTTCGATGCTGCACCGCTTCGACGAGCACGATGATTTCAGCCAGCGGATCTGCGCTTCGGAACTGGACTACTTTGTCAGCTCGGAGGCCGGTCAAAAAACCATTGCAGAAAATTACGTCGGGCTTCCTTATGAGGCTATCGAATAGCTTCCTACCGACTTACACTGGCGAGCACTCACCCGCTCGCCCTGGCACTGCGGGTCAATCACTGCCCGCAGGTTCGCCCGTGACCAATCTCAACCATCCCGAAACGCCCAAACCGGCCATTCGCAGCGTGCTGGTCGCGCTGATGATGGCGATCTTCCTTGGCGCGCTCGACCAGACCATCGTCGCCGTTTCCATGCCGGCCATTTCCGCACAGTTCAAGGACGTCAGCCTGCTGGCCTGGGTGATTTCCGGCTACATGGTGGCGATGACCGTGGCGGTGCCGATCTACGGCAAGCTCGGCGATCTGTACGGGCGGCGCAAACTGATGCTGTTCGGCATGGGCCTGTTCACCCTCGCCTCGCTGTTCTGCGGCATGGCCCAGAGCATGGAGCAACTGGTGCTGGCGCGGATTTTCCAGGGCATCGGCGCTGGCGGGATGATTTCGGTAAGCCAGGCGATCATCGGCGACATCGTGCCGCCTCGCGAACGCGGGCGTTATCAGGGCTATTTCTCCAGCATGTATGCGGTGGCCAGCGTTGCCGGCCCGGTGCTCGGCGGCTACATGACCGAGTACCTGTCGTGGCGCTGGGTGTTCCTGATCAACCTGCCGCTGGGCCTCGGCGCGTACTGGGTGGCCCGCCGCAACCTGATCGGTTTGCCGATTCCGCAGCGCAAACCGGTCATCGATTATCTCGGCACACTGTTGATGATCATCGGCCTGACCGCTCTGTTGCTGGCGATCACTCAGGTCGGCCAGGGTCATGCGTGGCGCAGCAGCGAAGTGCTCGGTCTCTTCGCTTGCGCGGTGGCGGTGCTGGCGGTGTTCGTCTGGCACGAGCGGCGCGCCCGGGAGCCGTTGTTGCCGATGCACCTGTTCACCAACCGCAGCGCCCTGCTGTGCTGGTGCACGATTTTCTTTTGCAGCTTCCAGGCGATTTCCCTGATCGTGCTGATGCCGCTGCGCTTCCAGAGCGTGACCGGTGCTGGGGCGGACAGCGCTGCATTGCACTTGCTGCCGCTGGCGATGGGATTACCGATCGGCGCGTATTTCGCCGGACGCCGCACTTCGATCACCGGACGCTATAAACCGCAGATTCTGAGCGGCGCGCTGCTGATGCCGATCTCGATCCTCGGCATGGCCTTCAGCCCGCCCGATGCCACGCTGCTCAGCAGCCTGTTCATGTTGCTCAGCGGGATCGCCGGCGGCATGCAGTTCCCGACCTCGCTGGTCGGTACGCAGAACTCGGTCGAGCAAAAGGACATTGGCGTCGCCACCAGTACCACCAACCTGTTCCGCTCTCTGGGCGGCGCGGTGGGCGTGGCGTTGATGTCGGCGCTGTTGCTGGCGTTGTTGCAGGACTCCAGTTTCGCCCACCTGGCCGGCAGCTCGCTGATGAGCGAAGGGCATTCCGGCAACGTGCTGCTCGACGGCCTGAACGCGGCGCCCGGCGATGCGCAGAACGCTTTGCGTGCCGAATTGCTGGTGACGTTCCGCCATTTGCTGATGGTTAGCGCGGCGGTGTCGCTGCTCGGGCTGGCGGCGGCGATTGCGATGCCGAACCGGTTGCTGCGGGGCCGTGAGCACGGCGCCCGCTGATTGATGCCGATCGCTCCCACGCGCCGCGTGGGAGCTTTCAGCAATCAAGCACTGTAATAACCGACCGCCACCAGCATGTTCCCGACCTTCCTCAGGTAGGCATGCTTGTTCTCGACCTTGCCGGTCACCGGATTTTTCCAGCGGTACTCGTACTCGCCCTCATCCTGCTTGCCGATCAGCGCCAGAATCGGTTCGCCCACCGGTTTGCCCTCCGGGTCGTCGACCTTGGCGAAGTCGGTGTTGATCAGCCGCAGGTTGGTGCCATGGGCGACGTAGCGGTGGTTGTCGAGATTGACCACGAACACATACAGGTCGTCCTGCAGGTAACCGCCCCTGAGTGAGTTGATCGCGGACAGCGTGCCCTTCTCGTCTTTGGTCAGGTCAGTGGCGGCCTTGTCGAGCAACGCTTTCGCCTGCTCCGCCGACGCGCGCGGCAGGTAATAACCCACCGCCAGAATCCGCTGACCGATGCGTTGATAGTAAACGTGCTTGCGCTCGACCTTGCCGTCGGACCAGTTCTGCCAGCGGTATTCGGCCTGCTGGATGCCGTTGCCTTCCGGCACTTTCAAGGCGTCCTTGAAGGACTTCTGCAAGTCCGGCCCGAGGACTTCGCTGACGTCGCGCCCGATCAACGCCGATGACGGCCCACCGCTGGCGAGCATCACGCCCTTGGTATCGACCACGAACACATAGCGATCCTTGTCGACGAATTCGCCCTGACGGCTGAACGCCGCAAACGCCTTGTCGCCGTTGTCGTGGTAATAGGCCAGAGCCTTTTCCAGCAAGGCGATGGCCGCCTTGCTGTCGTCTTTTTCCGTGGTGGCCGCGTTGGCCTGACCGAAACTCAACAGCAGCACCGCGCCGAGCCAGGCCAGCTTGTGCACAAACCCCATGACGCATCCCTCGTTCTTGTTGGTGTTTCAAGAGCGTAGACGGCCTGAAGGCATGTATGGATATTCAGAACGCTTCTGAATGTTGCTGTGGCGAGGGCGCGCACCCTCGCCACACAAGGGGCTTACGGACGCGCGTTGAGTTGCTGTTGCAGGTTCTGGATCTGCGCCTGCAGGGTGTTGATGTTGCGGGTCATCTGCGCGCGGAACACGTCGAACTCGGCAGTGTTGGTGCCACCCTGCGCAGCAGCCGGACGGTTGTCCTGCTCGCTCTTGAGGATGACGATTTCCTGCTCCAGACGATCGATAGCAGGGTTCGACCCAGCTTGTTTTTTCAGGGCCGTGATGTCGGCACCGAGACTTTTGAACTGCGCATCGAAGCCCTTCACCTGTGCATCGAGGCTCTTGAGCTGGGCATCGAGCTTGCTGGTGTCGGCCGGGGTGCTTTTCAGCGTTGCCAGCTCGGCGCTCAGGGCTTTGACCTGAGCCTGCAACTGAGTGTTGGCGTTCTGCTGTTCGGTGGTCTGGGCGGTCATCTGCGCCAGGCGCTTGTCCAGATCCGTCGCCTGCCCGGCCACGCCTTGTTGCTGTTTGCTCTGATCCTGAAGCGCACTTTGCAGCTGTTTGATCTGCAGCTTCAGGGCTTCGCTGTCGGTGGTGACGTTGGTCTGGCTGGCCACGACCTTGCCGGAAATGTCCTGCAGACGCCCCGCCGCTTCCTCACTGATGCGCGCGAAACTTTCCTGGGTCGCCACCAGTTGCTGCTCCATCAGCGAAATCTGCTGGAAGCTCCACCAGGCCAGACCAATGAATGCGAAGAACAGCGCGCCAACCAGTGCCCATAACGGCCCGGTGCTGGCAGTCTTGACCTTGACCACGGGTGGCGTGCGCGAATGCACGGAGGTGCGGGCGGTGACCGGAAAATCGTCGTCATCGAGGGTATCGGCGCGCAGGCTCGGTACATCGTCGAAATCGTCGTGGGCATCGTTACGCATGGACATTGAGGCAACCTTTGTGAAACGCGGTGATGGCAGATTGGCGCGAAGTATAAACCCCGCGGCCGCTGGGGTTGACCCTCAAGCCGTGACGCGGTTCAGTGCCGGCCGGCAGATTCGTATCAACGAATGTCCTGAGCCTTCCACCAGCCACAGAACTCATCGAGGGCCGTCCACAGACTGACTTTCGGATCGTAGTCCAGATAATGCCGGGCGCGACTGATGTCGAGGGTGAAATTTTTGTTCATCACCTGCATGCCCAGGCGCGACAGGGTCGGCTCGGGACGCCCGGGCCAGAGCTTGCACACACCTTCGTTGAGCGCCGCCACGCTGTAGGCCAGACCGTAGGAACGGTACTTGGTGACCTGGGGGACTTCCATCTTGCGCATCACGTAATTGACCACATCCCACAGCGGCACCGGGGCGCCGTTGCTGATGTTGTAGGCCTTGCCCAGCGCGGAAGCGTCGGCCAGCAGACTGCTGAGCAACGCTTCGTTGAGGTTATGCACGCTGGTGAAATCGACCTTGTTCAGACCGTTGCCGATGATTGCCAGACGCCCCTTGCGCTGCATGTTCAGCAAGCGCGGGAAGATGCTCATGTCGCCGGCGCCGGTGACGAAACGCGGGCGCAGGGCGAGGGTTTCGAGGCCGAATTCCTGGGCGCCGAAGACCTTTTGCTCGGCCAGGTATTTGGTCGCCGCATAGTGATGCTTGAAGCGCTTGGGCACTTGCTCTTCGGTCAGGCCGAGATGATCGCGACCGTCAAAGTAGATCGAGGGCGACGACAGATGCACCAGCCGCCGAACCCGTTGCTTCAGGCAGGCCTCGACCACGTTTTCAGTGACCTGCACGTTGCCCTGATGAAAGTCCTGATAGCGGCCCCAAAGGCCAACCGCGCCGGCGCAATGCACCACGGCTTCGACGTCATTGCACAGTTCACGCACCAGATCCGGATCACTCAAATCGCCTTGAACGAACTCGGCACCGCGACGCACCAGATGCTCGACACCCTCGGCCCGGCGACCGTTGACCCGCACGTCCAGGCCCTGCTCCAGGGCGAAACGCGCAAAGCGTCCGCCAATGAAGCCGCTTGCGCCGGTGACCAGAATTTTCATGTAGAGCTCCGCTGTCTTTCGTTTTGCCTGATTCGTGAGTCTTGACGCTGGCCGTCATTCCAACGGCACCAGCCATTGCGCCGACGAGCGCACCAATTGTTCGGTCAACAGCCCGAGCAACTGACCGCCATTGCGCCAATGATGCCAGTACAAGGGCACGTCGATCGGTTTATCTGGCAACAGTTCGCGCAGCACGCCGCGCTCCAACTGCTCGCGGACCTGTAATTCCGGCACCAGGCCCCAGCCGAGCCCGGCTTCGGTCAGGCGGAGGAAACCTTCGGACGACGGGCACAGGTGATGTTCGAAACCGCCATCGACGCCGAGGGACGCGAGGTATCGATGCTGGAGAAAATCGTCAGGGCCGAACACCAGCGCCGGGGTGCGCGGTAATTGTTCGGCCCGCACGCCGTCGGGAAAATGCCGCTCGATGAATGCGGGGCTGGCCAGCGCTCGATAGCGCATCGCCCCGAGCAACACGCTGCGTGCCCCCGCCACCGGCCGCTCGCTGGCGCACAGGCAACCGGCCACTTCACCGGCGCGCATGCGTTTGAGGCCGACGGTCTGGTCTTCGACGATCAGATCCAGCAATAGATGTTGTTCGGCGCAGAAGTCGCCCACCGCCTCGGCCCACCAGGTGGCGAGACTGTCGGCATTCAGGGCGATACGCAGGCGCTCCGGCAGGCCCTCTTCGTCCAGCGCAGGCACCAGCGTCTGCAAATCCCGTTCGAGCAGGCGCACCTGCTGCACATGGTTGAGCAGGCGCCGGCCAATTTCGGTAGGCGACGGCGGCGTGCCACGCACCAGAACCGGCTGGCCGACCCGCGCTTCCAGCAATTTGATCCGCTGGGAGATCGCCGATTGCGAAAGGCCCAGCACCTGCGCCGCCCGCTCGAATCCGGCCTGCTCGACCACGGCGGCCAGAGCGGAAAGCAATTTGTAGTCGAACATCAGTTTTCCTAATGAGCGATCAGCACTATTGGTTTTTCTTATACAACGTCAACCGGGAGAATAGCCAGCAAGCACTCTTTATCAAGGACCACCCCATGGCTGGCGAAACCTCGTTGACCACCCTGCTGCGCAGCATGAGCCCGCAGCTCAATGCCGGCGAATTCGTGTTCTGCACCTTGTCCGACGGCGAGTTGCCGAGCGGCCTGGAAGTCGTAGGCAGTTTCCGTGAACAGGAAGGCCTGACGGTGATTCTCGAACGCTCCCACGCCGAGCGCGCCGGGTTCAGCTTCGACTATGTCGCGGCGTGGATCACGCTGAACGTGCATTCGGCACTGGAAGCCGTCGGCCTGACCGCCGCCTTCGCCACCGCACTGGGCAAGGCCGGGATCAGCTGCAACGTGATTGCCGGCTACTACCACGACCATTTGTTCGTCGGTCAGGCCGAAGCCGAACGTGCCATGCAAGTGCTGCGCGATCTCGCAGCCAACGCGGAGTAATCGTCATGTGGCAAAGCTATACCAACGGTTTGCTGGTGGCGTTCGGGCTGATCATGGCGATCGGCACGCAAAATGCCTTTGTCCTGGCCCAGAGCCTGCGGCGTGAACATCACCTGCCGGTCGCTGCATTGTGCGTCGCCTGCGATGCGTTGCTGGTGGCGGCGGGTGTGTTCGGCCTGGCCACGGTGCTGGCGCAGAACCCGACATTGCTGGCGGTCGCCCGCTGGGGCGGCGCGGTGTTCCTGATCTGGTACGGCAGCCAGGCGTTGCGCAGGGCGTTTTCGAAACAGAGCCTGCAACAGGGTGAAAACCAGACCGTGCGTTCGCTGCGGGCGGTGATGCTCAGCGCACTGGCGGTGACCCTGCTCAACCCGCACGTCTATCTCGACACCGTCTTGCTGATCGGTTCTCTCGGCGCACAACAGTCGGTGCCCGGCGCCTATGTCGTGGGCGCGGCGAGCGCTTCGTTGCTGTGGTTCTTCACCCTGGCGTTCGGCGCGGCATGGCTCGCCCCGTGGCTGGCACGGCCGAGTACGTGGCGGATTCTCGATCTGTTGGTGGCGGTGATGATGTTCACCGTGGCAGGGCAATTGATATTGGCTTCCTGAATTATTCCAAAAGGCTAAGGGGATGCCCTCGCTAAATGACGGTCGCGCCGCCCCCCGTAAAGCGCAAGACTAGGCGTGAGGAGCGCGGTTTGGTGGTCCAAATGAGCGACGAACAACGACGGATTGCGCTTTACGGGGGGCCGGCCCTTCGGGTTGGAGCTGTGATCGTGCCAAGCGGCGTTGCGGGACTCGAAGAGGCAAAAAGCATCCTCTTCGTCCCGCGCCTTGCTTGGCACGATCACAGTTCCAACGCGATCCGTCATTTAACGAGGGCATCCCCTTGAACCTCTATCCCACACAGTTGTTGCGTGGTTAAGCCGCACCCCCGGTGCTATGATCCGAACCCTGCGCCGCAAAGAGTAAAAACTCGCCGGTGCATTTCTGGCCGCCCGTGATCGGCCTTGCGCTCACCGCAACAGACCTGATTAGGAGAATCATCATGGCTTTCGAATTGCCGCCGCTGCCTTACGCACACGATGCCCTGCAGCCGCACATTTCCAAGGAAACCCTGGAATTCCACCACGACAAGCACCACAACACCTACGTCGTGAACCTGAACAACCTGGTGCCAGGCACCGAGTTCGAAGGCAAGACCCTGGAAGAGATCGTCAAGACTTCCTCGGGCGGCATCTTCAACAACGCCGCTCAGGTCTGGAACCACACCTTCTACTGGAACTGCCTGGCGCCAAACGCCGGCGGTCAACCAACCGGCGCACTGGCTGAAGCCATCAACGCGGCTTTCGGTTCGTTCGACAAGTTCAAGGAAGAGTTCAGCAAAACCTCGATCGGCACCTTCGGTTCCGGCTGGGGCTGGCTGGTGAAAAAGGCTGACGGTTCCCTGGCCCTGGCCAGCACCATCGGCGCCGGCAACCCGCTGACCAGCGGCGACACCCCGCTGCTGACCTGCGACGTCTGGGAACACGCTTACTACATCGACTACCGTAACCTGCGTCCTAAGTACGTCGAAGCGTTCTGGAACCTGGTCAACTGGAAGTTCGTGGCCGAGCAGTTCGAAGGCAAGACCTTCACCGCTTAAGCTGCACGCCAGACAAAAACCCGGCTTTGCCGGGTTTTTTTATACCTGCGGAAATAATCGTGAGTGCGTTGCATCACAAACAGGGCTTTTTCCCACACCTGAAGCAGCCCTTCTCGCCTTGCTCCCAAGCCACGGCGAACTAACATCAAAAGAGGAAAAATTGTCCGGCGTCCCTCAAGTTGGAGACCGAAACTACCGACACAGTACAACCAGGGCAAATACTCCAGACAGCAGCATATCGGCCAAGGCCACGGACAAATTTTCCGCGGCTCGATTGTCCCTTTGACTGCCAACACGGGATTGCCAATACTCATGGCAACTTGACGCTACCCGCACGGAACAAGGAATAACCCTTTGAAGCTGGAACTCAAGAACAGCTTGTCGGTGAAGTTGCTCCGGGTCGTGCTCCTGTCGGCATTGATCGTCGGCGTGGTCTTGAGCTGCGCGCAGATCGTGTTCGATGCCTATAAAACACGCCAGGCCGTCGCCGGCGATGCCGAGCGCATCCTCGACATGTTCCGCGATCCCTCCACCCAGGCGGTCTACAGCCTGGACCGGGAGATGGGCATGCAGGTGATCGAAGGCCTGTTCCAGGACGACGCCGTGCGTCAGGCGTCCATCGGCCATCCCAACGAAGCGATGCTCGCGCAAAAGTCGCGTGAGCTGCAGCAATCCAACAGCCGCTGGCTGACCGACCTGATCCTCGGCCAGGAACGCACGTTCACCACCCAACTGGTGGGGCGCGGGCCGTACAGCGAATATTACGGCGACCTGAGCATCACCCTCGACACCGCCACCTACGGTCAGGGTTTCATTGTCAGTTCGGTGATCATCTTCATTTCCGGCGTGTTGCGCGCCCTGGCCATGGGCCTGGTGCTGTATCTGGTCTATCACTGGCTGCTGACCAAACCGCTGTCGCGGATCATCGAGCACCTCACCGAGATCAACCCGGACCGCCCCAGCGAACACAAGATTCCGCAGCTCAAGGGTCACGAAAAAAACGAACTGGGGATCTGGATCAACACCGCCAACCAGCTACTCGAATCCATCGAACGCAATACCCACCTGCGCCATGAAGCGGAAAACAGCCTGCTGCGCATGGCCCAGTACGATTTCCTCACCGGCCTGCCGAATCGCCAGCAATTGCAGCAGCAGCTGGACAAGATTCTGGTGGATGCCGGCAAGCTGCAACGGCGGGTCGCCGTCCTTTGCGTAGGTCTGGACGATTTCAAAGGCATCAACGAACAATTCAGCTACCAGACCGGTGACCAGTTGCTGCTGGCCCTGGCTGACCGGCTTCGTGCCCACAGCGGTCGCCTCGGCGCCCTCGCCCGTCTCGGTGGCGACCAGTTCGCGCTGGTGCAGGCCGATATCGAACAGCCTTACGAAGCGGCGGAGCTGGCCCAAAGCATCCTCGATGACCTGGAAGCCCCGTTCGCCCTTGATCATCAGGAGATCCGCCTGCGCGCGACCATCGGCATCACCTTGTTCCCGGAAGACGGCGACAGCACCGAGAAGCTGCTGCAGAAAGCCGAGCAGACCATGACCCTGGCCAAGACCCGCTCGCGCAATCGCTATCAGTTCTACATCGCGAGCGTCGACAGCGAGATGCGCCGCCGCCGCGAACTGGAAAAAGACCTGCGCGACGCCTTGCTGCGCGACCAGTTCTACCTCGTCTATCAGCCGCAGATCAGCTACCGCGATCATCGCGTAGTCGGGGTCGAGGCATTGATCCGCTGGCAGCATCCGAAACACGGCCTGGTGCCGCCGGACCTGTTCATCCCGCTGGCGGAACAGAACGGCACCATCATCGCCATAGGCGAATGGGTGCTGGATCAGGCCTGCAAGCAACTGCGCGACTGGCACGATCAGGGCTTCGTCGACCTGCGCATGGCAGTCAACCTGTCCACCGTACAACTGCACCACGCCGAGCTGCCACGGGTGGTCAATAACCTGTTGCAGATGTACCGCCTGCCACCCCGGAGCCTGGAGCTGGAAGTCACCGAAACCGGCCTGATGGAAGACATCAGCACCGCCGCGCAGCACCTGCTGAGCCTGCGCCGCTCCGGCGCCTTGATCGCTATCGACGATTTCGGCACCGGCTATTCCTCGCTGAGTTATCTCAAGAGTCTGCCGCTGGACAAGATCAAGATTGACAAGAGCTTTGTTCAGGACCTGCTGGATGACGACGATGATGCGACCATCGTTCGCGCCATCATCCAACTGGGCAAGAGCCTGGGCATGCAGGTGATCGCCGAGGGCGTGGAAACCGCCGAACAGGAAACCTACATCATTTCCGAAGGCTGCCACGAAGGTCAGGGCTACCACTACAGCAAACCGCTGCCGGCGCGCGAGTTGGGCATTTATCTCAAGCAGGCCCAGCGCAGCAACGCGGCCATCCTCTGAAACGTGCCTGCCAGGCCCGACGCAACCCGGGTTCTGCCGGGCATCAACCTCGCTGTTGATCCAGCGCAGCCCCCGCGCAAATAAGAAATATTTCCAGCTACAACCCTTTACACATAATGCGAAAGATTTGCATTATGTCGCAGTTTTGCGCACCCCCGCGCCTGTCCACTCAATCACCGAAGCAGGATGTTCGCCATGATTCGTATGCCTCTGGCTACCGCCAGTCTGCTGGCCATCGCTATTTCCCTCGCCGGTTGCGGCGAAGGTAAAGACAAAGAAAAGGCCGCCGCTCCTGCGCCGACTCCGGCTGCGAGCACCGCTGCACCGGCTGCGCCTGCTGCTGCCGGTAAAGTCGACGAGGCCGCCGGCAAAGCCGTTGTCTCGCACTATGCCGACATGGTCTTCGCCGTTTACAGCGATGCCGAATCCACCGCGAAAACCCTGCAAACCGCCATCGACGCGTTCCTCGCCAAGCCGAACGCCGACACCCTGAAAGCCGCCAAGGCTGCCTGGGTCGCCGCCCGCGTTCCTTACCTGCAGAGCGAAGTGTTCCGCTTCGGCAACACCATCATCGACGACTGGGAAGGTCAGGTGAACGCCTGGCCTCTGGACGAAGGCCTGATCGACTACGTCGACAAGTCCTACGAGCACGCACTGGGCAACCCGGGTGCCACCGCCAACATCATCGCCAACACCGAAGTACAGGTCGGCGAAGACAAGGTCGACGTCAAGGACATCACCCCGGAAAAACTCGCCAGCCTGAACGAGCTGGGCGGTTCCGAAGCCAACGTTGCCACCGGCTACCACGCCATCGAATTCCTGCTCTGGGGCCAGGACCTGAACGGCACCGGCCCTGGCGCCGGCAACCGTCCACCGTCGGACTACCTGGAAGGCAAAGGCGCCACTGGCGGTCACAACGACCGTCGTCGTGCCTACCTGAAAGCCGTGACCCAACTGCTGGTCAGCGACCTGGAAGAAATGGTCGGCAACTGGAAGCCGAACGTGGCCGACAACTACCGCGCCACCCTGGAAGCCGAACCGGCTGAAAGCGGCCTGCGCAAAATGCTGTTCGGCATGGGCAGCCTGTCCCTGGGCGAGCTGGCCGGCGAGCGCATGAAGGTGTCCCTGGAAGCGAACTCCCCGGAAGACGAACAGGATTGCTTCAGCGACAACACCCACAACTCGCACTTCTACGATGCCAAGGGCATTCGTAACGTGTACCTGGGCGAGTACACCCGCGTCGATGGCACCAAAATGACCGGCGCCAGCCTGTCGTCGCTGGTGGCCAAGGTCGACCCGGCTGCCGACACCGCGCTGAAAGCCGATCTGGCCGCCACCGAAGCCAGGATCCAGGTCATGGTCGATCACGCCAACAAGGGTGAGCACTACGACCAGTTGATCGCAGCCGGCAACACGGCTGGTAACCAGATCGTTCGCGACGCCATCGCTTCGCTGGTCAAGCAGACCGGTTCGATCGAAGCCGCTGCCGGCAAACTGGGCATCAGCGACCTGAACCCGGACAACGCTGATCACGAGTTCTGATCAACGCTGTCTGACTGAAAAAGGCGGCCTTCGGGTCGCCTTTTTTATTCCTGCCATACACAAAACCCGTGGGAGCGAGCCTGCTCGCGAAAGCATTTTCTGCTTCAGCACTTTCAGAAAGGCGAATGCCACAATCGCTAGCAGGCTAGCTCCCACAAGGGTTTCAGCGATCCTTCACAATTGCCGCAAATCAAGCAAACGATAATTCCTCTTATTCAAACCCCCTCGCCCTGTTAGACTTTGCGCCTTTAAATTCGCCCCTCTTGCAGGAAGTCTGATGCCCTCGCTGCCTCTTCGCTTGTCCGCACTGTTTCTGGCCCTGGGCCTGAGTGCCTGCGATGACGCCCCGCGTTTCACCAAGGCCGAGCCGGGTGAAGCCCGTTCCGGCGGCGCGGCGACCGTGCGCAAGAGCGATCAAAACGCGTTTTCCCTGCCGTCGGCCAATCTGCCGCCGTCGCGCCGGGTGGACTTCAGCGTCGGCAACAGTTTCTTTCGCAGCCCGTGGGTGATCGCGCCGTCGACCACCACCGCCCGCGATGGCCTCGGCCCGCTGTTCAACACCAACGCCTGCCAGAACTGCCACATCAAGGACGGCCGCGGCCATCCGCCGACGCCGGATGCGGCCAACGCGGTGTCAATGCTGGTGCGCCTGTCGATTCCCGATGCGCCGCAGTACGCCAAATTGATCGAGCAGGTCGGAGTGGTGCCCGAGCCAGTCTACGGCGGCCAGTTCCAGGACATGGCCGTGCCGGGCGTCGCGCCGGAGGGCAAGGTGCGGGTCGATTACACGCCGGTGCCGATCCGTTTCAAGGATGGCACCGAAGTCGAGTTGCGCAAACCGGTCCTGCAGATCACCCAGCTCGGCTACGGCCCGATGCACCCGGACACACGTTTCTCGGCCCGTGTCGCGCCGCCGATGATCGGCCTGGGTCTGCTCGAAGCGATCCCGGAAGAAGCGATTCTCGCCAACGCCGCCGCGCAGGCCAAAGAGAACAACGGCATCAACGGCCGGCCAAACCGGGTCTGGGATGACGCGCAGCAAAAGACCGTCATGGGGCGATTTGGCTGGAAAGCCGGCCAACCAAACCTCAATCAACAAAATGTTCACGCGTTCTCTGGTGATATGGGCCTGACCACCAGCCTGAGACCGTTTGATGACTGCACCGACGCGCAAACCGCCTGCAAACAGGCGCCGAACGGCAACGGCCCGGACGGCGAGCCGGAAGTCAGCGACAACATCCTGCGCCTGGTGCTGTTCTACAGCCGCAACCTCGCCGTTCCCGCGCGCCGTGGGGTCAACGATGCGCAGGTGCTGGCCGGCAAGAACCTGTTCTTCCAGGCAGGCTGCCAGTCCTGTCACACGCCGAAATACACCACCGCCGCCAACGCGGCCGAACCTGAACTGGCCCATCAAGTGATTCGCCCGTACAGCGATCTGCTGCTGCACGACATGGGCGAAGGCCTGGCGGACAACCGTACTGAATTCCAGGCCTCCGGCCGCGACTGGCGCACCCCGCCGCTGTGGGGCATCGGCCTGACGCAAACGGTCAGCGGCCACACCCAGTTTCTGCATGACGGCCGCGCCCGCAATCTGCTCGAAGCCGTGCTCTGGCATGGCGGCGAAGCGAAAGCGGCGCAGCAACAGGTTTTGTCTTTCAACGCCGAGCAGCGTGCCGCGCTGCTGGCGTTCTTGAACTCACTTTAAACACTTGAACGAATCGGGAGCCCGACATGTTCCGTCCCAAGCTGTTGTTCACCAGCCTTGCCGCACTGGCCCTCGGCGCGTGCTCGCCGCAGGATCCGCAAGCCGTCACCTCGGCGGCCATCGCCAAATCGGTGATCCTGCCGACCTACACCCGCTGGGTCGAAGCCGACAAGCAACTGGCCGTCAGCGCCCTCGCCTACTGCCAGGGCAAAGAGTCGCTGGACACCGCCCGTGCCGACTTCCTGCATGCGCAGAAAGCCTGGGCCGAGCTGCAACCGTTGCTGATTGGCCCGCTGGCCGAGGGCAACCGCTCGTGGCAGGTGCAGTTCTGGCCGGACAAGAAAAACCTGGTCGGCCGTCAGGTCGAGCAACTGGTCACCGCGCAGCCGCAGATCGACGCCGCCGCACTGGCCAAGTCCAGCGTTGTGGTGCAAGGCCTGTCCGCTTACGAGTACATCCTGTTCGACGCCAAGCCTGACGTGGCCAACGACGCGCAGAAAGCCAAATACTGCCCACTGCTGGTGGCCATCGGCGAGCGTCAGAAACAACTGGCCGAAGAGATCCTCAGCAGCTGGAACAACACCGACGGCATGCTCGCGCAGATGAGCAAATTCCCCAACCAGCGCTACGCCGACTCCCACGAAGCGATCGCCGATCTGCTGCGGGTACAGGTCACCGCTCTCGACACCCTGAAGAAAAAACTCGGCACGCCGATGGGTCGTCAGAGCAAGGGCGTACCTCAGCCGTTCCAGGCTGACGCATGGCGCAGCCAGTCGTCCATGGAGTCGCTGGAAGCCAGCCTCGCAGCGGCCAAAACCGTCTGGGAAGGCGTCGACAACAAAGGCCTGCGCGGCCTGCTGCCGGCTGAGCAAAAGCCGCTGGCGGACAAGATCGATGCAGCCTACGCGGCGTCGCTCAAACTGTTCGGCAGCACTCAGCGCTCGCTGACCGAAATGCTCAACGATGACGCCGGTCGCCAGCAGCTCAACGATATCTACGACAGCCTCAACGTCGTCCACCGCCTGCACGAAGGCGAGCTGGCCAAGGCGCTGGGCATTCAACTGGGCTTCAACGCCAACGACGGTGACTGATGAGGGCACGTGCCATGCTGCGACGCCAGGCTCTGACTTTAGGTAGTTTGCTGCTGGGAGCAGTGACGCTGGGCGGCTGGACGCTGTTCAAACGCAAGGACCAAAGCCCGCTGCTGTTGTCGGCGCGGGACGACACCGACGGCAAGCATTACGCCGTCGGTTATCGACTGGACGGCACCCAGGTGTTCGCCACCGAAGTCGGCCAGCGTTGCCACGACATCATCAATCACCCGACGCTGTCGATCGCGCTGTTCGTCGCCCGCCGGCCGGGCACCGAGAGCTACCTGATCGACCTGCGCAACGGTGCATTGCTGCAAACCGTGACCTCGCAGCCGAACCGGCATTTCTACGGCCACGCGGTGATCCACCACAGCGGCGACTACCTGTATGCCACCGAAAACGACACCACCGATCCGGGCCGTGGCCTGCTCGGGGTGTACAGATTCGAAGGCGAGCGGCTGGTGCACAGCGGCGAGATTTCCACCCACGGTCTCGGCCCGCATCAGGTGTCGTGGATGCCCGACGGTGAAACCCTGGTGGTGGCCAATGGCGGGATCCGCACCGAGGCCGAAAGCCGGGTCGACATGAACCTCGACGCCATGGAGCCGAGCCTGGTGCTGATGCAGCGCGACGGCACCCTACTGAGCAAGGAAACCCTCGCCCAGCAGATGAACAGCGTGCGCCACCTGGGGATCGCCAGCGATGGCACCATCGTCGCCGGCCAGCAATTCATGGGGCCTTCCAACGAGCGTTCGGAGCTGCTGGCGATCAAACGTCCCGGCCAGCCATTCGTGGCGTTCCCGGTGCCGGAGCATCAGTTGCAGTCGATGGGGCATTACACCGCCAGCGTCGCCGTGCACAGCGACCTGCGTCTGGTGGCACTGACCGCACCGCGCGGCAACCGTTTCTTCATCTGGGACCTGGACAGCGGCGAAGTGCGCCTCGACGCGCCATTACCCGACTGCGCCGGTGTCGGTGCGGTGAAGGACGGGTTTGTCGTGACCTCCGGTCAGGGACGTTGCCGCTACTACGATTGCCGCCAGGATGATCTGCTCGCCAAACCGCTGGATTTGCCCGCAGGGCTCTGGGACAACCATCTTCATCTGATGGCCTGAAATTCGCCGCCGACCGCTCGGTCGGCGGCCCCGCTTTTCTCCACCGTCCTCCCTTACACCCGGTAAAACTGGCAGTTGGAATCCCTGCCGGACTCGGGGTAATGTGCCCGCCTGTCTCGCCTGATTTTCTCCAAGGAACTGGAAATATGCTGCGTCGCCGCATGCTGATCATGTTGGGTGTTGTACTGCTGATCGTTCTGCTTCTCGCCGGTTACAAGGCCTTCTCGATCTATACGATGATCCAGGGCTTTTCCAAACCGAAGCCGCCGATCAGCGTCGCCGTGGCCACGGCCGTCGAGCGCCCGTGGCAGATGCGTCTGCCCACCGTCGGCACGCTGAAGGCCTTGCAAGGTGTCGACCTGAGCCTGGAGAACGCCGGCACCGTCACCGAGCTGAAGTTCGAATCGGGGCAGAAGGTCAAGGCCGGCCAGCCGTTGCTGCAACTGGACAGCGCCGTCGAAGCGGCCTTCCTCGAAACTGCCAAGGCCGATCTCGGCCTCGCACAGCTGGATTACGGTCGCGGCAGCCAGCTCGTCGGCAGCAGCGCCATCTCCAAAGGCGAATTCGACCGGCTCTCGGCGCAGTTGCAAAAGAACAAGGCCACGGTCAATCAACTCAATGCGGCGCTGGCGAAAAAACGCATCGTCGCGCCCTTCAGCGGCACCATCGGCATCCGCCTCGTCGACATCGGCGACTACCTCGCCAGCGGCACCAAGATCGCCACTCTGCAGGATCTGAGCAGTCTCTACGCCGACTTCTACGTGCCCGAACAATCGGTGCCGAAACTGGCCCTCGGTCAGCCGGTGCAGATCACGGTCGCGGCGTATCCCGGCCAGCATTTCACCGGCGCCATCAGCGCCATCAACCCGATCGTCGAAAGCACCACTCGCAACATTCTGGTGCGCGCCACCCTGGCCAACCCCGATGGCAAGTTGCTGCCGGGCATGTTCACCAGCGTCGAAGTGCTGCTGCCGGATCCGCAGAAACGCATCGTGGTCCCGGAAAGCGCGATCACCTACACCCTCTACGGCAACTCGACGTACGTGGTTACCCAGAAAAAAGCCGAAGACGGCACCGTCGAGAAAGACGACAAGGGCCAACCCGTGCTGATCGCCGAGCGCAGGTTCGTCGAGACCGGCGAACGCCGCGATGGCCAGGTGATGATCAACAAGGGCGTGCAGAGTGGCGAACAGGTGGTGACGGCCGGCCAGATCAAACTGGACAACGGCGCCCACATTGCCATCAGCGATGACAAGACCCTCGGCGAGCAGAACAGTCCGCCCCGCGCCGACTGATCAAGGAAACCCCATGGCTTTTACTGATCCGTTCATCCGCCGCCCGGTGCTCGCCACCGTGGTCAGCCTGCTGATTGTGCTGCTGGGCTTCCAGGCCTGGAGCAAACTGCCGCTGCGCCAGTACCCACAAATGGAAAACGCCCTGATCACGGTGACCACCGCGTACCCCGGAGCCAACGCCGAAACCATCCAAGGCTACATCACCCAGCCGATGCAACAGAGCCTGGCCAGCGCCGAAGGCATCGACTACATGACCTCGGTCAGTCGCCAGAACTTCTCGGTGATTTCGATCTACGCACGCATCGGCTCCAACAGCGACCGTTTGTTCACCGAATTGCTGGCCAAGGCCAACGAGGTGAAGAACAAACTGCCCCAGGACGCCGAAGATCCGGTGCTGAGCAAGGAAGCCGCCGACGCCTCGGCACTGATGTACATCAGCTTCTTCAGCAAGGAGCTGAACAACCCGCAGATCACCGACTACCTGTCGCGGGTGATCCAGCCGAAACTGGCGACCCTGCCGGGCATGGCCGAAGCGGAGATTCTCGGCAACCAGGTGTTCGCCATGCGCCTGTGGATTGACCCGGTGAAACTCGCCGGCTTCGGCCTCAGTGCCAGCGACGTGACCAATGCGGTACGCCAGTACAACTTCCTCTCCGCCGCCGGCGAAGTGAAAGGCGAATACGTGGTCACCAGCATCAACGCCAACACCGAACTGAAGTCCGCCGAAGCCTTCGGCAAGATTCCGCTCAAGGTCAGCGGCGACAGCCGGGTGCTGCTCAGCGATGTGGCGCGGGTCGAGATGGGCGCGGAGAACTACAACTCGATCAGTTCATTCGGCGGTACGCCCTCGGTATACATCGGGATCAAGGCCACGCCCGGGGCCAACCCGCTGGAAGTGATCAAGGAAGTACGCAAGATCATGCCGGAGCTGGAAGCCCAGCTGCCGCCCAACCTCAAGAGCGAGATTGCCTACGACGCCACGCTGTTCATCCAGGCGTCCATCGACGAAGTGGTGAAAACCCTGTTCGAGGCGGTGCTGATCGTGATCGTGGTGGTGTTCCTGTTCCTCGGTGCCCTGCGTTCGGTAGTGATTCCGGTGGTGACCATTCCGCTATCGATGATCGGCGTGATGTTCTTCATGCAGATGATGGGCTACTCGATCAACCTGCTGACCCTGCTGGCAATGGTGCTGGCCATCGGGCTGGTGGTGGACGACGCGATTGTGGTGGTGGAAAACATCCACCGGCACATCGAGGAAGGCAAGACACCGCTGGACGCCGCGCTTGAAGGCGCCCGGGAAATCGCCATGCCGGTGGTGTCGATGACCATCACCCTCGCGGCGGTGTACGCACCAATCGGCTTCCTGACCGGACTGACCGGGGCGCTGTTCAAGGAGTTTGCGTTGACCCTGGCCGGGGCGGTGGTGATCTCCGGTGTCGTCGCCCTGACCCTGTCGCCGATGATGTGCGCCATGCTGCTGCGCCACGATGAAAACCCCACGGGCCTGGCCCACCGCCTCGACCGGATTTTCGACAGCCTCAAGCGTCGCTATCAGAGCATGCTGCACGGCACGCTCAATACCCGGCCGGTGGTGCTGGTGTTTGCGGTGATCGTGCTGTGCCTGATTCCGGTGCTGCTCAAGTTCACCAAGTCGGAACTGGCGCCGGACGAGGATCAGGGCATCATCTTCATGATGGCCAACGCCCCGCAGCCGACCAACCTCGACTACCTGAACACCTACACCGACGAGTTCATCAAGATCTTCAAGGAGTTCCCGGAGTACTACTCCTCGTTCCAGATCAACGGCTATAACGGCGTGCAGAGCGGCATCGGCGGCTTCCTGCTCAAGCCCTGGAACGAGCGCAGCCGCACGCAAATGGAAATCCTCCCCGAGGTGCAGGGCAGACTCGAGGGCATTCCGGGCCTGCAGATCTTCGGTTTCAACCTGCCATCCCTGCCCGGCACCGGTGAGGGCCTGCCGTTCGAGTTTGTGATCAACACCGCCAACGACTACGAGCTGTTGCTGCAAGTGGCCGACCGGATCAAGAAGCGCGCCACGGAGTCTGGCAAGTTCGCCTTCGTCGACCTTGACCTCGCCTTCGACAAACCCGAAGTCGTGGTCGACATCGACCGCGCCAAGGCTGCGCAGATGGGCGTGTCGATGCAGGATCTGGGCGGCACCCTCGCGACCTTGCTCGGCGAAGCCGAGATCAACCGGTTCACCATCGAAGGCCGCAGCTACAAGGTCATCGCCCAGGTCGAACGGGCCTACCGCGACAACCCGGACTGGCTGAACAACTACTACGTGAAAAACACCCAGGGCGAACTGTTGCCGCTGTCGACCCTGATCACCGTCACTGACCGCGCGCGACCGCGACAGCTCAACCAGTTCCAGCAACTCAACGCGGCCAAGCTGTCCGGGTTCCCGCTGGTGAGCATGGGCGAAGCCATCGACAGCGTGTTGCAGATCGCCCGGGAAGAAGCCCCGGCCGGTTTTGCCTTCGATTACGGCGGCGCCTCCCGGCAGTTCGTCCAGGAAGGCAGCGCGCTGTGGGTGACGTTCGCCCTGGCGCTGGCGATCATTTTCCTGGTGCTGGCGGCGCAGTTCGAAAGCTTCCGCGATCCATTGGTGATTCTGGTGACCGTGCCGCTGTCGATCTGCGGGGCGCTGATTCCGCTGTTCCTCGGCTGGTCGAGCATGAACATCTACACCCAGGTCGGGCTGGTGACGCTGATCGGGCTGATCAGCAAGCACGGGATCCTGATCGTCGAGTTCGCCAACCAGCTGCGCAAGGAGAAGGGCCTGACACCCCGGGAGGCGGTGGAGGAAGCGGCGGCAATTCGTCTGCGCCCGGTGTTGATGACCACGGCGGCGATGGTGTTCGGCATGGTGCCGCTGATCGTGGCCACCGGCGCCGGTGCGGTCAGCCGCTTCGACATCGGGACGGTGATTGCCACAGGGATGTCGATCGGGACGCTGTTTACGCTGTTTGTCCTGCCATGCGTTTACACCCTGCTGGCGAAACCCGATCCCAAACCATGACGCAATAAAAAAGGCCTCGCATCAGCGAGGCCTTTGGCTCTTATCGAACGATTCAACTCTGCGGCCTCATCCCTTGAGAAAGTCCGAACATGAACAGCAATAGATCATGATCGGGTTGTGTGGCCACGGCGGCTTTCGCCACCCGTGGCATCGGGCAATGCGGATCACTGGCCGATGCGCCAATGACCTGCATGCGTGGCTGTTCCCAGGCCGCCACCGCCAATGATGCAACTGCCAAGGCTCCTACCAGAAACAAACCTCGTGCAATTTCTAGTTTCATCGCTATAAACCTTTGATAGCGCTGCCAAACGCCGTCTCATAAAAGTAGACGAGTTTTTTCCAGTCCGTAGCGCTGAACGACGAGTGGCGGCGCAGTTGCTTCATGTCATGGGCGGCCGCGCGATGAGCGGTCAGACGCTGACGGCATTTTTCCAGATCGATCAGAGCGACTTCGACCTTGGCCGATTCACCTGCGCCCGTCACCCGCACGAACACGTGCTTGATGTAGATGCAGCTGTGCTGCCAACGGCCCTTGTGCATGCGCGCCAGGTTTTCGGCGAGGTCCTTGAGCACGCGTTCATAGACGGCTTCGCCATATTGCTCACGACCGCCGGCGGCCTTCCATTGCTCAAACTCCTGAAAGCCGTCGAGGGATTTGGTCACTAACAGCGCGCGCCAATTGAATTTCGGATCGGGCTGCGCACCACAGAACACGATTTCAGGAACACGAACCCCGAGACGGGAAACCCCGGTCAGCGCATCCAGTTCACGCAACACGGTAGGCCGCCCGAACGGGTGCCGCCAGCTGCGATAGATATGTCCGGTCTGGCGCTTGGCATACAGCAGTTGACCATCGCGCCCCACCACCCGCTGCACACCACTTTCGCCACCACGACGCACATTGGGTTCTTCCACCCACTCACCGCGCTGGTTCCAGTAGTAGTCGAAGCGATCCTCGGGAGCGACTTCCGCTTCTGCTGCAAATTGCACTGCCATCCTCTTACCTCTTGCGTAATACGTAGACTCGCCACATGGCATAGAGCGGAATAAAGTCCAGTTGTTCCTGGATCCGGAATCCTGCTTCTTCGAATTCCTTTTCAACCGTTGCGGCCGGTAACACAAATCGATTCTGGTAACCTTCCTGCCCACGCTTGCGCTCGGCGCGCTTGCGTTTCCAGGCCTTGAAATTGCCGTCCACCCACAGCGAAATGATTACGCTGTCCCGGGTGACACGCTCGAACTCGCGCAGAATCGCCCGGCGGTGCTCGGCTTCGCCGATGTGATGCAGCAGTCGCATGCAAAAAATGCTGTCGACGGCGTTATCAGGCAAGGCAATGTCGAACGCAGATGTGTGCAAGGGTTGTACCCGTTTCACCACATCCGCCGGTTGTGCCTGCATGGCGGTCTTGATCATCGACTCGGAGTTGTCCGCCCCGATGATCACCCGATTGGGTTTTTCCGCCAGCAGTGGCCAGAAACGTCCAGCACCGCATGGCAGGTCCAGCACCAGGCCCGGCTCGCCAACAAGGGTCAACGCCTTGCGGGCCAACTGCTGATCTCGCCAATTGGACAAACGACGCCCCAGACCGTCCTGATGTTTACGCAGGTACTTCTGCGCATGGTTGTCGTCGTATTTTTCGGAAAAATCGAGCTTGATCGGGCCGGCCATCACCAGGACTCCTGAAATTACTGATGACGTCACCTTAAGCAGCGGCGTGTCAGCGTCAGGTCATCCCTTTGTGAAAAAAACGTCATGTAAACCGGCAAACTATTTCAAGGTTATACAGGATTTAGACAGGTTGGAGGCACTCTCGTGTCAGATGCACCGCTTTCAGCGCTTGCCCAGATCCACCTCGAAACGGCAGCCATTAGGCTCCATCGTGCTCAAAGTGACACTCCAGCCCTGGTTCTCGCAGATGCGTTGAACCAGTGACAGACCCAATCCCAGCCCTTCTCCGCGTTTTTCGTTGCCGCGCACAAAAGGCTGGAACATCGCCTCGCGCTTTTCCTCGGGAATGCCGACGCCCGAATCCTCGACCACGAATCCGTTGGCATTGAGGGTCAAGCGAATGAATCCCTGTTCGGTGTAGTGCAAGGCGTTACGCAACAAGTTGCCCATCACGGCATTGAGCAGTGTCGCGTTGTAACGGGTATCGGGCGGATTGCCCGGTTCGAAAATCAGCTGCAAGCCCTTGGATTCGATGGGCTCTCGCCACAGGCACAGCAAACTGTCAGCCACTTGCGAGAGGCTTTGCTGGGGCGCTGCGCCGGCGTCTTCACGCTGGGCCCGTGCCAGCATCAGGAAGGTCTGCACCAGTTCGCGCATTTCCTCACTGGCGCGCGCGATGCGCTGAACCTGAGCCTTGCCGCGCTGATCGATACCCGGGTTTTCCAGCAGCAGTTCACAGGAGCTGGCCAGCACCATGAGCGGTGTACGCAACTCATGGCTGACGTCGCTGGTAAACAAGCGTTCCCGCGTCAGTGCCTGACGCAATCGCCCAAGTGTCGCGTCGAACGCCACCGCAAGCTCGCCCACCTCGTCCGCCGCGTAGTCGGGCGCCAGCGGAGGCGCCAGTCCGAGCAACTGATCGCGATGACGTACCTGGCGGGCCAGCCGCACCACCGGGGCCATCACCTTGCGGGCCAGCACCCAGCCGAGGAACACCGCCAGTGCCAGACTGAGTACGAAGCCCACCAGCACCACGGCGAACAATACGCGCTCGCGCTCTTCAAAATCGCTTTGATCCTGCAGCAGCACATAACGCCGACCATCAACGATCTCGACCATTGCGTGATACGACAGCTGCTCGCGAAAGACTTCATGGAAACCTGAATCCAGGTGTCGCAGGTCCTTGGGCAGCTCGAAATCGCCCGGCCCGCCACTGAAATAAAACAACTGATCCGGTTCTGGTCGATGGCTCCAGTCCGAGACGTTGTCCATCAACAGCAGGCGTTGCAGGTCGCCCCCCAGCCCGGCGGAAATCAGTTTTTCCTCGACCAGGTGCACGGTCGCGACGATGCCCATGGCGAACGCCCCGGCTACCAGCGCGCTCATCAGCGCAAAGGCGATGATGATCCGCTGGGCAAGGCTTTGCTTAAACTCCATCGCGGCCCTCGGCCAGGCGATAGCCCACGCCATGCACGGTGTGCAGCAACGGTTTGGCGAACGGTTTGTCGATCACCTGACGCAATTGGTGAACATGGCTGCGCAGGCTGTCGCTGTCCGGGCAGTCATCGCCCCACAGCGCTTCTTCGAGAATTTCCCGACGCAGGACATGCGGGCTCTTTTGCATCAGCACCGCCAGCAGTTTGAGTCCGACCGGGTTGAGCTTGAGCAATTTGCCTTCGCGGGTCACCTCGAGGGTATCGAGGTCGTAGCTCAGATCACCGACCTGCAGGGCACGACGGCCGCCGCCCTGGGTGCGGCGCATCACGGCTTCGACCCGGGCTGCCAGTTCCGACAGCGCAAACGGCTTGACCAGATAATCGTCGGCTCCGGACTTGAAGCCCTGCAAGCGGTCATCGAGCTGATCGCGGGCGGTGAGCATGATCACCGGCGTATCACGACGGGCGTCTTCGCGTAGGCGCTTGCACAGGGTGTAGCCGTCGATGCCCGGCAGCATGATGTCTAGCACGATCAGGTCGTAATGCTCGGTGGCGGCCAGATGCAGGCCCGACAGACCGTCCTGGGCGCAATCGACGGTATAGCCTTTGAGCCCCAGGTAATCGGCCAGATTGGCCAGGATATCGCGGTTGTCTTCGACCAATAGAATTCGCATGGGCACCTCCTCCGTACACGGTAGCGGCCGTCTTGGCCCGCGCAGCTTAAGGCCAAGTGTGGCTCACGGCTAGGCGCTGGGCAGGTTGATTTGACTTAATTGCACGGATCGCCGGACTTGACGAGTTTTTCACGAGCGGTCGACAAATCGCCGACAGAACCAGGCGCAGACTCACGCGGTTGTGCTTCTTTGAAGACCTTACCGATGAAGGAATTGCCATGGTTTCAATCTCTGCCCGACCTGCCTCAAGGCCTTTGAATGTATGGCTTTGCCTGGGTATTCCCGCCGTTGCGGCGGTCATTCTGGTGTTGCTGGAGCTGACCGATCTGGACATGGATCTGGCCCGGCTGTTTTACGATCCGGTCGCGGGCGACTTCATCGGCCGGCACAGTTATTTTCTCGAAGACATCCTCCACGACCGCGCCAAACAAGTGGTGATCGCCTTTTCGGTGTTTGCCATCCTCGGGTTCATCGGCGCGTTTTTCATCGAGCGGCTCAAACCGTTCAAGCGTGAGCTGGGCTGCCTGGTGTTGTCGCTGGGTCTGGCCACCTCTTTCGTCACGCCGGTGAAAGCGGTGACAGCGGTGCAATGCCCCTGGAGTCTCGAACAATTCGGCGGCCACGAAACCTACAGCAAACTGCTGGAGCATCGCCCGCCGACCGACAAGCCCGGTCGTTGCTGGCCGGGTGGTCATGCGGCTACGGGTTTCACCTTGTTTGCGCTGTTCTTCGTGCTGCGTGATCGTCGCCCACGGTTGGCACGCCAGGCATTCATCTTTGCCTTCGCGCTGGGTTCGGTGTTTTCGATCAGCCGGATGATGCAGGGCGCGCACTTCTTTTCTCATAACGTGTGGACGGCGATCTTCTGCTGGCTGATCTGTCTGGGCTCGTATTACTGGATTCTGTATCGCCCGTCAGTAAAGGCTGAAACAGCAACACAGGCCCGGCCGGTCAACGCCTGAATCCTGGAACGCGGGCAATAAAAAACCCCGTCTGCTCTCGCAGACGGGGTTTTTCGTTACAGGGGTAAGGCTGGCTTACATCATGCCGCCCATGCCACCCATGCCGCCCATGTCTGGCATACCGCCGCCAGCTGCACCTTCTTTCTTCGGTGCGTCAGCAACGGCAGCTTCGGTGGTCAGGATCAGACCGCCGATGGAGGCTGCAGCTTGCAGAGCCGAACGGGTCACCTTGGTTGGGTCCAGGATGCCCATTTCGATCATGTCGCCGTACTCGCCGGAAGCAGCGTTGTAACCGAAGTTACCTTTGCCGTTCTTCACTTCGTTGACGACTACGCTTGGCTCGTCACCGGAGTTGGCAGCGATCTGACGCAGCGGCGCTTCGACAGCGCGACGCAGCACAGCGATACCGACGTTCTGGTCAGCGTTGTCGCCGGTCAGTTCGGTCAGGGCTTCCAGAGCACGGATCAGCGCAACGCCACCGCCAGGTACCACGCCTTCTTCAACGGCTGCGCGGGTTGCGTGCAGGGCGTCTTCAACGCGGGCTTTCTTCTCTTTCATTTCAACTTCGGAACCAGCGCCAACCTTGATCACTGCAACGCCGCCGGACAGCTTGGCCAGACGCTCTTGCAGTTTTTCACGGTCGTAGTCCGAGGAAGTCTCGGCAACCTGGGCACGGATCTGAGCGATGCGGGCTTCGATGTCGCCTTGAACGCCAGCACCGTCGACGATGATGGTGTTTTCCTTGGACAGGGTGACGCGCTTGGCGTTGCCCAGGTGTTCCAGGGTGGTGCTTTCCAAGCTCAGGCCGATCTCTTCGGAGATCACGGTACCGCCGGTCAGAACGGCGATGTCCTGCAGCATGGCCTTGCGACGGTCGCCGAAGCCTGGAGCCTTGACGGCTGCGACTTTAACGATGCCACGCATGTTGTTCACTACCAGAGTCGCCAGGGCTTCGCCTTCAACGTCTTCGGCAACGATCAGCAGTGGACGGCCGGCTTTGGCAACGGCTTCCAGCACTGGCAGCATTTCGCGGATGTTCGAGATCTTCTTGTCGACCAGCAGGATCAGCGGGCCGTCGAGCTCGGCGACCATGGTGTCCGGCTTGTTGACGAAGTACGGGGACAGGTAGCCACGGTCGAACTGCATGCCTTCTACAACCGACAGTTCGTTTTCCAGGCCCGAGCCTTCCTCAACGGTGATCACGCCTTCTTTACCGACTTTTTCCATGGCTTCGGCAATGATGTCGCCGATGGAGTTATCGGAGTTGGCGGAGATGGTGCCGACCTGAGCGATGGCCTTGGTGTCAGCGCATGGCTTGGACAGGGCTTTCAGTTCTTTGACGATCGCGATGGTCGCTTTGTCGATACCGCGCTTCAGGTCCATCGGGTTCATGCCGGCAGCGACGGCTTTCAGGCCTTCGTTGACGATCGACTGAGCCAGAACGGTAGCGGTGGTAGTACCGTCACCGGCGTCATCGTTGGCACGGGAGGCAACGTCTTTGACCAGCTGCGCGCCCATGTTTTCGAAGCGATCTTCGAGTTCGATTTCCTTGGCGACGGAAACGCCGTCCTTGGTGATGGTCGGAGCGCCGAAGCTCTTCTCGAGGATCACGTTACGGCCTTTCGGGCCCAGGGTCGCTTTTACCGCGTCAGCCAGAACGTTGACGCCTTTGAGCATCTTGGAGCGAGCGGCATCGCCGAACTTAACTTCTTTAGCAGCCATGATCGATATTCCTTAAATACTTTGTAGTAGCGGGAAAATGAGCGGGGTATCAGCCTTCCAGTACAGCGAGAATCTCGTTCTCAGCCATTACCAGCAGGTCTTCGCCGTCGACTTTCACAGTGTTGCTGCCGGAGTAAGGACCGAACACAACCTTGTCGCCGACTTTAACGGCCAGCGCACGCACTTCACCGTTTTCCAGAGTCTTGCCTGGACCTGCAGCGACGATCACACCGTGGTTGGCCTTTTCAGCAGCCGAACCTGGCAGGACGATACCGCCAGCGGTTTTCTTTTCTTCTTCGCTGCGACGGATGACGACGCGGTCATGCAGAGGACGAAGCTTCATTGTCGATCTCTCCTAATTGTGGTTTTCATCGGCCGGTGTAGTCCCGGCGGGTTTAACGAATCCGGCCTGCGCCGGTTGCGGCTCGTCGAGCGAACCGCGGAAGTCTGTCCGACTCATACGCCGGAACCTTGCGGTGACCGATACATAAGGGCGCATAAGCTTATTACAAGGGCTGGGGACAAAAAATTTTCATGCGGCTGCATGAATTCGTGCCATAAACGAACACGGCACCCGAAGGTGCCGTGTCGATGCAGAATTTACTTGCTGTCGCGGTGTTCGAACTCGCCTTCGATCACATCGCCTTCGCGGCCAAGAGGCTGGCGCGGCGCGGGACCGCCGCGAGGTTGCAGGTCATCGGCGAACGCTCGCTGGCGCATGGCCTGTTCCTCGGCGCGTTGGCGCATCTTGTTGGCGACCAGCCGACGACTGAACGGCAACAGCAGCACCAGACCGACCACGTCGCTGATGAAGCCCGGCAGGATCAACAGACCACCGGCCAGGGCCAGCATCAGGCCTTCGAGCATGGTTTGCGCAGGCAGTTCGCCGCGGTTCAGGCTTTCACGGGCACGCAGTGCGGTGGCCAGCCCGGCGACGCGCAGCACGAATACGCCGAACATCGAGCCGAGAATGATCAGCAGCAGGGCCGGGAAAAACCCGATAGCCCCTGCCACTTTGACGAATACGAACAGCTCCAACACCGGGAACAGCAGAAAGAGCAACAAAAAAGGGCGCATCAAAGTTTCCTCAACGCAAGAAATGCCTTGCAGTAAGCCTTAGATGACGTCGCCCTTTCGTGAATTCAAGCGTCGGCCAGCGCATTTTTTGGCCAGACCTCGGCGTGAGCCAGAGAAACCAAGGCCTCGCGCACTTGTATCGGCGTATGACAGGGCGCTTGAAACGGCAGCCAGTACAGCGCTTGACCGATGCGCAGGTGCATGCCTTCGGAGTCGATCCCGGCCATTTGTGCGGGAACGGTTTTCGGCAGCCCGGCGAGGTCCACGTAATGGGCGATGGCCTTGGCGTGGTCGCTGTTCATGTGCTCGACCATGCTGATTTCGGCCTTGCCGGCGAACGGGTTGGCCAGTGTCAGTTGGTCGACCCAATGGATCGCACCAAAGCCGCCTATATAGCGGTGGCGTACCGGCTTGAGCACCCAGAAGTCGAAATCGTGGGCCTTGTGGTAATTCTGCGAGTCGGGAAAGTAGCGGTAGTAACGCTCGGCGGCGGCTTCGATGGCGGCAGCGTCTTCGAGTTTTTCCGCCTCGGCCAGATAGGTCAGGCGACCAACGGCTTGCACATCGTCAGCCTCGCGCTCGCCCACCAGCAGCGAACATTTCGGATCTTTCTGCAGATTGTGAGTGTGCTGGGCGATGCGGCTGATCAGGATCAGCGGCCGGCCCTGGTCGTCCAGGCAGTAGGGAACCACAGAGCCGAACGGAAAACCGGGCATCGATCTGGAGTGGGTCGACAGCACGCCACGGTATTCCTTGAGAAGCAATTCTCGGGCATTCTTAGCCGCTTCAACGCTCAATTTATGACTCCTTAAATAGAATCCGTCGACAAAACGGACAGGCGCATGGGATTTGTCCCACACGCCATCGGGCAGTTCTCATGTGCAACAGGCCACCGGGCCGATGCAGATCGAGAGGCTACCTATAAGGACCACTCTGACCTGCTCTCGGGGGCATGCGAATGCAACTCAACGACAAAGTAATCATTATCACTGGCGGTTGCCAAGGCTTGGGCCGCTCGATGGCGGAGTATTTCGCGGGCAAGGGCGCGAAGCTGGCGCTGGTCGACCTGAACCAGGAAAAACTCGACGACGCGGTCGCGGCCTGCAAGGCCAAGGGTGTCGAGGCGCGCAGCTATCTGTGCAACGTCGCCAACGAAGAGCAGGTGACGCACATGGTTGCCCAGGTCGCCGAAGACTTCGGCGCGATCCACGGTCTGATCAACAACGCCGGGATCCTGCGCGACGGCCTGCTGCTCAAGGTCAAGGACGGCGAGATGACCAAGATGAGCCTGGCCCAGTGGCAGGCGGTGATCGACGTCAACCTGACCGGCGTGTTCCTCTGCACCCGTGAAGTGGCGGCGAAAATGGTCGAGCTGAAGAACAGCGGCGCGATCATCAACATCTCGTCGATCTCCCGCGCGGGCAACGTTGGCCAGACCAACTACTCCGCCGCCAAGGCCGGCGTCGCTGCGGCAACCGTAACCTGGGCCAAGGAACTGGCGCGCTACGGCATTCGCGTGGCCGGTATCGCGCCGGGCTTCATCGAAACCGAGATGACCCTGGGCATGAAGCCGGAAGCGCTGGAGAAAATGACCTCGGGCATTCCGCTCAAGCGCATGGGCAAGCCGGAAGAGATCGCCCATTCGGCGGCGTACATCTTCGAGAACGACTACTACACCGGCCGGATTCTGGAGATGGACGGTGGGTTGCGTATCTGACCCCTGCCACGCAATGAAAAACGCCCCGGTGCACAGGCACCGGGGCGTTTTTGTTTAAACCGCAGGCATCAATCGTCGCTGATGGTGATGTTCGGCATCGCCGGCGAGGCTGCTTCCTGCAATACGATCCGCGCGCCGACATGGCGAGCCAGTTCCTGGTAAACCATGGCGATCTGGCTGTCCGGCTCGGAAATCACCGTCGGTTTGCCGCCATCAGCCTGTTCGCGGATCAGCATCGACAGCGGCAACGAAGCCAGCAGCTCGACGCCGAACTGGGTCGCCAGCTTCTCGCCACCGCCCTCACCGAACAGATGCTCGGCATGACCGCAGTTCGAGCAGATGTGCACGGCCATGTTTTCCACCACGCCCAGCACCGGGATGTTGACCTTGCGGAACATTTCCACGCCCTTGCGCGCGTCGAGCAGCGCCAGATCCTGCGGTGTGGTGACGATCACGGCGCCAGCTACCGGGACTTTCTGCGCCAGCGTCAGCTGAATGTCGCCGGTGCCTGGCGGCATGTCGATAACCAGATAATCCAGGTCGCCCCAGGCGGTTTGCGTGACCAGTTGCAGCAGCGCGCCGGAGACCATCGGCCCGCGCCAGACCATCGGCGTGTTGTCGTCGGTCAGAAACGCCATCGACATCACTTCCACGCCATGGGCCTGCAGCGGCACGAACCATTTCTGATCCTTGACCTGCGGGCGGGTGCCCTCGGGAATGCCGAACATGATGCCTTGGCTCGGGCCGTAGATATCGGCGTCGAGAATCCCGACCTTCGCGCCCTCACGGGCCAGCGCCAGTGCCAGGTTGGCGGCGGTGGTGGATTTGCCCACCCCGCCCTTGCCCGACGCAACGGCGACCACGTTCTTGACATTGGCCAGCCCGGGAATCTGCGCCTGGGCCTTGTGCGCGGCGATCACGCTGTTGACCTCGACCTTCGCAGTCACCACGCCGTCGAGGTTTTCGATGGCCAGTTGCAGCAATTGCGCCCAGCCGCTCTTGAACAGACCGGCGGCATAGCCGATTTCCAGCTGCACGCTGACGCGATCGCCGGTGATTTCGATGTTGCGCACGCAACCGGCGCTGACCGGATCCTGGTTCAGGTAAGGGTCGGTGTATTGGCTGAGGACGGCTTCCACCGCTGCGCGAGTGACGGCACTCATGGGCAACTCCGATAACAAGACTGGGAAAAGATGGCGGGTATCCTACCCCTTCTGTCCTCCGGACGGCATTCCCGGCAACGATTTGCAGAGGTGAAATATCTTTCCCGGCGCTTTATAGTGGCCGACCTCCGTTTCATCAAGTAGCGAAGCCCCACATGTCCGAACCACGCAAGATTCTCGTCACCAGCGCCCTGCCCTACGCCAACGGTTCGATCCACCTTGGCCATATGCTGGAATACATCCAGACCGATATGTGGGTGCGCTTCCAGAAGCATCGCGGCAATCAGTGCATTTATGTCTGCGCCGACGACGCCCACGGTTCGGCGATCATGCTGCGCGCGGAAAAGGAAGGCATCACCCCGGAACAACTGATCGCCAACGTCCAGGCCGAACACAGCGCCGACTTTGCCGAGTTCCTGGTGGACTTCGACAACTTCCACTCCACTCACGCCGAAGAGAACCGTGAGCTGTCGAGCCAGATCTACCTGAAGCTGCGTGACGCCGGGCACATCGCCCAACGTTCGATCACCCAGTATTTCGACCCGGAAAAGAAAATGTTCCTGGCCGACCGCTTCATCAAGGGCACCTGCCCGAAATGCGGCACTGAGGACCAGTACGGCGACAACTGCGAAAAGTGCGGCGCGACCTACGCGCCGACCGACCTGAAGGATCCGAAGTCGGCCATCTCCGGCGCCACCCCGGTGCTCAAGGATTCCCAGCACTTCTTCTTCAAGCTGCCGGACTTCCAGGAAATGCTCCAGGCCTGGACCCGCAGCGGCACCCTGCAGGACGCCGTGGCCAACAAGATCGCCGAATGGCTGGACGCCGGCCTGCAACAGTGGGACATCTCCCGCGATGCGCCGTACTTCGGCTTCGAGATCCCGGGCGAGCCGGGCAAGTATTTCTACGTGTGGCTGGACGCGCCGATCGGCTACATGGCCAGCTTCAAGAACCTCTGCAACCGCACGCCGGAGCTGGACTTCGACGCGTTCTGGGGCAAGGACTCCACCGCCGAGCTGTACCACTTCATCGGCAAGGACATCGTCAACTTCCACGCCCTGTTCTGGCCGGCGATGCTCGAAGGCGCGGGGTTCCGCAAGCCGACCGGGATCAACGTGCACGGCTACCTGACCGTCAACGGTCAGAAGATGTCCAAGTCCCGCGGCACCTTCATCAAGGCCCGTACCTACCTGGATCACCTGTCGCCGGAATACCTGCGCTACTACTACGCGGCCAAACTCGGCCGTGGCGTGGACGACCTCGACCTGAACCTCGAAGACTTCGTGCAGAAGGTCAACTCCGATCTGGTCGGCAAAGTCGTCAACATCGCCAGCCGTTGCGCCGGTTTCATCCAGAAGGGCAACGCCGGTCTGCTGGTGGACACCAACGCCGCACCGGAACTGACCGAAGCCTTCCTGGCTGCCGCGCCGAGCATCGCCGACGCCTATGAGGCCCGCGACTTCGCCCGTGCCATGCGCGAAACCATGGCGTTGGCCGACCGCGCCAACGCCTGGATCGCCGACAAGGCGCCATGGTCGCTGAACAAGCAGGAAGGCAAGCAGGATGAAGTCCAGGCAGTCTGCGCCACGGCGATCAACCTGTTCCGTCAGCTGGTGATCTTCCTCAAACCGGTGCTACCAGTGCTGGCCGCCGATGCCGAGGCGTTCCTCAACGTCGCGCCGCTGACCTGGAACGACCACACCACCCTGCTGGCCAACCACCAGTTGAACGAATTCAAACCGTTGATGACCCGCATCGACCCGGTAAAAGTGCAAGCCATGACCGACGCCTCGAAAGAAGACCTGACCGCCAGCCAGACCGACACCGGCGCCGCCGCGCCTGCCGGCAATGGCGAACTGGCCAGGGATCCGCTGTCGCCGGAAATCGACTTCGACACCTTCGCCGCCGTCGACCTGCGCGTGGCGCTGATCGTCAAGGCTGAACACGTTGAAGGTGCGGACAAGCTGCTGCGTCTGACACTCGACATCGGTGACGAGCAACGCAACGTGTTCTCCGGGATCAAGAGCGCTTACCCGGATCCGTCGAAGCTCGACGGCCGTCTGACCATGATGATCGCCAACCTCAAGCCACGGAAAATGAAGTTCGGCATCTCCGAAGGCATGGTGATGGCAGCCGGCCCTGGCGGTGAAGAAATCTACCTGCTGAGCCCGGACAGCGGCGCCAAGCCGGGTCAACGCATCAAGTAAGGTTCTGCCCTGACAGATCCCACAGGCGTACTCCGTGCGCCTGTGGGATTTTTCATATCTGGCCCGCCCTCCACGGCTGCCGGATAATGCCTAACCTTAAGTCACACAGGCCCGTTCCTGCCGGCAGAACCATGACCGAACTCGTGCTTACGCTCTTCAGTGCTGCGCTGATCAACAACTTCGTGTTGCACTGGCCGCTGGGCGTCGATCCGCTGTTGGCGGGCGAACGCCGTCAGGTGCATGCGCTGGGGCTGGCAACGTTGTGTCTGATGCTGATTGTCGGCGTGGCAGGTTATGCGATCTGGCATTGGCTGCTAGTGCCCTTGCGACTGGAATTCCTGCGCCTGTTTGTGTTTCTGCCGTTGAGCGTCCTCCTGATAGCGCCGTTGCTGAAGCTGTTGGCGCGCTGGCGACCCGCGCTGCCATTCGATGGTCTGTGGCCGCTGCTGCTGGGCAATGCCGGTGTGCTGGGGCTGACGCTGCTCAACGCGCAAGCGGACAAAGGCCTGTTGCATGCGACAGCGCTGAGCCTTGGCGCCGGCTTGGGTTTCTGGCTGGTGTTGAGCCTGTTCAACGATTTGCGCGAACGCACAGCCGACAACGATATTGCCCTGCCCTTTCGTGGCCTGCCGATCCTGTTGATCGGCGCCGGACTGATGGCCGTGGCTTTTCTCGGATTCAGTGGACTGATCAAAACATGAGTCTGATTCAACGCATCGATGCCCTGCTGCCGCAGACCCAATGCGGCAAGTGCGGCCATCCCGGATGCAAACCCTACGCTGAAGGCATTGCCGACGGCGAGCCGATCAACAAGTGCCCGCCGGGTGGCGACGAAACCATCGCGGCGCTGGCCGAACTGTTGAAAATCCCGGTGCTGGAGCTGGACACCAGTCGCGGTTCGGCGCCGCCGCAAGTGGCCTACATCCGCGAAGCCGAATGCATCGGCTGCACCAAATGCATTCAGGCCTGCCCGATCGACGCCATTGTCGGCGCAGCGAAGCTGATGCACACGGTCATCATCGACGAATGCACCGGTTGCGATCTGTGCGTGGCGCCCTGCCCGGTCGACTGCATCGAAATGCACCCGTTGCCGCCGGGCACACTGCCGGTGGTCGGTGGTCTGGCCACCAGCCTTGAAGAACAGCAGGCCCGTGCGGCCAAACGCGATCACGCCCGCCAGCGCTTCGAACGGCGCAACGCTCGTCTGCAACGCGAAGAACAGCAGAAGCAGGCCGAACGCGAAGCCCGCGCGCAGCGCGCGGTTCAGGTCGAAGTCGCCGCCACTGCGCTCGATCCGGTGCAGGCGGCGCTGGAGCGGGTCCGCGCGCAAAAAGCCGCGACCGCCGATGCTGCGCTGAAAAAAGCCAAGATCGATGTGGCCATGAGCCGGGCGCAATTGAACAAGTCGCTCAAGGCCTTCGGTCATCCGCCGACCTTCGATCAGCAATCGCAACTGATCGTCCTGCAACAACAGTTCGAAGCGGCCGAACAGGCACTGGCGAAGCTGGAAAGCAACGCGGCACCTGCGCCAGTAGCAGCCGCCCCGGCGAAGGACGCCGATCTGAAACGGGCAAAAATCCAGCTGGCGATGCGCCGTGCCGAACTGAAAAAAGCGCAAACCGCAGAGGCCCCGCCAGCCGAGATCGCCGCGCTGGAGCAAGCGCTGCGTGACGCCGAACAGGCGCTGCACAACGCCGAAGCCGCCAGCGATCAACCGGCGCCGGAGCTTGTGCGTGTCGAGAAACGCCCGATCGACGATCAGCTGCGTCAGCTGAAAACCGAACTGGCCTACGCTCGCGCCGATCTGAACAAACTGCAACGGCGCGACGGCACGCCCGCCGACATCCTCGAAAAGGCCCGCGCCCGCCTGCAAGAAGCAGAGCGGCAGGTACAAGCCCATGTCATCCATTGAAACCAGAGACGAGCGCCTGCAACAGGCAATGAAGCTGGTTTTGCTGGCGACATTGCCGGGATTACTGGCGTTGTTCTGGTTTTACGGATGGGGCGTGTTGATCAACCTGGTCCTGTCCGTCGTCACGGCCTTGGGGGTTGAAGCTGCCGTGACTTATCTGCGCCGGCAACCGCTGCAGTCCACCTTGAGCGATGGCAGCGCGGTGGTCAGCGCCACGCTTCTGGCGATCGCGCTGCCGCCCTATTGCCCGTGGTGGCTGACGGTCACTGCGATCGCCTCGGGCCTGCTGCTGGGCAAACATCTGTACGGTGGCGTGGGCCGAAACCCTTTCAACCCGGCCATGCTCGGCTTTGCCTTGGCCATGGTGATGTTCCCTCAGCCGATGACCCACTGGCCGGCCCACGGCATGGAGCTGACGGCGGCTTTTGGCCAGGTGTTCAATCTGGGCGCGCAACCGGACGCCTGGGTTCAGGCCACCGCGCTGGACAGTCTGCGCATCAATAAAAGCCTGACCATGGATGAACTGTTTGCCGGCGATCCGGCGTTCGGTCGCGTTGGCGGGCACGGCGTCGAATGGGTGAACCTGGCGTTCCTCGGCGGTGGGTTGTTGCTGTTGCAGCGTCGGGTGTTTGGCTGGCACGCGCCGGTCGGCATGCTCGCCAGCCTGTTCATGATCAGCCTGTTGTGCTGGAACGGCTCGGGATCCGACTCCCACGGCTCGCCGCTGTTTCACCTGCTGAGCGGCGCGACAATGCTCGGGGCGTTTTTCATCGTCACTGAACCGGTGTCGGGGGCAAAAAGCCCGCTCGCCCGCCTGCTGTTCGGCGTCGGCGTGGGGTTGCTGACTTATGTGATTCGCACTTGGGGCGGTTACCCCGATGGCGTGGCGTTTGCGGTGCTGTTGATGAACCTGTGCGTGCCGGCCCTGGAGCGCTTCGCGGTGGCCCGTCAGACGCAGGTGACGCCATGAGTCGCACGAGCAGCCTGATCACACTGGCTTTGATTACTGCGTTGGGCATCGGCGTGACGTGGTTGGTGCAACGCAGCAACGCACCTCAGATCGCCGCCGAACAGCGTCTGCTTGAAAGTCGCAAGCTGTTGGACGTGCTTCCGCTCGACGCTTACGACAATCAGCCGCTTGAACAACCTCTGACACTGACCGACATAAACCTGAGCCATAGTCAGTTGCTGAGCGGTTATCGGGCGAGCAAAAACGGACAGCCCGTGGCAGTCCTGTTGCGCAGCCAGACCCAAGGTTATGCCGGCAATATCCAGTTGCTGATTGCCATCGACGCCAACGGCCGATTGCTCGGTGTGAAAACCCTTGAGCAAAACGAAACGCCGTCGCTGGGCGGGCATATCGGTGACTGGCCAAACAGCTGGCTTCAGCGCTTTAGCGGAAAATCGAGCAGCCAGCCGACGGACAGCGGATGGGCTCTGAAAAAGGATCAGGGACAGTTCGACCAGATCGCGGGCGCCACCATTACGTCTCGTGCGGCGATCAATGCCATCCACGATGCCCTGCGTTACTTCGATGAACACCGGACGGCCCTGCTCGGGAGCGCGCCATGAACACGTCAGCGACACTGTCGAATTCAATGATGCTGGTGCTATTGATCGGAGCCACCGACTCCGTGGCGGGTGCGCTGGCGACGCTGTTGATGTTTACGGTTGTCGTGGGCGTTTACGGTTTGTGCATGGCACCGCTGCGCTCGCGCCTGAGCAGCGAGAGCCTGTTGCCGGTCAGCCTGGTGCTGGCCGCAACCCTGGCGGGCTGCGCCGATATTGTTCTGCAACGCGGTGCGCTGCAGTGGCATCAACTGATCAGTCTTTATGCCGGGTTGATTGGCTTGCAGTGCGTCGTGCTGGAGCACGATGGATTTTTTCGCCAGCCTGTACGTGAACGTCTGAAACAGTGCGGGCTGTTTGTCGCGCTGATGATTGCGCTTGCGATGTTGCGTGAGCTGATCGGTCAGGGCAGCATCGGCCATCATTTGTCGGAACACTGGCAAGGTTTGATTCTGTTCGGCGACGGTCTTCATTTCGCGACGCTGGCTCCCGGCGCCTTCATATTGCTTGGACTGTTACTGGCCGCCCGTCAGGCCTGGACTCGCCCTGCCGACCTACCCGAGGAAACGCATCACCCATGAATGCCGCAAAACGTCTGGAGATCTTCCGCCGGTTTCACGAGGACAACCCCGAACCCAAGACCGAGCTGGCCTATTCTTCGCCTTTCGAACTGTTGATCGCAGTGATTCTGTCCGCGCAATCGACTGACGTCGGGGTGAACAAGGCGACGGCCAAACTGTTCCCGGTGGCGAATACGCCGGCGGCCATTCATGCCCTTGGCGTCGAAGGACTGTCCGAATACATCAAGACCATCGGCCTCTATAACAGCAAGGCCAAAAACGTGATCGAGACCTGTCGTCTCCTGGTCGAGTTGCACAATGGCGAAGTCCCGCAGACTCGCGAAGAACTGGAGGCCTTGCCGGGCGTTGGCCGCAAAACTGCCAATGTCGTGCTCAACACTGCGTTCCGACAGTTGACCATGGCCGTTGACACCCACATCTTCCGGGTCAGCAACCGCACCGGCATTGCACCGGGAAAAAACGTGGTCGAGGTGGAAAAGAAGCTGATGAAGTTCGTGCCAAAGGAATACCTGCTCGACTCGCACCACTGGCTCATTCTTCACGGACGCTATGTGTGTCTGGCACGCAAGCCCCGCTGTGGCAGCTGTCGGATCGAAGATTTGTGCGAGTACAAGCACAAGACTTCCGACGATTGAGCGGCTATTGGAGTTATTGATTTATCGATTGAAAAAATCTTTTTTACCATCTGCTGGAATATCGATATAAGGGGCGCCAAAGGCAGTCTTAGCCTGGAGTTGACCTTATGACTGACAGCAAAGAACAACTGGATGTAGACGACGATTTCATCGCTGCCGAAGCCGAAGACGCCGAACCGGTGGTTGAAGTTGCCAAGACCAATCTCAGCAAGCGCCGAACCATCGACAACCTGCTTGAGGAGCGCCGGTTGCAGAAGCAATTGGCCGATTACGACTTTGATCTCTGATATTTGAAAGCCTCCCGAAACGGAGGCTTTTCTCTTTTTTGCTACTCGCTGATTCCGATCCGCCCATGATCCGTCAGCCACAGAAACTCTCAGACCAGGCCGTTCCGCTGCGCCAACTCAATCAGATCCACCAGCGACCGCGCATTGAGCTTTAAAAGCAATCGGGTCTTGTAGGTACTCACGGTCTTGTTACTGAGGAACATCCCGTCGGCGATTTCCTTGTTGGTCTTGCCGCGCGCCAGTTGCTGCAACACCATCATTTCACGCCCGGACAGGCGATCCACCATATCGGCCTCGCTGGCATTTCCCAGGCTGGTCCTCACCGTATGCAACGCCTGATTCGGAAAATAGCTGTATCCGGACAGTACCGCCTTGATTGCACTCAGCAACTCCGTCAGATCCTGTTGCTTGCAAACATAACCCGCCGCCCCCGATTGCATGCAACGCATGGAAAAGTGTCCCGGTGACTGGGACGTCAGCACGAGCACCTTCAACGGCATCGCACTTGTCGTAAGACGCGCAATGACTTCCAGTCCATCCAGTTTCGGTATGCCGATATCCAGTATTACGATATCCGGCATCTGATCACGGGCAAGTTGTAATGCATCCACTCCATTGTCGGTTTCTGCAATGACTTCGTAGCCATGACGTTCCATCAGCATACGCACCGCAAGACGAATGACGGGGTGATCATCCACGATCAGCACTTTATTCATGGGCAAGTCCAGTTTCGCTGTTCGAATTTTTAGAACCGGCACAATAACGCAGTCATTTCACTCATGGCATGGAGAAGTTCATTCACACCGGCATCAAGAGACAACTCCTACGGCCAATAAAGATTATTCCTACAGAAAAGGACCACCAGAAAAATACCAGCCTGAAAAGAACATAAAGCCCGCCACCCTGCCGATCGCCACTCGAAAACTATCCAACAAAAAAACAAACCCACCGAAAGAAATAAAAAGCTGAAACAACATACTTATATTAATTCAACGGTATTTCCGATAAACACCAGCTAACTAGCGTCGGAGCACCAACCCGACACCCAGCTATACAAATCACTAGAACCCCATGACGAGATCAGCAATTTCATGAGCAGAGCACATGTTAAAACCCAACAGAAAGATCACCAACCCCATCAGCATTATCGCCGTATTTGCATTGATAACGGAGACCTCGGCAGCGGTTTCCCTGCCCTTTCTGGATAACGAAGAACGGAAGATCTACATTTGGCTTTTAATCAGCTTTCCTTTTTTCCTGTCGTTCCTGTTCTTCATAACTCTTAATTTCAACTATCGCTCCCTTTATGCACCTTCAGACTTTGAAAACGACAGTAGTTTTTTAAAGGCATTTGAGGAAACTGGATCCCACATGCATGAAACAGCGACACAGATCGATATAGAATTACACACAGTAAAACTGCAAAAGTTTTTAACTACGCTATATATCGTTGATATCAGGGGACGGACTGCCGAATTTGACACAGACGCGCTATTGAAAAAAATCCCACACTCTTCCAAGCACTCACTCAGAATATTCCTGTTCCTGACCCGCTCGACATCGGACGCTTCATTAACAGAAAACATCTTCAAATCGTTTAAACAGGCAAAGAAGGCTGCCGGAACGGCCTACTGCATTGCTTACGACGTGGATTCAATGAGCATGATCCAGGTGGAAAAGGTTTGAACGCCCCGCAGAAAGCGGGAGCAGCAAGATCAGCGCCAATACGGATCCGGATCAGTTTGAAGTACCGCGCTCCCGGAAACACAAAGGCCTTGTCTTACGACAAGGCCTTTGTTTCACATCCGAACCAACGACTCAGAATAGCTTGCGGCCCTTGTTGGCAGCAATGCGCATGCGCAGTGCGTTGAGCTTGATGAAGCCCGCCGCATCGGCCTGGTTGTAGGCGCCGCCGTCTTCTTCGAAGGTCGCGATGTTGGCGTCGAACAACGAATCGTCGGACTTGCGGCCGGTTACGATGACGTTGCCCTTGTACAGCTTCAGACGCACAACGCCGTTCACGTTGACCTGCGAAGCGTCGATCATTTGTTGCAGCATCAGACGCTCAGGGCTCCACCAGTAACCGGTGTAGATCAGGCTGGCGTACTTGGGCATCAGCTCGTCTTTGAGGTGAGCGACTTCGCGGTCCAGAGTGATCGATTCGATGGCGCGGTGAGCGCGCAGCATGATGGTGCCACCCGGGGTTTCGTAGCAGCCACGGGACTTCATGCCGACGTAGCGGTTCTCGACGATGTCGAGACGGCCGATGCCGTGCTCGCCACCGATCTTGTTCAGAGTCGCCAGTACGGTGGCCGGGGTCATTTCGACGCCGTCCAGCGCGACGATGTCGCCGTTGCGGTAGGTCAGTTCCAGGTATTGCGGGGTGTCGGGAGCCTTCTCCGGGGAGACGGTCCAGCGCCACATGTCTTCTTCGTGCTCGGTCCAGGTATCTTCCAGCACGCCGCCTTCATAGGAGATGTGCAGCAGGTTGGCGTCCATCGAGTACGGGGATTTCTTCTTGCCGTGACGCTCGATCGGGATCGCGTGCTTCTCGGCGTAGTCCATCAGCTTCTCGCGGGACAGCAGGTCCCACTCGCGCCATGGAGCAATTACTTTCACGCCTGGCTTGAGTGCATAGGCACCCAGTTCGAAACGCACCTGGTCGTTGCCTTTGCCGGTGGCGCCGTGGGAAATGGCGTCGGCGCCGGTTTCGTTGGCGATTTCGATCAGACGCTTGGCGATCAGCGGACGCGCGATGGAAGTACCCAGCAGGTACTCGCCTTCGTAAACGGTGTTGGCGCGGAACATCGGGAACACGAAGTCACGCACGAATTCTTCGCGCAGGTCGTCGATGTAGATTTCTTTGACGCCCATGGCCTGCGCCTTGGCGCGAGCCGGCTCGACCTCTTCGCCCTGACCCAGGTCAGCGGTGAAGGTCACGACTTCACAGTTATAAGTATCCTGCAGCCACTTGAGGATCACCGAAGTGTCCAGGCCGCCGGAATACGCCAGAACGACCTTGTTTACGTCCGCCATGCCATCACTCCACGGGGTTCTACGGAAAGCCGAGGAGTCTACCGCTCAAACGCGATAATTTACAGAGGCGCGACAGCTTAAGACGACAAAGCGACAGAATCTGTCGAGAGGGCGACGATGACCGGCAGGTCAGGAAGTCGCCGCCGTGTTGGCCGGAGTGCTGGCCTGAGGCGCTGGCGCGGTAGTCGGTGCCACCCGCGCCAGGTGCACGTTGACCCGGCGGTTCTTGGCCCGGTTGGCGGCATTGGTGTTCGGCACCAACGGGTAGCGTTCGCCATGGAAACGCACGGTGATCTGCGATTCCTGGATGCCGTTGGCCTTGAAGAAGTCGACCACGGCCAGCGCGCGGCGGCGCGACAGCTCGCGATTGGTCAGGCGATTGCCGCTGTTGTCGGAATGGCCGTCGAGCTCGATGTGATTGACCGTCGGATCGGCCTTCATGTATTCGAGCATCACCTGCAACTTGGCCTTGGCGGCGGCGTCCAGCTCGATGCCTTCGCCGGGGAAGCCGATCTGCGATTGTTTGACCTGATCGAAATTCTGCGGGAGCAGTTTCGCCACGCAGGTCTGATAGTCATTGAACGCCTTGCTGAACTTGACCGGCAGCAGGCGCACTTCCGACACCCGACCATCGCCTGATGCCCGACGTACCACCGGGCTGCGACCGTCCATCAGCCCGCTGATCAGTTGCCCGGCCTGGGACTGCGAACTGTTGAACAACACGTTGCCGCTGCCCAGTCGAACCGTGCCCAGATTGATATCGCCACGACCCGGCTGCCACGGCGCAGCCGCCGCCAGCAAGGTCGCCGAACCGCCGCCAAGCATGGCGTTGTAGGCGTTCAGGCGAAAGGTCGCCTGCTCGCCGGCCTTGCGCACGAATTGCCCCGAGCCGAAGTCGGTGATCGGCTGCGTCAGACGGCACTCGAACTTGTCGCCCTCGACCGTCCACTCAATGTTCTCCAGACGGGTCTGGTAGGTCAGTGCCATCGCGGGAAGGCTGGCAAACACACTGAGCAAGGCTAAATATCGCTGGCGCACGGGAGGCTCCATTGGCTTCTACAACAAAAAAGACCGAGACATACATCTTTACGGCATACCTATGGGATATCGGACGCTCGTCGCAAAACTTGATAGCGAGTGCCTGCAAGAGTCTTTTCCGGTAGCATTCGCCTCAGTTTGACCCGCCTGGAATCCCCTCATGTCCGACCGCCTGACCCTGCTGCGTCCCGACGACTGGCACATTCATCTTCGCGATGGTGCCGTGTTGACCAATACCGTTGCGGATGTCGCGCGCACCTTTGGTCGCGCCATCATCATGCCCAACCTGGTACCTCCGGTGCGCAACGCCGCTGAAGCCAACGGCTATCGCCAGCGGATTCTCGCTGCCCGCCCGGCCGGCAGTCGTTTCGAGCCGCTGATGGTGCTGTACCTCACCGACCGCACCCAGCCCGAAGAAATCCGTGAGGCCAAGGCCAGCGGTTTCGTGCACGCCGCCAAGCTGTACCCGGCCGGCGCCACCACCAACTCCGATTCCGGGGTCACCAGCATCGACAAGATTTTCCCGGCGCTGGAAGCCATGGCCGAAGTCGGCATGCCGCTGTTGATCCACGGTGAAGTCACCCGTGGCGACGTCGACGTGTTCGACCGCGAAAAAATCTTCATCGACGAGCACATGCGCCGCGTGGTCGAGCGTTTCCCGACGCTGAAAGTGGTGTTCGAACACATCACCACCGGCGATGCCGTGCAGTTCGTCAACGAGGCGTCCGCAAACGTCGGCGCAACGATCACCGCGCATCACCTGCTCTACAACCGCAACCACATGCTGGTGGGCGGGATCCGGCCGCACTTCTATTGCCTGCCGATCCTCAAGCGCAACACACACCAGGAAGCCCTGCTCGACGCCGCCACCAGCGGCAGTGCGAAGTTCTTCCTTGGCACCGACTCGGCGCCGCACGCCCAGCACGCCAAGGAAGCCGCCTGCGGCTGCGCCGGCTGCTACACCGCGTACGCCGCCATCGAGCTGTATGCCGAAGCCTTCGAACAGCGCAATGCGCTGGACAAGCTCGAAGCGTTCGCCAGCCTCAACGGTCCGCGTTTCTACGGCCTGCCGGCAAACACCGATCGCATCACCCTGGTTCGTGACGAATGGACCGCCCCGACCAGCCTGCCTTTCGGCGAGCTGACCGTTATTCCGCTGCGCGCCGGTGAAAAACTGCGCTGGCGCCTGCTGGAGGAACACGCGTGAGTGAAGACCATTTCGACGACGAACTGGACGGTCAAGGTGGCGGCGGTTCGCGCCATCCAATGGCAGCACGCTTTCGCGGCTACCTGCCGGTTGTCGTCGACGTAGAAACCGGTGGCTTCAACTCGGCCACCGACGCTCTGCTGGAGATTGCCGCGACCACCATCGCCATGGATGAAAAGGGTTTCGTCTACCCGGATCACACCTACTTCTTCCGCGTCGAGCCGTTCGAAGGCGCCAACGTTGAAGCGGCGGCACTGGAGTTCACCGGGATCAAGCTCGATCACCCGTTGCGCATGGCCGTCAGCGAAGAAACGGCGCTGACCGACATCTTCCGTGGCGTGCGCAAGGCCTTGAAGGCCAACGGCTGCAAGCGGGCGATCCTGGTAGGCCACAACAGCAGCTTCGACCTCGGTTTCCTCAACGCCGCCGTCGCGCGACTGGACATGAAGCGCAATCCGTTCCACCCGTTCTCCAGCTTCGACACCGCGACCCTCGCCGGTCTGGCTTACGGTCAAACCGTATTGGCCAAGGCCTGTCAGGCCGCCGACATCGACTTCGATGGTCGTGAAGCGCATTCGGCGCGTTACGACACCGAGAAGACGGCCGAGCTGTTCTGCGGCATCGTCAACCGCTGGAAACAGATGGGCGGCTGGGAAGACTTCGACGACTGAGGGTCGTCGGGTTGGATCCCGCGCATGAAAAAACCGGCTCAAGAGCCGGTTTTTTTGTACCTCGACGATGCGCCTTACAGGGCTGCAGCGTTCTCGGTCAGGTAAGCCGCAACGCCTTCTGGCGAAGCGTTCATGCCTTTGTCGCCTTTTTTCCAGTTGGCAGGGCAGACTTCGCCGTGCTCTTCGTGGAATTGCAGCGCGTCGACCAGACGGATCAGCTCTTCCATGTTACGGCCCAGCGGCAGGTCGTTGACGATCTGCGAGCGGACAACGCCTTTGTCGTCGATCAGGAACGCGCCACGGAAAGCCACGCCGCCTTCGGACTCAACGTCGTAGGCCTTGGCGATGTCGTGCTTCATGTCGGCAGCCATGGTGTATTTCACCTGGCCGATGCCGCCATTGTTGACCGGGGTGTTGCGCCAGGCGTTGTGGGTGAAGTGCGAGTCGATCGATACGGCGATCACTTCAACGTTGCGAGCCTTGAAGTCGGCCATGCGGTTGTCCAGGGCGATCAGCTCGGACGGGCAGACGAAGGTGAAGTCCAGCGGGTAGAAGAATACCAGGCCGTATTTGCCTTTGATGGCCGAGGACAGAGTGAAGCTGTCAACGATCTCGCCATTGCCGAGTACGGCCGGGACGGTGAAGTCAGGGGCTTGTTTGCCTACGAGTACGCTCATTGATATCTCCTGGTGTAGAAACTTGAAGTTCAGGGTCCGGGCCAGCCTGCCACCCTCAGGCGACAGCCCTGTGACACGAACCCCCTTCGCAAGGGCCGACCATCATACACTGCGTTTTTGGACTGGCCTTAACGGTTTTTCGCGAAATCCCGGCTGGCATTCAGCCATGCACCACCGTTCGTCAGTCACAGCCGTTGGCGATGAAAACCCTTCGGAAAGCACTTTGACAATCATTCTCGTTAACATTAAGATCCATCGCAATTGAGTCACAACCAGCGACGGTTCTCACTTATGTATGTTTGCCTCTGCACTGGCGTCACCGACGGACAAATTCGCGAAGCGATCTATGAAGGTTGCTGCAGCTATAAAGAAGTCCGTCAGGCCACCGGCGTCGCCAGCCAATGCGGCAAATGCGCGTGCCTGGCGAAGGAAGTGGTTCGCGAAACCCTGACCAAGCTGCAAACCGCCCAGGCCGCGATCCCCTACCCGGCAGAATTTACAGCCGCGTAATTATCCCGATTTCGAAGAACCGGACTTAAGTCCGGTTTTTTTATGCCTGAAAATCAACTGCTTAGCGTCTAGACGCGGAACACAAACATTCTTATTCCGATTAATTTTCATTTATTATTCAATAACTTAGGTTTGACACTTATAAATACCAAGCTCAAACTCTGCCTTATATACCGCTACTTAGGGCAGGACTCCCATCATGAAAGGCGACGTAACAGTCATCCAGCATCTCAACAAGATCCTTGCCAATGAGCTGGTCGCGATCAATCAGTACTTCCTGCATGCACGCATGTATGAAGATTGGGGCCTGAACAAGCTCGGCAAGCACGAGTACCACGAATCCATCGACGAGATGAAGCACGCGGACAAGCTGATCAAGCGCATCCTGTTCCTCGAAGGCCTGCCGAACGTGCAGGACCTGGGCAAGCTGCACATCGGCGAGCACACCCAGGAAATGCTGGAGTGCGACCTGCGTATCGAGAAGACCGGTCACGCCGATCTGAAGGCCGCCATCGCCCACTGCGAATCCGTCGGTGACTTCGGCAGCCGCGAACTGCTCGAAGACATCCTCGAATCCGAAGAAGAACACATCGACTGGCTGGAAACCCAACTGGGCCTGATCGATAAAGTCGGTCTTGAGAACTATCTGCAATCGCAGATGGGCGAAGACGAGTAATCAGCCAGCGCTAAACTCGAGACACTAAAAAGCCCCGCCCTCTTTCGAGATGCGGGGCTTTTTATTGCCTGGACTTCAGGGTTGCCGAAGTCCGGACAGAAACCAATCAGGCTTCGGACTTGGCCGCAGCAGCCTTGGCGGATGCTTCCTTGACCAGAGTCTGCAGCTCACCGTTGGCGAACATTTCAGCCATGATATCGCTGCCGCCGACCAGTTCACCGGCTACCCACAGCTGCGGGAAAGTCGGCCAGTTGGCGTACTTCGGCAGGTTGGCACGGATTTCCGGGTTCTGCAGGATGTCGACGTAGGCGAACTTCTCGCCACAGCCCATCACAGCCTGCGCAGCTTTCGCGGAGAAGCCACACTGCGGGGCATTCGGCGAGCCTTTCATGTAAAGCAGAATGGTGTTGTTGGCAATCTGCTCTTTAATCGTTTCGATGATATCCATGGAGCACCTCGGCTGAACTTTCCGACTCATGGGTCGGCACGGTGGCGCATTGTAACGGAATCCCGAGCGCGCTGCTCGGTCTCCCCGACAGACTTGCTCAAGCCGCCGCCACCGTCACCGGCACGCCATTGAGCGCCGCATTGCCTGACAGCTCGTCGAGCCGGCATTCATCGGTCAGGTCATTGGCGCTGGAGCCCGGCTGACCGCTGGCAATCGCCAACTGCACACCCGGACGGGCGTGGCCCCATCCGTGCGGCAGGCTGACCACGCCCTTCATCATGTCCGCGCTGCCCAGCACCTCGACCTCGATCTGCCCGACCCGCGAACTGACCCGCACAAGCTGACCATCACTGAGCCCGCGACTGGCGAGATCGTCCGGGTTCATCAGCAGCTGATGACGCGGTTTGCCCTTCACCAGTCGATGGTAATTATGCATCCACGAGTTATTGCTGCGTACATGACGGCGGCCGATCATCAACAGCTCATCAGCGGCCGGCGCCTGCAACGCGGCGAAGCGCGCCAGGTCGGCGAGGATTTCCGGCGGCGCCGCCTGAACTCGTTGATTGGCGGTCTTCAATCGCGGTGTCAGGTTGGGCTTCAGTGCTCCCAGATCAACGCCATGTGGATGATCGAACAGCGTCGCCAGCGACAATTTGTGTTCGGACGCATCGCCATAGGCGCCCATGCGCAAACCCATATCGATCATCTTCGCCGGCGGCATCGTCGGTTTCAGCTCCTTGCCGGTCTTCGCGGCAAAGGCCCTGGCCAGGCCGACGAAGATCTCCCAGTCGTGCAGTGCCCCCTCCGGTTTGGCGAGGATCGCCCGATTGAAACGGCTGACGTTGCGCACGGCGAACAGGTTGAAGGTGGTGTCGTAGTGATCGTTCTCCAGCGCCGAGGTCGACGGCAGGATCAGGTCGGCGTAACGGGTGGTTTCGTTGATATACAGGTCGACGCTGACCATGAACTCCAGCCCGTCCAGCGCCTGCTCCAGTTGCCGGCCGTTGGGCGTGGACAACACCGGATTGCCAGCGACGGTAATCAGCGCGCGAATCTGCCCCTCGCCTTCGGTGAGCATCTCTTCGGCCAGCGCCGAGACCGGCAACTCGCCGCCGTATTCAGGACGCCCGGATACGCGGCTCTGCCATTTGTTGAAATGCCCGCCCGAAGTCGACGCCACCAGATCCACCGCAGGCTCGGTGCACAAGGCACCGCCGACGCGGTCCAGGTTGCCGGTGACCAGATTGATCAACTGCACAACCCAATGGCACAGCGTGCCGAAGGCCTGAGTGGAAACCCCCATCCGGCCATAACAAACAGCGCTTGGCGCGGCGGCGAAGTCCCGGGCCAGTTGGCGGATCTGTTCGGCGGGAACGGCGCACAACGGGCTCATGGCTTCGGCGGTGAAACCCGCTACCGCCGCGCGAACCTCGTCCAGACCATCCACCGGCAGAAGACTGTCCGAAGTCAGGCCCTCGGCGAAAAGAGTATTGAGCACACCAAACAGCAACGCCGCATCGCCACCGGGACGCACGAACAGATGCTGATCGGCCATCGCCGCCGTCTCGCTGCGCCGAGGATCGACCACCACCACTTTGCCGCCCCGGGCCTGAATCGCCTTCAGACGCTTCTCGACATCCGGCACGGTCATGATGCTGCCATTGGACGCCAGCGGATTGCCGCCCAGAATCAGCATGAAATCGGTGTGATCGATATCCGGGATCGGCAGCAGCAAGCCGTGGCCGTACATCAAGTAGCTGGTCAGGTGATGGGGCAGTTGATCGACCGACGTCGCCGAATAGCGGTTGCGGGTTTTCAACAGGCCGAGGAAGTAATTGCTGTGGGTCATCAGCCCATAGTTATGCACGCTGGGATTGCCCTGATACACGGCGACCGCGTTCTGCCCATGACGCTCCTGAATCGCCGAGAGTTTTTCGGCGACCAGCTCGAACGCTTCGTCCCACTCGATGGGCAGCCATTCGTTGCCGACCCGGCGCATCGGCTGGCGCAGGCGATCCGGATCGTTCTGGATGTCTTGCAGCGCCACAGCCTTGGGGCAGATGTGCCCACGACTGAACGTGTCCTGAGCATCGCCCTTGATCGAGGTGATTTGCACCTGACCGTCGGTTTCGGTGGTTTCGATGGTCAAGCCGCAGATGGCTTCACACAGGTGGCAGGCACGGTGATGGAGAGTCTTGGTCATGGCCAGTCTCTGTCTTGTTCTGGGCAGGCAATCACGCCTGCGGGAACAAAACTATGGCCCGCAGCCCGATGCAGCGCCAGCGACGTTCGTCTTGTGAATCGGCGGCCATCAGGCCCGCCGATAGACGCGTCAGTTCGCCGGAAGCTGTGGCGGCGCGGCCATCTGGATTTCCTGGATGGTCTCGATCTGCTCGTGGGCGACGTGGACGCCGGTGAGTTCGCCGATCAGTCGCCAATGCTCGTCGAGCCCGGCGCTGATGGTCGCCATACGGTCGATCATCTGTCGACTGGCGGCCTTGACCACGTCGTCTTCGCTGCGCATCAGTTCGAAGGACATCGAGGTCATCGAGGCGGTGAGGTGGGTCAATGAGCGTGCCGTGTGGCCCAGCAGTTCCATTAACAGTTTTTCTTTCGATTCCATGCGGAGGCTTCCTGCGTCGCTCGTGATTTATTTATAACCCAGCACTTTGCTTTAGCAAATGTTTCAACCTGCGCATCCGACCAAGCGAACCGGTGGCTCATCGGTCGCAAACCGACCAGAGCGGTGCCATCCCCGCCGCGGCGGATTGCCAAGCCCGGTGGGGCCAGTGTACAAAGACCTCGCTGCCCTCTCGAAAACTGACCGGAAATCACAGTGTTCGCACTGTTATCACCCCGGCACATTTCTGCAAAAACCGTAGCCTATTGGAAAAACGCGACATTTAGTGTCAATATCGCGCCTTCCCCTATTTCGTCGCCCCCGTGCGGCTTACGCCGCAGGTCTCGCCCGTTGTTCCGATAAACAAGGCTTTGAGCATCTGCGGTTTGTAGCAAAAAGGTAGTCAATGATGAGCGCAAGGCACTTTCTCTCCCTGATGGATTGCACGCCCGAAGAGCTGGTCAGCGTGATCCGTCGAGGCGTTGAGCTCAAGGACCTGCGTAACCGCGGCGTACTGTTCGAGCCTCTGAAAAACCGCGTCCTGGGGATGATCTTCGAGAAATCCTCGACCCGTACCCGCATCTCCTTCGAGGCCGGCATGATCCAGCTCGGCGGCCAGGCGATTTTCCTGTCGCCGCGCGACACCCAGCTGGGCCGTGGCGAGCCGATCGGCGACTGCGCCATCGTCATGTCGAGCATGCTCGACGCGGTGATGATCCGTACCTTTGCCCACAGCACCCTGACCGAATTCGCCGCCAACTCCCGCGTGCCGGTGATCAACGGCCTGTCCGATGACCTGCATCCGTGTCAGTTGCTGGCCGACATGCAGACGTTCCTCGAACACCGCGGCTCGATCCAGGGCAAGACTGTGGCCTGGATCGGCGACGGCAACAACATGTGCAACAGCTATATAGAAGCGGCGATCCAGTTCGACTTCCAGTTGCGCGTGGCCTGCCCCGAAGGCTACGAACCAAACCCTGAGTTCGTGGCCAAGGCCGGTGACCGCGTAACCATCGTCCGCGACCCGCAAGACGCCGTGCGTGGCGCGCATCTGGTGAGCACCGATGTCTGGACCTCCATGGGCCAGGAAGAGGAAACCGCCAAGCGCCTGAAGCTGTTTGCGCCGTTTCAGGTCAACCGTGCCCTGCTCGACCTGGCAGCCGATGACGTGCTATTCATGCACTGCCTGCCCGCTCACCGCGGTGAGGAAATCAGCCTCGACCTGCTCGATGACCCGCGCTCCGTCGCCTGGGATCAGGCAGAAAACCGTCTCCACGCACAAAAGGCCCTGCTCGAGTTCCTTGTTGAACCGGCATATCACCACGCATGAGTCATGAATTACTGCTGAACCTGCGCAACCTCGCTTGCGGCTATCAAGATCAACGTGTGGTGCAGAACCTCAATCTGCACCTCAACGCCGGTGACATCGGCTGCCTGCTTGGCTCCTCCGGCTGCGGCAAGACCACCACCCTGCGTGCGATTGCCGGTTTCGAACCGGTGCACGAAGGGGAAATCTCTCTCGGCGGTGAAGTGATCTCCAGCGCCGGTTTCACCCTCGCCCCGGAAAAACGCCGGATCGGCATGGTGTTCCAGGACTACGCGCTGTTCCCGCACCTGAGTGTCGCGGACAACATCGCCTTCGGCATCCGCAAGCACCCGAACAAGGAGCGCGTGACCGAGGAGCTGCTGGAACTGGTCAACCTGAAGAACCTCGGCAAACGCTTCCCCCATGAGCTGTCCGGCGGCCAGCAACAACGTGTCGCCCTCGCCCGCGCCCTGGCGCCGGAGCCGCAACTGTTGTTGCTCGACGAGCCGTTCTCCAACCTCGATGGCGAATTGCGCCGCAAGCTCAGCCATGAAGTGCGCGACATCCTCAAAGCCCGTGGCACCAGTGCAATTCTGGTGACTCACGATCAGGAAGAAGCCTTCGCCGTCAGCGATCACGTCGGTGTGTTCAAGGAAGGCCGGCTGGAGCAGTGGGACACGCCGTACAACCTCTATCACGAGCCGGCGACACCGTACGTGGCCAGTTTTATCGGTCAGGGTTACTTCATTCGCGGCCAATTGGGCAGCCCGGAATCGGTGCAGACCGAACTCGGTGAACTGCGCGGCAATCGCGCCTACACCTGGCCGATCGGTGGCGCGGTGGATGTGCTGCTGCGTCCGGACGACATCGTTTACGCGCCGGACAGCGGGTTGAAAGCGCGAATCGTCGGCAAGACCTTCCTCGGCGCTTCGACCCTGTATCGCCTGCAACTGCCGACCGGCGCACAGCTGGAATCGATCTTCCCGAGCCATGCCGACCATCAGGTGGGTGCGGATGTCGGGATTCGGGTGGCGGCGGAACATCTGGTGCTGTTCCAGGCCTCCGGCAGCACCGCCGCGCAGATTCCGGCGGTGGAAAACGGCGTTCGCCGTTACAGCACCGCGCACTGATCTGCACACAAACAACGAGGGAGCCTGATGGCTCCCTTATTTTTTGCTCTCAGCCCAGCATCAATGTGCCGCTGGCCACCAGCGTCGCATTGCCGCCGATCTTCACCCGCTCGCCTTCCAGCCGACAGAACAGCTCGCCGCCCCGCGCCGAGCGCTGGCATGCAGTCAGACTGGATTTGCCCAGACGTTTCGACCAGTACGGAATCAGGCTGCAGTGGGTCGAACCGGTCACCGGGTCCTCATTGATACCGATGGCCGGAGCGAAATAGCGCGAGACAAAATCATGCTGATTGCCCCGGGCCGTGACGATAGCGCCCAACCACGGCAGCTTGGCGAGGGCGACCATGTCCGGCTGGCAATCGAGCACCGCCTGCTCCGACTCCAGCACCACAAACAGCTCGTTGGAACTCAGAACATCGACTGCCTGGACATTCAGCGCCCGCTCGATCTCCAGGGTGACGCCTTTCTCAACCGCTTCGATGGCCGGAAAATCCAGCCACAACCGGCCACCTTCGCGGCTGACGCTCAACGGCCCGGACTTGCAAGTGAAGTCCAGACGCTCGGCGCTCTCCTTATAGATCTCGAACAGCACATAGGCGCTGGCCAGGGTCGCATGACCACACAGCGGCACCTCGGTGGTCGGCGTGAACCAGCGAATGTGCCACGCCTGCCCTTCGCGCACCAGAAACGCGGTTTCCGCCAGATTGTGCTCGGCGGCGATCTTTTGCATCAGGTCGTCCGCGAGCCACGCGTCGAGCCGATAGACCATTGCCGGATTGCCACTGAACGGCCGATCACTGAACGCGTCGACCTGATGAAACTCGAGCTGCATAACCTTCTCCCTGTGTCAGTCGAACGAGCATGCAGCGCCGGCCGGATCAGCGCCAGTGACAGTGTCGGCCAATTTTCTTCATACAGACGTCAAGGGCGACCGATGTCGGCAAATTTCGCCTGGGTGTGCTCCGCCAAGACCGCCGGCGCCAGCTCCACTTCCAGCCCGCGCCGACCGGCGCTGACATAAATGGTCGCAAAAGGCTGGGCCGAATTATCGATGAAGGTACGCAGGCGTTTTTTCTGCCCCAGCGGGCTGATGCCGCCCAACAGGTAACCGGTGGAGCGCTGCGCGGCGGTCGGGTCGGCCATCTCGACTTTTTTCACGCCGGCGGCGTGGGCAAGCCCCTTGAGGTCGAGACTTCCGACGACCGGCACCACCGCCACCAGCAACTCTCCCTTCTCACTCGCCGCCAGCAGCGTCTTGAACACCTGCGCCGGATCGAGCCCCAGTTTTTCCGCGGCCTCCAGGCCATACGACGCGGCCTTCGGGTCATGTTCGTAACTGTGCACGCGATGTTCGGCACGAACTTTTTTCAACAAGTCCAACGCAGGGGTCATGGCAGCTCCGGGCTCGGCAGTGGCGAAAAATCCTGCGGCGGATTTTAGGCCATCGCTGGGCAAAAGGCTCTACCACGCGCCACGTTTCCCGGGGTCTACAGGCCGACAACAACCGCGCAGGCCGGGTAACCCGCAGGATCATTCACATGACTGATAGTTTATTTGTGACTGACGGTTCACTTTCGACCTTTGACAGGTTTGTTTCTTGTCTATATTTTTTCGAATCTGAATAATGTAAGAATTATCGTCATCGCAGCACCCAGCAGTAAACCGGGAACAGGATGGGGATCCTGCCTCGGCGAAAATCGCGCGTTGCCCTGTCGGCAACGCGCCAGACAACAACAAAAACCGAGGTTTTCAATGACAACTGCGTTACAGCAACCTTCGCTTTCGAGCCAGTGCCTGGCCGAGTTTCTGGGTACTGCACTCCTGATCTTTTTCGGTACGGGTTGTGTCGCCGCGCTCAAGGTCGCGGGCGCCAGCTTCGGTCTGTGGGAAATCAGCATCATCTGGGGCGTCGGCGTCAGCATGGCGATCTACCTCACTGCCGGCGTTTCCGGTGCGCACCTGAACCCCGCCGTCAGTATTGCCCTGAGCATTTTCGCCGACTTCGAAAAGCGCAAACTGCCGTTCTACATTCTGGCCCAGATCGCCGGTGCCTTCTGCGGCGCGCTGCTGGTTTACACGCTATACAGCAACCTGTTCTTCGATTTCGAACAGACTCACCATATGGTTCGTGGCACTGAAGCCAGCCTCGAACTGGCGTCGGTGTTCTCCACTTTCCCGAACCCTGCGCTGTCGACAGCCCAGGCGTTCCTGGTCGAGGTGATCATCACCGCGATCCTGATGGGCGTGATCATGTCCCTGACCGACGACAACAACGGCCTGCCGAAAGGCCCGCTGGCGCCGCTGCTGATCGGTCTGCTGATTGCCGTGATCGGCAGTTCGATGGGCCCGCTGACCGGTTTCGCGATGAACCCGGCCCGGGACTTCGGCCCGAAACTGATGACTTTCTTCGCCGGCTGGGGTGAAATTTCCTTCACTGGCGCACGTGAAATCCCGTACTTCCTGATTCCGATTTTTGCACCGATTGTCGGTGCCTGCCTCGGCGCTGCCGGGTATCGCGGGCTGATTGCCCGTCACCTGACCGGCGCCACACCTGCTACAAAGGATGCAGAACCGGCCATTGACGGCAAACCAAGAACTTCTTGAAACAGTCGGCGCGGGCTCCTGCCCTTATAGAGCCCGCGCCACGGCCCACTCTCCCTTATTTCGTCCAAGGCAATCGACATGACCGACATTCAGAACAAGAACTACATCATTGCCCTCGATCAGGGTACGACCAGCTCCCGCGCGATCATTTTCGACCGTGACGCGAACGTGGTCTGCACCGCACAACGCGAATTCGCCCAGCATTATCCGCAAGCCGGTTGGGTCGAACACGATCCGATGGAAATCTTCGCCACCCAGAGCGCAGTGATGGTCGAAGCCCTGGCCCAAGCCGGCCTGCATCACGATCAGGTCGCCGCCATCGGCATCACCAACCAGCGTGAAACCACCGTGGTCTGGGACAAGACCACCGGCCGCCCGGTGTACAACGCGATCGTCTGGCAATGCCGCCGCAGCACCGAGATCTGCCAACAGCTCAAGCGCGACGGTCATGAAGACTACATCCGCGACACCACCGGCCTGGTCACCGACCCGTACTTCTCCGGCACCAAGCTGAAGTGGATCCTCGACAACGTCGAAGGCAGCCGTGAGCGTGCGCGCAACGGCGAACTGCTGTTCGGCACCGTCGACAGCTGGCTGATCTGGAAATTCACCGGCGGCAAGGTCCACGTCACCGACTACACCAACGCCTCGCGCACCATGCTCTTCAACATCCACACGCTGGAGTGGGACGCGAAGATGCTGGAGATCCTCGACATCCCGCGCGAGATGCTGCCGGAAGTCAAAGCGTCGTCGGAAATCTACGGCCGTACCAAAAGCGGCATCGCCATCGGCGGTATCGCCGGCGACCAGCAGGCTGCGCTGTTCGGCCAGATGTGCGTCGAGCCGGGCCAGGCGAAAAACACCTACGGCACCGGTTGCTTCCTGCTGATGAACACCGGCGACAAAGCGGTGAAATCGCAACACGGCATGCTCACCACTATCGCTTGCGGCCCACGCGGCGAAGTGGCCTACGCCCTGGAAGGCGCGGTGTTCAACGGCGGTTCGACCGTACAGTGGCTGCGCGATGAACTGAAAATCGTCAACGACGCCCACGACACCGAATACTTCGCCAATAAAGTGAAGGACAGCAACGGCGTCTATCTGGTGCCCGCCTTCACCGGTCTCGGCGCTCCCTACTGGGACCCGTATGCCCGTGGCGCCCTGTTCGGCCTGACCCGTGGCGTGCGTGTGGATCACATCATCCGCGCTGCGCTGGAATCGATTGCCTACCAGACCCGCGACGTCCTTGACGCCATGCAACAGGACTCCGGCGAACGCCTCAAGGCCCTGCGCGTGGACGGCGGTGCGGTAGCGAACAACTTCCTCATGCAGTTCCAGGCCGACATCCTCGGCACCCAGGTCGAACGTCCGAAAATGCGCGAAACCACGGCGCTGGGCGCAGCTTATCTGGCCGGCCTAGCGTGCGGTTTCTGGGGCAGCCTGGAAGAACTGCGCGGCAAAGCGGTGATCGAGCGCGAGTTCGAACCGAGCCTGGACGAAGCGGCCAAAGAGAAGCTCTATAAAGGCTGGAAAAAAGCCGTCAGCCGTACCCGTGATTGGGAACGTGAAGACGCTGAATAAGCCAAGCTGAGTACTCGTAACCTGTTGTAACTGGTAGGGAGCGGATTCCTGCGGCATCATGGGCAAATTTTGCACGGCAGCCCAAAGGAAGCCCCATGAATCTGCCTCCCCGTCAGCAGCAAATCCTCGAGCTGGTCCGCGAACGCGGCTATGTGAGCATCGAGGAAATGGCCACGCTGTTCGTTGTTACCCCGCAAACCATCCGCCGCGATATCAATCAACTGGCGGAAGCCAATCTGCTGCGTCGCTACCACGGCGGCGCCGCCTATGATTCCAGCGTCGAAAATACCGCCTACGCGATGCGCGCCGATCAGATGCGCGATGAAAAGCAACGCATCGGCGAAGCCATCGCCGCACAGATTCCCGATCACGCCTCGCTGTTCATCAATATCGGCACGACGACCGAATCGATTGCCCGCGCCCTGCTCAATCACAGCCACCTGAAGATCATCACCAACAACCTGCACGTCGCTTCGATGCTCAGCGCCAAGGATGATTTCGATGTGCTGCTGACCGGCGGCAACGTGCGTCGCGACGGCGGCGTGGTGGGTCAGGCGAGCGTGGACTTCATCAACCAGTTCAAGGTCGACTTTGCGCTGGTGGGCATCAGCGGTATCGACGAAGACGGCAGCCTGCTCGACTTCGATTACCAGGAAGTGCGGGTGTCCCAGGCGATCATCGCCAATGCCCGGCAGGTGATCCTGGCGGCGGACTCCAGCAAGTTCGGGCGTAACGCGATGATCCGCCTCGGCCCGATCAGCCTGATCGATTGCCTGGTCACCGATCAGCAACCGGTGCCGGCCCTGGCGCAACTGCTGAGCCAGCACAAGATTCGTCTGGAAGTCGTTTAACCCTCTCCCGCATAACTCCCTCCCGGCGAATTCTCGTTCCCACGCTCTGCGTGGGAACGATCAGTCACGCCCTGATCCGCGCCCTGACGCGCATTTCATGTTCGAATATTTTCCTTTTTCGGCCCTTCGATGAGTTTTTTCAATCGAAGTCGACTGGCTGCGCGCGTCTTTATGGGCTACTATTTTCGCAAATGAACATTCATGTTCGATTTCCAAGACAGAAAATCAAAAGAGCCCGAGGCCAGCCGATGTCCACATCTACCTTGCGTACGCCCCCTATCTCCGAGATCTACGACATCGCCGTCATCGGCGGCGGGATCAATGGCGTGGGGATCGCAGCGGATGCCGCCGGTCGCGGTCTTTCGGTGTTCCTTTGCGAAAAGGACGACCTGGCCAGCCACACCTCATCGGCCAGCAGCAAGCTGATCCACGGTGGCCTGCGCTACCTCGAACATTACGAATTCCGTCTGGTGCGCGAAGCCCTGGCCGAACGCGAGGTGCTGCTGGCCAAGGCCCCGCACATCGTCAAGCCAATGCGTTTCGTGCTGCCGCACCGCCCGCACCTGCGTCCGGCGTGGATGATCCGCGCGGGCCTGTTCCTTTATGACCACCTCGGCAAGCGCGAAAAACTGGCGGGCTCGAAAAGCCTGAAGTTCGGCGCAGACAGCGCACTGAAAAGCGAAATCAGCAAAGGCTTCGAATACTCCGACTGCTGGGTCGACGACGCCCGCCTCGTGGTTCTCAACGCCATGGCCGCCCGTGAAAAAGGCGCGCACATTCACACCCAGACCCGTTGCGTCAGCGCCCGCCGCGCCAAGGGCCTGTGGCACCTGAACCTGGAACGCGCCGACGGCAGCCTGTTTTCGATCACCGCCAAGGCATTGGTGAATGCCGCTGGCCCGTGGGTCGCCAAGTTCATCCGTGACGACCTGAAGATGGAATCGCCGTACGGCATCCGCCTGATCCAGGGCAGCCACATCATCGTGCCGAAACTGTACGAAGGCGATCACGCGCACATCCTGCAAAACGAAGATCAGCGCATCGTTTTCACCATTCCGTACCTGAACAACCTGACCCTGATCGGCACCACCGACCGCGAATACACCGGCGATCCGGCCAAAGTGGCGATCACCGACGGCGAAACCGATTACCTGCTCAAAGTGGTCAACGCCCACTTCAAGAAGCAGATCAGCCGTGACGACATCCTGCACACCTACTCGGGCGTGCGTCCGCTGTGCAACGACGAATCCGACAATCCTTCGGCCGTGACCCGCGACTACACCCTGGCGCTGTCCGGCAGTACCGAAGAAGCGCCGCTGCTGTCGGTGTTCGGCGGCAAGCTGACCACCTACCGCAAGCTCGCCGAGTCGGCGATGGCGCAGTTGATGCCGTTCTTCACCCAAATGCGCCCGAGCTGGACCGCCACCGCTACCCTGCCCGGCGGCGAAGACATGACCACGCCACAGGCCCTGAGCGCGCAGATCCGCGACAAGTTTGACTGGGTACCAACCGAAATTGCCCGTCGCTGGGCCACTACCTACGGCAGCCGCACCTGGCGCATGCTCGAAGGCGTCGACACCCTCGCTGACATGGGCGAACACATCGGCGGCGGCCTCTATACCCGTGAAGTCGACTACCTGTGCACCGAAGAATGGGCCACCACCGCGCATGACATTCTTTGGCGTCGCAGCAAACTGGGCCTGTTCACCACGGCGGCGGAGCAAGAGCGCCTGGCGGCTTACCTGAACAAGGTCGAGCAGAACCGCAGCAAGATCGAAGCGGCCTGATCCGTTCCTCGTTGAATAAAAAGCCCCTGAATCGAATGATTCAGGGGCTTTTTGCATTCAGGCTGAGAAAGGATGCGCTGAGGACGTTCGGTTTTCCGAACGCGACCTGACGGTCAATTCGGTTAACCGGATCAGATCCACGGAAAAACACCATCACAAAACTTTAATAACGTTATAAATCAATGAATTAACCTGTATCGACTGGTCTGGCACGACTCATGCTCTACACTCCTTCGACGAATGCCTGTTGCGCCAACACAACAGGAGCCGTCAGGCATTCGAAGCTCAAAAGGGCCCGCTCAACCGGCTCCATAAAAAAAACAATGTCGAGGAAAATTTGATGCGCATCGTTCCCCATATCCTGGGCGCAGCCATTGCTGCCGCTCTGATCAGCACACCAGTTTTCGCTGCCGAACTCACCGGCACCCTTAAGAAGATCAAAGAGTCCGGCGTCATCACCCTGGGCCACCGTGACGCTTCCATCCCTTTCTCCTACATCGCTGACGCTTCCGGCAAGCCGGTCGGCTACTCCCACGATATCCAGCTGGCCATCGTCGAAGCGATCAAGAAAGACCTCGACCTGCCAAACCTGCAGGTCAAATACAACCTCGTCACCTCGCAAACCCGTATCCCGCTGGTGCAGAACGGCACCGTGGACGTCGAGTGCGGCTCCACCACCAACAACGTCGAGCGTCAGCAACAGGTCGACTTCTCCGTCGGCATCTTCGAAATCGGTACCCGTCTGCTGTCCAAGGCTGACTCCAAGTACAAGGATTTCGACGATCTGAAAGGCAAGAACGTCGTGACCACCGCCGGCACCACCTCCGAGCGCATCCTCAAGGCGATGAACGCCGACAAGCAGATGGGCATGAACGTGATCTCCGCCAAGGACCACGGTGAATCCTTCCAGATGCTGGAATCGGGTCGTGCCGTTGCGTTCATGATGGACGACGCCCTGCTGGCCGGCGAAGCCGCCAAGGCCAAGAAAGCCTCCGACTGGGCCGTAACCGGCACGCCACAGTCGTACGAAATCTATGGCTGCATGATGCGCAAAGGCGACGAGCCGTTCAAAAAGGCTGTCGACGACGCCATCAAGGCGACCTACGCCTCGGGTGAGATCAACAAGATCTACGAAAAATGGTTCATGCAGCCGATTCCGCCAAAAGGCCTGAACCTGAACTTCCCGATGAGCGACGAGCTCAAGGCCCTGATCGCCAATCCGACCGACAAAGCGGCTGACGACAAGAAATCCTGATTTCTGACTAACCTTATCCCCTGAGGAGGCGCCTGCCTTTTCAGGGGATGGTCACTCCCTGCTGGCACTTATTGGAAACACTCGAACCGGTGGCTGTCGAGCCGATCGCGTGTGCCTGATTTTCACAATCAGGGCGGGAACGGAGCTTCCCCAGGCGGGCACTTGTACATCGATCGAATCGAGGGGAGACCCTAATGAATTACAACTGGGACTGGGGCGTGTTCTTCAAGTCCACCGGCGTGGGCAGCGAGACCTATCTCGACTGGTTCATTTCCGGTCTGGGCTGGACCATCGCCATCGCCATCGTCGCCTGGATCATCGCCCTGCTGCTCGGCTCGCTGCTGGGCATCATGCGCACCGTGCCGAACCGCATCGTGTCGGGCATCGCGACCTGCTACGTCGAACTGTTCCGTAACGTGCCGCTGCTGGTTCAGCTGTTCATCTGGTACTTCCTGGTGCCCGATCTGCTGCCGCCGGATCTGCAGGAGTGGTACAAGCAGGACCTGAACCCGACCACCTCGGCCTACCTGAGCGTTGTCGTGTGCCTGGGCCTGTTCACCGCCGCCCGGGTCTGCGAACAGGTTCGCACCGGTATCCAGGCGCTGCCACGGGGCCAGGAATCCGCCGCCCGCGCCATGGGTTTCAAGCTGCCGCAGATCTACTGGAACGTGCTGCTGCCCCAGGCCTACCGGATCATCATTCCGCCGCTTACCTCGGAATTTTTGAACGTGTTCAAGAACTCCTCCGTGGCGTCCCTGATCGGTCTGATGGAGCTGCTGGCGCAAACCAAACAGACCGCCGAATTCTCGGCCAACCTGTTTGAAGCCTTCACCCTGGCGACCCTGATCTACTTCACCCTCAACATGAGCCTGATGCTGCTGATGCGCATGGTCGAGAAGAAAGTCGCCGTGCCCGGCCTGATCTCCGTGGGGGGTAAATAATGGAATTCGATTTCAGTGGCATCGTTCCGGCCATTCCCGGCCTGTGGAACGGCATGCTGATGACCCTCAAGCTGATGGCGCTGGGCGTGGTCGGCGGGATCATCCTCGGCACCATCCTCGCGTTGATGCGTCTGTCCCACAGCAAACTGCTGTCGAGCATCGCCGGCGCGTACGTCAACTATTTCCGTTCGATCCCGCTGCTGCTGGTGATCACCTGGTTCTATCTGGCAGTGCCGTTCGTGCTGCGCTGGATCACCGGCGAAGACACCCCGATCGGCGCGTTCACCTCGTGCATCGTGGCGTTCATGATGTTCGAAGCGGCGTACTTCTGCGAAATCGTCCGGGCCGGCGTGCAGTCGATCCCCAAAGGCCAGATGGGCGCGGCGCAGGCACTGGGCATGACCTACGGCCAGATGATGCGCCTGATCATCCTGCCTCAGGCGTTCCGCAAGATGACCCCGCTGCTGCTGCAGCAGAGCATCATCCTGTTCCAGGACACCTCGCTGGTCTACACCGTGGGCCTGGTGGACTTCCTCAACGCCTCGCGCGCCAGTGGCGACATCATTGGCCGCTCGAATGAGTTCCTGATCTTCGCAGGTCTCGTGTACTTCACCATCAGCTTTGCCGCCTCGGTGCTGGTCAAGCGTCTGCAAAAAAGGTTCGCCGTATGATCTCTATCAAGAACATCAACAAGTGGTATGGGGACTTCCAGGTGCTGACCGATTGCAGCACCGAGGTCAAAAAGGGTGAAGTGATCGTGGTCTGCGGCCCGTCCGGTTCGGGCAAGTCGACCCTGATCAAGTGCGTCAACGCACTGGAGCCGTTCCAGAAAGGCGACATCGTGGTCGACGGCACATCGATTGCCGATCCGAAGACCAACCTGCCGAAGCTGCGTTCGCGCGTCGGTATGGTGTTCCAGCATTTCGAACTGTTTCCGCACCTGACCATCACCGAAAACCTGACCATCGCGCAGATCAAGGTGCTGGGCCGCAGCAAGGAGGAAGCCACCAAGAAAGGTCTGCAACTGCTCGAACGTGTCGGCCTGTCGGCTCACGCCCACAAGCATCCGGGGCAACTGTCCGGTGGTCAGCAACAGCGCGTGGCGATTGCCCGTGCGCTGGCGATGGACCCGATCGTCATGCTGTTCGACGAACCGACCTCGGCGCTGGACCCGGAAATGGTCAACGAAGTGCTCGACGTGATGGTGCAGCTGGCCCACGAGGGCATGACCATGATGTGCGTGACCCACGAAATGGGCTTCGCCCGTAAAGTGGCCGACCGCGTGATCTTCATGGACGCCGGCAAGATCATCGAAGACTGCAAGAAAGAAGAGTTCTTTGGCGACATCAGCCAACGCTCCGAACGCGCGCAGCATTTCCTCGAGAAAATCCTGCAGCACTAAGCAATACCTTCGCCGGAGCAACTCCAATCCCTTGTGGGAGCGAGCCTGCTCGCGATGAGGCCATTACAGTCAACATTGATGTTGAATGTCAGTCCGCCATCGCGAGCAGGCTCGCTCCCACAAGGGGCCGGCGATAGCCCTCAAGCAAGTGTTGTGGTTGACCCAAGGCAACTGTGATGAAATGCGACCCCACTCTCTATCGCGCCACGCCGCCATCACTTGCCGTGAAACCCCGTCTGATCCGCCACCTGTTCCTGCCGCCGCTGGTCATCGCTCTGATGATCGGACTGGGTTACATCGGCTTCTGGACCAGCGAACATTTCGGCATCCGCAGCCTCGGCGAAAACGGCCAGCGCCAACTGGAACTGCACGCCCGCGCGGTCGAAAGCGAGATCAGCAAATACACCTACCTACCCAGCCTGCTGGAGCTCGAATCGAGCGTTTCGCAGCTGCTGGACGACCCGACCCCGGAACACCGGCAAACGGTCAACGATTACCTTGAAGGTCTGAACCGGCGCAGCCGCAGTCGGGCCATCTACGTCATGGACACCACCGGCCGGGTCATGGCCACCAGCAACTGGCGTGACGTCGACAGCTACCTCGGTGAAGACCTGTCGTTCCGCGCCTACTTCCAGAATGCCATCCGCGGCCAGCCCGGACGCTTCTACGGGATCGGCAGCACCAACGGCGAGCCCGGTTATTACCTGGCCCACGGCCTCGAAGAACACGGCAAGATCATCGGCGTGGCGGTGGTCAAGGTGCGCCTGGAAGCCATGGAAGAACGCTGGCAGCGGGCGCGCCTCGAAGCATTCGTCAGTGATGAAAACGGCATCATCATTCTGTCCAGCGATCCGGCCCGGCGCCTCAAATCGGTCATACCGCTGAGCGACGAGACCAAGGAAAAACTCGCCCGCAGCTTGCAGTACTACTGGTTCCCGCTGAACGAACTGCAACCGCTGGCCCGGGAAACCCTGTCCGAAGGCGTGGAAAAACTCACCTTCCCGGCCAACAGCGAAGTGCCGAGCCAACAGGATGGCGATGAAGAAAGCATCAGCTACCTGGCGCAAACCCGACCGTTGAGCGATACCCCGTGGAATTTCACCCTGCTCACGCCGTTGCAGGATCTGCGGCGCGAGGCAATCAATCAGGGGATTCTGGTGGCCGTGGCGTTTGCCCTGGTGGCGTTCCTGCTGATCGCCTGGAACGAACGGCGCAAGGTCATCGCCACCCGCCTCGCCGCTCGCGAAGCCTTGCAGGAAGCCAACAATCAACTGGAGCGTCGGATTACCGAACGCACCGCCGACCTGCGCGCCAGCAACGACCGGCTCAAGAGCCAGATCCGCGAACGGCGTCAGGCCGAAGAAACCCTGCGCCGTGCCCAGGACGAACTGGTGCAGGCCGGTAAACTCGCAGCCATCGGCCAGATGTCCACCAGCATCGCCCACGAACTGAACCAGCCGCTGGCGGCGATGCGCACGCTGTCGGGCAACACCATTCGCTTCCTTGAGCGCGGCCAGCTCGATGTCGCCAGCACCAACCTCAAGACCATCAACGACCTGATCGACCGCATGGGCCGGATCACCGCCAGCCTGCGCTCCTTCGCCCGACGCGGCGACGACAAAGGCCGCGCCAGCCTCGGCAAAGCGGTGGACGCCGCCCTGCAAGTGCTCGGCGCCCGTGTGGAAAGTGCCGCCCTGAAAGTGCATCGCCAGTTCGATGATGTGCAGGTGCAGATCGACCAGACCCGCCTGGAACAGATTCTGGTCAACCTGATCGGCAACGCCCTCGACGCCATGCAGGCGCAACCGCTGCCGGAACTGTGGCTGGAAGGCGAAGAATTCAACGGCAAATATCGCCTGCGCGTGCGGGACAACGGCCACGGCATCGACGCAGAAGCGCGCAAGCATCTGTTCGAACCGTTCTTCACCACCAAGCCCGGCGAACAGGGCCTGGGCCTTGGCCTGACCCTGTCGGCCAGTCTGGCGGCCGCCACCGGCGGGCATCTGGGTGTCGAACACCCGGCCAGCGGTGGTACCACTTTCGTCCTCAGTTTACCGTTGGTAAGCCCTACTCCTGCCGAGCCAATATGAACAACGACCTCAGTGTATTGATCGTCGAAGACGACCCCCATGTCCTGCTCGGCTGCCAGCAGGCGCTGACGCTGGAAGACATTCCCTGCATCGGCGTCGGCAGTGCCGAAGAAGCGCTGGAGCAGGTCGGTGACAATTTCGCCGGGATCGTCATCAGCGACATTCGCCTGCCGGGCATCGACGGCCTGGAGCTGCTGACCCGGCTCAAGCAACGCGACCGCAGCCTGCCGGTGGTGCTGATCACCGGCCACGGCGATATTTCCATGGCGGTCGGCGCGATGCAGAAAGGCGCCTACGACTTCATGGAAAAACCGTTCTCCCCCGAGCGTCTGGTCGATGTGGCCCGCCGTGCCCTGGAGCAACGCAGCCTGAATCGCGAAGTCTCGTCCCTGCGTCGGCAACTGGCCGAACGTGATTCACTGGAAGGACGGATCATCGGGCGTTCGCCGGCCATGCAGAACCTGCGCGAACTGATCGCCAACGTCGCCGATACCTCGGCTAATGTGCTGATCGAAGGCGAAACCGGTACCGGCAAGGAACTGGTCGCCCGTTGCCTGCATGATTTCAGCCGCCGTCACAGCAAACAGTTCGTTGCGCTGAACTGTGGCGGGCTGCCGGAAAACCTGTTCGAAAGCGAAATTTTCGGCCACGAAGCCAACGCCTTCACCGGCGCCGGCAAACGGCGGATCGGCAAGATCGAACACGCCGACGGCGGCACGCTGTTCCTCGATGAAGTGGAAAGCATGCCGCTGCCGTTGCAGATCAAACTGCTGCGGGTGTTGCAGGAACGCACCCTCGAACGCCTCGGCTCGAACCAGAGCGTGGCGGTGGATTGCCGGGTGATTGCGGCCACCAAGTCCGACCTCGACGAATCAAGCAAGGCCGGGGAATTTCGCAGCGACTTGTACTACCGCCTCAACGTGGTAACGCTGGAACTGCCGCCCCTGCGCGAGCGCCGCGAAGACATCCTGCAATTGTTCGAACACTTCACCCAGCAATCGGCCCTGCGTTTCGACCGGGCGCTGCCGGAGCTGGACAACCAGACGTTGTCGAGCCTGATGAGCCACGACTGGCCGGGCAACGTGCGCGAACTGCGCAACGTCGCCGAGCGTTTTGCCCTCGGTTTGCCGGCGTTCAAGAAAACCGGCGCGGGCAGCGCAGGTCAGGGCCTGGCGTTCGCCGAAGCGGTGGAAGCGTTCGAACGCAACCTGCTCAGCGACGCCCTGCAACGCAGCGGCGGCAACCTGACCCAGGCCAGCCTCGAACTGGGTATGGCCAAGACCACGCTGTTCGACAAAGTGAAAAAATACGGCCTGAGCCATTAAGCGAGAACGATGTGGATCTGATTTTCAAGGCAATGCTCGGTGCGGCCGTGGTGGTGATCCTCGCCATGCTGGCCAAGACCAAAAACTACTACATCGCCGGCTTGGTGCCGCTGTTCCCGACCTTCGCCCTGATCGCCCACTACATCGTCGGCAAGGGCCGTTCGATCGACGACTTGAAGACCACCATCGTGTTCGGCATGTGGTCGATCATTCCGTACTTCGTGTATCTGGCGACGCTGTACGTGATGGTCGACCGCATGCGTCTCGAAGCTTCACTGGCGGTGGCGGCGGTGGCGTGGCTGATGGCGGCGACGGTGCTGGTGTCGGTGTGGGTGCGGCTGCACGCCTGAGTCAGAGCAGGTTGTGTTCCGCCACCGGTTCGATCTGCGCCCAGTGCGACGTGTCTTCGCGATGCTCGCGCAAATACGGTAACACCGCCGCCAGCAACGGTTCCTTGAACGCTTCCTGAAAGCGGTGCGCCAGCCCCGGAATCAGCCGCAGCTGACTGCCGCGAATGTGCGCCGCCAGGTGCACGCCGTGCATCACCGGCAGCAACGGATCCGCCGTGCCATGCACCACCAGCGTCGGCACCCGCAACTGGTTGAGCAACGCCACCCGGCTCGGCTCGGCAAGGATCGCCATGATCTGGCGCTTCACGCCTTCGGGATTGAACGCCCGGTCATAGGACAGCGCCGCCTGATGCAGCAAGGCCTGCCGGTCATCGCTGACCGAAGGGCTGCCCAGTGCGGCCAGCAGATCGGCCTGTTGCTCCAGCGCAATCTGGCGATTGGGCGCGCCGCGCCGTGACAACAACTGCACCAGCGCCGCGCTCGGCGCCGGCAGCCCTTCGGCACCGGAGCTGGTCATGATCAGCGTCAGGCTTTCGACCCGTTGCGGCGCCATCGCCGCCAGGTGCTGGGCGATCATCCCGCCCATGCTCGCGCCGAGTACGTGGAATTGCTCGACGTGCAAGGCGTCCATCAGGCCCAGCGCATCGTCGGCCATATCGGTCAGGCTGTAAGGCGCCGCCACCGGCAGGCCGAGCTTGTAGCGCAGCACTTCAAAGGTCAGGTTGGCGTCGGCCGGCGCCTGGCGCCAGGTCGACAGACCGACATCGCGGTTGTCATAACGGATCACCCGAAAGCCTTGCTGACACAGCGCGACCACCACCTCATCCGGCCAGTGGATCAACTGCCCGCCCAGGCCCATCACCAGTAACAGCGCCGGATCCGACGCACGACCGATGCTCTGGTACGCCAGGCTTACCTGCTGCAGATCGACCCGTTCGGTCGGTACATTGACGTCGCAACGCGACGCCGCGTAGGACGCCGGAACGCAAAAAACCGCGGCCAACAACGCCGCGATTGCAAAAAATCCCTTGAACATGAAAAACACCGAAACGCAGAACCCCAGTAGAGCGTGAGTCTGATGAAGTTTGTTCAAGCGCGCTGCCACAGTTCGATGACAGTTTGATGAAGAGTGCCGAGCGGTCGACACGCTTCATTCGGTGTTGCCGTTACGCCAACTGACTGCGCAACTGCCGAGCCGCCGCGACCATGTTGACCAATGCGGCTTCGGTCTCCGGCCAGGCGCGAGTCTTCAGGCCGCAATCGGGGTTGACCCATAGCCGCTGCGCCGGAATGCGCTTCACGGCTTTGCTCATCAGTTTCACCATCTCGGCGGTGTCCGGCACGCGCGGCGAGTGGATGTCGTAGACGCCCGGGCCGATGTCGTTCGGGTAGTCGAACGCTTCGAAGGCCTCCAGCAACTCCATGTCCGAACGCGAGGTTTCGATGGTGATCACATCGGCGTCCATGTCGGCGATCGCCTTGATCACATCGTTGAATTCGCTGTAGCACATGTGGGTGTGAATCTGGGTTTCATCTTTCACGCCCGAGGCGGTCAGGCGGAACGCTTGCACCGCCCAGTCGAGGTATTCCTGCCATTGTTCACGGCGCAGCGGCAGGCCTTCGCGGAACGCCGCTTCGTCGATCTGTACGATCCTGATCCCGGCGTTTTCCAGATCGACCACTTCGTCACGCAGGGCCAGCGCCAGTTGTTGCGCCTGGACTTTGCGCGACACGTCTTCGCGGGGGAACGACCACATCAGCATGGTCACGGGACCGGTCAGCATGCCTTTCATCACCTTGTCCGTCAGGCTCTGGGCGTAGCTGATCCAGTCAACGGTCATGGCGTTCGGACGGCTGAGGTCGCCATAAATCACCGCCGGTTTCACGCAGCGGGAACCGTAGCTCTGGACCCAGCCGAAACGGGTGAACAGATAACCGTCGAGCTGTTCGGCGAAGTACTCGACCATGTCGTTGCGCTCGGCTTCACCGTGCACCAGTACATCCAGGCCCAGACGTTCCTGCACCTGCACCGCGTGGCGGATTTCGCTGCGCATGGCATCGTGGTAGTCGTTGGCCGACAGCTTGCCCTGCTTGAATGCCTGACGGGCCAGGCGAATCGAGCCGGTCTGCGGGAACGAACCGATAGTGGTGGTCGGGAACGTCGGCAATTTCAAACGCGCCTGCTGTGCGGCGATGCGTTTGGCAAACGGCGAATGCCGCTGGCTGTCGCTGGCATTGATCGCCTCGATCCGCGCTTGCACGTCGGCCTTGTGAATACGCGGCGAGCGGGCGCGGCTCTCTTGAATCGCGCGGCTTTCGGCCAGTGCGCTTTGCACGTTCGGCACTTGCGGGTCGTTCAGCGCATCACGCAACACCGAGATTTCGCTGCACTTCTGCACGGCGAACGCCAGCCAGCTTTTCAGTTCCGGATCGAGCTTGTCTTCACGCTCGACATCCACCGGGCTGTGCAGCAACGAGCAGGAACTGCTGACCCACAGGTTGTCGCCGAAACGCTCCTGCGCCGGTTGCAGTTGCGCCAGCGCCTGCTCCAGTTCGCAGCGCCAGACGTTGCGCCCGTTGACCAGCCCGACCGAAAGAATCTTGTAGGTCGGCAGACGATCGAGCACCTGACCGAGCTGATCCGGTGCCCGCACAGCGTCGATGTGCAGGCCTTGCACCGGCAGGCCGACGGCCAAACCGAGGTTGTCTTGCAAACCACTGAAATAGGTCGCCACCAGTTTCTTCAGCGGCGAATACTGAAGGATGTGATAGGCGCGTTCGAAGGCGCTTTTCCAGGCTTGCGGCAGATCGAGGGTGAGGATCGGCTCGTCGATCTGCACCCACTCCACGCCCTGGGTGGCGAGGCGGCCGAGGATTTCGTTGTACACCGGCAGCAGGCGCTCAAGCAGATCGAGCTTGTCGAAGCCGTTGCCTTTCGCCTTGCCCAGCCACAGGTAAGTCAGCGGGCCGATGATCACCGGTTTGACGTTGTGACCGAGGGCTTTGGCTTCTTCGACTTCATCGAACAGCTGTTCCCAGCTCAGCTTGAATGGCTGGTCGGCGGTGAATTCCGGGACCAGGTAGTGGTAGTTGGTGTCGAACCACTTGGTCAACTCTTGGGCGTATTGAGTCTTGCCGTGCTCGCCGCCGCAGCAGGAAGACGTGGCGCCACGGGCCATGGCGAACAGGGTGTCGAGGGTCGGCAGGCCGCGTTCGTCACGCACACCGTCGAAACGCTCGGGGATCACACCGAAGGTCAGCGAGTGGGTCAGCACCTGGTCGTACCAGGCGAAGTCGCCGACCGGCAGCAGGTCGATGCCGGCGTCCTTCTGCAATTGCCAGTGCCTGGCGCGCAGCTCGCGGCCGACCTGATTCAGAGCGGCCTGATCGAGATCGCCTTTCCAGTAGGCTTCGAGGGCTTTTTTCAGTTCGCGGTCGGCGCCGATGCGCGGGAAACCCAGGGTGTGTGCCACGGCCATGTCGAGTGTTCTCCATTGCGTAAAAGATGGCGCCATTGTCGACAGCCAGAGCAACATGAGACAAACTCAACCTTTTCGTGTTGATCACAAATTTTCCTCATGGAGCCTGCGGTGCTTGAGATCCGTCACCTGAAAACCCTGCATGCCCTGCGCGAAGCTGACAGCCTGGTCGATGCGGCCGACCGCCTGCACCTGACCCAGTCGGCGCTGTCCCACCAGTTCAAGGAGCTGGAAGAGCGCATGGGCATGCCGTTGTTCGTGCGCAAGACCAAACCGGTGCGCTTCACCAGCGCCGGCCTGCGCCTGCTGCAACTGGCCGACGCGACCCTGCCGCTGCTGCGCGCCGCCGAACGTGATATCGGACGTCTGGCCGGTGGCACCGCCGGGCGACTGCACATGGCCATCGAATGCCACAGCTGCTTCCAGTGGCTGATGCCGACCATCGACCAGTTCCGCGATGCCTGGCCGGAAGTCGAACTCGACCTCGCTTCGGGTTTCTCCTTCGCACCGCTGCCGGCGCTGGCCCGGGGTGATCTGGATCTGGTGGTGACGTCCGACCCGCTGGAAATCGCCGGCATCACCTACGTGCCGCTGTTCACCTACGAAGCCATGCTCGCGGTCGCCAATCAGCATGCGCTGGCGAGCAAACCGTACATCGTCCCCGAAGACCTGCTGACCGAAACCCTGATCACTTATCCGGTGGAACGTGACCGCCTCGATATCTTCACCCGCTTCCTCGAACCGGCCGACATCGAACCGGCGCAGGTACGCACCTCAGAACTGACGGTGATGATGATGCAGCTGGTGGCCAGCGGCCGTGGCGTGTGCGGCATGCCGCACTGGGCGCTGCATGAATACAGCTCGCGCGGTTACGTGAAGGGCAAGCGGCTGGGCGAGAAAGGTCTGTTTGCGACGCTGTACGCGGCGATCCGCGCCGACATGCTCGACGCGCCGTACATGCGCGACTTCCTGCTGACGGCCAAGGACACCTCGTTCTCGACCCTGGATGGGGTCAGCGCGGTTCGTTGAGACTGGCGGTTGGCACGAAAGGCTGGGACCACATGTGGATCTTGTCGAAGTAGTCCTCGCCGACCCGCACCGCCATCGGCTCGAGGCCGAACTGGACGAAGCCGCAGCGCTGGTACAGATGAAACGCCGCATCATTACCGGCGGTGACGGTCAATTGAATGACTTTCAGCGCCGGATGCTGCTGCGCTTCCCCCAGCACCGCCTCCATCAATTTCAGCCCCAGCCCGCGCTGACGAAACTCGGCCGACACATACATGCCGAACACCGTTGTCTTGTGCCGGGCCTTCTCCCGAGGCTCGAACGCCAGGCCGACGATCCCCACCAGCCGGCCCTCTTCGAACGCGCCAAACACTGCGTCGAGCTTGCTGGTCAGGCGTGATTCCCACCAGCTCAGCGGCATCACTGCGCGCTCGCGCACACTGGAGGTAAACGCCTGGGGATGCCGGTCATACGCCTCCAGCATCAATTCGCGATAGGCCAGCGCATGACTGGCGTCCAGCCGTTCGATCCACATGTTCAGGCGGCCTTGCGCTGTTCAAGCATCAGCCGCACGGCCAGACCGCTCAGCACAAACCCCATGAAATAACGCTGCGCCGCCAGCCAGGTCGGGTTGTTGACGAACCACGACGCGATGCCCGCCGCGAACAGCGCGATCAGCAGGTTGACGCTGAAACTGACGCTGATCTGGGTCAGGCCGAGGATGATGCTCTGGGTGAACACCGAGCCGTGCTCGGGGGTGATGAACTGCGGGAATACCGAGAGGTAGAACACCGCGATTTTCGGGTTCAAGGCACTGGTGAGAAAGCCCATGGTGACCAGTTTGCGCGAAGAATCCGCCGGCAACTGTTGCGCCTCGAACGGCGAGCGGGCGCCGGGCTTCACCGCCTGCCAGGCCAGCCACAACAGGTACAGCGCGCCGGCCCACTTCAACACTTCATAGGCCATCGGCACGGCGAGAAACACCGCGGTCAAACCGGCGGCCGCCGCGAACAGGTGCACGAAGAACCCCGCCACCACGCCGAGCAGCGAGGTCACCCCGGCGCGACGTCCCTGGCAGATCGACCGCGAGATCAGGTAGATCATGTTCGGCCCCGGCGTCAGTACCATCAGCAGTGCGGCGGCGGCGAAAATCAACAGGTCTTGAAGCGGGATCATGACGAAGTCCTTTGCACGAATGATCAGGCGATCGCAGTCAGCGAGGCTCGATAAAACGGCAGGATCAGGTCGCGTGTCAATGGGGCGAGAACCACATCCCCGTCGGTAGCCGGATCGATCCAGATCACCTCTTCGATCTCGGCGGCCGGAGACACCCTGGCGTCGATGGTCAGTTGAAAGAGTTCGGCCTGCACAACGAATCCCGGCTCGTTGGCGGCGGGTGCCGAGAACTGACCGAGAAAGCTTGCCTGCGCCGGATCGATCACCAGTCCCAGTTCTTCCTCCAGCTCACGGGCCAGCGCATGCACCGGCAGTTCATGGGCTTCAATCTTGCCGCCCGGTTGCATGAACGCCGTGGTATTGCGCTTGCGCACCAGCAGGGTCTGGCCGTCGGGACCGATCAGCAGCGCGGCGGCGATACGGATGATGCGGGGGGAAACTGCGGATACAGAAGTCATGGGTCAGCCACCGGCCTTGAGAAAAGCCGCAAGGATCCCATGCCGGCCGCGCCAGCGTCATCCACCCTGGGCCGCGAGCGTCGTCTCGGGCTCTTGCGGCACCTTGACGAATACCTTGTATTTGCCGCCCTCCATGGCCTCGAAACTGATCAGTTTTTCAACCAGCGGAGCGCTCAGCACTTTGCCGGCGTTGAGCAGCAACATGCCGTTGTCGGCATTGAGGTTGCGCGCGAGGATCATCCCCGCCGCCAACTCCCGGGTGCCCATGACCTTGACGTCCGGATCGGCCAATGTGATGTCGCTGACCATTGCGCAGACCTTGATGAAATCCTCGATCAGCTCGGGATCGTAGAGTTTGCCGGCGTACTGGCGCAGGTACAGCAAGGCTTCATCGCTGTTCATCTGCCGCTCGAGAATCAGCCCGCGCTGCAACTCGACAAAATCCACCGCCAGTTTCAACAGCCGCGAGCCCAAGGGAATGGCCTCGCCCTTGAGCCGGTCGGGAAACCCGCTGCCGTCCCAGTGCTCCTGATGGTGCAGGATCAGCCGCGCGGCATCCTTCATCGGGTCCAGGGTCATCAACAGCGATTCGCTCTGTTTCGGATAAGCCCGATAGCGGTCGCGCTCGGTGCTGTGCAGCAGGTCCGACGGCGTGGTCATCATGCTGTCGGTCCAGCTCAGCTTGCCGATATTGTAGAGCGCGGCGGCCATGGTCAGATCGCGGCTGGCGGCTTCGTCCAGACGGTGCATCTTGCAGTAGCCGCGTACCAGCTCGATGATCTGCCGATTGGTCTGCTTCGCCGGCGGCAGGCGCAGGTTGGCCAGCAACGAGAACATTTCGGTGCCTGTCAGGAAACTGCGCTTGAGCTCCTCGTAGGCGAGGTCGAGCATGTCGGCGGTCTGCTGCAGTTCGGCGGTACGGGCGGCGACGTGTTTTTCCAGGGTGCTGTTGAGCAATTTCAATTGTTCGTTTTGCACTCGCGTCAGTTTTTCCAGACGTTCGCGCTCGCGTGCCAGATGCTGATGCTCGAGGGCCTGACGCAAGGTCAGCAGCATTTCCTCGTCGTTCCAGGGTTTGCTGATGTAACGGTGGATCTGCCCTTCGTTGATGGCCTTGATGATCGCCGAAGGATCGGCGTAGCCGGTGAGCATGATCCGCGCAGTCGCCGGATACCGCTCATGAACAAGAGCCAGCAGCGTGGCCCCATCCATGTTGGGCATGCGCGCGTCGCTCATCACCAGATTCACCGGTTGCTGCTCGAGTATTTCCAGCGCCTGGGCACCGCTGGTCGCCAGCAAGACGTCATAAGGCTGGCCGCGCAGCAGACGGCGCAGGCTGTTGAGAATCGGTTCCTCGTCATCCACCAGCAGTACTTTGGGCCGGGGCGGCGAAATCGGGGCGGACGGCTCTTCCATGGCGAAGCCTCGTGAAAAACGTTGGACATGACTGACGCGCCGGCAGACCTCCCCTGCTTGCCTGCGCTTGAATCACAGGCTAGATGATTTTCGCCGGGGCCGTGTAAATCCTCTGTTACACCGCGACAGGCGAAGTTGCGCCCCTGCAACTATGCTCAAGTAGCTGGACGACACCATCGGCCTGCGCGCAGGCATGTGATGAGGGGAAAAGGATGCTCCCGATGACGAATGTGCGTGAACACACGGGTATTGCGTCATGAGTGCGCAACCCGGACACACCAACCGCCGCGTGCTCATCGTCGACGATACCGCGTCGATCCATGACGATTTCGCCAAGATCCTCAAACCGGCCACGGCTGAAGCCGACAGCCTGGATGAAACGGAAAGCCTGCTGTTCGGCGATGCGTCCTCCGCCCCCGTCGCACCGAAAGACCGTTTCGAACTGGACTCGGCCTATCAGGGCCGCGAAGCGCTGGACAAAGTGGAAGCCGCACTCGCCGCCGGGCGCCCGTACGCCATGGCCTTCATCGACATGCGCATGCCGCCGGGCTGGGATGGCCTGGAAACCATCGAGCGGCTGTGGCAGGTCGATCCCAAGCTGCAGGTGGCCCTGTGCACCGCCTACTCCGATTACTCGTGGGAAGACATCGACCGGCGGCTGGCCCTGACCGATCGCCTGCTGATCCTGAAAAAACCCTTCGACGCGATCGAAATCCGGCAGATGGCCAGCGCCCTGACGGTCAAGTGGCAAATGACCGAAGACGCCGCCATGAAGATGAACCTGCTGGAGCAGGCAGTTCAGGAGCGTACCCGGGAACTGTCCGACGCCAACATCATCGTGCAGAACAGTCCGACCATCCTCTACCGGTTGCGCGGTGAACCGTCGTTTCCGCTGATGTACATCTCCCACAACATCACCCGCTACGGCCATGTCGCGGCTGATCTGGTGGGTTCGGCCAACTGGGCGCAGACGCTGATTCACCCGGACGATCAGCTCAGTGTCGATACCGCCATGGGCCGGGTGCTCGATCGGCATGCCGAAGGCGCCTCCATCGAGTTTCGCCTGCGTACCGGCGCGGGCGACTGGCGCTGGGTGGAAAACCGCTACATCCCGGTGCGCGATCACGACGGCCGCCTGCTGGAAGTCGAGGGGATCATTCTTGACATCACCGAACGCCGGCTGGCCGAAGAGAAAATGGCCTTGCTGGCCCGCACGGACGGCCTCACCGGACTTGCCAATCGCGCCACGCTGATCGAGCGTCTGCATCAGGCCTTCGCCGCCGCGCGTCGGGGAGCGGCACCTTTTGCGGTGTTTTACCTGGATCTGGATCACTTCAAGCGGATCAACGACACCCTCGGCCATCCGGTCGGCGATCTGTTGTTGCAGGCAGTGGCGCAACGGATCAAATCGAATGTGCGAGAAAACGACGTGGTCGCACGTCTGGGCGGAGACGAGTTCGCGATCCTGCAACTGGACGTCAGCGACCCGACCCAGTCTGCTGCCATTGCGACCAAGATCCGCGATGCGCTTCTGGAGCCCTACCAACTGGCAGGCAATGCCTTGCGCATTTCCGTCAGTATCGGCATCTGCCTGTACCGCGCCAACAGTCTGGATGCCGACAGTCTGCTGGCCGGCGCCGACATGGCGCTATACCGCGCCAAGGAAACGGGGCGTAATCAATACCAGTTCCATTCCGAGCAAATCACTCGCGAAGTCGCCGAGCGCATGGCCCTGGCCGAGGAATTGATGACCGCCCTGACTCAGGGAGGACTGAAGCTCGACTACACGCCGGAAGTGGACATGCACAGCGGCAAGATTCTCGGCATGGCCGCGCAGGTCAAATGGCAACATCCCCGGCTTGGTCTGCTGCCAGCGTCGGCCTTCGTACCGGCAGCGGAAAAGACCGGTGCAATCATCCCGCTCGGTCGCTGGATACTGGATCACGCCTGCTGGCAGATGCGCCAGTGGCAAAACGAGGGAGTGGCGCCTCCAGTGATGGCGATCAGGATTTCCCTGGCGCAACTCAAGAGCGGCCCGGAACTCATCTATGACGTGCTGCGCACCACCGCCCGCTGGGAACTGGCACCGTGGGATCTGCGTTTCGATGTCACCGAAGCGACCCTGGCCCAGACCAAATGGACCCACAACGATGTGCTGCCGCGCCTCAGTGAGCTTGGGGTAAAGATCGCCATCGACGATTTCGGCACCGAATACTCATCGTTCGATTACCTGAAAACCTACCGGGTCAATCACCTCAAACTCGCCCAATCCCTGATCGACAGTGCGGCCCAGGATGAAGGCAGCGCCAATACCCTGCGAGCGATCGTCAATTTCGCCCGGGATCTGGCGATCGACATCAGCGCCGAAGGCGTCCAGCCCGCAGATCGGGATGACGCCCTCACCTCTTCGGCCCCGCTGAAAAACGTGCAAGGCCTTTGCTTCAGGGAAGCTGTCAGCCCCGAGCAAGCAGCCCGCCTGCTGAAGGACGGAAACGCGACTGCCCCGCTGCCCAAGGAGGATGAGGGATGAAAACACCTTTTCCCCAGACCAACCGGCGCATATTGATCGTCGACGATACCCCGGCGATCCATGATGACTTTCGCAAGATACTGACCCCGGACACCAGCGGTGCAGCAGACCTGGATACGCTCGAGCAAACGCTGTTCGGCACCCGGCAATCATCGCACCTGACGTTCCAGCTCGACTCCGCCTATCAGGGGCAGGAAGCGCTGAAACTGGTGCAGCATGCGGTGGAAGAAGGCCGGCCTTATGCCCTCGCGTTCACCGACATGCGCATGCCGCCCGGTTGGGACGGCCTGGAAACCATCGAAAAACTGTGGGCGGTCGATCCGAATCTGCAAATCGCCTTGTGCACCGCCTATTCCGACTACAGCTGGGAGGCCATGGCCGAACGACTGGAATTCGGCGATCAGTTGCTGATCCTGAAAAAACCATTCGACACCCTGGAAATCCGCCAGATGGCCAATGCCCTGACCTGGAAATGGCAGTTGGCCCAGGACGCGGCGCTGAAGATGCTCAGTCTCGAGCAGACCATCGAAGCGCGGGTGCATGAGTTGCTCAAGGTCTCGCACCTGTTGCAGTACGACAGCCTCACGGGCCTGCCCAACAGCACCTTGCTCGGTGACCGTCTGACTCAATCGCTGGCCGCTTGCCGGCGCCATGACAAACAACTGGTGGTGATGTTTCTCGGGCTGGATCGCTTCAAACGCATCAACAACGCCCTGGGCCATCCGGCGGGCGACGAGATGCTCAAGCGGGTCGGCCAGCAATTGCTCGCCTGCGTGCGCGAATCGGATTCGGTTTTTCGTTATGGCTCCGACGAATTCGTGGTGATGCTCAGCGACATCAATCACCCGCAGCAGTCGCGCAGCATCGCCGAGAAACTACTGAGCGCTATCCGCACACCACAGACAATCGTCGGGCATGACGTGAGCGTCACGGCCAGTCTGGGCATCAGCCTCTACCCCGATGACGGGCTCGAGGCCATCGAGCTGATCAAGAAAGCTGAAACGGCCATGCGCAGCGCCAAGGAAAACGGACCGAACGAAATCGGCTTCTTCATCGAAGCCATGAACCAGCGCGCCCGGGAACAGCAAAGCATCGAGTCGGGCATTCGCCAAGCCCTGCAACGCCAGGAATTCGTCCTGCATTACCAACCGAAAATCGAGCTGGCCAGCGGCCGGGTAGTCGGTGCCGAGGCACTGGTGCGCTGGCAGAAACCGGGGCATGGCTGGGTCTATCCCTCGGAGTTCATCCCGGTGGCCGAAGACAGCGGCCTGATCGTGCCGCTGAGCAAATGGGTGCTGGCCGAGGCCTGTCGTCATACCCGTGAATGGCAACAGGCGGGATTGCCGCCGATTCGCATGTCGGTCAACACCTCGGCCATCGACTTTCGTCAGCGCCATTTCGTCGAGGGCATCGAGCAGGTACTGGCACAGACCGGGCTCGATCCCCGTCTGCTGGAACTGGAGATCACCGAAGGTGTGCTGATGCAGAACGTCGACGCAACGATGAACGCGCTGGGCAGGCTGAAGGCGCTGGGGGTTCGGCTGGCCATCGATGACTTCGGCACCGGTTATTCCAGCTTGAGCTATCTGCGCCGTTTTCCCATCGATGTGCTGAAAATCGATCAATCGTTCATTCGCGGCCTGAGCCATGACAGCGGTGATGCCGCCCTGGTCGGCGCGATCATCAGCCTGGGCAAGAGCCTGAACCTCAACGTCATTGCCGAAGGTGTGGAAACAGCACAACAGTTGGAGTTTCTCAGGGCTCACCACTGCGAGGAAGGCCAGGGCTTCTATTTCAGCAAGGCCTTGCCGGCAGAGGCCTTCGCCCGTTTGCTGGAGTCTGCTCAACCTGGCACGTGGGGTGTTTCATGAATCGCCCGGGGTCGTTGGTTCTACTGCTCGGTCTGTGCGCAAATGCCATCGCCGCACCGCTGGACGAGCCGCTGAAACCCTTGCCGCCAAAGCCGCACCTGGATGCCAGGCGGGTCGAGCTCGGGCGCCAGTTGTTCCATGACCCGCGATTGTCGATCAATAACACGCTGTCCTGCGCCAGCTGCCATCAACTGGATAAAAGCGGCGCCGACACCCGCGCCTTCTCCAACGGCTTCGATGGTCAACCGGTGGCGGTCAACACGCCGACCGTATTCAACGCCAGCCTCAATTTCCGCCAGTTCTGGGATGGCCGCGTCGAAACCCTGGAAGAACAAAGCAACATCGTGATCACCAGCCCCCACGAAATGGGCAGCGACTGGAACACCGTCGTGCAACGGATCGCTGACGACGCAGCCTATGGTCAGAGCTTTCGTGCCGCCTACCCCGATGCCGTGAGCCGGGCCAATATCCAGAATGCGCTGGCCACCTATGAGCGCACGCTGCTGACCCCCGACTCCCGTTTCGATCAGTACCTGCTGGGCAATACCGATATCCTGACCCTCGAAGAAAAATACGGCTATCAGCGTTTCAAGGAGTACGGCTGCATTGCCTGCCATCAGGGCGTCAACATTGGCGGCAACATGTTCCAGAAATTTGGCGTGTTCGGCGACTACATCGCCGATCGCGGTAACCCGACGGTGGCCGACCAGGGCCGTTTCAACGTGACCGGCGACGAAGCCGACCGCGCCGTGTTCAAGGTGCCGAGCCTGCGTAATGTCGCGCTGACCGCACCGTACTTCCATGACGGCTCGGCGCCCACCCTCGAACGGGCCGTGGACGTGATGTTCCAGTATCAGTTGGGGCGCATGCCGAGCGAAGAAGACAAGACCCTGATCATCCTGTTTCTCAAGACCCTGACCGGCCATCCGGAGGGCCAGCCATGATGAAGGTTTCACGCCGTGTCAGCCTGATGTTGATCGGGCTCGTCGCCGTGCTGCTGGCCTCGATCCTGGTGTTTCTCTACCTCAAGTCCAGCACCGAGCAGACGACGGCCTACACCGAGTCCCGGGACCTGATCCGCCAGATCAAGCAGCAGGACTCGCTGTGGGAAAACGAAATCCTCAAGGCGCGGGTGGCGATCTCCCACAATTACGACCCGCTGGTCTCGCCGATGAGCGAGATGAACCGCCTGTGGGAACGCTTCGACACCATGGAGTCCGGCCACGGGCGCAACGACTCGACACAATGGGACGAAGCCCACGAGAGTTTTCTCAAGGCGATGCAGGAAAAGACCCGGTTGGTGGAGCAGTTCAAGTCGCACAACGCCTTGCTGCGCAACTCTCTGGCGTTCCTGCCGACCGCCGAAGATGACATTCAGGCACAACTGGCCGGCCTGTCCGATCTCGACAAGATTCAGGTGCAGAACATCGCCACCGATACCTATGACCTGCTGCTCAGCGCACTGGAGTTCTCTCAGGTCACCTCCGACGACAAGGCCGCCGATATCGTCCTGGGCCTGAACAAACTGGCGGTGAACGCGCAACGCCTGCCCCAGGACTTTCAAGCCCCGATCAGGATCCTGAGCAATCACATCAGCCTGATCCTGCGCGAGCAGCCGATCGTCAACCGCTTGCTCGAGGAGATTGAGGCGGTTCCGGTGGCCGAGCGCCTGGACAACATCACCAACATGCTCAACCGGGATCAGCAGCGGGTCGAAAAAATCGACAGGAAATATCACTTCTATCTGCTGCTGTTCTCGGTCCTGCTGATGCTGTCGCTGCTGTGGCTGGCCATCCGTCTGATCCGCAGTTTCGCCGAGATCAACCGGGTCAACGCAGCCCTGCAAACCGCCAACGATGTGCTGGAGCAACGGGTCGACGAGCGCACCCGGGAGCTCAAGAACGCCCAGAGCGAACTGCTCGACGCCGCACGCCAGGCCGGCATGGCCGAGATCGCGACCAACGTGCTGCACAACGTCGGCAACGTGCTCAACAGCGTGAACATTTCCTCCGACCTGATCGCGCGCAAGTTACGCAACAGCAAGACCCTGGGGCTGGGCAAGGCCATGCAGCTGATCAACGAACACCCCGACGACCTCGGCCAGTTCCTCAGCGAAGACCCCAAGGGCAAATTGCTGCCCGGTTATCTCAATCAACTGGTCGTTGCCATCGCCCAGGAACAGCAGGAAATGGTCGACGAACTGAACCAGATGAACAAAAGTGTCGATCACATCAAGGACATCGTCGCCACCCAGCAATCCTATGCCGGGGCCAGCAGCCTGACCGAGCCGCTGTACATCAGCGAACTGCTCGAAGACGCCCTGCGCATGAACGCCGGAGCCCTGACCCGGCACCACGTCACAGTGGTCAGGGACTACGCCGAAGTGCCGCAGGTGATGGGTGACAAACACCGTTTGCTGCTGATCCTGATCAACCTGATCAGCAACGCCAAATACGCGATGTCCGACCTCAGCAACCGCCCGCGCACCATCACCCTGGGCGTAAAAATCGTCGACGGGAATTATCTGGAAATCAGCGTCAAGGACGATGGCGAAGGTATCGCCCCGGAAAACATGACGCGGATCTTTGCCCACGGTTTCACCACCCGCAAAGAGGGCCACGGCTTCGGCCTGCACAGTTGCGCCCTGGCGGCCATCGAGATGAACGGCCACCTCACGGCCCACAGCGACGGACCTGGCCAGGGCGCCCTGTTCACCTTGCAGATTCCGCTGATCGCGGTAACGGAGAACGCATGAGCGAATTGTCGAACCGCCGCATTCTGCTGATCGATGACATGCCGTCGATCCACGAAGACTTTCGCAAGATCCTTGCCCCGGCTTCAGCGCAGTCGGCAGAGATGGACGAAATGGAAGCCGCGCTGTTCGGCGAAACCGCCAGACCCCGGCGAGCGGTTTTCGAACTGGACTCGGCCTACGGAGGGGAAGAAGGCCTGGCCAAACTCAACCTGGCCTTGCAGGAACAATGTCCCTACGCCCTGGCGTTCGTCGACATGCGCATGCCCGACGGCTGGGACGGGGCGCAAACCATCGAAGCGCTGTGGCAGCGGGATCCGCAGTTGCAGGTGGTGGTCTGTACCGCCTATTCCGACTATTCCTGGGACGAATTGCTGGATCGTCTGCACGCCCATGACCGGCTGCTGATTCTGAAAAAACCCTTCGACAACATCGAAGTCCAGCAGATGGCCAACACCCTTCTGACCAAATGGCAGATGACCGAGCGCGCGTCGCTGCAAATGCATCACCTGGAACATCTGGTGGATCAGCGTACCGCCCAGTTCAAGCAGGCCAGCGAAGCCTTGCAGCGGGAAATCGACGAACGCAAACAGCTGGAAGGCCAGTTGGTGCAATCGGAGAAGCTCGCTTCGCTGGGGCAACTGGCCGCTGGCGTCGCCCATGAAATCAACAATCCGATCGGTTTCATTTCCTCCAACCTCGGCACGCTCGACGGCTATTTCCAGCAACTGCTGGCCATGCTCGGCGCCTATCACACCGCCGGGCAAACTCTGCCCGCCGAACTGGCTGGGCAGTTGCAGCAATTGCGCGAGGACCTCGAACTGGATTTTCTGCTCGAAGACATTCCGGTGCTGATCAGGGAATCCAAGGAAGGCATCGCTCGGGTCGGCCAGATCGTCAGGGACCTGAAGGATTTCTCCCGGGTCGACAGCCATCAGGAATGGCAGTGGGCCAATCTGCAACAGGGCATCGAATCGACCCTGAACATTGTCGCCAGCGAGCTCAAGTACAAGGCCGATGTGATCAAGGAATATCAGGATCTGCCGGACATCGAATGCCTGCCCTCGCAAATCAATCAGGTCATCATGAACCTGGTGGTCAACGCGGCGCAGGCAATGGGCCCGGAGCGCGGCACCATCACCCTGCGCACTGGCGTGCAGGGAGAATCGGCAGTCATCGAAGTCGCCGATACGGGCTCGGGTATTGCACCCGAAACCCTGCAAAAGATCTTCGACCCGTTCTTCACCACCAAACCGGTCGGCCAGGGGACGGGCCTGGGCCTGTCCCTGTCCTATGGCATCGTGAAAAAACACGGCGGTGACATTTCCGTCAGCAGCAAACCGGGATTCGGTACGACGTTCCGCGTGCAACTGCCGTTGCGCCAAACCCGGCCGGCGGCCTGATGCCTGATCAGGCCGCTTCCTGAAAGTCCATCTCCGGTGGTTGGCGACGGAAGCCACCGGTCAGCACCGCCAGATACAGCACACCAATCGCCAGCCAACTCAGGCCCAGATACACCGCCAGGTGATCGAGGCTGACCATCAGCCACAAGTCCGCCAGCAGACCGATGAACGGGAAAACCAGGAACAGCACCAGTTCGCGCAGGCCTTTTTTCTCGCCGCCGATCCAGTAGTGAAAAATCACCGACAGATTGACCAGACTGAACGCCAGGAACGCGCCGAAGTTGATGAACGAGGTCGAGGTGGTCACGTCGAGTTTCAGCGCCAGCAACGCGACAACGGCGCACAGCAGGATGCTATTGACCGGCGTACCGAAGCGCTCGTGCAAAGTGCCGAAAAACGACTTCGGCAACACGCCGTCACGGCCCATCGCAAACAACAGCCGCGAACCGCTGGCCTGCGCCGACAGGCCCGAGGCGAACTGACCGACGATCAGGCCGATGAGGAAGATCGACACGAACATATCACCGCCGATGTTGCGCGCAATTTCGTAGGCCGCCGAGTCGACGCTGTCGAACTGGAACGACGGATGGGCGATCTGCACAAAATAAGAGACACCGACGAAAATCAGCCCGCCGATCAGGGTGATCAACATGATTGCCCGAGGGATGGTGCGGCGCGGATCGCGGGTTTCTTCGGTCAAGGTGCTGACCGCATCGAAGCCGAGGAACGAATAGCAGGCAATGGCCGCGCCGCTCATGATCAGCGGCATCTGCATGTCGCCGTTGAAGAACGGTTTGATCGACCACAGCGGCGTGCTGGCATCGCCGCCGACGTAATGCACGCACAGCGCGACGAAGGCGATCAGCACCAGGAACTGCACCAGCATCAGCAAGGCGTTGATGCCGTTGGCCAGTTTCAGGCCAATGATGTTGATCGCGCTGGTGATGCCGATGAATGCCAGTACCCAGATCCACTGCGGAATCGACGGGAACGCCGAAGCCAGGTAGGCGGCGCCGATCAGCCAGATCGCCATCGGCAGAAACAGATAATCGAGCAGCACCGCCCAACCGGCGATGAAGCCGAGTTTCGGGCTGATGGCCTTGCGCACGTAGCTGTAGGCCGAGCCGGCCACCGGAAACGCGGCGGCCATGTGCCCGTAACTCATGGCGGTGAAAAACATCGCCACCAGTGCCGCCAGATACGCGGCGGGCACCATGCCTGCAGTGGATTGGGCGAGGATGCCGAATGTGCCGAGGACAATGATCGGCGTCATGTAGGCGATGCCGAACAGCACCACCGACCCTAGCGAAAGGGTGCGTTGCAAACGAGCCATGGGCGACTTACTCCGGATTTTATTGGATTTATGGCAGAGGCCGAGTTCGGCGAATGTTTCGGGTGTTGCGTTGTTGTTTTTTGGGTAAGGCTTAAAGGTGCGTCAACGTCAAAATCCACCCCTCACCCCAGCCCTCTCCCCAGAGGGGAGAGGGGGAAAGGGAGCAGATCTCCATGCTTTTCAGATCCTGAGTTCGACTCGATTCCTCAGGTCGACGTACTTCGAATGAACACCTCGGTCGGTCCCCTCTCCCTCCGGGAGAGGGTTAGGGTGAGGGCTGGGGTTCAACGGTGTGGAATAAGCAACTCCCGAACACCGCCATCCCGCTCCACCACCTCCCCCGGCAACCTCAACCGCTGGTCATCCAGATACCGATAATCCTTGCGCGCCAGCTCCAGCTGAGCGAAATCCAGATCGACACTGAACCGCCCCTCCTCACGCCCGGCCTCGAACAGCAGCGTGCCCAGCGGATCCACCAGCGCACTGCCGCCGGCAAACATCAACCCGTCATCCCCGGCTTCCACCCGGTTGACCATCAACGCAAACGCCTGGTTTTCCTGGGCGCGGGCCATGATTGCGGTGCGGTGGGTCGGGCCGTACGGGTCCATGTTGCCGTTGGTCACGACCAGCAACTCCGCACCCAATTGCGCCAGGGCACGGGCCGACTCGGGGAACTCGATGTCGTAACAGATCAGCAAGCCGACCCGTACACCGTTCCACAGGCAGGTGGCGTAACGATCGCCGGCCTCGAACACACCACGATCGGAAGCCCAGAGATGGGTCTTGCGGTATTTCAGGGCGATGCCTTCGGGGGTGATCAGCAGCGTGGTGTTGTAGAAGCGGCCGTTGTCGTTCTCGGCCATGCCGATCACCACGGCGAGGTTGCGTTCGCGGGCGGCGGCCTGCACAGCGCTGACGGTCGGGCCGTCCAGCGGCTCGGCGATCTGCGCCACGGTGGCGGCGGTCGGGAAGCCCATCAGGTGGGTCTCGGGGAACACGATCAATTGCGTGTCGGCGGCGCAGGCCGCAATCGCCGCGAGGGCGCGTTCGAGGTTGTACGCCGTGTCTTTGTCACGGCCCGCCAGTTGGGCGAGTTCGACTTTCATGGGCAGTCCTTGTTATGGGCGCCGGGCGCCGAAAGATTGCCCGGCGGCTGTCTGTGGGCCAGTATGCTTCGCATTCGACCGGCCAGGGAATTACGCGGCCGGGGTAACCCGATAGGGGTAGAGGCATGACTCTTTCGTTTGACGACATCACCTGGCACCGCGCCGTCGGGCAGTTGATCGACGCCCTCGACAAGCCGAATTTCTGGGCGCAACTGGTGCGTCTGCTCGACCAGTACGTGCCATTCGATAGCTGGGTGGCGCTGCTGTTCAGCGCCGACCGCCACCCGCAGGTGTTCGCCGAATGCCCCGGCGCCGACGGCAGTCCCGATCAGCTGTTTCAGGATTACCTGCGCGGTCTGTACCTGCTCGACCCGTTCTACATCGCCTGCCGCGAGCAGTCGCGCACCGGGATGTATCGCCTGTCGGAGGTCGCGCCGGAGCACTTCGAACTGACCGAGTATTACCAGCGATACTTTCGTCTGAATGTGGTGGCCGACGAAATCCAGTTCAATTGCCAGCTCGAGGGCGACCGCACGCTGTGTCTGTCACTGGGCAGCCAGCAACGCTTCACCGGCGAGCAGATTGCCCTGTTGTCATTGATCCAGCCGTGGGTGCTCGGCCTGTTGCGCCAGCGCCTGCCCTATGAAATCAACGAAACCGTGGCATTGGCTCCGGCGCCTGCGCAACCGGACTGGCGGGTGCAGCTCGAAGCGTCGGTGCAGCAGCTCAAGGGCGCGCAACTGACCGCCCGGGAACTGGACGTCGGGCGCCTGATGCTCAGCGGTTGCTCCAGTAAAGAAATCGCCCGTAAGCTGGAAATTTCTGTTGAAACCGTGAAAGTCCATAAGAAACACATGTACAGCAAGCTGGGGATCAAATCCCAGTCGGAGCTGTTTTCGATCTTTCTGCAGGCGCAGAACGCCTGACTGCCGCAAAAAAAAACCGTCCGAACCAAGGAAACCGTATGAGCCTGTCACTCCTGAGCCGCTACGCCTTCTTTGCCGTCTGCGTGATGTTCACCCTCGCCAGCCTGCCCTTTCTCGAACACGACTGGCTGTGGCCGATCACCGCCGTCACTGGCGTATTGAGCCTGATCGGTCTGTTCGACCTGCTGCAAAGCCCACACGCGGTGCGCCGCAACTATCCGATCCTGGGCAATATCCGTTATCTGGTCGAAGGCATCCGCCCGGAGATCCGCCAGTACCTGCTGGAATCCGACAGCGACGCCCTGCCCTTCTCCCGCGCCCAGCGTTCGCTGGTGTACTCGCGGGCCAAGAATGAAACCGCCGACAAACCGTTCGGCACCCTGATCGACGTCTATCAGTCCGGCTTCGAATTCATCGGCCACTCGATGCGTCCGGCGCCGTTGAGCGACCCGAGCAGTTTCCGCGTCACCGTCGGTGGCCCGCAGTGCACCCAGCCGTACTCGGCGTCGGTGTTCAACATCTCGGCCATGAGTTTTGGCTCCCTCAGTGCCAACGCGATCCGCGCGCTGAACCAGGGTGCGAAACTCGGCAACTTCGCCCACGACACCGGCGAAGGCAGCATCAGCCCCTATCACCGCGAACATGGCGGCGACCTGACCTGGGAACTGGGCAGCGGCTATTTCGGCTGCCGCACCAGCGACGGCCGCTTCGACCCGGAACGCTTCGCCGCCCAGGCGCAGACCCCGCAAGTACGGATGATCGAAATCAAGATGAGCCAGGGCGCCAAACCCGGTCACGGCGGGATTCTGCCCAAACACAAAGTGACCCAGGAAATCGCCGACACCCGCGGCATCCTGATGGGCGAAGACTGCATCTCGCCGTCGCGCCACAGCGCGTTTTCCACGCCGATCGAAATGATGCATTTCATCCAGCAACTGCGTGAACTGTCCGGCGGCAAACCGGTGGGCTTCAAGTTCTGCCTCGGTCATCCGTGGGAGTTCATGGGCATCGCCAAGGCCATGCTGGAAACCGGCATCCTGCCGGACTTCATCGTGGTCGACGGCAAGGAAGGCGGGACCGGCGCCGCACCGGTGGAATTCACCGACCACATCGGCGTACCGATGCGCGAAGGTCTGCTGTTCGTGCACAACACGCTGGTCGGCCTGAATCTGCGGGACAAGATCAAACTCGGCGCCAGCGGCAAGATCGTCAGCGCCTTCGACATCGCCAGCGTGCTGGCCATCGGTGCCGACTGGGCCAACTCGGCGCGCGGCTTCATGTTCGCCATCGGCTGCATCCAGTCGCAAAGCTGCCACACCAACAAATGCCCGACCGGCGTCGCCACCCAGGACACCCTGCGCCAGCGCGCACTGGTAGTGCCGGACAAGGCTCAGCGGGTCTACAACTTCCACCGCAATACGCTCAAGGCCCTGGCGGAAATGCTCGCCGCCGCCGGCCTCGATCACCCGTCGCAACTGTCGGCCAAGCATTTGGTGCGGCGCATGTCAGCGACCGAAATCAAACTGTTCTCGCAGTTGCACGTGTTCCTGAAGCCAGGGGAATTGCTCACCGGGGAAGTGAACGGCGAGTTCTATTCGCGGATGTGGCAGATGGCGCGGGCGGACAGTTTTGAGCCGCAGGAAATCGCGGCGGCCTAATCAGTTTCGCAGCGCCAGTCGGGCCAGGCTGGCGCTTTCAGGTTCGAGAACGGCGAAACAATACAAATCGGAAAAAGCTGTATCCCAGCAACAGATCCAGCAGCGAAAACACCGACACCGTCACCAGTCCGGGCAGACTCCATGCATCGGCGATCACACCTGTGCCGTAACTCAACGCCCCCATCACGCTGATAAACATCAGGTACGCCAGCACCGACGTTCCGGTCTCGAACGTGTAGAGCGCGTTCATGTAAAACGCGAAGGATGCGGCGATGCAAAACGCAGCGAAGTTGCTTGCCGCCTGATCGAGCTGAACCGCACTGGTCAGTACGAAAAAAACCTGCCAGTGGACCAGCGTTGCGGCCAGGCCGATTGCCGTTTGTGCGGGAAATCCTTTCCACAAGATCCTCATCGTCAATCCTTGCTGTCACTGCAACGGGCGGGGCTTTCACGCTAGGGCAAGGTACGGGTGCGGTCTACTGTCAGAAATTACAGGTAGGCGCTGGTTTCTGACCAACGGTCACCATTGTAATAACCGCCCGTGGGGCGGCTCTTTCATGACGATGAAGCCGTAGTCGCCGATCAGGTAGAGGCGGTAATAGAGGCTGTCCAGCAAGGGTGGATAGCCCATCAGACCGGCGTGGGTCGCGTTGCGCCGCTCGCGTTCTGCGACCACGTTGGTGATACCGGCCGAGGCCAGGTTTTCGGCGAGCATGAAATAGTCGACGTTCAGCAGGTAGCGCAGCACCGGCAGCCGTTTGAACGTGCCCTGCGCCCCCGCGAGCCAGCGGTCGGAGTACGTCACCGAGATATAAATCCGTTTGGCTTCGCGCAGTTCGCGATGGGATGAGATGTCGTGGCTGAGGCTGTAGAGAGCACTGCTGGCGAAGGTTATTTCCATCGTCAGCACCCGGCCATAAGCAAAGGACAGTGACAGCGTGGCCAGGAGCGGAATCGCCAGCATCAGGGGTAATCGCTGATGCAACGGTGCCCACCCCAGATGGGCCAGATAGAACAGCGACATCAGCAATACGCCGAACCCCATCAAGGTGCGCGCGCCTTCGTTGAAATCGCGAAACAGCAGCGTCATGCCCGGCACCAGCAGCACAATCAGCGACCATGCCAGCAGGCAGCTGAAGCTCAGGAGCAAGTCCTTGGCGCGGGACATTTTGCGCTCACGAATATGCCGCCCCAATTGCACGGCGCCGAACACGGCGCACAGCACCAAAACAATAAAAACTACCGTGTACCCGCCGTGAAACAGCAGCGCAACCTTCTCCATCACCCGACCGATATTGACGCCGATCTGCAGCAACGGGTCAGCGCTCGCATTCAGCAATTGCGTGCGTCCGGCGTCAGTGAATGGATAAGCCGTGACGCTGTAGATCGACACTGCCAGCAGCAGTTGCGCCAGCCGCCAGCCCGACCGGTGCCAGAGTTCATCCCACGGCACTCGCCGGTGAACATTCCTGAGCAATTCCAGGCAGCACAACCCGAGAAACACATTCAGGCTGATCTGATACAACCCGATCGCCAGCGCCAGCAACACCGATGGCACCAGCCATCGCTGAATGCGTGAAGCGCCGCAAAAGGTGATTGCATAAATCACCGCGACCAGGCTCAGGGCCATGCCGGCGCCGTCGTATTGATAGGACAGGTTCTGCAACAGGAACGGGTTGTACCAGAGCGGCAACGGCACCAGACAACAGGCCAGCGTCGGTTCGGGAAAATAGTGGAAGGTCAGCCGGGTCAGAGCGAACGACATCGCTACGGTGGCGAGCAACAGCGGCAGTGGAAAAATATTCGGCGCAGCGCCGGTGAAGCTCAGCGCCTGATACAGCCAATCCATGAACAACCGCCCCTGCCCCGCCCAGGCGTTGCCGGCAGCGAGGGTGCGCCAGTTGTCGTCGATGTAGGGGAAATCGGCGAGGATCAGCGGCAGGATGTACAGCAGCGTGGCGAGCAGGAAGAACAGCACGACCTGACGGCGGCCGAGTTCTCTTACGAGAAAATCGCTGATCCTCATACCTGCGCCTCTGTTCACGGCTGCGCGGGAAACAACGTAGATAAACCTTCGAACATGACTCTGAATCAGAGGTCGTTTTTTGCGCTGATTTCAGACCAGCGGCATCAACTCACCCCCATGAAAAAGCCCCGGACTTTCGACCGGGGCTTTCAGGTTTCAGCGACAACGAATTACGAAGCCGAACGCATCGCGCCCTGTACCGAATCCTTCGGTTGCAGCTTGAACACGTAGAACAACACGGTCAGCAGCACCAGGAACGCCGGGCCTACATACAGCGCCACACGAGTATCCGGGAAGTACGCCATCAAGCCGACCACCAGCACCAGGAACGCCAGCGCCAGATACGAGCTGACCGGGAACAGCCACATCTTGTACTTCAGGCCCGCACGTTCGCTGGCGCTCAGGCCTTTGCGGAATTTGAGCTGGGCCAGCAGGATCATCACCCAGGTCCAGATCGCGCCGAAGGTGGCAATCGAGGTCACCCAGACGAAGACTTTTTCCGGCACCAGATAGTTGAGCAGCACGCCCAGCAGCAAGGCGAAGATCGACAGCAGCAACGCCCGACGCGGTACGCCGTTGCTCGAGGTGCGAGCGAATCCGGCCGGCGCCTGGCCGTTCTGCGCCAGGCTGTAGAGCATGCGCCCGGTGCTGAAAATGCCGCCGTTGCACGACGACAGTGCAGCGGTAATCACCACGAAGTTGATGATGCCGGCGGCGGTCTTGATGCCCAGACGCTCGAAGGTCATCACGAAGGGACTGCCCTGGGTGCCGATTTCGTTCCACGGGTAGATCGACAGGATCACGAACAGCGCGCCGACGTAGAACAGCAGGATCCGCCAGAACACCGAGCCGATTGCATTCGGGATGGTCTTCTGCGGGTTCTTCGCTTCACCGGCGGTCAGGCCGATCATTTCCACACCGAGGTAGGCGAACATCACCATCTGCAGGGACATCAGCACGCCCGTCACGCCGTTGGGCATGAAGCCGCCGTGGGCCCACAGGTTGGAAATCCCCAGCGCCACGCCGTCATTGCCGAAACCGAAGGCGATGATGCCGATGCCGCCGAGCACCATGGCGATGATGGTGACGATCTTGATCAGGGCGAACCAGAACTCGAATTCACCGAAGGCCTTCACCGCGATCAGGTTGATCGAGCCCATGCTGACCAGCGCCGCCAGCGCCCAGATCCAGCGCGGCACATCGGGAAACCAGATGCCCATGTACACCGCCACCGCGGTGATTTCGGCGACGCAGGTTACCAGCCACAGGAACCAGTAGTTCCAGCCGGTGAGAAAGCCCGCCAGCGGGCCGAGGTAATCCTGTGCATAGCGACTGAAAGAGCCGGCAACCGGGTTGTGCACGGCCATTTCGCCGAGGGCGCGCATGATCACCAGGATCGCCAGACCGCCGATGATGTACGAGAGCATGATCGCGGGGCCGGCCATTTCGATGGCCTTGGCCGAACCGAGAAACAGACCGACACCGATACAGGCGCCGAGCGCCATCAGGCGAATATGCCGTTCACCAAGTTCGCGTTTGAGCGGACCGCCTTGAGCGGTTTCGCCATGGGGCGGGTGATTGCCGACTGGCATGGGGGAGTTCCTCGTCTTGTTATTGGATGTGACCACCGAGTGTTCAGACGTCGGCCGATAAGCCTGCGCCTGAGGAAAACCGGCCCTTCTTCGTGGGCAGGACCGTCCCGCAGAAGCAACCTGCGGGATCAGCGGGGCGTGCAGTATAAAAAGCTTGCGACAGGTTTTTTCACTCTATAAGGCATCTGATTCAGACTTAAACCTCGTCTATTGCGAGGTTTACGAGACAAACCATCCTGCATTTCGAGGATTATTCACGGCGCAAATGGGCGCCGAGTATTGCACAGCAATGGTGCAACGTCATGCCGCGACCAAAGTCGCAGCTGCCTCAGGACCTCTCTGTTCCGGACTTTTCAGGCCTGCGATCACTTGCCGGAGGGTTGCAGCCGGATGTGCAGATTTGTTCAGGGTCCCGCCTTCACAATTTTTTCACCCGCGCCAACCACCGACTAAGCTTCAGACAAGTCCGATCAATCTGCGTGAATGGATCAATCGACTATGGGCGCTTTGTGGCAAACCGATTCGAGTGAAAAAGTGGTTCCGACTGAACGTGTGGATGAAGCGCCTTTACCTGAAAAACCCCGCCGCAACCGGCACGGGTGGAAGGCTTTCTGGCTCTTGGTGGTGATCATCGCGATTGTCGTGGGCCTGGCCGCGATGAAGGAAATGCGCACCTCGCGCTTTCAGTCCCGCGAGGTCAGCCAGTACGCCGCCAAACTCAAGTACGAATTGCAACCGGGGCCCAGCGAAGCGATCCGCTATCCGGGCAACGGGCCGTTCGACCTGCGCCTGGGCTACAGCTCGCTGGACGAGTTCCTGCCACGGCTGCTCAAGCGCAACTACGTGATCACCGAGCAGACGCGCTTCTCCCCGGCCCTGCTCAACTACACCGACAAGGGCCTGTTCGTGCCCTATTCCGAAAAGATCCAGGCCGGGCTGTCGATCACCGATTGCCGCGCAGCGCCGTTGTATCAGTACAACTATCCGCAGCAGCTGTACGCGAGTTTCGATTCGATTCCACCGGTGGTGGTCAACAGCCTGCTGTTCATCGAAAACCGTTTTCTGCTCGATCCAAAGCAACCGCTGGCCAACCCGGCGGTGGACTGGCCGCGCTTCGGCATGGCCGCGTGGTCGCAGGTCGCCAAGTTGCTGCACTTGCCAAGGCAGTCGGCCGGCGGCAGTACCCTGGCCACCCAGCTTGAGAAATACCGCCACTCGCCCGACGGGCTGACGGTGTCCGGTGCGGAGAAAATCCGCCAGATGATTTCCGCCAGCGTGCGCGCCTATCAGGGCGGCCCGGACACCTTGCCGGCGCGGCAGAACATCATTCGCGATTACCTCAACAGCGTGCCGCTGTCGGCGGTGCCGGGACATGGCGAAGTGCACGGCATGGCCGAGGGCCTGCGGGTCTGGTACGGCGCCGATTTCAACGAGGCCAACCGCAAACTCTCCAGCTCGGCGACCGATCCGCAGTCCATGGCGGACAAGGGCCTGGCCCTGCGCGAAATGCTCTCGCTGATGATCGCTCAGCGCCGTCCTTCGCATTACCTGACCAAGGGCCGCGAGGAACTGGTCGAACTGACAAACAGCCACCTGCGCCTGCTCAAACAGAACGGTGTGATCGACGCCGCCCTGGCCGATGCCGCGCTGGCCAGCACCATCAGCTATCGCGACTGGCAGACCCAGCCGACGATTCAACCGATCGAGACCAACAAGGGCATCAGTGTCGCCCGCAGCCGGTTGGCATCGATGCTCAACCGTCCGCTGTACGACCTTGACCGCCTCGACCTCTCCGCCACCAGCACCCTGCAAGGCGAGCTGCAAACCCAGGCCACCGCCTATCTGAAACGACTGGCTGACCCGGCCTATGCGACCGAAGTCGGCCTGATGGGCGAACGCCTGCTGACGCCCACCAGCACTACTCAGGTGCGTTACAGCTTCACCCTGTTCGAGCTGACCCCGGACGGTTCACGTGTGCGGGTGCAGACCGACAGCACCGATCAGCCGTTCGACATCAACGAAGGCAGCAAACTGGAGCTGGGCTCCACGGCGAAAATGCGGGTGCTGACCACCTACCTGCAAATCATCGCGGAGCTGCATGACAAATACGCCGCCATGAGCGTGCCGGAGCTGAAGAAAGTCGAGGTCCCTGAACAGGATCGCCTGAGCCGGTGGGTGGTCGATTACCTGATCCAGAACAAGGATCGCGATCTGTCGAAATTGCTCGGCGCAGCCCTTGATCGCAAATACTCGGCCAGTCCCGGCGAAGCTTTTTTTACCGGTGGCGGGCTGCACACGTTTCATAACTTTCGCAAGGAAGACAACGGCCGCCTGCCGACCCTGCGCGATGCCCTGCGCGAATCGATCAACCTGCCGTTCATTCGCCTGATGCGCGATCTGGTGCGCTACACCACCTACTCAGGCCCCAACAACAGCGCCGAGCTGCTCAAGGACGACCGCGACCCAAGACGTCAGGAATACCTCGCCTCGTTCGCCGATCGCGAGGGCACCTCGTTCCTGCTCAAGTTCTGGAAGAAGTACCGCAACAAGGACACCCAGGCCCGGCTCGATACCTTCCTCGACAGCATGCGCCCGACCCCGATCCGCATGGCCGCCGTGCACCGTTACCTGCTGCCCAACGCCAGCCAGGAGGACTTCAACACCTTTGTGCGCTCGCACCTCAAGGGCGTAAAAATTACCGAGAAACTCACCGACGAACGCCTGGAGCGGCTCTATCTGGCCTACGGCCCCGGCACCTACGACCTGCCGGATCAGGGCTTCATCGCCAAGGTTCACCCGCTGGACCTGTGGATGATCGGCTACCTGCTCAACCACCCCGATGCGACCTTCAAGGACATCGTCAAGGCCAGCCAGTTCGAGCGCCAGGAAGTCTACAGCTGGCTGTTCAAAAGCCGGCACAAGGGCGCACGTGACAGCCGCATCCGCACCATGCTGGAGATCGAAGCGTTCCTCGACATTCATCAGCGCTGGCAGAAAGTCGGCTACCCGTTCGATCACCTGGTGCCGTCGCTGGCCACCGCCATCGGCAGCTCCGGGGATCGCCCCGCCGCATTGGCCGAACTGATCGGCACCATCCTCAACGACGGTGTGCGCATGCCGACCCTGCGCATCGACAGCCTGCACTTTGCCGCTGGCACGCCTTACGAAACGAAACTGGTCAATGATCCTCATGTGGGCAAACGGGTGATGCCGTCCGAAGTCGCCACGGCGATGCGTGAAGCGCTGTCGCAAGTGGTGGACTCGGGAACCGCCAAACGTGTTTCCGGCAGTTTCAAACTGGCCGATGGAACACCGCTGACCATGGGCGGCAAGACCGGCACAGGCGACAACCGGATCGAAGCGATTGGCTCCGGAGGACGGATTCTCAGTTCGAAGTCGATCAACCGCACGGCGACCTTCGTGTTCTACATCGGCGACCACCATTTCGGCACGCTCACAGCGTTCGTTCCGGGGCGCTCGGCCGAGAACTTCAAATTCACCTCGGCCCTGCCGGTGCAAGTGCTCAAGGGCATGGCACCGATCCTGATGCCGTACCTGCAACCGGGCAGCGACTCGCAGTGCCTGCCCCCTGCAAACACAGCGGTGGCGGCACTGAGTACGGGCACTTGAAACGGATTCAAAGCCGGGGTGTTATTTATATGTTTTATACATATCAATATTCAATGGATCCGCGATAAACCCCAGCATTCCCAAACAGGCTTTTGAACTAATCATTCCGAGTCTTGAACGTTAGTCTGAAAACTCACGACTTATTCAAGGCTTCACCAATGACTGCAATAAATGAATACAAAGGGCAACATTACGAATTGATAAAATCGCGTATCGACGCTGTTTATCTTGATATGCGCTGGCATCGAAACAATGCATTGCGACATGTTCCGCTGCATCGTCATATGTGGATGACCGATTTGCCGGCCAACCATGCCGAACGCCTGGACAGCGCCAACAAGAAGGCCTGGAGCACGCAGAACAAGGTTGACCGGATACTGTCGCGTTTGCAGGACATTCGTGCATTCGCCGAGCCATTGTTGCGGGCAAAGTTGTTTGAGCAATACAAAATCAATGTCGACGTCGAAAACACCTGTTTGCGACTGTATGTCCCCAAGGAAAGCAGTTGGTGGGTGATTCAAGTTTCAAAAGGATATAGCGCAAGAACCGTGTCGCTCCTCGATGCGGCCCTTCATAACTTCGCCTATGACGAAACATTCGCAAAAGACTCGGCTTTCGTCGTCAAGACCGATCCTGCGCGCGACCTGTTCGATGTATCACCGATCAATAGCCGGATCAGTGTCAGCCAGTTTCAGGCGCTGTGCCGCGAACTGGACATCGGCGCGCAGTACAAGGCCCACCTCGAAACGTTCCTGCTCGAGCGGGACCCGGTCTCTGTTGCCTATCTGAAACTCCAGGTCCAGCGCAGCCAGCAATCGGCGCTCAAGGCTGCCGCGCACATCGCGCTGGCGAAAAACGACATCAGCCGTCAGGGGCACGCACTGGTCCGCGAACTGCTCGAAGGTCGGCAGCAATTGAAGCTCGATCAGCAATCCATGCAGCTCTGCGATCTGGGCATGATGGACCTCACGCTCACCGGGATCCTGATCATCAGGCCCGACCCCGATACACCGCAGCGCTCACAGAAAATGATCGCCTATGTGCCTCACGACCCCGAGCATCCGCTCAAGGAATACCCGTCCATCCCCGATTTCATGAACGAACTGAGCCGGCAACTGCGCGACAACAACGTCCTGCCATCGACCGGCATGACCTACCGTCAGTTCTTCAGCCAGTTTGTCGATCACGAACAACGCGGACATTTTTTCGCCGACCTCGAGCAACGTCTCACGTACGTCAAGTGGTACCCGAGGGAGCCGGGCGATCCGCGGCCGTCCTGGCGCGAAACTCCGGTGAGCAATCCCCAGTTGCAGTTCAGCGCCCCGCCGATCAACCAGCCGCTGTGGACTCACCTTTACCAGCAACGACTGAACAAGATTCTCAATGACGCCCGGGGCATCGCGGTGCCCACTGCCGACGCGGACAGCCAGGCGCGCTGGGCCTGGTGGGAAAACTTCAAGAAAATCGCTTCGGATATCTTCAATGCAGCGCTGCTGGTGATGACACCTTTCGTACCGTTTCTGGGCGAACTCATGCTCGCCTATACCGCGTACCAGCTTACGAACGAAGCAGTCGAAGGCATGGTGGACCTGGCTGAGGGGCATTTCGCCGAAGTGGGCGAACATGTGCTGGGGGTGGTGACCGACGTCCTGCAACTGGCGGCATTCGGCGCCGGCGTGACGATCGGCAACACCTTTCGCCTGAAGCTTTCACCGCTGATCGAAGGGATGAGGCCCGTGCGCTCGTTCGACGGCAAGACCCGCCTCTGGCACCCGGATCTCACACCCTATGAGCAACCGACACTGGCACCGAACCCGACATCGAAACCCGACACCCTCGGTCTGCACCAGGTCGCCGGCAAAACCGTCCTGCCCCTGGAGGGCAAGCATTACCAGGTGCTGTACGACATCTCCAGCGACCAATATCGAATCCTGCACCCGACGCGCTCACAAGCCTACGCTCCCCAATTGCGCCACAACGGCCTGGGTGCCTGGGTCCACGAAGGCGAACGGCCACAGGACTGGGAAGGATCGACCCTGATGCGACGGATCGGGCATTCCGTCGATGACTACACGCCCGCCGAGCTGGAAACACTGCGCCGCATCAGCGGCACGCCGGATGACTCATTACGCCGGATGCATGTCGACAACGCCGCTCCGCCACCGCTGCTGGCCGACACCGTCGCCCGTTTCGATACCTGGGATCGAACCCGCGGTGCGAGCCAGCTCGTGCGTCACGGGCAACCCTTGCCCGCCGACTCCTACTGGTTTGAAACCATCGCGGCGAACCTGCCGGGATGGCCGGCGGATAAAGGGCTGAGAGTCTTCGAGCAAGCCGACCTGACCGGCAGCCACCGCCAGTACGGCAACGCCGCAGCGCCCTCCGACAAGATGCTGGACATCAGTCTTGCCGACCTGATGGCTGGCCGGCTGCCGGAGCGTCTGCCCGGTTTTCTGAGTGAATCCGACATGACCGCCGTGCTGGGCAGACATTACCCCCAGGACTTGCAGGTCCAGGCGCTGCGCAATCGGATGGCGCAAGCCGTCGAGGCGCGAACCCCCGAGATTTTCGATTACGAGTACCGACTCAGGAACCGCTCCGGCAATCCGCAGGTGAATCTGCTGCAGCGCCGACTCCCGCAACTGCCATCGGCGGTCGCTCAGCCCCTGCTGGAGCAGGCGACGCCTGCGGAACGACAGCTCATGTCCGAACAGCAGCGCATTCCCCTGCGCCTGAAGAACCTGGCCCGTGAAAGTGCCTTCGAAGCGCGGGCGGCCCGTGCCGTCGAAGGCCTCTACGAACCGGCATTACTGGTGCCCGATACCGAGCGCCTGGCCCTCAATGCCCTGCGACTGCATGTCGACGCTTTCGCCGACTTGCGCATCGAAGTACGCGACGGCACCACTGAAGGACCGCTGCGTTGCCGTGCCGGGGCCGAAGACGCGACCACCGTGCGAATCCTGGTCAGGGACGAGCATGGCCGCTATGAGGTGCACGACGGCGAGAACAGGCTGCTCCACGGTGCCGACAGTCTCTATGAAGCCGTCCTGTCAGCCCTGCCGGTGACAAAACGCAACGCACTGGGCTATCGCCCGGGGCAAGGGGAACTGTTCAGGCAATGGGTGATGGCCAAGGCCCATACACCCGCCGAGCGCCGGACACTGCTTGCCCGGCCGCCCCTGCGGGCGTTCGTGCCACGGCAGACCGAACTGCTGGTGCAGGGCAAGGGGCTGTCCAAGGTACGCTGGCCGTTCACCGAGAAAACCGTCGAAACCAAGGTGCAGGAACTCTATCCGCACTTTGACCGGGGTGAGGTGGCTGCCTTCACCCATTCGTTGCAGGCCAAGGGCGATCCCCACCAGGAAATCGAACGGCTGAAGCTTGAGCGGACAAACCTGAGGAACACCCTGGAGAACTGGCGCCAACGCCATCTGAGCGGATTCGAGCCGGACGACGCCGGCCGCCTGCCCGACGCCTACTGGGAGTTCGAGCGCAAGGGCGGTCGGCTGATCATGGAGCGTCTGGTGGATTGCTTCGACAGGATTGGCGAGGTGTTCGGCGAACGCGGCACCCGCCTGGAGGGCGGTTACACCCTGGACCTGTCCTCACAACTACTGCCGCACAATCTCGAACGCTGGTGGCCACCCTTGCCGGAACTCAAACCGTATCTGGAGCAAATCACGACGCTGAGCCTCGATGCCCAACAGTTCTCGTCCGGGTCAGGGGGTCTGCTCAAGAACTTTCCCAATCTGCAGCAACTCAGTGCCAGGAACTGTGGCTTGCGAAGCCTGCCCGAGAACATCGGCAATATGACGCAGCTCAGAACCCTGCGACTCAGTGACAACATGATCGAGCTGACGCCGTCCGCCATCGGGCAGATGCAGAGACTCGAACGCCTGGAAATCCTGCGACTGGACAACAATCCATTGGGCGACCCGCCGCCCGTGCAGCGCATGCCCTGGCTCAAGGTCCTGAACCTGTCCAATACCGATCTCAAGGCCTGGCCGCCCGGGGTATTCAGTCTTGCCCGACCGAAGGGCTTTTTCCTCGATCTGCGCAGAAACCGGCTGCGTTCCATACCCGACGTCGCCCCAGGCTCGGACAAGGCCCTTCTCATCGCCCGTACCCGAGTCGACCGGGAAAAACTGCCGCCCGACCTTCGCATGACTTACGAACAGTACCGGGAGTCCGTGGGGTTGATGCCTGCCGTCAAGTATCGGTTGCCTGCCGCAGATCTGCTGGAGAAATGGACGCCCGACGAAGATGCATCGCTGTACAGCGAATCACCCGGCATCGGTATCCACCGCGCAGAAGATTGGCATGAACTGATTAACGAGCCGGATTCCGAAGGTTTTTTCAAGGTCATCCAGGACCTGACCCGTTCCGCCGACTACCGCCAGGGGGGACGCGCTCGCGCACAACTGACCGACCGCGTATGGCGCATGGTGGACGCCATGACACTCGACCCGATGCTGCGCGAAGAACTGTTGCTCATGTCCACCGAACCGGAGGGCTGTGAGGACGCCGGCGCCCAGCTGTTCAACAACATGGGGGTAAAAGTGCTGGCCACGGAAGCCTTGAGCTTCTCCACTACCCTCGCTGAAACCGAAGCCCGACTGGTGACGCTGGCCAAAGGGTCGGCGCGCCTTGAGCAAGTGGGTGAAATTGCCCGTGCCGATATCAAGGCACGTGGGCCGGACAGCAACCCCGATCAGGTCGAGGTGCATCTGGCGTATGAAACCGGACTGGCCAGGCGTCTGGATCTGCCCTGGCAGTCCGAGGCCATGAGGTTTCGCCCGGTGGCAGGCGTCACTGACGAGGCGATCGACAAAGCCTACGGGAAGATCATTGCAGCTGAAGCCGGCGACGGGCTGGTCAATCAAATGATCGAACAACCGTTCTGGGATCGCTATCTGCGCCAGACCTACCCGAGCGATTTCGCCCGCAACACCGCGCTGTTCCATGACCGGCTGGAACTGTTGTCATTGCGCCGGGAATGGCAACAGGCACCCAGCCAAAGCGAGCAGCAGACCCTGTTGAAAAGCCTGGTGAAACTGGCGGACAAACTGTCCATCCCGCTGGACCAGGTCCTGACGGAGGAGCCATTGACCGATGCCGTCTACGAGAGCCTGCAACGCGACATCGGTTACGAGGAAAAGGGACTGAGCAGACGCCTGACCCGCGAAGCCATGGCCCGGGCCGGGATCTGATCTTCGACCGGTGTACGTGAGGCAAGCGCGCAACACCCTTCGCAACGCCATGCCAGGCCCGGGATCACGCTCCCGGTGCCCTGGCATTGAACAGCAGCATCACGGTGCCGCTGTAATCCCCCGGCCGGAATCCTCCGGTCGGTTTCAACGGTTCTATCTCCAGCAGCACTCGCTTGCCCACCGCCGCCTCCTCCTGTGACAGCACGAGTCGGGAAGGCACTTCAGGCCCGAGCACTACGCCATTGAAAGTGACCTTCAGCCAGATGTCCTCGCTCGACCTGCCGTTCGACAGATGCGCAGGGCTGTCCAGACGTGCCTCTATAGCGCTGGAGTCATGCCGCACATCGAAGTGCTTGCTCAGCGTGCTCAGCGTCTCGCTGCCGGGATTCCAGACCAGGCGCTGGACCCGGTGGATCCAGTCCGGTTCGGCGGGCACGATATAGAACGGCCGACTTGGAATCGTCAGGGACACCTCGAAAACGTGTTCCTCGCGGGCCCCCCATGTCAGGTGACTGGTCAGTGCGGTGATTGCCATCAATGCAAGGACGGCACATTGCTTGTTCATGTTCTTTACCTGGCGCGTCAATGGAAACCGCCGTCAGCGGCTCGTCACCTTCAAGTCTTTTTTGCTGTCGCCTTCGATCAACTTGAAGCGGTACTCGCGGCCCTTCTCCTTGTCGAAGGCAAACGTCTTGCCGGCCAGGATATGGTGCTTGGTGGTCGCGCCGCAGTCGGTTTCGTTACTCAGGGAACAGCTCTTGAACTCATCGACGATGACCACGGTGTTGCCGCTGTTGCGCAGCTCATAGCGATCGCCCGTTTCATTGACGACGGTCTCGAACCGGGCGTCCCTGGGCCGTACGAAAAAGATCGTGCCGAAACCGGTCATCAGGTTGACCCCGGCCGACAACCCCTCCTTGTACGCGTCACGCTCCTGCTCGCTCACCACGAATTCATCCTCCTTTTCAGGCACCACCGGCACGAAACGCACCCGGAAATAGCGCTCGCGATCCCGCTCGCCCATGTACAGCAGGCGTGTGCCCTGCATGCCTTTGATCGGCACGATCAACCGCGCCGGGCTGGCCATGAGGCCATTGCGCGACGCGCCGTCGGTGGCCGTCTCGATCGGGACTTCCTGCGGCTTGCCCTGATCGTCATAGACGATTTCCAGCACGTTGACCTTGACGAAGGCCGTGCTGTCGCCGCTGTTGAATACACGTTTGAGGTAGGTGCTCTTGTCGCCATCCAGATAGTCGTACACCGTGCCGACATTGATCTGCGGCCCGGCCAGTGCGGGTCCGCCAAGCAGGCCGAGCAGTGAAAGCAGAAACAGGCGTGTCATCGTCTTCAACCTTTTGAAAGATGTAAGGGGTTGATCCGGAGGGTCAGACTTCCGAGTCCCAGATAATGGTGATGCGCCCCGTGAGTGTGTCGTTGACGCCGGGTTGCAATAGAAACTCGATGTCCCGCTGAGAAATCGAAAAATGCAGGTTGCCGGGCTTGCGATCCACATAGTGGGTGGGCTGGAAAGGGCCTATCCACGAGTTGTGGCGCAGCGTGCCCGACCAGCCATCGCCACCACCCGGGCCGACGATTCCCCCCGGCACACTGAGCTTGACGGTCGCTTTGGTGGATCGGCCTGTCGGACTGCGCAAATTGCACTCCTCACCACCCAGCGAGTCACACGTCATCCGGACCTTGAAGCGTGACGACGCCGAGAGGAAATAAGGCTGATCGCGGAAAATCTTGGTCGGCTTGCGGCCGCTGTCGAGCCAGCTCTGCCAGCCCCCGGCCGGCTCCAGCGTCACTTTATTGCCTCCCGGTGGCAGATCGACCTTCAGGGTGTGTTGTACATCCAGTACGAAATCCAGAGTCAGGTTGCTGTCGTCCGGGTACATCTGCATGCCGAGATCGAAATCACCACCGGGACCAAGGGTGTAGGACAACGAGCCGGTATAGAGCCCCGACGACATGCCCAGCGGATTGGGCGTGCGCAGTTCGTAAGCGAAATCCATCGTTCTGAAAGCCATCCCCGGAATCAGGAAAGCCGTTACCTTGGTACAGCTTGCTTCCACCGGCGTTTTCCAGAAAAACCGATACGTCGAAGGCGTGTAGGAACCCACGCCGCTGTACTGACAGGGCGCCGGCGCGTAAACCCAACTGCTGGTGGTCCAGAGTTTTTGATGACCTTCGAGGATGTCCGATACTCCGACCAGATTGGCGGCCGTATCGCTCAGCACAAAATCGGAGCCGATGCCGATGACCCGCACTTCGACGGTTTCGGTTTCCTGGGTGTCCCGGTTGGTGACTGTCAATTGCCTCCAGTTGGCTGGCACCTTCAGTGAAAGCGGAAAACCGGCTGTCATGAAGCGACTGGAAGTGAAACGAATCGGCAACTCGATACTGAACATCTGGTTGTCGACGCATTGATCCGGCCATACCGCGCAATAACCGCTGTTGGGCGTCTGGTTGATGAATACATTTTTGTTCGGATGCGCAGGATCAGGCTGGAACAAGGCACGGATTTCCTGATTCGCCGCCCCTGCCTGCGAGGCGCTCAGCGCCGTCAGCAGCCCCAGCCAATACGTCATCTTTTTCATGGTTTCAACCCGCCTTCTGCTCGGTAGAAGTGACATCGGCCAGGGTGTCCGGGGTGCACCGCAGATCACCGATCATCAACACGTTGTTTTCACTGCGATGGCTGTTCGCATCGAGGCGGAACTGACACAGCAACTGGTTGCCCTGACGCACTTCCAGGGTTGGCGCCCCGGCGTTCATTTCCATCGAGAAGAAGCCATCGACTTCCGTCACCCCCCGGCTCGCGTGGTTGATCACGTGATGGCCCTTGAGCGGCCGGCCTTGGGCATCGACCAACCGACCCAGCACAGTCAGGGTTCTCATCACCCGTACCTTGCGGTACTCCACCCCGCCCTTGTTCATGTGGTAACGGGTTCGTGCCGGCTCAATGGTCGCGGCCGGGGCGTGATTACCCTGGAAGTCGAAGCTCACCGAACTGTTCTGGTACGCGGTGATCGGGATGAAATTGCGCCCCGGTTTCAACGCCGCACTGCCGCCGCTGTAATCGTCGGCGCGCAGGGCGATGCCATCGATGTCCGACTCGACGTCGACGATCATCCCCGCGCCGCGGGTTTCGCTCTGACTGGTCAGGATCATCTGGTCGGCGCCCATGACCAGCGTGCTGTCGAGGTTCAGGCCACCGGTAAAATTGCCGTTGTAGGAGGAGCGCTGCACGAATCCGTCGCCATAAACGACATCCGTGTGGAAACTCGCCAGGCTCGACAGGCCCACGCCATAGGTGTCGCTCAGCGCGGTGACCGACACGTTCTGCAGCACGTGATCCTTGAAGTCCTTGCGCCAGCCCAGGGACGCATTGTTGTCACGCCCGCCTTCACGGGCGGTGCGCGAACCGATGCTGCCGGTGATCTGCTGGCCGGGCGGCCCCAGAGCCAGATTGATACTCAGATCGACCCCGCGATTACGCTCGTCACCGCTGCTGAAAGTGCCCGGTCGGTCAAACAGCGACAGACGCCAGTTGGCGTCGCTGCCCAACAGCGTCGTGCGCTGGGTCCAGCCAAGATCCACGCCGACGCCTTCGGTGTTGCCATCGCTGTGGGAAACCCGGGCGTTGAGCGAATTGCGGCTGTCGAGTCGATGGTTGAGTGCCAGCGATGAGTTGCTGGTCTGCCCGACGAACACATTGCGCTGGCGAATCCGCGTGCCATCCGGCAGGGTTTCGTAGAGATCGGTGGTGTCGAGCCAGCTGCGGTTATGGCTGACCACCAGACTGCCGGCGCCGTAGTTGTACAGCCCTTGCAGGTCGAGGCCGGTGCCATGGTCCTGGGTTTCATAGATGTTGGCGAACAGGCTGACGCTGTTGGCCAGCGTCCAATCGATGGACGTGCCGTACTGCAAGGTGTCGCGTATCTGGCGTGCCGACAGGCCGAGAATCATGCGCGGGTGCAGCAGATAGTTGATCGAAGCCCCGGCCGTGGGATCGCCGGTGACCTGGTTGTCCCAGTTGCTCAGCAGTTTGCTTTCCTCACCGGCAAACAGGTTGTAGCGCCAGCGGTCATCGAGATTGCGCCAGTTGTTCGGCTTGTAGACCAGCTCCTGGGTGGTCGAGGTGATCTGGCCGTCCTCGATCAACCGCACCTCCACGTCATAGATACCGCCCGGCAAGGGACGCGTGTCGAGGGTCTGCAGGCCCGCAGGCACCGACTGGGTGTTGATCAACAAACCGTCACGCAGGATCTCTACCGACGCCTGACGGTTGGCCGTGACGTAAATCGGGTACACGCTGGGCTGAGGCGAATTGATTGCCAGACTGTCGGAGCTGCCATACATCACCCCGACCGTGGTGTCGGGGCTGGCACCGAAGGAACGAGGCTGGCGCATCAGGCCTTCGGAGGCCGGCGTGAAATACCCCAGACGCAGGAAACTGCCCTGCAGTTCGCGCTGGGTGTGCAGCTCATGGACGGCGTGATAAAGCTTGTCGTCCGGGCCGCCGAGGCGGGCCAGCTGCATGTTGAATGTCTGGGTCCAGTTGCCCAGGCTGCCGCTGGCCGCCAGGCCGAAGCGCCCGCCCAGATCCTGATCCTGGCCACCATTGAGGTTGAGCTGGTTACGCACGATCAGGCCGCTGCTGCCACCCTCGGGTTGCTCATGGAAACGCTTGGCCTCGGTGTCACGTTCGGCATTGGCCGTCACGATCGACACCAGCGAGCTTTCCAGGTTGTAGTGCAGCGCAAGCATCTGCTCGGGGCATCGTCCGCTACAGGCACCCAGCGCGACGCCGGGCTTGAGATAGTCGGCCCAGACGTCCCGCTCGAAGGCGCTGAAACGGCTGTCGCTGGTGTCGGTGAATTCCAGCAGCGTCAGGCGATCGTCACGGGACAGCACCACCATGGCCTCGCCCAGAGGCTGTTGGTCGAGTTCGACCCGTACCGCCAGCGGAACATCAAAAAAGTGCTCTTCAAAATCCGCCGGCAAACCTTTGGCCTGCGCCAATAAACTTCGCGGTGTCGTACCAGAGGCGGCAGGAGCCGCCATGGCTGCGGCACAAAACAGCAACGCAAGTGCAGCCGCGATGGGCGTCATCGGGAACATGAACAGTTACTCTGATTGCAAACAGACAAGAAGTCCGACTGACAGAAACGTCCGTCAGCCGGATTTTGTTACTTCCAGACGTTAGAGCGAGCCGAGTACCGGATCCACGGCATCGAACATCATGGTGACCGCGCCGGTGTAATCACCCGGGGTGAAAGTGGAGCCTTTGGCGGTGATGCTGATCGGTGCGCGATAGTTCACATTGGATTCGGTTTCACCGACCACCAGTTGCGGTGTCTGGGTGAGCACGACGTTGTTGAACTTGACCTCCAGATCAATGATGCTCGAGCCGCCCACCAGCTTCGGCACGCCTTCCAGGTAACCATGCACCGAGCCGTTGTTGTTACGAGTGTCGAAGAAGCCGTTGACCGGTTTCATGCTGCCGGTGATCGGGCTGAAGCTCATGTCCTGGTCCTTGTTGACCAGATCCGGATCGACCGGAACCACATAGAAACCATTGGTTGGAACGTGAGCGATCAGGCTGATGGAGTGACGGGCTTCGCCGGCAGCAAACGCCATGGAAGAACCCAGTGCCAGAACAGCCAGTGGAGCAGCGAGTGCGATTTTCTTGAACATCGTTCATTACCCTGTCTTTATAAGATTGAGCATTGAAAGTTCAAACAACGCCGGCCGATATCGACGGTGTGGCTTTGAAGTTTCAACGCCGGGGCATGATCGACTGTTCGCCATTGAATGTAAGCAGGCAACTTCCCACGAACGCGTAGTTAATCACCCCTGCAACTGGAAAGAAAAAAGAACAAAATCTTCAAATATAAAACAATGACTGTAAGTTATAGACTACCGACACTTTTCTCTGAAAAACCATACAGCAACTTCAGCAAGAAGAATGGGGGGCCGAGTGCAAATTAGAACATAAGCTCAACGATTAATAGAGTGATGACTTTAACTTTTTAGTTATGGTCGTATCGATGAGGTTTCCAGACTCACTGCCACGCACCGTTCGTCGCTGGCGTCGTCTTCGGGTCAGAAAATCCTTGCTCGCACGAAAAGATATATCTTAAGTTGTATCTAAATACGACGAGAGAAGACTGAAATGAGAGACCATCATTCCCCCCACCGCGAGCATGGCGACAGCCGTGACGGCTTCGAAAAACGCCACGGCCGCGAGCGCGGCGGTCGCGGCCCACGGGTGTTTGCCCCCGGCGATCTGAAACTGCTGTTGCTGGCGCTGATCGCCGAACAGCCCTGCCATGGCTACGACCTGATCCGCCAGATCGAAACCATGTTCGACGGCGCCTACAGCCCCAGCCCCGGCGTGATCTACCCGACCCTGACCTTCCTTGAAGAAAGCGAAATGATCAGCGGCGATGCCGAGGGCGGGAAAAAACGCTACGCCGTGACCGATGCCGGTCGCCAGTCCCTGAGCGAACAGGCGGTGGCCCTGGACGGCGTGCGCATGCGCATCGACGTCAGCAAGCGCTCGCTGCGCGGCCATGATCGCCCGCCGGAAATCCACGAAGCGGTGCATAACCTGCGCCATGCCCTGCAGATGCACCACGGACGCTGGAGCCCGGAAGAAATCCTGCGCGTGCGCGACCTGCTCAATGACACCGCCAAAGCCATCGTCGACGGCCCCGCCGTTCAATCTGCCCCGGAGAAAGCCGAATGACTGAAGTACAGACCCAAGGCATCCATCGTGTGATGCACGAAATCAAACGTCGTCGCCTGGAAGTGTTGCGCGTCGTCGACCTGACTCCGCGCATGCGCCGCATCACCCTCGGCGGGCCGGAACTGGCCGGCTTCATCAGCCTCGGTACCGACGATCACGTCAAGCTGCTGTTCCCGCAGAACGCCGAACAGGCCGCCGCGCTGGAAACCCTGGTGCTCGGCGCCGGCAAGAGCGACGTGCCGATGCCCGAAATGCGCGACTACACCCCGCGCCGCTACGACCTCGACAAGCTTGAGCTGGACATCGATTTCGTACTGCATGGCGATGGCCCTGCCTCGACCTGGGCGGAGCAGGCCAAGCCCGGGCAATTCCTGCACATCGGCGGCCCGCGTGGCTCGATGATCGTGCCGGACATCTTCGACAGCTACCTGCTGATCGGCGACGAAACCGCCCTGCCCGCCATCGCCCGCCGCCTCGAAGGGCTGGCGGCCAATCGCAAGGCGCTGGTGGTCATCGAAGTGGAAAACGGCAAGGAGCAGCAAACGCTGGAAAGCGCGGCGCAGGTCAACGTGATCTGGGTACTGCGCGAAGGCGGCAAGGACAACCTGCTGACGACCGTCAAACAATTGCAGGTGCCCAAGGGCAATCTGTATGCGTGGGTGGCGACCGAGACCAAGGTTTCGCGGCAGATCCGCCGGGTGCTGCTCGATGAGCACGGACTCGACGAGAAGTTCGTCAAAGCGGTCGGTTACTGGCGCGCAGAAGGCTCCGAAGAAGAGTGAATACGAGCGGCGGCGCTGCTAAAGGCGCCGCCCCTGCCAGCGGTCGATGCCAATCACCAGCAACGCAATCAGCACAAACCCCAGCAGAATCCCCCCGGCATTGACGAACACCTGTGGATAACCCAACAGCGCCACGTCGATGAACGGATACGCGTAAGCCCCCAGCAAATGCCCGCGCAACAGCGCATAGGCGAAGTACACCAGCGGATAAATCAGCCACAGCGGCAGGTGCTTCAGACGCAAGCTGCCCTTCGGCACGCACAACCACCAATAAGCCAGGAACAGCAGCGGCATCACGTCGTGGAGCAATTCGTCAGCGATAAACTGCCAGCCCTGCGGGTGCCACAGATGTCGCAGCAGAATGCTGTAGGCCAGGCCCACCACCGCAATGCTGACGGCAATCCCGCTGCTGACCCACGGTTGCAGAAACCAGCGTCGTGCTGCGGATTCGCGATCCGTCACCGCACAGGTCAGCACCACCGCCACCAGGGTGTTGGTGATCACGGTGAAGTAGCTGAAGAAACTGACCAGCCCGCCCAGCAGACTGGCGCCGACGCTCAGGCGCGCGAAGAAAATCAGGTACAGCTGAATCCCCAGCCCGGCCCAGCCCAGCACCGCAGCCGAAGTGATCAGGCGTCGCCGCCATACGGCGCTCATCTCAGAGCGGACGCTTGGTGCGCATCAGTTTCACGTACAGCCGCTCGACTTTCTCCCGCGCCCAAGGTGTCTTGCGCAAAAAGGTCAGGCTCGACTTGATGGTCGGATCGCTCTTGAAGCAACGGATGTCGATGCGCTCGGCCAGGCCCGACCATTCGTAGTGGGTCACCAGCGCATTGAGGATCTGTTCGAGGGTCACGCCGTGCAGCGGATCGGGATTGTGGTCGTTCATGCCGGGCCTTTGGGCGAAGTGAAAATACAGAAGCCGCGCACCTTAGCCGAGGGCATGGGCGGGTGGAAGGCCTTGGGTTAAATGTAGGCCAACCGAAGAAGATCGCAGGTCTGCGCCAACGCCCGCAATGCGCTGTATTGCCGCACTGTTACCGAATCCGAAAGGGTTCATGTCTGCAAAAGCCCTTTGTGTTTTTGTAACAGGACATTATCCTGCCGCCCTTCTGCTGAACCGCTTCACTGCCTGCGTCAAATCGTAGCGGCCAGCTTATCCCCCAAAAAGATCAAGAAAGACCCTATTCATGCCCGATTTTCCATTCTCCCGAGACAGCGCTATCTCCACCCTGCGCCTGATCGGCGGCTGCACCGCCCTTGGCCTCGCCACCTGCACCCAGGCCGCCCCGGCCTTCGACAGTGAATCACCGTGGATGCTCGGTGACTGGAACGGCACCCGCAGCGAACTCTCGGCAAAAGGTATCGACTTCAAGCTCGACTACACCGGCGAAATGGGCAGCAATCTGCACGGCGGCTACGACCACGACCGCACCGCGCGCTACAGCGACCAATGGGGCCTCGGCACCCATCTGGACCTGCAAAAACTGCTGGGCTGGAACGACGCTGAATTTCAGCTGACCGTGACCAAACGCAGCGGCAACAACATCAGCAACGACCGCATCAACGACCCGCGCGTCGGCGGTTTCACCTCGGCCCAGGAAGTCTGGGGTCGTGGCCAGACCACCCGCCTGACGCAGATGTGGTACCAGCAGAAATTCTTCGACCAGAAGCTCGACATCAAGGTCGGCCGCTTCGGTGAAGGCGAAGACTTCAACAGCTTCCCGTGCGACTTCCAGAACCTGGCGTTCTGCGGTTCGCAGGTCGGCAACTGGGTCGGCGGCATCTGGTACAACTGGCCGGTCAGTCAATGGGCGCTGCGCGTCAAATACCACCTGACGCCAGAGCTGTACGCGCAAGTCGGCGCCTACGAGCAAAACCCGTCGAACCTTGATCGCGGCAACGGCTTCAAGCTCAGTGGCAGCGGCACCCAGGGCGCAATCCTGCCGATCGAACTGGTGTGGAAGCCGAAGCTCAACGGCCTGCCGGGCGAATACCGCGCCGGTTACTACTACAGCAACGCCAAGGCCACCGACGCCTATAAAGACAGCAACGGCCAGCCGGCCGCCCTGAGCGGCGAAGCCTATCGCAGCGCTTCGAGCAAACACGGCGTGTGGCTCGGCGTGCAGCAACAGATCACCAGCGTGGCCAGCGACAACTCCCGTGGTCTGAGCGTGTTCGCCAACGGCACGATGCACGACAAGAAGACCAACGCCATCGACAACTACGTCCAGGCTGGCGTGGTCTACAAGGGCCTGTTCGACGCCCGTGCAAAAGATGACATCGGTTTCGCCCTGGCCCGCGTCCACGTCAACCCGGCCTACCGCAAGAACGCCGAGGCGACCAACCAGGCCCGCGCCGTCTACGACTACGACGATCCGTCCTTCCTGCCACCACAGGACACCGAATACAGCGCCGAACTCTATTACGGCGTGCACGTCACCAACTGGCTGACCGTGCGCCCGAACCTGCAATACATCCGCCATCCGGGCGGTGTGGACAAGGTCGACGACGCGCTGATCGGCGGGATCAAGATCCAGTCGTCGTTCTGATCCAGCGCACGCGGCTCAGTCCTGCGAAAGAAATTCGATAGCAAGACAAGTTTTTATCTGAACCATGCCCGCGCCCGATCGTCATCTACAGTGACTACAGCGCGGGACAACTTGAAACGTCACGGAGAACCACACTATGAGCACTGAAGGTGCTTCGAGTCGAAGCCGTCTTCTGCCGAACCTGCTCGGCATTCTGCTTCTGCTGATGGGCCTGGCCATGCTGGCCGGGGGAATCAAGCTGAGTACGCTCGGCGGCTCGCTGTATTACCTGCTGGCCGGTATCGGCATCACGCTGACCGGCATTCTGATGCTGATGCGCCGTCGCGCAGCATTGGGCCTGTACGCCATCGTGCTGTTCGCCAGTACCGTCTGGGCGCTGTGGGAAGTCGGTCTGGACTGGTGGCAACTGGTGCCGCGCCTGGCACTGTGGTTTGTCCTCGGTTTCGTGATGCTGCTGCCGTGGTTCCGTCGCCCGCTGCTGCTCGCAGGCCCGGCGCCGATGGGCACCGGCGGTTTGACCGTGGCCGTGATTCTGGCCGGCGTCACCGCCCTGGCCAGCCTGTTCACCCACCCGGGCGAAATCTTTGGCGAACTGGGTCGCGACACCGCCGACACTACCAGCACCGCGCCAGCCATGCCTGATGGCGACTGGCAGGCCTATGGCCGCACCGAGTTTGGTGACCGCTACTCGCCACTCAAGCAGATCACCCCGGCCAACGTCGGCAAGCTGCAGGAAGCCTGGCGCATCCAGACCGGCGACCTGCCGACCGCCGATGACCCGGTCGAGCTGACCAACGAAAACACCCCGCTCAAAGCCAACGGCATGCTCTACGCCTGCACCGCCCACAGCAAAGTGCTGGCGCTGGACCCGGACACCGGCAAGGAACTGTGGCGCTTCGACCCGCAGATCAAAAGCCCGGTCGGCTTCAAGGGCTTCGCCCACATGACCTGCCGTGGCGTGTCGTACTACGACGAAGCCGCTTACGCCAAGTCTGAAAACGCAGCCTCCGCTGTCATCTCCGAGGCCGGCAAAGCCGTCGCCCAGGCCTGCCCGCGTCGCCTGTACCTGCCGACCGCCGATGCACGCCTGATCGCACTGAATGCCGACACCGGCAAGATCTGCGAAGGCTTCGGCACCAACGGTGTGGTTGACCTGACCCAGGGTATCGGCCCGTTCACCGCTGGTGGCTACTACTCCACCTCGCCTGCCGCGATCACCCGTGATCTGGTGATCATGGGCGGCCACGTGACCGACAACGAATCGACCAACGAGCCATCGGGCGTGATCCGCGCGTTCGACGTGCGTGACGGTCACCTCGTCTGGAACTGGGACAGCGACAAGCCAGACGCCACCGAGCCTTTGGCGCCAGGTGAAACCTACAGCCGCAACTCGGCCAACATGTGGTCGCTGGCCAGCGTCGACGAAAAACTCGGCATGGTTTACCTGCCACTGGGCAACCAGACCCCGGACCAATGGGGCGCCGACCGCACCCCGGGCGCCGAGAAATTCAGCGCCGGCGTCGTGGCACTGGACCTGGCCACCGGTAAAGTGCGCTGGAACTACCAGTTCACCCACCACGACCTGTGGGACATGGACGTCGGCAGCCAGCCAACGCTGCTGGACATGAAAACCGCCGACGGCATCAAACCTGCGCTGATCGCTCCGACCAAACAGGGCAGCCTGTACGTCCTCGACCGTCGCGACGGCACGCCGATCATCCCGATCAAGGAAATCCCGGTGCCCCAAGGCGCCGTGAAAGGCGACCACACCGCCCCGACCCAGGCCCGTTCGGACCTGAACCTGCTGGCCCCGGAACTGACCGAAAAAGCCATGTGGGGCGCCAGCCCGTTCGACCAGATGCTGTGCCGCATCCAGTTCAAGGAACTGCGCTACGAAGGCCAATACACGCCTCCGTCGGAACAGGGCAGCCTGATCTACCCGGGTAACGTCGGTGTGTTCAACTGGGGCGGCGTCTCGGTCGACCCGGTTCGCCAGATGCTGTTCACCAGCCCGAACTACATGGCCTTCGTCTCGAAAATGGTGCCACGCGAAAAAGTCGCGGCCGGCAGCAAACGCGAGAGCGAAACCGCTGGCGTACAGCCAAACACCGGCGCGCCATACGCGGTGATCATGCACCCGTTCATGTCGCCACTGGGCGTACCGTGCCAGGCTCCGGCCTGGGGCTACGTCGCCGGTATCGACCTGACCACCGGCAAAGTCGTCTGGAAACGCAAAAACGGCACCAGCCGCGACAGCTCGCCAATCCCGATCGGCTTCACCCTGGGCGTGCCAAGCATGGGCGGCTCGATCGTCACCGCCGGCGGCGTCGGCTTCCTCAGCGGCACCCTCGACCAGTACCTGCGCGCCTACGACGTGAACACCGGTAAAGAACTGTGGAAATCGCGTCTGCCGGCCGGCGGCCAAGCGACCCCGATGACCTACACCGGCAAGGACGGCAAGCAATACGTCCTGCTCGTGGTGGGTGGTCACGGTTCGTTGGGCACCAAGATGGGTGACTATGTGATTGCGTACAAACTGCCGGAGTAAGTTGTAACGGCAGTAAGAAAGAAGGCGACGCCCTGTGAGGGGTGTCGCCTTTTTTTGTGGGCTGCGTTTTTTACACAGGGTGTGTATGTCCTACAGACAGGGTGTTTGCAGGGGATGTTTCTGACATGTCGCGTCGGTTGTCGCTCGGAAATGGGGTGGATAGGCTTTGGGGGTCGCTGAAACATTCAGCGAACGGGCGTCGCAGTCCGTGCAGTTCACTTGGTGCATAATCGCCACCCCAAACTGGAGTGCTTCGGTATTTCTCGTTTGCTTATGGTGGCTGTGCGCGGGATACCTTCGGGTATGCCGGGTTTTCAGGTGGACCGGTCTGCGACCCCGCGCACAGCTACCACCCTCCGTCGCGTCGCAGCGATTCGTGGTAGCTCAAATTGCCACTTGGAGTTCCATCATGAAAAAACCAACACCCAATCCTCCCGAATCAAACGACACCTCACCCTACGAATCCGCCGATTCGAAGAAACTCCACGAAGCCGCCGAACGCGCCCTCGACCACCATTTCAATCCCATTCCAAAAAAATGCCCCGGTCGCCGACCGAGCCAGATGTTCCAGATATCGCCAGACATGGACGATGAAAGCCTGTTGGCCCATGCCTGTGAGTCCTTGGCTACAGCAAGCGTCATGGCCAGTGATGTAGCGGCTTTTGTCGATACGCCGCAGAGGCACCGGATCCTGGGGATTCAGCAGGTGATCATGCTGGCGGAATTGGCGGTGAATCGGGTGCTGGATAACGTCGAAGTACAATGTTACCCAACACCCAGCTAAGCGACCCTGACAAAATCGACTGCCAGCCACAGACCGCATTCGCTGGCAGATCGATTGGGACGCAGAGCGTCCCGGGCTGCATTCCCACGCAGAGCGTGGGAACGATCAATAACGTCGAGGTCAGTCGATATCCGGCATAAATGCTGATGAGGTCTCTGCGGGAGTCAGGCTTGTGGTGAGTCAGTCAGGACGCTGCCCTCACCCTAGCCCTCTCCCGGAGGGAGAGGGGACTGACCGCGTTGTCTGGGAGAGGTACGCCGACGTGAGATACCGAGTCGAACTCAGGTATTAGAGCCCCAATCGGCTCCCTCCTCCTCTCACCATCACCTTCTCCCTCTGCTCTTCCCTGCTCTTCCCTGCTCTTCCCTGCTCTTCACCACTCAACACGATGAGCGTTAGCTCGAGTACCGCTCTTGACGTGCCGGCCCCATCGGAAGGCTGAGTGGAGGGATTTATCCGGGGGTGGGAGCGCAGCGACCGTGCGGCGCAGCCGCATGCATCGAGAGGAGGTGCAGCGAAGCAAACCGTAGGCGATGCCCCCGGATGAATCCCGGAACGAAGGAACGCCGAGCCACAGCGAGGCGCCGAACGCAGGGGCCAAGACCTTTGGTTACTTTGGGGCGTTTGCCAAAGTGACCCGCTGTAAGAGCGGAACCGCCAGCCGCAACACCCGAAGCAACGGATATTCACTCAAAACACCCAGAGCATGGTCGGCCCAAAGGCCGCCAAGCCCAACCCCAAAACCCTGTCAAAACCCTGAACACACAAGCAGAAACACCCACCCCCATTGAAACCACCCAAACCCTGCCCCATCTAACAGCCATACCCAATTGCGCAGGTGCCCCATGAGCGACCAGCAAGAATTCCCCGAGAACCCCGACGACATCACCGAAACCGACGCCGAACACATCGAACACCACGTCCCAGGCAAAGGCCTCGCCCTGCCCGGCCAGAACCTGCCGGACAAGGTCTACATCATCCCGATCCACAACCGCCCGTTCTTCCCGGCGCAGGTCCTGCCGGTCATCGTCAACGAAGAACCCTGGGCCGAAACCCTCGAACTGGTCAGCAAATCCGAACACCACTCCCTGGCCCTGTTCTTCATGGACACGCCCCAGGAAGACCCGCGCCACTTCGACACCAAGGCGTTGCCGCAATACGGCACCCTGGTCAAGGTGCATCACGCCAGCCGCGAAAACGGCAAACTGCAATTTGTCGCCCAGGGCCTGAGCCGCGTACGCATCAAGACCTGGCTCAAACACCATCGCCCGCCGTACCTGGTGGAAGTCGAATACCCGCACCAGCCCACCGAGCCGACCGACGAGGTCAAGGCCTACGGCATGGCGCTGATCAACGCGATCAAGGAACTGCTGCCGCTCAACCCGCTGTACAGCGAAGAGCTGAAGAACTACCTCAACCGCTTCAGCCCCAACGATCCGTCGCCGCTGACCGACTTCGCCGCCGCCCTCACATCGGCGACCGGCAATGAACTGCAGGAAGTGCTCGACTGCGTGCCGATGCTCAAGCGCATGGAAAAAGTCCTGCCGATGCTGCGCAAGGAAGTCGAAGTCGCGCGCCTGCAAAAAGAAATCTCCGCCGAAGTGAACCGCAAGATCGGCGAGCATCAGCGCGAGTTCTTCCTCAAGGAACAGCTCAAGGTCATCCAGCAGGAACTCGGCCTGACCAAGGACGACCGCAGCGCCGACCTCGAACAGTTCGAGCAGCGTCTGGAGGGCAAGGTCCTGCCGACGCAGGTGCAGAAACGTCTCGAAGAAGAGATGAACAAGCTGTCGATCCTCGAAACCGGATCGCCGGAATACGCGGTCACCCGCAACTACCTCGACTGGGCGACCTCGGTGCCGTGGGGCGTGTACGGCGAGGACAAGCTCGACCTCAAGCACGCGCGCAAGGTGCTGGACAAGCACCACGCAGGGCTCGAGGACATCAAGGACCGTATTCTCGAATTCCTCGCGGTCGGTGCCTATAAAGGCGAGATCAGCGGCTCCATCGTGCTGCTGGTCGGCCCGCCGGGCGTGGGTAAAACCAGCGTCGGCAAATCCATCGCCGAATCCCTCGGCCGGCCGTTCTACCGTTTCAGCCTCGGCGGCATGCGCGACGAAGCCGAGATCAAGGGCCACCGCCGCACTTACATCGGCGCGCAGCCGGGCAAACTGGTGCAGGCGCTGAAAGACGTCGAAGTGATGAACCCGGTGATCATGCTCGACGAGATCGACAAGATGGGCCAGAGCTATCAGGGCGACCCGGCCTCGGCGCTGCTGGAAACGCTTGATCCGGAACAGAACGTCGAATTCCTCGACCACTATCTGGACCTGCGGATGGACCTGTCGAAAGTATTGTTCGTGTGCACCGCCAACACCTTGGATTCGATCCCCGGCCCGCTGCTGGACCGGATGGAAGTGATTCGCCTGTCGGGCTATATCACCGAAGAAAAAGTCGCCATCGCCAAGCGTCACCTGTGGCCGAAACTGTTGGAAAAGGCCGGTGTGTCCAAGGGCAGCCTGAGCATCAGCGACACCGCCCTCAAGGCTTTGATCGACGGTTACGCCCGTGAAGCCGGCGTGCGCCAGCTGGAAAAACAGATGGGCAAACTGGTGCGCAAAGCGGTGATGAAGCTGATCGAGGATCCGAAAGCGGTGATCAAGATCGGCCCGAAAGACCTCGAAGCCTCGCTTGGACATCCGGTGTTCCGTAACGAGCAAGTGCTGTCCGGCACTGGTGTGATTACAGGGCTCGCCTGGACCAGCATGGGCGGCGCGACCTTGCCGATCGAGGCCACGCGGATTCACACGCTCAATCGTGGTTTCAAACTCACCGGGCAACTGGGCGATGTGATGAAGGAGTCGGCGGAGATCGCCTACAGCTACGTCAGTTCGCACCTCAAATCCTTCGGTGGCGATCCGAAATTCTTCGACGAAGCTTTCGTCCACCTGCACGTGCCGGAAGGCGCGACACCGAAAGACGGCCCGAGCGCCGGCGTGACCATGGCCAGTGCCCTGCTCTCCCTCGCCCGTAATCAGGCGCCGAAAAAAGGTGTGGCGATGACCGGCGAGCTGACGCTGACCGGGCATGTACTGCCGATTGGCGGGGTGCGCGAGAAGGTGATTGCGGCGCGGCGGCAGAAGATCTTCGAGTTGATTCTGCCGGAGCCGAATCGCGGAAACTTTGAAGAGTTGCCGGACTACCTGAAGGAAGGCATTACCGTGCATTTCGCCAAGAAGTTTGCGGATGTGGCGAAGGTGCTTTTTTGATTTCGTCTTGAGGTATTGAGGGGGGCTGGCATCGCAGCCCCTCACCCCAGCCCTCTCCCGGAGGGAGAGGGAGCCGACCTTGGCGTCTTTCGAATTACATCGACCTGAAAGACCGGGTTGATTCTGGATTCAGCGAAGAACTTTCAGGTCGGCGTATCTCTTAAATATTCCCCGCTCGGCCCCCTCTCCCTCCGGGAGAGGGCTGGGGTGAGGGCCGGCGATGCTAAAGATGACGCCAAGCCTGGCGTTGTCACACTTTGTCTCATCTTCAGTTATGCTCGCCGTTCGTCGCCAACGCCGGAGCCGCTGAATTCATGTCCCCCCTTCGCCTGTTTGTCCCCCTGTCCCTCGCCCTGCTGGCCGCCTGTGCCACGCAACCGAAAACCAACGTGACCGTGGAAAAACAGAGCCAATGCCCGGTGCGCCTGACCAACGGGCAAAATCTGATCGTCACGCTCCCGAGCAACCCCACCACCGGTTACCGCTGGGCCATCCAGGATTCCGCCGGCGGCGTATTGCGCGCCCTCAGCCCCGAGGTCTACAGCAATCCGGAAGATGCCGGCGTGGTCGGCGCGGCCGGCCTCTCGACCTGGCGCTTCCAGGCCTTCGCAACCGGCACCGGGCGCCTGCGCCTGACTTCGCAGCAACCGTGGGCGCCGGAAGTGTTGCCGGTGGAGACCTTTGACTGCGCCATTTCGGTGAACTGATCGTGGGCTGGCTGATCCTCGCGCTGATGGGCGCGGTGACTTTCCTCTACGGCCTGAGCACCCATGCGGCGCTGCTGTGTCTGCTGGTCAAACCGTTGCCGGTATTGGCCCTGCTTGGCTGGTTGCATGATGCGCCGCCCAGCGACTATCGCCGCTGGATCAGCCTCGGTCTGATTTTCTCGTTGATCGGCGATGTGCTGCTGGCGTGGCCGGGGGATTTGTTCGTGTTTGGCCTAGGTGCGTTTCTGGTCGCGCATCTGGCGTATCTCAAGGCTTACCTCAGCGATTGCCGGCGCTTGGCCCTGCTGCCACTGATCCTGGCGCTCAGTGTCGGCGCTGTGCTGTTGGGCATCCTGATCTCCAGCGGATTGGGGCCGCTGACCGTGCCGGTGATCGTTTACGGAACGGCCATCAGCGCCATGCTCTGGCGCGCCCTGGCCCGGCTCGGCAGCGGCGTACCTCAGCGTTCGGCGTTGCTGGCGGCGGGCGGCGCGGTGGCGTTCGTGTTCTCCGATAGCGTGATCGGCATCAACCGGTTCGTGTCACCGTTCAATGCGGCGCCTTACATCATCATCCTCAGTTACTGGCTGGGGCAGTGGGGGATTGCGGCATCGGCGTTCTCCCAAACCAAACGTCCCGACCTCTGAAACCGATCGTTACTACGCGCTGCGTCTTTGCGTAAGTGACGCAGAGCGTCACGGGATGCATTCCCACGCGGAGCGTGGGAACGATCACCCGCTGCAAAGCGGTTTATCAGACAACCCGCGCATCTGCGCGCCAGTTTGGCTAAAATGCCGGCCTTTTCATCGACACCGCCGGAACCGCCGTGAGCAAAGAACCCGATCGCATTTTCGCCCAGCCGATGGCCCAGGTGCCTGACTTCGCCTTCAACGAAGACGTGGTGCGGGTGTTCCCGGACATGATCAAGCGCTCGGTGCCGGGTTATCCGACCATCGTGGAAAACCTCGGTGTGCTCGCAGCGCAGTTCGCCCAGCCGAACAGCGTGCTCTACGACCTCGGCTCATCGCTCGGTGCGGTGACCCAAGCCCTGCGTCGCCATGTGCGCACTGACGGTTGCCGGGTGATCGCGGTGGATAACTCGGCCGCCATGGTCGAGCGCTGCCGCGAATACCTCAACGGTCAGGATTCGATGTTCCAGGAGTTGCTGCCGGTCGAGGTGATCGAAGGCGACATCCTCGCCCTCGATTTCAAACCGGCCTCGGTGGTGGCGCTGAACTTCACCCTGCAATTCATCGCTCCGGATCAGCGTACGGCATTGCTGGCGCGCATCCGCCAATCGTTGCTGCCGGGCGGCGCGCTGATTCTGTCGGAGAAGCTGCGCTTCAACGATGCCGAAGAACATGCGCTGCTGACCGATCTGCACGTCGCGTTCAAGCGCGCCAACGGTTACAGCGAACTGGAAATCGCCCAGAAGCGCAGCGCCATCGAAAACGTCATGAAGCCCGACAGCCTCGAAGAACACCGCGAACGCCTGCTGGCCGCCGGGTTCTCGAAAGTCGTGCCGTGGTTCCAGTGTCTTAACTTTGCCTCGTTGATTGCCTTGCCATGATTGATCTGTCCCCCCTCGCCCGCCGTCTGGCCGGCACGCCGCTGGCCGAATGGGCCAGCACCCTGCAAGTGCAGCTCGACAAGAAAATGGAGAAGGGCCACGGCGATCTGGAGCGCTGGCAAAGTGCGCTGGATGCCCTGCCAAAGATCCAGCCGACCGAAGTCGACTTGCTCGACGGCCTGAAACTCGACACCGATTGCGACGATGAAACCCGCGCGCAAATGCGTACGGCGCTGATGGGCCTGTCGCCGTGGCGCAAGGGGCCGTTCGATCTGTTCGGCGTGCACGTCGACACCGAATGGCGCTCGGACTGGAAGTGGTCGCGGGTCTCCCCGCATCTGGATCTGAAGGGCAAACGCATCCTCGATGTCGGTTGCGGCAACGGCTACTACATGTGGCGCATGCTCGGTGCCGGCGCCGACAGCGTGATCGGCGTCGATCCGAACTGGCTGTTCTTCTGCCAGTTCCAGGCGGTGCAGCGTTATCTGTCAGAGCCGAATGCCTGGCACTTGCCCTTCCCGTTCGAAGACCTGCCGCCAAACCTCGAAGGCTTCGACACGGTGTTTTCCATGGGTGTTTTCTATCACCGCCGCTCGCCTATCGAGCATTTGCTGGCGCTGAAGGATTGCCTGGTGAAGGGTGGCGAACTGGTGCTGGAAACGCTGGTGGTCGAGGGCGACAAGCATCAGGTGCTGGTGCCGGAAGACCGTTATGCGCAGATGCGTAACGTGTGGTTCCTGCCGTCGGTGCCGGCGCTGGAATTGTGGTTGCGTCGTGCCGGTTTCACCGATGTGAAATGCGTGGATGTCAGCACCACCACCGTTGAAGAACAGCGCGGGACCGAGTGGATGAAGTATCAGTCGCTGAGCGATTTCCTTGATCCTGAGGATCACAGCAAGACGATCGAAGGACTGCCGGCGCCGATGCGGGCGGTGATTGTCGCGAAGAAGTAACCCCGACCTCCGGAAATAGGAGATCCCCTGTGGGAGCGGGCTTGCTCGCGAAGGCGATGTGTCAGGTACATCAATGTCGCCTGGCACTCCCTCTTCGCGAGCAAGCCCGCTCCCACATTGGTTTTGTGTTCAGTCTGCCGGTTTCGCGCGCCGCGCCCTGAAGAACTCGGTCAACACCGCCCCACACTCCTCCGCCAACACCCCACCTTCATACAACACTCGATGGTTGAGAAAGCCCTGGGTAAAAAACTGCCCCTGACTCTGCACAATCCCGGCCTTGGGCTCCAACGCGCCGTACACCACCCGCGCAACCCGCGAATGCACGATCAGCCCGGCGCACATGCTGCACGGTTCCAGCGTCACGTAGAGCGTGCTGCCCGGCAGACGATAGTTATCCACCGCTTGCGCGGCGGCGCGGATCGCGACCATTTCTGCGTGTGCGCTGGGATCGTTGGTGCTGATCGGGCAGTTGAAACCACGACCAATGATCTCGCCGTCCTGCACCAGCACCGCGCCCACCGGCACTTCGCCGAGGGCCGCGCCTTGGGCCGCCAAGGCCAAGGCTTCACGCATGAAGTCGCGGTCTCGGCTGCGGTCGATGATCGCCGCGGGGCGAATCTGGCGCATCACTTCACCTCGATGGCGGCCATCAGGCCGGTTTCCATGTGGTCGATCACGTGGCAGTGGAACATCCACACCCCCGGGTTATCCGCCACCAGCGCCACTTGCGCGCGCTCGTTCTTGCCCAGCAGGTAGGTGTCGGTGAAGTACGGCACGATCTTGTGCCGGTTCGACGCAATCACCTTGAAGCTCATGCCGTGCAGGTGGATCGGGTGCTGGTACTGGGTCATGTTCTTCAGTTCGAAAATATAGCTCTGGCCCAGTTTCAGGCTGGCGATCGGCCGGTCGGCGCAGGTCTTGTCGGTGATGTCCCATGCCTTGCCGTTGATCTGCCACAGGCTCGGCGGTTTGCCGTTGTCGACATTCACCGACACCGACCCGACCCATTCGAAATTGAAGTTGAGTTTCTCGGCATTGGCCAGGTCCGGCTCGGCCACTGGGTTGGCCGGCAGCGCTTTCGGCCAGTCGGTCGGCGCATCATTGTTGGCCACCGAACGCAGGGTGCCCAGACGCACCGGGCCATTGCGCAGCGACAGTTCCTCACCGGCCGGCGGTGCCTTGATCGCCAGGCAGATGCGCATGCCGGGACCGAGCCAGTACTCCTTGCCCAACGGGCGCGGCTCGACCGGGTTGCCGTCCAGCGCATAGATCTGCGCTTCGACGCCGGGAATGTTGATGCGATAGGTCAGCGTGTTATCGAGGTTGAGCAAGCGTACGCGGGTGATCTGCCCCGCCGGCAGCTCGATCACCGGCGAAGGTACGCCGTTGATGGTCGACAGCCGCCCCGCCGTACCGCCACGGGCCGCTTCGCGCGGGATGCTGAACTCGACGAAGTTGCCCTCGTCGTCGATGTGCCAGTTCTTCAGGCTGAGGGTCTTTTCGTACTTGAATCCGGTCGGCTCGCGCTCCTCGACGATCAACGGCCCGACCAGCCCGCGACCGAGTTCTTCGCTGCTGCTGACGTGCGGGTGATACCAATAGCTGCCGGCGTCCGGCACACGGAATTTGTAATCGAAGTATTCGCCCGGCAGCACCGGCAGTTGCGATACGTAAGGCACACCGTCCATTTCCAGCGGCAGGCGGATGCCGTGCCAGTGAATGGTCGTCGCCACCGGCAGGTGATTGATGAACCGCACCCGCAGCCACTCACCTTGGCGCACGCGCAATTCGGTGCCCGGAGCCGACGGGCCGAAGGCCCAGGCCTCAGTCTTGTGTCCTGGCACCAGCTCGACATCCAGTGGCGCGGCGATCAGTTCGTAGTCGTGACCGGCGTTGGCATCCGCAACCTTGCCCAACCAGTAACGCGTCGCGCCGCCGGCTCCCGCGCCAACCACTGCCAGACCGGCCAGGCCACCGAGGATTTGTCGACGGGAAAAGGACATGGACACAACTACCTCACAGATCAGCCGCAGGCCAGGGCGCCCGCAAAAGGCGAATACGATACACCTGCGCTTGCGAAACAGTAAGGGTGACGCGGCGGATGGCCGCAGATCCGTCCACCGGCGGGTGGTAGATATGTACCGCACCGCCCTGGAACGAATGGCTCATTCTCCAGCCCTCTTCTCAAGGATCAGAGCCAATGAACACAGCAGAACCCCGCTCACTGCCCAACGCTGCCGACAAAGCCGCGCTCAAGATCATCGCCACCCAGGTCGTCACGGCTTGCCCGAGCCTCAACGACACAGCCCATCGGGTAGCCAAAGAGCTGCTGGTCAGACACGGCATTACCGACCTTGACCCCGATCACGTCTATTACCACCGATTCAGAACCGCGCAGAGCCTGGCCGTCTCCTTCACCGGCTGGCAGCACTATGGTGAAAAACCCTATGAGAGCCTGACCCTGACGCAACTGGTGATTCAGCGATTCCGGGTCACCGATCAGGACAATGCCGACTTGCTGGATCTGTACGGGGGCTTTTACAGCGCAGGGCCTGACGCCGAAAACTTCGATGCAACCAACGAGGTTCGCCTGCACGGCAACGAGGTGCTCAGGGCGTTCTGGGACATCAACTTCAGCGAGCGTTACCGCAACGAACTGCAAACCTTCTGGAACAACCACTCCGGCGAGTTCCGCACCCTGGCAAAATGCAGCTTCCTCGGCAAAGCCGTCGAAGCGCGGGAGCTCGGTCACCTGAGTGACGATGACTTTCTGACAGTGGTCAATGCGGTCATCGGCCCGCTGACCTGGCCCGTCGACCTGCACACCCTGCAAACAGAAACCGGGGGCGTCCATGGCGCGCAGGTCTACGCCCTGGATATCGCCGGCCATGTCGCCACGGACATCCTGCGCATCATCGATTCAAAGGGGCGGCATATCGTTTACGTCCCCGGAGACACTCAGGCATTCCATGTACTGAATACACCTTACGAGCTGCACTGGTGGGCTCTGCAACAACTGAACGAAAACGCGCCGCGCGAGCTGTTCCTCAAACACTTCCCGCTGGCCGACCGGCACTCGATGACCGAGAACATCAGCGATCTGATGAATCGCCTGGTCGCCACCTGGGGGCACGGCGATCATCACCTTATCAATCAGAATGAACAGGCAGTCAGCGAAGACGCGTTCAGCTGGCTTCGTGATTCCACCCGCAACGCCATGTTCGCTGAAGCCGACCTTTCCCTGACCTCAAATGGCGATCTGCGCAAGAAGCTGTGGATCGGCTACTTGAGCGCCGGTCTCAAAGTACTGGGTCCGATGGCCGTCGTCGGCTGGCCCGTGGCATTGCCGGTGATCGGCGCCAGCCTCGCCAGCATGGGGCTGAACATTGATCAGGCGGTCAACGGCAAGACTGCCGCGGAGCGCAAGGATGGAGTGATCGGAGCAATCGTCAGTGGTATCGATGCGTTGTTCAACCTGCCGTTTCTTGCCGAGTTCGATGGCGCGTCGCCAGCCGTCGAGGCCGGAGAAATGGCCGAGGCCGATACGGCAACCGAACTGGAGCCGGAACATCCGAATGAAGTGTTTCCGGCCCTGGAGGAGTTGTCTTCGACAGCGCCTGAAACCGTGCAGGTGCCTGAGATTCCCCCACACTATCGATCGAACGAACTGCTGGAAGGTCTGACGCCGGTATCCGAGACTGGCAAGTTTCAGGGTATCTACAGGCTGAATACCGACCCTCCCTACGCCATCGTCATGAACGACACGGCTTATTACGTCCGCTACTTCACCGACTCACAGGGCGGCGGATTCTGGGCGATCGTCGATCCGGTGAGACCCAATCAGCTTATCCATGCAATGCCGGTGCGCTTGAATGACGAAGGGGTTTGGGAGCGCATGACTCAGTTGGGCCTCAAGGGCGGCGGTCAATGCCTCGGCAAACAATGCACCGTAGACGTGGTACTGGAACTCGACGAGCTCGAGCCGACACCCGAGGAATCCGCGCAACCCGTAGAACCCGTCGCTTCATCTGCCCCACCCCCTGCCGAACCCCAGCCTTCGACCTCCAATGCGATCCATCAGGTCCAGACGCCCTATGACGTTGCCGGGGCACGACGGCTCGAGCTGAAACGCTGGGCGCTGCAACTGCGCGAAACCCATGTCCGTCTGCAGATTGGTCCCGATGGCGGGTTTATCGCTCCAGACCGTTATGCGCTGTATTGCGCCGACAAGGCGAGCGCACTCCTGACTTCCGCCAGACGCTTCTTCGGCAACCTTCCATGGGCGAACCTGCCTCCACGCCCGCCGATTCCGGCGGTCACGCCCTCGACGACCTTCGCCGACTTCATTGCACAGGCACTCGAAGAAGCGCCCGGCCTGGTCATTGGCGAGACCCCGGACCGTATCACCAGCATGCGATTGATCATCCAGAACATGCCCGTGCTGGCGCGCAATGGAGTCAAGACACTCTACGTACGTCGATTGCTCAATGACTTTGCCCAGGTCGAACTGAATGACTACTTCAGGTCCGGCGTCATGTCCGAAGACCTGCAACTGTACCTGAGCCGGCTCGGCACCGATCCCGCAGCGCAGTTTGACGAACTGGCGCTGGTCAGGACGGCCCGACAAAACGGTATTCGGGTCCAGGCCACCGATTGTGCGGCGACCTACAAAAAAACCGTTGCGCTCACGCTGCCTGAACAGCAGATGGCGACCACCCACCTGACAGCCGACATCATGTTCATCGACGAGACCATGAATGACGTTGGCAAGTGGGTGGTGCTGACGGGAGTCGAAAATACCAATACGTTCAGAGGGGTGGCCGGTATCAGCGAACTGAAAGGTGGAATCGGCGTTCGGATCGAGGAAGTCGATCCGGGACAGGGCGAGCGCATTGAGCCAGACCCAGGCGTTGCGATAGAACGCGGACCCCATCCACAGACACAGACATTGCGCGGAACCGTCGATACCCATTTCGCCGATCTGCTTTTGCGCGCAGAAGCGCCTTTGGTAAGCCGCAGCGAGTTGCAGATCCATCAATTGCTTTATCGCGCAGGCATGTATGTTTTCGATCGTTTCGAAGGGGTCTACCGATTGTTTCACCGCAGCCAGACGGGCGAGGTTGTACAAACCCCCGTTCAGACTTTCGCGGATGGGCGCTACTACATTGATCGACCATCCTGGGGGACGGTCAACCGCGTTCCCTACGATAATCTTGAACAGTTATCCAGCGCACTGAAGCAGATGGGACTGCAACTCCAAAGCCGTCTTCCAGCTTGATCGGAAACCGGGCGGGTCAATTTCGACCCGCCCGGGTTACGGATCGCTCGTTCGCTGCGGATTTTTCCTATCCGGTTTTCCCCAAATACGACAATCAATCGTCACCCTAGCTGACAGACGTGTCGTGCCTGCACTTGAAATGATCGCGGTGTTTTTTTCAACCACCACGCTCAAGGAAAGACTGTGGACACAACAAAAGACATCGCCCTGCCCAACGCCGACGACCGCAAGGCGCTCAAGGCATTGGTGCCGACACTGGTCGCGGCCTGCCCCGACATGTACGAAATGGCCTGCGCCATCGCCAAGGACATCCTCGCCAGACATGACCTCGCCCACCTGGAACCCGAACAGGTTTATTGGCATCGGTTTCACGCAGCACAAAGCAGCTCTCGAACGTTCACAGGCTGGGAGCACCTGTTCGAAACTCCGCGTGAATCGATGACCCTGCCACAGCTGGTGATCCAGCGATTCAGCGTTCACGACCAGGACAACGCCGACCTGCTCGACGCCGATGCCGGTTTCTACACCGCAGGACCGGAGGCGGGCACCTACAACGAGAGCAACGAGGTACGCCTGCACAGCAGTGATGTATTGAAAGCGTTCTGGGGGATCAACTTTGCCGATCGTTACCGGAAAAAAGTCGATGCGTTCTGGAGCAAACACGCAAAGACCTTCAGGGCCCTGGCCAAATGCACCTTTCTGGCAAAGGCCATGGAGGATCGTGAAAGTGGTCGGCTGTCGGATGACAACTTCAGAACGGCCGTCAAAGCGGTCGCCGGCAATGTGAGCTGGCCGGTCACCCGCCAGATGCTCGAAGACGAAGCCCTGCCGGCTGACGGCTTGCGGATCGGCCTGCTGAAAATCGGCGGTTTCGTCGCGACCGACATCCTGTGCATCACCGATGGCCATGGCGGCGTGATCCTTTACGTACCGGGGGAAATCTGGGGGGTGCATGCCTTGCAAAACGCTCGCGACCTGCATTGGTGGGTGCTGTCGCAAATCAGAAAACCTTCCGATCGAAAACGCTTCATGGCGCATTTCCAGGTCGCCGATCACGACATCATCGAGGACACGTCATGGCGTGCGGTCGCGAAACGGCGATGGCTCTGGGCACTAGGCCCGCTCGCCGGAGTCGTCTCGGAACTGTGGCGCGCCCCGCATATCGAGAATGTCGGACTCAATCATGCGCTGGATCTCTTGGTCAGTACCTGGGACAGCGACGATCACTCCCTCGTCGCCCGTACAGGCAATGCACTGACCACCGATGTGTTCACTTTTCTGGGAACCGCCACCCACGCCCGCATGATCAGCGATGGGGAATTCATGATGCATTCCAATGGCGATCTGCGTAAAAAACTGTGGGTCGGCTATCTGAATGCTTTCAATCGCATGTTCGGTCCCATGGCAGCCGTTGGCTGGCCGGTGGCGTTGGCGGTGGTCGGTGCAGGCATCGCCAACGTTGGCCTGCAGATCGACCAGGCAGTCAATGGCAAGACGCCAGAGGCGCGCAAGACTGGCGTGACCGGGGCGATATTCACGGCCATCGATACCGTGTTCAACGCCCTTTTCATCAAGGGCGGCGAGCTTCTGCCCGAAATTGCCGAAACCGAAACATTTATCGAACCGGAAGAAGAACTCGCTCAAACGGCGCTGTCCATCGCACCGCAAGAAAAACTCGCCGAAGCGGCACTGGCCCGTTCGCCGCTGCCAACGCTGGCCGAGATCGCGCCGAAACAGGTATTGCCTGCGGCACCGGAGGATTTTCTCGCATCGTTCAAGACCGAAATCGGCGAAAGCACCCGGATGGAGACCGGCAATCCGAAACTGCAGGGAATCATTCAAACCGCTTCCGGCAAGCATTACATCTATATGCGCCGTGCCGGATCCGACGGCTTCTACCAGGTGCGCTATGTCGAGCAGATGCGCGGCTGGGTTATCGTCGATCCGAGCAATCCCTATTCGTTTTATCGCAACGTGCCGGTGCGCCTGAACGAAGCACTCAAGTGGCAACCTGTCGCACGCCCAGGCCTCAGGGGAGGCGGAAAAATATTCGGCGACTGGCCCTGGGGACACACTGCCGATCCGCTGCCCGAAGTGGCGATGCAACCCATGCCGTATGACGTTCCTCAACCCTACAGAGCGACGCTGCGCTCGGTAGCGCAAGGCCAGACCGATGACTTTGCGCTGGACAGCCTGCAGGGAAGCGACAGTGTTTATCAGGACTTCAAGATGCTGCGTCGCAGCCTGTATGACGCCTCCATCGACTCTTTCAGCGCCCCGAATCTGCCTCCGCGTCCAGCCATACCACCATTCAAGCCTGCGACTCCCTTCGCGGAGATGACCAAGCGTCTGCTCAAGGAAGTCCCGGGGCTGGTGCTCGGTCAAGACAACGCCGCCTCAGGCGCCCGTGGTGTATTGATCGACAACTTCAAGGCACTGAACAAACAGAAGGTCAGAACCCTGTATCTGGATCATCTGCTGACCGATTTCCATCAGGCGGAACTGGACTTGTTCCACAAGACTGGCAAGCTGCCACCCGCACTTGAGGACTATCTCAAAGCCCTCGACACCCGATTCGCTGCCGATCCTGCCGGCCCCCATTCCTATACGGAACTGGTGAAAGCCGCTCAGAAAAACCACATCCGCGTACAAGCCATCGATTGCATGGCCAGCCGCCGCTTTCCGAATATGGAGAACACCTCCGAGGTCAGCAGCCGGAAGATGATGAATTATTTTTCCGACGCGGTGATCCGGGCCGATCAAGCAGCACGAGGATCCCATCGCTGGATAGCCCTGGTAGATGAGACACGCGCCAGCACCTTCGACAAGGTCGCCGGACTCAGCGAGCTGGAGGGTGCCGCTTCATTGCGTATCGAAGAACTGCCCGTGGGCAAGGCTGGCGTGTTATCGACCGACCCGGGCAAGAAGGTGCGGGACCTGTTGGGCAACCCCATCGATCTGATCAAAAGCGACATGCGTTTGCAATTGAATGCGCCGCCCCCGTTGGCCTCCGCCCGCACGCTGGAAGAGGCCTTGCCCGCAAGAGGCATGTTCATGCTTCAGGAACCGTCCACGCTGGTCCACCGCAGCGGCGACGGGACGCTGGTACATACGCCGATCCAGCAGGATGCCGGAGGTTTTTTCATCGTTCGCCCCCGATGGGCGACAGTCAGCGGCCGTCATTTCGACAGTGTGCATGAGCTGACACAAGCGCTGGCAGATGAAGGCTTGACGCTCAAACGGGTGCGAATCGATCCGATGGCAACGCCAGAAACCCCAGGCATCGAACCTGCCGGCGCAGGTACGTTGGCCACTCCTGAAATGCCGCTGACTGACACCGCTGTCACCCATTCGCCCTATGACATTCCCAAGCCGTTTCGCAGCGAACTGAAGAACGCCCGCATACTGGGCGATGCATTCGAGAGCCTCGACAGTCACTCCCCGCTCAACGCATTCAGGGCTCTGCGCAGGCAGCTGCGCGAAGCTGCCATGCGTTTCTTCGCAGAGCTGAACTTACGTCCGCGTCCGGTCCTGCCTACTGTAGACCCGACCGTGACAGCCGAGTCATTCATCGAACAATTGCTCGCTCGGTTCCAGGGGCTGGTCATCGGTGAGAGCCATGCCGATATCGGCAGTAAACAGTGGCTCATCGAACAGATGCCGACCCTGGCCCGCAAAGGGGTGAAAACGCTTTACATGGAACACCTGCTCACGGACTTCCATCAGGCAGCCCTGGACAACTTCGCCAGGACTTCCGTGATGTCCCAGGACCTTGAGCTTTATCTGGAAAGCCTCGACCAGGGTCACATGACCGACCCGACACGGCGCTACACCTTTCTCAATCTGGTGAAAGAGGCCAACCGCCACGGCGTGCGCATCCAAGCCATCGATTGCATGGCCAGTTACAGACTGGAAGGCATGCGAGGCCTCGACCCGACAATCCGCCAGAAGATGATGAACTTCTTTGCCCACACGATCATCGAGGCCGACCAGGCCGCACGCGGCCCGCACAAATGGGCCGCGCTCATGGGCAATTCACACTCCAATACCTTCGAGGGCGTCGCGGGGGTCAGTGAGCTGGAAGACGCAGTCGGCCTGCGCATCGAGGATGTCGGCTACGGCGAGGCTCGCGGATTCGAACCGGACCCTGGCAAGACTTTTCTTGACCATAACGGCAATCCGACCGGCCGCGTACAAGGTGATATCCGCCTGCAAGTGCAAACACCGTGGAAAGCCGGGACGAAAAAGGAGATCGATCAATTGCTGAGTCGTCCGGGGATGTACACCTTGAAACAGGAGCCCCGCGAAACGCTGCTTCTGCACCGCGGTCGCGACAACGTGATTGCACGTACGCCGATCCACTTTGAATCCGGCCGCTACTTTATCGAGCGTCCCGCCTGGCCGACGCTCCATGAGAAGCGCTGCGGCAGCGTCGAAGCCTTGATCAAGGCGCTGAACGAGCGGGGCCTGACCCTGGCCGGCTGGCACGGGCCTTTGTAAGCGGCAACAAAAAGGCCGCGTGAACACCGTTCACGCGGCCTTGGACTGCCAGCACTCACACCGTCATGGCGCGACGCGGGATCACTCCCACTCAATGGTCGCTGGCGGCTTGCTCGACACGTCGTAAGTAACGCGCGAGATACCCTCGATTTCATTGATGATGCGGCCGGAAACGGTTTCCAGCAGTTCGTAAGGCAGGTGAGCCCAACGTGCGGTCATGAAGTCGATGGTTTCCACCGCACGCAGGGCCACGACCCAGGCGTAACGACGGCCGTCGCCGACCACGCCAACCGATTTCACCGGCTGGAACACGACGAAGGCCTGGCTGACCTTGTGGTACCAGTCGGCCTTGCGCAGTTCTTCGATGAAAATGTGGTCGGCGCGACGCAGCAGGTCGGCGTATTCCTTCTTCACTTCGCCGAGGATGCGCACGCCCAGGCCCGGGCCCGGGAACGGGTGACGGTAGACCATGTCGTACGGCAGGCCCAGTTCCAGGCCCAGACGACGGACTTCGTCCTTGAACAGTTCGCGCAGCGGCTCGACCAGTTTCAGGTTCATCTCTTCCGGCAGGCCGCCCACGTTGTGGTGCGACTTGATCACGTGGGCCTTGCCGCTTTTCGCGCCAGCCGACTCGATCACGTCCGGGTAGATGGTGCCCTGAGCCAGGTACTTGATGTTGTCGAGCTTGCAGGATTCGGCATCGAACACGTCGATGAAGGTGCGGCCGATGATCTTGCGCTTCTTCTCTGGATCGGCTTCGCCGGCCAGGTTGTTTAGGAACTGGTCTTCAGCGTTGGCGCGGATCACCTTGACGCCCATGTTCTCGGCGAACATGGCCATAACCTGCTCGCCTTCGTGCAGACGCAGCAGGCCGTTGTCGACGAAGACGCAGGTCAGTTGATCGCCGATGGCCTTGTGCAGCAGCGCCGCAACCACCGAGGAATCCACACCGCCGGACAGACCCAGCAGCACGTTGTCGGTACCGACCTGTGCGCGGATGTTGGCGATGGCGTCTTCGGCGATCTTCGACGGAGTCCACAGGGCTTCACAGCCGCAGATGTCGAGAACGAAACGCGACAGGATGCGACCGCCCTGCTTGGTGTGGGTCACTTCCGGGTGGAACTGCACGCCGTAGTAGGCGCGCTCGTCGTTGAACATGCCGGCGATCGGGCAGCTCGGGGTGCTGGCCAGGATGTGGAAATCGCTCGGCATCCTGGTGACCTTGTCACCGTGGCTCATCCACACGTCGAGGCCGAACAGGCCGTCGGCGTCGATGTGGTCTTCGATGCCGTCGAGCAGGCGGCTCTTGCCGACCACGTCAACGCGGGCGTAACCGAACTCACGCAGCTCGGAGCCTTCAACCTTGCCGCCCAGTTGTTCGGCCATGGTCTGCATGCCGTAGCAGATACCGAAGACCGGTACGCCCAGGTCGAACACCGCTTGCGGGCAGCGCGGGCTGTTGGCTTCGTGCACGGACTCGGGACCGCCGGCGAGGATCACGCCTTTTGGCGCAAATTCGCGGATCGCATCTTCGTCCATGTCGAACGGGTGCAGTTCGCAGTACACACCGATCTCGCGCACGCGGCGGGCGATCAGTTGGGTGTATTGCGAACCGAAGTCGAGGATCAGGATGCGGTGAGCGTGAATGTCGAGGGCCATGATTCAGTCTCGTCTAAATAATTCAGAAACAGTCTTTGATTCAGAAACGACTCGGGGCTGAATAAAACAGCCCCGGTCATTTAACGTTTTGCTTGAAGCCTCAACCTACGCGGTAGTTTGGCGCTTCCTTGGTGATCTGCACGTCGTGAACGTGGGATTCGGCCATGCCGGCACCGGTGATCCGCACGAACTCAGGCTTGGTGCGCATTTCTTCGATGTTGGCGCTGCCGGTGTAACCCATCGAAGAACGCAGACCGCCCATCAACTGGTGGATGATCGCACTCAGGGTGCCCTTGTAAGGAACACGGCCTTCGATGCCTTCCGGAACGAGTTTCTCGGCGCCTGCCGAGGAGTCCTGGAAGTAACGGTCGGAGGAACCTTGAGCCTGGGACATGGCGCCCAGCGAACCCATGCCGCGATAAGCCTTGTAGGAACGGCCCTGGAACAGTTCGATCTCGCCCGGTGCTTCTTCGGTACCGGCGAACATCGAGCCCATCATCACGCAGGAAGCACCGGCCACGATGGCCTTGGACAGGTCACCGGAGAAACGAATGCCGCCGTCGGCGATCAACGGAACACCGGTGCCTTCAAGGGCAGCGGCAACGTTGGCGATGGCACTGATTTGCGGAACGCCGACACCGGCGACGATACGGGTGGTGCAGATCGAGCCAGGGCCGATACCGACCTTGACCGCGTCGGCGCCGGCTTCGGCCAGGGCCTTGGCGGCTGCGCCGGTGGCGATGTTGCCGCCGATCACCTGCACTTCAGGGAAATTCTCTTTGACCCAGCGAACGCGGTCGATCACGCCCTTGGAGTGACCGTGAGCGGTGTCGACCACCACCACGTCCACACCGGCATTGACCAGGGCTGCAACGCGGTCACCGGTGTCTTTACCGGTACCGACCGCAGCGCCAACGCGCAGACGACCCTGGTCGTCCTTGCTGGCCAGCGGGTAGGCCTTGGCTTTTTCGATGTCTTTGACAGTCATCATGCCTTTGAGGGCAAACTTGTCGTCGACGATCAGGACTTTTTCCAGGCGATGCTTGTGCAGCAGCTCGCGGACTTCGTTCTTGTCGGCGCCTTCGCGAACAGTGACCAGACGCTCTTTCGGCGTCATCACTTCACGAACGGTGGCATCCAGACGGGTTTCGAAACGTACGTCACGGGAAGTGACGATGCCGACCAAGTCGCCATCGTGCAGCACCGGAACGCCGGAAATGTTGTGCATGCGGGTCAGTTCGAACAGATCACGAACCGTGGCGTCAGCCTCGATGGTGATTGGGTCCTTGACCACACCGGCTTCGAACTTCTTGACCTTGCGAACTTCGGCAGCTTGCTGCTCGATGGTCATGTTCTTGTGGATAATGCCGATGCCACCTTCCTGAGCCATGGCGATTGCCAGACGGGCTTCGGTGACGGTGTCCATGGCGGCAGAAACCAGAGGAATGTTCAGCTCGATGCCACGGGTAAGGCGGGTCTTCAGACTGACTTCGTTAGGAAGCACCTCGGAATAACCGGGCACTAGGAGAATGTCGTCGAAGGTCAGAGCTTCTTGGCTGATACGCAGCATCGCGGGGGCTCCCGAGCGGGAAAATGGAAGCGCGCCATTATACTCAGACACCCTACCGGGCTCAATGTAAAACTTGTCTTATATCAATGTTGCTGATGTACGGGAAAAACGCCCCCTACAACTCGACCTTGACCCAGCTCACCGGTTGATCCAGCCAATCGGCGAATTCGTCGATGAAACTCTGCTTGAACCCCGCCTCCAGCCAGTTGTTGAAGATGAAACCGAGGTTGGAAAACCCGCACTCCTGCAAATACAGGAAACCGTTGATGTCGTCCTCATGCCCGCATTCCGGGCAGGTGAAGTTATCGGTGCGGCCCGGCATCCAGTCTTCCAGGCTTTCGAACAGCGCTTCGCCGATTTCCTGACGGCATTCGGCACAACCGGCTTCTTCGAGAAACCCCTTGGCCGGGGTGTAGATGCAGCGCTTGGTGATGACCTCGAGACCGTTGATCGGCTCGCCGAACGGCAGCGCCTCGGGGTGCAGCACCACCGCACGGGCACCATCGGCGATGGCGTAGGCCATGCGATTGCCGGTACGTCCGCAAGTGCTCAGCTCTTCCTTGACGATGTTCTTGCGCACCAGCCAGCGCAGAATCGCCCGCGCGCGGGGCTCGTGCACCGGCAGGTTGGAGATTTTCGGGACGATGATGCTCTGCGAATTCATGGTGCAAGCCTGCTGCGTCAAAGAATGTTCTGCGACAAACGCGGCCGGCAGCTTAATCCCTGACAAAATCCGGTCAAGTGCTTAAATAGCGGCCGATCAGCGCAATCCCGCTCGCCAGCACCAGCCAGGTCACCAGCCGCACGAAGGCCTCGCGGGACAGGCGCATGGTCAGCCGCCGTCCGACCCACAAGCCCAGCGCCATGGCCGGCAACAAGCACAGCGCCAGCATCAACAAGGGTAGCTCGGCATACACCCCGGCGATGGCAAACAGGCTCAAACGCACCACCGTGCTGCAACTGATCAGCGCACTTTGCGTGGCCCGCGCCGCGTCCTTGGGCAATCGGCTGTTGAGGTAGATCGCATAAAGAAAGCCGCCGCTGCCAAACAATGCCCCGAACAGTCCGCCCACGGTGCCCATCGGCAACGCCCACCCGGCAGACAATTGCGCCGGCCGCGCCTTGATCCACAAGCTGTAGATCGCATAAGCACTGATGAACAATCCCATCAACAGCAACAGCAGATCGGACTTGAGGTTAAGCAGAAAAATCACCCCCAGCGTGCACCCCAGCGCCATGCACGGCAGCAGCCGCAGCAACTCCGGTTTCGCCACATCCCGCCGCGACGGCAGCAGATTGCCGAACGCCGCGACGAAATCCAGCAGCACCAGCAACGGCACGATCTTCGACAGCGGCATGAACAGAATCAGAATCGGCCCCGCTACCAGCGCCGTACCGAAACCGGCAATCCCGAACACGATGTAGGCCAGCGCGATGGCCAACCCGATCACTACCCAGCCCTGTGCACCCCACGACCATTCGCTCAACAACCCCGCCACGCTCATCCGTTCGCTTCCTTTATAAGTCTGCGATGACTTTAGCCAGCGCCGAGGGTTGCGACTAATATCTTCGAAACCGCCAAGCTATCTCGAAAAGGCATGCCTCGTGCTTTCAACCCGTCAATTGCGTTACTTCGTGGAAATCGCCGAGAGCGGCAGCTTCAGTGCCGCTGCCGAACGGCTGTTCATTGCTCAGTCGGCGCTGAGCCGGCAGATCAAGGACATGGAAACCCGCCTGCAAACGCCGCTGTTCGAACGAACCGCACGCCAGCCCCGGCTCACCGCCGCTGGCGAAGCGTTCCTGCCCCGGGCGAGAAACCTGCTCAATGAACTGAACAAGGCCAGCACCCTGGCCACGGAAATCGGCCAGGGCCAGCGCGGCATCTTGCGCGTGTGTCACTCCAGCACCGTGCCGATCAGCGGCCGACTGTTGAGCGACATGAGCGCTTACCTGCAGCAGCACCCCGGGGTTTCGCTGGACATCGGCTCGCTCTCCTCGGAAGCACAACTTGAAGAACTGGCCGAGGGCCGCCTCGATATCGGCCTTCTGCGCCTGCCAGTGCTGCGCCAGCGCGAGGGCGTTCAGATTGTGCCGCTCTACACCGAACGTTTGCTGCTTGCAGTGCCGGCGGATCATCGACTGGCGTTGGCGGAGGCAGTCGACCTGGCGCAATTGAAGGACGAAGCATTCATCTCCATCCCGCATCCGCAGCGCGGCGGGCTGAGTTATTTGTGCGCCGATCTGTGCATGCGTCACGGTTTCTTCCCCCGGGCTGCTCGGGTGATGTCGCGCAAGACCACGCAATTGCAATTGATCCAGGCCGGATTCGGCATCGCTCTGCTGCCGGAGTCGATGCAGGACATTGCGCCCGCCGGTGTGAGATTTCTGCCGCTGACCGGCGATTGCCAGAGCACCGTCGCCCTCGCATCTCGGCAAAATCCCACACCTCTGGTGCAACACTTCCTCCAGACATTCACCGGCGAATGCCTTTAAACTGCGCCCCATGATTAAAGATCCCTTTGCAAGACTCGGCCTCGACCGCGAAGTCCTGACCGTCAGCCAGCTCAACGGCCGCGCGCGGGTGTTGCTCGAAGACGTGTTCAGCAACATCTGGGTCGAAGGCGAAATCTCCAACCTCGCCCGCCCGGCGTCCGGCCACGTGTATTTCACGCTCAAGGACAGTGGCGCGCAGGTGCGTTGCGCGCTGTTCCGCCAGAATGCGGCGCGGGTGCGTCAGGCGCTGAAGGATGGCCTGGCGGTCAAGGTGCGCGGCAAGGTCTCGCTGTTCGAAGGGCGTGGCGACTATCAGCTGATCCTCGACACCGTGGAGCCGGCCGGTGACGGTGCCCTGCGCCTGGCCTTCGATGCCTTGAAGGAAAAGCTCAGCGCCGAAGGCCTGTTCAGTGCCGAGCGCAAGGTGCCGCTGCCGGCGCACCCGCAGCGCATCGGCATCATCAGTTCGCCGACCGGCGCGGTGATTCGCGACATTATCAGCGTGTTCCGCCGCCGCGCGCCGCAGGTGCAACTGACGCTGATTCCCACCGCCGTTCAGGGCCGCGAAGCCACCGCGCAGATCGTCCGCGCCCTGAAACTGGCGGATGCCCGTGGTTTCGACGCGCTGATCCTGGCCCGTGGCGGCGGCTCGCTGGAAGACCTCTGGTGCTTCAACGAAGAGGCGGTGGCCCGGGCGGTGGATGCCTGCGTCACGCCGATCGTCAGCGCAGTCGGCCATGAAACCGATGTGTCGATCAGTGACTTCGTGGCGGATGTGCGTGCGCCGACGCCGTCCGCTGCTGCTGAACTGCTTGCCCCGGATTCCAGCCATCTGATCCGTCAGGTCGAAAGCCTGCATCGCCGGTTGGTGATGCGCATGCGTGACCGCTTGATGCGCGATCGCCTGCGCCTTGAAGGCATGACCCGCCGCTTGCGCCATCCTGGCGAGCGTCTGCGTCAACAGGCACAGCGCCTGGATGATCTGGACATGCGCATGCGTCGGGCGTTCGAGCGCCAGCTCAATACCCGTCGTGAACGCCTGATCCGCCTGGAAACCCGCCTCGCCGGGCAGCATCCGGGACGCCAGCTGGCCCTGTTGCGCCAGCGTCTCGACAGCCTCGCCGAACGTCTGCCACGCGCCATGAACGAATGCCTGAAACGCCGTCGCCTGCAGTTGCAAAGCCAGATGCAGACCCTGCACGTGGTCAGCCCGCTGGCGACTCTCGGTCGTGGCTACAGCATTCTGCTGGATGAACGCGGCAACGCGATCCGCAACGCTGCGCAAACGCATAACGGCCAACGCCTCAAGGCCAGGCTGGGCGAAGGCGAACTGCAAGTGCGCGTCGAGGACAATCACCTGACGCCCGTCACCCTTTCTTTACTGGACTGATCCATGCCGCGTTTTCTCGCTCCGCTGCTGTTGCTGTGCCTGACCTTCAACGCCCATGCCGACAGTTACATCACCCGCCTGCTGAACAAACCGGTGCCGGGCGGCGTGGCGGTCGTCGATCTGGGGACCGCTGCGCAAGCGCCGAAAGCCACGTATCAGGGCAAACCGGTGCTGGTGGTCAAGGAACAGAACAACTGGCTGGCGATTGTCGGCGTTCCGTTGACCGTCAAACCCGGCGTCCAGCAGATCAGCAGTGGCGGCCGTAATCTCAACTTCAATGTCGGCAACAAGAAATACCCGGAACAGCACATCACCCTGAAGAACACCCAGCAGGTCAATCCAAACCCGGCTAACCTCAAGCGCATCGAGGGCGAACTGGCCGAGCAGATCAAGGCCTATCGCAGCTTCAGCCCGAATACCCCGAGCAATCTGCTGCTGGACAAACCGGTCAACGGGCCGCTGTCGAGCAAGTTCGGCGTGCGCCGTTTCTTCAACGGTGAAGAGCGCAATCCGCACGCAGGTCTGGACTTCGCGGTGCCGGCGGGCACACCGATCAAGACCCCGGCGGCGGGCAAGGTGATCCTGATCGGCAACTACTTCTTCAATGGCAACACCGTGTTCGTCGACCACGGCCAGGGCTTCATCAGCATGTTCTGCCATATGTCGAAGATAGATGTGCAGAACGGCCAGCAACTGGCGCGCGGTGCGGTGGTGGGTAAGGTTGGCGCTACAGGTCGGGCGACCGGGCCGCACATGCACTGGAACGTCAGCCTGAACGATGCGCGGGTCGATCCGGCGATTTTCATTGGGGCATTCCAGCCTTGATTTGTGGGTGAAGCGACTGGCCCCATCGCGAGCAAGGTCGCTCCCACAGGGATTGCGCACGACGAACGGACTGCGCAATCTCTGCAAACATTCACTTTGATTCAGAGAATAAAATCTCGGAAAAAACCACTTTCCGGGTATTCCTCTCAATTTTTTCCGACTGCTTGCCATCCTCATCCCTCGCGGTTAGGGTTGAGGGCATGAAAACCTCTCACACCCTCATTCAGCTTCGCCAGCACCGCAGCCTGTGCCTCGTCAGCGCACGACTGCCGGGCTGAATCGCTGCGCCTCGTCCCACGCTTTTCCAAGAACGTTCGTTACACCGGCAGGCCGCCTCTTTTCGGCCCAGACAATAAGGAATTTCCCGATGAGCATGCTCAAAGACCCGTCTTCGAAATACCGCGCGTTTCCTGTGATCAACCTGCCGGACCGCACCTGGCCGTCGAAAACCATCAATGCCGCGCCGATCTGGTGCAGCTCCGACCTGCGTGACGGCAACCAGTCGTTGATCGAGCCAATGGACGCGGTGAAAAAACTGCGCTTCTGGAAAACCCTGGTGCAGGTGGGTGTGAAGGAGATCGAGGCGTCGTTCCCGGCCGCTTCGCAAACCGACTTCGACTTCGTGCGCACTTTGATCGAAGACGGCCACATCCCGGACGACACCACTATTCAAGTGCTGACCCAAGGCCGTGAAGACCTGATCGAGCGCACTTTCGAATCCCTGCGCGGGGCGAAAAAAGCCATCGTTCACCTGTACAACGCCACCTCCCCTTCTTTCCGTCGCATCGTCTTCAACCAGGACAAGGACGGGATCAAGGCCATCGCCGTGAACGCTGCCAAGCTGTTCGTCAAATACGCCGCCATGCAGCCGGACACCGAGTGGACCTTCGAGTACTCGCCGGAAACCTTCAGCGCCACCGAGCTGGAATTCGCCAAGGAAGTCTGTGACGCGGTGATCGAGGTCTGGAACCCGACGCCTGAGCACAAGATCATCCTCAACCTGCCGGCCACCGTTGAATGCGCGACCCCAAACGTCTACGCCGACCAGATCGAGTGGTTCCACCGCAACATCAACCGTCGTGACAGCGTGATCATCAGCCTGCACACCCACAACGACCGTGGCACCGGCGTGGCCGCCACCGAGTTGGGCCTGATGGCCGGCGCCGACCGCGTCGAAGGCTGCCTGTTCGGCAACGGCGAGCGCACCGGCAACGTCGACCTCGTGACCGTGGCACTGAACATGTACACCCAGGGCCTCGACCCGCAACTGGACTTCTCCGACATCGACGGCGTGCGCAAAGTCGTTGAAGAGTGCAACCAGATCCAGGTTCACCCGCGCCACCCATACGTCGGCGACCTGGTGCACACCGCGTTCTCCGGCTCCCACCAGGACGCGATCCGCAAGGGCTTCGCCCAGCAGAAATCCGACGCACTGTGGGAAGTACCGTACCTGCCGATCGACCCGGCCGACATCGGCCGCAGCTACGAGGCGGTGATCCGCGTCAACAGCCAGTCGGGCAAGGGCGGCATCGCCTACTTGCTGGAACAGGAATACGGCATCAGCCTGCCACGTCGCATGCAGATCGAATTCAGCCAGGTCGTGCAGCGTGAAACCGACCGTCTGGGTCTGGAGATGACTGCCCAGCAAATCCACGCGCTGTTGCACAGCGAATACCTGCAAGCCAACACCCCGTACGCGCTGGTCAGCCATCGCCTGCAGGAAGAAAACGGCAACAGCGCCGTCGAAGTGGAAGTGGCGAGCAAGGGTCAGGGCGAAACCAATCTGCACTGGCGCGGCAAGGGCAACGGCGCGCTGGAAGCGCTGGTGGCCGGTCTGCCGATTCCGGTGGAGATCATGGACTACAACGAACACGCCATCGGCGCGGGCACCAACGCCAAGGCGGCGGCCTACATCGAACTGCGTGTGAACGGCGAACGTGCGGTGCACGGCGTGGGCATCGATGAAAACATCACCACCGCCAGCTTCAAGGCCCTGTTCAGCGCGCTGAACCGCTCGCTGAGCCAGCCGGAAGCGAAAGCGGCGTAACTGACCGCTGCAATACGAAAGGCCCCGGAGTGCGAACTCCGGGGCCTTTTTTTGCCTGCCAATCTGGTGCTGTCTGTAATGACCCCTTCGCGGGCAAGCCCGCTCCCACAGAGAACGCGGGTGCACCCCAGACTCATGCACACCATAGAACACTGTGGGAGCGGGCTTGCCCGCGAAAAGGCTTTTGCAGACGCTGCAAATGTCAGGTGAACTCGAAGGTGTCGGCATCCAGATTCGCGGGGAACCGCTCGCGGTAAGCCGCCAGCGAAGCCGCTTCCAGAACCACCTTGAACACCCCGTCAGCCTCTCCCGCCGCCAGCAACGTCTCGCCCTGGAAATCCAGCACCTGACTGTCGCCGGTATACGCGAAACCCTTGCCATCGGTGCCAACCCGGTTGACCGCCGCCACATAGCACAGGTTTTCAATGGCCCGAGCCGGCAGCAACCGGTTCCAGTGCTGACGCCGTGCGCCCGGCCAGTTGGCGGTGTACAGCAGCAGGTCGGTGTCCTGAGCGTCGCGACTCCACACCGGGAAGCGCAAGTCGTAGCAAATCAGCGGACGCACCCGCCAGCCCTTGAGTTCGAACTGCACCTGGCGCTCGCCGGGCGTGTAATGATTGTGCTCGCCGGCCATGCGGAACAGGTGGCGTTTGTCGTAATGCAGCACTTCGCCGTCCGGCCGCGCCCACAGCAAGCGGTTGCGGTGGCTGCCGTCGGCAGCCTGGATGATCACGCTGCCCGTGACGACCGCGTTCAGCTTCGCTGCCTGGGCCCGCAGCCATTTGCTGGTCGGGCCGTTTTCGGCTTCGGCCAGGGTTTCGGATTCCATGGAGAATCCGGTAGTGAACATCTCCGGCAGGATGATCAGATCCGCACCGCGCGCCTGTTCGAGCAAAACGTCGAAATGCTCGAGATTGGCCTGACGATCATGCCAGGCCAGGCCGGTCTGGATCAGCGCCAGATTCAGATCGGGCAACGCACTCAGATCACGCATAGTTTGGCCGCCGCTTCCCGCAGCGTCTCCTCACGTTTGGCAAAGCACAGGCGCACCAGGCGCTGGCCTTCGGGTGGACTCTGGTAGAACACCGACACCGGAATACTCGCCACGCCGTGCTCGCGAGTCATCCACATCGCCATCTCGACATCGTTCAGGTCAGGGCGAATCTGCGAGTAATCGACCAACTGGAAATAGGTGCCGGTGACCCGAGTGAAACTGAATCGCGACGGCGCCAGCAGATCACAGAACAGATCGCGCTTGGCCTGATAGAAGCCCGGCAGCTCTTCGACGTGTTCCGGATGCTCGGCCATGTAATCGGCCAGGGCGTACTGCAACGGTGTCACGCCACAGAAGCTGACGTACTGGTGCACCTTGCGCAGCTCCGCAGTCAGGACCGGCGGCGCCACGACGTAGCCGGTTTTCCAGCCGGTGACGTGATAGGTCTTGCCGAACGAACTGACCACGAACGCGCGCTGATACAGCTCTTCATGGGCCAGCACGCTGACGTGCGGCACGCCGTCGAACACCAAGTGTTCATAGACTTCATCGCTGATCACGTAGATGTCGCGATCACGGATCAACGCCGCCAGTTGATCCAGCTCGGCACGGCTGATCAATGCACCGCTCGGGTTGTGCGGGGTGTTGAGGATGATCATCCGCGTGCGCGGGCTCAAGGCTGCGCTGAGCTTGTCGAAGTCGATGGAGAAATCCTTCAGCCCAAGTTGCACATGCACGCAGCGTCCGCCGGCCAGCTCTACTGCGGGCTCATAGCTGTCGTAAGCTGGGTCGAACACGATGACTTCGTCACCGCTGTGGATAACTGCCTGGATGGCGCAGAAGATCGCCTGCGTTGCGCCGGGGGTCACGGTCACTTCGGTATCGGCATCGACGTTGGCGCCATAACTGCGGGTGATTTTCGCCGCGATCTGCTGGCGCAGCGCCGGCAGGCCGGTCATGGGCGAATACTGGTTGTGGCCGCTGGCGATGTGTCGACCGACCGCGTCGCGCAGTGCCTGCGGGCCGTCGAAATCGGGAAAACCCTGGGAAAGGTTGATCGCTCCGGTCTGCGCCGCGAGCTGAGACATCTGCGTGAAAATAGTGATGCCGACATTCGGCAACTTGCTGGTGATCATCGGGGTTCCCTGCTCTGCCCCGGCTCTGACGACGGCGCGGGAGAGCCCGAGGATAGCCCATCCGGCGCCCATAAAAAAAGGGCGCCAAACGGCGCCCCTTCTATCTGTTCGCAACGACCTTACTTCTTGTCGCGGCGCTTCTTGCTGGCTTTCTTGTTGTGCGACATCAAGCGACGCTTCTTGTTGACCTGGCGGTCGGTCAGCGTGTTCTTGTTGCCTTCGTACGGGTTCTCGCCGCCCTTGAACTCGATACGGATCGGCGTACCGACCAGTTTGAGCACACGGCGGTAAGTGTTTTCCAGATAACGCACGTACGACTTCGGCACTTTCTCGATCTGGTTGCCGTGGATCACGATGATCGGCGGGTTCGCACCACCCAGGTGAGCGTAACGCAGTTTGATCCGGCGGCTGTTGACCATCGGCGGTTGGTGCTCGCTGACCGCGTCTTCGAGAATCTGCGTCAGGCGGCTGGTCGGCCAGCGGGTGACCGCCGACTTGAACGAGTTCTGCACCGAGGCGTAAAGGTTGCCCACGCCGGTACCGTGCAGTGCCGAGATAAAGTGGATATCGGCGAAATCAACGAAGAACAACCGACGCTGCAGCTCGACCTTCACGAAGTCGCGCTCGCTCGGGGTCATGCCGTCCCACTTGTTGATCGCGATCACCAGCGCACGACCTGCTTCAAGAGCAAAGCCCAGCAGGTTGAGATCGTGATCGACCACGCCTTCGCGAGCGTCCATCACGAAGATCACCACGTTGGCGTCTTTGATCGCCTGCAGGGTTTTGACCACGGAGAACTTTTCGACTTCTTCGTGGATCTTGCCGCGCTTGCGTACACCGGCGGTGTCGATCAGCGTGTACTTCTCGTCGTTACGCTCGAACGGGATGTAGATACTGTCGCGAGTGGTGCCGGGCTGGTCATAGACGATTACCCGGTCTTCACCGAGCATGCGGTTGACCAGGGTCGACTTGCCGACGTTCGGACGGCCGATGATGGCGATCTTGATCCCGTCTTTCTCGCTCGGGCCAGGAATGCGCTTGGCTTCCTCGCCTTCGGCGACCACTTCTTCCTCTTCACCTTCGGCCGGCTCGTCATCATCGCGCGGGAAGTCGCTCAGGGCGGCTTCCAGCAATTGCGTGATGCCGCGACCGTGGGCGCCGGCGATCGGGATCGCGTGGCCCATGCCCAGCGGGGCGAATTCGGCGCGGGCCATTTCCGGATCGATGTTGTCGACCTTGTTGGCGACCACGTGGGAACGCTTGTTACGTTTGCGCAAGTGTTCGGCGATCATCTGGTCGGCGGCGGTGAAACCGGCCTTGGCATCTACCAGGAACAGAACGACGTCCGCTTCTTCGATGGCCAGCAGCGACTGCTCGGCCATTTTTTCGTCCATACCATGCTCGTCACCGGAGATACCGCCGGTGTCGATCAGAATGTAGGAACGCCCTTGCCACTTGGCCTCACCGTACTGGCGATCACGGGTCAGACCGGACAAGTCGCCGACGATGGCGTCGCGAGTCCTGGTCAGGCGGTTGAACAAGGTGGACTTGCCGACGTTCGGTCGGCCCACCAGGGCGATTACGGGAACCATGCGGCTCTCCACTTCGTTATTTCAGAAAATACAAAAGCCGCTGCGAGGCAGCGGCTGGTGCTCGGGGCAACGCCAGAAAGCGCTGCAAGCCCCGTGGATCCGGGGCCGCCTGGGGGTTTAACCCCAAGCATAGTTGTTACTTGATGGTCAGGGCTTCCAGTTTGCCGCTGTTGCCATACACATAAATCGTGTCACCCACCACCAGCGGACGGGCACGCAGGCCGTCGCTGTCGATGCGCTCGCGGCCGACGAAACGACCGTCCACCTGACTCAGCAGGTGCAGGTAACCTTCCAGGTCACCGACTGCAACGTAGCTGGAGAACACTTCCGGCGCCGACAGTTGACGACGGGCCAGCGAGTCGTTGCTCCACAGGGCTGTGGTGGAACGCTCGTCGACGCCTTCAACGGTGCCCGACGACAGGCTTACGTAGACGTTGCCGAAACCCTGGGCAACACCGGCGTAGCTCGACGCGTCGCGCTGCCAGAGTTGACGGCCGCTTTCCAGATCCAGTGCCGCAACGCGACCCTGATAGCTGGCAACGTACAGGGTACCGCCGGACAGCAGCAGACCGCCGTCGATGTCGACCACGCGCTCCAGTTCCGAACGACCTTGTGGAATCGCGATCCGCTGTTCCCAGACCGGCACGCCGTTGGAAATGTCGAGCGCGACCACTTTACCGGTCGACAGGCCAGCCACCGCGAGGCGGTTGGTGACGATCGGTGCGCTGGTACCGCGCAGGGTCAGTACGGCCGGAGTGCTGTCATACACCCAACGCTGATTGCCGGTGGACGCGTCCAGACCGATCAGACGATCGTCCTGGGTCTGTACCACCACCACGTCACCGTTGCTGGCCGGTGGCGCGAGGACTTCGCTGTTGACGCGCGAGCGCCACTTCTCTTCACCGTTGATGGCGTCGAGGGCAACGACTTCACCGCGCAGGGTGCCGACCATGACCAGACCGTAACCCACGCCAACGGCGCCGGACACAGGCAGTTCGAGGTCTTTCTTCCACTTCACGTCGCCGTTGCCGCGATCCAGGCCCATCACGATACCGGTCACGTCGGCCGCGTAGATGGTGTCACCGTCGATCGCCGGCACCAGCATGTTGTACGTTTCGCCCTGACCGTCACCGATCGAACGGCTCCACTGCTTGTGCAGGACCACTTCTTCTTTGAAGTCGGTCAGCTCGGCCGGTGGCAGTTCTTTTTTGCTGTTGCTGCTGCAACCCGCGGCCAGAATGGCCAGAGCCAGCAATGCTGCATGCTTCCAACGGATCACGTCACGCATCCCCTTTGGCCAGGTCGTCCAGCTTGATTTGAAGGCCACCGACCGCCGCTTCATCCGACAGTGCCGCCTTGGCTTTTTGATACGCCGCGTTCGCTTCGTCGGTGCGGCCCAGCTGTACCAGCAGGTCGCCCTTGAGTTCTTCGCGAGTGGCCAGGAACGACTTGTCGGCATCGCCTTCGAGCAGTTTCAGGGCTTCATCGGCCTTGTTCTGTGCGCCCAGTACCTGCGCCAGACGCTGACGGGCGATTTCGCCCAGCGCCGGGTTGGCCGGTTTGGCAACGATGGCCTTGAGTTCGGTCGCCGCGTCGTCCAGCTTGCCGCTGTCGACCGCGACCTTGGCCACGAACAGGCTGCCGTACTGCGCGTAGGCAGAACCGCCGAATTCGCTGTTGAGCTTGCCGGCCAGATCCGCAACGCGCGCGGCGTCAGGCTTGCCGTCCGGGGTCAGCGTGGTTTCCAGCAATTGCTGATAGAGCACCGAGGCGCCTTGCGACTGGTTGCTCTGATACTTGTGATATGCCTGCCAGCCGAACACGATGACCAGCGCCAACAGGCCGCCGGTGACCAGAGGTTTGCCGTTGCGTGTCCACCAGTCCTTCAAATCCGCCAACTGTTCGTCTTCGGTACTCGACACCCCAATACTCCTTAATCGCTAAATCGGCTGTTTGGACAGCTTCAACCCTGCACGACGCAGGTGGCCAGGTGTGCAGCGAGCGCATCCCAGGCAATGCTTTGTTGTTCGCCCTGGCCACGCAGGGGTTTGAAACCTACCACTTGCTGGGCCATTTCGTCGTCACCGAGGATCAGTGCGTACAGCGCACCGCTCTTGTCGGCTTTCTTGAACTGGCTCTTGAAGCTGCCAGCGCCGGCATTGACTTGCAGGCGCAGGTTGGGCAGTTGGTCGCGTACCCGCTCGGCCAGGGCCAGACCGGCCAGCTCTGCTTCTTCGCCGAAGGCGCAGAGATAGACGTCGACCTGACGGGAGATTTCTTCCGGGATCTGCTCCAGGGTTTCCAGCAGCAGTACCAGACGCTCGATGCCCATGGCGAAACCGACGCCCGGGGTCGGCTTGCCGCCCATCTGCTCGACCAGACCGTCATAGCGCCCACCCGCGCAGACGGTGCCCTGGGCGCCGAGCTTGTCGGTGACCCATTCGAATACGGTTTTGCTGTAGTAATCCAGACCACGCACCAGTTTCGGGTTCAGCACGTAAGGAATGCCGACGGCATCCAGACGGGCCTTCAGGCCTTCGAAGTGGGCACGGGATTCGTCATCCAGGTAATCCGCCATTTTCGGCGCATCGACCAGCACCGCTTGAGTGTCGGCATTTTTGGTGTCGAGCACGCGCAGCGGGTTGGTCTTCAGGCGACGCTGGCTGTCTTCGTCCAGTTTGTCGTGGTGCGCCGAGAGGTACTCGACCAGCGCTTCACGATAACGGCCGCGGGACTCGCTGGTGCCGAGGCTGTTGAGCTCGAGCTTGACCGCATCGCGGATGCCCAGCTCGCCCCACAGGCGCCAGGTCATGATGATCAGCTCGGCGTCGATGTCCGGACCGTCGAGGTTGAACACCTCCAGACCGATCTGGTGGAACTGGCGATAACGGCCTTTCTGCGGACGCTCGTGACGGAACATCGGGCCGATGTACCAGAGTTTCTGCACCTGGCCACCGCCAGTGATGCCGTGCTCGAGCACTGCACGTACGCAGGCGGCCGTGCCTTCCGGACGCAGGGTCAGCGAGTCGCCGTTGCGGTCTTCGAAGGTGTACATCTCTTTTTCGACGATGTCGGTCACTTCACCGATCGAGCGCTTGAATAGCTCGGTGAACTCGACGATCGGCATGCGGATCTGCTTGTAACCGTAGTTATCCAGCAGACGCGAAACGGTGCCTTCGAAATAGCGCCATACCGGCGTCTGTTCCGGCAGGATGTCGTTCATGCCACGAATGGCTTGCAGAGACTTGCTCACAGAAATTCCTTAGTTCGTTCGATCAGCCGCGCGCAATAACCGCTGCGTCAGCTTCGACCTTCTCGGCCGCTTTCTCGCGGATCAGCTTTTCCAGCTCGTCCACCAGATTGTCATTCGTCAGTTTCTGCGACGGTTTGCCGTCGATGTAAATCAGGTTTGGCGTGCCGCCGGTCAAGCCGATATGGGCTTCCTTGGCTTCGCCGGGGCCGTTGACCACGCAACCGATCACCGCGACATCCAGCGGCACCAGCAGGTCTTCAAGGCGCCCTTCCAGCTCGTTCATGGTCTTGACCACATCGAAGTTCTGCCGCGAGCAGCTCGGGCAGGCGATGAAGTTGATGCCACGGGAACGCAGATGCAAAGACTTGAGAATGTCGTAACCGACCTTCACTTCCTCGACCGGGTCGGCCGCCAGCGAGATGCGGATAGTATCGCCAATCCCCTCGGCGAGCAGCATACCTAGGCCCACGGCGGATTTCACTGTACCGGAGCGCAATCCACCGGCTTCGGTGATGCCCAGGTGCAGCGGCTGGACGATTTCCTTGGCCAGCAGACGGTAGGCTTCAACGGCCATGAACACGTCAGAGGCCTTCACGCTGACCTTGAAGTCCTGGAAATTCAGGCGCTCGAGGTGTTCGACGTGGCGCAGGGCGGACTCGACCAGCGCGGCCGGCGTCGGCTCGCCGTATTTCTTTTGCAGGTCTTTTTCCAGCGAGCCGGCGTTGACGCCGATGCGGATCGGGATGCCGCGGTCACGGGCGGCATCGACCACCGCACGCACGCGGTCTTCGCGACCGATGTTGCCCGGGTTGATGCGCAGGCAGTCCACACCCAGTTCGGCCACGCGCAGAGCGATCTTGTAGTCGAAATGGATATCGGCAACCAACGGCACCTTGACCAGTTGCTTGATCTTGCCGAACGCCTCGGCGGCGTCCATGTCCGGTACCGAAACACGGACGATGTCGACGCCGGCGGCTTCCAGACGGTTGATCTGCGCGACGGTGGCAGCGACGTCATTGGTGTCGCTGTTGGTCATGCTCTGCACAGCGATAGGGGCATCGCCGCCCACGGGCACGTTACCTACCCAGATCTTGCGCGATTCGCGACGTTTGATTGGAGATTCGCCGTGCATGACTTATTGACCCAATTTCAGGCGAGCGGTCTCGCCACTGGTGAACGGAGCGACATCGACCGGCTGGCCGTTGTAGCTGACCTGCGCGCCACGGGCAACGCCCAGACGCACGGCAAACGGAGGTTTGCCGACGACAGACAGGCTGTCGCCCTTGCGCTTGAGGCCGCTGTACAGAACCTTGCCGCTGCCATCGGTCACCTGCGTCCAGCAATCGGCGATGAATTGCACCTGAACCTGGCCCTGACCTGCCACCGGAGCAACAGGCGCTGTCGGCGCGGGCGCGGCGACGGCCGGAGCAGTGACGGTCGGTGCAGGCGTGGCCGGAACAGCAGGCGCAGGAGTTGCTGGAGCAGCAACCACAGGCGCTGGCGTATGAGCCGGTGCAGCCGGAGTAGCGGCTGGCGCAGCAGGTGCCGGAGCAACCGGTGCGGTCGCTGGGGCTGCGGCCTCGGTCTCGGCGCCGGTCGATTCAGCCGTGGTTTCCGATTGAGGCAGCGCCAGAGCGGTCGAGCCCTCGGCCTCGCCTTCCGCGACGGCCTGGTCTTCCGGCTCGTCCAGCGGATGAATCTGGGTGGTGCCGTCGGCGCCTTCGACTTCGACGTGCTCCGGCGCCAGGCCGATCAGGTCCTTGGTACGCAGCGAGGTCTGATCCTGCCACCAGACGAAACCGCCGCCGATGACCGCGATCAGCAGCAACAGGCTGACGATACGCAAAATGGTGTGGGAAACCCGCACTGGCTCTTCGATACGGCCCAGGGCGTGGACGTTGCTGCCCTGGGAATCGGTGCCGGTGGACTGGTCGAATTGCTGGACCAGAACGGTCTGGTCCATGCCGAGCAATTTGGCGTAGGCGCGAATGTAGCCGCGAGCGAAGGTATGCCCGGGCAACTTGTCGAATGCGCCGGCTTCAAGATTGCTCAGGGAAGTCACGGTGAGGTTGAGCTTGAGGGCCACTTCGGCCAGCGACCAGCCATTGCTTTCGCGGGCCTGGCGCAGGGTCTCACCGGGGTTAACGCGATTCGCTGCTACAACTTCGGGATGCGCCGCTTTCATCATTGCTCCGACAGGTATTGCTGATATTCCGGCGTACCGGGATAGAGTCGTTTTAATTGCAGGCCCGCACTGGCGGCCTTGTCGCGATCTTCAAATACTTTTGCCAACCGAACGGCGAGCAACAGACTACGTGCATTTTGCTCGGAGAGCTGGCTGAAACGGTCGTAATAGTCACGCGCGGGCACATAATGCCTGTCTTCGAATGACAACTCAGCCATTTCCAGCAATGCCCGTGGCTGCTGGCGGTTCAAACGCAGCGCTTTTTCCAGCTGCTGCTGCGCCAGATCACGCTGCCCGAGCTTCGCCGCCGTCATGCCGAGGTTCTCGAACACCCGCGAACGCTCAGGATACAGGGTATCGGCGGCCGCCTGTTCAAAACGCTCGTAGGCTTCCTTGTAACGCTGTTCTTCGTAGAGAAAACTGCCGTAGTTGTTGAGGATGCGCGCATCGGCGGGACGGGAGGACAAGGCTTTGCGGAAGTGTTCGTCAGCAAGCGCAGGTTCCATTTCGGCCTGGAACACCAGCCCCAGCGCGGCATTGGCGTCGGGATCCGAACCGTCCAGCTCCAGGGCTTTCTTCAGTGGAACCTTGGCCCGTTCGGTCATGCCCTGCTGCAAGTATCCCAGCCCCAGCTGCACGTAGGCAGCCCGCGCTTCGTCACGGCCCTTGCTGGTCTTCATCGGGTTGTAATCGCCCGACAGGACACAACCAGCACACAGGCTGGCCAACAGCAACAGCAGCGCAAAGCGCAGGGACATAGAGATCCTCTCTTAGTTAGTGTTCGCGGCGTTCTGTGCCAGATCGCTGTCGGCGCTCAATTCACGCACGGCGATGTAACGTTCGCTGCGACGGGTGCGATCCAGCACCTGCCCTACCAATTGACCACAAGCCGCGTCGATGTCTTCACCACGGGTGGTGCGCACGGTGACGTTGAAACCGGCCTGGTGAAGCTGATCCTGGAACCGGCGGATGGCGTTGTTGCTCGGCCGCTCGTACCCGGAATGCGGGAACGGGTTGAACGGAATCAGGTTGATCTTGCATGGAATATCTTTGAGCAGCTCGATCATTTCCACGGCGTGCTCAAGCTTGTCGTTGACGTCCTTGAGCAAGGTGTACTCGATGGTCAGCACACGTTTCTCGCCAAGGGCGGACATGTAGCGCTGGCACGACTCGAGCAGCATCTTAAGCGGATATTTCTTGTTGATCGGCACCAATTGGTTACGCAATGCGTCATTCGGTGCGTGCAGGGACAACGCCAGGGATACGTCGATGTGCTTGGCCAGCTCATCGATCATCGGCACCACGCCCGATGTGGACAGGGTCACGCGGCGCTTGGAGATCCCGTAGCCCAGGTCATCCATCATCAGATGCATGGCGGCCACGACGTTATCGAAGTTCAGCAGCGGTTCGCCCATGCCCATCATCACCACGTTGGTGATGGCGCGGTCGATGGTAGCCGGAACACTGCCGAAGGATTTGTTGGCAATCCACACCTGACCGATGACTTCGGCGGCGGTGAGGTTGCTGTTGAAGCCTTGCTTGCCGGTGGAGCAGAAACTGCAGTCCAGGGCACAGCCTGCCTGGGACGAAACGCACAGAGTGCCGCGCTTGCCCTGGGGAATGTAAACGGTCTCGACACAGCTGCCGGACGCCACGCGCACCACCCACTTACGGGTGCCGTCGCTGGAAATGTCCTCGCTGACCACTTCGGGACCACGGACCTCAGCAACAGCCTTGAGCTTTTCGCGCAAGGCCTTGCTGACGTTCGTCATGGCGTCGAAATCATCGACGCCAAAGTGGTGAATCCATTTCATTACCTGACCGGCACGGAAACGCTTCTCCCCGATTGAGTCGAAGAATTTTTCCATTTCCGGCTGGGTCAGACCCAGCAGGTTGGTTTTAACAGTCGATGTCGTCATGGATTCACCTTCACTCTTTAAGCCAATGCTTAGCGAGTGGTTACTTCAGTAGCTGCGAAGAAGTAAGCGATTTCGCGAGCAGCAGCGGCTTCGGAGTCCGAACCGTGAACAGCGTTGGCGTCGATCGATTCAGCGAAGTCAGCACGGATGGTGCCTGGAGCAGCTTCTTTAGGGTTGGTAGCGCCCATCAGCTCACGGTTGCGAGCGATGGCGTTTTCGCCTTCCAGAACCTGAACGACAACTGGACCCGAAGTCATGAAGGCAACCAGGTCGCCGAAGAAACCACGAGCGCTGTGCTCAGCGTAGAAGCCTTCGGCTTCGGCTTTGGACAGTTGCTTCAGTTTCGAAGCTACAACGCGCAGGCCAGCGTCTTCGAAGCGAGTGGTGATCTTGCCGATCACGTTTTTAGCAACGGCGTCAGGCTTGATGATGGAGAAAGTACGTTGAACAGCCATGGTGTAACTCCAGAAACGGTAATTTGCGAAAAATTAAACCCGCGAATTATACGCGGGTTCTTGGGTATTGCCTAACCTGCGAGGACGATCAGTCCAATTCTTCGGCCCAGAGAGTCTGAACCGCCTCCAACACCTTCTCGCCAACACGACCAGAGGTATTGTCGAAATCCGGCAGCTCTTTGATCCATTGCTGCAGGTCGACGAAATTGACAGAAAACGGGTCTACACCCGGTTTGGCTTCCGCCAGCTCTTCTGCAATACGTTGAACATCATTCCAACCGTAGCTCATGACAGTCTTACCAGTCAGTGCGGCGCTTCGGCCGCATGGTTAAGCGAATATTTCGGAATTTCGACAGTGATGTCTTCTTCACCGACGATCGCCTGACAGGCCAGGCGCGACTGGGCTTCCAGACCCCAGGCACGATCAAGGAAATCTTCCTCCAACTCGTCGGCTTCTTCCAGCGAGTCAAAACCCTCGCGGATGATGCAGTGACAAGTGGTGCAGGCGCAGACGCCGCCGCAGGCGCTTTCCATCTCTATATGGTGTTCGTGAGCCAGTTCGAGGATCGACGTGCCGGGTGCTGCGTCGACAACCATGCCTTCAGGGCAGAACTTCTCGTGGGGCAGAAAAATGACCTGCGGCATCAGATATCCTCGATTTCATTCAGATTGCGCCCGGACAGAGCGGCTTTCACCGTCTGATCCATACGACGGGCTGCAAAAGCATCGGTCACTTGCGACAGACGCTTGGTCTGCTGCTCGATGGCATAACCATCGGTACCTTTCATCAGTTCGGTCAGTTCCTGCATTTGCAACTCGATGACCATGCGCTCTTCAGCGTCGAGCAACCGCTCGCCATCGGCCTCAAGAGCGCCCTGCACCGCTTCGATCAGGCGCTGGGCATCGACCTGCTGCTCGCGAAGAACGCGCGCGACTTTGTCGTCATTGGCGTGCTGGAACGAATCTTTCAGCATCTTGGCGATTTCGCCGTCGGTCAGGCCGTAGGACGGTTTGACCTGGATGCTCGCTTCAACGCCCGAACCCAGCTCACGGGCAGAAACGCTGAGCAGACCGTCGGCATCGACCTGGAAGGTCACACGAATTTTCGCCGCGCCGGCCACCATCGCCGGGATGCCGCGCAATTCGAAGCGAGCCAGGGAGCGGCAATCGGAGATCAACTCACGCTCGCCCTGCAACACATGGATCGCCATGGCCGACTGGCCGTCTTTATAAGTGGTGAAATCCTGGGCGCGAGCGACGGGGATGGTGGTGTTACGCGGAATCACCTTCTCCATCAGGCCGCCCATGGTTTCCAGCCCCAGGGACAGCGGAATCACGTCGAGCAGCAGCAGTTCGCCGCCATTACGCTTGTTGCCGGCCAGCGTATCGGCCTGGATCGCGGCACCGATGGCCACCACTTGATCCGGATCGATTTCGGTCAGCGGCTGACGACCGAAGGCTTCGGCGACGGCTTCGCGAACACGTGGAACGCGGGTCGAGCCACCGACCATGACCACGGCGTGCACGTCTTCCAGCTCGACGCCGGAATCGCGCACGGCGCGGCGGCAGGCTTTCAAGCTGCGGGCAACCATTGGCTCGATCAGCGCATCGAAGGCTTCACGGGTCAGCTGTGCTTTCCAGTCGCCGTAGGCAACTTCAACACTGTCGGCATCCGTCAGGGCTTCTTTGGCTGCGCAGGCGGCTTGCAGCAGACTACGCTGTGCGCCCGGATCGAGGTCGGCGGACAAACCGGCGCTCTCGATGATCCAGCCGGCAATCGCGTGATCGAAATCATCGCCGCCCAGCGCGCTGTCGCCGCCGGTTGCCAAGACTTCGAAGACACCGCCAGTGAGGCGCAGAATCGAAATATCGAAGGTGCCGCCGCCCAGATCGTAAATGGCGACCAGGCCTTCGGCATGCTGATCCAGACCGTATGCCACCGCCGCAGCGGTCGGCTCGTTGAGCAGACGCAACACGTTCAGACCGGCAAGTTTCGCCGCGTCCTTGGTAGCCTGGCGCTGAGCATCGTCGAAATACGCCGGAACGGTGATCACCGCACCCACCAGCTCACCGCCAAGGGTGGCTTCAGCGCGCTGACGCAATACTTTCAGGATATCGGCGGAGACTTCGACCGGGCTTTTCGGGCCCTGCACGGTGTCGATGAACGGCATGTGCGATTCGCCGCCGACAAAGCGGTACGGCAGTTGATCGCCCAATTGCTTGACGTCGGACAGACCACGACCCATCAGGCGCTTGACCGACAGCACGGTATTCAGGGGATCGGAGGATGCGGCCAGCTTGGCTGACTCGCCGACTTCGACGCGATCGGCGTGATAACGCACCGCGGAAGGCAGGATGACCCGCCCTTCGGCGTCGGCCAGCGGCTCGGAAAGACCACTGCGCAATGCAGCGACCAGCGAATTGGTAGTGCCCAAGTCAATCCCCACAGCCAGACGACGCTGGTGCGGTTGAGGACTTTGGCCGGGTTCGGCGATCTGCAGTAGGGCCATCGTGATCAGGACTTATCTGTATATCAGGCGTGCGACCGGAGCGGCACTGGGTTAATCGTCGAGGCGCTCTTCTAACTGGCGCACTTCGTAGGTGAGCTTGTCGAGGAACTGCATGCGCCGCATCAGGCGTTCGGCCTGTTCGCGCTGCGCTGCATCATCCCAACAGGCTGCGAAGCTTTCGTTGAGCTCTTCCTGGGCGGTTTTCAGGCGACGCTTGAAAGCCGCAACACCGTCCAGGTCGGCACTGTCCTGCAGATCTTCGAGCTCTTCGCGCCATTGCATCTGCTGCAGAAGAAACTCGGGATCGTGGACCGTGACTTCCATCGGCACTTCATGCCCGCTGATGGTCAGCAGGTAGCGTGCACGCTGGGCCGGACTCTTGAGCGTCTGGTAGGCATCATTGAGCCGCGCAGACTGCTCGAGCGCCGACCGCTGCTCGCGCTCGGAAGCATCGGCAAAGCGGTCAGGATGAACGCCGCGCGCCAACTCGCGATAGCGCGTGGCCAACTGCTCGAGATCCAGACGAAAGCCCGGCTGCAACTCGAATAAAGCGAAATGACAAGGAATACCCACGACAAGCCTCAGATGTTGAAGCTTTCGCCGCAGCCACACTCACCGCGTACGTTGGGGTTGTTGAACTTGAAGCCTTCGTTCAACCCTTCCTTGACGAAGTCGAGCTCGGTGCCGTCGAGGTAGGCCAGGCTCTTCGGGTCGATGATCACTTTTTCGCCGTGACTCTCGAACACCTGATCTTCTGCAACCACCTCATCGACAAACTCCAGCACGTAGGCAAGGCCGGAACAGCCCGTGGTGCGAACACCCAGACGAATCCCTTCACCCTTGCCGCGCCCGTCGAGGGAGCGCCGCACGTGTCGAGCAGCCGCTTCTGTCATGCTGATAGCCATCGTTGACTCCTTACTCGTCGCCAAATCTTGAAAGTCAGATCAAGCCTTTCTTCTGCTTGTAATCGCGAACGGCCGCCTTGATGGCGTCTTCAGCGAGAACCGAGCAGTGGATTTTCACTGGCGGCAGGGCCAGTTCTTCGGCCAGCTGAGTGTTCTTGATGGTTTCAGCTTCGTCCAGGGTCTTGCCTTTCATCCACTCGGTAGCGAGGGAGCTGGAGGCGATAGCCGAACCACAGCCGTAGGTCTTGAACTTGGCGTCTTCGATAACGCCCTGATCGTTGACCTTGATTTGCAGACGCATCACGTCGCCGCACGCCGGAGCGCCGACCATGCCGGTGCCGACATCAGGATCTTCCGCGTTCATCTTGCCGACGTTACGCGGGTTTTCGTAGTGGTCGATGACCTTTTCGCTGTAAGCCATGATTCTCAATCCTCACTCATCAGGGCCGCTCTTGAGACCCTGCAACTGCGCTGCGTAAACCGCCGCGTCGCTACAGGATCTGTATCCGGCGGCTTCTATATTTAGTGTGCCGCCCACTCGATCTTCGAGATATCGACGCCGTCTTTGTACATGTCCCACAGCGGCGACAGAGCGCGCAGCTTGGTAACGGCCTCGCAGACTTTCTGCGCGGCGTAATCGATTTCTTCTTCGGTGGTGAAGCGGCCGAAGGTAAAACGGATCGAGCTGTGTGCCAGTTCGTCGTTGCGGCCCAGGGCGCGCAGTACGTACGAAGGCTCAAGCGACGCCGAGGTGCAGGCCGAACCGGACGAAACCGCCAGATCCTTGAGCGCCATGATCAGCGACTCGCCTTCAACGTAGTTGAAGCTCAGGTTCAGGTTGTGCGGAACGCGGGCGGTCAGGCTGCCGTTGACGTACAGCTCTTCCAGGTGCTCGACCTGCTTGTAGAAACGATCGCTCAACGCCTTGATACGGACGTTTTCGGCAGCCATGTCTTCCTTGGCCACACGGAACGCTTCACCCATGCCGACGATCTGGTGGGTCGCCAGGGTACCGGAACGCATGCCGCGCTCGTGACCGCCGCCGTGCATGGTCGCTTCGATGCGCACACGCGGCTTGCGGCTGACGTACAGCGCGCCGATGCCTTTAGGGCCGTAGGTTTTGTGAGCGGAGAACGACATCATGTCGACTTTCAGTTTCTGCAGGTCGATCTCGACCTTGCCAGTGGACTGAGCGGCGTCGACATGGAACAGGATGCCCTTGGAACGAGTCAGCTCGCCGATGGCGGCGATGTCGTTGACGGTACCGATTTCGTTGTTCACGTGCATCACCGACACCAGGATGGTGTCTTCGCGCAGCGCGGCTTCGATCATGGCCGGCGTGATCAGGCCATCTTCGGTCGGATCGAGGTAGGTGACTTCAAAACCTTCACGCTCCAGTTGGCGCATGGTGTCGAGGACAGCCTTGTGTTCGATCTTGGAGGTGATCAGGTGCTTGCCCTTGGAGGCGTAGAAATGTGCCGCACCCTTGATTGCCAGGTTGTCGGACTCGGTGGCACCGGAGGTCCAGACGATTTCACGCGGGTCGGCGTTGACCAGATCGGCCACCTGACGACGGGCGTTTTCGACGGACTCTTCGGCTTTCCAGCCGAACACGTGGGAACGGGACGCCGGGTTACCGAAGTTTCCGTCGACCAGCAGGCATTCACTCATTTTTTGCGCAACGCGCGGATCGACCGGGGTGGTCGCAGAGTAATCAAGGTAAATCGGCAATTTCATGGACTATCTCCTAAATCAGGCTGGCTGGCGTGCCGCTAGCTCTCTGGCTGTCATTCGACGGCGGACGCTTCAATCTTGTCCAGGCGCGGCGCCTTGCCATTGCAACGACGCTGATCCTGACGCTGGGCCACTTCCTGCACCTCACGGCGAGTTACGAGGTCGGCCAAGCTGATACCGCTGAGAAATTCGTGAATCTGCAGGCTCAGGTCGCACCACAGGTGATGGGTCAGGCAGGTGTCACCGGAGTGACAGTCGCCCTGGCCCTGGCATTTTGTTGCATCGACCGATTCGTTCACCGCATCGATCACCTGAGCCACCTGGATGCCCTGCATGTCGCGGGACAACTGGTAGCCACCGCCCGGACCGCGAACACTGGAAACCAGGTTACTGCGGCGCAGCTTGGCGAAAAGCTGTTCGAGATAGGACAGGGAGATGCCTTGGCGCTCGGAGATATCGGCCAGGGACACCGGCCCGTGTTGCGCGTGCAACGCCAGGTCAAGCATGGCGGTCACGGCGTATCGGCCTTTTGTAGTCAGTCGCATGGACAATTACCACGGAGTTCGGAATGGGCGGGAGTATGCAATTCCCGAGCATTTAAGTCAACTATAAGACCTAGTGCTTTAGTCGGGTTTACCCGCAAAAGAGCGCGCGAATGATAGCAGGGTCTGCGGCCTAATGGCACACCGGTTGGCAGCAGCCCTGCAAGTGCGTCAGTGGAGCTTGGATTCGTCCTTACCCTTGACGCAGGCGAAGTCTTCTTCACGCAGCTCGGGCAGATCTTTCGCACAGTAATTACTGCCCAGATCCTTCAGCGCACCGCACATTCCTTCCAGACGCCCGTCTACCGCTTGCAGGTGATCGAGCAACTGGCCGATGGCGCGCGCCACCGGGTCGGGCATGTCTTCGCTGACACCATAGGCATCGAAGCCGATCTTCTCGGCCATCGCCTTGCGCTTGGCGTCGGCCTCGTCATCGGACTTGACGATGATCCGCCCCGGAATCCCCACCACGGTGGCACCCGGAGGCACTTCCTTGGTGACCACGGCATTGGAACCGACCTTGGCGCCGGCACCCACAGTGAACGGACCGAGCACCTTCGCGCCCGCTCCCACCACCACGCCATCGCCGAGGGTCGGGTGACGCTTGCCCTTGTTCCAGCTGGTACCGCCGAGCGTCACTCCCTGATAGATCGTCACGTCATCGCCGATTTCAGCGGTTTCGCCGATCACAATGCCCATGCCGTGGTCGATGAAGAAGCGTCGACCGACCTTGGCACCCGGATGGATCTCGATCCCGGTCAGCCAGCGACCGAAGTTCGACACCAGCCGCGCCAGCCATTTCAGATCGTTGCGCCAGAGCATGCCGGCCAGTCGATGAATCCAGATCGCATGCATGCCGGGGTAGCAGGTCAGGACTTCAAAAGCGTTACGCGCCGCCGGGTCTCGGTGGAATACGCTCTGGATATCTTCACGCAAACGCTCGAACATCATTAATCCTTCCGCTTAAGGAGCTCGCCACGGGCCGCTTTCTGGGTTTCCGTGAGGATGCCACGCAAAATATTCATTTCCGCCCGGCTGACCGAGCTGCGTCCGTACAACCGGCGCAGGCGCGCCATCAAGTGCCGAGGCTTTTCCGGATCGAGAAATTCGATGGCCACCAAGGTCTGCTCCAGGTGTTCATAGAACCGCTCCAGCTCATCCATGGTCGCAAGCTCTGCGCTTTTCACGGAGGCCACTTCTTCCTTCTCGATCTTGGTCGGCTGACCTTGTGCAGCCAGCCACGCCATGCGCACTTCATAGCTCAACACCTGCACCGCCGCCCCGAGGTTCAGCGAGCTGAACTCAGGATCCGAGGGGATGTGCACGTGATAGTGACATCGCTGTAGCTCGTCATTGGTCAGGCCGGAATCTTCACGACCGAACACCAGCGCGATTTCCGCGCCCTGCCAGGCCTCCTCCACCACTTTGGTCCCGCACTCGCGCGGGTCCAGCAATGGCCAGGGAATGCGCCGGTCACGGGCACTGGTGCCGAGCACCAGATTGCAACCGACCAGGGCGTCTTCCAAGGTGGCGACGACTTGCGCGTTTTCAAGGATGTCACCGGCACCGGAAGCGCGGGCATCGGCTTCGTGATGCGGAAAGACGCGCGGATCAACCAGCACCAAGCGTGACAGGCCCATGTTTTTCATGGCGCGCGCGGTCCCGCCGATGTTTCCCGGATGGCTGGTGTTGACCAGGACGACACGAATATTTTGCAGCACGGCGGGCGCTCTCGGACTCGGCAAAGGGGTGCAAATCTTACAGAACAGCCTACCGTTAAGCTATGAAAGCGAACAGCGACCTTCACCTGAAGAAAAGTTCTGATAGAATGCGCGGCTTTCTTTAACAACCTTAGGTGACACATCCATGCAGCCCATGCTGAATATCGCGCTGCGCGCCGCCCGCAGCGCCAGTGAACTGATCTTCCGCTCCATCGAGCGCCTGGATACCATCAAGGTCGACGAAAAAGACGCCAAGGATTACGTATCCGAGGTCGATCGCGCCGCCGAACAGAAAATCATCGACGCCCTGCGCAAGGCTTACCCGAATCACTCGATCATGGGTGAAGAGACCGGCCTGCACGCCGGCACCGGCATCGAAGGCGAAGAATACCTGTGGATCATCGATCCGCTGGACGGCACCACCAACTTCCTGCGCGGCATTCCTCACTTCGCTGTCAGCATTGCCTGCAAATACCGTGGTCGCCTGGAACACGCCGTTGTTCTGGATCCGGTTCGCCAGGAAGAATTCACCGCCAGCCGTGGTCGCGGCGCTCAACTGAACGGTCGTCGCCTGCGCGTCAGCGGTCGCACCAGCCTGGACGGCGCTCTGCTCGGTACCGGTTTCCCGTTCCGTGACGACCAGATGGACAACCTCGACAACTACCTGGGCATGTTCCGCGCCCTGGTTGGCCAGACTGCCGGCATCCGCCGCGCCGGTTCGGCGAGCCTGGACCTGGCTTACGTGGCCGCCGGCCGTTTCGACGCGTTCTGGGAGTCAGGCCTGTCCGAGTGGGACATGGCTGCTGGCGCCCTGCTGATTCAGGAAGCAGGCGGCCTGGTGAGCGACTTCACCGGCGGTCACGACTTCCTTGAGAAGGGCCACGTCGTTGCCGGCAACACCAAATGCTTCAAGGCAGTTCTGACGGCGATCCAGCCGCACCTGCCGGCCTCGCTGAAGCGCTAAGCGTTTCGCGAAACCAAAAAAAAACACCCTTCGGGGTGTTTTTTTATGGGCATGAAAAAGCACCCCGAAGGGTGCTTTTTTTATAAGCCGTCAACCAGTCACTGGCCCGGCTCGTTCTGCGACAGGATCAGCTTGCCTTCCTTGTCGACCGGAATCTGGTTGCCCGGATCACGATCCATCCGCACCTTGCCTTCCTTGCCGTCCAGCGAATACCGGACGTCATAACCCACGACTTTGTCGCTGATGTCATTCACCGTGTTACAGCGAGTCTGAGTCGTGGTGTAGGTATCACGCTCCTGCATACCCTCCTGAACCTTGTTACCGGCGTAACCACCACCGACCGCACCGGCCACCGTGGCAATCTTCTTGCCGGTGCCGCCGCCGATCTGGTTACCCAGCAGACCACCTGCCAGCGCACCGACCACGGTGCCGGCAATCTGGTGTTGATCTTTCACCGGCGCCTGCCGGGTCACTGTCACATCCTTGCACACTTCACGTGGAGTCTTGATCTGTGTTTTGACCGGTTCTACGGCCAGCACTTGCGCATACTCAGGGCCGCTTTTAACCAGGCTGTAGGTGGCAACAGCACCCCCGGCAGTCACACCGACAGCACCCAATACCGCACCAACCAGCAACGACTTGTTCACATGAACCTCCTGACCATCACATGCGGGACGCGCCCGCGCTTCTCCCAGCCTTGGAGCAAAAAAAAAGACGCGAGTTCAACTCGCGTCTTTTTTGACTGACAACCGGGAAAACGATGGCCGTTATGGACGGTCGTCGACTTCCTTCTCGGTGTTGACCGGCGGAATCAGATCTTCGGTCGACAGGTTCAGCCAGATCAGCACCACGTTGGCGATGTAGATCGACGAGTAGGTACCCGCCAGAACACCCACCAGCAGCGCCAGGGAGAAGCCGTACAGGTTGTCACCGCCGAAGAACAGCAGTGCCGCGATCGCCAGCAAGGTCGAAACCGAGGTCGCGATGGTCCGCAGCAAGGTCTGCGTGGTCGAAATGTTGATGTTCTCGATCAGCGTGGCCTTGCGCAGAACACGGAAGTTCTCACGCACCCGGTCGAACACGACGATGGTGTCGTTGAGCGAGTAACCGATGATCGCCAGTACCGCCGCCAGCACCGTCAGGTCGAAGGTGATCTGGAAGAACGACAGGATACCCACGGTCACGATCACGTCGTGGATCAGCGACACGATGGCGCCGACCGCAAACTTCCACTGAAAGCGGAAAGCCAGGTAGATCAGGATGCCGCCAAGCGCCAGCAGCATGCCCATGCCGCCCTGGTCGCGCAGTTCTTCACCGACCTGCGGGCCGACGAACTCGACGCGCTTGACCGTCGCCGGGTTGTCACCGCCGACCTTCTGCAGCGCTTCCGCCACCTGATGGCCCAACTGCGGGTCTTCACCCGGCATGCGCACCAGCAGATCGGTGGTCGCGCCGAAGTTCTGCACCACGGCTTCGTGATAACCGGAAGAAACCAGTTGCTCGCGCACCTTGGTGACATCGGCCGGACGCTCGTAGGTCAGCTCGATGAGCGTACCGCCGGTGAAGTCCAGCCCCCAGTTCATGCCCTTGTGGAACACACTGAAGATTGCCAGCAAGGTCAGGAATACAGTGACGCCGAACGCAAAGTTGCGGACGCCCATGAAGTTGATTGTACGTAACATGGCAGCCCCTTAAATCCACAACTTCTTGAAGTCACGACCGCCGAAGATCAGATTGACCATCGCGCGGGTGACCATGATGGCCGTGAACATCGAAGTCAGAACCCCGAGGGACATGGTGACTGCGAAGCCCTTCACCGGGCCGGTGCCCATGGCGAAGAGAATACCGCCGACCAGCAAGGTGGTCAGGTTGGCGTCGAGAATCGCAGTGAACGCCCGACCGAAGCCTTCGTTGATTGCACGCTGCACGGTCATGCCGGCGGCGATCTCTTCACGAATCCGCGAGAAGATCAGTACGTTGGCGTCGACCGCCATACCCATGGTCAACACGATACCGGCGATACCCGGCAGGGTCAGCGTGGCACCCAGCAGCGACATCAGCGCCAGCAGCAGCACCATGTTCACCGCCAGTGCGACGGTGGCGATCAGGCCGAAGAAACGGTAGATGGCGATGATGAACAGCGAGACGAACAGCATGCCCCACAGCGATGCATCGATACCCTTGGTGATGTTGTCCGCACCGAGGCTCGGGCCGATGGTGCGTTCTTCAGCGAAGTACATCGGAGCAGCCAGACCACCGGCACGCAGCAGCAGCGCCAGTTCGGACGACTCGCCCTGGCCGTTCAGGCCGGTGATACGGAACTGCGCACCCAGCGGCGACTGAATGGTCGCCAGGCTGATGATCTTCTTCTCTTCTTTGAAGGTCTGCACCGCGACGTCTTTCTCGACGCCGTCGACCACTTGCTTGGTGTAAGTGGTGACCGGACGCTGCTCGATGAAGATCACCGCCATGCTGCGACCGACGTTGCTGCGGGTCGCGCGGCTCATCAGCTCGCCACCGTGGCCATCCAGACGGATGTTCACTTCAGGGGTACCGTGCTCGCCGAAACCGGCCTTGGCGTCAGTCACCTGGTCACCGGTGATGATCAGGCCACGCTCGATCTGCGCCGGAGGACGGTTGCCTTCGCGGAACTCGAAGGTCTCGGAAGTGGCTTTCGAAGCGCCCGGCTCTGCCGCCAGACGGAACTCCAGGTTAGCCGTCTTGCCGAGGATACGCTTGGCTTCGGCGGTGTCCTGCACGCCCGGCAGCTCAACCACGATACGGTTGGCGCCCTGACGCTGGACGATCGGCTCGGCAACACCCAGCTCGTTGACGCGGTTACGTACCGTGGTCAAGTTCTGCTTGATGGAGTATTCACGGATTTCCGCCAGCTTGGCCGGGGTCATCGCCAGACGCAGCACCGGTTGACCGTTGAGGTCGGCCGGAACAATGTCGAAATCGTTGAAATTCTTGCGGATCAGCGCACGGGCCTGTTCGCGGGAATCGGCATCGCTGAAGCCCAGCTGAATGGCGCCATTGAGTTGCGGCAGGCTGCGATAACGCAGTTTCTCTTTGCGCAACAGGCTCTTGACGTCGCCTTCGTAGACTTTCAGGCGGGCGTCGAGGGCTTTGTCCATGTCCACTTCCAGCAGGAAGTGCACACCACCGGACAAGTCCAGACCCAGCTTCATCGGGTGCGCGGCCACGCTGCGCAGCCATTGCGGGGTGGTTTGTGCCAGGTTCAGCGCGACGACGTAGTCATCACCCAATGCCTTGCGGACAACGTCCTTGGCCGGCAGCTGGTCTTCAGCCTTGGTCAGACGGATCAGACCGCCCTTGCCGTTCGCAGCCAGGCTCGAAGCCTTGACGTTGATCCCGGATTCCTTGAGCGCGGTGCTTACGCGATCCAGATCGGCCTGGTTGACCTGCAGAGCCGTGCTGGCGCCGCTGATCTGAATGGCCGGGTCATCGGGGTATAGATTCGGAGCGGAATAAATCAGACCGATCGCCAGCACCGCCAGGATCAGAATGTATTTCCACAGAGGATATTTGTTCAGCATCACGCCGCCCGTTATGAACGCGGGGCGCCTTGCGCGCCCCGTCGATTGAGTAGAAGTTGGAACCTTAGATCGCTTTCAGCGTGCCTTTTGGCAGCGTGGCGGCGATGGCGCCCTTCTGGAACTTCATTTCCACGGTGTCGGAAACTTCCAGAACCACGAAGTCATCGGCCACTTTGGTGATCTTGCCGGCGATGCCGCCGGTGGTGACCACTTCGTCGCCCTTTTGCAGGCTGCTCAGCAGGTTCTTCTGCTCTTTGGCGCGCTTGGCCTGTGGACGCCAGATCATCAGGTAGAAGATGACCAGGAAGCCGACCAGGAAAATCCACTCGAAGCCGCCGCCCATAGGCGCTGCAGCCGGTGCAGCCGCGTCAGCCATGGCATTAGAGATAAAAAAGCTCATTTAGCACTCCAGTTGCAAATGTTGAATCTTGGGGTCAGAAAACTCAGTCCAAAGGCGGAACGGGAAGCCCGCGTTTGGCGTAGAAGGCATCGACAAAGGCGGCCAATGTACCCTGTTGAATAGCCTCGCGCAAACCAGCCATCAGCACCTGATAATGGCGCAAATTGTGGATGGTATTGAGCATGCTGCCGAGCATTTCGCCGCACTTGTCCAGATGATGCAGATAAGCGCGGGAGAAGTTCTGGCAGGTATAGCAATCGCAGGTCGGATCCAGCGGCGAATCATCATGGCGATGGAACGCGTTACGGATCTTCAGCACGCCTGTATCAATGAACAGATGCCCGTTGCGGGCATTACGGGTTGGCATCACGCAATCGAACATGTCCACACCGCGGCGCACACCCTCAACCAGATCTTCCGGTTTGCCAACGCCCATAAGGTAACGAGGTTTGTCAGCCGGCATCATGCCCGGCAGGTAGTCCAGCACCTTGATCATTTCGTGCTTGGGCTCGCCCACCGACAGACCGCCGATGGCCAGGCCGTCGAAACCGATCTTGTCCAGGCCTTCCAGCGAGCGCATGCGCAGGTCCTGGTGCATGCCGCCCTGAACGATGCCGAACAGTGCCGCCGTGTTGTCGCCATGGGCATTCTTCGAACGCTGGGCCCAGCGCAGCGACAGCTCCATGGACACACGGGCCACGTCTTCGTCAGCCGGGTACGGGGTGCATTCGTCGAAGATCATCACGATGTCGGAGCCCAGGTCGCGCTGAACCTGCATCGATTCTTCCGGGCCCATGAACACTTTCGAACCGTCGACCGGGGAGGCGAAGGTCACGCCCTCCTCCTTGATCTTGCGCATGGCGCCGAGGCTGAACACCTGGAAACCGCCGGAGTCGGTCAGGATCGGGCCTTTCCACTGCATGAAATCGTGCAGGTCGCCGTGCTCCTTGATCACTTCCGTACCCGGGCGCAGCCACAGGTGGAAGGTGTTGCCCAGAATGATCTCCGCGCCGGTGGCGACGATGTCACGCGGCAACATGCCCTTGACCGTGCCGTAGGTGCCCACCGGCATGAAGGCCGGGGTCTCGACGGTGCCACGAGGGAAGGTCAGACGACCACGACGGGCCTTGCCATCGGTGGCAAGCAGCTCGAACGACATACGACAGGTGCGACTCATACTGTTTCCTCTGGGCCGCGGGGAGCGGGATTACGGGTGATGAACATCGCATCACCGTAGCTGAAAAAGCGGTATCCGTTATCGACCGCGGCTTTGTAGGCAGCCATGGTTTCCGGATAACCGGCGAATGCCGAGACCAGCATCAACAGCGTGGATTCGGGCAAATGGAAATTGGTGACCAGGGCATCGACCACATGGAACGGCCGGCCGGGGAAGATAAAGATGTCGGTGTCGCCGCTGAACGGCTTGAGTACGCCATCGCGGGCGGCGCTTTCCAGCGAACGCACGCTGGTGGTGCCGACAGCGATGACGCGACCGCCACGCTCACGGCAACCGGCGACGGCATCGACCACGTCCTGACCGACTTCCAGCCATTCAGTGTGCATGTGGTGATCTTCGATCTTCTCGACGCGCACCGGCTGGAAAGTGCCAGCGCCGACGTGCAGCGTGACGAACGCCGTCTCGACACCCTTGGCGGCGATCGCTTCCATCAGCGTCTGATCGAAATGCAGCCCGGCGGTCGGTGCCGCCACCGCGCCGAGCTTCTCGGCGTACACGGTCTGATAGCGCTCGCGATCCGAACCTTCGTCCGGGCGGTCTATATAAGGAGGCAACGGCATGTGCCCGACGCGATCAAGCAGCGGCAGCACTTCTTCGGCAAACCCCAGCTCGAACAGCGCATCGTGACGCGCCAGCATCTCGGCTTCGCCACCGCCGTCGATCAGGATCTTCGAACCCGGCTTCGGCGACTTGCTGGAGCGCACATGAGCCAGCACGCGGTGGGTATCGAGCACGCGTTCGATGAGGATTTCCAGCTTGCCGCCGGACTCCTTCTGCCCGAACAGGCGCGCCGGAATCACCCGGGTATTGTTGAACACCATCAGATCGCCGGGGCGCAAATGCTCCAGCAGATCAGTGAATTGACGGTGTGCCAGGGCGCCGCTGACCCCATCCAGGGTCAACAGGCGACTACCGCGACGCTCGGCCAAAGGATGGCGGGCAATCAGCGAATCAGGAAGCTCGAAGGTAAAGTCAGCAACGCGCATGATGGGGTTCGTCTAGCAGGGCCGGAAAGTCTAGCGGAAATATCGAAAATTGACCATGAAACGTGATTGACCAACGGTAGGCACCTCTCTATACTTCGCCGCCATTGAGCCCTGATGGCGGAATTGGTAGACGCGGCGGATTCAAAATCCGTTTTCGAAAGGAGTGGGAGTTCGAGTCTCCCTCGGGGCACCAAAATTAGAAAAGGTCTTGCTTAGCAAGGCCTTTTTTTTCGTCTGCCGGAAAGTGCCGCTGACTCTCCGACGAGATCTGACACAGGTTCACCCCATGGAAACGTCACTGGAAACCGTCGCCCTGTTCTCCCTCAAACTCGCGTACGAGGAAGAAGGCCTGAGCCCGATTCTGCGGGATGACATGGTCATGGGCGACTATCAGAAAGACGTGTTCGAACTGCTGGTGCGCCGGGGTGATGTCGAGACGATCCAGCTCAAGATGAACGAGTGTCTGGCGCTGGCAATGGATGCGTTGGGTGGCGTCGAGAAACCGTTGGGGCGGGAACTGCACAAGTTGTCGACCGACTTCAGTCAGGCGCAGTCGCTGGAGCAGCTGGATCAGCCGCTCCTCGCGCTCAAGGGTTATTTGAAGGACATTCTTTAAGCTACGCAGATGAAGCAAGTGGCGCGAAGCTTCTATTTTGATATCTTGCCGTCCACTCGCTAGAGGCCTGTCAACCGCCTCTGTTATCGCGCACTCGGGAATAGACCAAAATGGATGCTGTGTTGTGCTTGCTGGTGATGGCTGGAACCTGGCTATGGGTGGTGAAGCAACGAGGTGAGTGGAACCTGTTGCTTGCCAACCTTGCCGGCGCCGGAAGTGGCGTGGTTACCGGCATTGTGTTCACGCTGATTTACGACGCAGTCATTGGTACGTCAATGGCGACACCCAATCTGCATCGCAGTCTGGTGGTGTTCATCACCAGCGCGGGCGTTCTGGCGGGGGTATGGCTGTGGATTGCCAATCGCCGTCAACCCGAACACCCGGTCGCACGTCAGTTGCTCGGCGCGGTGTGTGGCCTGGCTGCCGGCATGGCGACCCTGATGTTTCTCGCGGTGAATTATTTCCCCCACACGTGACAGGACGGCGTGACTGTTTTGCAGTCAGCGCCGAGCCTTCAACACACGAATATCCGTCGCAAACCCATCCGCACCGACAATCTTCTTCCAGCCCACATACTGAAACTCGCCCCGCTCATCGATGTAATCGCCCTTCTCCACCGATCTGCCGCCGACGATCGCCACGCGCTTTTCCTCGCCACACCCGCCATCCGACGGCCGCACGGTGTAGATCACATACGGCTTCACATACTGCGTGGCGCGAAAGTATTGGCCGCAGACTTGATCGACGGTAATCAGCATGGTTTTCAGGCGGGCTTCGCCGTCCATGTCTTCGTGAAGTTTGAGGAAGGAGATTTCGCCGACATCGCTGTAGCCGAGTGAACGGGCGCGTTGGTATTCGGGGGAGTTCTGGTGGGCGATGCGGCCTTGCTCGGCGGCCTGGTTCATTCTGTCGGCGAACTCGGCTTTGCCACGGGCAATCATCGCATCGGCCTCGGCCGCCACGTTTTCGCATTGAGCGAATTCCCCGGAGGCGAGGTATTGGGGAGGCAGGTTTGGGCGGTGTTCATTCATGCTCCCCTGACTGTTCTCCAGATCGCCCATCACCTCAAAGGCACCGGGCACGCGACCGCTTTGGACGTCGGCCATTTTTTCCTGCATGCGCTGACAGTTGGCGAGGTAATACTTCCAGCTGTTTTCCGGGTGCTCTTTCCAGGCGGCGAATGCCGGGGTCAGCGTGGTAGCAAAGACGAACACACAAAACAGACGGCAGGTTTTGAGAGCAGGCATGAGTAGTCCATTACGGAGATGAAGTCAGTGGCGCGACGCTACTATTTTGCTATCTTGCCGTCCACTGTCGACCAAGGTGCCAAGGGCCTGATCAACACCGATTCCGAAGGAAGAATGCGATGGAAATAGCCGTTATGTTTTTTGCCTGGGCGGCCATGTGGGTATGGGTTGTCAGGCAGCGTGGTGCCTGGAATCTGATCCTCGCCAATATGCTCGGTGCCGCCAGCGGCATGATGGTAGGCGTGGTGGTCTCGGAGTTTTACATTCGCTTGTTCGGGGCGGACCGGCCGCCCATACCCGGGCTCATGGGCACAGTGCTGCAGATGCTGACAACCGCTGCGGCGCTGGTGGGTGTATGGATGCTGGTATCCCATCGATCGCAGGTCGAACATCCTGTTGCGCGTCAGCTACTGGCAGGCCTTTGCGGCACCGTGGCCGGCCTGACAACATTCATGTTTTTTGCACTCAAATAATTTTACCGGCGTTGAATGCGATGGTTGCTGTAGCAGCGGATGTCTATTTTGCTATCTTGCCGCCCATCTCAGCACTGCGAGCGCTGAATTCAGGTTTTGCAGGTTTAAGGAAAGGATCGAATGGAGTTTCTGCGTTTTCTGGCATTTGTCGCGGCCTGGGGTTTCATGTGGCGCTGGGTGGTGAAAAACCGCGGCAGCTGGAATCTGTTTTACGCCAACCTGGTCGGTGTCGCGGGCGGTTTCATTGTTTCGATGGTGGTGCTGGCGATCACTTTTTCACTGTTCCCGTCGGCGCATCGCTACGAAGCCGCGCAGACTGCAAACGTCGTGGCACAGCAGCAAGCCGAGCCGACCTCGTTGCTGCCGGAAGCCGAGGCGGTTGCAAGCCCTGCTGCGCTGAAAGATGCGCCGGTGTTTGCCGCTATCGAGCCGGACAACAAGCCCTCTCCAGCGGATTCCGCGTTGTTGCCGAACTATGCCAGTCGCGCGCCGAAGTCGATGTCGGTGCAATCCGTGATCGACCAGAGTGATGATGAGGGGCGCAAGGCCCTGACGGCGCTGAGCAAAAAACTGCGCGCCGACGCCCAGGGCGACAAATCGATGCTCGCGTATGTGATGTGCAGCCCGTTCGTGACCGGCACCTTGCGCTTCCCCGCCTCTGCCCGGTTTGCTGACAGCAAAAGCCTCACGCCGCAGCGCTTCAAGGATCAGGTTTACTCCTTCAGCAACACCGTCACCGCGCGGAACATGAATGGCGACGACGTGACGTACCGCTTCGACTGTTCCGTACAGGAACAGCCAAGCGTCGACGCGACACCTGCCGAATGGCGCCTGTTGGCGCTGAAGCTGGAAAAAACAGGCTCTTAAGTCTGGTTTAAGGGTTCGAGGCGCCGGCTGCGCTATCATCGCCGGCCTGTGCGCCTTGAGCTTGTCCCCCGATGCCTCCGACACCTGATGACCTGAACCTGTTGCCTGCTGTTCTGGCCGGGCCACTGCTGCGCCGACTGGAACCGACGCGCTTAGTGTTTTGGCTGGTGGGCAGCCGCGAGCTGTCGTTGACCTTGCGCCTGCAAGGCGTAGGAGACATTCCACTGGATGCCGGGAAATGCACGGTCATTCCGGTAGGCACCCGGGCGTTTGTTCACCTGATCGACGTTCCGCTGGAAACCGCCCTGCCCTGCGACACCCGCATCGACTACGACCTGTTGATCGATGGCTTGCAGCCCATCGCCGAATGGGCGCCACACCTGCTCTACGACGACGCCACCTGCCCGAACTTCGTCCTGCGCTCGCGCATCGACCAGTTGCTCCACGGTTCCTGCCGCAAGCCCCATCACCCGGCCGCCGACGGCCTGCTCTGCGTTGACCGGTTGCTGGCCGCCGAAACCGATCCGCAACAACGTCCCGCCCTGTTGATGATGAGCGGTGATCAGGTTTACGCCGACGACGTGGCCGGTCCGATGTTGCGGGCGATTCATGCCTTGATCGATCGCCTCGGTCTGTTCGGTGAACACCTCGAAGGCGCGGTCGTCAGCGACAGCGCGAAACTCTACGAACACCCGGCCAGCTACTACCACCGCGCGGATTTGCTGCCGGCACTGGAAAGTAACGAGACATTGCGCGAGCGTTTTTTTGGTGGTGCGCGCAAGCCGATTTTCACCAGCAGCAGCGCTGACAATCACCTCGTGACGTTCGCCGAAGTCATGGCCATGTATTTGCTGGTGTGGTCGCCAACGCCCTGGACGCTGGTCAATCCGCAGCCGCCAGCGCTGACGCCGGAACGCCTCAAGCGCTACGCCATCGAACAGACCCGCATCGACGGTTTCAAGGCCGGTCTCAGCCAGGTGGCCCGGGCATTGGCGCACTTGCCGAGCCTGATGATCTTCGATGACCACGACATCACCGACGACTGGAACCTGTCCGCGCAATGGGAGGAAACGGCCTACGGCCACCCGTTCTCCAAACGCATCATCGGCAACGCGCTGATCGCCTACATGTTGTGTCAGGGCTGGGGCAACAATCCGGATGCATTCAGCGCAGTGCTGGAGAAAACCCGCGGCCTGAGCGCCAGCGGTGACGACCGCTATCTCGACGCTCCCGTGCAGGACGAATTGATTGAGGAATTGCTGCGTTTTCAGCAGTGGCATTTCGTATTACCGACCAGCCCGGCGCTGGTGGTGCTCGATACCCGCACCCGACGCTGGCGCAGCGAAATGGCGCTCAAGCAACCGTCGGGTTTGCTGGACTGGGAAGCCTTGAGCGAACTGCAGCAGGAACTGCTCGACCACCCTTCGGCGATCATCGTTTCGCCAGCACCGATCTTCGGCGTGAAGCTGATCGAAACCGTGCAGCGAGTATTCAGCTGGTGCGGTTATCCACTGCTGGTGGACGCAGAAAACTGGATGGCCCATCGCGGCGCAGCCCAAGTGATCCTGAACATTTTCCGACACTCGCGTACACCGGGCAGCTACGTGGTGCTGTCAGGCGACGTGCATTATTCCTTCGTCTACGAAGTCCTGATCCGACACCGCAAGGCCGGGCCGCGCATCTGGCAGATCACCAGCAGCGGCATCAAGAACGAATTTCCCCCGACCCTGCTGGAATGGTTCGACCGTCTCAACCGCTGGCTCTACTCACCGCGCTCGCCACTCAACTGGTTGACCAAACGCCGCCGCATGCGCATCGTCCCGTACGTGCCCGAGCACGCCGAAGCGGGCGAACGACTGTGGAATTCGGCGGGGATCGGCCAAGTGTTTTTCAATCAACAGGGGCAGCCGAGCGACATCATCCAGCACAACGCGAACGGCGCACCGAAGACCCGGATGCTGGCGCCGGATTTGTCGGACTACCCTGATTAGAAAAATCTCACGTAGACAGTGAGAGGGATGGCAGGCTCGTCGGAATCAGCTTACAGAAGACCCAGAAACGTCTTGATGGGACTTCGGTGATACTCAGCACACCGCAGGCAGCCCGTCTGTGGCGCAACCACTGATAGGTATCGCCTTGTCATCCTGTACTCATTTCTGTACGTTCTTTGCATCAAGCGAGGACTACAACATGGACACTATCAACTACACCACAGCTCGTGCGCACTTGGCCGAAACCATGGATCGCGTGAATGAAGACTGCGCCCCGCTTCTGGTAACCCGCCAAAAAGGCGAGCCTGTAGTGATGATGTCTCTGGCCGAATACAACGCGCTGGAAGAAACGGCTTATCTGCTGCGTTCTCCGGCCAATGCCGAGCGCTTGATCAAATCGATTGGCGAAATGCGCGCTGGAAAAGCCAAAGTCAGGCAACTGATTGAAGAATGAAAATCCAGTTCACGCCAACGGGCTGGGAAGACTACTTATGGTTTCAACAAAACGATAAGGCCGGTCTCAAACGAATCAATCTTTTGATCAAAGCGATCCAGCGCCAACCCTTTGAAGGCTTGGGTAAACCGGAGCCGCTCAAGCACAACATGAGCGGCTTCTGGTCACGGCGGATAACTGCCGAGCATCGCTTGGTCTATGCGATCGTAGACGGCGAAATCTGCGTCATAACTTGCAGATTTCACTACTGACCAAGTGATCAGACATGGCTCAGGGAACGGCCCACCCCTCTGACAATCATCCCCACCTCCCGCTCATCAATCGTCAGCGGCGGCAGCAACCGAATCGTCTTGCCGCGAGTGACATTGATCAGTAGTCCATGATCCCGCGCGGCAATCAATGTCAGGTCGCGGATCGGCTGTTTGAGTTCGATGCCGATCATCAGCCCTTGTCCACGAATCGCCAGCACATTCGGATTGTCTGCCAGCTCTGCACGCAAGCGGGTCAGCAGGCGCTCACCCTGGACCCTGGCATTTTCCAGCAGGCCTTGTTCCTCGATGATCTCGAGCACGGTGCAGCCCACCCGACACGCCAATGGATTGCCGCCGAAGGTGCTGCCGTGGCTGCCGGGGGTGAACAGATCCGCCGCTCGGCCCCGCGCCAGGCAGGCGCCGATCGGCACGCCGTTGCCCAGGCCCTTGGCGAGGGTCATGACGTCGGGAACGATACCTTCGTGCTGGAACGCGAACCAGCGGCCGGTGCGGCCGATGCCGGTCTGGATTTCGTCGAGCATCAGCAGCCAGGCGTGACGGTTGCACAGCTCGCGCAGGGCCTTGAGGTAGCCGGGCGGCGCCAGTTGCACGCCGCTTTCACCCTGAATCGGCTCGACCAGAATCGCCACGATCCGCTGGCCATGCTTGCGCTGTACCTGCTCCAGCGCCTCAAGATCGCCGAACGGAACCTTGACGAAATCCCCGGGCAACTCATTGAAGCCCAGGCGCACCGCCGGGCCATCGCTGGCGGACAAGGTGCCGAGGGTACGGCCATGAAACGCGTTGGCCATCACCACCACCAGCGGCTGCTCGATGCCTTTGCGCCAGCCGTAAAGGCGCGCCAGTTTCAGCGCGGTTTCATTGGCCTCGGCACCGGAATTGTTGAAGAACGCCCGCTCCATCCCCGCCAGCCGCGTCAGCTTCTTCGCCAGCGACTGTTGCCAGTCGATGCTGTAGAGATTGGAGGTGTGCAGCAGCAATCCCGCCTGCTCGCTGATCGCCGACACGATGCGCGGGTGCGAGTGACCGACATTGGTCACCGCCACGCCCGCCACCGCGTCCAGATACTCGCGGCCCGCCTGATCCCAGAGTCGGGTGCCCAGGCCCTTGATGAAGCTCAGGTCCAGCGGTTGATAGGTGTTCATCAGGGCGGCGGTCATGTCGGCAAACTCCAGCGAGGTGAGAGGTGCTGGCAGTATGGTTATCCACCTGAACTGGATAAACTCGGCAAAACTTCAATCATTTAAAAGCCGGACTTGATAATGGATCTGTTCCAGTCGATGAGCGTGTACGTCAAGGTTGTGGAGTCCGGCAGCATGACGGCGGCCGCGCTGCAGTGCGAAATGTCCACGACCATGGTGGGCAATCACCTGCGGGCACTGGAGCAACGGCTCGGTGTGCAATTGCTGCAACGCACCACCCGCCGCCAGCGACTGACTGAATTCGGCAGCGTTTACTACCAGCGCTGCCTGGAAGTGTTAGGCCTTGTTGCCGACTCCGAACGCCTCGCCGAACAGACGCTGGATGAACCGCGCGGCATCCTGCGGGTGACCGCGCCGCTGACCTTTGGCGTCGAACGCCTGGCCCCGGCGCTCAGCGAGTTTTCCCTGCAATGTCCGCAGGTCAAACTCGACGTGATCCTGACCAACCGTCGCCCGGATCTGTTGGAAAGCGGTCTCGACGTGGCCTTCCGACTGGGCCACTTCGACCAGTCCAACCTGATCGCCCGCCCGCTGATCGACTACACCCTGACCGTCTGCGCCTCCCCGGAATACGTTGCCCGACGCGGCATGCCGCTCACGCCTGAAGAACTGCGTCAGCACGACTGTCTGTCCTTCGCCTACCCCGCCGGCGATGACTGGCAATCGGTGGAAAAGCAGTGGCGCCTCAGCGGCCCGGACGGGGACATCATGGTCGACGTAAAAGGCCCGATGCTGATCAACAGCTCCGCCGGCCTGCATCAGGCCGCGCGCACCGGCATGGGCATCGTGATGCTGCCGGATGCACTGGTGGAACAGGATCTGCGCGACGGCCGACTGGTCGTCGTGATGCCGGACTACCAGCCGCCGAACCGCCCGATGCATCTGCTTTACGCGCCGGATCGCTATCGGCTGCCGAAACTGCGTCGCTTCGTCGAGTTCGCCATGCAGATGTGGGGCAGACCGTAAGCAACGCGACTACTGTTGGAAATACACCAGGGACGGGATGAACAAATGAACAAATGAACAAAGACATTGCAATACGCGACCTCCTGCCGACGGAAGTCGAGGCCGCAAGGCAGTTTCTGGGGCGGCACGGCTGGGGTCATCGCACCGGCACCGCCGAACATTTCGCACAACTCATCCAGAACTCCCAACGCACTGCCGTTGCATTGAGCGGCCAGCAGGTTGTCGGTTTCGCCCGTGGCATCACCGATGGTTTGTCCAACGGTTACCTGTCGATGGTCGTGGTCGACGGGCAACACCGGCGCGCGGGAATCGGGCGGGCGCTGGTCGAACATGTGATGGGCGACAACACCGACATTACCTGGGTTCTGCGTGCCGGCCGCGAAGGTGCGGAAGCGTTTTTTGCCAGCCTGGGGTTTGAAACCTCGGTGATCGCGATGGAGCGTTTGCGACTGAAATAGCCGACGGTTACTGTGACCCCGACTATGCTCCACCCTCCTCCTTTTCCAGCATGGATGCTGCGCAATGCTCACGATTCTGCAAAACACTCCGCTACGGGTTTACCTGATTTTTCTGCTGGTGGTTTATTTCGGCATCAAGTCGTTTTCTCCCCGACGCGAGAGCCGTGCCTCGATGCTGATTACGCCCCCGGCGTTTTTGGCATGGTCGCTGTACTCACTGAACCTGACGATCAACCCGGGCCTGTTTTTCAGCACCTGGTTCGCGGCGCTGTTGCTGGGCAGCCTGTCGGCCTGGCTGGTGTTCTCCCGCCGGGGCGTGGTGCTCGACGACTCCGCAACAGGGCTGATCATGCCGGGCACAGTAAAAATCCTGATCATGTACCTGATGTTCTTTTCTGCGAACTACTACTTCAATTACCAGCATGACGTGCATCCGGAGCGTTCCGCGTCCCCGGACCTGCTGTTGATCAAGTCGATTATTTCGGGGTTTCTGGGCGGCCTGATCGGCACCCGCTCGTTGAAGCTCTACTGGACACTGCGTGCTCTGGCGTCCCGGCGGTTGCCGAGGAATGCCGTCGCCAATGAATAAGGCACAGCGCTCGCGGTGCCAGGTCGCTCAACACAAATCATCCGGATAAATAATCGGCACCGCCGGCCCCTTGCTCCGTGACAACGCTGCCGCGCTCCCCTAAATTAGTCGGCCTGAAAAAGCCCCCAGCGCTTTCTCGTCTCATCTCAAGTTAAAAAAGTAGTGAAATTTCAATGTCCGATTTCAACACCGCTGAATCCGTAGTCACTCTGTCGTCCAAAGCGGAATACGAAAACTCCATCAATCTTTCACAACACATCCCACAGGCGAAGATCATCAGCGAGATGGTGCTGGACGCGTTCCAGTCGAGCCGCGAAAGCGATCAGATCCGCGAACTGCGCGCCGCGATCCGTCAGGCCCACGACCGCTTCGATGACGACCAGGCCTATGAGCTGATGGGCGAACTCAAGCGCCTGAAGGACGCCGAAGCCGCCGACATCGCCGCCCTCGAAGATCTGAGCAGCAAATTCCCGATCAGCCGCATCCTGTCCAGCTTCAAGGACGATCCGGCGTTCCAGGAAATCGTCTATGGCCTGGCCCTCAAGGTTCTGAACCAGACCCATCAGGCGATCAGCAACCCGAGCGGCGGTAAGAGCAAGGCTGCACGCGCCAAGAAAGACGTCGAAGTGTTCAGCATCAGCAAGGACGGCATCAGCGTGACCCTGCCAATGCGCACACCGCGTTCGCGCCTGAGCGTGGATCGCGAGGCGCTGGAATTCCTCGGCTTCACCTTCGTCGGCGAAGGCGATGAGGCGGAAATCGAAGGCGAAACCTTCGTCGACAACGCCGGCACCGAACACGCGATCAACCGCAAGAACATCATCACCGCTCTGCAGCAGCAGACCGCGTTTGATGGCTACAGCATCGCCGCCCAGTAATACCGGGCGCTGACAAAAAAGCTCCGCACTGAAATTCAGGCGGGGCTTTTTGTTATGCGGCTTTCAGCGATTACGCCGAAGGATGCACTGCGGCGATCATATCGACTTCGATGGCTGCGTTTTTCGGCAACTGATAGACGCCGACGGTGGTGCGGGTGTGTCGCCCGACATCGCCCAACACATAACTGAACACATCCGACGCGCCATTGGCGACTTCGCTGAGGTCAACGAAATCCGGCGTGGACTTCACGTACACCGTGACCCGCAACAACGACCTGACCTTGTCCAGCGAACCGACTGCATCGACGATAAAGGCCAGACAGCGCATCGCACTGATGCTCGCCGCGGCCTGCGCATCCTTGAGCGTCAACTCCTGCCCCACTCGCCCTGGATACTGAATCCTGCCCTCGGTGCGCGGCACCATGCCGCTGATGTAGATCTCATCGCGATGACGGATCAACGGCGCGTAATTGCCACCCACCGTGTTCTCGCCATTGATGTCGTAGTTCAGCTCTTTTGCCAGGGCAATGAATCGCTCGTCGCAGGTCATCCTCTCAGTCATTTCGCCCAGCCTCTTGATCGATGCATGAAGTTGGATCCGAATCTAGGGCTTTTGCCTGTTGATCGCAACCTGTCGATTTCTAGCTAGTCGTTTCGAGGGAATGGCTGATTACCGCACCCCTTTGGTAGCGAGGCTGTTCACGACAAAGGACGTCGTTTCTCGATCATCCGAGCAACAAAAAACCCCGCTCATCTCTCGATGAACGGGGTTTCTCGTACAACGTTCGAACCTTACGGCGCGTACGTCAGCAGCAGCTCGGTCGGCACCTTGAAGTCCAGGGACATCATGACGCTCAACGCGGTGATGGTGAAGATCGAGAACACGAACAGCTTGCGTGCCCAGACCGTGTCATCCACCGCCTTGTAGCCGGTCCAGGCCATGTACAGCCAGTACATGCCCATGGCCGCGGCGACGGCGAGGTAGCTCATGCCGGCGTAACCGCTGAAGGTCAGCATCAAGGTCGCCACGAGGAAGGCCAGGATGTAGAACAGGATGTGCTTCTTGGCCACCTGGATCCCGCGCTTCACTGGCAGCACCGGAATCGATGCGGCCAGGTAATCGTTGAAGCGGAAGATCGCGATGGCGTAGGAATGCGGCATCTGCCACAGGCTGAACATCACCAGCAGGGTCAGCGCGGCCATGTCGAAGCTGTTGGTCACGGCCACATAACCGATCACCGGCGGCATCGCACCCGACAGACTGCCCACCAGCGTGCCGTGAACTGACTTGCGCTTGAGGTACAGGCTGTAGAAGCCGACGTAGATGATGAAGCCGATCACGGCGAACAGGGCAGCCAACGGGTTGGCCACCTTGTACAGCAACGCAACGCCGGCGACACCCAGGACGGTCGCATAGACCAGGGCCAGTTTCAGGGAGATCAAGCCCTGGACCAGCACCCGGTTCTTGGTGCGCTCCATCTTCAGGTCGATGTCGCGGTCGATGCAGTTGTTGAACACGCAACCGGAGGCCACGACCAGGGAAGTGCCGATCATGGCTGCCAGAAACACGGCCAGATCGACATGCCCTTTCGAGGCCAGGAAGAACCCGCCTGCCACAGAAAGCACGTTACCGAAAATGATCCCCGGTTTGGTGATTTGGATAAAGTGCTTGAGCGACATCGGGTTTACCTCACTTCGCCATCATGTAGGTGTGGATGCTGAACATGATCCACAGCGACAGACCGACCAGCAGCACGATCACGATGGCCGTAAAGACGAACGCAATCACGTTGTTACGTTGAGCGATGGAACGGTCCAGGTGCAGGAAGTAATACAGGTGAACGATCACCTGGATCACGGCGAACAGCAGGACGATTGCCAGCGTCGTCGACTTCGGCAGGGTCGGGAACATCACCAGGCCGAACGGGATGACGGTCAGGATTACCGACAGGATGAAGCCGATGGCGTACGACTTTACGCTGCCGTGGCCAGCATCATGGCTGTCATGGGAGTGTGCATTAGCCATTACAGGGTCCCCATCAGGTAAACAACGGTGAATACGCAGATCCACACCACGTCCAGGAAGTGCCAGAACAGGCTCAGGCAGCTAAGACGGGTCTTGTTGGTCGCCGTCAGGCCGTGCTTGTTGACCTGGTACATCATGATGCCCATCCAGATCAGACCGGCGGACACGTGCAGACCGTGGGTACCGACCAGCGTGAAGAACGCCGACAGGAAGCCCGAACGGCTAGGACCGAAGCCCTCGGAGATCAGCAGGTGGAACTCGTTGATCTCCATGGCGATGAAGCCTGCGCCGAGCAGGAAGGTCATGAACAACCAGCCCAGAACCTGCTGCTTTTTACCCTTGTACAACGCCAGCATGGCGAAGCCGTAGGTGATCGAACTGAACAACAGCAGAGCGGTTTCGCCCAGCACGTATGGCAGTTCGAAGATGTCGTGGCCCGACGGGCCACCGGCGACGTTGTTTACCAGTACCGCGTACACCGCGAAGATCGACGCAAACAGAATGCAGTCGGTCATCAGGTAGAGCCAGAAACCGTATACGGTCATCTCGCCCGAGTCGTGGTGATGGTCATCGTGCCCATGGTCATGACCATGGGCGTGTCCAGCATTGGTCACTAAGTTCGACATTGTTTAAGCCTGTTCCAACTTGGTTTCAACACGGGTTGCGGAAGCAGGGATCTTCCCGGCCGCTACCAGACGCTTGTGCTGCTCGGCTTCGATGCGCTCGATCACGTCGACCGGCACCATATAGCCCTGATCGTCACGTGCTGCGTGGATCACGAAGTAGATGACAGTGCCGGCCAGGCTGGCGATCGCCAACCACCAGATGTGCCAGATCATCGCGAAACCGAACACGGTCAGCAGTGCGCCCATCACCACGCCAGTGGCGGTGTTGTTCGGCATGTGGATCGGTTCGTACTTGGCCGGAGCCTTGTACGCGGTACCGTTTTCCTTGGCCTCGGTGAACGGATCGATGCAGTCTGCTTTTGGCAGCACAGCGAAGTTGTAGAACGGAGGTGGCGACGAGGTCGACCATTCCAGGGTATGGGCATTCCACGGGTCACCGTGTTCGCACATGTTTTCCGGTTTCTTGCGGTCACGCACCGACACGTACAGCTGGATCAGCTGGCAGGCGATACCCACAGCAATCATCACCGCACCGAACATGGCAACGTACAGGTACGGTACCCACTCAGGGTTGGTGGTGGCGTTCAGACGACGGGTCATGCCCATGAAGCCCAGAGCGTAGAGCGGCATGAACGCGACGAAGAAGCCCGAGATCCAGAACCAGAACGCTGCTTTACCCCAGCCTTCGTGCAGCTTGAAGCCGAACGCTTTCGGGAAGTAGAAGCCGAAACCTGCGATGTAGCCGAATACCGCGCCGCCGATGATCACGTTGTGGAAGTGCGCGATCACGAACAGGCTGTTGTGCAGAACGAAGTCAGCACCCGGGATGGCCAGCAGTACGCCGGTCATGCCGCCGATGGCGAAGGTCACCATGAAGCCCAGGGTCCACAGAACCTGGCTGGTGAAGCGCAGACGGCCCTGGTAGATGGTGAACAGCCAGTTGAACAGCTTCACACCCGTCGGGATGGAAATCAGCATCGTCGCCAGACCGAAGAAGGCGTTGACGCTGGCACCCGAACCCATGGTGAAGAAGTGGTGCAGCCAAACCATGAAGCCCAGTACCGAGATCGCGCCCGAGGCGTAGATCATCGAGTGGTGGCCGAACAGTTTCTTGCCGGTGAAGGCCGAGATGACTTCCGAGAAAATGCCGAACGCCGGCAGGATCAGGATGTAAACCTCAGGGTGGCCCCATGCCCAGAACAGGTTGACGTACATCATTGGATTGCCACCAAGTTCATTGGTGAAAATGTGGAAATCCATGTAACGGTCAAGGGTCAGCAGTGCCAGGGTAGCGGTCAGGATCGGGAACGAAGCCACGATCAGAACGTTTGCCCAGGTGCAGGTCCAGGTGAAGATCGGCATGTCCATCAGCTTCATGCCAGGGGTACGCATTTTCAGCACGGTCGCGAGGAAGTTAACCCCGGTTAACGTTGTACCCAGACCCGATAGCTGTAGCGCCCAGATGTAGTAGTCCATCCCCACGCCAGGGCTGTATTGCAGACCCGACAGCGGTGGATAGGCAACCCAGCCGGTCTTGGCGAATTCGCCGACGCCCAGGGACAGGTTGATCAGCACGACGCCGGACACCAGCAGCCAGAAGCTCAGGGAGTTCAGGAACGGGAACGCAACGTCACGCGCGCCGATCTGCAGCGGCACTGCAAGGTTCATCAGGCCGGTGAAGAATGGCATCGCCATGAAGATGATCATGATCACACCGTGAGCGGTGAAGATCTGGTCATAGTGTTCAGGTGGCAGGTAGCCAGGCGAACCCTCGGTGGCCATGGCCAGCTGGGTCCGCATCATGATGGCGTCGGCAAAACCGCGCAGCAGCATGACCATGGCGACGATGATGTACATCACGCCGATTTTCTTGTGGTCGACCGACGTCAGCCACTCGGTCCACAGGTAAGTCCACTTCTTGAAGTAGGTGATTGCAGCGAACAACGCCAGACCACCGAGCGCGATCATCGAGATGGTGACCATCACGATCGGCTCGTGGAAAGGGATCGCTTCCCAACTTAATTTACCAAACATCGTTTACTCCTCTGCCCCGGCAGCTGAATGCGAATTCGAGTCCATATCCGTTGCCGCCACTTCTTTCTCTTTCTTCTCGTGCTTCAGCGGCTTGCCTGGTTTCATGCCTTCGTACTTGTCGACGATGGTCTGGAACAGGTTCGGCGTGACCGAGGAGTAGAGCTCGACTGGATTGTTCTGGCTTGGCTTGGCAAGGGCTGCGTATTCAGCGGCTTCAAGCTGTTTAGGTGCCTTTTTGACTTCACTTACCCAGGCGTCGAAATCTTCCTGAGAAGTTGCGATCGCTTTGAATTTCATACCGGTGAAACCAGCGCCGCTGTAGTTGGCGGAGATACCGTCCATTTCAGCGTTGCGGTCAGCGATCAGGTGCAGCTTGGTGGTCATGCCCGCCATCGCGTAGATCTGGCCGCCCAGGCCCGGGATGAAGAACGAGTTCATCACCGCGTCCGAAGTGATCCGGAAGTTAACCGGGGTGTGCGCCGGGAACACGATCTTGTTGACCGTGGCGATGCCCTGTTCCGGGTAGATGAACAGCCACTTCCAGTCCAGCGCGACCACTTCGATGGTCACCGGCTTGACGTCGGATTCGATCGGACGATACGGATCCAGCGAGTGGGTCGACTTGTAGGTGATGTAACCCAGGGCAATGATGATCAGGACCGGGATGGTCCAGACTGCCACTTCGATCTTGGTCGAGTGCGACCATTTCGGGGTGTAGACGGCGTTCTTGTTGGAGGCGCGGTACTTCCAGGCGAACAGGAAGGTCATGACGATGACCGGCACAACGACCAACAGCATCAGCAGCGTGGCGGTGATGATCAGGTTGCGCTGTTCCAGGCCGACCTGGCCCGTTGGATTGAGCAAGGTCATGTTGCAGCCTCCCAGCAACAACGTGCCGAGCAGCGGCACTAGGCCTAGTAATCTGGGGTACCTGTTTTTACTCATCTCACGACCTCTAAAGCAGCTTGCGCAATGCAGTTGGGTTTTGATCGCCAACACTTCACCCTGCCAAGGGTTGGCATTTTCTTTGGATTGAATAAGGGCCGCCCGTCGCGCGTCAGACGCTCGACAAAACCTGGGACAGCGGTCAGTTCTTATTCGAATTCGTGGTCAAAGGCCTTGTTACAGACCAATTCCATTTGGTGCGGAAAGTTGGAAAGGCACCGACACCTGGGTGTCTCGCAAGCCTCTCGGCTGCCCGACACCCGACTTCCTGCTCGCCTCCTTAATAAAGGCTGAACAGTGCCGGGAATTCAGTGCGGGCGATTGTAGATAGGTAGCGCCCTATACACCATGTCTTATCCCGAAATAATTTTTATCGCTCAGAGCAACAATCCATCATCGTTTTTGCAAAAGTGCCCCATGTTATCGAAATCGATTCTCAACAAAAACATCAAAAAATGTAGGCCTATCGGCCTCAGTTCAGACAGCTCCGAGAGCTTTTTCCCACGGCGCGATCCGCGCAAAGCCCGATATGCCAAGGCTTTTGGCCATCTGTCAGAGTCTGTTAAAACTGCCTGATCCGGCACTCCCGTGCAAAAACCAAAAAACGCTGAAACAGACCAATCCTTTTTTGTAACAGCACTCCAATCCGGGCCTGTGAACCGCGCTGCGACTGGGCGCGTGTGACAACATGTCGCACACCTGTCGCACCCTTCCTTGCCGTTCGTCACGGTGTTTTCACCAAGACCCTGAAATGCCAAACGCCTCGATTTGCGTCACCGCAAATCGAGGCGTTTGTATTATCGGCGCAGGCGTCGAAAAGTTGATTCAGCGCAATGCTTTTCGGTTACGCGAGGTCAGCAGCGGCACCAGAATCACCACCAGCACAAAGGCCACCAGCGCCCATTGCGCCAGCGACAGGCCGAGGATCGGCGGGTACGGCGTCGAGCAGAAACCGTCAACCTGGAAGCCCAGCGGGAAGATCTTCGCCAGCGGCAGGTCATCGACGATCGGCTGCAACACATCGATGCCGCAGCTCACCGCCGGATAGAACTGGGTGTACACGTGATGCCCGGCGACGCCGGCCCCGGCGATGGCACAAATCACCACCAGCACCTCGAACACGGTGATGCTGCGCCGGGTGCGCATGGCCGCGCCGATGAACGCGAACAACGCGATCAGCAGCAACGCATAACGCTGCAGGATGCACAGCGGGCACGGCGCCTCGCCCAGCACGATCTGCATGTACAGCGCGCCACCGATCAGCGCCAGGCAGATGATGCCCAGCAACACCAGATAGCGCCGTTCACGTCCCAATCGAATCGTTTCCTCGCTCATCGCGTTTCCCTTTCATGTCCATGGTTCAGCTGGCTGGCGGCTGCGCTTGCAGTTGCGCCATCAGGCTGATGTTGTCTTCGATATGCCAATTGGCCGCGATGCGACCGTTGTCGATCTGATAGATATCGGTTGCCCGGAAGTCTACACGCTGGCCCTGCCCATTGAGAGCCTTGAACGTGCCGGTGAAATGCCCGCGAAAGTGCAGGTGCACCACCACGCGATCCCCGGCGACGATCATTTGCTCGATCTCGCAACTCAAGTCCGGCACCGCCGTGCGAAAGAACTTCGACGCCAGCAACGGCCCGGTCGGCCCTTGCACCCGACCTTCCGGCGGGGTCTTGTCGACGAACTGCGGCGACAGGGCGGCGGTGGCCAACGCCTCTTCGCCCGTGTTCCAGAAACTGCCATAACGCCGCGCCGCCAGCTCCATCGCATCTCGCTGCGCCTTGGGCAGGCTCTGATCGACGATCAGGGTCTGGGGTTCGATCAAGGCGGATTCGGCGAAGGCGAACGGACTGGACAGCAAGGCAACCGACAGGCCCAAAGTGGCCAGGCTGAAACGACGGGAAGAGGCGAAGTGCGACATGGGGACGATCCTGATCATGTAAACGAACGAGCGCCTATCATCAGCATCGGGGAATAAACGATAAACCGGTTAAGAAACGATTAACCTTTAAACAGAATTTAAGAATCAGGGCCGTGTAACGGCCAATCGCTGGCAAGCCAGCTCCCACAAGGACCGTGTCGAACTCAAATCCTGTGGGAGCGGGCTTGCTCGCGAATGAAGGCGACTCGGTTCCGGATTACTCCAGAGCAGCAGCCGGCCCGAAGAACTCATACCGGCTCTGCTTCTCCGGCACACCCAGCGCCTTCAGGTGACGCTTGATCGCCCCCATGAAGCCTTTCGGCCCAAGGAAGTAAGCGTCCACATCACGCTCCGCCGGCAGCCACTCGCCCAGTTGCTCTTCACTCAACAACCCGACCTTGTCCGCCGCCGGGCTCACGCCGTCATCTTCGGCGTAGCAATAGAAACGCTTGAGCTGCGGATGACGCGCGGCCAGTCCGTCGATCCAGTCACGGAACGCATGCACGCTGCCGTTGCGCGCACTGTGGATAAAGTACACCGGGCGTTCGGTTTCCAGTGCCGCTTCCAGCATCGCCAGCGTCGGCGTGATACCGACGCCGCCGCTGATTAGCACCAGCGGTTTGTCGCTGGCAGTCAGGGTGAACTCACCCGATGGCGGGAACAGCTGAATGCTGGAACCGACATGCAGTTGATCATGCAGGTAATTGGAGGCACGGCCGCCCGGTTCGCGTTTGACGCTGATGCGGTACTGGCCTTTGTTGGCCAGGGCAGACAGCGAGTAGTTGCGGCGGATTTCTTCGCCGTCGAGGATCAGCTTCATGCCGATGTACTGGCCAGGTTCGGCTGCGAGGATCGGGCCTTTGTCCGCCGGTTCAAAGTAAAACGAAATGATTTCCGCACTCTCCTCGACCTTGGCCGCGACAATGAACTCCCGCGCCCCGCGCCAGCCACCGACGGCCTGTTCCTTTTGGTCATAGATGGCGGTTTCGGCGCCGATCAGGATATCGGCCAACTGCCCGTAGGCCGCGCCCCAGGCGCTCATCACTTCTGGCGTGGCGATTTCTTCGCCGAGCACTTCGGAGATGGCGCGCAGCAGGCAGCTGCCGACGATCGGGTAGTGCTCCGGCAGAATCTGCAACGCCACGTGCTTGTTGATGATCTTGGTCACCAGATCGCCCAACTGGTCGAGTTGATCGATGTGACGGGCGTACATCAGCACGCCGTTGGCCAGGGCGCGGGGCTGATCGCCGCTGGCCTGGTGAGCCTGGTTGAACAGCGGGCGGACTTCCGGGTACTCGGAGAGCATCATCCGGTAGAAGTGGGTGATCAGCGCTTCACCGCCGCTTTCCAGCAGAGGCACGGTGGACTTGATGATGGCTCGATCCTGGACGCTAAGCATAAGGGTGACTCCTGAGCTTTCTCTAAAAGTGCCCTACCCATTCCAGTATTCATGCCAACTATTTTTTCCATACAAATCAATAGCTTGAAAATTATGTAGTCAGATCGACACAGGCCGCTCTATAGTCGCTTCGACTACAACGTGTCTCTTTGACTACAAGCCTATGTCCGCCAAATCATTGCTCACCGCCCTGCTCCCACTGGTTTCCGACCTGTCCCGCGAACTGCCCGAGGGTGAGCGCTACCGGCGCCTGCTCGAAGCCATGCGCGCCCTGCTGCCCTGCGATGCCGCCGCACTGCTGCGCCTCGACGGTGAATGGCTGGTGCCGCTGGCCGTGGACGGTTTGAGCACCGATACCCTCGGCCGGCGCTTCAAGGTCAGCGAACACCCGCGCTTTGAAGTGCTGTTGGCCGGCGAAGGGCCGACCCGTTTCGCCGCCGACAGCGATCTGCCCGATCCGTATGACGGACTGGTCGACGGCCTCGACGATCACCTCGAAGTTCACGATTGCCTCGGTTGCCCGTTGTTCGTCGATGAAAAACTCTGGGGCCTGATCACCCTCGACGCCCTCGATCCGGAGCGTTTCGAACCGATCGAACTTGATGCTCTGCAAGCCTTCGCCAGCCTCGCCTCGGCCACTGTGAATGCCGCCGAACGCATCGAACGTCTGGCGATCCGCGCCGAAGACGAACACCAGCGCGCCGAGGTCTATCGCCAGGCCAGCGGCCAGCAGAACCGCGAAATGATCGGCCAGAGCAAGGCGCATAAACGGCTGGTGGAAGAAATCAATCTGGTCGGCGGCAGCGACCTGACCGTGTTGATCACTGGCGAAACCGGAGTCGGCAAGGAACTGGTGGCCCAGGCGATCCACGCTGCCTCCAAGCGCGCCGACAAGCCGATCATCAGCCTCAACTGCGCGGCCCTGCCGGACACGCTGGTGGAAAGCGAACTGTTCGGCCACGTGCGCGGCGCCTTCACTGGCGCCACCAGCGACCGGCGCGGCAAGTTCGAACTGGCCAATGGCGGCACGCTGTTTCTCGATGAAGTCGGCGAGTTGTCGCTGACCGTCCAGGCCAAGCTGTTGCGGGTGTTGCAGAGCGGCCAGTTGCAGCGCCTGGGTTCGGACAAGGAACATCAGGTCGACGTGCGCCTGATCGCCGCGACCAACCGCGACCTGGCCGAAGAAGTGCGCAGCGGCCGCTACCGCGCCGACTTCTACCATCGCCTCAGCGTCTACCCGTTGCGGGTGCCGGCGCTGCGTGACCGGGGGCGCGATGTGTTGCTGCTCAGCGGTTATTTCCTGGAACAGAACCGCTCGCGCATGGGCCTCAACAGCCTGCGTCTGAACAGCGACGCCCAGGAGGCGCTGCTGGCCTACAGCTGGCCGGGTAACGTGCGGGAACTGGAACACCTGATCGGACGCAGCGCACTGAAAGCGCTGGGCAACTGCAAGGTGCGGCCGAAGATTCTCAGCCTCAGTGCGCTGGATCTCGATCTGCCGCGCGAGGTTGTGGATAACTCACCGGCGCCGTCCGAAGCAGCCACCACCCTGCCATTGATCAGCGGGGATCTGCGCACCGCCACCGAGCAGTATCAGCGGCAGTTGATCAGTGCAGCGCTTGAGCGCAATCGGGACAACTGGGCCAGTGCGGCGCGGGAGCTGGGGCTGGACCGGGCGAATCTGGGGCGGATGGCGAAGCGGTTGGGGATGAAAGGCTAAAAGCACACCCTCACCCTAGCCCTCTCCCTGAGGGAGAGGGGAATGATTGGGGGATATTGCAGAAATCCGCCGACGTGAACGATCTTTACTGAATCCAGATCGACTCGGTCATTCAGGTCGATGTACAACGCCAGACACCTCGGTCGGCCCCCTCTCCCTCCGGGAGAGGGCTGGGGTGAGGGGCTCTGGATCTCAAAGCCACCCGACAACTAACCTAAAGCCCAACCTTTTGACGCCGATAACCCGGCATCAATAGTTTCTGGCGACTTCCACCCTCGCCCACCCACCTTTCTCCACAGAAGGTTTTTATGTCTTCCAACAAAGCCCGCGCAGATTCACTTTCGCTTCTGCTGTTTACCTTGCGCAGCGGCAAGCTGATGGCGATCAACCTGCTGAAGGTCAGTGAAATCATCCCCTGTCCGCCGCTGACCAAGCTGCCGGAGTCGCACCCGCACGTCAAAGGCATCGCCACCCTGCGCGGTGCTTCGCTGTCGGTGATCGATCTGAGCCGGGCCATCGGCGAGCGGCCGCTGGAAGACCCGAACGGCGGCTGCCTGATCGTCACCGACGTCAGCCGTTCGAAACAGGGCTTGCATGTGCAGGCGGTGAGCAAGATCGTGCATTGCCTGACCACCGACATCAAACCGCCGCCGTTCGGTTCCGGCGGTTCGCGCGCCTACATCACCGGCGTGACCTCGGTGGACGGCACGCTGGTGCAGGTGCTGGACATTGAAAAAGTCATCCACGGCATCGCCCCGGCGCAGATCGAAATGGCCCCGACCGAGCTGAGCATGGAAGACGCCGAAGTGCTGGGCAACGCGCGGATCCTGGTGGTCGACGACAGTCAGGTGGCGTTGCAGCAATCGGTGCACACCCTGCGCAACCTCGGCCTGCAATGCCACACTGCGCGCAGCGCCAAGGAAGCCATCGACTGCCTGCTGGACCTGCAAGGTACGGCGCAGCAGATCAACCTGATCGTATCCGACATCGAAATGTCCGAGATGGACGGTTACGCCTTCACCCGTACCCTGCGCGAAACCCCGGACTTCGCCCACCTCTACGTGCTGCTGCACACCTCGCTGGACAGCGCGATGAACAGCGAAAAGGCCCGCCTCGCCGGAGCCAACGGCGTGCTGACCAAGTTCTCCTCGCCCGAGCTGACCCACTGCCTGATCGAAGCGGCCAAACACGTCGCAGCTCAGGGTCATTGAGTCTTGAGCAAGACGTTCTGTTTTCTGATGCGGCGCGACCTGAGCCAGGACGTACCGACCATCGAATGGCCGAACGGCATCGAACTCACGACCTACAGCGCCGAACGCGCATCCGCCGTGCATGAACTGATGCAGATCGGCTACCGCGAAGGCGGTGGTCGGGTGCCGGCGCTGGGCGTCTGGCAACAGCAGTTCGAAAACGATCCGGAATACGATCCGGCACTGTGTTTCATCGCCAGCGATGCCGAAGGCGTCATTGGCCTGGCGCAGTGCTGGACCAGTTCCTACATCAAAAATCTGGTAGTGCATCCTCGGGGGCAAGGTCGGGGATTGGGTCGGGCGTTGCTGCTTCATGCGTTCAAGGCGTTTCGGGATCGACGCGAAGGGTTTGTCGATCTGAAGGTGCTGGAGAGCAATCAGCGAGCGCAGCGCTTGTACGAAATGTCTGGAATGTATGTGGTTCGCCGGGAATTGGTGCCGGACTGACAAACTAAAATCCTGCGGCATACTCCAACCTTGGCGATCAACTTCCAAGGATGCCCGAACCATGAAACGCCTCGCCCTCTCCGTACTTTGCCTCATCGCCCCGTTGGCCCACGCCTCCAGCCCCGACGCCTGGGCGGCCTACGACAAAGCCGTGCTCACCAGCTGCACCAAGGCCAGCGGCCTGAAAAACGCCAAACCGGTCGGCAACGCCGCGCAATTCGATGACCGCGTCGGCTACACCGCGCTGTTGCTGCAAGGCCAGTACCCGCAAAAACACATGAAGGGCCAGCAAGGCACCGAGCTGTGTCTCTACAACAAAAAGTCGAAAACCGCGTTCGTCACCGAATGGGACTCGATCCGCCCCACCGCCAAACCCTGAGCGAATGGCGCACAACTTGCTTCACTTCGGGCCTGTACGGCGGCTTTATGTCGCCGATTCACACCCTGATTGAAGATTGCCCGCTCAATGAATACGACCTTTTCCTGCGTAGGTTGCGGCAAATGCTGCACCGATCACCATGTGCCCCTGACCTTGGCCGAGGCCCGTATGTGGGCGGCTGACGGCGGTCAAGTGATCGTGCTGGTGGAGGCGTTTCTCGCCAACGGCCTGGGCCTGCCGGAACAGCAGCGCGAGCATGCACAACGCCGTTCGGCGGTGGTGCGCAGCGGAATGTCCGACGCCCATGTGGCGATCACTTTCGCCGCCTACAACGTCGGCCCCTGCCGGAATCTTGACGAAGACAAGCTGTGCCGCATCTACGAGAGTCGGCCGCTGGTGTGTCGCATCTATCCCGCCGAAATCAATCCGCACATCCCGCTGAACCCTGCGGCCAAGGACTGCCCGCCGGAATCCTGGGAGCAAGGGCCGCAACTGATCGTCGGTGGTGAACTGGTCGATCAGGAACTGGTGACGCTGATCCAGCGCTCGCGTCAGGCCGATCGCGACGACATCCGGATCAAGGATGCGATCTGCGGTTTGCTCGGCATCCGCACCACGGCGCTTAAGGGCGATGGGTTCACCGCGTACCTGCCGGACATGGGCGCGTTTGCCTCGGTGATCGATCAGGTCGCGGCGCAGCCATTGAGCGAAGTTTCCAGCGAATGGCTGTTCCATGTCTCCGGCGACGACATCGCCGGGCAAGTGCGGGCGGCCGGGGCACAGGTGGTGTCCGAGCCGCCGCAGACCTACGCGTTCATTTCGTTGCGAGCGGCCTAAGCGCCCTGCCGCCGCCCCCAGAACTCCCGCGCCAGCGAACGCAAATCCCCCGCCAGCCCCGCCACATCCTGTGAGTTGAGCTGGCTCTGCCGCCCTTCATCCACCGTCAGTTCACAGGCCGTGCGAATACTGACGATGTTGCGGTTGATGTCCTCGCTCACCGCGCTCTGCTCTTCGACCGCCGCCGCAATCTGCAGACTCATCTCGGTGATCTGCTCGACCCGCCCGCTGATCCCGTCCAAGGCCCGGGCCGCACGCTGGGCCTGTTCGACGCTGTTATCCACATGCTCGCTGCTCTGCTGCATCACCAGCACCGCATCCCGCGCGCCGTTTTGCAGGGTGCTGATCATCCGTTGAATCTCGTTGGTCGACTGCTGAGTACGCTGAGCCAGACCACGCACCTCATCGGCCACCACCGCAAACCCGCGCCCGGCATCCCCGGCCCGCGCCGCTTCGATCGCCGCGTTGAGCGCCAGCAGATTGGTTTGCTCGGCGATGCTGCGAATCACCTCCAGCACCCCGGAAATCTCGCTGCTGTGGCCTTCGAGCTGATGAATCACCTCGGTCGCCCGGCCCAACTCCTCTGCCAGCCGCAACACCGCACTGCGACTCTCGCCCACCAGCAGATGACCTTCACGGGTTTCCGTACCCGCCATGTCCGCCGCCACCGACGCCTGCTGCGCATGGCTGGCGACCTCGGCCACACTGGCCGCCATCTGATGAATCGCCGCCGCCACCTGATCGGTTTCCGCCTGCTGCGCCAACGTGCTGGTGTGACTGCTGTGCAGATGATCCACCAATTGCGCCGCATGCCCGGCCAGCCGCTGCGATGCATCACCGATCCGCCCCACCACCGCGCCGACCTGCGCTTCCAGCATCTGCAAGGCAAACTCGATCTGCCCGAACTGATCCCGCCGCCCGGTATAAATGCCCTGGCTCAACGGGTTATCGGCAATCAGCCGGGCACGCTCGGTCAAATGCTCCAGCGGCCGCAATAACCAACCCACGCCCAGCGCACACGCGCCACTGCCGGCCACCAGCGCAGCGGCTTCGATGCCCATGGACTCCGGCCGCAGCCAGGCTTCCATCCCCAGCACCAGCGCCAGCACCGAACTGGTCAACGCCATGATCTTCGCCCGCAAACTCAGGCTCGGCAGCCGCGGCCACCGCGCCACCCGCCCCTCGCGCAACTGCGCATACGCCCGCTCCGCTGCCGCAATCTGCCGCGCATCCGGCCGCGTGCGCACCGACTGATACTCCACCGCCGCACCGTTCTGCGTGACCGGCGTGACATAGGCACTGACCCAGTAGTGATCACCGTTCTTGCAACGATTCTTGACCAGCCCCATCCACGACCGCCCACCCTTGAGCGTCTGCCACATATGGGCAAACGCCTGCGCGGGCATGTCCGGATGACGCAGCAAATTGTGTGGCGCACCCAGCAGCTCGTCGCGGCTGTAACCGCTGATCCTGATGAAGTCGTCGTTGGCGTAGGTGATCGCGCTGGTCAGATCGGTGGTCGAGAGAATGTTCGCATCCGGCGCAACATCGACGTTGCGCCCGGTCACCGGGAGATTGATCTTCATGGAAAGCGCGCTCGTTTTATTGGAAAGAGTCGGCAGGGCTGCTGACTCTAAGCGCACTAACTGGTTAAACGTTGATCTGGCTCAGGAACTGAGCAATTAGCCATCACTGTGACCGAAAAATCACAGCGACGGCCGAGGCGGGATTGAATCAGCGCTTGCCCATCGAACGGCGAGTACCCGACGGCGCCACACCCGGAATCTTGGCGTGACGATCACCGTCCTTGCCCTTGAACTGCGGCTGCTTGGCCACTTTGGCCGCCGCCAGCTCACCTGGCTTGAACGGAAACTTGAACGCAGGAATGGTCGGCTTGGATTCGCCGGCCTCGGCCAGCTCTGCCGGGACATCGCTCACAGCGTTGTCGATTGGGGAAGTCATGAAAGCTCCGCGAAGCAAAAAAGTCCGGCCCGGTGGACGAGCCGCGAAAGCGCGCAGTATACCTGCGCGCGTGGACTTTAAAGAGCCCCCAAAAGGGTACGACTGGTCCCTTTTGGGGACTCTTCGACTAGCGGATCACGTTTGCGGATCAACCCGATCCAGCGCCCTGTTCACCGCCAGCTCCGCCAGCATGATGATCTGCTGGATTCCCAGCGCCGTACTGCGCTGCGGGCCCGAAAGCTCATTGGCGAAATTGCTGGCGATGGTACTGGCCGACGCCAGGGATTCGCAGGCATTGGCCAGCAGGCTTTCGGTGTCGACGTTAGGAGTGACCATGTACATCGTGCTCGGGCGCGGCTTGGTGGGGTTGGGGCAGAGGTAGTAGTCGAGGGCGCGTTTGATGGCTTCGCGGTTACGGGCGAGGTCTTCGGCACGCATGGCCTCTTCGAGTGGGGTGGGGGATTCGAGGGGTGGGTCGGGTATCAGTTTGTCCATGAAAAGCTCCTACTTGGCTATGGAGCCATCCCTTGTCGTTTCCACACGACAAAAGGTGGCAGCTGTACGCAGGGTGGAAAACCGATAAGTAGGCAACCGGCCAGACCGAAGTCTGCCTGCGCACAGCCGCCGCGACGCAGTTTGCAGACGAAAGAAGACATCGGCAACGATTACGGGGAGATGCTTTGCAACTACTTGAAATCAGGTTTCCACGCCTGTTCGCTGAATTGGCAGCGACAGCCAAAGACTAGAGAGCGTGCTTCCGACGGACAACCTGAAAACCTTGTGGGAAGGATCCGGTGTAGTTGTTGAGATTTAAACAACCTCAAAAGCCCCCTCACCCTAGCCCTCTCCCGGAGGGAGAGGGAATTGACCGAGGTGTTTGGGGGAGGTACGCCGACGTGAAAGACCGAGGTGAATTCAGCTTTTGAAAAGCTCCTGTGTTGTCCTCCACTCCCTCGAGAAGGGGCCGAGGTGAGCAAACCCAACAAAAACCAAAAGCCGACCGCACGCCCTTCACCACTCAACACGATGAGCGTTAGCTCGAGTACCGCTTTTGACGTGCCGGCCCCATCGGAAGGCTGAGTGGAGGGATTTATCCGGGGGTGGGAGCGCAGCGACCGTGCGGCGCAGCCGCATGCATCGAGAGGAGGTGCAGCGAAGCAAACCGTAGGCGATGCCCCCGGATGAATCCCAGAACGAAGGAACGCCGAGCCACAGCGAGGCGCCGAACGCAGGGGCCAAGCCCTTTGGTTACTTTGGGCTGGGCCGGCATTCCGGCGTTTGCCAAAGTGACCCGCTGTAAGAGCGGAACCGCCAGCCGCAACACCCGAAGAAACGGATATTCACCCAAACCCAAAACAGCATGGCCGGCCCAAAGGCCGCCAAGTCAAAGCCCGAAACTGACAGCGCCGTCAGTTAGCCGTCACCCTCCTGACCCCCAAACAAGTTTATAAAGAACCAACCTGCCCAAACCACGTCCCCCTGGCGCCCCACAAGCATGCAAATCCAGAAGAAAAAAGCCCTGCTCGCCACCCTGCTGATCGCCCTCGCAGCCGCAGGTCTGTGGTACGCATACAAACCCGCCCCGGCCAAACTGGCAGCCCCCACCGCCATCCCGGTCAGGGTCGTCGCCGTCAGCGAAAAAGACGTCCCCCGCTACACCAGCGGCATCGGCTCGGTCCTCTCGCTGCACAGCGTCGTGGTACGTCCACAAATCGACGGCATCCTCACCAAGCTGTTGGTCAAGGAAGGTCAACTGGTGAAACAGGGCGACCTCCTCGCCACCATCGACGACCGCTCGATCCGCGCCAGCCTCGACCAGGCCCGGGCGCAACTGGGCGAAAGCCAGGCGCAACTGCAAGTCGCTTTGGTCAACCTCAAACGCTACAAACTGCTCAGCGTCGACGACGGCGTCTCCAAGCAGACCTACGACCAGCAACAGGCACTGGTCAACCAGCTAAAGGCCACCGCCCAAGGCAACCAGGCCTCGATTGACGCGGCACAGGTACAACTTTCCTACACCCAGATTCGCTCCCCGGTCACCGGCCGCGTCGGGATTCGCACGGTCGACGAAGGCAACTTCCTGCGCATGACCGACACCCAGGGTCTGTTCACCGTGACCCAGATCGACCCGATCGCCGTTGAGTTCTCCCTGCCCCAGCAAATGCTGCCGACCCTGCAAGGCCTGATCAGCGATCCGCAGCGCGCGCAGGTCAAGGCTTACATCGGCGCCGACACCGACGGCGAAACCGGCAACCTGCTCGGCGAAGGTCACCTGACCCTGATCGACAACCAGATCAACGCCAACACCGGCACCATCCGCGCCAAGGCCGAGTTCGACAACCCCAACCAGAAACTCTGGCCGGGCCTGCTGGTGACGGTAAAGATTCAGACAGCGCTGGATAAAGATGCACTGGTGGTCCCGCCCACCGTCGTACAACGCGGCCTCGATCAGCACTTCGTGTACCGGGTCAACGGTGACAAGGTTGAAGCGGTACAGGTGCAAATGGTTTACCAGGGCAGCGGCCAGGACATCATCAAGGGCGTGAAGCCCGGCGACGTGCTGGTCAGTGATGGCCAGTCGCGGCTCAAGCCCGGCTCGACCGTGCAGGTCATGAGCGAACCGCCGCAGGTGGTGCAAGCGGAGCCCAAGCCATGAAGCAGCACAAAGGCGTTTCGACCTGGTGCATCGATCACCCGGTGGCGACGATTCTGCTGACCATCGCGCTGGTACTGGTCGGGTTGATTGCCTTCCCGCGCCTGCCGATTGCCCCGCTGCCGGAAGCGGAATTTCCGACGATCCAGGTCTCCGCCCAACTGCCCGGCGCCAGCCCCGACACCATGGCTTCGTCCGTGGCCACGCCGCTGGAGGTGCAATTCAGCGCCATCCCCGGCATGACCCAGATGACCTCCAGCAGTGCGCTGGGCTCCACGTTGCTGACCCTGCAATTCACCCTCGACAAGAGCATCGACACCGCCGCCCAGGAAGTGCAGGCCGCGATCAACACCGCCGCCGGCAAACTGCCGAAAGACATGCCGACCCTGCCGACCTGGAAGAAGGTCAACCCGGCCGACAGCCCGGTGCTGATCCTCAGCGTCAGCTCCACGCAAATGCCCGGCACTGAACTCAGCGACCTGGTGGAAACCCTGCTTGCGCGTCAGATCAGTCAGATCGACGGTGTAGGCCAGATCAACATCACCGGTCAGCAACGTCCGGCAATCCGCGTACAGGCCTCGGCCGACAAACTGGCGGCCATCGGCCTGACCCTCGCCGACATTCGTGTGGCGATCCAGCAGACCAGCCTCAACCTCGCCAAGGGCGCCTTGTACGGCGACTCGAGCATTTCCACGTTGTCGACCAACGACCAGTTGTTCCACCCCGAGGAATACAGCCAGCTCATCGTTTCCTACAAGGACGGCGCCCCGGTTCACCTCAAGGATGTCGCCAAAGTCGTCAACGGTTCGGAAGATGCCTACGTGCAGGCCTGGGCCGGCGATCGACCGGGGGTCAATCTGGTGATCTCGCGCCAGCCCGGCGCCAACATCGTCGAAACCGTCGACCGGATTCAAGCCGCCCTGCCCGGCCTCGAAGCCATGCTGCCGGCCTCGGTGCAGGTCAAAACCCTGATCGACCGCACCCAGACCATCCGCGCCTCGCTGCATGAGGTGGAAATCACCCTGCTGATCGCGATCCTGCTGGTGGTGGCGGTCATGGCGCTGTTCCTGCGCCAGTTGTCGGCGACGATGATTGTCTCGGCGGTGCTCGGCGTGTCGCTGACGGCCAGTTTCGCCTTGATGTATTTGCTCGGTTTCAGCCTGAACAACCTGACCCTCGTGGCCATCGTGGTGGCGGTGGGCTTCGTGGTCGACGATGCCATCGTGGTGGTGGAAAACATCCACCGTCATCTGGAGGCCGGCGACAGCATGCGCGACGCCGCGATCAAGGGCGCCGGCGAGATCGGTTTCACCGTGGTCTCGATCAGTTTCTCGCTGGTGGCGGCGTTCATTCCGCTGCTGTTCATGGGCGGCGTGGTCGGGCGCTTGTTCAAGGAATTCGCCCTGACGGCCACCTCGACCATCATGATTTCCGTGGTGGTATCCCTGACGTTGGCGCCGACGCTGGCGGCACTGTTCATGCGCAAACCGGTGCATCACGCCCATGACAAACCGGGCTTCAGCGAACGCCTGCTCGGCTGGTACGAAAAAGGCCTGCGCCGCGCCCTCGCTCACCAGAAATTGATGATCGGCGTGTTCGGCATTTCCGTCGCACTGGCGATTGGCGGCTACGTGTTTATCCCCAAGGGTTTCTTCCCGGTGCAGGACACCGGTTTCGTCCTCGGCACCACCGAAGCCGCCGCCGATATTTCCTACAGCGACATGGTGAAAAAACACCTGGCGATGGCCGAAATCGTCGCCGCCGACCCGGCCGTGCAGGCGTTCTCCCACTCGGTGGGCGTGTCCGGCAGCAACCAGACCATCGCCAACGGCCGCTTCTGGATCGCCCTGAAAAAACGCGGTGACCGCGATGTTTCGGCCAGCCAGTTCATCGATCGCATTCGTCCGCAACTGATGAAAGTCCCCGGCATCGTGCTTTACCTGCGCGCCGGCCAGGACATCAACCTCAGCTCCGGCCCGAGCCGTGCGCAGTATCAATACGTGCTCAAGAGCAACGACGGGCCGACCCTCGCCACCTGGACCCAGAAACTCACCGAGAAACTGCGCAGCATTCCGGCGTTCCGTGACATTTCCAACGACTTGCAATTGGGCGGCAGCATCACCCACATCAGCATCGACCGCAGCGCCGCCGCGCGCTTTGGCCTGACGGCGAGTGATGTCGACGAGGCGCTGTACGACGCCTTCGGTCAGCGGCAGATCAACGAGTTCCAGACCCAGGTCAACCAGTACAACGTGATCCTGGAACTGGACACCAGACAGCGCGGCAAGGCCGAAAGCCTCAACTATTTCTACCTGCGCTCACCGCTGAGCGGAGAGATGGTGCCGCTGTCGGCGCTGGCCCGATTCGACGCGCCGACCATCGGCCCACTGTCGATTGCCCACGACGGCATGTTCCCGGCCGCCAACCTGTCCTTCAACCTGGCGCCCGGCGTGGCATTGGGCGACGCGGTGATTTTGCTCAATCAGGCCAAGGCCGAGATCGGCATGCCGACCGCGATCAGCGGCAACTTCCAGGGTGCGGCCCAGGCGTTCCAGAGTTCGCTGAAAAGTCAGCCGTGGCTGATTCTCGCGGCGCTGGTGGCGGTGTACATCATCCTTGGCGTGCTCTACGAGAGCTTCGTCCATCCGCTGACGATCATTTCGACCTTGCCGGCGGCGGGGCTGGGTGCGGTGATCATGCTGTGGATCTGCGGGCAGGACTTTTCGATCATGGCGTTGATCGGGTTGGTGCTGCTGATCGGTATCGTGAAGAAGAACGGCATCCTGATGATCGACTTCGCCCTGGAAGCGCAGCGTCATCGCGGCTTGTCGCCGCAGGATGCGATTTTCGAGGCATGTATCACGCGGTTCCGGCCAATCATCATGACCACCCTCGCCGCCCTGCTCGGCGCCCTGCCACTGATGCTCGGCTACGGCACCGGCGCGGAACTGCGCCAGCCGCTGGGGATTGCTGTGGTGGGCGGCCTGCTGGTCAGCCAGATGCTGACGCTGTTCACCACGCCGGTCATATACTTGTGGCTCGAGCGGCTGTTCCACAAGCCCAAACCTGCGCCCGTCGCGGCGCTGGCAACGACAGACTGAGGCGGGTCATGCGCGTTCTGATTATCGAAGACGAAGAGAAAACCGCGGACTACCTGCACCGCGGCCTGACGGAACAGGGCTACACCGTGGATCGGGCCCGCGACGGCGTCGAGGGCCTGCATCTGGCGCTGGAAAGCGACTACGCGGTGATCGTCCTCGACGTGATGCTGCCGGGCCTCGACGGCTTCGGCGTACTGCGCGCATTGCGTGCGCGCAAGCAGACGCCGGTGATCATGCTCACCGCCCGCGAGCGGGTCGAAGACCGAATCCGCGGCCTGCGCGATGGCGCCGACGATTACCTCGGCAAACCGTTCTCCTTCCTCGAACTGGTGGCGCGCCTGCAAGCGCTGACCCGGCGCAGTGGCGGCCATGAACCGGTGCAAGTGAGCATCGCCGACCTGTGGATCGATCTGATCAGCCGAAAGGCCACCCGCGCCGGGACGCGGCTGGATCTGACGGCGAAGGAGTTTTCCCTGCTCAGCGTGCTGGCCCGGCGTCAGGGCGAAATCCTCTCGAAGACCGCGATTGCGGAAATGGTCTGGGACATCAATTTCGACAGCGACGCCAACGTGGTCGAAGTCGCGATCAAGCGCCTGCGCGCCAAGCTCGACGGGCCGTTCGACGAGAAACTGCTGCACACCATCCGGGGCATGGGTTATGTGCTGGAGAGCCGTGGTGTCCAGTAACTCTATCGCGCTGCGCTTGAGCGGGATGTTCACGCTGGTGGCGCTGCTGGTGTTCCTGTTGATCGGCGGCGCGCTGTATCAACAAGTGGACAAAGGCCTGGGCCTGCTGCCGGAAGCGGAACTGGATGCACGTTACAGCGTGCTCGAATCGGCGCTCAACCGCTATGGCACCCCCGAGCACTGGGTGAAGATCAACACCAAGCTCAAGCTGCTCGGCGAAGAAGACAAGCGCATCCGGTTCTGGGTGGTCAGCGGCAATCCGGGCTATGAATTCGGCGAGCCCGATGTCTCGATCCGCGCGTTTGCCCAAGGCCCGCTGGGCATGCGCGACCTGCAACTGCCCGACCATCCCTATCCGCTGAAAGTGCTGCTCACCGAACTGCCGGCCAAGGATCAACGCCCGCCGCTGCGCTTCATGATCGGCATCGACACCGAGACCTTTCACCAGACCCAGCATCAGTTGCTGATCGCGCTGGTGAGTCTGGCGGTGATCGGCGTGCTACTGGCCTCGGCGTTGGGTTACTGGGTGGCGCGAATCGGCCTCAAACCGCTGATCAAACTGTCCCACGAAGCCCAGCGGCTGGCACCGCCGTTGCGGGCCGGGCGTCTGCGACTGTCGCCGTTGCCGCCGGAACTGGAGCAGTTCGTCGACTCGTTCAACTCGACGCTGGAGCGGGTTGAGCAAGCCTATTCGCGGCTCGAATCCTTCAACGCCGACGTCGCCCATGAACTGCGCTCGCCGCTGACCAACCTGATCGGCCAGACCCAGGTCGCCCTGACTCGCGGGCGCTCGGCCGAGCATTATTTCGAAGTGCTGCAATCCAACCTCGAAGAACTGGAACGCCTGCGTTCGATCATCAACGACATGCTGTTCCTGGCCAGCGCCGATCAGGGCAGTAAGGCCACCAAACTGACGTCGACTTCGTTGGCCGATGAAGTGGCGACCACTCTCGAATACCTCGATTTCATCCTTGAGGATGCGCAGGTCCAGGTTCGGGTAAGCGGCGATGCGCAGGTGCAGATCGAGATTGCTCATCTGCGCCGGGCCTTGATCAATCTGTTGAGCAACGCAGTGCAACACACCGCGCCGGGACAGGTGATCGAGGTGCAGATCACGGTCGAGGAACATCAGGTCAGCATCGGCGTGGCCAACCCCGGCTCACCGATTGCCAGCGAGCATTTGCCGCGCTTGTTCGAGCGCTTCTACCGGGTCGATGCGTCGCGCAGCAACAGCGGCAACAACCACGGATTGGGGCTGGCGATCGTCAAGGCGATTGCGCTGATGCATGGCGGTGATGTGTTTGTGCGCAGTGATCGCGGGATGAACACTTTCGGGATTTATTTGCCGGTCTGAAAAGCCCCTCACCCTAACCCTCTCCCCAAGGGAGAGGGGACTGACCGAGTTGTTCTTTCGAGTTACGCCGACCTGAAAAATCCAGTCGAACTCAGATTCTGAAAAGTCCCCAATCGGCTCCCTTTCCCCCTCGCCCCCTTGGGGGAGAGGGTTGGGCGGGCGGCGTTCCGATGAGGGGGTGACTTTTGCTTTTGCTGTAACAGTCATTTATGAAAATCACGCTGTTTCCCAACGCCCGGCAACCTTATCTTTGCCCGCACCAAACAGCACTTGCCAAGCAAGAAGGTTTTCAAGATGTCCAACAGTATGGGTATTGCCAGCGCTTTCGTTTTGTCCTCATTGATCCTGTCGCCGATGGCGATGGCTGAAGAATCTCAGACGTTTGTAGCGCAAAACGCCGCTCGCGCTCACGCATTCGAACAGCATCAGGCAGAAGTGATGGCCAAGGCTCAGGACGCTACGCAAGCCCCGCAGGCCTTAAATTCTCAGGCTCAAGCCTCCGAGAAAGACAGCTGAGTCGCGCACTGCGCAACGTTTCCCTCGACGCGGTTGTTTGGCTCTTCCCGTTCAACCGTCGTCCTTGCAGGCCGCTGATTTTCAGCGGCCTTTTTTCGTTGTGGTCTGAAAGCTGTCTGGTACGTCTTTAACAACTGGAATATCCCGCACCTCAAGACATTGAAGTGTCAGTTGACCCAAGGAGCTTTACCGCACGTGCGTTACCCAGTTCGCTTCACCCCGCTGTTCATTGCAATTGCCGCAACGATTGCCCCCGCCGCCCACGCTGCCGAAGCCGAGCAGCAAGGTTTCGTAGAAGGCTCGAGCCTGAACCTCAATGCCCGCAACTACTACATGAACCGCAACCGTCTGCAGCAGACGGACGACAACATCGAGTGGGGCCAGGGGTTTCTCGGCAAATTCGAGTCGGGCTACACCGAAGGCACGGTCGGCTTCGGCCTCGATGCCCACGCCATGCTCGGCCTGAAACTCGACGGTGGTGGCGGAACAGACAACTCCAGCATCCTGCCGGTCAGTGACGGCAGCGGCAAAGCGCCGGGGTCGTTCTCCACGGCGGGCGCCACCCTGAAAATGCGGGCGTTCGATACCGAGTTGAAGGCCGGCGACCTGTTCCTTGCCAACCCGGTGATCGCCGGTGGCGAGACGCGCATGCTGCCGCAGACCTTTCGCGGCCTCAGCCTGACCAACCACAGCTTCGACGGCTGGATGATCGAAGGTGGTCAGGCCAGTTTCACCAAACCCTACAACCAGAGCGGGCACAAACGCATCGGCACCTCTTATGGCACCCTCGCCGACGGCGACAAGAGCCAGCACCTGAACTGGGCCGGCGTGGCCTGGAGCGGTGTCGAAGGCCTGACCAGCAGCCTGTATGCCTCCGAGTTGAAGGACATCTGGAACCAGTACTACTACGACCTCGACTACACCTGGGCACTGAATGACCGGGTGACCCTCAACCCGGGCCTGCACTTCTATCACACCCAGGACACCGGCGACGCGCTGCTGGGCAACATCGACAACAACACCTACAGCCTGCATTTGACCGTGGGCATCGGCAGCCACAGCGTTACCGCCGCGTATCAGCGGGTCAACGGCAACACGCCGTTCGATTACATCAGCCAGGGCGACAGCGTCTACCTCGACAACTCGCAGCAGTACTCGGACTTCAACGGCCCGAACGAGCGCTCGTGGAAACTCAAGTACGCCTACGACTTCGCCGGCGTCGGTCTGCCGGGGCTGACCTCGGCACTGTCCTATTCGCGCGGCACGCTGGACCTGACCAAAGTCGATCCGGACAGCAAGGGTTACGCCTCGTGGTACAGCGCCGAGGGTCGCAACGCCAAACACTGGGAGCGCGACATCGACCTCAAATACGTGGTGCAGAGCGGTCAGGCCAAAGACCTGGCGGTATGCCTGCAATGGGCGACCAACCGCGGCGGCAACGGTTACGGCGCAATCGATACGGACACCGATGAATACCGTGTGATCATCGACTACCCGATCAACGTCTTCTAAGATCGGCACTGCGATAAAAGGCCAGCCTGACGCGCTGGCCTTTTTCTTGCCTGTGGCAGCGAGCGGGTACAACTACGCTTAGAAGAACCCCCAACCGAAAACCGGACCATGATCGCGAGCCGCACCCCTACCGTTCCCGGCACGACCGGACGCTCCGAGCTGCTGCTGATCTCAGGCAGCCTGCTGAGCGTGATCGCGATTGTCTGCATCGTCACGTTCCTGCTGATCCGTGAACGCGCCAACGCCCAGGAATCGGCCACCCGTGGCGCCACCACCATCGCCCAGTTGATCGACGCCGATGTACTGCGCACCGTCGAGCTGTATGACCTGACGCTGCAAGGGCTGATCGCCGCCGCCCAGCGTGACGACCTGAAAGACGTGTCGCCGCAGATCCGCCATCTGGCGTTGTTCGACCGCTCCACCACGGCGCGCTTCAAGGGCGACATCCTGTTGCTCGACAAGTATGGCGAGGTGATTGCCGACTCCTCGCGGGTCGATCCGCTGCCGGGCAATTTCGCCGACCGTGACTACTTCCTCGCCCACGCCTTCAACCGCGACACCGGCATGTTCATCAGCCGTCCGTTCAAACCCCGCTGCGACTGCGATGACGCGGACCAGTGGCGGATCAGTTTCAGTCGGCGCATTTCTTCAGACACCGGTGAGTTTCTGGGCGTGGCCGTGGCGTCGATGAAGCTCGATTACTTCGATCAGTTGTTCAACAGCCTCGACATCGGCATCGACAGCACTCTCAACATCATCAACAACGACGGCATCCTGCTGGCGCAGAAGCCTTATCTGCAGAGCGACTCGATCGGCAAGAGCTTTGCCGCCCGGCCCAATGTGGTGCGGATTCTGCGCGACAACAACGGCAATGGCAGTTTCAACAGCATTTCGAGCATGGATTATCAGCAACGGCTGTACACCTATTCGCGGGTCGGCAATCTGCCGCTGACGGTAATCGTTGCCCTGTCCAGCGAGGAAGTGTTCGGCGCGTGGCGACGCACGGCGATCCTGATCAGCGGCGCTACCGGCGTGTTGTGTGCCGGTCTGCTGTGGCTGACCTGGCTGCTGGCCCGGGAGCTGCGCCTGCGTCAGCGGGCCGAACATGAACTGGCACAACTCGCCGCAACTGATGCCCTGACCGGGGTCGCCAACCGGCGGATGCTCGATCAGTCACTGCGCCACGAGTGGTTCCGCGCCCAGCGCTCGGGCAAGCCGCTTTCATTGCTGATGATCGACGCCGACCACTTCAAGGCCTTCAATGACCGCCACGGGCATCAGGCCGGAGATCAGGCGTTGCGTGAACTGGCCAGGGTGATCACCGCCAATGTGCGGCGTCCGGCGGATCTGGTGGCTCGGTATGGCGGTGAGGAGTTTTCGGTGATCCTCGCGGAAACCGACAGTGCCGGGGCGCAGCAGATCGCCGAACACATTCGTACAGCGGTGGAGCAATTGCCAAGCCTGAATCAAGACCAGTCACCGATGACCGTGAGCGTCGGTATCAGTACCTGGACGGCGACGAGCGAAATCAGTCTGGAGCAGCTGTTGTTCGCGGCAGACAAGGCGTTGTATCAGGCCAAGGAAGGTGGGCGAAACCGGGTCGTCGTCGCCTGATGGGTGTTTTGGCCTTTCTGGCCTAATCGCTGGCTTGCCAGCGATTAGGCCGGTACAGCCAATGCAAAACCTGCGGGCATAAAAAAAGGCCACCCAAAGGTGGCCTTCAAAAAACTAGAGAGGTTTTTTACTTACACCGCCGCAACCGGGCGCATGTAAGAGATTGGTGCAGTGCTGGCGTCTTCGAACGTCACGACTTCCCAGGCATCTTTCTGCTCAATCAACTTGCGCAGCAGCTGGTTGTTCAGTGCGTGGCCGGACTTGAAGCCCTTGAACTCACCAATCAGGCTGTTGCCCAGCAGGTACAGGTCGCCAATCGCATCGAGGATCTTGTGCTTCACGAATTCGTCTTCGTAGCGAAGGCCGTCTTCGTTCAGTACGCCATCGGCATCGACCACGATCGCGTTTTCCACGCTACCGCCGAGTGCGAGGTTGTGCTTGCGCAGGTACTCGATGTCACTCATGAAACCGAAAGTACGGGCGCGGCTGACTTCTTTTACGAACGAAGTGCTGGAAAAATCCACGCTTGCACTCTGGGTGCGGTCCCGGAAAACCGGGTGATCGAAATCGATCTCGAAGCTCACCTTGAACCCTTCGAAAGGGACGAAAGTGGCGCGCTTGTCGCCGTCTTCCACTGTCACTTCACGCAGGATGCGGATGAATTTCTTGGCGGCGTCCTGTTCTTCCAGGCCAGCCGATTGAATCAGGAATACGAAAGGTCCTGCGCTGCCATCCATGATCGGGACTTCAGACGCGGAGAGCTCGACGTAGGCGTTATCGATGCCCAGGCCAGCCATGGCCGAGAGCAAGTGCTCCACCGTGTCTACCTTCACGTCACCGTTGACCAGCGTCGTCGACATGGTTGTCTCGCCGACGTTGGCCGCGCGAGCCGGTATCTCGACAACCGGATCGAGATCGGCACGACGAAAGACGATCCCGGTGTCGACAGGTGCAGGCTTGAGGGTCAGGTAAACCTTCTCCCCGGAGTGCAGACCTACACCGGTGGCACGGATAATATTTTTCAGTGTGCGTTGTTTAATCATGGCATGGGCCGCTTCAGCGCAAATTGCGAACTGGTATCAACAAAGGCTGGCGATGATAGCAGACCGAGCCTTTGCTGAACACCAATCACCTGAATACCCCTGATACATTTCATCAATCGGCCTGACGACGCAGGAAAGCCGGGATGTCCAGGTAGTCCAGGTCATCTTGCGGATTCATCTTCGCGGCAGTTGCAGCACCGGCCTGAGCCTGGTTGCGCATGACGGTCGGACGGTCCAGGTCACGGTAATTCACCGCTGGCTGCTCCTGACGAGCGGGTGCCGGTTGCTGTACCTGAGCAGCGGCCATCGAGGTGTGAACGGTGTTGTCGATGACCTTCACAGGCTTCTCGATTTTCGCGCCCAGACCGGTGGCAACCACGGTCACGTGCAGTTCGTCGCGCATGTCCGGATCGATAACGGTACCGACCTTGACCATCGCGTGCTCGGAAGCGAAGGCTTCGATGATCGAACCCACATCGGAGTACTCACCCAGGGACAGGTCAGGACCGGCAGTGATGTTCACCAGGATGCCGCGTGCGCCTTGCAGGTTCACGTCTTCCAGCAGCGGGTTGCGGATGGCCGCTTCAGTGGCTTCACGTGCACGGTTCGGACCGCTGGCGCAGCCAGTGCCCATCATCGCCATGCCCATTTCGCTCATCACGGTACGTACGTCGGCGAAGTCGACGTTGATCATGCCCGGACGCTTGATGATGTCGGAGATACCGCGAACGGCACCGGCCAGTACATCGTCAGCCTTGGCGAAAGCCGACAGCAGGCTTGCGTCCTTGCCGAGGATGGTCAGCAGTTTTTCGTTCGGAATGGTGATCAGCGAGTCGACGCTTTCCGAGAGCATGCGGATGCCTTCGTCGGCGATCTGCATACGCTTGCGGCCTTCGAACGGGAACGGACGAGTCACGACCGCAACGGTCAGGATGCCCATTTCCTTGGCCACTTCGGCGATGATCGGCGCCGCACCGGTACCGGTACCGCCGCCCATGCCGGTGGTGATGAACACCATGTTGGTGCCGGCCAGCACTTCAGCGATGCGCTCGCGATCTTCCAGCGCAGCCTGACGGCCGACTTCCGGGTTGGCGCCGGCGCCCAGGCCTTTGGTCACGCCGGTGCCCAGTTGCAGAATGGTGCGCGCGCCGATGTTTTTCAGCGCTTGAGCATCGGTGTTGGCGCAGATGAATTCCACGCCTTCGATGTTGCTCTTGACCATGTGATTGACAGCGTTGCCGCCGCCACCGCCAACACCGATAACTTTGATTACCGGGCTTGCGGGGATGTTGTCTACGAGTTCGAACATTTTCCCTCTCCTTACATTCTCTAGTTTTTTCGCCTACTGCTGTTTGTTGCGGTGCTGCGGTAAAGCATTAGAAGTTGCCTTGAACCCACTTCTTCAAACGGTCCAGCAACGGCGCCTGCGGCTCATCGTTGCTGTAGCTGTCGCGGCTGCCGATGCCCGAGAACGAGATCCCGTCGGACTGCTTTTGCAGGCCGTACATCAACAAGCCAACGCCAGTGGAATAAATCGGGTTGCGTACCACGTCATCCAGACCTTTCACGCCGTGCGGCACGCCCAGGCGGACCGGCATGTGGAAGATTTCTTCCGCCAGTTCCGTGGCGCCTTCCATCTTCGAGGTACCACCGGTCAGCACGATGCCGGCCGGGATCAGGTCTTCATAGCCGCTGCGACGCAGCTCGGCCTGGATCAGGGTGAAGAGTTCGTCGTAACGCGGCTCGACCACTTCGGCCAGGGCCTGACGGGACAGTTCGCGCGGCGGACGGTCGCCGACGCTCGGCACTTTGATGGTCTCGCCGGCACCGGCCAGTTTGGCCAGGGCGCAGGCGTAGCGGATCTTGATCTCTTCGGCGTACTGGGTCGGGGTGCGCAACGCCATGGCGATATCGTTGGTCACCTGGTCTCCCGCAATCGGGATCACCGCCGTATGGCGGATCGCGCCTTCGGTAAAGATCGCGATGTCGGTGGTGCCGCCGCCGATGTCGACCAGGCACACGCCCAGCTCTTTTTCGTCGTCGGTCAGGACCGAGTAGGCCGAGGCCAGTTGCTCGAGAATGATGTCGTCGATTTCCAGACCGCAGCGACGCACGCATTTCTCAATGTTCTGTGCGGCGTTGACGGCGCAGGTGACCACGTGAACCTTGGCTTCCAGACGCACGCCGGACATGCCCAGCGGCTCGCGCACGCCTTCCTGGTTATCGATCACGTAATCCTGCGGCAGGGTGTGCAGCACACGCTGGTCGGCCGGGATCGCCACCGCCTGGGCGGCGTCGAGTACGCGCTCCAGGTCAGCCGAGCTGACTTCGCGATCACGAATCGCCACGATGCCGTGGGAGTTCAGGCTGCGAATGTGATTGCCCGCCACGCCGACGAACGCCGAGTGAATGCGGCAGCCCGCCATCAGTTGGGCTTCTTCGATCGCGCGCTGGATCGACTGCACGGTGGACTCGATGTTGACCACCACGCCTTTCTTCAGGCCGCGGGACGGATGAGTGCCGATCCCGACGATTTCCAGCGAGCCGTCGTCCGCAACCTCGCCGACCAGCGCCACCACCTTGGAGGTGCCGATATCGAGACCGACGATCATTTTGCCGCTTTGCACGTTTGCCATGGGTCCTGCCTCTTCTTAATTCTTTGCGACAGCGGGTTGGGCTGTCGTCGGCGCTACTGGTTCCCGCCAGCCAACAGCGAGGCCGTTGGCGTAGCGCAGATCGATGCGCGCAATGTTCGTAATCTGTTCTTTGAGCGTCTTGTCATAGATGGCAATGAAGCGGCGCATCTTTTCCACCAGGTTGCCGCGTCCCAGCAGCAGCTCGATCCCGGGGCCGGAACTGCCGGCACCGGTGGTCAGGAACCAGCTGCCACGTTCACGCAGCTCGAGCCGCGCAATCGAGAAGCCCAATGGCCGGAGCATCTGGCTCAGCACCTGGTATTGCTGCATCACTTGCTGCTGGGCCCGCTGTGGACCGAACAGCTGCGGCAGGTGTTCGTAGTTCGCCAGTTCCTTGGGCGTGAACGCCTGGCCCTGGTTGTTGAGCAACGACTCGTCGCCCCAACGGGCCACCGGCAGTTGCTCTTCGAGGCGGATCACCACCTGGTCCGGCCACACTCGACGTACTTCGGCGTGGGCGATCCACGGCATCTGCTCAAGCTCCGTGCGCATGCTCGCCAGGTCGATGGTGAAGAAGCTCGACGCCACATACGGGGCGATCCGCTGCTGCACCGCTTGCTGACTGATGTAACTCAGGTCGCCCTGCACCGCGATCTTGGTGATTGGCCGGTCGGCGTACGGCAGCAGACGCTGTGCGCCTTCGTAAGTGCCGAACCCCAGAGCCACCAGCAGCACCGGCCAGAACAGACCTTTCAAAAAGCCGAAGTTGGCTTTTGGCAGGCGCGCGGACATCGGCTCTTTGGCCACCATTCGGCTGGCACCCCGCGGCACCGGCTTGCGGCCGGGGGCGGGTGGCTGATGTCTGAGATGAGCGCCTTGCATGGTCTTAACCTCGCGCCTCTTTCTTGCCATCGGCATCGACACTGGCGGCCAGAATGGCCAGGACCAGTTGCTGGAAATCCAGACCGGCCGCTTTCGCCGCCATCGGTACCAGGCTGTGATCGGTCATGCCGGGAGCGGTGTTGACTTCCAGGAACCAGAACTTGCCGTCGGCGTCCTGCATCACGTCCGCCCGGCCCCAACCGGCAATACCCAGCGCCTCGCAGGCTTGCGCCGTGAGGTCCATGAGTTCTTTTTCCTTGGCGGCATCGAGCCCGCACGGAATCCGATACTGGGTATCGTTGGCGATGTACTTGGCGTCGTAGTCGTAGAACGTGTGCGGCGTACCCAGGGCGATAGGAGGCAACACCTGGTCACGCAGGGTGGCGATGGTGAACTCGGGACCGTGGATCCATTGCTCGACCAACACTTGCGAATCGTAGGTACTGGCCGCCTTCCATGCGTCGATCAACTCGGACGCGGAAGTCACTTTGGCCATCCCGATACTTGAACCTTCATGCGCCGGTTTGACGATCAAAGGGAAGCCCAGTTCCGTCGCTGCCGAAATACAATCGGCCTCGCTGCGCAGCACGGCGTGACGTGGCGTCGGAATCCCGAGCGTGTGCCAGACCTGCTTGGTGCGCAGTTTGTCCATCGCCAGTGCCGAAGCCAGGATGCCACTGCCGGTGTACGGAATGCCGGCCACTTCGAGCAGGCCCTGCATGCTGCCGTCTTCACCGCCGCGACCGTGGAGGATGATGAACGCGCGGTCGATCTTCTCGCTCAGCAGGCGCTGCAGGATATCGGCGCCGACGTCAATGCCGAACGCGTCCACACCCGCGCTTTGCAGCGCACTGAGCACGGCATTGCCGGACTTCAGCGAGACTTCACGCTCGGCACTCAGGCCACCGAACAGCACGGCCACACGGCCGAAATCCTTCGGGGCGATGGTGGAGAACAGGTTGGCGTAGGCAGCAGTCATTTCAACTTCCCCTCGACCGATGCCGCCACGGCACCGGCGAACAACTCGCTTTTCAACAGTTTCGGTGCGAGGCCGCCGATGTCACCGGCGCCCTGGCACAGCAGAATGTCGCCGGCACGCAGCAACGGCTTGACCAGCGGCGCCAGATCGACGCCGCGCTCGATGTAGATCGGATCGAGCTGACCGCGCTGGCGGATGCTGTTGCACAGCTTGCGGCTGTCCGCGCCCGGAATCGGCTCTTCGCCGGCCGGATAAACTTCCATCAGCAGCAGCACGTTGGCGTCGGCCAGGACATTGACGAAATCGTCGTACAGGTCACGGGTGCGGCTGTAACGGTGCGGCTGGTAGACCATCACCAGACGGCGCTCCGGCCAGCCACCGCGCACGGCTTTGATGACTGCTGCAACTTCGGTCGGGTGGTGACCGTAGTCGTCGACCAGCATCACATTGCCGCCGTCCACCGGCAGTTCGCCGTAGACCTGGAAGCGTCGGCCGACACCCTGGAACCCGGACAGGCCCTGGACGATGGCTTCATCGCTGACGCCTTCGTCGGTGGCGATGCAGATGGTCGCCAGGGAGTTGAGCACGTTGTGGTTGCCCGGCATGTTCACGGACACATCAAGAGGCTCGCGATCAGGGCGCAGCACGGTAAAGAAGGTCTGCATGCCCTGCTGACGAACATTGATCGCGCGCACGTCGGCGTCTTCGCTGAAGCCATAGGTCACGGTCGGACGCTTGACCAGCGGCAGGATTTCACGCACCACCGGATCGTCCAGGCACATCACCGCCAGCCCGTAGAACGGCAGGTTGTGCAGGAACTCGACGAAGGTTTTCTTCAGTTTGTTGAAGTCACCGTCGTAGGTCGCCATGTGGTCGGCGTCGATGTTGGTGACCACGGCCACCAGCGGTTGCAGGTGCAGGAAGCTCGCGTCGCTTTCATCGGCCTCGGCGATCAGGTAACGGCTGGTGCCGAGCTGGGCATTGGTGCCCGCGGCGTTCAGACGGCCACCGATGACGAAGGTCGGATCCAGGCCACCGGCGGCGAACACCGAAGCGATCAGGCTGGTGGTGGTGGTCTTGCCGTGGGTACCGGCGACGGCGATGCCGTGGCGGTAGCGCATCAGCTCGGCGAGCATTTCGGCACGCGGCACCACCGGGATGCGGCGTTCCAGCGCAGTCGCGACTTCCGGGTTGGAGGTGTTGACGGCGCTCGACACCACCAGCACATCGGCGGCAGCGGCGTTCTCGGCACGGTGGCCGATGAAGATCTGCGCACCGAAGGATTCCAGGCGCTCGGTCACCGGTGAAGCTTTCAGATCCGAACCGGACACTTCATAGCCCAGGTTCAGCAGCACTTCAGCAATACCGCACATGCCCACGCCGCCGATGCCGACGAAGTGGATGCGACGGATGCGGCGCATTTCCGGTTGCGGCATGGCTTTCTGATTCTCAACCATGGGCCACCTCCAGACAGGTATCGACCACGCTGCGGGTGGCTTCGGGTTTCGCCAGACGGCGGGCCGCTTGGGCCATTTGTTCGAGTCGTTGCGGTTGCATCAAGACCTCTGTCAGGCGCGCGGCAAGGTCCGCGGCACCAGTCGTTCTTTGCGGCATCAGGAAGGCAGCGCCTTCGCGGGCCAAATAATCGGCGTTGCGGGTCTGGTGATCGTCGATCGCGTGGGGCAAGGGCACCAGCATCGAGGGCAGACCGGCGGCGGCCAGTTCGCTGATGGTCAATGCGCCGGCGCGGCACACCACCAGGTCAGCCCAGCCATAGGCCTGGGCCATGTCTTTGATGAACGGCTGCACCTGCGCGTCCACGCCGGCGGCGCGGTAGCGCTCTGCAGTCACTTCATCGTGGTTTCTGCCGGCCTGATGGAACACTTCCGGACGCAAGTCGGCAGCGACTTGTGCCAGGGCTTCAGGCAGCAACTTGTTCAACGGCTCTGCGCCCAGGCTTCCGCCCAGGATCAGCAAACGCGCCTTGCGTCCGGCCAGGGCCGGGCGCGGTGTTTCGAGGAACAGCTCGCTGCGCACCGGGTTACCGGTGGTACGGCGGCTGTCCGACAGGGTAAAGGTGTCGGGGAACGCTTCACACACCCGGGCGGCGAACGGCACCAGCAACCGATTGGCGGTGCCGGCCACGGCGTTCTGTTCATGAACGATCACCGGCACGCCGGCCAGTTTGGCGGCAAGACCACCGGGGCCGGTCACATAGCCGCCGAATCCGACCACGCACACCGGACGCAAGCGGCGAATGATCGCCCGCGCCTGCCACACCGATTTCAGCAGCATGAACGGCGCCTTGAGCAGCGAAAGCTTGCCCTTGCCACGCAGGCCAGTGGCGTTGATGCGGTGCAGTTCAATACCTGCCGCCGGCACCAGATCGTTCTCGATCCCGCGCGGCGTCCCGAGCCAGTGCACGGTGTAGCCGCGCGCCTGGAATTCGCGGGCACAGGCCAGCGCCGGGAACACGTGGCCACCGGTGCCGCCGGCCATGATCAATACGTTAGCGCCCATGGTTCGGCTCCTCGGCGAAGTCGCTCTCATGGAATTCCATCTCTTCACTGCCCAGGTGGGTCCGGCTCTCCCACTCGATCCTCAGCAACAGGCCAAGGCAGGCGCAGCAGATCACCAGGGAACTGCCGCCATAACTGAGGAACGGCAAGGTCAGGCCCTTGGTCGGCAACAGGCCGACGTTCACGCCGATGTTGATCAGGAACTGGCCGATCCACAGGAACGACAGGCCGTAGGCAACATAAGCGGCAAAAAACTGTTTGGCCTTCTCGGCCCACAGACCGATGTACATGCCGCGAATACACACGAACACGAACAGCGCCACGGTGCACAGCGAGCCCACGGCGCCGAGCTCTTCGGCGAGAACCGAGAACACGAAGTCGGTGTGCGCTTCCGGCAGGTAGAACTGTTTCTGCACGCTGTTGCCCAGACCAACACCAAGCCATTCACCGCGACCGAACGCGATCAAGGCTTGCGACAATTGATAACCGGCGCCGAACTGGTCGGCCCACGGGTCGGCGAAGTTGGTCAGACGCGCCATCCGGTACGGCTGCATCTGAATCAGCAACACCACCGCACCGACGGCCAGCACCACCATGAGCGAGAACCGAAACAGCCCGACCCCGCCGAGGAACAGCATCGCCGCCGCAGCGCCCATCATCACGACGGTGGCACCGAAGTCCGGCTCCATCAGCAGCAGGCCCGCCATCGGCAGCAGCACGATGAATGGCTTGAAGAAGCCCATCCAGCTCTCGCGCACCTCTTTCTGGCGACGCACCAGGTAACCGGCGAGGTAGATCACCACGAACACCTTGGCGATCTCGGACGGCTGTACGTTGAAGAAGCTGAAACCGATCCAGCGCATCGAACCGTTCACCTCACGGCCGATCCCCGGGATGATCACCATCACCAGCAGACCGAACGCACCGATCAGCATCATCCAGCCGAGGCGCTGCCAGGTGGCGATCGGGATCATCATGGTGACGATGCAGGCACCGAGGCCCAGCACCACGTAGATCAGGTGACGGGTCATGTAATAAAGAGCACTGCCCGACTGCGCCGCGCCGACTTCTGTCGATGCCGAGGCGATCATGATCAAGCCCAGGCCGAGCAGCGCCAGGCAACCGGCGAGCATCGGGAAGTCGAGGTCGATTCCGCGTCCGGTAATGAGCGGCGACGGATATGGCTTGATGATGTTTCTCAAGCTCATGCCAGATCCTCCACGGCGCGGACGAACTGGTGACCACGGTCTTCGTAGTTCTTGAACATGTCGAAACTGGCGCAGGCCGGCGACAGCAGCACCACGTCACCCGGCTGGGCGGCGGCGCGGCATTGGGCGACCGCGTCGACCAGCGTGGTCGCACGAATCAGCGGTACGGCATCGCCGATCGCTTCGCCGATCTTGTCGGAGTCGCGACCCATCAGGATCACGGCGCGGCAGTGGGACGCCACCGGATCGCGCAGGTCTTTGAAGTCGGCACCCTTGCCGTCGCCACCGGCGATCAGCACGACCTTGCCGTCGATGTCCGCGCCCAGGCCTTCGATGGCGGCCAGCGCAGCGCCGACGTTGGTGGCCTTGGAATCGTTGTAGTAACCGACGCCGTCCAGATCACGTACCCACTGGCAACGGTGTTCGAGACCGGCGAAGGTGCGCAGCGCCGCCAGCATGGCGTCGAACGGCAGCCCGACCGCGTGGCCGAGTGCCAGCGCCGCCAGGGCGTTGGACTGGTTGTGGGCGCCGCGAATCTTCAACTCGCGCACCGGCATCAGGTTCTGGAATTCGAAGGCCAGGTATTTCTCGCCATTCTCTTCGCGCAGGCCGAACGCCTTGAAATCCGGTTTGGTCAGGCCGAAGGTCCAGCACGGCTGGCCCTCGCCCATCAGCGGACGGGTCAAGGCGTCCTGGCGGTTGACCACGAACTGCTTCGCACCCCGGAAGATCCGGTGCTTGGCCAGGTGGTAGGCCGGCAGACCGCTGTAGCGATCCATGTGGTCTTCGCTGATGTTGAGCACGGTCGCCACTTCGGCGTTGAGCTGGTCGGTGGTTTCCAGCTGGAAGCTCGACAGCTCCATCACGTACAGCTCGACGTCATCGCTGAGCAGATCCAGCGCCGGCGTACCGAGGTTGCCGCCCACGGCCACGCGCTTGCCGGCCGCAGCCGCCATCTCGCCGACCAGGGTGGTGACGGTGCTTTTCGCATTGGAACCGCTGATGGCCACGATCGGCGCCTTCGCGTTGCGCGCGAACAGCTCGATGTCGCCGGACAGCTTCACGCCACGGGCCGCGGCGGCTTGCAGGGCCGGGGTCGCCAGCGCCAGGCCGGGGCTCACGTAGAGCTCGTCGGCACGGCACAGGAATTCGACGTCCAGCTCGCCACAACGCACTTCCACGTGCGGATAGTCACGCTGGAGCGTGGCCAGTTCCGGTGGATTTTCCCGCGTATCGGCCACAGCAAACGCCACGCCCCGGTTCGCCAGGAAGCGAACCAGGGACATGCCGCTCTTGCCGAGGCCGACAACGATGCGGAAGTGGTCAGAAGCGATCAGAGACACTCGTTCTACCTCAGCTTCAGGGTGGCAAGGCCGATCAGCACGAGAATCACGGTGATGATCCAGAAACGGACGATCACGCGCGGCTCGGGCCAGCCCTTGAGTTCAAAGTGGTGGTGAATCGGTGCCATGCGGAACACACGGCGACCGGTCAGCTTAAAGGAGGCAACCTGAATGACGACTGACAGGGTTTCCATCACGAACACACCGCCCATGATGAACAGGACGATTTCCTGACGGACGATCACCGCGATGGTGCCCAGGGCCGCGCCCAGCGCCAGTGCGCCGACGTCGCCCATGAAGACTTGTGCCGGGTAGGTGTTGAACCACAGGAAGCCCAGGCCGGCACCGATCAGTGCGCCGCAGAACACGATCAACTCGCCTGCGCCCGGTACGTAAGGAATCAGCAGGTATTCCGCGAATTTCACGTTACCCGACAGGTAACAGAAGATGCCCAGACCACCGCCCACCATCACTGTCGGCATGATCGCCAGACCGTCGAGGCCGTCGGTGAGGTTGACCGCGTTGCTCGAGCCAACGATCACAAAGTACGTCAGCACGATGAAACCCGCGCCCAGCGGAATGCTGTAGTCCTTGAGCATCGGCAGGATCAGGGTGGTTTCCACCGGAGTGCTGGCAGTCATATAAAGGAAGATCGCCGCACCGAGGCCGAACACCGACTGCCAGAAATATTTCCAGCGGCTCGGCAGGCCACGGGAGTTCTTCTCGATCACCTTGCGGTAGTCGTCGACCCAGCCGATGGCGCCGAACAGCAGGGTCACCAGCAGCACGACCCACACGTAGCGGTTGCTCAGGTCAGCCCACAGCAGAGTGCTGACTCCGATCGAAGACAGAATCAGCGCACCGCCCATGGTCGGCGTACCGGATTTGGACAGGTGCGATTGCGGGCCGTCGTTACGAACGGACTGGCCGATCTGACGGTTCTGCAGGGTGCGGATCATCCACGGGCCGTAGCACAGCGACAAGACCAGCGCGGTCAGCACACCGAGGATCCCGCGCAGGGTCAGGTACTGGAAGACCGCGAAGCCTTTGTAGAACTGTTGCAGATACTCCGCTAGCAGCAGCAGCATTAATGTTTCTCCAGACTGGACCCGCACAAGGCCGCAACGATGTTTTCCATCGCTGCGCTGCGCGAACCCTTGATCAAAATGGTGGTGTTTGTGTCCTGCTCGGCGCCGAGGGCCTGGATCAGTTCGGCTTGTGTGCCGAAGTGCTGCGCCTCTTCACCGAATGCGTTCACGGCGTGGACCATGTTCGGCCCGACAGCGTAAAGCGCGGAAACCTTGCCCCGGGCGTATTCGCCCACGTCGCGGTGCCCCTGCTCGGCCCAGTCGCCCAACTCGCCGATATCCCCGAGCACCAGAACGGTGCGACCGGAAAAGCCGGCGAGTATATCAACGGCCGCGCACATCGAGGTGGGGTTCGCGTTGTAAGTGTCATCGATCACGCGCATGCCGTTTTTCGCCAGTTGCGCGACGGTGCGACCCTTGACCGGTTGTACCGCGCCAAGCCCGGTGGCAATGCCGAACAGCGACACGCCCAAGGCGTGAGCGGCAGCGGCGGCGGCCATGGCGTTGGCGACGTTGTGGGTGCCGAGCAGGTTCAGTTGAACCCGTTCCATACCTTCAGGAGTGTGAAGGTTGAACGCCGGGCAACCACGGGCATCGGTGGCCAGGTCGCTGGCGTAAAAATCCGCCTGAGTGTTGCTCAGGGCAAACGTCAGCATCTTGCGCGCGCCGGCGCGGGTTTTCCAGATACCAAACGCCTTGTCATCGAGGTTCAGCACGGCGACGCCATCGGCCGCCAGCCCGTCGATGATCTCGCCCTTGGCTTCGACAATTTTTTCCGGACCGCCGAACTCACCGACGTGGGCGGTCCCGGCGTTGTTGAGGATCGCTACGTGCGGCTTGGTCAGCCCTACGGTGTAGGCGATTTCACCCAGACGCGAGGCGCCCAGTTCGATCACCGCCGCGCTGTGTTCCGGGGCGAGTTCGAGCAGGGTCAGCGGCGCACCCAGATCGTTATTCAGGTTGCCACGGGTCGCCAGCACCGGACCGCGTGTGCGCAGGATGCTTGCGAGCATTTCCTTGACCGTGGTCTTGCCACTGGAGCCGGTAACCGCAGCGACCGGTTTGGTGAACGCGGCACGGTTCAAGGCACCCAGCTGGCCGAGCGCCTGGCGAGTGTCCTTGACCAGCAATTGCGGCAGCGTGCTGTCGGCGACTTCGCGCTCGACCAATGCAGCAACGGCGCCTTTGGCGGCGACTTCATTCAGATAGTCATGACCGTCGAAACGCGGGCCGGTCAGGGCGATAAACAGTTGGCCAGCCTTGATCGCGCGGCTGTCGATGCTCACGCCGTCAAAACTGGCGTCGGCGCTGATCAGGCGGGCGTCGAGCGCGCTGGTCAGCTCGCTGAGTTTCAGGGCCTTAAGCATGGGCCACCTCCCACGCGGTCAGGGCGTGATCCGCCTCGACCAGATCAGAGAATGCATGGCGCTCGCCGTTGATTTCCTGATAGTCCTCGTGACCTTTGCCGGCCAGAACGATCACGTCATCCGCCGAAGCGCCGGCAATCAGTTGCGCGATGGCCTGGCCACGACCGGCCACGAACGTCACCTTGTCCACAGCCGTGAAGCCGGCGCGGATATCATCGAAAATCACCGCCGGGTCTTCGGTGCGCGGATTGTCATCGGTGACCAGCACGCGGTCGGCCAGACGCTCGACCACTTCAGCCATCAACGGACGCTTGCCGCGATCGCGATCACCGCCGCAGCCGAACAGACACAGCAATTGGCCTTTGACATGCGGGCGCAGTGCGGTCAGCACTTTTTCCAGGGCATCCGGAGTGTGGGCGTAATCGACCACCACCAGTGGCTGAGTGCCGCCGCCGAGACGCTGCATGCGTCCGGCCGGGCCTTCGAGTTTCGGCAGCACCTTGAGGATTTCGTCGAGGGCGTAGTCGAGACCGAGCAATGCACCGACGGCGGCCAGTACGTTGCTCAGGTTGAAACGGCCCAGCAGCGTGCTGCGCAAATGGTGTTCGCCCTGCGGCGTGACCAGTGTGGCACGCGCGCCTTCGTCGTCGAACTGCGCTTCACGCACATAGAGATAGGCGCTGCTGTCGAGCAGGCTGTAAGTGATCAAACGTGACTCGCGCTTTTCAGCGGCCAGTTGCCGGCCGAAATCGTCGTCGAGATTGACCACGCGGCACTTCAGGTCATTCCAGGCGAACAGCCGGGCCTTTGCCTCGGCGTACGCTTCCATGGTGCCGTGGTAATCGAGGTGATCACGGGACAGGTTGGTCATCACTGCCACATCGAATGCCAGCGCGGTAACCCGGCCTTGATCCAGACCGTGGGACGAGACTTCCATGGCCACGGCTTTGGCGCCGGCCTTTTTCAGGTCGCCCAAGGTCGCTTGCATGGCAATCGGATTCGGCGTGGTGTGCAGGCCGCTTTGCAGCGCGCCATGAAAACCGGAGCCGAGGGTGCCGACGATGCCGCAATGCTGGCCGAGCAAGTCCAGCGCCTGCGCCACCAACTGGGTCACGCTGGTCTTGCCGTTGGTGCCGGTCACGCCGATCAGGTTCAGGTGATGACTCGGCTCACCGTAAAAACGCCCGGCGATGTCAGACAGTTGCGCCGCCAGGCCCTTGACCGGAATCAGCGGAACTTCGGTGATCGGCAGCACGGTGGCGCCTTCCACTTCATAGGCCACCGCAGCAGCACCGCGCTGCAAGGCGTCGGCGATGTGCGCACGCCCGTCGAACTTGCCGCCCGGCACCGCGAGGAACAGATCACCCGCGCGTACATTGCGACTGTCGAGCGCCAGTTCACGGATCAACAGATCATGGCCGGCGTGGGGGAAAATCTTGTTCAGACTCAGAGACATCAGCCGCGCCCTCCATTGGCTTTCAGCGGAACGACCGGGGTGGCGTTGGCCTGTTGTGTGGTCGGCAGGTTGTCCGGGGTGACGTTCATCAGGCGCAGGGTGCCCGACATCACGCGGCTGAACACCGGCGCCGAGACCAGACCACCGAAGTAACCGGCCTTGGTCGGTTCATCGATCACCACAACGATTGCATAACGTGGATCGCTCATCGGGCCGAAACCGGCGAACAGCGAGCGGTAAGAGTTTTCGGCGTAGCCCTTGGTGCCGACCGATGTCTTACGCGCGGTACCGGACTTGCCGCCCACGTGATACGCCGGCACCTGCGCACGGAACACGCCGCGCGGGGCTTCGATCACTTGTTGCAGCATGCCTTGCATGGTTTTGGCGACGGCTTCCGGCAGCACCTGGGTGGTCTGCGGTGCCTTGTCGGTTTTGATCAGGGTAAGTGGTGCCAGGCGACCGTTGTTGGCCAGCGCCGAGAACGCGTGCACCAGCTGGATCGCGGTCACCGAGATACCGTAGCCGTAGGACAGCGTCGCGGTCTCGGCCTTGCGCCACTCGCGGTAGTTCGGCAGGTTGCCGACACGTTCGCCCGGGAAGCCGAGGCCGGTGTCCTGGCCGAGGCCGACTTTCTGTGCGAGGCGGAAAATGGTTTCGCCGCCGATGTCGAACGCGACCTTACTCATGCCGACGTTACTGGAATTGATCAGAATGCCGGTCAGGTCGAGCACCGGACCTTCGGTCTTCGATACGTCCTTGATCGTGTATTTGCCGATCTGCAGGGAGCCCGGATACACCTCGACGGTGTCGCTCGGTTTCCAGCGGCCGGTTTCGATCGCGGCGCTCATCGAGATTGCTTTCATGGTCGAACCGGGTTCGAACACATCGATCATCGCGCGGTTACGCATCATCGCCGGTTGCAGGTTGCGACGGTTGTTCGGGTTGTAGGTCGGCTGGTTGACCATGGCGAGAATCTCGCCGGTCTTCACGTCCATGATCACCAGACTGCCGGCTTTCGCACCGTTCTCAATGATCGCGTTGCGCAGTTCGCGGTTGGCCAGGTATTGCAGGCGCAGGTCAATCGACAACGCCAAGGGCTTGCCGGCCTTGGCGTTTTTGGTGACCTGGACATCCTTGATCAGCCGTCCACGCCGATCCTTGATGACTTGCCGCTTGCCGGGTACGCCGGCCAGCCATTCGTCGTAGGCCAGTTCGACACCTTCACGACCGTGGTCATCGATGTCGGTGAACCCGACCATGTGCGCGGTGACTTCACCGGCCGGGTAGAACCGGCGGAACTCTTCGATGCCGTAGACGCCCGGCACTTTCAGGTCGAGCACGGCCTGGCCCTGCTCGGGGGTCAACCCGCGCACCAGATAAATGAATTCCTTGTTGGCCTGGGCTTCGAGGCGTTCGGCCAAGGCTTTAGGATCCTGCCCCAGCGCGGCAGCCAGCGCCGGCCACTTCTCTTTGGCGGTCTGCATTTCCTTGGCATTCGCCCAGAGCGTGGTCACCGGGGTACTCACGGCCAAAGGCTCGCCGTTACGGTCGGTGATCAGACCACGGTGAGCCGGAATCGGAATGTGCCGAAGACTGCGCGCGTCGCCCTGGCCTTTGAGGAAGTCTCGGTCAACCACTTGCAGGTCGATGATGCGCCAGCAGATGGCCGCGACCATCACGCCGAGCAGTGCCACCATCAGACGGAAGCGCCACGGGAAAAGAGCCCCCTCGAGTTTCATCATGGCGCCACCATCTTCACGTCAGCCGCGCCGGGGATGTGCATCTTCAGTTGTTCGGTGGCCAGTACTTCGATCCGGCTGTGGGCGGTCCAGGTGCTTTGCTCCAGGATCAGGCGCCCCCATTCGGCCTGCGCCTTGTCGCGCACGCTCAGTTCGTTGTAAAGGGTGTTGAGCAACTGCCGGTTCCAGTGGGCGCTGTAAGACACGCCGATGGCCGACACGAGCACACCGATGAACAACAGCAGCATGAAAAAGCTGCCGCCGGGCAGTGGCTTGGCGAAAAGCTTGCTCACCGCAGCTTCTCCGCGACTCGCATGACGGCGCTTCGGGAACGTGGGTTGGCTTTGAGTTCGGCGTCGGAGGCCGTCTGCGCTTTGCCATGGACTTTGATTTTCGGTTCGAACGCAACGTGGCGAACCGGCAGGTTGCGCGGCAGGTTGTCGGCTTCGCCTTTCACCAGCTTGCGCATGAACAGTTTGACGATACGGTCTTCCAGCGAGTGGAAGCTGATCACGACCAGACGACCGCCCACTTCCAGGCATTCGAGCGCGGCTTCAAGACCCGCTTCCAGATCGCCCAGTTCGTTGTTGACGTGAATGCGCAGGCCTTGGAAGGCACGGGTTGCAGGGTTCTTGCCCTTTTCCCACGCCGGGTTGGCGACTTTCAGCACTTCGGCCAGATCGGCGGTGCGCTCGAACGGCGTAATGTCACGACGCTCGGCCACGGCACGGGCCATGCGACCAGAGAAGCGTTCTTCGCCGTATTCCTTGAAAACTCGGGCGATTTCTTCCACCGGCGCGGTATTGACGAACTCGGCGGCGCTGATGCCACGGGACGGATCCATGCGCATGTCCAGCGGACCGTCGTTGAGGAAGCTGAAGCCGCGCTCGGCATCATCGAGCTGCGGCGAAGACACGCCCAGATCCAGCAGAATGCCGCTGACTTTGCCGGCCAGACCTTGTTCGGCAACCACCGAACCGAGCTCGGCAAAGCTGCGCTGCACAACGACAAAGCGGCCGTCTTCGGCCGCTAGCGTTTGCCCGGTGGCAATCGCTTGAGGATCCTTGTCGAATCCGATGAGCCGACCATCCGGCCCGAGCTTGCTCAGGATCAACCGGCTGTGCCCGCCGCGACCGAACGTGCCGTCCAGATAGCAGCCATCAGGACGTACGGCGAGAGCCTCGACGGCTTCGTCAAGCAGTACGGTGATGTGGTTAAAGCCGCTATCAATAGTCACAGGATCAGATCACGCAGTTCGTCAGGCATGGCGCCCGGTTGTTGTATGGCAGCCAGGTCAGCGGCAGAAACCGCGTTCCAGGCATCTTCGTCCCACAGTTGGAACTTGTTCAGTTGGCCCACCAGCATCGCGCGCTTGTCGAGCTTCGCGTATTCGCGCAGGCGCGGCGGCACCAGGAAACGACCACTGCCGTCGAGCTCGAGGTCAACGGCATTACCAATCAATAAACGTTGCAGACGACGGTTCTCTTCGCGAAGCGAAGGAAGCGCGCGCAACTTGGTTTCAATAATTTCCCACTCATCGAGCGGGTAGACACACAAACATGGATCAACGGCATCAATGGTCACGATCAACTGGCCGGAGCTGCGCGAATCGAGCTCGTCACGGTACCGGCTCGGCATGGCGAGACGGCCCTTTGCATCGAGACTGATAGCGTTAGCTCCGCGAAACACGTCTGCGTTTCTCCAATTTTTATCGTTTTGAGCTCAAAAAACCCACTTCATGCCACTTTCCGCCACTTGCGCACACTATAGGAATGCGCCCACCACACCGTCAAGGCGCGGATTAAAGGAAAACCCTTACAGAACGGAGATTTAGGAGCATAAAAGGAGGAGCAACGAGAATCTGGCGGATGCTTTTATCCAATAACTTGAAGCAGCACTGAAAGCTGCGCTCGAAAGTTAAAGTAATTTGTTAAGAGTAAGATTTTTTCGGTATTACAAAAGCGCTTCTGCTGTTGATTGAAGCAAGGTGGGAAATGGCTATTACTGCGTTTGCCGCTGCCAGGTTTCCAGCGCAGGCCTGCTGATAATAAACAGCCCTGTCGCCTTTAATTCAAGCAGGGAAAAGAAAAAGGTGGAGAGTCGATCTGTAAGCCGGGTTCTGTCTTGAACAGTCATTCGTCTACGATGGCCATCACTGGACATCTTTAGCAACCTACCCGGTCCCAGCGCGGGCCACGCCTTGGGACCCTATTTGGTCTTGCTCCAAGTGGGGTTTACCTAGCCACGAACTGTTGCCAGACGTGCGGTGCGCTCTTACCGCACCTTTTCACCCTTACCGGCGCCGAAGCGCTTAGGCGGTTATTTTCTGTGGCACTTTCCGTAGGCTCACGCCTCCCAGGCATTACCTGGCACTTCGCCCTATGGAGCCCGGACTTTCCTCCCCCCCCTAATTTTCATAGAGGGCAGCGACTGTCCGATCGACTCTCCGCCGCGCAGGTTAACGGCAGAGCGGCCGAAGAACAAGCGCTAATAGCCCGCAAACCGGTCTGCGCGACGGGTTACGCGCCTTTTTGCTGATCCAGTGCCACTTGGTACAACACGTTTTTGCGCTCACCGGTGATTTGCGCTGCCAGGGCCGCTGCACGCTTGAGCGGCATCTCTTCCAGCAACAGATTGAGGATGCGCATCGCCTCACTGCTGACGGCGTCTTCGGATTCCGGCGCGGTCCAGCCCGCCACCACCACGACGCATTCGCCGCGCTGCTGATTACTGTCCGCCTCGACGAACGCCCGCAACTCGCTCAACGGCAATCCCTTGAGGGTTTCAAAAGTCTTGGTGATCTCACGAGCGAGCAATGCAGGACGATCAGCGCCGAACACCGCCTCCATATCCTGCAGGCATTCAAGAATGCGATGCGGTGCCTCGTAGAAAATCAGCGTGCGCGGTTCTTCCTTGATCGCTTCCAGGCGCGCTTTGCGCCCCACGGCCTTGGCCGGCAAAAAGCCTTCGAAGATAAAACGGTCGGACGGCAGACCGGCAGCCGACAACGCCGCGATCAATGCGCACGCACCTGGCACCGGCACCACATTGATCCCCGCAGCACGCGCCTGACGTACCAGGTGATAACCGGGATCGGAAATCAGCGGCGTACCGGCATCGGAAATCAGCGCGACGTTGTCTCCTGCCAGAAGACGGGTGATGAAACGACTGCCTTCGTCCCGCTCATTGTGCTCATGACAGGCTGCCAGCGGCGTGGTAATGCCGAAGTGCTGCATCAGGCGTTGGGAGTGGCGCGTATCTTCGGCGGCGATCAGCGCCACCTCGCGCAGGATCTTCAACGCCCGGGCGCTGATGTCATCCAGGTTGCCGATGGGCGTCGCCACCACATAAAGCGAGCCCGCAGCGGAATTCAAAGGACCTGGAGCAGTCAAAGCGCACACCTCATGATCGGTAAAAGCCGCCATTGTAGCGCGTCGTGCGCCGGACGATGCGTCCGGGTCGGACACGGTTTGTCGCACCATTGTGAGGCTGCGCACTCTTTGTATCAGCTAAATTGACGGTTTCACGCCAGTAACATCGCGCCCCGGCCAGTGCTTGGGTACAATTCGACGCTAATTTGATCGAGTATCAGGAACACTTACATGATCGCTTGCCTGCGGCTGTTCACTGCCCTCTGCCTCGCTGCCTTGCTGGCGGCTTGCGCCAGCTCCCCTTCCTCCAGCCTTGGCGAACTTCCACGGACCCCGGATGCCACCATCGAGCAACTGCTCGAACAGGCTGCCCAGGCCAAATCGCCGGACAAGGCTGCGCTGCTGCGCCTGAGCGCGGCAGATATGGCGTACCGCCAGGGCAATGCCGGACAGTCCGCGCAAATCCTGCAGCAAGTGCCGATGGAACAACTCCAGCCCGGCCAGCAGGCCTTCGCCAGCACGCTGTCTGCAGAACTGGCCATGACCCGCAACCAGCCGAAAGCCGCGCTGACTGCCCTGAGCCACCCAAGCCTGCAACGCCTGAGCGAAATGTCGGTACCGCTGCAAGTTCGCGCCGGCACCGTTCACGCCCGCGCCCTTGAAGCCGACGGCCAGACCTTGGCCGCCGCCCGAGAGCGCATCTTCATCGCGCCAATGCTGGAAGGCGAAGCCGCCAGCAAGAACCACGAAGCGATCTGGACCCTGATTGCATCGCTGCCGGCCGATCAACTGCAAGCGAATACCACCGATGACCTCGGCGGCTGGATGAGCCTGGCTCTGGCAGTGAAAACCGCCGGCACCCTGGAGCAACAGCAAGCCGCCATCGACAACTGGCGCAACCAGCACCCGAAGCACCCGGCCGCAATCAACCTGCCGCTGCCCCTGACCAAACTAAAGGAACTGGCCAGCCAGCCCCTGAGCAAGATCGCCCTGCTGTTGCCACAGGACGGCCAACTGGCCTCGGTCGGCAAGGCCCTGCGTGACGGCTTCATGGCCGCGCACTATCAGGCTCAGCAAGCCGGCCAGAAACCACCGGCCATCGAGTTCTATGACAGCTCGAAACTGACCAACCTCGACGAGTTCTACCGCAAGGCCCAGGCCGATGGCGTGCAACTGGTCGTCGGCCCGCTGGAGAAGCCGCTGGTCAAACAGCTGAGCACTCGCCCGCAATTGCCGATCACCACCCTCGCCCTGAACTACAGCGAAGGCGATCAAGGCCCGGCGCAGTTGTTCCAGTTCGGTCTGGCCGCTGAAGACGAAGCCCGCGAAGTCTCCCGCCGCGCCCGTGCCGACGGCCTGCATCGCGCCGCCATCATGGTGCCGAAAGGCGAATGGGGCGACCGCGTCCTGCGTGCCTTCAGCCAGGACTGGCAAGCCAACGGCGGCAGCATTGTCGCCACCGAGCGCGTCGACCAGCCGGTGCAACTGGCCCAGCAGATCGCCGACATGTTCCAGCTGCGTCAAAGCGAAGCCCGCGCGAAGAGCCTGCAGAATGCCGCCGGCACCAACGTTGCCGCCCAGCCTTCGCGTCGCCAGGACATCGAATTCATCTTCCTCGCCGCCACCCCACAGCAGGCGCAGCAGATCAAGCCGACCCTGAACTTCCAGTACGCCGGTGACGTGCCGGTCTACGCGACCTCCCACGTGTTCAGCGCCAGCGGCGACGTGAACCAGTACAACGACATGAACGGCGTGCGCTTCTGCGAAACCCCGTGGCTGCTGGAAACCAGCGATCCGCTGCGCCAGCAGGTCACCGCGCAATGGCCACAAGCCGCCGGCAGCCTGGGCCGCCTGTACGCGATGGGCGTTGATGCGTATCGTCTGGCGCCACGCCTGGATCAGCTCAAGGCACTGCCGGACAGCCGTATCGAAGGTCAGTCTGGCAGCCTGGGCATGACCCAGTCCCAGCGCGTTGTGCGTCAGTTGCCATGGGCGCAGTTCGTCAGCGGTCAGATTCAGCGCCTGCCGGACACTCCACGCTGATGCCCGACAGGTCACACCTGCAAAGCGGCAAGGATGCCGAGCGCCAGGCGCTCGAGCATCTGCAACACCAGGGTCTGCGCCTGCTGGCGCAGAACTGGTTATGCAAACGCGGTGAGCTTGATCTGGTCATGCTTGATGGCGATACAGTAGTATTCGTCGAAGTCCGTTACCGAAAGAACACTCAATGGGGTGGCGCACTCGACAGCATCGATGAGCGCAAACGGCAGAAACTGATTTTCGCCGCACAGTATTTTCTTCAGCGCGAGTCGCGTTGGGCCAATTCCCCCTGCCGCTTCGACGTGGTGGCCATCGACAGCCGCCACGGTCAGCTGAACTGGTTGCAGAATGCGTTCGACAGTTGACCGCCTGCTCCGACCCGGACACTTTCACTCAACACTTTTGCTCTTTGCTTTGCGGGCTGCACATTCACGTGCCGGACAGCCGCGCTAATTAAGGTCACACAGATGGACATGCAATCCCGAATTCGCCAGCTTTTCCAGGCCAGCATCGACACCAAGCAACAGGCGATGGACGTACTTGCACCGCACATCGAGCAAGCCAGCCAGGTGATGGTCAACGCCCTGCTCAACGAGGGAAAAATGCTCTCGTGCGGCAACGGCGGCTCGGCCGGCGATGCCCAGCACTTCTCCTCGGAACTGCTCAACCGTTTCGAGCGTGAGCGTCCTAGCCTGCCGGCGATCGCGCTGACCACCGACAGCTCGACCATCACCTCGATCGCCAACGATTACAGCTACAACGAAGTGTTCTCCAAGCAGATCCGCGCACTCGGCCAGCCGGGCGACGTCTTGCTGGCAATTTCGACCAGCGGCAACTCGGCGAACATTATTCAGGCGATCCAGGCCGCACATGATCGCGAAATGATTGTCGTAGCATTGACCGGACGCGATGGCGGCGGCATGGCTTCGCTGCTGCTGCCTGAAGACGTCGAGATTCGCGTACCGGCCAATGTCACCGCACGTATTCAGGAAGTCCACTTGCTGGCGATCCATTGCCTTTGCGATCTGATCGACAGCCAACTGTTCGGGAGTGAAGAATGACCCCTAATCGCCTTGGCCTTCTGGCCTTGACCCTGTGCCTCGGCATCAGCGGCTGCACCTCTGTGGTGAATGCCAGCCGTGAAGCGCCGATCGAAGACGACCGCGGCACCCGCACTTTCGGCAGCAAGATCGATGACTCGCTGATCGAAACCAAAGTCGGTGTCAACGTGGCCAAGGCCGATCCGGCCCTGGACAACGACTCGCACATCGTCGTCACCAGCTTCAACGGCGTTGTGCTGCTGGCCGGTCAGACCCCGCGCGCGGACCTCAAGGAGAAGGCCGAACAGGCCGCCGCCAACGTTCAGCGCGTGAAAAAGGTCCATAACGAACTGCAAGTGTTGCAGCCCTCCTCCCTGCTGGCCCGCCAGAACGATGCCTGGCTGACCACCAAGATCAAGACCCAGATGCTCACCGACGCCAGCATTCCCGGCTCGCGGATCAAGGTCGTGACCGAGAACGGCATCGTCTACCTGCTGGGACTGCTGACCAAACAGGAAGCCGCCCAGGCGACCAACCTGGTGCAGGGCGTTTCCGGTGTGCAGAAGATTGTGAAGCTGTTCGAGTACATCGACTGAGAACGCCTTGCCCTCGGTGGCGCTTACGAAAGCGCTATCGCGAGCAGGCTCGCTCCCACTGGCACAAAAAAGGCGATCCAACCGGATCGCCTTTTTTATTACTTCACCACTTTCAGGCTTGGCCGGCCGCTTGGGCGCGGCGGCTCGCTGTCCGGTGGCGGAACGTCGTCGTCCTGCTCGATCTCGTCCTCGTCATCCATCGGCGACTCGAGATCGAACACCATGCCCTGACCGTTTTCCCGGGCGTAGATGCCCAGGATTGCAGCAATCGGCACGTACAGACTATGCGGGACGCCGCCGAAGCGACCTTCGAAGGTCACAACGTCGTTGTCCATGTGCAAATGCCGCACGGCACTTGGCGAAATGTTCAGGACAATCTGCCCGTCGCTGGCAAATCCCTGTGGCACCTGCACCGCCGGGTACTCGGAATTGACCAGCATGTGCGGGGTGCAATCGTTATCTACAATCCACTCGTAGAGCGCGCGGACCAGATAAGGTCGACTGGAGTTCATAGCGGCTCCTTAAGCCTTAGCGCATGTCGCGTTCGACACCAGACAGACTCGCCTGGAATGCCTCACGCGCAAACTGACGCTCCATATAATCAAGCAGCGGCTTGGCCGGCCGCGGCAGTTCTATACCCAGAATCGGCAAACGCCAGAGTATTGGCAATAGGCAGCAATCCACCAGACTTTGTTCCTCACTGAGGAAAAACGGCTTGTCGGCAAACAGCGGCGACACGCCCGTCAGGCTTTCGCGCAATTCCTTGCGCGCCACGGCACGAGCCGCTTCCTTGGTGCGCGAATCCAGAATCAGATCCACCAGACCACACCAGTCGCGCTGAATACGATGAATCAGCAGACGGCTGTTGGCACGCGCCACCGGGTACACAGGCATCAACGGTGGATGCGGGTAACGCTCATCCAGATACTCCATCACCACGGTCGACTCCCACAACGCCAGGTCACGATCGACCAGCGTGGGCAGACTGCCGTAAGGGTTCACTTCAATCAGTTTAGGCGGCTGACGACCAGCCTCCACAAAAATGATTTCGGCGCTGACACCCTTCTCTGCAAGCACGATGCGCACTCGGTGGGAATAGTGGTCGGCGGGGTCGGAGTAACAGGCCAACCGATTGGTCACGCCCATGGCGATCCTCCTCGCTTGTTGAAATTGTCGGAGCCGGAAAAACGCGCGCGCCCAGAGGGCGCCTCCCGCAACCGCTGGATAACCAGGCGTTGCGTTTTCAGAGGCGCCCTTGGGCGCGCGCGATTAACAGCAATTGCTTGAAGCGTTATCAGTGCACGTCTTTCCAGTATTCACGCTTGAGCAGGTAGGCGAACACAAAGAAGAACGCCAGGTACAACAAGACGTAAGTACCGATGCGCTGATGTTGCAGCTTAACCGGGTTAGCCGAGTAAGCCAGGAAGGTTACCAGATTCTTGACCTTCTCATCGAACTGCTCTTCGTTGAGGGTTCCGGTTTTCGGCACGATGGTCAATTGATCGCACGCTTCATGAGTCAAAGGCGTACCGGTCAGCGGGTCATATTGCTTCTTGCCGTCTTCGACGATCTGTACCTGTTTGCAACCTACGACCTGACGACCTTGCAGGCCGACCAGCACGTTAGGCATGCCGACGTTCGGGAAGACCTTGTTGTTCACGCCCCATGGACGTGCAGGATCTTCGTAGAACGACTTGAGGTAACCGTAGAGCCAGTCGGTGCCGCGAACACGAGCCACCAGCGTCAGGTCCGGCGGCGCTGCGCCGAACCAGGTCTTGGCGTCGGCCGGCTGCATACCGATGTTCATGTGATCGCCGATCTTGGCGCCGGTGAACACCAGTTTTTCCAGCATCAGCTCGTGCGGAACACCGAGGTCATCGGCGACACGCTCGTAACGCTGAAACTTGGCACTGTGACAACCCATGCAATAGTTGGCGAACGTACGCGCGCCATCCTGCAGGGCAGCCTTGTCGGAAACGTCGATGTCGACCTTTTCCAGTTCCGGACCACCGTGTTCAGCCGCGAAAGACAGCACTGGCAGAGCAGCAAAAATCAGAGCAAAAAATAACTTTTTCATCAGCCAGTCACCCTTTCCGGAACCGGTTTGGTCTTCTCGAGCCTGGTGTAGAACGGCATCAGAATGAAGTAGGCGAAGTACAGGAAGGTGCAGACCTGCGACAGCAGCGTACGGCCTGGCGTCGGGGCCAGAACGCCCAGAATGCCGAGGATCACGAACGAAATGCAGAACACCACCAGCCAGATCTTGCTCATCCAGCCTTTGTAGCGCATCGACTTGACCGGGCTGCGGTCCAGCCATGGCAGGACGAACAGCACCGCAATGGCCGCCCCCATGGCGATAACGCCCATGAGCTTGTCAGGGACCGCCCGCAAGATTGCGTAGAACGGTGTGAAGTACCAGACCGGTGCAATGTGCTCAGGGGTCTTGAACGGGTTGGCTTGCTCGAAGTTAGGCTTTTCGAGGAAGTAACCGCCCATTTCCGGGAAGAAGAACACAATGAAGCAGAAGATGAACAGGAACACCACGACGCCGACGATATCTTTCACGGTGTAATAAGGATGGAAGGCAATGCCGTCCAGCGGGATACCGTTTTCGTCTTTGTGCTTCTTGATGTCCACGCCGTCCGGGTTGTTCGAACCGACTTCGTGCAGCGCCAGGATGTGCAGCACCACCAGACCGAGAATCACGATCGGCAGCGCAACCACGTGCAGGGCGAAGAAGCGGTTCAGGGTGATCCCGGAAATCAGGTAGTCACCACGGATCCACTGGGTCAGGTCGTTGCCGATGACCGGAATCGCACCGAACAGCGAGATGATCACCTGGGCACCCCAGTAGGACATCTGGCCCCACGGCAGCAGGTAACCCATGAAGGCTTCAGCCATCAGCGCCAGATAGATCAGCATGCCGAAGACCCACACCAGCTCACGCGGTTTCTGGTACGAACCGTAGAGCAGGCCACGGAACATGTGCAGATAGACCACGATGAAGAACGCCGAAGCGCCGGTGGAGTGCAGCAGACGCAGGATCGAACCGTACTCGACGTCGCGCATGATGTATTCGACGGAAGCGAACGCTTCTTCCGCCGACGGGGTGTAGCTCATGGTCAGCCAGACGCCGGTGACGATCTGGTTGACCAGAACGAGCAGCGCCAGCGAGCCGAAGAAATAGAAGAAGTTGAAGTTTTTTGGAGCGTAATACTTGCTGAGATGGTCTTCCCACATTTTGGTGGCGGGGAAGCGTGCATCAACCCAATCCATGAACTTGCTCATCACGCTTTCTCCGTATCGACGCCAATGACAATCAGGTCATCGGTCTCATAGGAATGCGGGGGTACTGGCAGGTTCAAAGGCGCAGGTTGCGACTTGTAGACGCGGCCAGCCAGATCGTAGTGGGAACCGTGGCAAGGGCAGAAATAACCGCCTACCCAGTCTTTGCCCAGATCCGCGGGTGCCACTTCGGGACGGAAGGTCGGTGAGCAACCCAGGTGAGTGCAGATCCCGATCAGCAGCAGGATTTCCGGCTTGATCGAGCGCACTTCAGGGTCGACATAAGTGGGTTGCGTGGAGTTTTTGGAGGTCGGATCGGAGAGTTGGCCTTCGATCTTTTTGAGATTCCCCAGGATTTCCTCGGTACGGCGGACAATGAACACCGGCTGGCCGCGCCATTCAGCAATCATCTGCTGTCCTGGCTCGATTTTGCTGACATTCACTTTCACCGGTGCTCCGGCAGCCTTCGCCTTGGCACTGGGAAACCATGACCCCACGAACGGGACCGCAGCCCCCACCGCTCCTGCAGCACCCACCACGGATGTGGCTGCTACCAAGAAGCGACGCCGGCCTGCATTCACGCCGTCATTGCTCATTCAGTCCTCTCCCATCAGCTTTGTGGCCTGTTAAATCAGGCGTCTACTAAATTGAAACTATGTACTTATAAAAATTTTGCCGAATGGTAATGAAAACCCCCAATTCTGACAAGGTAATTACCCGGAGGGCTGGCCCTCAAGCCTTGTAGTATAGGGGGTCTACGAATGTGGCAAGTTGTCACAGCGCAATTATTCAAGAAATCGCACGCATAAAAAAACGCCCGGTTCCGTGAGGAATCGGGCGTTCTTTTTGAACGTGGAAGCGAAATTAACGCTTCGAGTACTGCGGACGCTTACGCGCTTTACGCAGACCAACTTTCTTACGTTCAACTTCACGGGCGTCGCGAGTAACGAAGCCAGCTTTGCGCAGAGCGCTACGCAGGGTTTCGTCGTAGTCCATCAGAGCGCGAGTGATGCCGTGGCGGATTGCGCCAGCCTGACCACTTACACCACCACCGATGACGGTGACGTAGATGTCGAACTTCTCGACAGTCTCAGTCAGTTCCAGCGGCTGACGAACTACCATGCGGGCAGTTTCGCGACCGAAGAACGTGTCCAGGGAGCGGTTGTTGATGGAGATGTTACCAGTACCCGGACGCAGGAAAACGCGTGCGGTTGCGGTCTTGCGACGGCCAGTGCCGTAATTTTGAGTCGCCGACATAATGAACTATTCCGTTAAATCTTCAGTTCTTGGGGCTGCTGAGCAGTATGAGGGTGTGCAGCGCCCGCATAGACTTTCAGCTTACGGTACATGTCGCGACCCAGTGGGTTTTTAGGCAGCATGCCTTTAACCGCGGTCTCGATCACGCGCTCAGGGGCCTTGGCGATCAGCTTTTCAAAGTTGATCGACTTGATGCCGCCCGGGAAACCGGAGTGGGAGTAGTACATTTTGTCAGTGGTTTTAGCGCCGGTAACACGGATCTGCTCAGCGTTGATTACGACGATGTAGTCGCCGGTGTCAACGTGAGGAGTGTACTCAGGCTTGTGCTTGCCACGCAGACGGCTCGCGATTTCGGTGGCCAGACGACCCAGGGTCTGACCAGCAGCGTCGACGACAAACCAGTCGCGCTTTACTGTTTCCGGTTTAGCAGTAAAAGTTTTCATTCTTTATAGCCTCAGGGGCCGCCTGTAAATAAGACGGCGGATCTTACTGAATAGTGCGTACTTTGACAAGTCAAAGGCAGCCGGATACAGACGCTTTCGGGGGCTCGGGTCGGCGCGTCCGTTCAACGGCAAGATTCTTCGGCGGCGGGGCATCACTTCCACTGCAGAAAGAGGTCGGCAATTATGCAGATTGCGAAAAAAATTTCAACCTGCTTTTATGCTTGTTTTGCCCAAGGAGCACCCGATGGACTATCGCCAGCTAGGCCGTACCGACCTGAACGTAAGTGCAATCTGCCTCGGCACCATGACCTGGGGCGAGCAAAACACTGAAGCTGAAGCCTTCGCCCAGATCGAACGGGCAAAAGAGGCCGGGATCAATTTCCTCGACACCGCCGAGATGTATCCGGTGCCACCGAAAGCCGACACCTACGCCACCACCGAGCGCTACATCGGCAATTACTTCAAGAGCCGCGGCGACCGCGCCGACTGGATCCTCGCCAGCAAGATCGCCGGCCCCGGCAACACCATCGACTACATCCGCGACAGGAACCTGCGCCACAATCGCCAGCACATCACCGAAGCCGTGGACGCCAGCCTCCAGCGCCTGCAAACCGACTACATCGATCTGTATCAATTGCACTGGCCGGAGCGCAGCACCAACTTTTTTGGACAACTGGGCTACAAGCACCAGACCGAAGCCAACCTGACGCCGCTCGAAGACACCCTTGAGGCGCTCGATGAGCAAGTGAAGGCCGGCAAGATCCGCCACATCGGTCTTTCCAACGAAACGCCGTGGGGCACCATGCGTTTTCTCGCCCTGGCCGAAGCGCGGGGATGGCCGCGCGCAGTGTCGATCCAGAACCCGTACAACCTGCTCAACCGCAGTTTTGAGATCGGCCTGGCAGAAATCGCCATCCGTGAACAGTGCGGCCTGCTCGCCTATTCGCCGCTGGCGTTCGGTTTCCTGTCGGGCAAGTACGAAGGTGGGGCGCGTCCGCCGAAAGGCCGCCTGAGCCTCTACAGCCGCTTCAGCCGCTATTTCAACCCGCAATCGGAAGCGGCGTGCAGCCGTTATGTGGCACTGGCTCGGGAACATGGCCTGGATCCGGCGCAAATGGCCCTGGCGTTTGTAAATCAGCAACCGTTCGTCACCAGCAACATCATCGGCGCGACGACGCTGGAGCAACTGGACAGCAACATCGCCAGCTACGAGCTGAAACTGTCGAGGGAAGTGCTGGAAGGGATCGAAGCGATTCACAAGGATCATCCGAACCCGGCGCCTTGATCCAAGACGATGATCGTTCCCACGTCGAGGCGGCGAACCGTCTGCGTGGGAACGATCACACTGCATTACAGCGACCGCGCAATGATCTCCTTCATGATTTCATTGGTGCCGGCATAGATCCGCTGCACCCGCGCATCCGCCCAGGCCCGGGCCACCGGGTATTCCCACATGAAACCGTAGCCACCATGCAGTTGCACGCACTCATCGAGCACCTTGCATTGCAGATCGGTCCCCCAATACTTGGCCATCGCCGCTGTCGGCACGTCGAGCTTGCCTTGCAGGTGCAGCTCCAGGCAGCGGTCGACGAACACTCGGCCGATCTGAATCTCGGTGGCCATTTCCGCCAGTTTGAAGCGGGTATTCTGGAAGTCGGCAATCGACTTGCCGAACGCCTTGCGCTCACGGGTGTAATCCAGCGTCCATTGCAGCGCCGCCTCGGCTGAAGCCAGACCGCCAATCGCCACGGTCAAACGTTCCTGCGGCAGTTCCTGCATCAAATAGGCAAACCCAGCCCCGGCCTGACCCAAGAGGTTTTCCTTCGGTACGCGCACGTCCTGGAAGAACAATTCCGACGTGTCCTGCGCCTTCATTCCGACCTTCTCCAGGCGCTTGCCCTTGTCGAAGCCCGGGGTGTTCGCCTCCACCAGAAACAGGCTGGTGCCTTTGGCGCCGGCCTTGGGGTCAGTCTTGGCGACGACGATCACCAGATCCGCCAGGAAGCCATTGGTGATAAAAGTTTTCGAACCGTTGATCACATACTCATCGCCATCCAGTACCGCCGTGGTCTTGACCCCTTGCAGGTCGGAACCGGCGCCCGGCTCGGTCATGGCGATCGCGGTAACCATCTCGCCAGACACCAGTTTCGGCAGGTACTTCCGTTTCAGCGCCTCGCTGCCGTAATGCAGGATGTACGGCGCAACGATGTCCGAATGCAGCGAGAAACCGATGCCGGTCAGGCCCAACCGGCCGACTTCCTCGATCACCACCGCACTGTAGAGAAAGTCCGCCCCCAACCCGCCGTATTCCTCCGGCAAGTGCGAACAGAGCATCCCCGCCTCCCCCGCCTTGTTCCACAGTTTGCGGTCGATGTAGCCTTGCTTTTCCCATTGCCCATGGAACGGCACGGCCTCTTTTTCGAGGAATGTTCGTACGCTGTCGCGGAACAATTCGTGCTCGGAGCTGAACAAGGTTCTGGGAATCATGCGGCACCTTTTCTTTATTGTTGGACGGATCAGACCTTCAGAGACTAAGCCTCACTTCCGATACAGGACACTGGACACATCCGACAAAAAATAAGACGATCCAGCCGTCTGGTGACCACTTTCCCTTATAAAAACAAAAGTTGAATTATGTCCAAGCACGTCTCCCCGCCCTTGCGGCGCGTCAGCATCCTGGCGATCGACCGGGTTTTCGCTTCCACTCTCATGCAAGCCAAGGATTTCTTCCATCTGGCCAGCCTGCGTTACGGCAAACAACTGGGCCACGGCCTGACTCCGGCGTTCGAAACCCGCCTGGTCAGCCCCGACGGCAAACCGGTGAACAGCTTCAGTGACGTGATCATGCCGGTGGACGGCGGCCTGGAAAACGCCGACGTCATCATCCTTCCGGCCTTCTGGGACGATTTCGATACGCTGTGCCAACGTTATCCACAGATCCTGCCGTGGCTGCGCGAACAGCATGCCCGGGGCGCCGTGCTCTGTGGCGAGGCCACCGGGGTGTTCTGGCTGGCCGAGGCCGGATTGCTCAACGGCAAGGAAGCGACGACCTACTGGCGTTTCTTCAACGCCTTCGCCGAGCGCTTCCCGCAGGTCTATCTCAATCAGGACAAGCACCTGACCGACGCCGATAACCTGTATTGCGCCGGCGGTACCACCTCGGCCTGCGATCTCTACATTTACCTGATCGAGCGCTTCTGCGGCGCCAACGTGGCCCAGGCAGTAGCTCGCGACATTCTCTATGAAGTGCAGCGCAGCTACGCCCCGGGACGCATCGGTTTCGGCGGTCAGAAGCTGCACCAGGACGTGATCATCCTGCAGATCCAGCATTGGCTCGAAGAGCATTTCGCCGACAAGTTCCGCTTCGAGGACGTGGCGCGGGAGCACGGCATGAGCATCCGCAACTTCATGCGCCGCTTCCAGACCGCCACCGGCGACAAGCCGCTGCACTACCTGCAACGGCTGCGCATCGAGACCGCCAAAGGGCTGTTGTCCGGCAGCCGCAAGAGCATCAAGACCATCAGCTACGAAGTCGGCTACGACGATGCGAGCTTCTTCGCACGGCTGTTCCGCCAGCACACCGAACTGTCGCCGAACCAGTATCGACAGCAGTTCCAGCAGGCTGCCTGACGACTCGACCAGACACAAAAAAGGGCCTGCATCTGCAGGCCCTTTATGTTTGCCGAATCCGCTTAAGGTTTGTGTGCCCGGGACAGGAATTCGTGCGATTGCATCTCCAGCAGACGGCTGAGGGTACGCTGGAACTCGAACGTCAGGCGTCCGCCGGTGTACAGGTCTTTCAACTCGACTTCGGCAGAAATGATCAGTTTGACGTTACGGTCGTAGAACTCGTCGACCATGTTGATGAAGCGGCGGGCGATGTCGTCGGTGGTGACGCTCATCTGCTCCACGCCACTGAGCAGCACGGCGTGGAAGATCTTGCCCAGTTCGATGTAGTCGTTCTGGCTGCGCGGGCCGTCGCACAGTTCGCGGAAGTCGAACCAGGCCACGTCGTCGCAAGTGCGCAGGGCCCGGATTTCGCGGTTCTCGATGATCAACACATCGTTTTCCACCGCCGCCGTGCATTCCGGCGTCAGCGCGCGGAAGCTCTTGCGCAGGCTTTCATGAGCGGCTTCGTTGAGCGGGAAGTGGAACAGTTCCGCTTGTTCGAGGTGACGCAGACGGTAGTCGACGCCGCTGTCGACGTTGACGATTTCGGTGTTCTGCTTGATCAGCGCGATGGCCGGCAGGAAGCGCGCGCGTTGCAGGCCGTCCTTGTACAGGCCGTCCGGCACGATGTTCGAGGTGGCGACCAAGGTCACGCCGTTCTTGAACAGCTCTTCCATCAGCGTGCCGAGGATCATGGCGTCGGTGATGTCGGAGACGAAGAATTCATCGAAGCAGATGACCCGCGATTCAGTCGCGAAGCGCTTGGCGATGATGGTCAGCGGGTTTTTCTCGCCGCCGAGGGTTTTCATCTCTTCGTGCACACGCTTCATGAAGCGGTGGAAGTGGGTACGGGTCTTTTCCTTGAATGGCAGCGCCTCGAAGAAGGTGTCCACCAGGTAAGTCTTGCCGCGACCCACGCCGCCCCAGAAATACAGACCCTTGACCGGCGTCTGATCCTTTTTGCCAAACAGCTTGCCCAGCAAACCCGGCTTGTTCTGCTCGGCCGCGATCAGATCGTCGTACAGGCGTTGCAGATGACGCACGGCAGTTTCCTGCGCGGCATCATGGAAGAAGTCCGGGCGTTTCAGATCAGCTTGATATCGTTCTAGGGGCGTCATAATTCGTTAGCAAGGCAACAAAAACGGGCCGTCACTGTAGCGATGGCCCGTGGGAATGGCAATCGGCCCTTGGTCGGGCCGAGCCGTTGATTATTCCTGAACCGGTGTCAGAGCGATCCGCAAGGCCTCGACAGCTGCATCCCGCGCAGCCACGTCGGCGAACGCCGGGCTGTCGCCGACGCACTCGCCTTCCAGCCAGACACTGAAGCCCAGGCCTTCGCTACGTACATCCAGCGCCTGACCCGATTGCAGCTGCTTGGTCACCTGACCGGCGGTTTTACCGTCGGCGAAGTTGCGCGACAGCAGCAGTTGCTCGCCGTCAGCCGCCAGCAGACGGAAACGGAAGCTGCCGTAGTCTTCACGGAAGCTGACGAAACGTGCGGCTTTCGCAGCTTTCTTCTTGGTGGTTGCGGCCACCTGAACCTGATTGACGAAGGAACGCAGGCCGACCGCTTCGCGCAGCTCGTTGAGGAACGGCGTCGCCACCGCACGGGCCTTCTGGGCGCCGTGTTGCAGGATGTCCTCCAGATCTGCCGGACGTTCAATCAACTGGTGATAACGCTCGCGGGATTCGCCCAGCTCGTTGTCGAGCAACTGGAACAGACGGTTCTTCGCCTCGCCCCAACCCAGACCGCCCAGCAGCTCGCTGCGGAACTCGTCGGCCTGCGCTGGCGTGGAGAAAGCCTGGAACAGGGTGAACAGGTGCGAGTTGTCCGGATCCTTGGCTTCGCCCGGCGCGCGGGAGTCGGTAACGATGCGCGAGATCGCGTCCTTCATTTCCTTGGCGCTGGAGAACAGCGGGATGGTGTTGTCGTAGCTCTTGGACATCTTGCGACCGTCCAGGCCCGGCAACGTGGCCACGCTTTCCTCGATCAGCGCTTCAGGCATGGTGAAGAATTCCTTGCCCTGGCCAAACAGGTGGTTGAAACGCTGGCCGATATCACGGGCCATTTCCACGTGCTGGATCTGATCGCGACCGACCGGCACCTTGTGCGCGTTGAACATCAGAATGTCCGCCGCCATCAGCACCGGATAGCTGTACAAACCCATCGTGATGCCGGCATCCGGGTCTTCGCCGGTCTCGACGTTCTTGTCCACCGAAGCCTTGTAAGCATGGGCGCGGTTGAGCAGGCCCTTGGCGGCGACGCAGGTCAGCAGCCAGGTCAGCTCGGGGATTTCCGGGATGTCGGACTGACGATAGAAGGTCACGCGATCCACATCCAGGCCACCGGCCAGCCAGGTCGCGGCGATTTCCAGACGCGAGCGCTGGATGCGCAGCGGGTCATCGCACTTGATCAGGGCGTGATAGTCGGCCAGGAAGTAGAACGAATCGGCATGGCTGTCGCGGCTGGCGAGAATCGCCGGGCGGATGGCGCCGGCGTAGTTGCCCAGGTGCGGGGTGCCGGTGGTGGTGATGCCGGTGAGGATGCGGGTACGGTTCGTCATGGGTAATCGCTTGTCAGACTGCAATCAATTCGAGAAACGCGGCAGGATCAGATCCTTGAGATCGGTCAGCTTGCCATGAAAAAAGTGTCCGCATTCTGCCACTTTCAGCAGCTCATGGGGGCGCTGGAGTTTTTCAGACCAGTCGTAGACCAGCTGCGGATCGATCACTTCGTCGGTTTCCGGCTGGATCACGGTCAGCTCACCCTGCTGCGGCAATTGATCCTGCTCGCCCAGACGCATCACCGCCGGCGCGACCATGAACAGATGCTTGAGCGCGATGCCCCGGGATTCGAGACGACCGCCGAGACTTGCTGCAACAAATCCGCCGAAGGAGAAACCGAACAGGGTCAGCGGCAGATCCGGATGCTTTTCCAGCAACCAGGCGGCAGCGGCCTGGGCGTCATCGACTTCACCGGTGCCCATGTCATGGGAGCCTTCGCTGGCACCGACGCCGCGATAGTTGAAACGCAAGGTGATCAGGCCGGCGTCGCGTGCGGTGCGCTGCAGGGTCGAGACGACCTTGTTGAGCATGGTGCCGCCCTGCACCGGGTTAGGATGGCAGATCAACGCGATGCCGCGCGGCTGCTCGTTGTCGAGGTACAGGCTCTCAAGTTGACCCACCGGGCCATCAATCACTACAGGGGTTTCACGCATCAGCAAGGAAGGAACTCCGTGACCTCGGATCGGGTCGACTCGTCTAGCAAATTGTCTGTGCCAGTCTATTGCGAGTGAATCGCGGTATACAGCGCAGGTTCGAGCCGTTAACGTAAAGCAAAGCCGTTTATAGAGGAAGGACTCGTGGAACACTCGCTCTTAGTTTGGTTGTTACCGACTCTTGCCCTGGTTGTGGGTGTCGCCATTGGTTTCCTGATCGCTCGCGTTGCGCCGAACGCCGCGCCCAGCCGCACGCAGCGTCAACTGGACGATATTCAGGAACGTTTCGACAGTTATCAGAACGAAGTGGTGACCCACTTCAACAGCACCGCCAATCTGGTCAAGAAACTGACCCAGAGCTATCAGGAAGTGCAGGATCACCTCGCCGAGGGTGCCAACCGTCTGGCCCTGGATGAGCAGACTCGTCAACGCCTGCTGGCCTCGCTGCACTCCGAAGCAGCACAGGCCCCACGGGAACGCCTGACGCCACCACGGGATCAGGAACCGCCGCGTGACTACGCGCCGAAGACCCCGAACTCGCCGGGCATGCTTGATGAGCATTACGGCCTGAAGAAGTAATCAACCTTCGCGCCAGCAAAAAGCCCCCGGACAATCACTTGTCCGGGGGCTTTTTTGTAGCTGACGGTTACGGGTACTGCTGAACCGTGCCCGGTTGTTGCTGACCACCGTACTGCTGGCCCGGGATCGCCTTGAGGTTGACCTCGACACGGCGGTTCTGCGCCCGGCCATTGACGTCACCGTTGCTGGCGATCGGATTATCCGGACCGGCACCGCGGGCGCTCAGGTTGGCACCGCTGACGCCTTGCGAGGTCAGGTAGGTCGCCACGCTTTGCGCACGACGCTGGGACAGGTCCATGTTGTGCTGGCGGCTGCCGGTGCTGTCGGTGTAGCCGACGATTTCGATCTGATTCTGGTTGAACTCCTTCAGGGAGTTGGCGAGGTTGTTCAGCGGTTGATAGAAGCTGGAAGCGATGTTCGCCGAATCGGTGGCGAAGGTGATGTTGCCCGGCATGATCAGCTTGATCTGGTCACCCTGACGCTGCACTTCAACCCCGGTGTTGGCCATGCTGGCGCGCAGTTTTTTCTCCTGCTGGTCGGCGTAGTAGCCGTAACCGGCGGCCGAGGCACCGACCACGGCCGCGCCAATCAGCGCACCCTTGCCGCGGTTGTTGTGGTCGATGGCGGCACCGGCCAGCGCGCCGGCCAAAGCACCGAGGCCACCGTATTTGGCGGTTTTGCTCATGCCCTGGGAGCCACCGTCGGCCTGACCCTGATTGTCATACGGGTTGGGCGAGGCGCAGCCGGACAAAACGGCCACGGCAGTAGCGACAATAATCAAACGACGCGTGGTGAACATGGAGTGCTCCTACATTTTGCATTCTGTGGTGCAGCGGACATTGGCAACTGGCCCGTGCGGGCGTTGGATCATGACAATGCACAAAAATTCCAATGGGCACCCGTGACAAAATGTTTAGGCACGCACAAATGGATTCTCGCGCATTTCATCCCCCAGACGCGTATCCGGACCATGCCCGGCCACAACAGTCGCGTCTTCATCCAGGGTGTACAGCCGCTGCTTGATCGATCGCACGATGGTCGCCTGATCGCCGCCCCACAAATCCGTGCGCCCTACTCCGCGACGAAACAACGTGTCGCCGGCTATCAACAGCTTAGCCTCGGAAAACCAGAAGCTCATGGAACCTGGCGTATGCCCCGGCGTGTGCAGTGCCACGCCGCAACCGCAGGCCAGTTCTTCGTCGTCGCTCAACCAGCGATCTGGCGACGGCACCGGGGTGTAGGGCACACCGAACATCTGGCACTGCATTTCGAGGTTGTCCCACAGGAACTGATCGTCCTTGTGCAGGTGCAGAGTCGCGCCGGTTTTTTCCTTCATCTGCCCGGAAGCGAGAAAGTGATCCAGATGCGCGTGGGTGTGAATGATGCTGACGACTTTCAGGCCCAGCGCATCGAGGCGCGCCATGATCAGATCAGGGTTGCCGCCGGGGTCGACGACGATGGCTTTCTTGGTCAACGGGTCGCCAATGATGGTGCAGTTGCACTGCAAAGGGCCGACAGGGAAGGTTTCGCGGATGAGAGAAGGCGTTACAACTGACATGAAAAATCCTCGACAGACGGCGGACAGCATTTTTTCAGGATTCTACTGCACGCGCCGATACAGAGTGCCAGGCCAGTAATTTGACGCCACTAATCAGAAATAGTGGCCCTATGATGTCAAATGTATAAATTCTGGTGCAAAATCGCGTTTTTTTGTAGCGGCCGCATTCAGGAAGGGTCGCATAGCTCTCAGGAAATCCTATGCCAACGCCCAAGACGTATTCGATCAGTTTGCCCTCCACGCTGACAGGCAATGCCCTCGTCGACAGCCTCATCTCCGGCACCTATTGGCTGGGAGCCAACTGGAGTCCGACTGGGCCGACCAACCTGAGCTATAGCTTCATGGCACCGGTCACTTCGTATTTCGTGACCGATTACAGCCCCGACAACGAATACAACGCACTGTATGAGCTCACGGCCGGGCAAAAAACCGCAATCACCAGCGCGCTGGGCGCCTGGAGTGCCGTCGCCAACCTCAACTTCACGCTGACCACCGACACCCTTTTCAACGTCGGTGACATGCGTTTTGGCGGCTATCGCTTGATGGACGACAAGACCGCTGCGTGGGCTTACTTCCCGGCCAATACGCCAGTCGCCGGCGATGTCTGGATCGGTCCGCAGACCAATGATCCGAACCCGGGCAAAGGCACCTACGACTACATGACGTTCGTGCATGAAATCGGCCATGCGCTGGGACTCAAGCACCCGTTCGACGCCAGCTCGACCAACAAGACCCTGCTCGACCCGACGCTCGATGATGTTCACTTCACGGTGATGAGCTACAACAGCAATTATTCCTACCAGCCAACCACGCCAATGGTGCTGGACATCATCGCGATCCAGAGCCTGTATGGCGCCAACATGGCGTGGCAGGCCGGTGACACTGTTTACAAGTGGGCAGCCAACCAGTCGATTTTCGAGACCATCTGGGATGGCGGCGGCAACGACACCATCGATGGCAGCAACCAGCTCGCGGCCGTCAGTATCAACCTCAATGAAGGCGCTTACAGCCAGATCGGCAAGGCGTTCATCGATTACAACAACCAGACCGCGATTAATGACGGGCTGGCGATTGCCTACGGGGCCAAGATCGAGAACGCCATCGGTTCTGCGTTCAACGACATCCTCACCGGTAACGCACTGAACAACACGCTTGATGGCGGCGCAGGTGCCGACACCATGTCCGGTGGCGACGGCGTCGACACCTACTACGTCGACAACGTCGGCGATGTAGTAATCGAAACCGATGCCTCGCTGACCGCCCTTGACCGCGTATTCGCGTCCATCGATTACACCCTCGGCAACAACGTCGAAAACCTGATCCTGACCGGCACCGGCAACCTCAACGGTACCGGCAACTCGGTCAATAACCGCATCACCGGTAACGATGGCAATAACATCCTTGATGGCAGCACAGGCGCTGACACATTGATTGGCGGACTCGGCAACGACACCTATATCGTCGACAACGTCGGCGACACCATCGTCGAAACCAGCACCCTGGCCGGCGAGATCGACAGTGTCTGGTCGTCGGTCGACTTCACCTTGAGCGCCAACATAGAAGTCCTCTCGCTTTCCGGTACCGCCAATCTCAACGGCACCGGCAACAGCGGCGTTAACTACATCAATGGTAATTCGGGCAACAACATCCTCGATGGTGGCGCGGGTGCCGACGTCCTGAATGGCGGCTTGGGCAATGACACTTATATCGTCGACAACATCGGCGACACGGTGACTGAAAGCAGCACGCTGGCCAGCGAAATCGACACCGTGCGCGCGTCGGTGGACTGGACTCTGGGCGCCAACCTGGAAAACCTCGTGCTTACCGGCGATGCGATCAACGGCACCGGTAACGCGCTGGACAACACGCTGACCGGTAACGCTGCAGCCAACACCCTCAATGGCGGCGCAGGTGCCGACACCATGATCGGCGGTGATGGCGTCGACACCTACTACGTCGACGACGTCGGCGATGTAGTGATCGAAACCGATGCCTCGCTGACCGCACTCGACCGCGTGTTCGCGTCCATCGACTACACCCTCGGCGCCAACGTCGAAAACCTGATCCTGACCGGCACGGCCAACCTCAACGGCACCGGCAGCGCGGTCAGCAACCGCATCACCGGCAACGACGGCAATAACATTCTTGACGGCGGCCTGGGTGCCGACACGCTGATCGGTGGTCTGGGCAATGACACCTATATCGTCGACAACGTCGGCGACACCGTCACCGAAACCAGCACCCTGGCGAACGAGATCGACACCGTACGTGCATCGGTTGATTGGACACTCGGCGCCAACCTGGAAAACCTCGTGCTCACCGGCAACGCCGTCAACGGCACCGGTAACGCGCTGAACAACACGTTGACCGGCAACGCAGCGGCCAACACCCTCGATGGCGGCCTCGGCGCCGACACCATGATCGGCGGCGACGGTGTCGACACCTACTACGTCGACAACGTCGGCGACGTGGTCATCGAAACCGATGCCTCGCTGACCGCGCTCGACCGCGTGTTCGCCTCCATCGACTACACCCTCGGCGCCAACGTCGAGAACCTGATCCTGATCGGCAGCGCCGTCAACGGCACCGGCAATGAGCGGGATAACCGCATCACCGGCAACGCCCTGGCCAACACCCTCAATGGCGGCGCAGGTGCCGACACCATGATCGGCGGTGATGGCGTCGACACCTACTACGTCGACGACGTCGGCGATGTAGTGATCGAAACCGATGCCTCGCTGACCGCACTCGACCGCGTGTTCGCGTCCATCGACTACACCCTCGGCGCCAACGTCGAAAACCTGATCCTGACCGGCACGGCCAATCTCAACGGCACCGGCAGCGCGGTCAGCAACCGCATCACCGGCAACGACGGCAATAACATTCTTGACGGCGGCCTGGGTGCCGACACGCTGATCGGTGGTCTGGGCAATGACACCTATATCGTCGACAACGTCGGCGACACCGTCACCGAAACCAGCACCCTGGCGAACGAGATCGACACCGTACGTGCATCGGTTGACTGGACACTCGGCGCCAACCTGGAAAACCTCGTGCTCACCGGCAACGCCGTCAACGGCACCGGTAACGCGCTGAACAACACGCTGACCGGCAACGCAGCGGCCAACACCCTCGATGGCGGCCTCGGCTCCGACACCATGATCGGCGGCGACGGTGTCGACACCTACTACGTCGACAACGTCGGCGACGTGGTCATCGAAACCGATGCCTCGCTGACCGCGCTCGACCGAGTGTTCGCCTCCATCGACTACACCCTCGGCGCCAACGTCGAGAACCTGATCCTGATCGGCAGCGCCGTCAACGGCACCGGCAATGAGCGGGATAACCGCATCACCGGCAACGCCTTGGCCAACACCCTCAATGGCGGCGCAGGTGCCGACACCATGATCGGCGGTGATGGCGTCGACACCTACTACGTCGACGACGTCGGCGATGTAGTGATCGAAACCGATGCCTCGCTGACCGCACTCGACCGCGTGTTCGCGTCCATCGACTACACCCTCGGCGCCAACGTCGAAAACCTGATCCTGACCGGCACGGCCAACCTCAACGGCACCGGCAGCGCGGTCAGCAACCGCATCACCGGCAACGACGGCAATAACATTCTTGACGGCGGCCTGGGTGCCGACACGCTGATCGGTGGTCTGGGCAATGACACCTATATCGTCGACAACGTCGGCGACACCGTCACCGAAACCAGCACCCTGGCGAACGAGATCGACACCGTACGTGCATCGGTTGATTGGACACTCGGCGCCAACCTGGAAAACCTCGTGCTCACCGGCAACGCCGTCAACGGCACCGGTAACGCGCTGAACAACACGTTGACCGGCAACGCAGCGGCCAACACCCTCGATGGCGGCCTCGGCGCCGACACCATGATCGGCGGCGACGGTGTCGACACCTACTACGTCGACAACGTCGGCGACGTGGTCATCGAAACCGATGCCTCGCTGACCGCGCTCGACCGCGTGTTCGCCTCCATCGACTACACCCTCGGCGCCAACGTCGAGAACCTGATCCTGATCGGCAGCGCCGTCAACGGCACCGGCAATGAGCGGGATAACCGCATCACCGGCAACGCCCTGGCCAACACCCTCAATGGCGGCGCAGGTGCCGACACCATGATCGGCGGTGATGGCGTCGACACCTACTACGTCGACGACGTCGGCGATGTAGTGATCGAAACCGATGCCTCGCTGACCGCACTCGACCGCGTGTTCGCGTCCATCGACTACACCCTCGGCGCCAACGTCGAAAATCTGATCCTGACCGGCACGGCCAACCTCAACGGCACCGGCAGCGCGGTCAGCAACCGCATCACCGGCAACGACGGCAATAACATTCTTGACGGCGGCCTGGGTGCCGACACGCTGATCGGTGGTCTGGGCAATGACACCTATATCGTCGACAACGTCGGCGACACCGTCACCGAAACCAGCACCCTGGCGAACGAGATCGACACCGTACGTGCATCGGTTGACTGGACACTCGGCGCCAACCTGGAAAACCTCGTGCTCACCGGCAACGCCGTCAACGGCACCGGTAACGCGCTGAACAACACGCTGACCGGCAACGCAGCGGCCAACACCCTCGATGGCGGCCTCGGCGCCGACACCATGATCGGCGGCGACGGTGTCGACACCTACTACGTCGACAACGTCGGCGACGTGGTCATCGAAACCGATGCCTCGCTGACCGCGCTCGACCGCGTGTTCGCCTCCATCGACTACACCCTCGGCGCCAACGTCGAGAACCTGATCCTGATCGGCAATGGCAACCTCAACGGCACCGGCAACGCGGTCAGCAACCGTATGACCGGTAACGCCGGTGACAACATTCTCGACGGCGGCGCCGGCATCGACACGCTGATTGGCGGCTTGGGCAACGACACTTATGTCGTCGACAACGCTGGCGACATCATCACCGAGACCAGCACCCTGGCGAACGAAATCGACACCGTCCGCGCGTCGGTTGACTGGAGACTGGGCGCCAACCTGGAAAATCTGGCGCTGACCGGCAACGCCATCAACGGCACCGGCAACAGCCTGAACAACGTGCTCACCGGCAACGCCATGAACAACACCCTCAGCGGCGGCGCCGGTGACGACACCCTCGACGGCGGCCTCGGCGCCGACACCATGATAGGTGGCGACGGCGTTGATACCTACTACGTCGACAACGTCGGTGATGTGGTGACCGAAACCGACGCCTCGCTGGCCGCACTCGACCGCGTGTTCGCGAGCATCGACTACACCCTCGGCGCCAACGTCGAAAACCTGATCCTGATCGGCAGCACCAACCTCAACGGCACCGGCAACGCGGTCAACAACCGTATCACCGGCAACATCGGCAACAACATTCTCGACGGCGGCATGGGAGCCGACACCATGATCGGTGGCGCCGGCAACGACACCTACGTTGTGGATAACATCAACGATGTCGTGATCGAGCAGATCGGCGAAGGGCATGATCTGGTCAGAACCAGTATCAGCTACACCCTCGGCGCCAATGTTGAAGACTTGACGATGTTTGGCGACACATGGGGTGCACTCACCGGCAATGCGCTGGACAACACCATCACAGGCAACTCCGCCACCAACTACATCGATGGCGGGCTAGGCGCAGACATCATGATTGGTGGAGCCGGGCATGACGTCTACAACGTGGATAACATCAACGACGTTATCGTTGAACTCGCGGATGAGGGGATTGATACCGTCAACACCAGCATCGACTACACACTGGCGGACAACGTCGAAGATGGTCAGATGATTGGCAGTGCCAACCTGAATCTGACAGGTAATGCCATGGAAAACGTCTTGCACGGCAACGATGGCAACAACATCCTGTCGGGCGGTCTCGGCGCTGATCGCATGATTGGCGAGGGCGGCGACGATATCTTTATTGTGGATAACGTCAATGACCTCATCTTCGAGTTCCAGAATGGCGGTCACGACCTGATCCGCACTTCGGTTGATTACAACCTTTCGGATTACGTCGAGGACGGCACCCTGCTCGGCAGCGCAAACCTGACAATGTGGGGCAACAACCTCGATAACATTCTGACGGGTAACGCCGGCAACAACGTACTCGGCGGCAATGGCGGAACCGACAAACTGTTCGGTGGGGAAGGAAACGACACACTGTACGGTGGGTGGGGACATAGCACGTTGACGGGCGGTACCGGGGCTGACACCTTTGCCATCACTAACATGATCAATCTCGGAAAGGAATTCGGAACAAGCTCCTCGCAGAACGTCATTGCCGATTTCAACGCACTGGAAGGGGACAAAATCGATTTCTCCAAATTCGACATTGACCCGATGACCCTCGGCTATCAACACTTGACGTTCATTGGCTCCAGTGAATTCACCGGGCTGGGGCAACTGCGTTTTGCAGATAACGTCCTGTCGGGCAACCTGAGCGCAGACGCTGGGGGGCACTTCGAAGTGCAAGTGGTGGGCGTCAACTCGCTCAGTGCGAACGACGTCATCGTCTGATCCCTTAGCTGCCTGAAACATTCGAAGCTGAAAAATGAAAACACCCCGCCATCGCGGGGTGTTTCTTTTGTCCACTTTTTTCTAGGCCAACAGGCCCAGCTCTTTGGCCCGCGCCACTGCCTGCGTCCGCCGCTCAACCCCCAGCTTGCTGTTGATATGGCTTGCGTGGGTTTTCACGGTGTGCAGCGAAATGAACAATTGCTCGCTGATTTCCTGATTCGAACAACCCTGGGCAATCAACCGCAGTACGGCCAGTTCGCGACTGCTGAGCTGTTCAGTGACCGTGGACTCAGGCATCTGCCGGGGCGGCGCTGGCGGTAGATGCTCGAGCAATTGCTGGCCTGCCAGTCCGGGGAACGCCAGCAATTGCCCACGCAACCAGTCCGTGTGCTCCCTGGCCAATCCATCGAATGGCTGCAACACCCCGCCGGCCGCCAGCTCCAGCGCCTGGCTCAACGTCTTGCGTGCTTCCGGCTCGCGCCCGCCCGCCAGTAGCAACGCCACCTTTTGCGTTAACGCCATCACGCTGAGTAACTGGCGCCCGGTTCGCTCACCGTTTTCGTGCAGCACGTCCAACCGCCCTTCGGCGAGCATCGGCTGGCCGCGGGTCATGTCGAGCAGCGCTTGTTGCAGCTCAACGTGCAATGGCAGTTGGGGGTGAAACTCCGGCGGCGCAGCGGCGCGCTCGCCGGTGTAGGTCTGGCCCAACCGCGCAAGCCACGCCTCTGCCAGATCGGTGCGGCCCTGCGCCAGCCACAACTCACATTTGACCAGGGTGATCATCGCCAGGTAGTAGATCGGCGGCACGTCCCAGATGTGCATCAGGCGTTCGGCTTCGGCGAGTTCGGCGAAGGCCTTGGCGAACTCGCCGCTGCTGCCATCCAGACGCGCGATGACGCAATGGCCGATCAATACGCTGATGTCGCGACAGGCCCGTGCCTCGCCGATTCCGGCCAACAAGCGCACGCGTGCGGCCTGAGGCTGCAAGCGCATCGCCAACAGAAAACCCTCGTACAGGGTCAGCCGTGCACGCACCGCATACAGGCGCTGTGGCGACAGGCCGCGCAACCGCTGCAAGCCCTGATGGACTTCATCGAGTGCGCGCAGAATTTCACCGCGGGCCTGCAACACCCGCGCACGATCGTAGTGCGCCAACGCTTCGAAGAACGGGTTGCCAACGCGCTGCGCCAACTCCAGCGACTCTCGGTTAAGGCCGCGGGCGCGCCATAGGTCACCGTCGGCAATGGCCAGATTGGACAAGGTCGATAGACACATCAGCCGCTGGCCATAGCGCTTGGCCGGCAGACTTTCCAGGGCTTCGCTGCAGTATCTGATCGTCAACTCCCGATGCCCACGCCCGCGAGCGATGATCCCGCTCAGCGCCAGCCATTGCGCGAGCATCGACTTCTGCGCGGTAGCGGAAGGTGCCGGCAGGAAACGGCTCAAATGGCTGGACAATTCTTCGGCGGCATCGAGCTGACAGGCCAGCCCGAGCGCCCAGCTGTACAACACGATCAAGCGTGGCGTGCTGATCAGCAGGCTGTCGGGCAAGTCCATTTTCCAGCGCAGCAGCATGCCGACGTTTTGCTCGGCCAGCAGTTGCTCCTCGGAAAGGTTCTGTACCAGGTTTGCGGCGACGTCGAGATGACCGGCGCGCAACGCCTGTTCAACCGCCTCGTCCAGTAACCCTTGCGCGTTGAACCAGCGACAAGCACGCAGATGCAGCGTTGCAGTTGGCACCATCGCCTCAGCAATCGGCCGGCTGCGCAACAAATCAGAGAATAAATGGTGATAGCGATACCAGTGACCGTGCTCGTCCAGCGGCACCAGAAAGACCTGATGGGCCAACAGGAAACGCAGAATCTCGGCGCTGTCGTGTGCTTCGCGCACGGCGTCGCACAGTTCGCTGCAAAAACGCTCTTGCGGTGCGGTGTCATAGAGGAACGCCTGCACTTCGGCGGGCAGACAATCGATGACTTCCTCCAGCAGGTATTCGCGAATCAGCCCTTCCCCGCCGTTCAACGCTTGAGGCAAGGCCGATTCGGTGCCGGCTTCAGAAATCGCCAGCAGCCAGAATCGCAACCCGGCCACCCAGCCTTCGCTACGCTGGATCAGGTTTTCCAGCGCCTCGCCACGCAGTGAGCTGCTGTGACGATCGAGCAGTGCCAGGGCTTCGTCGTGGGTCAGGCGCAGATCCTGCTCGTGCAGTTCCAGCAACTGCCGGGACAGGCGCAGACGGGCCAGGTGCCAGTCCGGGCGCTGACGGCTGGTGACCATGACCAGTAGACCATCAGGCAAATGGTTGAGGAAAAATTGCAGGCAACGATCGAGCACCGGCCCTTGGGCGAGGTGGTAATCGTCGAGTACCAGCAGCAGCGGCGAAGTCGGTAGCAGGTGCAGAGCCAGCTCATCGAGCAAGCCGTCGAGCCATTCTTCGAAGGCGAACGGCTGGTGACGCTGGCGCATTTTCAACAAACCGAGTGCGCCGCTGCCGAGTTCGGGAAAGTAGTCCTGCAGGCCCTCGAGCAAGCGTTCGAGGAAGCGTCCCGGGTCACTGTCGCGGGCGCTCAGCCCCAGCCACAAACTTTGCCAGTGCGCCGGCAGACTCTGACAGAACTCCACGGCCAGCGAGCTTTTGCCAAACCCGGCCGGGGCGCTGACCAGCAACAGACGTCCACCGAGACCGGCTTGCAGGCGCTCGCAAAGTCGTGGTCGCAATACGTACCCATCAGGCAGCGGAGGACGGAAAAAACGTCCGTCCAGTGCCGCGACGGCAACGCTTGCGGGACCCGGAAGTGGGGACAGATCAGTCATGGCCGGCTCTTGTTCGTATGGCTGTTGGCGGCGTAGCAGATGCCCGCAGACTAGCCTTAAACGGAGCGGTTATGAAGGTCGTTGCTACAAATGGCTACAAAAAGCCTACGGAAAAACTGCAAGCAAAAAAAACGCCCCGAACCTGTCGGGGCGTTTTCACGAGGATGCGGCCTCGATTTACAGGCGCTTAGCGAACACCATCCTGACGCAGGGCGGCCGGGGTGAAGTCGCTGGTGGTGGCGGTGAAACCGAAGTCGTACGCGCTCTTCTCTTCGTTCTTCATGCCCAGTGCCAGGTAACGACCGGATTGCAGGTCGTAGAGGGTTTCCAGGGTGTACCAAGGCACCTGCACGTTGTAGTAGTCCTGGGAGTGGGCTTCCGCCACGCGCCACAGTTGGTTGCGACCGTCGTAGTGATCGATCACCGCCGCTTGCCAGGTGTCTTCGTCGATGAAGAAGTCACGCTTGGCGTAGATGTGGCGCTGACCTTCCTTCAGGGTCGCGGTCACGTGCCATACACGACGCAGTTCATAGCGCGCCAGATCCTGGTTGATGTGCCCGGCCTTGATGATGTCGGAGTACTTGAGCTTCGGATCGTCGAGCTTGTAGCTGTCGGAGGCGATGTACATCTCCTGCTTGCCGACCAGTTTCCAGTCGTAGCGGTCCGGCGCACCGTTGAACATGTCCAGGTTGTCGGAAGTACGCAGGCCGTCCGCCGCAGTACCCGGGCCGTCATAGGACACTTGTGGCGCACGGCGCACGCGGCGCTGACCGGCGTTGTAGACCCACGCCGAACGTGGCTCCTTCACCTGGTCGAGAGTTTCGTGCACCAGCAGCACGCCACCAGCCAGACGTGCCGGCGCGGTCACTTTCTGCTTGAAGTAGAACAGGATATTGCCAGGGTTCGCCGGATCGTAGTCCTTCATCTTGTCGCGGAACACGAACTGGTCCTGGAAGTACACCAGGCTGAACGAGCCGTTCGGTTGCGGCGTGGCCTGGGTCACCAGACGGGTCACGCTGCCGCCGCGATAGCGGGTGATGTGGTTCCAGATCACTTCCACACCGGTTTTCGGAATCGGGAATGGCACGGCGGTATCGAAGTTTTCCAGGCCGTTGCCGCCCGACACCAGGGTCGTGGTGGTGGCGTTCTTCTTGATGGCTGCGAACACCGCATCCGGCACGGTGGCACCGCGATGGGACGGATAGACCGGCATCTTGAAGGTGTCAGGATAGCGCTGGAACATCGCGTACTGGCCCGGCGCGAGCTTGGCCTTGTACTGATCGACGTTCTGCTTGGTGATGGTGAACAGCGGTTTCTCACTGGCGTACGGATCGGACAGGAAACCTTTGCTGTCAACGGTGCCGGCATTTTTCGGCATCGGTTTCCAGGCCGGGATCGAGCCGTCGGCGTTGCCGGCCATTTCGGCGCCCATCGGGGTCAGGCTCTTGCCCAGCTTGTCCGCTTCGGCGGCAGGCACCGCCGCCATGACACCGGTCGCCAGCAGCGACAGGCCCAGAACACCGGCGTGGAACAGACTCTTTGTTATTTTCATAAATTCGTTCGTCCTGAAATGCAGTGCTTAGAAGTTCACGCCGAGGCTGAGCGCCACAAAATCGCGGTCATCCACGGTGGTGTACTTGCCGTCGAAGAAGTTGGTGTACGCCAGGCTCGCGGTGTAGGTGTTCTGGTACTCGGCGTCGACGCCCAGGCTGACGGCCTTGCGACCTTCCTCGAAGTTGCCGCCAGGGCCCGGCGAGTAGCCGCTGACGTCGTGGGACCAGGCCACGTTCGGCTTGAGGTTCACGCCGGCGAAGACATCGTTGTATTCCCAGATTGCACGGCCGCGGTAGCCCCAGGACATCGACGTGGTGAAACCGTCGTTGTCGCAATTGCGGCTGCGGTTGTTCTGCGGCGAACCTGGTCCGGCGCCGTTGATGGTGCCGTTGTTGAGGATGTTGACGCAGGTGTTGGTGGTACCGGTGGCTGGCAGCTCGCCCGGGCCATAGACCGGATCGCGGCCATAGCGCTTGTCGGATCGGCTTTCGAGGCCGCCCACATAAGTCATGCCCACTTCACCCACGAGGGTCAGACGGCTGGCGCCCATGACCTGATCGAAGAAGTGCGTGAAGGTGGTTTGCAGTTGAGTGATTTCCTTGCGCTCGTAGCCATGCAGATCCTGGCCCGGCACGCCATTGAGCAGCGATGCGTTGGCGTAAGGGCCACCCAGTGGACGCACACCGGCGAACAGGATGTCGGTGGAGTTCAGTTGCACCGGTGCATTCGGGCGATAGCTGATCTCACCGCTCCACGCCGTACCGGTAGGCAAGGTGGTGGAGAAGCTCAGACCGTAGAGGCGGATGTCTTCAGGGTATTCGACGAAGTACTTCGAATTGCCGGCAACCAACAGAGGCCCGAGCGCCTGAAACGGACCTGGCAATGCAGCTACGCCGTTGTAGACCGATTGCGGCGCGCCGGTGGCACTGAAGATCGGCGCACGACTGTGGTAATTCATGAAGTAGGCACCGAATTCGGTGTCCAGCGGTTCGAACATGTACTTGAGGGACACGCCCCACTGGCCGCTGTCCCGCGCATCGCGATCGGCGCCGCGCGGCACCAGCACACCTTCTTCATTGACGTTGACGCCGTTGGCCGCCAATGGCCCCAGGGCAATGGCCGGGATCTGCGAGCGCTTGTTCAGTACGCGCAGGTTGTCGGTGCAACCGTCGGCAATGATGTCCGGCTGGGAGAAGAACGTGCCGCAGTTGTCGACGACGGTCTGGTCCCACTCCAGCTGATAGAAGGCTTCGGCCGACAGGTTGTCGGTCAGGCTCTGGGACACGTAGAACATGTTGACCGGGATCAGGCCTTCCTTGATCTCGGCGCCCGGACGACGGAACGCGGAAACGTCGATCGGGTTGATCGAGTTGATGCCGCCGCCGATGAAGGTACTTTCACCCCAGCTCACCACCTGTTTGCCCAGACGCACGGAGCCCGGCTGATCGGCGATCGCGTAGTTGTGGTAGACGAAGGCGTCGAGGATCTGACCGCCGGCGGACTTGGCGCCTTCCTTGCGGTTGCTGTCGCTGATGTCCTTGAACTCGCGGCTCTCGTCTTTCAGTTCGAAGTCGTACCAGTACTTGCCACGGACGAACACGCCGGTGTCGCCGTATTTCAGTTCGAGGTCATGAATGCCCTTGAAGATCTTCGAGAAGGTTTCGCCGCTCTTGAAGTTGGCATGGCCGTCGTCGGAAGTCTGGGACAGACCGTGACCGCCGTTGTTGACGCCGATGAGGTTCTTGTTCGGGCTCTGGGTGGACCAGCTGGCACCGATCGACAGGGAGGAGTCGAACTGGCCTTCGATTTCACCGACGTTGAAACTGACGCCGAATGCGGGCCCGGCGAGCGAAGAAGCAAGACTGACGGCCAGAGGCAGCTTTGCCCGGCGCCAGAACTGGTTTACTGAGGTCATCGACGCTACTCCATGTGCATTATTGTTATGGCAGTGAGTACTTTTAAAAACGCCTGAAGGACCGGGTGCCAGCGGCTTCCCGAAATCGCTTCAATGTTGCATCGCCCCGTTTGTGCGTGTGCCCCGTTCTTAAAAATCCTTGAGCGGACTATAGCCAGCAGGTGGTACTGCTTGATCCCTCTAAAGTGTGATTTGCAGCTGCCGGCCACTCTGGAACAGTCCTTTCGCCAGTCCGACACATGTCGGCACGGCAAGGATGGCTGAAAATTCGAATTTCACAAGCCAAGCGCTTGCTTGGTGGGTCTGGCGCGCCGTTTTCGGCGCGCCAGCGGACGCTCAAAGCGTCGAGAGGAAGGTGCTGTTGTTGGCCTGCCATTCAGTGATGTCGAGGCGGATGCGCTTCTTGTCGAGCTTGCCGACACTGGTCTTGGGAATTTCAGTAACAAGGGCGATCTGGCTTGGTATCGCCCACTTGCTCAAGTGCCCCAGTTCAACGAACGGCTTGAGGTGTTCCTTGAGCTCGCGTGCCCCGATGGCATGCCCTTCGCGGACCACCAGCAAGGCAAACGGACGCTCGCCCCACTGCGGATCGGCGATGCCCACCACTGCTACTTCACGTACCGCGACGTGACGACTGATCAGGTCTTCGAGGTCCAGCGAGGAGATCCATTCGCCGCCGGTCTTGATCACGTCCTTGATCCGGTCGCGGATGTCGATCACACCCATGGCGTCGAGCGTCGCCACGTCGCCGGTGTGCAGCCAGCCGCCGGCCCACAGCTCGGCGCCCTTCTGCGGTTCGTTGAAATAGCCTTCGGTCAGCCACGGTGCGCGCAGCACCAGTTCGCCCTGGGTCTCGCCGTCGGCCGGAAGAAAATTGCCTTCGGTATCGACGATCGCCGCTTCGACCAATGGCCCCGGCACGCCGGCCTTGATCCGATAGGTGGTGCGCTCGTCTTCGGTGCCCGCCATCAACTCATCGTTCAGATGCGCGCATGAAACCAGAGGCCCGGTTTCCGACATGCCGTAAGCAGCCGTCAGCTGAATGCCTTTGCTCTTGGCCGTTTCATACAGCGTGCGGTTCAGCGCACTGCCGCCGATGACGATTTTCCAGCCGCCGAAATCGGTGCCCTGCGCGCCCTTGGCATTGAGCACCATCTGCAGGATGGTCGGCACACAGTGGGAAAACGTGACCTTTTCCTTGCGCCACAACTCGACCAGGAATTCCGGGTCGTAACGCCCCGGATAAACCTGCTTGAGCCCGAGCATGGTCGCCACATACGGCAGACCCCAGGCATGCACGTGGAACATCGGGGTGATCGGCATGTACACGTCGTTGGTGCCCAGCAGCCGCACGCTGTCGATGGCGCCCATGATGGTCGACACACCCATGGTGTGCAGCACCAGTTGCCGATGGGTGAAATACACGCCCTTCGGATTGCCGGTGGTGCCCGTGGTGTAGAACGTGGTGGCGACCGAGTTTTCGTCAAAATCCTGGAAGTCGTACTGCGGACTCGCGGCCGCCAGCAGTTGCTCGTACTCGCCGACCAGATTCGGCAGATCGGCGGTTTTTTCCGGCAGATCGGTCAGCAGCAGGGTTTTCTCCACCGTGGTCAGGTGTGGCGCAATAGCCTGGTACAGCCCGACGAACTCGCTGTTGACCAGCACGAAGTGGTCCTCGGCGTGGTTCATGGTGTAGAGGATCTGTTCCGGCGACAGGCGCACGTTGATGGTGTGGATCACCGCGCCGATCATCGGAATCGCAAACATGCACTCCAGGTAGCGATGGCTGTCCCAGTCCATCACCGCCACGGTGTCACCGGCCTTGACCCCGGCCGCCGTCAGTACGTTGGCCAGCCGCGCGACCCGCTCGATCAGGGTCGGGTAGCTGTAGCGCAGCTGGTCACGGTAGATGATCTCGCGGGTTTTCTCGTAACGGGCACCCGACATCAGCAGCCGTTTGATCAGCAGTGGATACTGGTACGCCCCTTCGGCGGGCGGAATGACGCGAGTCTGCAACATAAGAATCCCTTTTCTGACTGCACGGTGTTGGCTTTGGAGTTTCGTACTCTAGAACCGTTATACGTCAGCCAAATCAGCCAAAGGAATGATTTGCAGAGCCGTACAAATGCTAGCTTTGCGCCAGCATTTGCCGAAACAGATGACAGCCCAGAAGGATCAATGCATCTCGGTGAACGCGAGTTTCACGCCGATGGCGATCAGCACCGCGCCCATGGTGCGGTCGAACCAGTGGCCCATGCGGGCGAAACCGGCGCGCACGCGTTGCTGGCTGAACAGCATGGCCACCAGGCAGAACCAGGTGGCGGTCGCAACGGCGAGATAAATGCCGTAACCGGCCTGGACTGTCAGCGGGGTGTGCGGGTTGATCACCACGGTGAACAGCGACAGGAAGAACAGCGTGGCTTTCGGGTTCAGGCCGTTGGTCACGAAACCCGAAGTGAACGCGCCACGGGCGGTGCGCTCGCCGGCCTCTTTGTGCAGATCATCGCTCACGGTTTTCGCCGGTTGCGCGCGCAGGGCCTTGAAGCCGATGTACAGCAGGTACGCGGCGGCTGCCCATTTCAAGGCGTTGAACAGCACGATCGATTGAGAAACGATCAGGCCGATCCCCAGCAGCGAATAACCCACGTGCAGGAAAATCGCCGTGCCCACGCCCAACGCGGTCCAGGTCCCGGCGCGTCGACCATGGGTCACGCTTTCGCGCACCACCACGGCGAAATCAGGACCGGGGCTGGCAACGGCCAACAGATGGATCAGGGCAACGGTCAAGAATTCGGTCCAGTACATGGGGGCTCCTTTCGGCCAAGCGTAACGAGTTGTTTCATCTGGTAGGCTCGGCAGATTACGCCTTCCCTTCAAAGCACGACAGGTACAGTTGATGACGAACGCCCACCGCGCCGTATTCCTCGATCACCCTTCGCTGGATCTTGGCGATCTCGACTTGAGCCCTTTGCGTGATTGCTTCAGTGATCTGCAACTGTCCGCTCAGACGTTGCCTGCGCAGGTAGCCGAGCGCCTGCAAGGTGCAACCGTGGCGATCAGCAACAAAGTGCTGATCGATTCCGCCGCCATGGCCGCCAACCCACAACTGAAACTGATCCTGATCACCGCGACCGGCACCAACAACGTCGATCTGGCCGCCGCTCGCGCCCACGGCATCACCGTATGCAACTGTCAGGGTTACGGCACGCCGTCGGTGGCGCAGCACACGATCATGCTGCTGCTCAACCTCGCCACGCGCCTGGCCGATTATCAAAAAGCCGTCGGCGAAGGCCGCTGGCAGCAGGCGAAACAGTTCTGCCTGCTGGATTACCCGATCGTCGAGCTGGAAGGCAAAACCCTCGGCCTGCTTGGACACGGCGAACTCGGCGGCGCGGTCGCGCGTCTGGCCGAAGCCTTCGGCATGCGTGTGTTGCTGGGGCAGATTCCGGGGCGACCGACCCGTCCGGATCGTCTGCCGCTGGAAGAATTGCTGCCGCAGATCGACGCCCTCACCCTGCACTGCCCGCTCAACGAACACACTCGGCACTTCATCGGCGCCCGCGAACTCGCTTCGATGAAACACGGCGCTTTCGTGGTCAACACCGCCCGTGGTGGACTGATCGATGAACAGGCCCTGACCGATGCCCTGCGCAGCGGTCATCTGGGCGGCGCTGCCACCGATGTGCTGAGCGTCGAGCCGCCGACCCAAGGCAATCCGCTGCTGGCAGCCGATATCCCGCGCCTGATCGTTACCCCGCACAACGCCTGGGGCAGCCGCGAAGCGCGGCAGCGAATCGTCGGCCAACTGGTGGAAAACACCCAGGCGTTCTACAGCGGTAAGGCGCTGCGGGTCGTCAGTTGATAAACTGCGGCACTTTTTTTCACAGGAGCAGTTATGGATCCGCGCAGTGAAGTACTGCTTCGTCAGGCCGAGTTATTCCAGGGTTCAGTGTTGCTGGCCGGTTTGCCTGCCGATGATCTTTTGGGGCGCCTGCCCGAGGCGTTTGGCTGGTGCTGGCACGCCGGCGACCAGGCTGCACTCGATGCGCGCTTCGAAGGGCGCAGCCATTTTGGCGTGAACGTGCCGGAGCGCTCGTTCGACACGGCGGTGGTGTTCCTGCCCAAGGCCAAGGACCTGACCGATTACATCCTCAATGCCGTGGCTTCACGCCTGGCCGGGCGCGAGGTGTATCTGGTCGGGGAAAAACGCAGCGGTATCGAAGGCGCTTCCAAACAGCTCAACCCGTTCGGCAAACCGCGCAAGCTCGACAGCGCGCGCCATTGCCAATTGTGGCAAGTGACGGTGGCCAACGCTCCTGAAGCCAAACCGCTGGAAAGCCTGGCGCAGACCTACGAACTGCCGCTGGCCGAAGGTCCGTTGAAAGTCATCAGCCTGCCGGGCGTATTCAGCCACGGCCGACTGGATCGCGGCAGCGCCCTGCTGCTGGAACATCTGGACAAACTGCCGAGCGGCCATCTGCTGGACTTCGGTTGCGGCGCCGGCGTGCTGGGTGCGGCGGTCAAGCGTCGTTACCCGCACAATCAGGTCACCTTGCTCGACGTTGATGCCTTCGCTGCCGCCAGCAGCCGTTTGACCCTGGCGGCCAACGGTCTGGAAGCCGAAGTGCTGACCGGTGACGGCATCGATGCCGCGCCGATGGGTTTGAACGCGATCCTGAGCAACCCGCCGTTCCATGTCGGTGTGCATACCGACTATTTCGCTACCGAAAACTTGCTACGAAAAGCGGCCAAACATCTGAAAAACGGCGGCGAACTTCGCTTGGTTGCCAACAGCTTCCTGAAATATCAACCGCTGATCGAAGAGCATCTCGGGGTGTGTGCGATCAAGGCCGAAGGCAATGGATTCCGGATTTACCGGGCCAAGCGCGGCTGAAAATTTGTTCTTGCTCTATCGGATTCGCGAAGGCAGAATCCGCTCCGTCCTAGGGGAGTAGTCTCCCACGAGCGCCAAGCTCGTCCGGCATACGTCAACATACTTGATCCTCAGATCATGGCGTATGCGACCCAAGCGTCCGCAGCAGACGGATCGCAGGGTTTGACAAGACCTATGACACGCACACCTTACCCGGGGCGGGAAGGCTGTACGTGTCATAGCCGTGTCGACCCGCCCCTTAGGAAATCCTGATGCTGGACTCGTTACTCGTTCCCACCGCAATCGTTGCCTTGGCCGAAATCGGCGACAAGACGCAACTGCTCGCGCTGATTCTCGCCGCTCGCTTTCGCAAACCCTGGCCGATCATCGCCGGTATCGTGGCTGCGACCCTGGCCAACCACGCGGCAGCGGGTGCGGTCGGCGCCTGGTTCGGCAGCTTCTTCTCCGATTCGGTCCTGCACTGGATTCTTGCCGCGAGCTTCGCCGCCACCGCCCTGTGGACGTTGGTGCCGGACAAGATGGATGACGATGAAGCCAGCACCGCCCGCAAGTTCGGGCCATTCCTGACCACGCTGATTGCGTTCTTCCTCGCGGAAATCGGCGACAAGACCCAGATCGCCACGGTGATGCTGGCGGCGCAATACCCGGAGCTGTGGCTGGTGATTATTGGCACCACGGCGGGCATGCTGATCGCGAACGTGCCGGTGGTACTGGCGGGTAATTTTGCGGCAGAGAAACTGCCACTGACTCTGATCCGTCGACTGGCGGCCTCGGCGTTCCTGATCCTGGCGATTGTCGCGGTGTACAAGGCGATGCAGAGCAGCGGCTGGGTTTGATCCGGCAGATCGCTCCCGCATTGAGTGCGGGAGCGATCATGACTTCAGGACTTGGGCGCTTTCTCGTAAAGCGGCATGACTTTCGGAATCGCCGCCTGCAAGGCAGCCGTGCGGCTGCTGGAAGACGGGTGAGTGCTCATGAACTCCGGCGGTGCGCCTTCAGAGGCCTTGCTCATCTTGTCCCACAAAGTGATGGCGGCGTTCGGGTTGTACCCGGCACGCGCGGCGAGTTCCAGACCGATCAGGTCAGCCTCGTTTTCGTTGGCGCGGCTGTTCGGCAGCGTCATGCCATAGTTGGCCACGGTGTCGGCCAGCGCCAGGCTGTCCTGACCCAGGCCGAGCAACGCACCGGCGCCCTGCTTGGCCATTTCGATGCCATAGGCCTTGGACATCGCTTCCCGACCGTGCTCGCGCAAGGCGTGGGCGATTTCATGGCCCATGACTGCGGCGATTTCATCGTCGGTAAGTTTCAGGCTGTCGATCAGCCCGGTGTAGAAAATGATCTTGCCGCCAGGCCCGCAGTTGGCGTTGAGCTCGTCGCTCTTGATCAGGTTGACTTCCCATTTCCACTGCGCCGCGTCCGGGCGGAAGTTCGGTGCCTGGGCAATCAAGCGGTTGGCAATCGCCTGAACACGCTTGGCATCGTTGCTGGTCTTGTCCAGCACGCCTTTGCTGGACGCTTCGCCCACGGTCTTCTGATAGGACTGGGCATACATCTGGTCGACCTCTTGCGAGGACAGCATGCTGAACATGTACTGCTTGCGTTCCACGCCCACGGCACCGCCGCTGGTGGTGTTGACCGACTGACAACCGGCCAGCAACAGCGCTGCGCTCAGTGCACTTACAACCAATGTCTTGTTCATTCAAAAGCTCCCTGAAAACCTGTCGCGTATCCTAGGCGGGTAATTGTATCGGCGCCAGATACAACGGACGTGATGCATCCACTTTCGCAAGACCCGCCCGCCCCTGTAGGAAAAGATTCACATCCGCCGCCAATCCCTCTGCCACAGCGTCGCGCACTGATCCATTTGCGACATCCGCCCTCAATTGATCCCTCGTCACCTCATGGCGCAATAGTGGCTGCCGATACAGGAGCGCAGACGTCCTCTCGCGCGCGGAGCTCCCATGAAGTTCAAGTCGATCCAGTTTTCCGTGGCCGCCCTGGCCGGCGCCATCGTACTCAGCGTGGTCGCCGCGCTGGTGCTGTATGCGCTGTTCTCCGGTGCCCGCACCCAGGAAATGGTCCAGCAACGGACCCAGGCCCAGTTCGAGCAAGTCATCGAACAGCGCCTGACCTCGCTGGCGCAGACTCAGGTCAGCCAGATCCAGCGCGAACTCGAAGCACCGCTGCTGATTGCCGGCGGACTGGTGCGGGTCAACGCCCTGCTCGGCACGCCGGGCGCCGATGGTCAGCCGCGACTGACCGTCAACCGTGAGCAACTGATCAGCCTGATCAAGGAAAACGTCGAGAAGAATCCGAAGATTCTCGGCACTTACATCGGCTGGGAAAAAAACGCACTGGACCATAATGACGCGGCCTACGTCGGCACTCAGGTTGTCGGCATCGACCCTGGCAACGGTCGTTTCCTGCCGTGGTGGTTCCGCAACGACGACGGCACCCTGGGCCTGGACAAACTGGTGGACGTCGACGACCAGAAAGTCCTGTCCACCGGCGTGCGCGCCAGCGAGTACTACCTGTGCTCGAAAGAAACCAAAAAATCCTGCGTGATCGATCCGGCCCCGTACAAGGTCGGCGACAAGATCGTCATGCTCGCCTCCTTTATCGAACCGATCATGCTCAACGGCGCCTTCCAGGGCATCGTCGGCGCCGACCTGTCGGTGAACTTCATCCAGGAAATGCTCCTGAGCGCTAACCAGAAACTGTACAGCGGCGCCGGGCAAATGGCCCTGATCGGCGGCAACGGCCGGATCGTCGCCTACACCAAGGACCCAAGCAAATTCGGCGAGAAGGTCAGCGACATCCTCGACGCCCAGCAGATTGCCAACATGGCCAATCTCAAGCGCGGCGAAGTGACGTACACCGTCAATAAAGAGCAAGGCCGGATCGAGTTGTACCTGCCATTCGGCATCGGCCAGACCGACGCACGCTGGACGCTGATGCTGCAACTGCCGCTCGACGCGGTGATGGCCGACCTGCAAAAGCTCCAAGGCGACCTCGACGCCCAGCGCAAATCCGACACCTTCGGCATGGCCATGGTCGGCCTGATCATCGCCGGCCTTGGCTTGCTGGTGATCTGGCTGGTGGGTCACGGCATCGCTCGCCCGCTCAAACAGATGGTGACCATGCTCGATGACATCGCCCAAGGCGAAGGCGATCTGACCCGCCGCCTGACCAGTGATCGCAACGACGAACTCGGTTCAATCGCCAAAGGCTTCAATACCTTCCTCGCCAAACTGCAGGGGATGATCACGCAGGTGGTGTCGTCGGTACAGAGCGTCAGCGATTCCTCGGAGCACACGGCGGACATCGCGATCCGCACCAATATCGGCATTCAGAAACAGATGGCCGAGATCGATCAGGTCGCCACCGCCGTGCAGGAAATGACCGCCACCGCGCAAGACGTGGCGCGTAACGCGACCCAAGCTGCACAAGCCGCCAGCCACGCCGATCAGGCCGCCAGTCAGGGCATGCAGATCGTGCGCGACACCTCCAATTCGATCGGTGTGCTGGCCGTGGAAATCGGCAAAGCTGTGGACGTGGTGCAGACCCTGGCCAAGGACAGCGAGAACATCAACGCGATCCTTATTGCCATTCGCGGGATCGCCGAGCAGACCAACCTGCTGGCCCTCAACGCGGCGATTGAAGCGGCCCGCGCTGGTGAACAGGGACGCGGATTTGCGGTGGTGGCCGATGAAGTGCGCAACCTGGCGCAGAAAACCCAGAAGGCCACCGAAGAAATCCAGAGCATGATCCAGCAACTGCAACAGGGCACACGCGATGTGGTGCGGGTCATGGAGGACAGCCAGAACCGCACCGACGAAAGTGTGCAGCACGCGGCGAAGGCAGCCGAAGCACTGGAAACGATTACTCAGGCGGTTTCGGTGATCAACGACATGAACACCCAGATCGCCAGCGCTGCCGAGGAACAGAGCGCGGTGGCCGACGATATCAACCGCAATGTGATCAATATCGGTCAGGTGGCGAACGAAGTGGCGGGTGGTGCGGATGAGTCGAGTTCGGCGAGTGCCGATCTGACCAAACTGGCGGAGCAGCAGCGGCGGTTGATCAACCAGTTCAAGGTCTGACGTCGAAGGCTAAAAGTCAAAAGCCAAAAGCTCCCTCACCCTAACCCTCTCCCGGAGGGAGAGGGGACTGATGGGGGATATTTCAAAATGACACCGACCTGAAAGATATTCGCTGAATCCATAATCAACTCGGTGTATCAAGTCGCTGGATCGCTCAAGACACCTCGGTCGGCTCCCTCTCCCACCGGGAGAGGGCTGGGCGGGCGGCGTTCCGATGAGGGGGCTTTTGATCTGGATGCATCAGGCCGGGGTCAGGCATTCCGGGCCATTGAGCTTCGGATCATTGACCAGATTCGCCAGCACCCGCTCGCGCAAGGCCGCGGGTTCGCTGGCGAGCAGGCCTTGCAGGACATGCAGCGGCGTTTCGGGATCGAGCCACGCCGCCTGCCCCGCCTCATCGAGTATCAAAGGACGGCGCTGACTGGCCGCCGGCTGGGTGATCACCGCCGTGCTCAGCCACACCTGTTCCTGCACCGGATACGCCTCCCAGATCGCCGCAAAAAACAGCGAAGCCCCCTCTCCCGGTGTCAGCCAGTACGGCCGTTTGCGCACGTTGCCGCGCCATTCGTAAAACCCGTTGGCCGGCAGCAGACAACGACGCAAGCGCAGGGCTTCACGGAACATCGGCTGTTCGGCGACAGTTTCGGCCCGAGCGTGGGCCGGGGTGCGCGACAGGTCGGTCAGCCACGGCGGTGTCAGCCCCCAACGGGCACGGGCCAGCGTGCGCTGGCCGTCGGGTTCGGCGCGCAGCATCAACACCGAATCGTTGGGGGAAATGTTCCACTGCGCCTGCTGATCGGCAGGAAAACCTGGCAGGGACGCGAAATCGCGGTTCCAGCGAAACAGGGCATAACGTCCACACATGGGGCAGCACGACTCACAAATAAAACGAACGCCAGCCTAACAGACCAGCGTCCCGGGATAGCTGTCCGGTTCATCGCCGGGCAGCGGCAGCGCGGCATTGTACGCACTGATCAGCTCACGGGCGTATTCGGCCTGGTCGTTATCGACCGACAGGCCCAGCAGTCCAAAGATCGGCAACTCGCCCGTGCCGCCCAGCAGATCGCGCCCGACCAGATGCGCCTCGATGCCCTCGCTGGCGAGCATGCCCTTGAGCATCTCGCCTTCCATCAGGTTTTCCGGTTCGTAGATTCGCTGCATGGCCGTGCCTCACTCGTTTTCGCTGAAGACTTCCAGAAACCAGTCCTCTCCATGGACCTGCAACACAAAGGTGATCGGCCGACAACACACCTGACAGTCTTCAATATAGGTCTGGTCGCCAGCGGAGAGATCCACGGTCGTCTCGACCTCTTCACCACAATACGGACATTCATATACTGCGCTTTCCAGCATCGCGGTCTCCCGGGTGACTTGTGCGTATAATCGCCGGTCTATTTGCAGGGCTATTTTTGTCTGGCTACTTTTTCAGGCCGTGCCCCGTTGGTTTTCGATCAAAACCTTTACTTACCCTAGCCGTTTCCAACAAGAGAGCATGATGGGCGAATTCGATGCCATCCGACCTTACGACGACAGCGAAGTACCTGCGGTACTGGCGCGACTGCTCGGCGACAAGGCGTTTCTAGATATCCTCACCCACTTCCGCTTCCCGCGTTTTGCCGGTGCCTTCGGCTGGATGCTCAAACCACTTATAGCCCATCGGCTGCGTCGTGAGTTTGCCGACGTAACCTCCGTGGCCACGTTGCAGGACAAGGTCGAGTTCTACGTCGACCACACCATCGAGCGCGCCACCGACGGCGTGACCTACACCGGTGTCGAGCAATTCAAGTCCGGCAGCGCTTATCTGTTCATCGCCAACCACCGCGACATCGTGATGGACCCGGCCTTCGTCAACTACGCCGTGTACCACGCCGGCCTGCCGACGCCGCGCATCGCGATTGGCGACAACCTGCTGCAAAAGCCGTTCGTCAGCGACCTGATGCGCTTGAACAAGAGCTTCATCGTGCATCGCTCGATCACCGGGCGCCGCGAGAAAATGGCCGCGTATCAACTGCTGTCGGCGTACATCAACCACTCGATCCGCAACGATTGCGCCTCGATCTGGATCGCCCAGGCTGAAGGCCGCGCGAAGGACGGCGACGACCGTACCGAGTCGGCGATCCTCAAGATGTTCCACATGAGTCGCAAGGACGAGCCGTTCGGCGGAGTCATTCAGTCGCTGAACCTGACCCCGGTGTCGATCAGCTACGAATACGACCCGTGCGATCAGGCCAAGGCCCGCGAGCTGTACATCCGCGCCACCACCGGCACCTACAGCAAGGCGCCGGGCGAGGATGACGTCAGCATCGCCAAGGGCATCACCGGCTACAAGGGCCGGGTGCACGTGAACTTCGCCGCGCCGATCACCGAGCTGTTCGAAGACACCAAGCAATTGGCGGTCGAGATGGACAAGCAGATTCTCGGTGGCTACCGGTTGTTCCCGGTGCATTACCTGGCATACGCGCAGTGGGCGGATGCCGACCCGCAATTGAACGTGCCGAAGGCTGCCGAGGTGTTTGGTGCCGAGGAACTGGCCAAGGCCCAGGAAGAATGGCAGAACCGTCTGGACGCCTGCCCCGAGGAGCATCGTCCGTATCTGGTGCTGCAATATGCGACGCCGGTGCGCAATCAGTACCGGGTCAAGGCTGGCCTGCCGCTGTAAGCGGTTTTGGCCGGATACAAGAACGGCGCCTTCGGGCGCCGTTCTTCGTTCAGAAGCGGGTACTGATCCACGACACCAGCAGCGCCAGGCCCAGGCAGGCAAAACCGAAGCGGTAGAAGAAGCGGTTCATGCGCAGGGTCGCCCAATCGAGTACCGGCTCCCGATCGGGTTGGTTCTGGCGCTGGGCTGCGATACTGGCCATGGCCCGCTGTTCACGGCGACGGGTCGCGTGCAGCAGCCAACTGCCGGGAAAGGCCAACAGCAGGGCGAGCAGATTGATCAGTTTGGCGGGATGGGCGGTAAACAGCGTCATCAAGTGCAGCGACATCACAGACCTCAATCTAAACCGGTATGGCGAGCGCCAGACCGACGACCGCGGCGCGGATTCTACCGGAACCCTCCCCGACTGCCCTACCCTTTGCGACAAATAGCCCCTCAATCGACCGATGGCTGTCCTGTGTCACGGCATCGTCATTTGTTTCAGTCACCCTGCGCGCCTCGAAACCGACACGGAACGCGACATGCTTCACGCTGAAAACCAGGATCGCCTGTACCTCATCTCTCCGTCCGACGAGCAGCAAGCCCTCGTCGGCAGCCTGGCCTTCAATGTTCAGGACCGTCACTGGCTGGTGTATTGCGCCCTCGGCGGGCACCAGCATGCAGACTTGCCCGAGACCGACCTGCTGACCGGCGTCAGCGTCCTCGACCTCTATTCACAAGCCGCCTGAACGAAAAAGCCCGGAGCCATCACTGGCCCCGGGCTTTTTTCGCAGCAACCGAATACTTACTCGGCGAGGACCTGACCCACGGTCGGATCCTTGAACAGACGGGTCAGCGCATCGCTCAGCACATCGCTGACCAGTTTGGTGTTGGTTTCCTGGTTCGGCGCCATGCCGAAACGCTGATCCAGCGAGGCACCGTAACGGCCGCTGTAGCGACGGTTGGCGTTCTGCACGTCGGAGCGGAAGGTGGCGCCGATGGTGGCTTCGGTCACGTACATGCCTTCTTTGGGCGACTGGTACTTCAGTTCGGCCAAAGTCACGGTCAACTGCGGTGCATTGGGCGCGTTGTTGGTCGGGGTGAACCCGAGCAGACGCACGGCGGCTTCAGCCTGGGCCTGCAGCTTCGGCAGGATCTGCTCGCGCTGCACGGTGATGGCGCTGGTTTCCGGGTACAGGCCGCCACGGGTGCCGAGGGTTGGCGACGGACGACCGTCGACCACGCGAACCACGACAGGCTGGCCATGGCCGACCGGTGCCAGCTGAGTGGTCAGCTTCGGTTCCGGGCTCAGTTGTTGCGGGCTGTGGGCGCAGCCAACCAGGGTCAAACTGGTCACAGTGATCAAACCGAACAACAGGCGTTGCAACATGCTCTTCTCTCCAGAATCAGGCACAGACAGGCCGGCAGTATAGCGGTGGGCCACTGTGGGTCACCAGCACTGAAATCTCTGACAAAACCCGCTGCCAGCGGTTCCTGTCACACATTCGTCACCCCCCATACACGTGCGCGTCACGGCCCTTTGCCAATCTTCCTCACAGATCCCTAAAAGGAGCACTGCCATGCGCTATCTGATCTCGTTGTTCGCCCCACGCCCACTGCACCGCAGCTTCGCCCTGCTCGACCGCAACGGCCATTGCCAGGCCTTCAAGCAATGCAGCCTGCAACCGATGGGTGATGGCTGGGTGGAAATCGAGGAAATCCGTCTCAACTGGCTGCACCAGCCACTGCCCGCCAGCGCCCGGGTCGAACAGCAGCGCCCACGCGCACGGGCTCAGGCGATGTTGAGCATCTGACCGGATGCCTAATAAAAGTCATTAAACTCGACCAACTCCGCGCATTTCTTCGATACAATCTCCCCCCGATTATAAGGACGTCTCCTGATCGGGCCCCGCAACAGCGTCAATGCGCTTGCATTGGCATCCAAATCGCCCACAGAGAGCCGCCCACACAGATCGAGTGAAGCTGGCGTGCTTGCTGTTTCCCTGGCAAATCCCGCTTTTCGCGAATCTGCAGAGCTGTCATGACGCTCGGCCACTGAGTTGTTTGCCCCTCCGGGCACGGTGCCAGCCCCGGACAGCCCTTTTTGAGGTTCACGTCTTCAAAAGAGCGTGAAAAAAACGGGTTTTCACAACTTCACAAGAGTGTGGCGAGCAAATGAATAGTTTTGCGTCTGAACATGCACCATTAGCGTCTGAAACAGCCCAACGACACAGGAACGGGAACGCCTCGACTACCGGAGCCTGAAGCCTGTCCGCTACGGATTTGGTTGCACAAACGGATGTCTCGACCATAAGTCGAATTGCCAGCCCCGTGCCGAAATGAGTTCATGGGACTCTTGAAGCCAGGCCGCACGCATCCGTCGAAGTTGCGAAAAATTGCGAAGATTCGGACATGGCACACCTGACCAAAGATACCCGGGGCTCAACTGACCTGCCCTGGACGCCTGGCAGCCATGCCGACAATTTGGTGCTGCAGATTTTGGAGACGCGTTAAATGGCGCATAACGAAGCAGTCGACGTAGTTCTGGTTGGGGCCGGCATCATGAGTGCCACCCTCGCAGTACTGCTCAAGGAACTCGACCCGGCGATCAAGCTGGAAGTCGTCGAGCTGATGGATTCCGGTGCCGCGGAGAGTTCCAACCCATGGAACAACGCCGGTACCGGCCACGCCGGCCTGTGCGAGCTGAACTACACGCCGCAGGCTGCCGACGGCACCGTCGACATCAAGAAGGCCGTGCACATCAACACCCAGTTCGAGGTGTCGAAGCAGTTCTGGTCGTACCTGACCAAGAAAGGCACGTTCGGCTCGTGCAAATCCTTTATCAGCCCGGTGCCGCACCTGAGTTACGTCGAGGGTGAGAAAGGCGTGTCGTTCCTCAAGGAACGTTTCAATACGCTGCACAAGCACCACGCCTTCGCCGACATGGAATACACCGAAGACAAGGCGAAGATGGCCGAGTGGATGCCGCTGATGATGCCGGGTCGTCCAAAAGACCAGGTACTCGCCGCCACCCGCGTGATCAACGGCACCGACGTCAACTTCGGCGCCCTCACCAATCAGTTGCTCAAGCACCTGACCAGCGCCCCCGATGCTCAGGTCAAGTACTGCAAGCGCGTGACCGGCCTCAAGCGTAACGGCAATGGCTGGACCGTCAGCATCAAGGACGTCAACAGCGGCAGCAGCCGTGAAGTCGACGCCAAGTTCGTGTTCCTCGGCGCCGGTGGCGCGGCCCTGCCGCTGCTGCAGGCTTCGGGCATCGAAGAAAGCAAAGGCTTCGGCGGCTTCCCGATCAGCGGCCAGTGGCTGCGTTGCGACAACCCGGAGGTGGTCAAGCATCACCAGGCCAAGGTTTACAGCCAGGCCGCCGTGGGTTCGCCACCGATGTCCGTGCCGCACCTCGACACCCGCGTGGTCGACGGCAAGAAATCCCTGCTGTTCGGGCCATACGCCGGTTTCACCACCAAGTTCCTCAAGCACGGCTCCTTCATGGACCTGCCGCTGTCGGTTCGCGCCGGCAACATCGGGCCGATGCTGGCCGTGGCGAAAAACAACATGGACCTGACCAAGTACCTGGTCAGCGAAGTGATGCAGTCGATGGAACAGCGCCTGGAATCCCTGCGCCGTTTCTACCCCGAGGCGAAAGCCGAAGACTGGCGCCTGGAAGTGGCCGGCCAACGGGTGCAGATCATCAAGAAAGACCCGAAAAAGGGCGGCATCCTGCAGTTCGGTACCGAACTGGTGGCCGCGAAGGACGGCTCCCTCGCCGCCCTGCTCGGTGCTTCGCCGGGTGCTTCGGTGACCGTCTCGATCATGCTGGAACTGATCGAGAAGTGCTTCCCGGCCAAGGCCAAGGGTGAATGGGCTGCCAAACTGGCGGAAATCTTCCCGGCCCGTGAAAAGGTCCTGGAAACCGACGCGGCGCTGTATCGCAAGATCAACACGCAGAACAACATTGCGCTTGAACTGGTGGAAGAAAGCAGCGAGACCCCAAGCTTCGCTTGATATTGCGACATAAAAAACGCCCCGCACTCAGTGAGTGCGGGGCGTTTTTTTATGCCTTGGGAAAGCCGCGGATATCAGACGCGGGCTTTCTCGATCAGCTCGATGTATTCCGCAGCGTTGCGTTGATCGCGGATCTGGTCGATGAAGGTCTTGCCGTGCTCGTCCTTGCCATCGACGTCATAACCGGCTTCGACGAAGAACGTCAGGAAGCGTTCGAAATCGTCGATGCGCAGGCCACGATAAGCCTTGACCAGTTTGTGCAGCGACGGCGAGGTGGCGTCGACCGGCTCAAAATCGAGGAACAGCTTGATCTGCTCATCGCCGATCTCGTCACCAATCACTTGCTTCTTATCTTTACGCATTGCCGACTCCAGCTCGCAGACATTTCACGGGGCGGGCAGTTTACCCCTGCGCAGGCACAAGGCTCAACGCGAGCGCGTACTGCCGGTGTGCAAATCGGCCCAGATGTGGCCGTTGGCGTAACTGAGAAATTGCACGTAGACCGTATCGTTGCGCAACAGATCGATCACCACCCGGTACTGGGCCAGCGGGTAGTAGAGCGTGAGAGTCTTGCTCTTGTCGTCGTACACCGGCTTTTTCAGGCTTTTGCTTTCGCCATCGAAGTTGACCAGCACCTGATTGATCGTCGCGCCCTTGTTCAGGGATTTGCCCTTGAGGCGGATCATCAATGGCGAGGTCACCGGGATCGGCTGTTGGTTGGATTGGCGCTGGGCCCCCACGACCACTGAATAGTCGGTGACCTGCAACAGTTGCTGCTGCTCGGGTTCCGCATCGCGCAGGGTCAGGTCGTCCGGCGGCAGGAATTGACTGTGCATCGGGGCGGCGGCCAGGGGCAGGCTGAGGGTCAGCAACAGGGCGGCGCAGCTGCGGATCAAGAGGCTCATGACAGGCTCCGGGGGGCGGGGCCGAGCACTTTAGCAGTCTTTAAAAGCAAAAGATCGCAGCCTGGGGCTGCGATCTTTCAGGGGTTCTTACATGCCTTTGACGGCGAAGATCCCGTTGGCGTTGCGCCAGTAGCCTTTGTAGTCCATGCCGTAGCCGAAGATGTAACGGTCGATGCACGGCAGACCGACGAAATCGGCTTTCAGGTCAGGACGGGCCTTGCGGTCGTGGTCCTTGTCGATCAGCACGGCGGTGTGCACTTTGCGCGCGCCGGCGTGACGGCAGAAGTCGATGATCGCGCCCAGGGTGTGCCCTTCGTCGAGAATGTCGTCGATGATCAGCACATCACGGTCGATGAACGAGACTTCCGGCTTGGCTTTCCAGAACAGGTCGCCGCCGCTGGTTTCGTTGCGATAGCGGGTGGCGTGCAGGTAGGACGCTTCCAGCGGGAACTGCAGATGGGTCAGCAGTTTGCCGGAGAAGATCAGGCCGCCGTTCATCACGCAGAACACCACCGGGTTACTGTCGGCCAGTTGTTCGTTGATTTGTGCACCGACGCGGGCAATGGCAGCCTCGACTTCAGCTTCGGTGTACAGGCAGTCAGCCTCTCGCATGATTTGACGGATATGCTCGAGATCAGCGGACATGGCGCTCTCCAAGGGGGGTCTGTTTCGGAAAAGCGAGCAAAGGTACGCATCCCGCACGGCCGAATCAAGCATTTGTGGACTAACGTACTGTATGTCCTATAGGACATCACCGTCGGATAGATTAATCTAGGCCGGTTTTTTTGCCCGCCGCCGGAGCCTTTCCCCATGTCCATCCAAGAGATCCGCCATCCGCTGATCCGTCACAAACTTGGCCTTATGCGCCGTGCAGACATCAGCACCAAGAATTTCCGCGAACTCGCGCAGGAAGTCGGTGCCCTGTTGACCTATGAAGCGACCAAAGACCTGCCGCTGGAAACCTACGATATCGAAGGTTGGTGCGGCACTGTGTCGGTCGAGAAAATCGCCGGCAAGAAAATTACCGTCGTGCCGATCCTGCGTGCCGGCATCGGCATGCTCGAAGGCGTGTTGAGCCTGATCCCGGGCGCAAAAGTCAGTGCCGTGGGCGTTGCCCGTAACGAAGAAACCCTGCAGGCCCACACCTACCTGGAAAAACTGGTTCCGGAAATCGACGAACGCCTGGCGATGATCATCGACCCGATGCTCGCCACCGGCAGCTCCATGGTCGCAACCATCGACCTGCTGAAGAAAGCCGGTTGCAAGGACATCCGCGCGATGGTGCTGGTTGCCGCGCCGGAAGGCATTGCCGCTGTCGAGAAAGCTCACCCGGACGTGATCATCTACACCGCGTCCATCGATCAGAAACTCAACGAGCACGGTTACATCATTCCTGGGCTTGGCGATGCCGGTGACAAGATCTTCGGCACCAAGCAGAAGGACGCGTAAGCATGCAGCAAGAGTTCAACGATCCGCTCTGGCGCACGGTGCTGTCCGGCGCACAGATGCTGTTCGTGGCTTTCGGCGCCCTGGTGCTGATGCCACTGATCACGGGCCTTGACCCGAACGTGGCACTGTTTACCGCAGGTCTGGGAACAATCCTGTTCCAGATCGTCACCGGACGTCAGGTGCCGGTATTCCTGGCGTCGAGCTTCGCCTTCATTACCCCGATCATTCTCGCCAAGGGCCAGTTCGGCCTCGCCGCGACCATGGGCGGCGTGATGGCGGCCGGTTTCGTCTACACCTTCCTCGGCCTGGCCGTGAAGATCAAGGGCACCGGGTTCATTGACCGTTTGCTGCCGCCGGTGGTGATCGGCCCTGTGATCATTTCCATCGGTCTGGCCATGGCGCCGATTGCCGCGAACATGGCGATGGGCAAGGCCGGCGACGGTTCGGAACTGATCCATTACCAGACCGCCATGATGATCTCGATGCCGGCGCTGCTGACCACATTGATCGTGGCGGTGTTCGGCAAGGGCATCTTCCGTCTGGTGCCGATCATTTCCGGCGTGCTGGTGGGTTTTGCCCTGTCCTTCTACTTCGGCGTGGTCGACACCGCGAAAATTGCCGCAGCACCGTGGTTCGCCCTGCCGGCCTTCACCGCACCGGAGTTCAACTGGCAGGCAATCCTGTTCATCGTCCCGGTAGCTTTGGCCCCGGCCATCGAACACATCGGCGGCGTGATTGCCGTCGGCAGCGTGACGGGTCGCGACTACCTGAAGAAGCCGGGCCTGCATCGCACCCTGCTCGGTGACGGGATCGCCACCACTGCAGCCGGCCTGTTCGGCGGCCCGCCCAACACGACCTACGCGGAAGTCACCGGCGCAGTGATGTTGACCAAGAACTACAACCCGAAAATCATGACCTGGGCGGCGATCTTCGCCATCAGCCTGGCGTTCATCGGCAAGTTCGGCGCCCTGCTGCAAAGCATTCCGGTGCCGGTGATGGGCGGGATTCTGTGTCTGCTGTTCGGTTCGATCGCGGCAGTGGGGATGAACACCCTGATCCGTCACAAGATCGACCTGGGCGAAGCGCGCAATCTGGTGATCGTTTCGGTAACCCTGGTGTTCGGTATCGGCGGTGTGCTGGTCGGCACCGGCACAGGTCCGGACGACTTCGGCCTCAAAGGCATCGCGCTGTGCGCGGTGGTGGCGATTGCGCTGAACCTGCTGCTGCCGGGCAATGACGGCTGGAAGCAGAAAAAGGCGGATGAGCCGCTGATCTAAACTTTTAGATCTTCATCGCCTGACAGTCAGCCTTCGCGAGCAAGCCCGCTTGTATGTTTAGACTTGAAGGGGTGGGCGGGACTAAAAGCTCGATTCCGACTCTAGCCAGTACGGACCGTGGGAGACTTCTCGTCCCGCCCTTTCTACCTAAAGCGCCGATAAGGAATTCATCGGTAAAACCGACGATAGAGGCAAGCCAGCGCTACGGTAGACCCCGACAAGCTCTTAAACCCTAGCTCCGAGGATTCGTCATGACAATCCTTACCTCGCCAACGGTGATTGGTGTCGATGTGGCCAAAGCCGAAATCGTCGCTTATCGCGAAGATCTGAAAAACATTCAGGTCATCAACAACGACCGTACGTCTATAGGTCGTTGGCTGAAGACCCTGCCCGCACAAAGCTCGATTTCCCTGGAAGCCACTAATCTCTACCACCTGGATACGGCCGAACTGGCCTATGGTATGGGGCATCGGGTTTACGTCGTGGACCCTTACCGGGTGAGCCATTACCGCGAAAGCATCGGTCAGCGTGCAAAAACCGACCCTTGTGATGCACGTCTTCTGGCGCGTTATCTAACCAGTGAACAGCACCGGCTGCGGGTCTGGAGCCCACCACCACGGCACTACACGGTGTTGAAAAGTCTGCTTAACAAGCGTGCGCAGCTGATGAAGGCCCGAGTCAGTATCATGCTGAGCTGGTCAAACGAACCTCTCCTTGAAGATCTTTTGGCCCATGGGTTGGAGCATTTCAAACAGCTTGATCAGGCCATTCAGGAATTACTTCGCAAAGTCAGCCAAGAGGCCGGCATTAGCGAAAACATCAGACGCTGCAAAGCGATTGAAGGGATTGGTGAACTCACGGCAACGGGACTGGCAACTACGTACATGCGAGGTGAGTTCGCCAGCGCCGATGCGTTCATCGCCTTTCTGGGAATGGATTTGAAGGCAAAGGACTCAGGCAAGAAACACAGTCCTCGCCACTTGAGCAAAAAAGGTGACGGGGAATTACGGCGTCTTGCACACAATGCAGCTATGGCAGCTTGTCGGTCCCCTGTTTGGAAACCGTTCTATGAATCCTATCTGGCAAGAGGTCTAGCCAGAACCCAGGCCTTGGTCATCCTCGCCCGTAAGCTTTGCCGGGTGGCATTCGCCCTCATGAAAAATCAGAGCGAATACCAACCCAATTTAAGGTTGCAGGGTTCCCCTGCAACATAGAATCTCCCACATTGAAATGCAATCAAATGTGGGAGCGGGCTTGCTCGCGAAGCTTTTGGCTCTTACTAGAGGGCCAGTGGCGCCCGTTCACAAAGTGTTGCCAACGCCTTCGCCCAATGCGGGTCGTCATTCAGGCACGGCACCAGCACCAACTCCTCGCCCCCTGCCTCACAAAACTGTTCCTTGCCGCGATCGCCGATCTCTTCCAGGGTCTCGATGCAATCGGCGACGAACGCCGGGCACATCACCAGAATCTTCTTCACGCCGCTTTTGGCCAGTTCATCCAGCCGCGCTTCGGTGTAGGGCTCGATCCATTTCGCCCGGCCCAGCCGCGACTGAAACGACACCGACCACTTGCCGTCCGGCAGCCCCATGCGCTCAGCGAACAACGCCGCTGTGCGCAGACATTGGGCGCGATAACAGGTGGCCAATACGGCAGCCGAGGCGTTCTTGCAGCAATCTTCATTTTTGAAGCAATGATTGCCGGTCGGGTCGAGCTTGGTCAGGTGCCGCTCAGGCAAACCATGGAAGCTCAGCAACAGGTGTTCGTAATCCTGCTGCAAATGCGGTTTGGCGCTGGCCACCAGGGCGTCGAGATATTCCGGCTGATCGTAGAACGGCTGCAACACCGACAGTTGCACATCGAGTTTTTTCTCGCGCACCACCCGCTTGGCTTCTTCGATCACGGTGGTCGTGGTGCTGTCGGCAAACTGTGGATAAAGCGGCGCGAGGGTGATGCGTTTGTGTCCCGCCGCGACCAGTTTCAGCAGATTTGTCTCGATGGACGGCTCACCGTAACGCATGGCCAGCTCCACCGGGCCGTGGGTCCACTGCGCCTTCATCTGCTGTTGCAGGCGACGACTGAGTACCACCAGCGGCGACCCTTCGTCCCACCAGATCGAGGCGTAGGCATGGGCCGACTGCTCCGGGCGCTTGATCAGAATCAGCGACACCAGCAGACGCCGCACCGGCCACGGCAGGTCGATCACGTACGGGTCCATCAGGAATTGATTGAGATAGCGGCGCACGTCGGCCACCGAAGTGGAGGCCGGTGAACCCAGGTTGACCAGAAGCAAGGCGTGATCGGTCATGCAACGTCCTATTTCAGAGGCGGCTGGAAAGATCGTCCAGGGCCGCGCGTAAATCCGTGAACCGGAAAGTGAATCCCGCTTCCAGCAAGCGTTTGGGCGTGGCCCGTTGGCCACCCAGCAACAGCAATGACATCTCGCCGAGCCCGACCTTCAAGGCGAGGGCCGGCATCGGCATGAACGCCGGGCGGTGCAACACGCTGCCCAGGGTCTTGGCGAATTCGCGATTGCGCACAGGTTTCGGCGCGCACGCATTATAAGGACCGCTCGCCTGATCGCGATGCAGAAGAAAATCAATCAGGGCGATTTGGTCATCGATATGAATCCACGGCATCCACTGCCGACCGTTGCCCAAAGGCCCGCCCAGCCCGAGCTTGAACGGCAGCAGCAGGCGCGACAAAAAGCCGCCCTCGGCCGACAGCACCAGCCCGGTGCGCACCAGCACCACGCGAATGTCCATCGCTTCGGCGCGTTGCGCGGTTTCCTCCCAGGCGATGCATAACTGACTGGCGAAATCGTCAATCACCGGTGGCGAGTCCTCGGTCAACTCGCGCTCGCCGCCGTCACCGTACCAACCCACGGCTGAGCCCGAGATCAGCAGCGACGGTTTCTGCCCGCGATGTTCCAGCCACGCCAGCAACGCTTCGGTCAGCGTAATCCGACTGCTCCACAACAACGCCTTGCGCCGATGGGTCCACGGCCGGTCGGCGATCGGCGCGCCGGCCAGGTTGACGATCACGTCGACCGGTTCGTCGCCAAGGTCCTCCAGACGCGCAATGCCACGCACCTGGGCGCCACAGATTTTCGCGACTTTTTCCGGACGACGACTCCAGACCGTCAGGCGATGCCCCTGTGTGGACCAATGCCGGCAAAGCTGACGTCCGATCAATCCAGTACCGCCGGTCAGCAATATGTGCATGACTTCTTCCTCGCGTGGCGTTTTACCCCGATCACTAGTCTATTTTTATAAACAGGGATCTTTTCTATCGGGCAGGCTCTATTGTTTAACCATAGGCCAAGCTGTCAGAACAAGAACGCTGGAAGTTATACCAAAAAACATAATTGTACAGGTTTCATCCACGGCGTAGTCTGTACAGAAAGGTAAACGAGGCCCCTATGACTGTACCTATCGCAATCATTGGCACCGGCATCGCCGGACTCTCCGCCGCCCAGGCGCTGACAGATGCCGGGCATACCGTTCAGTTGTTCGATAAAAGTCGCGGCAGCGGCGGGCGCATGTCGAGCAAGCGCAGCGATGCCGGTTCGCTGGACATGGGTGCGCAATACTTCACTGCCCGTGATCGGCGCTTCGTGACCGAAGTCCAGCGCTGGCAAAGCAAAGGCTGGGTCGCCGAATGGGCACCGCAGCTCTATACCTTTCATGGCGGGCAGTTGAACCTGTCGCCTGACGAACAGACCCGCTGGGTCGGCACGCCGCGCATGAGCGCCATCACCCGGGGCCTGCTCGATGGCCTGGAAGTGCATTTCGCCTGCCGGATCACCGAGGTCTATCGCGGCGAAGAACACTGGCACCTGCAAGATGCCGAAGGTTTCACCCACGGACCATTCAGCCACGTGGTGGTCGCCACACCGGCGCCTCAGGCTACTGCCCTGCTGGCCTCCGCACCGAAACTCGCCGGTGCCGCCGCCGGCGTGAAAATGGACCCGACCTGGGCCGTCGCCCTCGCCTTCGATACACCGCTGGATACGCCAATCGAAGGCTGCTTCGTCCAGGACAGCGCCCTCGATTGGCTGGCCCGCAACCGCAGCAAACCGGGACGCGACACCACGTGCGACACCTGGGTCCTGCACGCCACCAGTGCCTGGAGCCGGCAGCACATCGATCTGCCCAAGGAAGCGGTGATCGAACAATTGCACGGTGCCTTCGCCGAGTTGCTGCACAGCGCCATGCCGGCCCCGACCTTCAGCCTCGCCCACCGCTGGCTCTATGCCCGGCCGGCCAGCAGTCATGAATGGGGCACCCTGGCCGACGCCGATCTGGGCCTGTATGCCTGTGGCGACTGGTGCCTGTCGGGTCGGGTCGAAGGGGCATGGCTCAGTGGCCAGGAGGCGGCAAGACGCTTGCACGAACACCTGCAGTGAATCGCATCAACCCCCGCAAATTGCTGCTGTCGAAATGGACAGCAGCTCACCCGCAAAACCGTGAAAAGCATTTTCTGGTGACCGAACTGTTCCGCGACGAGGACGGCACGGTGCTGGAAATCGAACTGCAGGCGGTGCTGACCCGGCGTACCGAGCAATGCGACTGGCATGCCCTGCAGGATGATTCACGCTGGAAAATGGGCTGGCGCTAAAAACCTCAAAAAAACTTATACAAACAGTTTGACTTGTACACCCATAAATCTATGCTGAAAGCATGGTGTACAAATCTATTTGTCTGTACAGGTTCAGATTCGAGGTTGCTGCATGTCCGACTCATCGACGTCCCTACCGAAAATCGCCATCAGCGCCTGCCTGATGGGCGCCGAAGTGCGCTACAACGGTGGACACAAGGAATCGCGGCTGTGCAGCCGCACCCTGGCCGAGCATTTCGAATTCGTTCCCGTCTGTCCTGAGGTAGCGATTGGCCTGGGGATTCCCCGCGAGCCGATTCGTCTGGTGGGCGATCCGCAAAAGCCTGATGCAGTCGGCACCGTCAATCCGTCGATCAACGTCACCCAGCCATTGGCCGCCTACGGCGAGAAAATGGCGGGGGAACTCAATGACATCTGCGGCTACATCTTCATGCAGCAATCGCCGTCCTGCGGACTTGAGCGAGTCAAGGTCTACCACGCCAACGGCGCACCGGTGAATGGTGGCGGACGCGGCATTTACGCCGAGGCGTTCTGTGCACAGCATCCGGATCTGCCGGTGGAAGAAGCCGGACGCCTCAACGATCCTGTGCTGCGGGAGAACTTCATCACCCGCGTACTCGCCTACCGCGACTGGCAGCAAGTACTCAAGCAAGGCCTGAGCCGCCGCGTGCTCACCGAATTCCACTCGCGCTACAAATACCTGCTGATGGCGCACAACCCGGTGCAATACAAGGCGCTGGGCAATCTGCTGGGCAACATGGGCCAGACCGACCCGGCCGAGCTGGGCCCGCGCTATTTCAGCGAACTGATGGCGGCACTGAAAAAATGCGCCACGCGCCGCACCCACAGCAATGTCCTGCAGCACATCAGTGGCTACCTGAAACAGGCGATCAGCCCCGAAGACAAACAGGAAGTGCAGCACATCATCGGCCAGTACCGGCACGGCATCGTACCGCTGGTGGTGCCGTTGACCCTGCTCAAGCATCACTTTCGCCTCCACCCGGATCCCTACATTGCGCAGCAGGTTTACCTGCAACCGCATCCGGAAAACCTCAGCCTGCGAAACGCCATTTGATGAATGACTCACTCGACACCAGCGCCCGGGAAGACCTCGGCGCCGACTTCAAGAAAGCCCTCGACGAGGGCTGGCTGCCGATCCGCGAAGTCGCCCGTCAGACCGGCGTGAACGCCGTCACCCTGCGCGCCTGGGAACGGCGCTATGGGCTGATCGTTCCGCAGCGCACGCCCAAGGGTCATCGCTTGTACAACGCCGAGCATGTGCAACGTATCCATAACATCCTTACCTGGCTCAACCGTGGCGTAGCGGTCAGCCAGGTCAAACCGCTGCTCGACACCGCGCAGACGTTCAACGAACCGGCGCAGGACGAATGGCATCCACTGCGCCAGGCCGCCCTGATGGCGGTCACCCACCTGAACGAGCGCAGCCTCGACGACGGCATCAACCAGGCGATGGCGCTGTATCCGCCACGCACTCTGTGCGAGCAATTGCTGCTGCCGCTGGTAAGCGATCTTGAACAGCGCTGGCAGGGCCAGTTCGGCGCGCAGATGGAGCGCGTGTTCTTTTATGCCTGGTTGCGCAGCAAATTCGGCGCACGCATCTACCATAACAATCGTCAGTTGCGCACCGCGCCGCTGCTGCTGATTAACCAGTCGGACCTGCCACTGGAGCCGCATCTGTGGCTCTGCGCCTGGCTGATCAGCAGCGCCGATTGCCCGGTGCAGGTATTCGATTGGCCGCTGCCGGCCGGCGAACTGGCGTTGGCAACCGATACCCTGCAAGCCCGTGGCGTACTGCTGTATTCCAGCAAAGCCCTGAATCTGGCGCAGCTACCGAAACTGTTCAACGGTGTCAGCTGCCCGAAACTGATTGTCGGACCAACGGTGTGTATTCACCACGCCGAGTTGTCCGCAAAGACTTCCGAACTCGCTGATCTGTTCCTGGCCGAAGACCCTCTTTCGGCACATCGGGCACTCATTGAGCGTGGGTTGATTTAATGATTCCGACAGAGACCGACATGCAATTGATCTGGCTGCGCAGCGACTTGCGCCAACATGACAACACCGCCCTCGCGGCCGCCGCCGAACGCGGCCCGACCGTCGCCGTGTACCTGTTGAGCCCCGAGCAATGGCAGGAACATGACGACGCGCCGTGCAAGATCGATTTCTGGCTGCGCAATCTGCGTGAATTGAGCAAAAGCCTTGGCGACCTGAACATCCCGCTCCTGATCCGCACCGCGCCTCGCTGGGATCAGGCACCCGCCGTGCTGCTCGAACTGTGTCGGCAACTGAAGATCGAGGCGGTGCACGTCAACGAAGAATACGGCATCAACGAAAGCCGTCGCGACGAGGCAGTTGCCGAAGCGTTGCAAGCGGCAGGCATCACCTTCCACAGTTACCTCGACCAATTGCTGTTCAAGCCCGGCAGTGTGCTGACCCGGACCGGCACTTACTTTCAGGTGTTCAGCCAGTTCCGCAAGGTCTGCTACGAACGCTTGCACCGCTCGATGCCTTCGCTGAAACAGGCCCCGGGCAAACAATCGGCGTTGAACATCGACAGTGACCCCGTTCCAACAACCATCGAAGGGTTCCCGACACCCGGCGACTCCCTGCGCGCCTTGTGGCCCGCCGGTGAATCCGAAGCCCGGCGTCGCCTCGACACGTTCGCCGATGCACAGATCGACTACTACAAGAGCGAACGAGACTTCCCGGCCAAACCCGGCACCAGCCAGCTTTCGGCCTATCTGGCCGCCGGTGTGATCTCGCCGCGCCAATGCCTGCACGCTGCCCTGCAGAGCAATCAGGGCGAGTTCGAAAGCGGCAAGGTCGGCGCCGTCACCTGGATCAACGAACTGCTGTGGCGTGAATTCTACAAACACATCCTCGTCGGTTATCCGCGGGTTTCACGGCATCGCGCATTCCGTCCGGAAACCGAAGCCCTGGCCTGGCGCGACGCCCCGGAGGATCTGGCCGCCTGGCAAGAGGCGCGCACCGGCTTGCCGATCATCGATGCAGCCATGCGCCAACTGCTGGAAACCGGCTGGATGCACAACCGCCTGCGGATGGTAGTGGCGATGTTTCTGACCAAGAACCTGTTGATCGACTGGCGCGAAGGCGAGCGTTTCTTCATGCGCCACCTGATCGACGGCGATCTGGCCGCCAACAACGGCGGCTGGCAGTGGAGTTCCTCGACCGGCACCGATTCGGCGCCGTATTTCCGCATCTTCAACCCACTCAGCCAGTCGGAAAAATTCGACAGCGAAGGCCTGTTCATCAAGCACTGGCTGCCGGAGCTGGCCGGGCTGAACAAGAAAGAAGTGCACAACCCGGCCAGTGCTGGCGGGTTGTTCGGCGTCGCCGACTATCCGGCGCCGATCGTTAATCTGAATGCATCACGGGAGCGGGCGCTGGCAGCGTTCAAGAACCTGCCGTCGCGCGCGTCTCAAGGAGTGAGCGATGAGTGAATTCCTGCGCGGTTTCGCCCAGCGGTTCGCACAGTTGAACAAAGACAACTTGCGCACCCTGGACGGACTGTACAGCGAGGACATTCATTTCACCGATCCGCTGCACGAAGTGCAGGGGCTGACGAACCTGCGCGGTTACTTCAGCGAGTTGTACGCCAACGTCAACGAACTGCGCTTCGATTTCCACGGCTTCGACCAGATCGGCGAAGGCGAAGGCTATTTGCGTTGGGTCATGAGCTACCGCCACCCGTGTCTGAGCGGTGGGCAACTGATCCGCGTCGCCGGCTGCTCGCATCTGCTCTGGCGCGACAAGGTTTACCGCCACCGGGATTACTTCGATGCCGGGGCGCTGCTTTATGAACATTTACCCGTATTGGGTCGGGTGATCGCCTGGCTGAAAAGGAGATTGGGATGAGTCGTACAGCTCCACGTCGTTACTGGTTGACCGGTGCCAGCAGTGGCATCGGCGCAGCACTCGCGGAAGACATTCTCAAAAGCGGTGCACAGCTGGCGGTCAGTTCCCGCCAGGTCGCGCCGCTCAAGGTTCTGTCACAACGGTATCCGGGACAGGTTCTGGTGTTGCCCGGCGATCTGACCAACAGCCAGACCGTACGCGAAATTGGCGAACAGATAGCCGCGGACTGGGGCTCGCTGGATACCGTCATCCTCAATGCCGGGACCTGCGAATACGTCGACGCTCACCAGTTCGACGCCTCGATCATCGAGCACGTGGTGCGTACCAACCTGCTCGCCAGCAGCTATTGCATCGAAGCCGCCCTGCCCTTGCTGCGCAAAGGTACGGCACCGCATCTGGTGGGGATGGCCAGCTCGGTGACCTATGTGCCGCTGCCACGCGCCGAAGCCTATGGCGCATCGAAGGCCGGGCTGCGTTATCTGTTCGAATCCCTGCGCATCGACCTGGCCGGCGAAGGTATCGAAGTCACGGTGATCAGCCCCGGTTTCGTCGACACACCGCTGACTGCCAAAAATGATTTCCCGATGCCACTCAGCTGGCCTGCGGACAAAGCCGCGCGGCATATCTTCGCCAAGCTGAAGGATCGGCCGCTGGAGATCGCCTTCCCCGCACTGTTCATGGCAGCCCTGTGGCCCTTGTCGAAAATGCCCGCCCGCGTACAACTGGCGATTGGCAAACGCATGGTGCGCAGCAACCCGCCGCTCAGGGATGCAACATGAAAATCGCCATCGTCGGCAGCGGCATCGCCGGTTTGACCTGCGCGTACCTGCTCGCACGCCGACACGAAATCACCGTGTTCGAAGCAGACGCCCGGATCGGCGGCCATACGCACACGGTGCCGGTCACCGTAGACGGGCGCGAGTATTCGGTGGACACCGGCTTCATCGTGTTCAACGACTGGACGTATCCGAACTTCATTCGTTTGCTTGGCCAACTGGGTGTGACGTTCAAACCCACCGAGATGAGCTTTTCGGTCAACGATCCGGACACTGGCCTGGAATACAACGGCAACAACCTCAACAGCCTGTTCGCCCAGCGCAGCAATCTGCTGTCGCCCGGATTCTGGGGCATGTTGCGCGACATCCTGCGGTTCAACAAAGAGGCTCGGCGCGACCTTGCCGAACAGCGGATCGCCACCGACACCACCCTCGACGATTACCTCAAGGCCGGCGGGTACGGCGAGCGTTTCATCCTGCATTACATCGTGCCGATGGGCGCGGCGATCTGGTCGATGCCGATGGCCGAGATGCTTAATTTTCCGTTGCAGTTCTTCGTGCGTTTTTTCGAGAATCACGGGTTGCTGTCGATCAGCAACCGGCCGCAGTGGCAGGTGATCGAGGGTGGCTCAAGTGCTTACATCGCGCCGCTGACCGCGTCGTTCAAGGAACGGATCCGCCTGAACTGCCCGGTGGGTCGGATCGATCGCGACGCGCACGGCGTGGTTATCCACAGCCCGGCCGGCATCGAACGTTTCGACAAAGTGGTGCTGGCCTGTCACAGCGATCAGGCGTTGCGACTGCTGGGAAATCCTGACGATAAAGAACGGGAAATCCTCGGCGCCCTGCCCTACGCCGACAACGAAGTGGTGCTGCACACCGACACCCGTCTGCTGCCCACACGCAAACGGGCCTGGGCCAGCTGGAATTATCGCCTCGGCGGAGCGGGTCATACCCGGGCAGCCGTGACCTACGACATGAACATTCTGCAAGGCCTCAAGAGCGACACCACGTTCTGCGTCAGCCTTAACCAGAGCGCTGGCATCACGCCGTCCAAAGTGCTCGCACGCTTCACCTACGCCCACCCGCAATTCAGCCTCGCGGCCGTGGCGGCACAGCAGCGCTGGGCTGAAATCGACGGCGCGCAACACACGCATTATTGCGGCGCCTATTGGGCCAACGGTTTCCATGAGGACGGCGTGGTCAGCGCTTTGCGCGTGGCCGCGTCCTTTGGAGAAAGCCTGTGAACAGCGCGCTCTACAGTGGCTGGATCGCCCATCGGCGATTTGCCCCACGCCGTCATGAATTCCGTTACCGGATCGGCATGCTGTATCTCGATCTGGCTGAGCAGGAGACGGTGCTGGGCCTGTCCCGGCTGGCCGGTGCCAGCCGCTTTGCGCCGTTTTCATTTCGCGAAACCGATTACCTGAAAACCTTCACCGGCCGGGGTATACGCCTGAGCGATGCGGTGCGCCAGTTGGTCGGCGAAGCCCTGGGCCATGCGCCGCAAGGTTCGATCTGCCTGCTGACCCAGCCACGCAGCTGGGGCCTGTCGTTCAACCCGGTGAGTTTTTTCTATTGCCACGAGGCCGACGGCCAACTGGCGGCGATTCTCTGCGAAGTCCGCAACACGCCGTGGCGCGAGCGTTATCACTACGTGCTGCCGGCTCGAGCGCCGACTCAGCTTCAGGACTTTCACCAGCACTTTGCCGTGACCAAGGCCTTTCACGTGTCGCCGTTCCTGCCGCCGGACCTGGAATACCGCATGAGCTTCAGCCCTGCCGCGCAGACCCTGGGCGTGCACATGGCCGACTGGCAAGGCGAGCAAAAACTGTTCGACGCCACCCTCGATCTGCGACGCGTCCCCCTTGATCGGCGCCACTTGCACCGGCACCTGTGGCGCTTCCCCTGGATGACCGCCAAGACCGCGCTGGCGATTTATTGGCAGGCGCTGCGCCTGTTGCTCAAGCGCACCCCGGTGTATGACCACCAGCGTGCCGACGACCGCTTTCGAACCGCCACCGTACCGACCGAGGAACGCCACCATGAAATCCACTAGCGTCTCGGCCAAAGCCAGCCTGCTCAGCCCCCACGGCCTGAGCGGATCGCTGCTGCGCCGGGGAGTGCTGCGCAAGCTCGAGCAGCTCAAGCAGGGTCAACTGATCGTGATCGAGGACGGCGAACGCCACGTCTTTGGTACGCCGGGCAGCACGCTGGTGGGGGAAATTCAGGTGCTGGATCCCGCCGTCTGGGGGCTGGTCGCCGGCAATGGTTCGATCGGTGCCGGTGAGGCCTTTATTCATGGCTACTGGCGCTCGCCGGATCTGACGGCCGTAGTGCGTGTGTTCGTCAGCAACCTTGAAGTGCTCGACGCCATGGAAGGTGGCCTGGCCCGGCTCGGTCGCCCGCTGGTGCGCGGGCTGCACTGGCTCAACCGCAATACGCGCCAGGGCTCGCAGAAAAACATCGCCGCGCATTACGACCTCGGCAATGACCTGTTCGAGCAGTTCCTCGACCCGACCATGATGTATTCGGCTGCGCAGTTTCTCAGCCCCGACGACAGCCTGGAGCAGGCGCAACTGAACAAACTGGAGCGGATCTGCCAGAAACTCGCGCTCAAGCCCGGTGACCACCTTCTGGAAATCGGCACCGGCTGGGGCAGCATGGCGCTCTACGCGGCGCAGCACTACGGCTGCAAAGTCACCACCACCACGCTGTCGAAGGAGCAGTTCGCCTTCACCGCGGCCCGCATCGAACGCCTCGGTTTGCAGGATCAAGTGACGCTGCTGCTCAAGGACTACCGCGACCTCACCGGCCAGTACGACAAACTGGTGTCGATCGAAATGATCGAGGCGGTCGGCCACCGCTTCCTGCCGACCTACTTCAAGCAATGCGCGCACCTGCTCAAGAGCAACGGCCTGATGCTGCTGCAGGCGATCACCATCCGTGAACAGCGCTACGAACAGGCGCGCCGTGGCGTGGACTTCATCCAGCGCTACATTTTCCCCGGTGGCGCCCTGCCCTGCGTGCAGAAAATGCTCGAAATCGTCGGCCGCGACACCGACATGAACCTGTTGCACATGGAAGATTTCGGCCTGCATTACGCCCGCACCCTGCGTCTGTGGCACGAGAACTTTCGCCATGCACACGGCCGTCTGAGCGAACTGGGCTATGACGATTACTTCCTCAGGTTGTGGGAGTTCTACCTGTGTTACTGCGAGGGTGGATTCCTCGAGCGCACCATCGGCACCGCACAGCTGGTGCTGGCCAAACCGGCGGCGATGACCGCGCCTTTGCTGGGCCGGTTCGATGCTTGAGCGGTTGGCCAACGCGGTGCTGTTCCAGATCGGCTGGCTGGCCTGCGTGCTCGGCGGTAACAGTTTGTGGTTGCTGCTGGCGCTGGCGGTGCTGGTGATTCATCTGCGCTGGATCAGCAATTGGGCGCATGAAGGCCGATTGATCCTCAGCGTGGTGATTATCGGCACGGCGGTGGACAGCGTGTTGCGCGGCCTCGGGGTTTTCGATTTCAAGGATCTGTCGCCGCTGATTCCGCTGTGGCTGATGTTGCTGTGGGCGTTGTTCGCCACGACATTGCGTCATTGCCTGCAATGGAGCGCACGGCCGTGGTGGCTGGCCAGTCTGCTCGGCGCGGCGGGTGGCGCGCTGTCCTATGGCGCCGGCGGACGACTGGCCGGTGTGCAATTTCCTTTCGGTGAGTTACCGACCCTGATCGGCATCGCACTGCTGTGGGCGTTGCTGTTTCCGCTGCTGCACCAATTGTCCCGACGGCTGGCGCGCTAAACGCCTGTCAGGCCCTTCACACGGTCATCGGCCACTGCCGTACACTGGCGCCATGAAAACCATTCCCCATCGGCAAATCGCCGAACCCGTTGTCACCTGCTCGACCTGTGCAGCCTGCTGCTGTCAGCTCGAAGTGATGCTGATCACCGATACCGGCGTGCCCGAGCGTTTTATCGATACCGACGATTGGGGTGGAGAGGTGATGCTGCGTCTGGATGACGGCTGGTGCGCGGCGCTGGATCGCGACACGATGATGTGCACGATTTACGAGAAGCGCCCTCTGATCTGCCGCGAATTCGAAATGGGCGCTCCGGAATGCATCGACGAACGCCAGGGAATTGCCACGGCGTATCGCTGAATAAAAAAAGGAGCGCTAGGCGCTCCTTTTTTACGGGGCTGACTTTCTGGGGGCTTATAGCGGCATCGTGTAATGCAGTGCGTAGCTTTCCACCCCGTCGTTGTCGCTGCTCAGACCGGCGTTGGAATAGTGCGTCGCACGGATTCCCACCTCATGCCCGCCATTGAAGCGCAGGCCGAAACCGATACGGTCTTCGAACTGGAAAGAACCGCCGAGCTTGTTGTCTTCGTATTCGGTGTTGGAGAACAGCGCCACGCCGATCCCCGCCTCGACATACGGTTTGACCGACTGACCGGCAAACTCGTAAACAAATACCGGCGAGAACGACAGGCTGTTGTTGCTCGACGTCTTGTCGCCTTCCCAATAAGTGTAGGCACCGCTCCAGTAACCGGTCAGACGACCGACGTCACTTTGCAGCCAGCTCTTGTCCCAGTCGAAATTCATGCCCAGGCGATAAGTCATCGTCGAATCGCTGGTAGCACCCACTGCAAACTCGACGCCAGCAGCCTGTGCGGTAAAACTTTGCCCCATCAGTGCAGCCGCAATCGCGGCCAAGCAGAATAGTCGCTTCACTTTGAAACTTCCTTTTCCGGAACGATCGTTTGGTTTTCTAGGTCACTCTGCGCTATAGAAATCTGCGCTTGGTCAGAAGTTCAGCTGACTTTTTAGATATTTCACATTTTTTTTACAAAGTGAATCTTTTAACGTCGCCAACGACTTGGTCCAGCAGGACCAGGGTCTTGCGTAAAGACGCGGGATCGGCGCTGGTCCAGAATCTGACCGGCCGGTTCGGACCTTCGGCGAGCAGATCACGCTCGGCCAGCAGCCGCTGCAGTTGCCGCGCTACCGCCGCGCCGGTATCGATCAGGCTGATGCTCTCGGGGATCATCGACTTGAGCATCGGCTTGAGAAACGGGTAGTGGGTGCAGCCCAGAATGATCGTGTCGCAACCGCTGGCCAGTAGCGGGTCAACATAGTGCTTGAGCAATGCACGCAACTCGGCGCTGTGCAGATCGCCGCTTTCAATCCGCTCGACCAGTCCGGGACACGGCTGAGTGATGACCCGCACATCCGTGGCGAAGCGGTCGAGCAATGCGGCGAACTTGGCGCTCTGCAAGGTGCCGGTGGTGGCGAGTACGCCGACCACGCCGCTGCGGGTGGCCGCGGCGGCCGGTTTGACCGCTGGCTCCATCCCGACAATCGGCCAGTCGGGAAAGTCCCGGCGCAGATCGGCAACGCCGGCCACGGTCGCGGTATTGCACGCGATCACCAGCGCCTTGGCCCCCTGCTCGCGGAAAAAACCGGCCATCACGCTACAACGCTGGCGGATGAATTCCGGGGTTTTCTCGCCATAGGGAATATGGCCGCAATCGCCGAGGTACAGCAGTGATTCATTCGGCAGCAGGTGCTGGATTTCCGCCAGTACCGACACGCCACCGACGCCGGAGTCGAATACGGCGATCGGCGCTTCACGCATGCTGCGAACCACAAACGCTGCAACCGGGATCGCGCTTGACTCGCAGCTCACGAAAGCGCGAGCCCAGTGCATCGATCAACAGCAGACGGCCCACGAGCGGCTCACCGAACCCCGCCAGCAACTTCAAGGCTTCCAGCGCTTGCAGGCTGCCGACCAGACCGACCAGCGGCCCGACCACACCGGCTTCGCTGCAAGTCAGTTCGGCTTCGCTGCCGTGACCGTACAGGCAGTGGTAGCACGGGCTCTCGGCGCGACGTGGGTCGAACACCGAAAGCTGTCCTTCAAGGCGAATCGCCGCGCCGCTGACCAATGGCTTGCGCGCCGCCACACATGCGGCATTGACCGCTTCGCGAGTGGAGAAATTGTCCGAGCAGTCGAGCACCAGATCCACCGCCGCCACGGCTGCGGCGAGGGAATCCTCGTCCAGCGCCTGACGATGAGGCACCAGTTTGATTTCAGGATTGATCGCGCTCAGGCGCTTGAGCGCCGAGTCGACCTTGGTCATGCCGACGCTGTCGGTGTCGTGGATGATCTGGCGTTGCAGGTTGGTCAGGTCGACCGTGTCGAAATCCGCCAGGTGCAACTCACCGACACCCGCCGCCGCCAGATACAAGGCCACCGGCGCACCGAGACCGCCGAGGCCGACGATCAATACCCGGCTGTCCTTGAGCTTCAACTGTCCATCGATGTCGATGTGTTGCAGCAGGATCTGCCGACTGTAGCGCAACAATTCCTGATCATTCAGCACGGCAGGCGCCCCAGGCTGATCCGTTGATGGCCGCCCAGATCGGTGCGGCTGTGGACTTCGTCGAAACCTTGCGTCAGCAGCAGATCGCGCACGGCTTCGGCTTGATCATAGCCGTGTTCGAGCATCAGCCAGCCACCGGCCTCGAGATGGGCCGGCGCCTGGGCGATGATCAGCCGCAGATCGTCGAGCCCGTCGATGCCGGCCACCAAGGCGCTTTCCGGCTCGAAGCGCACATCGCCTTCCACCAGATGCGGATCGGCCGCTCGGATGTACGGCGGGTTGCTGATGATCAACTCGAAACGCTTGCCTTCGATGGCGCTGAACCAGTGGCTGCTCAGCACCGTTGCGTTATTCAGGTGCAGGCGCTGACGATTGCGCTCGGCCAAGGCCACGGCTTCCAGCACGCGATCCACGGCGGTGACCTTCCACGCCGGGCGCTCGCTGGCCAGAGCCAGGGCAATCGCCCCGCTGCCGGTGCCGAGGTCGAGCACTTTGGCCGGGGTCGCCGGCAACAATTCCAGTGCAGCTTCCACCAGCAGTTCGGTGTCCGGACGCGGGATCAGCGTGTGCGGTGCGACTTCCAGATCGAGCTTCCAGAAACCCTGCTGGCCCAGAATGTAGGCCACCGGCTCGCCGCTGCGGCGGCGTTGCAGGTACTCGGCGAAGACCAGTGCGGCTTCGCTGGGCACGATGCGCTCGGGCCAGGTGTGGAGAAAACTGCGCGACTTGCCCAGCGCGGCGGCCAGAAGCAATTCGGCGTCCAGACGCGCGCTGGGCGAATCCGGCAGTTCGGCGGCGCGCAACAGGCTGGCGATGATGGTCATTTACTCACCTATCGCTGCGAGCTGGTCAGCCTGGTATTCGGCCAGCAACGGCTCGATCACCGCTTCGACGCCACCGGCGAGGATTTCGTCGAGGGAATACAGGGTCAGGTTGACGCGATGATCGGTGACCCGGCCCTGGGCAAAGTTGTAGGTGCGGATGCGCTCGGAGCGGTCACCGGAACCCACCAGCAATTTACGTTCGCTGGCGATGGCGTTGGCCGCCGCAGCAGTCTGCTGGTCGTTGAGCTTGGCCGCCAGCCAGGCCATCGCCCGGGCACGGTTCTTGTGCTGGGAACGTTCTTCCTGGCACTCGACAACGGTGCCGGTCGGGATGTGGGTGATGCGGATCGCCGAGTCGGTGGTGTTGACGTGCTGACCACCGGCCCCGGAGGAGCGGTAAGTGTCGACGCGCAAATCCGCCGGGTTGATCTCGATGGCTTCACGCTCGTCCGGCTCGGGCAATACCGCCACGGTGCAGGCCGAGGTGTGGATACGGCCCTGGGATTCGGTGGCGGGTACACGCTGTACGCGGTGCGCGCCGGATTCGAATTTCAGCTTGCCGTAAACGTTGTCGCCTTCGATGCGGGCGATGACTTCTTTATAGCCGCCATGTTCGCCTTCGTTCTCCGAAAGGATTTCCACCCGCCAGCCACGCCGTTCGGCGTAACGCGAATACATGCGGAACAGGTCGCCGGAGAAGATCGCCGCCTCGTCGCCACCGGTGCCGGCGCGGATTTCGAGGAACACGTTGCGCCCGTCGTTGGGATCCTTGGGCAGCAGCATGCGTTGCAGGTCGGATTCCAGCGTGATCAGCAATTCCTTGGCTTCGCGGACTTCCTCCACGGCCATTTCACGCATGTCCGGGTCGCTGTCCTTGAGCAGCGCCTGCGCGCCTTCAAGATCGCTTTGTACGCCGAGCAACTTTTTATAGCCTTGTACCACCGGCTCAAGTTCGGCGTATTCCTTGGAATAGGCGCGGAACTTGGTCTGGTCGGAAATGACTTCGCCGTCGCCGAGCAGCGCGGTCAGTTCCTCGAAACGGTCCTGGAGAATGTCCAGCTTATTGAGCAGTGACGCTTTCATTGCGGTTTTTTATCCGAAAAGCTATCCGGTGAGCCCTCGAGGGCAAAGAGTTCCTGAGCCATGGCCAGCGCATCGAGGCGGCCTTCGGCAGAAAGCTTTTTCAACTGCACGCTCGGGGCGTGCAGGAGTTTGTTGGTCAGGCCGCGGGCCAATTGCCCGAGGACGTCTTCGGCGTTGCCGCCGTTGGCCAGCAGGCGCAGGGCCTTTTGCAGCTCTTCGTCGCGCAGGCGTTCGCTCTGTTGACGATAGGCCTTGAGCACATCGACCGCCGCCAGCTCGCGCAGGCGCACCATAAAATCGTCGGCGCCGACCGAAACCATCTCTTCGGCCGCCTGCGCTGCACCCTGACGGCTCTTGAGGTTTTCGGCGACTACTTCGTGCAGATCGTCGACGCTATAGAGGTAAACGTCGTCGAGTTCGCCGACTTCCGGCTCGATGTCACGGGGAACGGCGATGTCGACCATGAAGATCGGCTTATGCTTGCGCAGCTTCAGCGCACTTTCCACCGCACCTTTACCTAGGATCGGCAACTGACTGGCGGTGGAGCTGATAACGATATCGCTGCGCACCAGTTCAGCCGGGATGTCCGACAGCAACACCGCGTGGGCACCGAACTGTTCGGCCAGCAGGCTGGCGCGCTCCAGGGTCCGGTTGGCGACCACGATACGCTTGACCCCCAGCTCGTGCAGATGACGGGCGACCAGGGTGATGGTCTCGCCGGCACCGATCAGCAGGGCCTGGCTGCGTTGCAGGTCGCTGAAAATCTGTTTGGCCAGGCTGACGGCGGCAAACGCCACGGATACCGGGTTTTCACCGATGGCAGTGTCGGTGCGCACCTGCTTGGCGGCATTGAAGGTCGCCTGGAACAGTCGCCCGAGCAGCGGCCCGATGGTGCCGGCCTCGCGGGCCACGGCGTAGGCCGATTTCATCTGGCCGAGAATCTGCGGTTCGCCCAGCACCAGCGAGTCGAGCCCGGAGGCGACGCGCATCATGTGACGAACGGCCGCATCGTCTTCATGCACATAAGCACTCGCGCGCAGCTCATCGAGGCTTAAATGGTGATAGTCGGCCAGCCAGCGCAGCACGATATCGGCCGACAGCTGATCCTGTTCTATATACAGCTCACTGCGATTGCAGGTGGAGAGGATCGCAGCTTCGCGGCTGTCGGTGAGTCGGCAGAGCTGCTGCAAGGCCTCCACCAGCTGCTCAGGGGTAAAGGCCACGCGCTCGCGGACGTCTACTGAAGCAGTCTTGTGGTTGATACCGAGTGCAAGGAAGGCCATTCAAGGTCGCTGATGATGACGTGAAGCCGGCAATTGTCCTACTTCGTCAGATTCAGAACAACTACCGCTGACTATTGTCCCAATTGCCGGCCCCTATAATGGCCACAATCGAGACTCGGTTATGTTTGGCCGAAGGCTTGTGTCATGATGATCCGACCGCAGGTTAGTCGTCCTCTTCCTATATGAATAGATCTTCCGCGTTGCTCCTCGCTTTTGTCTTCCTCAGCGGCTGCCAGGCCTTGGCCCCCGTTCCGCAGGACGGTGCCTCACCGGTCGAAGACACCACGCCGGCCCCTGAAAAGCCCAAGGTTTACAGCTCGTTCAGCCAGGAGACGGTGTTCAGCCTGCTGAGCGCCGAGCTCGCTGGTCAGCGCAATCGTTTCGATATTGCCCTGGACAACTACGTGACCCAGGCCATCAATACCCAGGATCCGGGTGTTTCCGAGCGTGCGTTCCGCATCGCCGAGTACCTGGGCGCCGACCAGCCGGCCCTCGATACCGCGCTGATCTGGGCGAAAAACGCCCCGGACGACCTCGAAGCGCAACGCGCCGCCGCCGTGCAACTGGCCCGCGCCGGGCGCTATGACGACTCGATGGTCTATATGGAGAAAGTCCTGCAGGGCAAGGGCGACACCCATTTCGACTTCCTCGCGCTGTCGGCTGCCGACACCGATCAGGAAACCCGCAACGGCCTGATGAAAAGCTTCGACCGCCTGTTGCAGCGTCACCCGAACAACAATCAGCTGATTTTCGGCAAGGCCCTGCTGATGCAGCAGGATGGCGACACCAAAGGTGCCCTTGCCCTGCTCGAAGACCATCCGCCGGAAGACGGCGAGATCGCCCCGATCCTGCTGCGCGCACGCCTGCTGCAAGGGCTGAATCGTGGCGACGAAGCCTTGCCGCTGTTGCAGAAAAGCATCAAAAAATACCCGGACGACAAGCGCCTGCGCCTGACCTACGCGCGGATGCTGGTGGAACAGGACCGGATGGACGACGCCAAGGTCGAGTTCTCCACCCTGGTTCAGCAATACCCGGAAGACGACGAACTGCGTTATTCCCTGGCGCTGGTCTGCCTGGAAGCCAAGGCCTGGGACGAGGCCAAGGGCTATCTGGAAGACCTGATCGCCCGGGAAAGCCATGTCGACTCGGCGCACCTGAACCTGGGCCGCATTGCCGAAGAGCGCAACGACCCGCAAGGCGCGCTCATCGAGTATGCCCAGGTCGGCCCGGGCAACGACTATCTGCCGGCGCAACTGCGTCAGGCCGATATTCTGATGAACAACGGCAAGACCGCCGAAGCCCAGAGCAAACTGGCCGCCGAGCGTGACGAGCAGCCGGATTACGCGATCCAGCTGTACCTGATCGAAGCCGAAACCCTGTCCGCCAATAATCAGGGCGACAAGGCCTGGAAAGTCCTGCAACAAGCCTTGCAGCAGTACCCGGACGATCTGAATCTGCTTTACACCCGCGCGATGCAGGCGGAAAAACGCAATGACCTGGCGCAGATGGAAAAAGACCTGCGCCTGATCATCAAGCGCGATCCGGACAACGCCATGGCCCTCAACGCCCTCGGCTACACGCTGTCCGACCGCACCACCCGCTACGCTGAAGCCAAGGCGCTGATCGAGCAGGCGCACCAGATCAACCCGGAAGACCCGGCCGTGCTCGACAGCCTCGGCTGGGTGAACTTTCGCATGGGCAATCTGGAGGACGCCGAGAAATACCTGCGTCAGGCCCTCGAGCGCTTCCCCGATCATGAGGTCGCCGCGCATCTGGGCGAAGTGCTGTGGGCCAAGGGCAAACAGCGCGAAGCAAAACAAATCTGGGGCAAGTTCCTCAAAGACCAGCCTGACAGCACCATCCTGCGCAGCACCATCAAGCGCCTGACCGGATCCGAGACTCTTTAACTCATGTTTTTGCGCCACATCATAGTTTTCAGCTTCATCGCCCTGCTCGCCGGTTGCGCGGGCTTCGGCTCCCGTGAATCGGTCGAAGGCCACGGCAATCCGGCACAGTGGGCCGCGAACAAACAGCAACTGACCGGCCTCGACGGCTGGCAGATCGACGGCAAGATCGGCATCCGCGCCCCGAAAGATTCGGGCAGCGGCACGCTGTTCTGGCTGCAACGTCAGGATTACTACGACATCCGCCTGTCCGGCCCGCTGGGTCGTGGCGCGGCGCGACTGACCGGCCGTCCGGGCGCAGTGTCGCTGGAAGTGGCGAATCAGGGCCGTTATGAAGCGCCGACTCCGGAAGCGCTGGTCGAAGAGCAACTGGGCTGGAAACTGCCGGTCTCACATCTGGCCTGGTGGGTTCGAGGCCTCCCGGCACCGGACAGCAAAAGCCGTCTGACCCTGGACGGCAACAGCCGTCTGGCCAATCTGGATCAGGATGGCTGGCAGGTCGAATACCTCAGCTATGCCGAACAGAACGGTTACTGGCTGCCCGAGCGAATCAAGCTGCACGGCACCGATCTGGACGTGACGCTGGTCATCAAGACCTGGCAACCGCGCAAATTGGGGCAATAACGCATGACCGCTCCACGCCTCACTCTGCCCTCGCCGGCCAAACTCAATCTGATGCTGCACATTCTCGGTCGTCGTGAAGACGGTTATCACGAGTTGCAGACGCTTTTTCAGTTCCTCGACTACGGCGACGAAATCACCTTCGCCGTGCGTGACGACGGCGTGATTCGCCTGCACACCGAATTCGACGGCGTGCCCCACGACAGCAACCTGATCGTGCGCGCGGCGAAGAAACTGCAGGAACAATCCGGCTGCTCGCTCGGCATCGATATCTGGATCGACAAGATCCTGCCGATGGGCGGCGGCATTGGTGGCGGCAGCTCGAATGCGGCCACCACCCTGCTCGGCCTCAATCACTTATGGCAACTGGGTTGGGATGAAGATCGCCTGGCAGCACTGGGCCTGACACTGGGCGCGGACGTGCCGGTGTTCGTGCGTGGCCACGCAGCTTTCGCCGAAGGTGTCGGCGAGAAACTGACCCCGGTCGAGCCCGCCGAACCGTGGTACGTCGTGCTCGTTCCGCAAGTCTCTGTTAGTACGGCAGAAATTTTTTCAGATCCTTTGTTGACACGTAACACGCCGCCCATTAAAGTGCGCCCCGTTCCCGAGGGAAACAGTCGAAATGACTGCTTGCCGGTGGTCTCGAGGCGTTATCCAGAAGTACGTAACGCATTGAATTTGTTAGGTAATTTTACCGAAGCAAAACTCACCGGAACTGGAAGTTGTGTGTTTGGGGGCTTCCCAAGCAAAGCTGAAGCTGATAAAGTCTCGGCCCTTCTGACAGAGACCCTTACAGGGTTTGTAGCAAAAGGAAGCAACGTTTCGATGTTGCATCGCAAGCTGCAAAGTCTGCTCTAAAGGAATCAAGTGCCCGGCACTTGCAAGCAACAGATACAGGGGCGTCGCCAAGCGGTAAGGCAGCAGGTTTTGATCCTGCCATGCGTTGGTTCGAATCCAGCCGCCCCTGCCATTTTCCTATACTCATCCAGGTATACCCTCAGCCTTCAGGTACTGCGCGTGTCCAAGATGATGGTCTTTACGGGGAACGCTAACCCCGATCTGGCTCGGCGTGTCGTACGTCAGCTGCATATCCCTCTCGGTGACATCTCTGTCGGTAAATTCTCCGACGGCGAAATTACAGCCGAGATCAATGAAAACGTTCGCGGTAAAGACGTCTTCATTATTCAGCCGACTTGCGCTCCGACCAACGATAACCTGATGGAACTGGTAGTGATGGCTGATGCCTTCCGCCGCTCCTCGGCTACTCGTATCACTGCTGTTATTCCTTATTTTGGTTATGCCCGTCAGGATCGCCGTCCGCGTTCCGCACGTGTGGCTATCAGCGCGAAAGTCGTTGCTGACATGCTCACCGTAGTCGGCATCGACCGTGTTCTCACGGTTGATCTGCATGCTGACCAGATTCAGGGCTTCTTCGATATTCCGGTAGATAACATCTACGGCTCCCCGGTTCTGGTGGATGACATCGAAGATCAGCGCTTCGAGAACCTGATGATCGTGTCCCCGGACATTGGTGGCGTCGTGCGTGCACGTGCCGTTGCCAAATCCCTGGGCGTGGATCTCGGGATCATCGACAAACGCCGTGAGAAAGCCAATCACTCTGAAGTGATGCATATCATCGGTGATGTCGAAGGGCGTACCTGCATCCTGGTCGATGACATGGTCGATACCGCCGGCACCCTGTGCCACGCGGCCAAGGCCCTGAAAGAGCATGGCGCAGCCAAGGTCTTTGCCTACTGCACACACCCTGTGCTGTCGGGTCGGGCCATCGAGAATATCGAAAATTCCGTGCTGGACGAGCTGGTGGTCACTAACACCATCCCGCTGTCCGCTGCAGCACAAGCCTGTGCACGTATCCGCCAACTGGATATCGCACCGGTTGTTGCCGAAGCGGTTCGCCGCATCAGCAATGAAGAATCGATCAGCGCGATGTTCCGTTAAGGGCCCTGCCCTTCTCGAAATGTCTCGTTGACGAAAAGCGCCCCGCCCCGGCATTTCTGCCGGGGCGGGGCTTTTTTGCCCATACCGTGTTCGGCGCTGGTCGCAAACGCCACTCGGTCATGGCTATTTTGGAGATACAAAATGAACGATTTTACTTTGAATGCTGAACTGCGTTCCGACCTGGGGAAAGGTGCGAGCCGCCGCCTGCGTCGTCTCGCTGCCCTGGTTCCAGCTGTTGTTTACGGTGGCGACAAAGCCCCTGAATCCATCAGCATGCTGGCCAAAGAAGTTGCCAAACTGCTCGAAAACGAAGCTGCCTACAGCCACGTTATCGAACTGAACGTTGGTGGCACCAAGCAGAACGTGATCATCAAGGCTCTGCAACGTCACCCGGCCAAAGGCCACGTGATGCACGCTGACTTCGTACGCGTTGTAGCTGGCCAGAAACTGACCGCTATCGTTCCTGTGCACTTCATCAACGAAGCTGCTCCAGTGAAGAAAGGCGGCGAAATCTCGCACGTTGTTGCCGAGATCGAAGTTTCCTGCCTGCCGAAAGATCTGCCTGAGTTCATCGAAGTCGACCTGGCTAACGCTGAAATCGGCACCATCGTTCACCTGTCGGACATCAAGGCTCCTAAAGGCGTTGAGTTCGTTGCTCTGGCACACGGCGATGACAAGGCTGTTGCCAACGTCCACGCTCCACGTGTTGCTCCAGAAGCTACCGAAGAAGGCGCAGCAGAGTAATTCACTCTGTCATGCCTGAGTGAGCAGGTAACATCGCGGACTGGAACGTAGCGAGAAAGCGGGCGGGAACGCGGAGTTTACATCCATGGTAAATGAGCATTTTTCGTCCACTTTCGCCGCCTTCCCTGATCGCGGCGATGTTATCCACCACTCAAAGGAAGGGCCCCTATCGTGACTGCCATCAAACTGATCGTTGGCCTGGGAAATCCAGGCGCTGAATACGAGCAGACCCGGCATAACGCAGGGGCCCTTTTTGTTGAGCGCATCGCCCACGCACAGAATGTGAATCTCGTGGCCGATCGCAAGTATTTCGGCCTGACCGGGCGTTTTTCGCATCAGGGTCAGGATGTTCGTCTGCTGATTCCCACCACCTACATGAACCGCAGCGGCCAGGCCGTGGCGGCACTCGCCGGTTTCTTCCGCATCAAGCCTGAAGAGATCCTGGTGGCACACGACGAACTCGATCTGCCTCCGGGCGTCGCCAAACTCAAAGTCGGCGGCGGCCATGGCGGTCACAACGGGTTGCGCGACATCATTGCGCAATTGGGCAATCAGAATACGTTCCACCGCCTGCGGCTTGGCATTGGCCACCCGGGCGTCGCCAGTATGGTTTCAAATTTCGTCCTGGGTCGTGCGCCACGCGCCGAACAGGAAAAACTCGATGCCAGCATCGACTTTGCCCTCGGCGTGCTGCCGGATATCCTCGCCGGTGAATGGAACCGCGCGATGAAAAACCTGCACAGCCAGAAGGCCTGACTCTAATCCGAGGGGAAACACCATGGGATTCAATTGCGGCATCGTCGGCCTGCCTAACGTCGGCAAGTCCACCCTGTTCAACGCCCTGACCAAATCCGGGATCGCGGCCGAGAACTTCCCCTTCTGCACCATCGAGCCGAACAGCGGCATCGTGCCGATGCCGGATCCGCGTCTGGACGCTCTGGCGGCCATCGTCAATCCGAAGCGCATCCTGCCGACCACCATGGAATTCGTCGACATCGCGGGCCTGGTTGCCGGCGCGTCGAAAGGTGAAGGTCTGGGCAACAAGTTCCTGGCCAACATCCGCGAAACCGACGCGATCGCCCACGTCGTGCGCTGCTTCGAAGACGATAACGTGATCCACGTTTCCAACAGCGTCGACCCGAAGCGCGACATCGAAATCATCGACCTGGAACTGATCTTCGCCGACCTCGACAGCTGCGAGAAGCAACTGCAGAAAGTCGCGCGCAACGCCAAGGGCGGTGACAAGGATGCAGTGGCCCAGAAGGCTCTGCTGGAACAACTGATCCCGCACTTCAGCGAAGGCAAGCCTGCGCGCAGCCTGATGAAGAACATGAGCGCCGACGAAAAAGCGATCATCAAGGGCTTCCACCTGCTGACCACCAAGCCGGTCATGTACATCGCCAACGTCGCTGAAGACGGTTTCGAGAACAACCCGCATCTGGACGTGGTCAAGGCCATCGCCGAAGAAGAAGGCGCGATGGTTGTTCCGGTCTGCAACAAGATCGAAGCGGAAATCGCCGAGCTGGACGACGGCGAAGAGAAAGACATGTTCCTCGAGGCCCTGGGCCTGGAAGAGCCTGGCCTGAACCGCGTGATCCGCGCCGGCTACGAAATGCTGCACCTGCAGACCTACTTCACCGCCGGTGTCGAAGAAGTCCGCGCCTGGACCGTCCGCGTCGGTGCCACCGCACCGCAAGCCGCCGGCGTGATCCACACCGACTTCGAGAAAGGCTTCATCCGCGCCGAAGTGATCGCCTACAACGACTTCATCCAGTACAAGGGCGAAGCAGGCACCAAGGAAGCCGGTAAATGGCGCCTGGAAGGCAAAGACTACATCGTCAAGGACGGCGACGTGATGCACTTCCGCTTCAACGTGTAAAAGCTGCACCCATGAAAAAGCCGCGTTTGATACGCGGCTTTTTTGTGCCTGAAATTCGGCCCGTCAGGCCTTCTTGGTTCTTGGCAGGAAGATCGCCAGCACCCCGAACAGCGGCAGGAACGAGCACAGGAAGTACACGTATTCGATGCCGTGAATGTCCGCCAGATGCCCGAGCAACGCAGCACCAATCCCGCCGAAACCGAACATCAGTCCGAAGAACACCCCGGCAATCATTCCGACATTGCCTGGCACCAGTTCCTGCGCGTACACCACAATCGCCGAGAACGCCGAAGCCAGGATGAAGCCGATCACCACGCTAAGGACGCTGGTCCAGAACAGGTCGACATGGGGCATGAGCAGCGTGAACGGTGCCACGCCGAGGATCGAGAACCAGATCACCGCCTTGCGCCCGATCTTGTCGCCAATCGGCCCGCCAAAGAACGTACCCGCCGCCACCGCGCCGAGGAACAGGAACAGATGCAGCTGCGAACTGGCCACCGACAGGTCGAACTTCTCGATCAGGTAGAAGGTGAAGTAACTGGTCAGGCTGGCCATGTAGAAATACTTGGAGAACACCAGCAGCCCCAGCACCACCAGCGCACTGACCACCCTGCCCTTCGACAGTCCATGAGTGGCGGCCTGGCCGGCCTTGAGCTTGAACAGGTTCAGGTGATGGGCGTACCAGCGACTGATGCGATAGAGCACGAACAACGCAAACACCGCGAACAGCCCGAACCAGGCCACATTGCCCTGCCCGAAAGGAATGATGATCGCCGCTGCCAGCAACGGGCCGAAGGCCGAACCGGCGTTACCACCGACCTGAAAGGTCGATTGCGCCAGACCGAAACGCCCGCCCGACGCCAGACGCGCGATGCGGGAAGCTTCAGGGTGGAAGGTCGAAGAGCCGATGCCGATCAGCGCCGCCGCCAGCAAGATAAGAGGGAAACTGCCAACCACCGACATCATCACAATGCCGATCAACGTGCACACGGAACCGGCGGGCAGCAGCCACGGTTTCGGATGCCGGTCGGTGTGATAACCGACCCACGGCTGCAACAGCGACGCGGTCAACTGAAAGGTCAGGGTAATCAGGCCGACCTGGGTAAAACTCAAACCATAGTTGGCCTTGAGCATCGGATAGATCGACGGCAGCACCGACTGGATCAGGTCATTGATCAAATGCGCCAGCGCCACCGCGCCGATGATGCGCATCACCAGTGGACTGCTCTGGGGAGGAGCGGACGCCGAGGCAGCGGCGGTCTGAACGTTGCTGATAGCCATGGGAATTTCCGGACTGCAGATGGGTGCACGCGGGCAGGTGCGTCAATGTGCCATTTTTCGGTGCGCCAGCGCCATCCCCTTAGCCAGCTAACGAACTATTCAGTCGTCGCGCCGCAAGTGATAGCGCAACGCCATGGTCTGAATCTTGCCTTGCTTATCCGCTTGAACGCGGCGCCCTTACAAAGGGCATCGAGAATGGGAAGTTTCGCTACAGAGCCGGCCTACAGAGCGGGCAAGGGTGAACTTTCGAGGCCTTTTAGCAGGGCACCAGTCACGGTCGCAACGACCGCGATGCACGCCGATGGTGCGTGGTGTCCAGAGGAGTCATGGGGCATGCAGGCTTTTTTATCACCGGGGATCAGGTTGCTGGGGCGATTTGGGTTCGCACGTAAATTCCAGTTGTTGTTTCTGCTGTTTATCCTGCCATTGGCCGGCAGCCTGTTGATGATCGGCCAGGACTATCGCGACAAACTTAACCTGATCGCCGGTGAACGTGCCGGTGTGCGGCAGTTGCTCGCCCTCGATGCACTCGACAACCTGCTCGCCGCCCAACGCGACCGCGCCGCCCGCTGGCGCGCCACGGAAACCAACCGCCAGCCGACACCCGCGACTCTGGCCGCCGTGGCCGCCTTCGATGGCGTGCAGCCTGCCGTTGCCCAAGCGACGCTGGAGCTGGGCAGTGCCTTGCAAGCCGAAGGCGCGGAAGGTGAAACCCTGACCCGCTATCAGGCCCTGCAAGCCGCGCTCAATGGTCTGGACTCGAAAAGCCTTTCCGGTGTCGGTTGGTGGCCGGATGGTTACGACCGCTTCACCAACGCCCTCAGCGCCTTGCAAGCTTTGCGTGAGCAAATCGCGATGGACAATCGCCTGATCCTCGCGCCATGGCTGGAAACCTATCTGCTGACACAGATTTCCACCCAGCACGCACCAGACCTGATCGAGCGGGTCGGCCGACTGGCAGCCGTCGGCCAAGCGTCTGTGGTTTCCGGTCAGTTCACCCTGCAAAGCCGCCTGCAACTGCGTGATCTGCGCAGTCGCATCGGCGATGCCCGCGAGCAGTTGGTGAAAACCGCTGGCCTGCTTGAAGCGCGTCTGCCGCCAGCCCTGCAAGGCTGGGCCGGGCAATATCACGACAGCCTCAAACAGCTGGACGCCGGATTGAAAGTGCTGGATGACGGCGTGTTCGGCGGCAGCATCAATCTCAAGCCTGAAGAATTCGAGCGCACTCTCGATGCCCTGCTCGGCAACCTCGCCACGCTGCGCCAGCAATCGCTGGTGTCGCTGGATCAGCGGCTGGATGACTACCACGGATCGGCGATTCGTCAGTTCATCGTTGTCGCGGCGGTCTTCGGTTGCCTGTTGCTGGCGGCGCTATATTTGTTCGTGTGCCTGCAAGCCTCGATCCGTCGTAGCGCCAGCGGCATCACGCTGCTCGCCGAGGCTCTGCGCGACGGCAATCTGAGCTTGCAAGTGCCGGTCGTGGGCCGTGATGAACTGGCGTCGATCAGCACCGCGCTTAACGTGGCCGTAGTGCAACTGCGCACCAGCCTGCTGGGTGTCGATCACGAGACTTCGCAACTGAGCAACGCGGTACGCAGCCTCAACGATCACTCCAGCGGCGCTCTCAGCGAAGTCGAAGCGCAACAATTGCAGATCAGTCAGATCGCTGCAGCGGCCACGCAACTGGCGGCGACGTCCCAAGGCGTGGCGCAGAGTTGCGAACAGGCTTCGGGCAGCGCCCAGCACACCCAGCGCATCGCTGCCGACAGCAGCCGTGACAGTCAACGCACCACGGCAAGTATCCAGCAGCTCAATCAGCGCCTGAACGAAACTGCCGCAGCGCTCGGCCGGGTCAGCGAGCAAGGGCAGCAGATTCAATTGGTGGTCGACACCATTCGCGGCGTCGCCGAGCAGACCAACCTGCTCGCACTCAACGCCGCTATCGAGGCCGCTCGCGCGGGTGAACAAGGTCGTGGCTTTGCCGTGGTGGCCGACGAGGTGCGCAGCCTGTCGCAACGTACGCAATCATCCACGGCGCAGATCGCCGGTACGGTCGACAGCCTGCGCAATACGGTCAACGAAGCCGTGAGCCTGATGGAAGCGGCATGCGGCCAGGCGCAATCGGACGCGGAAGCCGTCACGGGACTGGGCGAACGCCTGGGGGAAATCGCCAGCGCCGTGCAGAGCGTCACCGACACCCTCGCCCAGATCGCCACGGCGGTCGAAGAACAGGCCAGCACCGCCGATGAGGTCAGCGGCAATATCCAGCAGGTGGATCAGGCGGCGGTTCGCCTGCTCGAAGGCGCGCGGGCCGTGAATCTTGCGGCGGACACCTTGAGCCAGGGCAGCCATGCCTTGAGTGCCAACACCGGAAGATTTCAGCTGCGTTGAAGCCCCTCCCGCGCCGATTTTCGGCGCGGGAGGATAAGCGGTTGAAAATAAGAAGAAATATTTTGAATTTACGCTTGACGCTTTTCCATTTCAGGGGAATAATGCGCGCCACTTGGCTACATAGCTCAGTTGGTTAGAGCATAGCATTCATAATGCTGGGGTCCGGGGTTCAAGTCCCTGTGTAGCCACCAAGTACTAAAAACGGCTTACCGAAAGGTAGGCCGTTTTTTTATGCCTCGAGAAAAGTGCCCTTCCTCAGTGAATCGGCTGGCTCCGTAGGAACCGGGTGCGAAAAGCGTACGAAGAGGATTTTTCTTTCGTTCAAGCACGCGCATCCCGGCAAGTCGATTTGATCGCCATCGCGATTGGCCGACAAGCTCCCCTGTCTCGATCCAACGACAGACAGGGAGTTGTCATGGACCCGGACAGAGACCCTTTCGACGATATCTGGCGCCGAAAGCTTCCGAACGGCGGCGCCTCATGGGCCGCCTGGAATCCGCCCCGAGAGCCAGAGCCCCTCTACGTCCCGACGGACGAATGGCCATCCTCAAAACCTCGCGACGATCTGGTTTTTGCCAAGTCCTGCACGCCGGACAACTGGTGCCGGACGGATGCGGGCACAACACCTGAGCCCGCCTCCAGTTTCGGCAAGATCATGGTGGCGGGCGCCATACGCTTTCCCGCAGCCAGTAAGGTCGTAGCGAAAGCAATCGGCGCCGATCTGGCCTTGGGGCGCATGGCGGGCGGTGGAATTCTGCAGCAACGTCTCAACTGGGCAATCCGTGGTGCGACAGGCCCGGCCAGTGTTTTCATCCTAGGGATGCTGCCGGCCAGAATGGGCGACGGCACCCTTTATACCGACGAACAACTGCGCACCCTACCCAGCGCCACCACTCGCGTGCGCTTCCAGTTTCGGCGCGATGCCGAAGGGGTCATGCAGGTCTACGGCATCCACACCGGCGTCTCGGGCGACGACTCCGTGCGTACCGTAAAAGTCGAGTGGAACAACGACAAGACCGCCATGGAGGCGAAGCTCAACGGCATCACGATTTTGTGGACGCCGCAACGCGGGCCGCTGGGATCGATGCCGCCACTGGTTCATCCGGAGCACGGCGAAGCACTGAGTACGATCCTCGTCCACCCGATCGCCGCGAACACCGACAGCCAGATTGAAATCCTGCCCGGCGAATACATCACCGCCGAGGATTGTATTCTGGTGTTTCCGGCGGAGACCGGGCTGAAGTCGTTGTATGTGGTGTTTTCTAAGCCGGCCAGATTGACGCCCGGGACGGTGACGGGGATTGGTGAGGATGTTTCCGGGATATGGCTGGCGGGAGCAGGAACGGGGATTGGTGTGCCAATTCCCACGCGGATAGCGGACAGGCTCAGAGGGCGGGAGTTTTCAAGTTTCGACGCGTTCAGAAAAGCACTCTGGCAAGCCGTGCGGGATGATCCAGAACTTTTCGATCAGTTCAATTCGGATGCCCAAGATCGTTTAATGTCGGGCAACGCACCCGCGGTTCGAGACAGGGAGTCTGTAGGCACAAGAGGGGTATTTGAAATACATCACGTCGAGCGGATTACTGATGGCGGCGCTGTCTACGACATAGACAACCTCCGAATCAACACCCCTAAAAATCACATCTTTCAACATAAAAAACAGTGAACACACATGGAAAAAATATCTGAATACACTGAAACCGAATTTATCCGTTTCATCGAAAAAATACGTGCCACCAATAAAAGTGGATCGGATACGGAGCTTGGCGAGCTGCTGGCACAATTCAGAAAGCTTACTGGTCACCCGGATGGCACCGACTTGATTTTTTATCCCGAACCAGGAGAGGACAACTCTGCCGTGGGCATTACGAAGACCGTGAAAGAATGGCGTGCGACCAACGGACTGCCTGGCTTCAAGCAGTGAACATCAGGCCCCCATAGTCCCACCACTGCAAATATCCAAGAAGTCAAAACGGCTTACCGAAGGGCAAGCCGTTTGTTTATACCTGTTATCCCAGGGCCGCGAGCCCTTTCGCCCAGATCTGCCGCGTGCGCAAACCGACCATCGCCCGCCAGTCCGGATCGGCGGGATAGAACTGCTCCAGCAGATTCAGTTTGATCTCGCGCCCCGTCGCATCCAGCGGATCGCCATGCAAATGCAGCCAGTGATCATCGCGCAGGTAACGATGCACGTCCGGCCCCGGATAAGTCCCGCACTCGATCACGAACGGCATCAGTTGCACATTCGGCAGCGCACTAAGCAGCGCCTGCGAGGTGTAACCCGTAGCGGTTGCCGCAACACCGGTATCACTCAAGGTTTCGGCACCGGTGTGCAGCGTGTAGAGCCACGGGCCGTAAATGGATTGCGCTTGGGCCAGTGCCGGATACGGCGCCTGGGTAATCGTCAGCAGCATCGGATGCCCGTACTCGCCGGCGCCGGTGTGCAGGTCGAAACACATCACGGTTTCAGCACCGGCCAGATGATTCTCGATGATTGAATGCAGCGTGCGATTCGACCAGCTCGGCGCGAGCCCGCCAAAAAACAATCCGTCGGGATGACTGTGCTGCCCGCCCTCGACAATCGACATGACGGCCGGCCATCCGTGCTCGGCAATCTGCGCCTCCAGCAAGGCATCAGCCTTTTGCCGCCCGGCGCCGTTCAAATCGGTGCAGGCGTAGATTTCATGCAGCGCGGCGTAAGCACGGTTGTCCGGAAGCGGTCGGTTGAAATCCAGGTGATTGCGGTTGAGGTCGATGTTGTCTTCATTGACCCGCCGCAGCCACGCCGTGCCCCACGGGTTGATCAGGTGAACCATCACCACCGCGACATCCTTCGGCAGCGACTCCGGCGTGAAATGCTTCAGCCAGTCGATCTGGCACTCCGAACCGTAATAACCCTCAACACCGTGGGTGCCGCTGAGCGCCACTAGGCGCCGTTTGGCCGCTGGATCCCCCAGCACCGCGACATCGGTACCCAAAGACTCGCCAAACGGCCCATTGAGCGGATGCGCGTACGAGGAGAGCGTTGCACCTGCCGCCTTCGCGGCTGCTAGAAAGCGCTCGCGCTGTTCGCGATAGCTGGGCTGTGTCGGAAATGCGTTGTGCATGGCGGCCTCTTGTTGATTGTTCTGGCTTCACTATTGGCTCTGACCCTACAGAAAATTCGCCAAGGCATGAAGGACAAACACACCTGCGGTTTGCGTCGTACACGGTCGGTCGATACAGTCCGTCAGACTTTTATCCCACGGACGGAGAGCCCCGCGTGTTTCCAGCCCTGCCCCTGAACCGTTTCCGCCTGCCCGCCTTGACGCTGATCGTCAGCGCCATCGCCCTCACGGCCTGCAACGCCCCGCCCTCCTCGACCCTGCCGCTGGCACCGGAAGCCGCCTCCGGTTACCGCACCGGCCTGCAAGCCAGCCACGCCGAAAAACACATGGCCGCCGCTGCCAATCCATTAGCCGCCGAGGCCGGGCGCGAGATGTTGCGTCAGGGTGGTTCCGCCATCGATGCCGCCATTGCAATGCAAGCCGTGTTGACCCTGGTCGAACCGCAGTCCTCGGGGATCGGCGGTGGCGCGATGATCGTGCTGTGGGATGGTAAACAGGTGCGCACCTATGACGGTCGCGAAACCGCACCGGCCGGTGCGACCGAAAAGCTGTTTCTACAAGCCGACGGCAAACCGATGCCGTTCCCGCAGGCGCAGATCGGTGGACGCTCCGTCGGCACGCCGGGCGTGATGCGAGCGCTGGAACTGGCGCACAAAAAGCACGGCCGCTTGCCGTGGGCCAAGCTGTTCGAACCGGCGATCAAACTGGCCGGGCAGGGTTTTGCGATCTCCCCGCGCCTGCATTCGCTGCTGGAATCCGACCCGGTGATTCGCCGCTCGCCGGACATGGCCAAGTACTTTCTGAACAGCGATGGCAGCGTCAAAGCCGTCGGCACGCGACTGCAAAACCCGGCGCTGGCCGCCGTTCTCAAACGCATCGCCAACGAAGGTGCGGACGCACTGTACAAAGGCCCGATCGCCGAAGAGATCGTGGCCAAGGTTCAGGGTCACGCCAACCCCGGCAGCCTGTCGCTGACCGACCTTCAGCACTATCAGGCCAAGGAACGCGCGCCCCTGTGCACCGACTACAAGCGCTGGCAAGTTTGCGGAATGCCGCCGCCGTCATCGGGCGGGATTGCGGTGGCGCAGATTCTCGGCACCTTGCAGGCGCTGGAAACCCGCGATCCGCGCCTGTCCCTGACGCCGCTCAAGCCTGTGAAGACCGATAAACCGGCCGGCATCGAACCGGCACCGCAAGCCGTGCACCTGATCGCCGAAGCCGAGCGCCTGGCCTACGCCGACCGCGCGCAATACGTAGCCGATACCGACTTCGTGCCGGTACCGGTAAAAGGCTTGGTCGATCCGGGTTACCTGGCCAGCCGCGCCAGCCTGATCGGCGAACGCAGCATGGGCAGCGCCAAACCCGGCACACCGCCGGGCGTCCAGGTTGCCTACGCGCCGGATCGCTCGCCGCTGCGCATTTCCACCTCGCAAGTGGTGGCCGTGGATGACTTCGGTGGCGCCGTGTCGATGACGACCACCATCGAGGCAGCATTCGGCTCGCACCTGATGGTTCAGGGCTTCCTCCTCAACAACCAGATGACCGATTTCTCGTTCATCCCCGAAGAGAACGGACAGAAAGTCGCCAACCGCGTGGAGCCCGGCAAACGCCCGCGCTCATCGATGGCGCCGACCCTGATCTTCGACCGCAACAGTGGCGAGTTTGTCGCCACCGTCGGCTCCCCCGGCGGCTCACAGATCATCGAATACGTGGCCAAAACCACGGTCGGCCTGCTCGACTGGAACCTCGACCCGCAAAGCGCCATCAGCCAGCCCAACTTCGGCAGCCGCAACGGCCCCACTGAACTGGAACAGGGCCAGTTCAGCCCGACGCTGATCCAGGCACTCAAGGACAAGAGCCACACCGTCAGCGAAATCGACATGACCAGCGGCACCCAGACCATCGTGCGGGTCAAGAATGCTGCGGGGAAGGCAACGCTGTCAGGTGGGGCAGATCCTCGGCGCGAAGGAGTAGCGTTGGGGGATTGAATCAACGCTGCCAACTGAAAAAGGCTTACCGAGAGGTAAGCCTTTTTTGTATTGCAACATCCGGCCATGACTTGTCATCCAGCGATGCTCAAACCTCAAGCATCTTGCCATCCACCGGATCGCCAATTGTCAGGAAATGTCCACCGGCCACATGGTGCAGAGTGCGCAAGCCGTCATGCCCTTCAAAATGCCAGCGTCCATCGCTGAAGACCCGCGAATCAGCCTGCGCCGCAATCACCTCGGCCAGAAACAGATCGTACTGTTCGTGATTGTGCGGCTCCGGCAGCAACCGGCATTCGAGCCAGGCCACGCAACCGTCCAGCATCGGAGCATCAACCTGTTCAGCAGCGAAGGTTTGCAGACCATAAGCCTGGAACTTGTCCTGACCTTGATCGCGATTGATTTCCAGGCCCGATGTCGAGCCGACGGTCTGCGCGATGTCAGCCTGTTTCACACAGGGAACGTTGAGAACAAAGGTGCCCGAGGCTTCGAGCAGTTGCCGGGTCCAGGTGGATTTGTCGAGGACCACCGCGACTTTCGGCGGTTCGAAATCCAGCGGCATGGCCCACGCCGCGGCCATGATGTTGCGCTGCCCGGCATGGGCGGCGCTGACCAGCACGGTCGGCCCGTGATTGAGCAGGCGGTAGGCTTTGTTCAGGGGAACCGGGCGACGGAAAGACTCGCTCATGGGATCTGCTCCGGGAAAAAGAGCCGATTGTAGCGGGATAAAAACCGCGAAGGGATTGCCATGGACAATCCCTTCGCCTGACAGCATCAGCTGGATAACTGATTGGCAAACTGGCCGACCGCGTTCACCACTTTCTGCGCGCCGTCCTGGATCTCGACGATCACCGTACCGGCCTCCGCCGCCAGCGCCAGACCTTGTTCGGCCTGTTGCTTGCCGTCGGTCATCAGGGCCACGGCGTTGCGCGCCATGTCCTGGTTCTGGCGCACCACGCCGACGATTTCTTCGGTCGCCTGGCTGGTGCGCGAGGCCAGTTGCCGCACCTCGTCAGCCACCACCGCAAACCCGCGCCCCTGTTCACCGGCGCGAGCGGCTTCGATGGCGGCGTTGAGCGCCAGCAGGTTGGTCTGTTCGGCAATGCCGCTGATGGTCTTGACGATGGTGCCGATCACCTGGGATTGCTCGTTCAGCGCCTCGATACCTTCGCCGGCGGTCTGCATGTGCCTGGACAGATCGCGCATCACATTGACCGCTTCCGTCACCACACGGGTGCCGCGCTGGGCGGTGCTGTCGGTCTGCAGGGACGTGCTGTAGGCGATATTGGCGGCGTCGGCGACGGCCTGTTCCTGATTCACCTGATCCGTGATCACCGTAGCGAACTTCACCACTTTGTAGAGTTTTTCGTTGGCGTCGAGCACAGGGTTGTAAGACGCCTCCAGCCAGACGACACGACCATGGCTGTCGACCCGCTTGAAACGGCCGGCGACGAATTCGCCGTTGTTCAGGCGGCGCCAGAAGTTCTGGTACTCGGCGCTGTTGTACTCCTCCGGCTCGCAGAACTGGCGGTGATGTTTGCCCTTGATCTGCGCCAGGCTGTAACCCATGCCTTGCAGGAACCGTTCGTTGGCGCTCAGCACGTTTCCGCTGAGGTCGAACTCGATCACGGCGGTCGAACGCACCAGTGCGCCGATCAGGTTTTCGTGTTCGCGCGAGGCCTCGATGGTGCGGGTCAGGTCGCTGGAGAAAATCGAGAAATGCTTGATCCGCCCATCCGATGAACGAATCGGCTGGACGATAGAGCGCAACCACGCCTCCTCCCCGTTGCCTCGAGAGAGGCGCACAGCGCCAGCGAAATGCTCGCCACGGGTCAGAGCGGCCTTGAAGCGGTGATGAAACTCATCGGACTTCACATGGGACGGCACGATGTCTTCGATGGCGCGGCCGATCAGGTCGTGGCTCTTGTAGAGCATTTCGTTGAGGAAATTCTGATTGACCGACTGAATCCGTCCGTCAGGCTCGAGATTGAGCACCAGCATCTCGCTTTCCAGGCTCTCCTTCACTTGCAGAAGGCTGGAGAGTTCTTCACGAAGAGCCGCCAGCTCTTGCTTCAGGCGTTTGTTGAACATGGGGGAGAGCACCGATGGACTGGATGGATAGCGGACACACAGCCTAACCATCGGCCTTGGAGGGCTTTTCTGAAGAGCGTTTGAGGCGTGTCCTACAAAAATAGTTACGCCTCGACAACTCAGGCGGTGCCGGCCACGGCACACCGCTCCGCGCGTGGCATTCGCGAACCAAAATACGCCGCACTGGCGACACCTACCGCGCCCATCACCGCGCAGAACATCACACAGATCCACGGACTCCACGGCATCAGACCGATCAGCAGCAACGGTGTGACACTCGCCCAGGCGGCGTAGGCAATGTTGTAGGTGAAGGAGATCCCGGAAACGCGGATCCGCGCCGGGAACAGGCTGACCATCACCGACGGCACCGCACCGACCACGCCACAGCACAATCCGGCGACGGCGTAAGCCAGACCGACCCAGTCACCGCCGCTGATCAGGCAGGTGTAAAGCAGGCCGATCCCCAGTGGCAGCAACAGACTGTAGAGCATGACCGTGCGCCACGCGCCGATGCGATCGACCAGTCGACCGGCAATCACACAACCGATATTCAGGAAGACGATGCCCAATGCGCTGAGCGCGAAGGTGTGGCCGGCGGTCATGCCAAAGGATTTCTGCATCATGGTCGGGGTGATGACCACGAACACCACCACCGCCGAGGTCAGCACGCAGGTCAGCAGCATCGCCGGCAACATGGCCAGGCGGTGATCGCGCAGCACGGTGCGCAGCGGCAGTTCGACCCGCGCCTCGCGCTGCGCCTCCATGGCCATGAACACCGGGGTTTCGCTCAGCCAGCGGCGCAACCAGACGCCGATCACACCGAACACGCCGCCGAGCAGGAACGGATAACGCCACGCGTAATCCAGCACTTCGGCGGGGGTGAACACTTGCGCCAGAAAAGTCGCGGTCAACGCGCCGATCAGGTAACCGAAGGTCAGCCCGGCCTGCAGAAAGCCCAGGGCATAACCGCGATGGCCGGCCGGCGCATGCTCGGCCACGAACACCCAGGCGCTCGGCACTTCACCGCCCACCGCCGCGCCTTGCAGGATGCGCAGCGCCAGCAGCAACAGCGGTGCGAAATAGCCGATCTGCGCGTAGGTCGGCATGATCCCGATCAGCAGGCACGGCAGCGCCATCATCAGGATGCTCAGGCTGAAGACTTTCTTGCGCCCCAGCCGGTCGGCGAAATGCGCCATCAGGATCCCGCCCAGCGGGCGCGCCAGATAGCCGGTGACGAAGATCCCGAAGCTTTGCAGCAGGCGCAGCCACTCGGGCATTTCCGGCGGGAAGAACAGCTGGCTGAGGGTCAGGGCGAAGAACACGAAAATGATGAAATCGTAGATCTCCAGCGCCCCGCCCAGGGCCGCAAGGCCGAGGGTCTTGTAGTCGGAACGGCTGAACGGCGCCGGTCGGGCAGTGGAATGGGCAGTCATGGCAAAGAACTCTGGCAGGCAAAAAACCAAGGCGCCCATGGTCTACGCAAACGGGCCGCCGGACAACCCGTTAGACCATAGTCTGATTCGGCAAAACACGGTCACAAAAATCCGCCGGTTGATTTACTGTTGGCACCTGTCCAGACGGGCTGGCCAAGCCCCGAAGACCACAATAAACATAAAAATCCGAGGTACTCCCGTGGCCGTTGATATCGAAGATAGCCGCTCTGCGCGCTTTGCCTTGCGCTGTTCAAGTTTTGCCGAACGCTGGTTTCCCGACTCCTGGGTATTCGCCGCGCTGGCGGTGATCATCGTCGCGCTGGCGACCCTGGCCATGGGTGCCAAACCCACCGACGCCGCCATGGCCTTCGGGGACGGGTTCTGGAGCCTGATCCCGTTCACCATGCAGATGGCCTTTGTGGTGATCGGCGGTTACGTGGTGGCCAGTTCGCCGCCTGCCGTGAAGCTGATCGATCGCCTGGCGCGGATCCCGAAGAACGGCCGCTCCGCCGTGGCCTGGGTCGCGCTGATCTCGATGGTCGCGTCCCTGCTCAACTGGGGGCTGTCGCTGGTGTTCGGCGGCCTGCTGGTCCGCGCCCTCGCCCGCCGCACCGATCTGAAAATGGACTACCGCGCCGCCGGTGCCGCCGCCTACCTTGGCCTCGGAGCCGTGTGGGCCTTGGGGCTGTCGTCGTCCGCCGCGCAGTTGCAGGCCAACCCGGCCAGCCTGCCGCCGTCGATCCTGTCGATCACCGGGGTGATTCCGTTCACCCAGACGATTTTCCTCTGGCAGTCGGGAGTCATGCTGCTGGCGCTGATCGTGATTTCGATCATCATCGCCTTCGCCACCGCGCCCGGCCCGAACTCGGCACGTGACGCCAAGGCCTGCGGCATCGACCCGGCCTTCAACCTGCCGCCGCTGCAACCGCGCACCCGCCCAGGCGAATGGCTGGAACACAGCCCGCTGCTGATCATCCTGCTGGTGCTGCTGGCGGCCGGATGGCTGTTCCACGAGTTCTCTACCAAACCCGCGATCACTGCGATTTCCGGGCTCAACACCTACAACTTCCTGTTCATCATGCTCGGCGCGTTGCTTCACTGGCGCCCGCGCAGCTTCCTCGATGCGGTGTCCCGCGCCGTGCCGACCACCACCGGGGTGCTGATCCAGTTCCCGCTGTACGGCTCGATTGCGGCGCTGATGACTACGGTCAAGGGCACTGACGCCCAGACTCTGGCCCATCACATCTCGACCTTCTTCGTCAGCATTGCCTCCCACGACACCTATGCACTGCTGATGGGCGTGTACTCGGCGATTCTCGGCTTTTTCATTCCGTCCGGCGGCGGCAAGTGGATCATCGAGGCGCCGTACGTGATGCAGGTGGCCAACGATCTGAACTATCACCTCGGCTGGGCGGTGCAGATCTACAACGCCGCCGAAGCCCTGCCGAACCTGATCAACCCGTTCTACATGCTGCCGCTGCTGGGCGTACTGGGCCTGAAGGCCCGGGATTTGATCGGTTTCTCGTTCGTGCAATTGCTGGTGCACACGCCGCTGGTGCTGGTGTTGCTGTGGGCGCTGGGCACGACGCTTTCCTACACACCACCAGTCATGCCGTAGGAAACGGAACCAAATGATGGGCTGGGCTCATCTTCTTACATCCACCGCAGCCCTATCCCACCTGACAAGTGGGAAAGGGCTGACTTTTTCCGCCGGCGCCATCGATTAGCCTTTCGGCTTTCAATCCTCCCCTGCTCCAAGGAAGAACCGATGACACCCATTTCCAAAACACTGGAAGAGCTGATCCGCGATATTTACCAGGATGATCACGTGACCGTGGTTGAGTACAGAACACTGCGCGACGACGCCGATCGGCGCATGGATGCGGTTGTTCGTGAATTCGGCCTGCACAACAATATGACTGCCTTCCAGAAAGCCATGGACGTGGCGATGCAGTTATTGCAGAGCGCCGTGATTGATGCAAAAAAAGGCAAGCTGAGCGACACCGGCGAAGCCGTGGTCAAAGATGCCGTAACCGCCCAGGTAAGGTACCTGCAAGCAGGGAGCGAGCTCGCCTTGCGACTGCTGTAGAAGGTGGCGTCCTGATTCAGCTCGCAAAGACAGATTGCGGGCTGGATCGACATTGTCCTGCCCCCCCCCGTTAGACCAACCCGGAGCGCCTGCGATTTGAGCTGGAGAACGTTCCGGGGTACTCCTCTCTCGACCGCCCGCCGCAAATAATGGCTCAGAGCCATCATCTTTCTTTACCGCGCCACTGCCTCGGTAATATTCTTGCGCGCCAATATCTGTTTCATTTTTTGTCTGAGCGCAAAGGGAGTTCGTTGCAATGATCGTCGGGATTGACCTGGGAACCACCAACAGCCTTGTTGCCGTATGGCGCGGCGACGCCACTGAATTGGTGCCCAACGCCCTGGGGCAATTCCTGACACCCAGCGTGGTGGGGTTGGACGATCAGGGCCGGATTCTGGTCGGGCAAGCCGCCCGTGAGCGTCTGCACACCCATCCGCGCCTGACCGCGTCGCTGTTCAAGCGCCATATGGGCAGTGCGACGGAGGTTTACCTCGGGGATAAAAAATTCCGCCCGGAAGAGCTGTCGGCGCTGGTGCTCAAGAGCCTGAAAGAAGACGTCGAGCGCACCTACGGCCAGACCGTCACCGAAGCCGTGATCAGCGTGCCGGCCTATTTCAGCGACGCCCAGCGCAAGGCCACGCGCATCGCCGGTGAACTGGCGGGCCTGAAAGTCGAAAAGCTGATCAACGAACCCACCGCCGCCGCACTGGCTTACGGCCTGCACCAACGGGACAAGGAAACCTCGTTTCTGGTGTTCGACCTGGGCGGCGGCACCTTTGACGTGTCGATTCTCGAACTCTTCGAAGGCGTCATGGAAGTGCGCGCCAGCGCCGGTGACAACTTCCTCGGTGGCGAGGATTTCGACAACGTGTTGCTCGAGCACTTTATCGACCAACATCGCAACGTGTCGGATTTCCCCGAGCGCTCCACCATCCTCCAGCCGCTGCGCCGCGAAGCCGAGCGTGTGCGCCGCGCACTGGGCCAGGACGCCAGCGCCGAATTCCGAGTGCAAGTCGGCGAAAAACAATGGACCCAGACCATCACCCAGGCGCAAATGGCGACGCTGTACATGCCGCTGCTCGAACGCCTGCGCGCGCCGATCGAACGAGCCCTGCGCGACGCACGCATCCGCGTCAGCGACCTCGACGAAATCCTGCTGGTCGGCGGCACCACCCGCATGCCACTGGTGCGCAAACTGGCTGCCGGGCTGTTCGGCCGCTTCCCGTCGATCAGCCTCGATCCGGATCAGGTCGTGGCACAGGGCGCCGCCATTCAGGCAGCGCTCAAGGCCCGTTCGGCCGCGCTGGAAGAAGTGGTGCTCACCGATGTCTGCTCCTACACCCTGGGGATCGAGACCTCCACCCAGGTCGGTCGCCAGTATGAGAGCGGTCATTACCTGCCGATCATCGAACGCAACAGCATCGTTCCGGTCAGCCGGGTGAAAACCGTGCAGACCCTTCACGACAACCAGGAACAGGTCGTCGTGAAAATCTTTCAGGGCGAAAGCCGCCTGGTCAAAGACAACGTGGCGCTCGGCCAACTGGACATCAAGGTGCCCAAGCGCAAGGCCGGCGAAGTCGAGCTGGATGTACGCTTCACCTACGACAACAACGGTTTGCTCGAAGCCCAGGTCAGCATCCCCCTGACCGGTCAGCAACACTCGCTGGTCATCGAGAACAACCCCGGCGTGCTGACGCCCGAGGAAATCCAGCAACGTCTGCAAGCTCTGGCGCAATTGAAGATCCATCCACGCGAGCAGCAAGTGAACACCCTGCTCAGTGCACGGCTGGAACGTCTGTATCAGGAAAGCCTGGGCGACCTGCGTGATCAGATCGGCCATTGGGCCAAGCAATTCCAGCACGCCCTGGACTCTCAGGACGAGCGGCAGATCCGTGAGACCCGCACCGAACTGAGCAAGCAGTTGAGCGCCCTCGACCGCAGCCCCTGGCAGTAAGGAAGCACGACATGGAATGCTGGTCCGTCCTGCAACTGCCCGAAGACGCCGGGCTGCGCGATATCAAGCGCAGCTATGCGCGCCTGTTGAAAGTCTTCCGGCCCGATGAAGATGCCGCAGGCTTCCAGCGCCTGCGCGAGGCCTATGAGCGCGCACTGTCGATTGCCCAATGGCGCCTGGAAAACGAAGAGACCGAGGAACACGGCGACGTGATGCAGGCTCCGGGGATCGCCGCGCTGGCGGCACAAGAGCAGTCCATGGCTCAGCCGCTGCAGAAGACAGGGACCGATGCCTGGGATTACCCTGCGGCGCTATTTGAACCGGTGACCCCGGCCGCGCCCGAAGCACCGCTCGAATCGCCGATCTTGCGGGTACAGCCCCTGAATCCGGAGCCTCTTAACCTGGAACCCGAGCAGCTGACTGCCGACCCGGCCATTGAAGCCGCATCGCAATTGCTGAACGGCCTCTCGGAAGCCAACCTGGACGAGCGCTGGGAGCAAGCGCGCCAGCAGGATTGTGCGCAGGCGTTCCAGACATTGTTGCTGACGTTGTGCTTCGATCAGCCCGCCCTGCGCCTTTCGATTGCCCGTTGGGCGGTGCAGCACCTCGGTTGGCTGGGCCCCTGGCAGGAGATCGTCATCGGCGACGGGCAGCGCAGCATTCTCGCCAACGAGCTGCTGACGGATTACCGGCAATCGCTGGAAACGCTGCTCGCTTCGCAAAACGAGCGCGAATTTCTCGCGCTGCTCAGGACTTATACGGCCCAACCGTGGCTCCAGGTGTTCGACCGTCGGGAACACTGGCAGCAGATCATTCTGCAACTGCTGCAGGACACGGAGTGGAGCGTTCCGCTGTTCGACCGTATCTCCCAATTATTTGGCTGGGACGACACCAAGGGCATTCATCCGCAACCGGACTGGCTCTGGCAGGCGCTGATCGAGCGCTGCAACCAGGAAAGCCTCTACGACACTCTTTGCGCCCGGGCCGAAGATCTGCGCAACGGGTCGCCCGACGCACTGGCCGCGCGCATGCTGATCAGCCCGATGAAGCCGCGGCAACACAAAGACCTGACCGACCGCTTCATTCCGGCGGACTGGCAGGCCTGCCAGCAGTTGTCGGAAACCCTCAAGTGGCGCTTCCCCGACCTGCTCGCCCGCTTGCCATACGCCGACGTTTTCTACTGGCGACGGTTTCTGCCGCGTTACATCGCCGCCGAAACCTGGTTGCGCTCATGGGCCGCGATAGCGTTAGCGCTGTGGCTGTTCTATCTTCCCGCCGAGCACAAAACCACGGCGATGAGCATCGTCATCCCCCTGGCCTTCGCCTGCGTTCCTGTCTGGTTTTTCCGGATCGGCCTGAGTTATTGGTTTCTGATCAGCGCCCATTTGATCGTTCAGGATCTGTGGTTGACCGAAAAAATCATTCCACGCCAATGGAACACTGATACCCGCTGGCTCGTGCTGCGCCATGGCGTGCCGCAAGCCGTGATGATCCTGCTGTTCTCGGTCATGCTTGGTGGTCTGGGAGCCTTCACCTACATCGGCGTAATCGTGATCGGGCTCTGGCACAAGCGGCGCATCGGTACGCTCGACCCGGAGTTCAGCGACAAGCACCCATGGCTGACCGCGCTGCACTGGGCGCATTTCAGCCCGCTGCAATTGCTGTTTCTGGTGGTCATGACCGGCGTGATTCTTGCGAGTCAGCTTGGTTATTCGCTGAAACTCCTGTTCCCCGGCTAGGCTAGACGCGGGCCGGATTGCCCTCCACCAAGGTTTTACCCTCGCTGAAAAGGATCTGAGCATGTTGAAACTTGCAGGCCTCACCCTCGCGGCGCTCACGCTGAGCGCCGCCGCCCACGCCGATGTCGAGCTGAAACTGGGCAGCACCGAACGCGTCACCCGCCTCTTCGCCTACCCCAACAATTGCAGTGTGATCTGCTTTCGCAACTGGACGCTGGAGCAGACCGTCGCCCATTACCTGAGCCAGAGCGTGCAGCGTGACGGCTACACCAACGCCAAAGTGCTGGTGAAAAACGACAACGATCAGCTCTATGCCGAAATCAGCGGCGTACCACAGGGCTACGACAAACCGCTGACCGCGCTGCTGGACGCCGGCGATCTGGCGTACAACGGCGCCAGCAAGCTCAACGCCGACGGCAAATGGGCGTACAGCTGGTACCTGTTCCTGCCACTGGGCATGGCCCTGGAAAACCGCAAGAGTGTCGAGCTGCTGCACTTCCCGCCGGATTACTCGCTGACCCAGGCCCAGGATTACCTGCGCTCGAACACCACCGACCGCTGGGCCGCGCTGCTGACCGACAATGGCATCCCCGCCGACCAGACGCCGGCCTACCAGACCATCGTCGACATCGCCCCGATCGCCGCGCCTGCCAGCGCCGGCAAGGATCTGGAAGGCGTGTACGACTACTTCAAGGACTACCAGACCACCATGGTCAAGCAGGTCAGCCAGAACGCCAGCGGCGCCGTGCTGCCGATGGTTGCCTTTGGTGCGCCGGTGCGTAACTGGATCAAGCAGCAATACGGTGCGACCGTGAATGTACTGGGCCTGGCGACCATCAGCCCGAGCGCGGGGGTGAACGTACCGGTGCTGGGTTCCAACCACCCGAGCTACATCTGGTACGCCGCCGACCCGAGCAACTACACCGGCGACGATGCCCAGGCCAAGGCCGATGCGGCCGGTCTGAAGGTGATGGGACAAGACTTGAGCGCTGCCTGCTGGCAGGCCGGAATGGGCAGCAAACCGGGCATCGATCCGAAGACACTGCTCAACAGCTGTACCCAGACCTGGCAAGTGACGCAGAAAGCCAAGACCTGCGAGCTGTTCTACACCACGATCCGCAACGAGACCGTGGCACAAGCGGACAAAACCTGCTCGACCTCACCGGTCAAATCCCAGCTGCAAGAGCTGAAAAGCCCATTGCCGGACATGGTCGCGCCCGCCGCCCACCTCTGAGCAATCGGACGTTCTTCCCGTGTCAGCCCTGGCTGACCCGGGAAAGCGTCTATTTCGCCTGTCAGATCTGACAGTAGACCGTTAGTGTGATTTGCGCGATCTTGGATCCAATCATCGTGTTGCAGGACTGACAGGACGCCAGCCGAGGGAAGTCGCGACACCGAAGCCAACAGGGACCGTTATGAACACTTACGCACTACCGGGTAAACCGGCGCGCGATACCGAGGGCATTTATCCTTTTGCCGGGCTCCCCGTGCGCATGGGATTTCCGTCGAAGCAGGATTTCGAGATTGTTCACGATCCCGAGGGCGTGGCCACCGCTGTCGTAGCATGCCGGGCATTCCTGCGTATCACCCGAATGTGCCGGGTTTCTGGCCAACTGCTGCCCTATCGATGCCGGCAGACCCGGCAACTGCTGGCCGGTATCCACCTCTACGATCCGCGTTTTTGCGGCGCGTTCGAGCATTCCTGCGACCCGAACACCTTTCTCGACATGAGCGAGTTATGGGTATGGGCCCTGCGCGATATTGTGGAGGGTGAAAGGCTGACCATCGATTACACCGCCACCGAAGACAAACTGCTGCGGCAGTTTGCCTGTGGTTGCGGGTCCTCGAACTGCCGTGGGTGGATCACCGGTTACGACGAAACACCCAATCTTGAAGGCCAGCGCTATTTGCTGAACTGGCGGCGTCGGCAAGGTTTACGCTGAACGACCGATCAAGGCGCGCCGACCGGACGCAAACGGTACTGCGGCGGCAATTGCTCGAAACCGCTGATCGTGGTGTTCAGGCTTTTCCAGCGACCATCCTTGATGCCGTAGATGCAGCCGTGGATCGACAGGCTCTGCCCGCGATGCCAGGCGTTCTGGATGATGCTGGTGTGGGCGACGTTGGCCACTTGCTGGATCACGTTGAGCTCGCACAGACGGTCGACCTGTTCTTCTTCGGTCGGCAGCTTGGCCAGTTCTTCGCGTTTTTCGTAGTACAGGTCGCGGATCGAACGCAGCCAGCCATCGATCAGGCCGAACTGGCGATCCTGCATCGACGCCCGCACACCGCCGCAGCCGTAGTGCCCGGTCACCAGGATATGTTTGACCTTGAGAACGTCCACCGCGTACTGGATCACCGACAGGCAGTTGAGGTCGGTGTGCAGCACCACGTTGGCGACGTTGCGGTGAACGAACAGATCGCCCGGCAGCATGCCGACGATTTCGTTGGCCGGCACCCGTGCGTCGGAGCAGCCGATCCACAGATATTCAGGCGTCTGCTGACGGGCCAGCTTGGCGAAGAAATCCGGGTCTTCCTTGGTGATCGCGTCAGCCCAACGCTCGTTGTTATCAATCAGGTCTTGTAAGTCATGCATGCTGTAAGGCCTCAAGAAAGATGCGCTGGTATGACAGTCGACCGCCCGTCGGGGTCACGCAGGGATCGCGGGTGATTTGCTTTGAATTCTCGCGCGCCTGGTGAGTCCACCTCAGTAAGGCCCACAGTATGAGGATTTGCCATGACTGATTCACGACGTCCGTACGATGCGGTGCAACCGGAGCCCATCGATGATAACGAAGACCGCATGGGGTCGGTGCACGAGCTGGATTTCGACGACGAAGAGCCCAGTGCGAAGATCGGCGATGAACTGCCTGAACGCGAGCGCGAACAGTTGATGCCCCGTGACCGCGTGCGCGAAGCCGGTTTGACCGGGGCATCGACCGCCGATCATGAACCTACCGACGACGACCTCAGCCCGGAAACCCTGATCCGTGAAGATGGCGCCCGGGATGCCCAGGAACTCGGAGAAGGCAATCAGGCCGATTGGGATCTGAGCGTGGTCGACGAGGACGACATCGGCGGCGGCAATGGGCTGGATGAAGCGGAACTGGCGCGGCGTGATCCGCTGGATGGCAACCGCTGATTGGTATTGCCTGACAGGACGCCATCGCGGGCAAGCCCGCTCCCATAGGGATCCGGGTTGTACTCAAATTATGTATACGACACCAGAACCTGCGGGAGCGGGCTTGCTCGCGAAGCTTTTAAAAAGGATCAGTCGACGAGCGTGCAGGCCATGACCACGGCATCTTCACGCCCGCCGACCGCCGGGTAGTAATCCCGACGTCGGCCGATCTCGTTGAAGCCATAACGTTCATACAGGCGAAACGCCGAGGTGTTGCTGTCGCGCACTTCCAGGAAACATTCCCGGGCATTGGCGGCGTAGGCGCGGGACATCAGGTATTCGAGCAGGGTCAGCCCCAGCCCGCGCCCCTGGTTTTCCGGCTTGACCGTGATGTTGAGCAGATGCGCCTCATCGAGAATGATCTGCACCACCCCGTGTCCCACCTGTTGCTCGCCTTCGAACATCAGCCAGATCTGGTACTTGCCCAGGCCATCGAGAAAAATCCCGCGGGTCCACGGATGGCTGTACGCGGCGAATTCAATCTTCAGCACGGCGTCCAGATCCGCCTCGGTCATCGGGCGAAACGATACAGCGTCACTCATTCGATTCTTTCCAGCGCGCCATCAGCCGACGCATGGCTTGCCACACGGCGGCCTTGCGCTGTGGCTCTTCCATCAACAATTCCAGCCCCGGCACGGCCCACGCCAGGCCAAGACCCTCGATTTGCAATTCACGGTTGAACGCTTCGGCATCCGCCTCACCGGCAAAGCGCACCGCCGGCAGGCCGATCAGCCACAGGCAGGCGCACGGCGCCGCCTCCATCTGCACCGACAGGAAACCCTGGACGAAATCCCGGGCCGCTTCAGGGCCCTGATCCATCGTGCCGCGATTCAGCCATGGCCAGCGCACCGGCTCACCGACAATCTGCGGCGCGTCCGGCAGGCCGGCGGCACGCAGCATGTCCTTGAGCAACAGATAGGCAGGATCGCGCGACTGGAAGGCTTCGCCTGTGGGTAACTCCACCAGCAGCAGGCAACGGCCGGCGCGCAGCAATTGCAGGGCGAAACGCGGTGGCGGCACCGGCGCCGGCTTGGCCACCACGGGTGTGTCGTCGACTTCTTCGACCGGTTTGGCGCCCGTACGGGTGCTGGCCAGCGAAGGTCGCGGAACCTCGATCTTCGGCCGCTCGACCGGACGCGCAGCCGGCTGCTCCGGCGCTTCGGCCGGGGTTGCCGGAATCACCGGCGCGGCAATCCCGGGCTCGGGCTCGGGCATGTCCAGCAGCTCGGGCCGCGACGGTGCGGCAAAGGGCAATTCGGTGCGCGGCAGCCAGTTGACCACCTGCATGGCGTTCAAATAGGCGCGGCGGCGGGACTCGATTAGCAAGGGTCGGCCACTTGTGGATAACTGAAGTGCGCTGATTCTACCGCCCTTCGCTCAAGATCGCCCGCTGTTGATCGATACCTTGACGCAAAGAAAAGCGACAGCCCGTCCCGAGAGTGAATCGCATCCTTCGTGATGCAGTACAATCGCGGCTTTTAATCGCCAACCAGCCGGCCATTCCGATGATCGAACCCAAGCGCGTCTTGCGCGCCCTCGCTGAACACTGGGCACTTCTGGAGCCACTGTGCGAGCACTTCGACCAGGGCACCCTGAGCCTCAACGAACTGCGCACGCAACTGGCCGCCCAACAACTGGACAGCACGCCGCAGGACATCACCAGTCTGCTCGACGTGTGGATCCGCCTCGACATTCTGGTTCCCGTGGCGAAAAGCCCGAACCGTTTCGAGCTCAATGCACAGATCCACGACTTTCTCGCCTACCTGCGCCGGGAACACCGTCTGGGCCTGTGCCTGGAAATCGAAGCCTATCTGCGGCACCTCGAGCGTCTGGCCGGTTACATTCAGGATGCATTCGACGTCCGCGACGGCAATGATCTGGCCCGCCAATTGCGTCTGCTCGACATGCGCGTGCGCGACGTTCTGAAGAAACTCGACAACGACGAACAGGCGCTGGTGGCCGTGGCCGAACGGGCCAAGACCAGCGACCGGCAGATCCCGCTGCGTCAGCGTTATGCCGAAGTGCTGGCGACCTGGGACGAATATGTCGAGCCGATGATCGATCTGGTGAACGCCGACGGCGCCTTCGAGCAAGGCGTGCGCAAGGTCGAAACCGTGCTGCTGAAGATGCTCAGCGAACAGCAGCGCCTCGGCCATCTGGTCGATGACGACATGCTGCTGCGCACCCACGCGCGCATCCTCGAAATGCAGACCAGCGCCCAGTTGACCCTGCGTCACGCCCGGGAACTGCTGCTGCCTCTGCGTGAAGAAGCGCGCCGACACAATGCCGTGACCCGTGGCGCGGCGCTGGCTCTCGCCGCGATTCGCCGCAAAGGCATCGACGCCGTGCCGCAAGCCGCGATGCCGCTGTTCACCCGGCCGCAAAGCACCTTCCTCGGCAGTGCCAGCCAGGTTGAAGCCTACGTCTACGCCCTGGCCCGTTTCGAGCCGAAACCGGCGCGCTTCCCCAAGGCGCACAAAGCGCAGAAGACCGGCGATGCCCCGCGTGCACCGCGCACCGTGCGCGAGATGGTCGACCGCTGCGAAGAGTCCCTGCCGATGCCGGATCTGATGACCTGGCTGCTGGAGCAGGAACCGGACGGCGCGACCGACGAATTGCTTTACTGGTTCTCGCGCCTGTCGCGGGAAAAACGCTTCAAGCGCGAGCGTCTGGAACGCCGCGAATATCACACTCACGAGCACCAGGTCAGCCTGCGCTCCTTCGCCCTGCTCTCGGCCGGCGACACCGCCGCCGAGGATTCTGCGAGCATCCCCAATGCATCTTGATCTATCCGAACTGTCGCAACTCGCGCCGATCTTCCGCGAGCTGTTCAAGGGTTACCACGTCAGCCGCCGCGACCCGGAGCTGTACGCACAACTGTCGAACTTCCAGGACCAATACCGCACGCTGTTCAAGGCACTGGGCTTCGAACTGGTCTGCGACACCCGTGGTTTTTATTACTTCGTGCCGGACATGGCGGCTGCGGCGGTGAACAAGACTGCCCAGCGCCTGGCGCTGTTCACTTTCATCCTGGTCGAACATCTGGCCGATCAGGGCCGCGACCCGATCGCCGTACTCGACGGTGGCAGCCTCGGCCGTGAAGAACTGCCGTCGCTGCTGGAAAAGTACCGCGACCTGTTCATCCAGGCCGAAGTACAGACCGTCGAAGAACTCGAAGAAAAAATCATGCGCCGCATGACTCAGCTCGGCTTCGCCAGCGAGGAAAACGGCGTGTACCGTTTCCTGCCGCCGATGCACCGGTTCCTCGACGTCTGCCTGTCGGTTCAGCAGGACCGCGATCTGGCGGCCAGCGTGCACAGCGTTCTGCCCCTGCCGGCACCGGTGCTGATCGACGAAGAGGCCGAGGCGAAATTCCTCGCCACCGACGACCCGCTCGATCTCAGCGAATTTGAGGAAGAGAGCGAAGAAGACGCACTGGCCCGCGCCATTGCCGAAGAACAGGAGTCCGACGCATGAGCCAGGAACGCTACGGCATCCGCCGTTTTGCCCTTTTGAACACCGCCGGTTACAGCCTCGGCCTGTTCCCGCTGGAAGAACCGCTGTCGGTCTACGGCGCAAACAACCTCGGCAAATCCGCCTCGATCAACGCCTTGCAGTTCCCGATCCTGGCGCGCATGTCGGACATGAGTTTCGGCAAGTACAGCCTGGAGCAGTCCCGGCGTTTCTACTTTGCCTCCGACACCAGCTACATCCTCGTCGAAGTGAACCTGCCTCATGGCCCGCACGTGATCGGCGTGGTCGGTCGCGGCCCGGGCGGCGGTTTCGGTCACCAGTTCTTTGCCTACGCCGGCAAGCTCGATCTGGCGCACTACCAGAAAAACGACACTTGCCTGCGGCAGAAAGAGCTATTCAGCAACCTCGAGAAAGAAGGCCTGAAAGCCTACGAACTCAAGCCTGATGAGCTGCGTCGCTTGCTGGTTGGCGGTCACACGTCGATCCCGCTGGATCTGACGCTGATCCCGCTGCGCTCCACCAGCGAGCAGAGCCTGAAGACCTTCCGCGCGCTGTTCATCAACCTGCTGCACATGCGCGAAATCACCGCGGCCAAGCTCAAGCAATTGTTCCTCGATGCGTTCGAACACAGCCTGCGCTCTGGCAGCGTCGATTACATCGCCGCGTGCGAAGAAGCCTTCCGCGATGTGCGTCGCATGGAACAGGACTACAACTCGCTGGTGGCTGCCGGCCCGCTGGTCGAAGCCTTGGCCAACGGCGTGAAACAGCGCGACGTACTGCGCGGCAAACTGCATCGCCTGTCGCCGCTGCTCGACTCGTTGCTCGGCACCTGGTCGGACTACGCCACGGCGCGCAAGGAAGAACTGACGATTCAGGCCGAACACTACCGTCGCGAGCAGGACGATCTGCAAAACGATCAGCGTGGCGGCACTCAGGAACTGATGCGTCTGGAGCGGGAAATCTCCGGCATCCAGCGCTGGCTCGGCGAGTTGTCGGTGCTGAAGAACCGCTTTGCCCTGGTCGATGACGTCAAGGTTCTTGAGCAGCAATTGCTGGCAGCCAAGGACGCTCACGACGAACTGGCCGGTGCGCTGGCGCAGTCCCGCCAGTTCAGCGCCGAGGATCTCGAAGAACGTCTTCGCGATCTGGAAAAGCGTCTGAAGTCGGTGAAGCAGCAACTCGATCACGCCGACAACAACAGCTACGCCCGCCTGCGCGAAGAATTCTCGCAACAGGACGTCGAGCGCCTGATGCGTCTGTTCAACAGCGCGCTGTTCAGCCTGCCGCTGGGCGAACACGGCATCACCCTCGACGACGATGGCGAGTGGGTGAAGTCCGTCGAACTGATCCTCGACGGCTTCAAGGGCGAGCGTTTCGAAGTGCCGGGCCTTTCGATCGACATCTCGCACATCGAGCCGCCGGCTCTGCAAGCGCTGGCCGACCGTGCCGCGTTGCGCGATCAGAAAGAGCGTCTGGAAAAAGAGCTCAAGCAACTCAAGACCCAGCAAGCCGTGGCCGCGGACCGCGCCGCGAGCAAGACCCAGACAGAAGCGCTGTACCAGCAAGTGCTGGATGCGCAGAAAGCGCTGGAAGACTTCCGCCGCACCCAGACCCTGAGCGCCGAAGAAGGCGACAAGCTGGAGCAACTGGCGCAGATGGAAGCCGCGCAGGACGAACTCAAGCGTTCCAGCGATGCGTTCACCGAGCGCGTCCAGCAGCTGTCGGCCAAGCTGCAACTGGTCGGCCGGCAGATCGCCGATATGGAAGCCAAGCAACGCACCCTCGACGACGCCCTGCGCCGTCGTCAGCTGTTGCCGGCGGACCTGCCGTTCGGCACACCGTTCATGGATCCGGTCGACGATTCGATGGACAACCTGCTGCCGCTGCTCAATGACTATCAGGACAGCTGGCAAGGCCTGCTGCGCGCCGATGGCCAGATCGAGGCGCTGTACGCGCAGGTGCGCCTCAAGGGCGTGGCCAAGTTCGACAGTGAAGACGATATGGAGCGCCGTCTGTCGTTGCTGATCAACGCTTACGCGCACCGTACCGACGAAGCCCTGACCCTGGGCAAGGCGCGTCGTGCCGCCGTGACCGATATCGCGCGGACCCTGCGCAACATCCGCAGTGACTACGACAGCCTCGAGCACCAACTGGCGCTGTTCAACCGCGAGATCAACAAACGTCAGGTGTCCAACCTGCAGAGCTTCCGCATCGTGCTCGCGCCGAACAAGGAAGCGCTCAAGCACATCGACCAGATCATCCACAGCGCCGGTCAGTACGAAGAAGGCGAAACCCTGTCGGTGTTCGACCTGAGCCAAAGTGCGGAACAGGACAACAAGAACGAAGAGGCCAAGGAATACCTGGCGCGGCTGGTGGCGGCGAACCACAACCAGCTCGGCCTCAAGGACTTGTTCGAACTGGCGTTCGAGATCACCAAGGTCAACGGCCAGCCAGTTATCCACACCGACATCGATGGCGCAGCGTCCAACGGCACCACGATGACCATCAAGGCGCTGACCAACATGTACCTGTTGCTGCACTTGATGGACCGCGACCTGGCCGGTCGCGTGCGCCTGCCGTACTACCTCGACGAGGCGGCGGACATCGACGAGAAGAACCAGGCTGCGCTGCTGGAAACCAGCCTGCAACTGGGCTTCGTGCCGATTCTGGCGAGCGTGAAGCCGCAGGTCTGCGCCAGTGTCGCCATCGACCTGGAAGGCGGCAGCGGCCCGGCCGGGATCTACATCGACGAGGCGGACTGGAAGTACATCCGTCGCCACGATGTGGTGAAGGCCACCGTCAATGTCCAGGCCGACGAGCCGGAGCTGGATGCGGTTTGATGCGTAACTGACGGGCACAAAAAAGGGCCGCGATCCATTGGATCGCGGCCCTTTTTCATGTCTTGGAATTTTGTGCTGAATGACAGGGCCTATTCGCGGGCAAGCCCGCTCCCACAGGGATTGATGTCTTACACAAATTTGTATTCAACACAAAAACCTGTGGGAGCGGGCTTGCCCGCGAAGGCGTCCTCAACGACGCCTCATATTTCCCGGATTATTTGCCGAGGGGGATTTTCGGCGCCCAGGTCAGCCACTCGTCTTCGAACTTGTCGAACAGCGGGAAGGTTTGTTCGGCGCGCGCGGGGTTGCCCATCTGCTCGCCGTCCGGCGTGGCGAAGGCAATGCCGCCCTGAATAGCTGTCTCAAGCGACTCCGTGCGCACCGTTACGCCTTTGAACAGCCCGATGTCGAAACCGACGCCACTGGTGTTCCAGAAGCGACTGCCGCTGCGCACCAGTGGCGCGTACTTCGGTTCGATCAGGATGTGTACCAACACGCGATCCGCTGTCTGGCCCAGTTCGTAACCGGTAACTTTACCTACGGTGATCTCACGGTAGGTGACCGGCACGCCCGGTTTCAGCGAGCCACGACGGGCAGCGCTCAGTACCAGACTCAAGCCAGCCTCTTGCTTGGTGACTTCCGGCGCATTGGCCAGGGCCACGAAGTTCTTCTGCGGGCCGAGGTTCTTGGCCGCCGGTTGCACTTCGATGTACTGGCCGGTGACCAGGGTTTCCAGGTTCGAGGTCTTGATCAGCCCCAACTCCGGTTTGACCACCCAGAACTGACTGCCGACCCGGGCGATCTTCTCCGGGACTTCGGTGATGCGCGCGGTGAGGATCACCGATTGCAGATCATCGGTCAGGTCGACACTTTCGATCTTGCCGACGTCCAGCCCCTTGAAGCGCACCGGGGTGCCGCTGCGCAGACCGTCCGCGCGATCGACCTTGATGGTGACGACGGCGCCTTTCTGATTCGCTTCATCATGGTTGGCGAACAGACGGAAACGCGGAATACGTTTTTGCAGCGGTGCCTTGGCTTGCGGCGTTTCGAAGGCGATGCCGCCGGCCATCAGGGTCTGCAACGATTCACTCTTGACCTGAATGCCGCCGGTCAAACCGCCGGTCAGCGTGACACCGCTGACGTTCCAGAACCGGGTCGAAGCGTTGACCAGGTTTTCGTATTCCTTCTCGATGTGAACACCGATTACCAGTTGCTTGCGGGTCTTGGAGAACTGATAGCTCTGTACCGAACCGACCTTGACCTGCTTATAGAGGATCGGGCTGCCGACATCGATCGAGCCTAGGGTGTCGGTGAACAGCACCAGGTGCAGGCCGGGTGCGCGCAGATCCAGCGGCGGCGCTTTGGGCCGGGCCTCGAACTCACGCTGTGGCGCACCGCCCTTGTCGCCCGGACGTACGGCGATGTAGTTACCTTTTACCAGCGCTTCCAGACCGGTGATGCCGGCCAGGGAGATCGAAGGTTTGACCACCCAAAACTGCGTGCCGGTGACCAGATAGTCCTCGGCCAACGGATCGAGGGTCAGCTCAGCGGTCGCGCTGGACAGGTCCGGATCGATCTTCAGCGCTTTCAGGTTGCCCACCTGAATGCCCTTGTACATCACCGGAGTGCGCCCGGCTTGCAGGCCTTCGAAATCGCTGAGTTTGACCTTCACGCGGATGCCGGCGGCGGCCGCATCGAAGTCTTCGTAGAGACGGAACGGCAGGCTTGGATCGGTGGGCGGGCTGTCCTTGCGGTTCTCCGGGGTGGCAAAGGCAATACCGCCGGCGACGATGCTGGCCAGGGATTCGCTGCGCACTTTCACGCCGGACAGGTTGGCGTCGATGCTGATGCCGCTGGCGTTCCAAAACCGCGTGTGTTTGCGCACCAGTTTGGCGTAGGTCGGTTCGATGAACACCTTGAGTTCGACCGTGCTCTGGTCTTCCGAGAGCACGTAACTCTTGATCTGGCCGACTTTGATCTGCTTGTAGAACACCGGGCTGCCGCGATTCAACGAACCGAGGCGATCGGCCTTGATCGTCAGGTGCAGGCCGGGCTTGGAGTCCGACAGCGGCGGTTCTTCGGCCAAGGCCTTGAACTTTCGGGTCGGTTCGCCTTCACCAGGGCTGATAGCGACGTAGTTACCCGATACCAGAGTTTCCAGACCCGTGATCCCGGCCAGCGTCACGCTCGGTTTGACCAGCCAGAAACGGGTACTGGTCTTCAGGTACTGATCGACATCCTTGTTCATCTCGATAGTTGCGATGACACCTTTGGAGTTGCCTTCATCATCGAGCTTGAGGGCTTTCACCTTGCCGACCGGCATGCCTTTGTAGACCACTTCGGTCTTGTTGGCCTGAATGCCTTCACCACTTTCAAACCGCACCTGAATCTCGATACCGGTTTCATTGTAGGCACGCCAGCCGAGCCAGCCGCCGATAATCAGGGCGATCAGGGGCAGCACCCAGATGGCAGACCAGTTCGAAGCCGGTCGGGTTTTCGCTACAGGCAAATCAGTCATGGTCGGCGTCCGACTCCGTGTTATCCCAAATCAGTCGGGGATCGAAAGTGACAGCGGCGAGCATCGTCAGAATCACCACAGTGGCGAAGGCGATGGCGCCAAGATTGGCTTCGACACTGGCAAGCCGGCCGAAGTTGACGACCGCCACCAGAATGGCGATCACGAAAATATCGAGCATCGACCAGCGGCCGATGAACTCGATGAAGCGGTACATCCAGATCCGCTGACGTGCGGACAAGGGCTGGCGGCGCTGTACGGAAAACAGCAGCAGCGCGATGCCCACCAGCTTGAATGTCGGCACCAGGATACTGGCGATGAACACCACGGCGGCGATGGGAATCATGCCGTGCTGCACCAATTGGATGACACCGGACATGATCGTGCTGGGATCCCCCTGACCAAGCGAGCTGACTGTCATGATCGGCAGTACGTTGGCCGGGATGTAGATAATCGCGGCCGTGATCAGCAACGCCCAGGTTCGCGCGAGACTATTGGGCCGCCGGACGTGAACCAGCGCACCGCATCGGGTGCAGGTCTGCACATCGCTGTCGGTATCCTGCCTGTTCAGTTCGTGGCATTCGGTACAGATCAGAATGCCTGCATCAATCGCCCGCATGGGCATCTTCTCCTGATAACGCCTGCCAGATCTGATGCGGCGACATCACCACTTCGAGCCAGACCTGAACCAGTAACAAACCGATGAAACATGCCAGACCGAGGCCGACGGTGATGGCCGCCATGTCCGCCAGTTTGACGATCGCGACAAGGACGCCCATGAGATAGACCTCAAGCATGCCCCAGTCTTTGAGGTGGTGATAAATGCGGTAGAGCAACAGACCATAGCTGCGGCCGACATTGAAGCGAATTGTGAGTAAAACGAACAACTGGCAGAGCAGCTTGAGCAGCGGTATGGCCATGCTGCACAGAAATACCACGATCGAAACGCCCTGCATGTCAGTGTTGAACAGACCGAGCACGCCGCTCCATACCGTATCCTGCGAGGATTGCCCGAGGATATTGAGCTGCATGATGGGTAAAAAGTTTGCCGGGATGTACAACAGCAATGCCGCAATCACCAGGGCAAGGCTGCGCTGCACCACATTATGGCGATGGGCATACAGTTCGTAACCGCAACGTGGGCAGAGGGCTTTTTCGCCATGAGCAAGGGTTGGCTTGCGCATCAGCAGGTCGCACTCGTGACAGGCCACCAAGTCTTCCAGCGGTAATTCTGACAGCCCTTGGGCGCCAACCGGATCTGACATAAAGGCTCTGGCTCCGAAAAAGGTGGGGCTATTCTAGTGTTCTAATTCGAAAATAACTGTGCAAATTTGTTCGCTGTCGCGAGTAAAACTTTTCAACGGGCAAAACAAAACCCCAACTGCTTTCGCAATTGGGGTTTCGGAATTTAATCTTGACGATGACCTACTCTCACATGGGGAAACCCCACACTACCATCGGCGATGCATCGTTTCACTTCTGAGTTCGGGATGGGATCAGGTGGTTCCAACGCTCTATGGTCGTCAAGAAATTCGGGTACTGACTCGTGACCGGATGGCCTCGCTTCAGCAAATTGGGTATGTGACAGCTAGGTGTTTTGTGAGCATCGAACTTTCGGTTCATTGCGTCTTCACACACCGCAATCTGGTCTCTTTCGAGTCTACAGATTGCTTGGGTGTTATATGGTCAAGCCTCACGGGCAATTAGTATTGGTTAGCTCAACGCCTCACAGCGCTTACACACCCAACCTATCAACGTCGTAGTCTTCGACGGCCCTTCAGGGAACTCAAGGTTCCAGTGAGATCTCATCTTGAGGCAAGTTTCCCGCTTAGATGCTTTCAGCGGTTATCTTTCCCGAACATAGCTACCCGGCAATGCCACTGGCGTGACAACCGGAACACCAGAGGTTCGTCCACTCCGGTCCTCTCGTACTAGGAGCAGCCCCTCTCAAATCTCAAACGTCCACGGCAGATAGGGACCGAACTGTCTCACGACGTTCTAAACCCAGCTCGCGTACCACTTTAAATGGCGAACAGCCATACCCTTGGGACCGGCTTCAGCCCCAGGATGTGATGAGCCGACATCGAGGTGCCAAACACCGCCGTCGATATGAACTCTTGGGCGGTATCAGCCTGTTATCCCCGGAGTACCTTTTATCCGTTGAGCGATGGCCCTTCCATACAGAACCACCGGATCACTAAGACCTACTTTCGTACCTGCTCGACGTGTCTGTCTCGCAGTCAAGCGCGCTTTTGCCTTTATACTCTACGACCGATTTCCGACCGGTCTGAGCGCACCTTCGTACTCCTCCGTTACTCTTTAGGAGGAGACCGCCCCAGTCAAACTACCCACCATACACTGTCCTCGATCCGGATAACGGACCTGAGTTAGAACCTCAAAGTTGCCAGGGTGGTATTTCAAGGATGGCTCCACGCGAACTGGCGTCCACGCTTCAAAGCCTCCCACCTATCCTACACAAGCAAATTCAAAGTCCAGTGCAAAGCTATAGTAAAGGTTCACGGGGTCTTTCCGTCTAGCCGCGGATACACTGCATCTTCACAGCGATTTCAATTTCACTGAGTCTCGGGTGGAGACAGCGCCGCCATCGTTACGCCATTCGTGCAGGTCGGAACTTACCCGACAAGGAATTTCGCTACCTTAGGACCGTTATAGTTACGGCCGCCGTTTACCGGGGCTTCGATCAAGAGCTTCGCGTTAGCTAACCCCATCAATTAACCTTCCGGCACCGGGCAGGCGTCACACCCTATACGTCCACTTTCGTGTTTGCAGAGTGCTGTGTTTTTAATAAACAGTCGCAGCGGCCTGGTATCTTCGACCGGCGTGGGCTTACGCAGCAAGTGCTTCACCCTCACCGGCGCACCTTCTCCCGAAGTTACGGTGCCATTTTGCCTAGTTCCTTCACCCGAGTTCTCTCAAGCGCCTTGGTATTCTCTACCCAACCACCTGTGTCGGTTTGGGGTACGGTTCCTGGTTATCTGAAGCTTAGAAGCTTTTCTTGGAAGCATGGCATCAACCACTTCGTCGCCTAAAGGCAACTCGTCATCAGCTCTCGGCCTTGAAACCCCGGATTTACCTAAGATTTCAGCCTACCACCTTAAACTTGGACAACCAACGCCAAGCTGGCCTAGCCTTCTCCGTCCCTCCATCGCAATAACCAGAAGTACAGGAATATTAACCTGTTTTCCATCGACTACGCTTTTCAGCCTCGCCTTAGGGACCGACTAACCCTGCGTCGATTAACGTTGCGCAGGAAACCTTGGTCTTTCGGCGTGGGTGTTTTTCACACCCATTGTCGTTACTCATGTCAGCATTCGCACTTCTGATACCTCCAGCAAGCTTCTCAACTCACCTTCACAGGCTTACAGAACGCTCCTCTACCGCATCACTTGCGTGATACCCGTAGCTTCGGTGTATGGTTTGAGCCCCGTTACATCTTCCGCGCAGGCCGACTCGACTAGTGAGCTATTACGCTTTCTTTAAAGGGTGGCTGCTTCTAAGCCAACCTCCTAGCTGTCTAAGCCTTCCCACATCGTTTCCCACTTAACCATAACTTTGGGACCTTAGCTGACGGTCTGGGTTGTTTCCCTTTTCACGACGGACGTTAGCACCCGCCGTGTGTCTCCCATGCTCGGCACTTGTAGGTATTCGGAGTTTGCATCGGTTTGGTAAGTCGGGATGACCCCCTAGCCGAAACAGTGCTCTACCCCCTACAGTGATACATGAGGCGCTACCTAAATAGCTTTCGAGGAGAACCAGCTATCTCCGAGCTTGATTAGCCTTTCACTCCGATCCACAGGTCATCCGCTAACTTTTCAACGGTAGTCGGTTCGGTCCTCCAGTCAGTGTTACCTAACCTTCAACCTGCCCATGGATAGATCGCCCGGTTTCGGGTCTATTCCCAGCGACTAGACGCCCTATTAAGACTCGCTTTCGCTACGCCTCCCCTATTCGGTTAAGCTCGCCACTGAAAATAAGTCGCTGACCCATTATACAAAAGGTACGCAGTCACAGAACAAAGTCTGCTCCCACTGCTTGTACGCATACGGTTTCAGGATCTATTTCACTCCCCTCTCCGGGGTTCTTTTCGCCTTTCCCTCACGGTACTAGTTCACTATCGGTCAGTCAGTAGTATTTAGCCTTGGAGGATGGTCCCCCCATATTCAGACAAAGTTTCTCGTGCTCCGTCCTACTCGATTTCATGACTAAGAGATTTTCGCGTACAGGGCTATCACCCACTATGGCCGCACTTTCCAGAGCGTTCCGCTAATCTCAAAGCCACTTAAGGGCTAGTCCCCGTTCGCTCGCCACTACTAAGGGAATCTCGGTTGATTTCTTTTCCTCAGGGTACTTAGATGTTTCAGTTCCCCTGGTTCGCCTCTTGCACCTATGTATTCAGTACAAGATAACCATCTTGTGATGGCTGGGTTCCCCCATTCAGACATCTCCGGATCAAAGTCTGTTTGCCGACTCCCCGAAGCTTTTCGCAGGCTACCACGTCTTTCATCGCCTCTGACTGCCAAGGCATCCACCGTATGCGCTTCTTCACTTGACCATATAACCCCAAGCAATCTGGTTATACTGTGAAGACGACATTCGCCGAAAATTCGAATTTCTCAACTAAGAGAACTCACAAATTTTACCTTAGCCTGATCACCACCAGTGAAAGTGGATCTCAGTCTATCTTTCTATCACATACCCAAATTTTTAAAGAACGAACTAGTCAAAGACCAGAAATCAACATTCACCATCAGCACGATGGAATGCTCATTTCTAAGCTCTTACTTCAGAAGCAGTAGTGGTGGAGCCAAGCGGGATCGAACCGCTGACCTCCTGCGTGCAAGGCAGGCGCTCTCCCAGCTGAGCTATGGCCCCGTATTTCTACAGGCGTTTCCCACACAAAATTGGTGGGTCTGGGCAGATTCGAACTGCCGACCTCACCCTTATCAGGGGTGCGCTCTAACCAACTGAGCTACAGACCCAATTTCGGGCTGCTTCTTTCGTCTTCTTCAATGAATCAAGCAATTCGTGTGGGAACTTATGGAGCAGCTGATGTCGTCGATTAAGGAGGTGATCCAGCCGCAGGTTCCCCTACGGCTACCTTGTTACGACTTCACCCCAGTCATGAATCACACCGTGGTAACCGTCCTCCCGAAGGTTAGACTAGCTACTTCTGGTGCAACCCACTCCCATGGTGTGACGGGCGGTGTGTACAAGGCCCGGGAACGTATTCACCGCGACATTCTGATTCGCGATTACTAGCGATTCCGACTTCACGCAGTCGAGTTGCAGACTGCGATCCGGACTACGATCGGTTTTATGGGATTAGCTCCACCTCGCGGCTTGGCAACCCTTTGTACCGACCATTGTAGCACGTGTGTAGCCCAGGCCGTAAGGGCCATGATGACTTGACGTCATCCCCACCTTCCTCCGGTTTGTCACCGGCAGTCTCCTTAGAGTGCCCACCATAACGTGCTGGTAACTAAGGACAAGGGTTGCGCTCGTTACGGGACTTAACCCAACATCTCACGACACGAGCTGACGACAGCCATGCAGCACCTGTCTCAATGTTCCCGAAGGCACCAATCCATCTCTGGAAAGTTCATTGGATGTCAAGGCCTGGTAAGGTTCTTCGCGTTGCTTCGAATTAAACCACATGCTCCACCGCTTGTGCGGGCCCCCGTCAATTCATTTGAGTTTTAACCTTGCGGCCGTACTCCCCAGGCGGTCAACTTAATGCGTTAGCTGCGCCACTAAGAGCTCAAGGCTCCCAACGGCTAGTTGACATCGTTTACGGCGTGGACTACCAGGGTATCTAATCCTGTTTGCTCCCCACGCTTTCGCACCTCAGTGTCAGTATCAGTCCAGGTGGTCGCCTTCGCCACTGGTGTTCCTTCCTATATCTACGCATTTCACCGCTACACAGGAAATTCCACCACCCTCTACCATACTCTAGCTCGCCAGTTTTGGATGCAGTTCCCAGGTTGAGCCCGGGGATTTCACATCCAACTTAACGAACCACCTACGCGCGCTTTACGCCCAGTAATTCCGATTAACGCTTGCACCCTCTGTATTACCGCGGCTGCTGGCACAGAGTTAGCCGGTGCTTATTCTGTCGGTAACGTCAAAATTGCAGAGTATTAATCTACAACCCTTCCTCCCAACTTAAAGTGCTTTACAATCCGAAGACCTTCTTCACACACGCGGCATGGCTGGATCAGGCTTTCGCCCATTGTCCAATATTCCCCACTGCTGCCTCCCGTAGGAGTCTGGACCGTGTCTCAGTTCCAGTGTGACTGATCATCCTCTCAGACCAGTTACGGATCGTCGCCTTGGTGAGCCATTACCTCACCAACTAGCTAATCCGACCTAGGCTCATCTGATAGCGCAAGGCCCGAAGGTCCCCTGCTTTCTCCCGTAGGACGTATGCGGTATTAGCGTTCCTTTCGAAACGTTGTCCCCCACTACCAGGCAGATTCCTAGGCATTACTCACCCGTCCGCCGCTGAATCCAGGAGCAAGCTCCCTTCATCCGCTCGACTTGCATGTGTTAGGCCTGCCGCCAGCGTTCAATCTGAGCCATGATCAAACTCTTCAGTTCAAACATCTTTGGGTTTTGAGAAAACCCTAAACTTGGCTCAGCAATCGTTGGTTACATCTTTGATTTCTCGCGGAGTAACTTGTGATGCTGATAATCTTTTTGACTATCAGTCTGACTCCACAAGCACCCACACGAATTGCTTGATTCAGTTGTTAAAGAGCGATTGGTTAAGATCTTTCGTCTCAACCGAGGCGCGCATTCTACAGCAGCCTCATTTACTGTCAAGTGATTATTTTCAGAAGTTTTCGAAGATTTCTTCAACAACTTCAACCACTTGCGCTTCCGATCTCTCGTTAGCGGGAGGCGAATTCTACAGCGTTACACGCTGCTGTCAACACCTCTTTTTCTCCGCTTTCGACCGAGAGGATCGAACCGCTGAAAGCACCCAACAAACCGGCATTTCCAACTGCCTCCAGGCTTCGATGAACTGAAGCGACCCGCCTTCGAAACCTACTTAACTCATTGAATCTCAAGGAGTTTTCCGTTTCGACTGCGCCGGAAGTGGGGCGAATTATAGACCTCTGGAATTCGCCGTCAACACTTAATTTCGCTTTTCTTGAAAAACCTGCTTCTTACCCATCAAACGCGGGATCCGACGGGTCAAGGGAGGAATGCGCAGCGCTAGAAGGAAAACACCTATAAAGGCATAGATCGCCCACTCTTTGAGATCGGCACGTACGATCCATAACATATGCAGCAATCCCAACCCGAGAATCACATACACCAACCGGTGCAGCTTCTTCCAGCGGGTACCTAAACGGCGCTGGCTGTATCGGTTGGAGGTAACCGCCAATGCCAACAATCCCAGAAAACCCAAAGCACCCACAATAATGTAAGGACGCTTGCGCAGTTCGACGCCCAGTTGCGACCAGTCAAAACCGAGAATGAACGCCATATAGCTGCAAAGATGCAGAACCACATAGGCAAAACACCAAAGCCCCAACTGCCTGCGCACAGCAATCCACCCGGCCCACCCCGTAAGCTTCTGCAACGGCGTCATACTCAAGGTGATCAACAGCAACACCAATGTCCCGAGGCCCAGTCGATCAACCAGGACTTTCCCGGGATCAGGCCCAAGCAGATCCGCAAAGGCCTGATAGAACCAGAACAGCGGCCATATTGCCGCAGCCAGGAAAACACCTACGCGCCAGATCGGATATCGCATCAGTAGTTCTTCCGCAGATCGAGCCCTGTATATAAAGAAGCGACCTCGTCCGCATAGCCGTTGAACATCTGCGTATCACGCACATTCGGCTTGAACAGGCTGTTGGGCAACCGCCTCTCCCGCGCCTGGGTCCAACGTGGATGGTCGACCGTAGGGTTCACATTCGCATAAAACCCGTACTCATCCGCCGCAATGCTCTGCCAGGTCGTCTTTGGCTGCTCGCTGACCAGACTGATCCGCACGATGGATTTGACGCTCTTGAATCCGTACTTCCAGGGCACCACCAGACGCAAAGGCGCACCGTTCTGATTGGGCAATTCGCGGCCATACATACCTACCGCAAGAATCGCCAAGGGATTCATCGCCTCATCCAGGCGCAAACCTTCAACATAGGGCCAGTCGATCAGGGCAAATCCCGAACGCTGTCCGGGCATGCTCTTCGGATCCTGCAAGGTTTCGAAGCGAATGTATTTGGCATTGGAAGTAGGTTCTACCTGCTTCAACAGCGCCGAGATGGGGAAACCAATCCAGGGAATCACCATCGACCACGCCTCAACACAACGAAGGCGATAGATGCGCTCTTCCAACTGGTAAGGCTTCATAAAGTCTTCCAGAGCATAACGCCCCGGCTTGCCCACCTCCCCGTCCACGACAACACTCCACGGTTCGGTTTTCAACGAACCCGCATTGGCCGCCGGGTCGCCCTTGTCGGTACCGAATTCATAGAAGTTGTTGTAATGGGTCGCGTCTTTGAAAGGTGTGATCGCCTCATCCTTGACGTTCACCGCTCCCCATTTGACAGAAGGCAGTTTCTCGGCAAACCAGGCGGGCGCCTTTCCGGCTTCGACATCGGCATAGCGGGCGGCCTCTTCGGCACTGGCCCAGCGCGGCAAAGTGCTCATGGCCAACCCGGCCGCAGTTGCTCCGAGCAATTGTCGGCGAGAGAGATAAATGGATTCAGGCGTGACGTCCGACTCATGGCAGTCGGACGCTTTGGGGACTTTGATCAGCATGGCAACTCCGCAGCTTTGGAGGACAGATGCACCATAGACTGCGGAGTATGAGGGAAATTACATCACTCGGCGTGTTTGTGACGACGAAGATGCAACAGATACTGCACCGGGCCCGACGCGGCATAGGCGAGGAACACCAGCAGCAGAATGCGAGGCGGATCACTGAACACCACGGCAAACACCAGCACCACCGCCAGAATCGCCACGAAAGGCACGCGCCCCTTCAGATCCAGCTCCTTGAAGCTGTTGTATTTGATATTGCTGACCATCAGCATGCCGGCGGCCGCAACCATCAGCGCGACCAGGAACGACATCTTCGAACCCTGAATCCCGTAATCGCTGAACGCCCAGACAATCCCCGCAACAACGCCGGCAGCAGCCGGGCTGGCAAGACCGATGAAGTAGCGCTTGTCGGCGGTCCCCACCTGAGTGTTGAAACGCGCCAGACGCAACGCCGCACCCGCCACATAGATGAAGGCAACCATCCAGCCGACCTTGCCCATGTCACCCAGTGCCCAGCCGAAAGCCAGAAGCGCCGGCGCGACACCGAAGGCAACCATGTCCGACAACGAGTCGTACTCGGCACCGAACGCACTTTGGGTATTGGTCATGCGTGCCACGCGACCATCAAGGCCGTCGAGCACCATGGCGACGAAAATCGCGATGGCGGCAAAGGCGAAATACTTGCTCGCATTCGCCGCGTCCCCGGCACTCAAGGCAGCCTGGGCACTCATCGAGTTGATGATGGAATAAAACCCCGCGAACAGATTCGCAGTGGTGAACAGATTCGGCAGAAGATAGATACCACGATGCCGGACTTTACGGCCTTCTGCGTCATGCCCTTCTTCGATGTGCTCATCGATGGGCAGCAGGCTTTCGGCGTCTGAAGCCTGGTTCGGCTCTTCGGGACGTTCGCTCATGGACATTACCTTGCAACGGATTGGACATTTTCGACAGGTGTCTGGGACGACGGTTCGGCCACAAACGATGCAGCTTTATACCAGAACCGCCGGCCCATACGAAAAAACGCGGCCGAGGCCGCGTTTTTTCATACAAGGTTCGACGACTTAGTTTTTGGCTTTGTCGACGATCTTGTTGGCACCGATCCACGGCATCATGGAGCGCAGTTGCTCGCCGATGATTTCGATACCGTGAGCGGCGTTGTTACGACGCTTGGCGGTCATCGAAGGGTAGCCGGTTGCGCCTTCGCTGATGAACATTTTGGCGTATTCGCCGTCCTGAATACGTTTCAGGGCGTTGCGCATGGCCTGACGGGATTCGGCGTTGATCACTTCCGGACCGGTCACGTACTCGCCGTACTCAGCGTTGTTGGAGATCGAGTAGTTCATGTTGGCGATACCGCCTTCGTACATGAGGTCAACGATCAGCTTCAGTTCGTGCAGGCACTCGAAGTAGGCCATTTCCGGCGCGTAGCCAGCTTCAACCAGAGTTTCGAAACCGGCTTTTACCAGTTCAACGGTACCGCCGCACAGAACGGCTTGTTCGCCAAACAGGTCGGTTTCGGTCTCGTCCTTGAAGGTAGTTTCGATGATGCCGGTACGACCGCCACCCACGCCAGCGGCGTAAGACAGCGCAACGTTCTTGGCGTTGCCCGAGGCGTCCTGATAGATCGCGATCAGGTCAGGGATACCACCGCCCTTCACGAACTCGGAACGTACGGTGTGGCCCGGGGCTTTCGGCGCGATCATGATCACGTCGAGGTCGGCACGCGGAACAACCTGGTTGTAGTGAATCGCGAAGCCGTGGGAGAAGGCCAGTGTGGCGCCTTTCTTGATGTTCGGCTCGATTTCGTTCTTGTACAGCTGGGACTGGAACTCGTCCGGGGTCAGGATCATGACCAGGTCGGCACTGGCAACAGCGGCAGCCACGTCGGTCACTTTCAGGCCGTGGGCTTCAGCCTTGGCAACGGTAGCCGAACCTTTACGCAGACCGACGGTAACGTCGACACCGGAATCTTTCAGGTTGCACGCCTGGGCGTGGCCCTGGGAGCCGTAACCGATGATGGCAACTTTCTTGCCCTGGATGATCGACAGGTCGCAGTCTTTATCGTAGAAAACTTTCATGAATTTCCCCTTTATATCCAGGCCGTTCAGGCCATTCGCTAATTTGGTTTAGATGCTGAGTACTTTGTCGCCGCGGGCAATACCGGTGACGCCACTGCGGACGGTCTCCAGAATCGATGCGGTGCCGATGGACTGAATGAAGCTGTCGAGCTTGTCGCTGGTACCGGTCAGTTGAACGGTATACACGCTGGCGCTGACGTCGACGATCTGTCCACGGTAAATATCGGTGGTGCGTTTGATCTCGGCGCGCTGGGCGCCAGTGGCCTTGACCTTGACCAGCATCAGTTCGCGCTCGATGTGAGCGCTTTCCGACAGGTCCACCAGCTTGACCACTTCGATCAGCTTGTTCAGGTTTTTGGTGATCTGCTCGATGATTTCATCGTGACCGACGGTGGTCAGCGTCAGACGCGACAGGGTCGGGTCTTCGGTTGGCGCCACGGTCAGGCTTTCGATGTTGTAGTTGCGCTGCGAGAACAGGCCGACTACGCGAGACAAAGCACCGGGTTCGTTTTCCAGAAGCAAGGAAATAATGTGCCGCATGATTAGGTACGCTCCGTCTTGCTCAGCCACATATCGCGCATCGAGCCGTCTTTGATCTGCATCGGATAGACGTGCTCGCTGGTGTCGACCGAAATATCGATCACGACCAGGCGATCCTTCAGGGCGAACGCTTCTTCCATCTTCGACTTCAAATCTTTCGATTCGGTGATGCGTACGCCGACGTGGCCATAGGCTTCAGCCAGCTTGACGAAGTCAGGCAAGGATTCCATGTAGGAGTGCGAGTGACGGCTGCCGTAACTCATGTCCTGCCACTGACGAACCATGCCCAGAACACCGTTGTTCAAGATGACGATCTTGACCGGCAAACCATATTGCAGGCAGGTCGACAATTCCTGAATGTTCATCTGGATGCTGCCTTCACCGGTGACGCACGCAACATCGGTATCTGGGAAGCTCAAAGCGATACCCATCGCGGCCGGCAGACCGAAGCCCATCGTGCCCAGACCACCGGAGTTGATCCAGCGGTTCGGCTTGTTGAACTTGTAGTACTGCGCAGCAAACATCTGGTGCTGGCCCACGTCGGAGGTCACAAAGGCATCGCCCTTGGTCACTTCGCACAGGGTTTCGATCACGGTCTGTGGCTTGATCTTGCTGCCGTCGCCCTTGTCGTAGGGGAACAGGCCACGATCACCGCGCCATTCATCAACCTGCTTCCACCAGCTGGCAACGGCTTCCTTGTTCGGGGTTTCGCCGATTTCCTTGAGGATCGCGACCATTTCAGTCAGGACGCTCTCCACCGGACCAACGATTGGCACGTCGGCCTTGATGGTCTTGGAAATCGAAGCCGGGTCGATGTCGATGTGAATGATCTTGGCGTTCGGGCAGAACTTCGGCGCGCCGTTGATCACGCGATCGTCGAAACGCGCACCGACCGCCAGGATCACGTCGGCATGGTGCATCGCCAGGTTAGCGGTGTAGCTGCCGTGCATGCCGAGCATGCCGATGAACTGACGGTCAGTGCCAGGGTAGGCACCCAGGCCCATCAAGGTATTGGTAACCGGCAGGTTGAGCATTTGCGCCAGTTCGGTCAGCGGCGCGGAGCCGTTGCCGAGAATCACGCCACCGCCGGAGTACAGCACGGGACGCTTGGCCGCCAGGAGCATTTCTGCCGCCTTGCGGATTTGCCCGGAGTGACCGCGAACGGCCGGGCTGTAGGAACGCAGTTTGGCTTTCTTCGGGAAGATGTATTCGAACTTCTCGGCCGGGTTGGTCATGTCTTTCGGGATATCGACCACGACCGGGCCCGGACGACCGGATTGCGCCAGGTAGAAGGCCTTCTTCATGACTTCCGGTATTTCCGAGGCGTGCTTGATCATGAAGCTGTGCTTCACGATCGGCCGGGAGATACCGATCATGTCGGTTTCCTGGAACGCGTCGGTACCGACCATGGTGCTTGGCACCTGACCGGAAATGATCACCATTGGAATCGAATCCATATAGGCAGTGGCGATACCGGTGATGGCGTTTGTGGCGCCTGGACCGGAAGTCACCAATACCACGCCGGCTTTACCGGTGGCACGGGCGTAGCCGTCAGCCATATGGGTAGCCGCTTGTTCGTGGCGAACCAGGATGTGGGTCACTTCCGGTTCTTTGAACAGGGCATCGTAAACATGAAGGAGAGCACCACCCGGGTACCCGTAGATATATTTGACGCCTTCGTCACGCAAAAAGCGGACGAGCATCTCACCGCCAGATAAAAGCTCCACGTTGTTCACCTCTAAAACGCCAGAATACCGTCCACAAAAAGGCGAACGGGTCTTAATAGGTTTACTTCTCGGCAGAGCATGAGCGACGGTGGTCGCCGACTACGTCAGCACTGACTGAGCAAGTATTGGGATCGTCCCAAGTGTTGCGGGCCTTTCCCACCCAGCGCGAGGTAACGCGTTGCGGGTGTAACAGGTCGACGCGGATATGCGCCTCATGATCTGCCGAGAGGGTCTGCTTCTGGCAGTCCCTGTACAGCGGACTTTGGATTCTTCTGTTTCGCCCTCTGCAAGTCAAGCCGTCTATGTGCTTAATTGTGGGTAAGCACATGAGAACGCAAGAAAAAACCTGGAAACCGCTACTCTGTTAGCTTCAATTGCGCAGTTTTGCCAAGGAATCAGCATGCGAACGCTTCTCCTAATTCTGTTAATCAGCGCCAGCCCATGGTGCATGGCCGCTCAGATCTACAAATGGGTCGACGCCCAAGGCGTCACACATTTCGATCAACAGCCACCACAAGGGCAGTCGTCCACCGCCGTTAAGACGCCCTCCTCTCCCGCACCAATACCTGCCGCATTACCTGGCAGCGGTGCGCTGGGCGATCAGAAAGCCATCGATGACAAGGTCAAGAAGCAAGTGGCCGAACAACAGAATCAACTCAAGGCATTTTGCGAACAGGCGCGCACGAATCTCGCGCAACTGCAGAACAATCCGCGCTTGAGGGAGGAGGTGGAGGGAGAACTGCGGCGGCTGAGCGACGACCAGCGCCAGCAGCGTACTGAAGAGGCAAAGAAACAGATAGCGGAAAACTGCCAGTGACGACTGGCAGCTCCCGGCTCAGCGTGAAGCGGTGATCAGCAGGTCGAACTCTTTGAGCAACACCTGAAGCTGCCGATCCTTGCCCTGCAGGTTGCGTTGGGCAAAAACCATCTCGGCCATTTCCTGAATGCCCGAAGCATTGGGCAACGGCAGATCCTGTTCGAGGATCATCTTCATCCGCGGCAGGAAGATCCATTGCAGCCACTGCTCGAAATCAAGCGTGTCGACCGAAAACGGCTCGACGCTGCTCAGGGCTTCGACCGAGGGCTGGACGTCATCCCACCAGCCCTGGGCGCGCAGTTCGCGCTCGATCAACAGCAGTTGATCGGCGACTTTCGAGAAACGACTGTCCATCACAGCGAAACCTTGGCCTTCTGACGGGCCAGAGTGGCGCCGGCGGAATCACCTTGTTTCTCACGCGCCTGAGCGATCAATTCCCACAGACTGGCCTGCAAGTCCGGACGACCATTGGCCATGGTCAGTGCGCGACGAGCGGTCTGCTCGGCTTGCGGCGCATCGCCCTGGGCCATGCGCACCTGCGCCAGACGGTAAAGTACTTGCGGCTCGCGCGGTGCTACACGCTGCGCACGCTCCAGGCTGGAGGACGCGCCGTTGAGGTCGCCACCGGCCTGCTGCTGTTGCGCAGTAGTCAACAGGGCGAGAACCGGGCCATCCAGTTGTTCATCGGCAGACAGACCACCGCCGCTGCTGGCCGAAGGAATGCCGCTCGGCGTCGAAGGCATGCTGTAGCTGCCGGAGCTGATCGGCGCCGACTCGACCGCCGACGGGTTATACGGCCCCGGCGTGATGCCGCCGGACGCCGGGCCCGGAACGATCGGCGAAGTGCTGATCGGCGCCGAAGCCGCTGCGCCGCCCGGCACCATCACCACCACACCGGTATCACCTTGCGGGATCGCCTGGGTCTGGGCCTGTGCAGGACGTTTCACCGTCGTTTGACGGAAACCGCCATTGGCCGAAATGCGCTCGCTGTTGGACACGGCGGTGCCGGAATCCACGACCGGGATCGAACCACGCTGTACGGTGGAGCAGCCGCTGAGCAAAGCCACGGCGGTCACCGCTGGAATCAACCACTTGTTCACTTGAAACCCTCTTTGCTTAATTCATCCAGCCCTTGACCCAATCCATCACCGACTCGCCCGATGCCGGGCTTTCGCCCGCACAGGAGGCGCCGGGTGGCGGTTCGCTGCCGCGAATATACGGCATCTGCACGGCGCCCGGACAGTTGGCATCGGAGCCTTGGCCGGTACGCGAATCGACCCAGGCCTGCACCACGTTATCCGGCTGCGGCATGTCCAGCGGCAGCGGATCGGCCTTGCGCATGAAACTGGTCCAGACCTGCAACGCACCGGTGGCCCCGGTGAACGGCGTCTTACCGTTGTCGTCGCGGCCGAGCCAGACTACCGCCAGCAGATCCTGGCTGAAGCCGGCAAACCAGCTGTCGCGCGAATCGTTACTGGTGCCGGTCTTGCCCGCCAGTGTCAGGGTTCTTGGCAACACGTTATAAACCGAACTGCCGGTGCCTTCACGCATGACCCGCTGCATGGCGTTCTGGATCAGGTAGATCGAGGCCGGATCGAAACGCTGCTCGATCTGGAACGGATAACGCTTGAGCGGTTCGCCGTCGGCAGTCAGCACGCTGCGAATCCCGCGCATCGGCGTATTGAAACCACCGTTGGCAAGCGTCTGGTACATGGTCGCGACTTCAATCGGGGTCATGCCGCCCGCACCGAGCAGCATCGAAGGGAACGCCGGAAACTCGCGGGTCACGCCCAAGCGACCCAGCGTCTTGAGGACATTCGGAACGCCAACCGCCAGACCGAGGCGCGAGGTCGACAGGTTGTAGGAATGTGCCAGCCCCTGATACAGGAACACCGTACCGTGGGAGCGACGGTCATAGTTCTGCGGTTTCCAGACCTGACCATCCGCACCCTTGATTGAAAGCGGCTCGTCCGACAGCCAACTGGTCAACGTGTACTGGCTCGGCTTCTCCAGCGCCGTCAGATAAACCGCCGGCTTGATCAGCGAGCCAATCGGCCGCACCGCATCCAGTGCCCGGTTGAACCCGGCAAAACTCGCCTGACGGCTGCCGATCATGGCCTGGACTTCGCCGGTTTCCGGGTTGGTAACGACCATCGCCGCTTCCACGTCGTCGGAGCCCTTGCGACCGGACAGGCGCTTGAAAGTGTCGTTGACCGACGCTTCGGCTTTCATCTGCAGAATCGGATCGAAGCTGGTGAAAATCCGCAGGCCTTCTTCGGTCAAGTCTTCGTCGCGATAGTCTTCACGCAACTGGCGTTTGACCAGATCGATGAAACCCGGAAACGAACTGTCGGCCAGCTTGCCGCGGGTGGTTACGCCCAGCGGCATTTTTTTCGCGGCAGCCACCTGCTCGGCGGAAGCGACACCCTGCTGCTCAAGCACGTCGAGCACCAGATTGCGTCGTTCCAGCGCCCGCTCCGGGTTCCGACGCGGGTTGTAATAGGACGGACCTTTGACCATCCCGACCAACAGCGCGACCTGGTGCAGCTTCAACTCGGACAAGGGCTGGGCAAAGAAAAACTGGCTGGCCAGACCGAAACCGTGCACCGCCCGCTGACCGTCCTGACCGACAAAGACTTCGTTGAGGTAAGCCTCGAGGATTTCCTTTTTGTCGTAGTGCAGCTCGAGCAGCATCGCCATCATCGCTTCGGTGAGCTTGCGAGTCAGGCTGCGTTCGTTGGTGAGGTAGAAGTTCTTGACCAGTTGCTGGGTCAGCGTACTGCCGCCCTGGGTCATCTTGCCGCCCGAGGTGTTGACCCAGACTGCGCGGGCAATCGATTTCGGCGATACGCCCCAGTGGCTGTAGAAATCCCGGTCTTCCACGGCGACCAGAGTTTCCAGCAGGTACGGCGGCACCTGATCGAGCTTGATCAGAATCCGGTCTTCAAGATTTTTCGGGTAGATACCGCCGATCATCAGCGGCTCCAGGCGTACCACGGAGAGCTTCGAACCGTTGGTCGCCGAGAGTTCGGCCACATAATCGCCGGAGAAACGCACGCGCACCGGCTGCGGTTTCTCGAGGCCTTCATAGAACTGGAAGCCACGGGTATTCAGATCAACCGTGTTGCCATTGACCGCCGCCGCGCCGGGACCGTTGCTCACGGCTTCGCGGCGATAGCCCAGGGCATCGAGTTCGGTGAGGAAATCGTCCTTGCTCAGCTTCTGTCCGACGAACAGCTCAAGCGGGCGCGCATACACCTTGGCCGGGATGGTCCAGCGCTTGCCGGAGAACTTCTCCTGCACCACGGCATCGAGGTAAACGGCGAAGCCGGCCAGCACCACAAGGCCGACCAGACTGAGTTTAAGGGCCCAGCCCAACCATGGGCGCAGGCCCCGGGAAGCTGGTTTTTTAGGGGAACGGGGGGATCGAGTACGAGTCATGGCGGCGGATTATACGCACTTTATTCATACTCAACAGGAGCGCTCCGAGGTTTGCGTCGGGCTGGCGAGCGGCCATAATGAGCGCCTTGAATTTCCCCCAGTCTCTGAAGGATCGTCCGTGAGCCAGTCCCTGATCGCTGCCCTGCAAAACCCGGCCCTCTACCCGCATCCCGTCGAAGGGTTCCAGGTCATCGAAACCCATATTTCGTGGGTGCTGCTCACCGGTCCCTACGCTTACAAAGTGAAGAAACCGGTGAATTTCGGTTTCCTCGACTTCACCAGCCTCGAATCCCGTGAGCACTTCTGCGGTGAAGAGCTGCGCCTGAACCAGCGCCTGACCGAAGATTTGTATCTGGAAGTGATTCCAGTGACCGGCAGCGCCGAAGCCCCGCAACTGGGTGGCGAAGGCCCGGCCATCGAATACGTGCTGAAAATGCGCCAGTTCCCGCAGACCGGCCTGCTCAGCACCCTGCAAGCCAACGGCGAGCTGACCACCGCGCACATCGACGCGATGGCCGAGCAAATCGCCCGCTTCCACCTCAACGCGCCGAAAGTCCCGACCGAGCACGATGCCGGCACGCCTGACAGCGTGATGGCGCCGGTGCGTCAGAACTTCGAACAAATCCTGCCTTTCCTCAGCGACAAGAACGATCTGCTGCAACTCGACGCTCTGCAAGCGTGGGCTGAAAGCAGCTTCGATCGCCTCAAGCCGCTGTTCGCCCAACGCAAGGCCGACGGTTTCACTCGCGAATGCCACGGTGACATTCACCTGGGCAACGCCACGCTGATCGACGGCAAAGTCGTGATCTTCGACTGCATCGAATTCAACGAACCGTTCCGCTTCACCGACGTCTGGGCCGACACCGGTTTCCTGGCAATGGACCTGGAAGACCGTGGCCTGAAATCCCTCGCCCGTCGCTTCATCAGCCAGTACCTGGAACTGACCGGCGACTATCAAGGCCTGGAAGTGCTGAACTTCTACAAGGCTTACCGCGCATTAGTACGTGCGAAAGTCGCACTGTTCAGCATGCCGGCCGATGCCACTCCGGTGCAGCGCGCCACCACCCTGCGCCAGTACCGCAACTACGCCAACCTGGCGGAAAGCTACAGCACCATTCCTTCGCGCTTCATGGCGATCACCCACGGCGTTTCCGCGGTCGGTAAAAGCCACGTGGCCATGCGTCTGGTCGAAGCGCTGGGCGCGATCCGCCTGCGCTCCGATGTCGAGCGCAAACGCCTGTTCGGCGAGCAAACCGTTGCCAATGATGTTCAGGCCGGGATCTACAGCGCCGATGCCAGCACCGCGACTTATGCTCGCCTGCATGAAATCGCCGAAGTGATCCTGCACGCCGGTTTCCCGGTGGTGATCGACGCCACTTACCTCAAGCGCGAACAACGCGACAACGCCGCCAAGGTTGCCGAAGCCACCGGCGCGCCATTCCTGATCCTCGACTGCAATGCTCCGCAGGCAGTGATCGAGAGCTGGCTGGCGATTCGTCAGGCAGACAAAAAGGATCCGTCCGACGCGACCCTTGCCGTGATCGAAGCGCAACAAGCCAACCGCGAAGCCCTGACGCCGGAAGAAATCCTGCGCAGCAAACGCGTGCAGACCAATGAATCCGGCACCCTGGACACCGTCGTGGCGCAAATCCGCCAGCGCCTGCCAGGCCTGTAAGAAACTATTTCGGCCGTGAAGCCCTCGCTCGCTTCACGGCCGTCAAATAGTGGCACTATACTGGCGTCATAAAACCAACAGGTGATTTGACATGAGCCAGCCGAAACTTCTCGACACCCCGCTTTATGCCTTGCTGCACAAAGATGACATCACAGGTTTCAACAATGAACGGCCGAAAGACGGCCCGATCGATATGGTCGGCGGTGATTTTCGTGGTCTCGACCTGCGCGAACTGAACGCCGATGGCGTGGATTTCCGGGACGCCTACTTCCGTTCCGCCGACCTGCGCGGCATCGACTTTCGCAACGCTTCGCTGGAGGGCGCGAGCTTGGCCCACGCGCAGATTTCCGGTGCCTACTTCCCGCCGGAGCTGAGTGCCGACGAAATCCTGATGTCGATGAATTTCGGTACGCGCCTGCGTTATCGCACTCGCTGAAGCTTTTAAAAACCTGAACCGTCCAGCGCCCCCGCTTTGCGCTGGGCTGCGTGCTATTGGTAATTCTCCCTCGCCCTGCTCAGTGCTGATTCATCAGCGAAAAACTGACGTTTCTTAGAAGCGTTTGCGTCGAATCCGACCAAACAACCACGCTTTTCCTACTGATGGCTACACTCCTGAGAAGCTCGCCCACGCACCATTCGGCCGTCGCAAGGAGGCTTGATGAATGATGAACTGCAACACCTGAAGAATCTTGGCAAGACGTCGGCGCAATGGCTGCATGCCGTGGGCATCCATAGCGCCTCCGACTTGCGTCGCCTGGGCGCGGTGGATGCCTACCGGGCCGTGCGTACCCGCGGGTTCCGGGCGTCGAAGGTGTTGTTGTACGCGATCGAAGGAGCACTGATGGATGTGCACTGGAACGACATTCCCGCCGAACGCAAGGATGCGCTGAACAAGCAGCTGGAAGCCATTTCCTCTCGCCACAAGAACTGACGGGCACTGACCGCCATGTACCTGCTCGGGGAACAATCGGCCAAGGCCGATGCATTGATCAACCACTTGCAGAGCTTGCCTGCGCAATGGCTCGAAGGCCTGACGCCGTGCGGGCCGGCGCTGGAACTGGAAGCCACGGATGATTTGCTGACACGCTTGCCGGACGACCAATTGTTCTTGCTCACGCAAGGTGTCATCACCGGCAGAGTGAGCGGTCGCGGTCTGTTCTATTGGCATGAGGGGGACCTCATCGGCCTGCAGCAGGGGCCGGAATGGGCTGATTGCGCCTTGGGCACGGATAACCCGCTGACGTTGCTGCCCTATCGACGAAGTGATTTGTTTCAGCATGTGTATAGCGATTCATCTCGCTCGGAGCAGTTTCTGCGCTACCTGCTGGGGCAAATGGCGCTGCTGGCCCACGCCGTTGCCGAGTTCAAGCCACGTGAGTTTCGCAGCACCAATGGGTTCAAGCGTGTCGAGGCCGGAGACGTTCTGATACGCCAGGGCGATGTCGCTGACCATGTATTCGTGATTATCGAAGGACACGCCGAAGCCTTTGTTAATGGGCACAAGGTAGGCGATGTGCCCAAGGATGAGATCTTCGGCGCAATGGCTGTATTCACTGGCGAACCGCGCAACGCAACGGTCATTGCCCGGGAAGCGAGCACGGTGATGCTGATTCCCGGCGATCAGTTTCTGAGCATGACCCGCACCAATCCGAAAATCGCCCACAGCCTGATCGAAAGCATGGCGCGGCGTATCGACCAGCTCAACAAGCAGCTCACGGGATTTAACAGCCAGAACTGAAGCCCTGTTCGCGGGGCGTTTACGCCATTGCCGGGACAAAACGACAAAAATGAAAAAACAGCAGTTGACTCGTTAATGAGAATCGCTATGATTATCACAACTGATCGCGAGATCAGTCGATATTCTGAAAAGCCCTTGGTTCGGACTCTCAGATTATCTCCTCATCAGGCTAATCACGGTTATTTGACCCGGTTTTTACCGGGTCTTTTTTTGCCTGTGGAAAAGTCATTCCTTGCCGAACTGCTTACGCATCTGCGCGCAATAATCCGGTTTCGGCGTGGCTGGGGTGAGCCAGACATAATCAGCCATCGCCGCCGTAACCCCACTGCCCTGCTCCGCCAGCATCAACACCGTCGGCGCTTGCGGCGCGCCCAGATCCAGCACATGCAGCGGCACCCCGACATCTTTGCGCGCGTGATACGCACCCGCCAGTAACAAGGCAGGCGCAGGCGCTGCCAGCAAACGCGAGGCCATGCGTCGATCCCGCTGTTGCTGAACGGCCAGCATCGCCGGCATTTGTGATGACGGCAGCAAGCCGCAGTGAGAATCGCCGATCTGCTCCAACAGCGTCTCTTTCACAGATTTGGCATTGCTGCGCTCACCGCTCAGAACCGGAGGATCGCGATAGAACGCGCGGATTTCGATGTTATCGAGGTTCGCCGCCAGCAACGGCCAGGATTGCGCCAGGGCGAACCGCACAATCGGTCCGTAGAGATTCCAGTCCCAACCCTCCTGCCAGGCCAATGCAGCAGGAAGATCAGCCGGTGGCGTTGACGCATGTCGTACGTCATCAACCCGCGACTGTTGATCGGGTGTCAGCATTTCCAACAGGAGACTGCCCTGGGGCCGCGCCTTTTCCAGGTTCTGTAACAGCCACAATTGAAGGGCATGGTGATCAGCGTTGTCATGCTGCTCACCAACAATCACCTGCGATGGACTGCTCAACCGAGCCAGTAATTGCTGCGCCGTCAGATGCTCGCCGCTGCGCAAATCACGGATCTCGCCCACGACCGGGGGCGCCGCAACATGCTGGCAACCTGCAAGCCACAACACCGCCAACAGCAAAATCCCGCGCATACACTCACCTCGATGACGAAATCAGCGGGCGATGATCAGCGGATGCCCGCGCTCCGGGTGCGGCTGCACCAGCACTTCCAGACCGAACACCGCCTTCAGCGATTCCGGACGCAATACCTGCTGCGGCGTGCCCAGCGCAACCGGGCGCCCGCCTTCCAGCAGCAGGATGCGATCACAATAGCGCGCCGCCAGATTCAGATCATGCAGGATCACCAGCACCGCCGCGCCGCGATCGGCAAATTCGCGCACTGCTTGCAGCGTCGTGTGTTGATGCAACGGATCAAGCATCGAGGTCGGCTCATCAAGCAGCAGAGTCTGCCCCGCCTGCCCCGGCCAGAGTTGCGCCAGCACCCGCGCCAGATGCACCCGTTGACGCTCGCCGCCGGACAGCGCCAGATAACTGCGGCCACTCAGGTGCCCGGCATCGGCCGCCCGTAATGCGGCAGCGACGATCTCGTCATCGCGCACCCGCCCGCTCTGATAAGGCAGACGCCCCATGCCGACCACTTCCTCAACACGAAAGGCGAAATCCAGGGTCGACACCTGTGGCAACACCGCCAGCCGCTGAGCGCGCTGAGTGCCGCCCCAATGGCTCAAGGCCTCACCGTCCAGCAGCACTTCCCCTTCCTGTGCGCTCAGCTCACCGCACAACGCGCCGAGCAAAGTGCTTTTGCCGGCGCCATTCGGCCCCAGCACGCCAAGCACTTCGCCCGGTTCGAGTTGCAGGCTGACGTCGGCCAGAACAGTCTTGCGGCCACGGCGGATGTGCAGATTGTGCGCACGCAGCATCAGGCACGCCCTCGCAGCAACAGATAAAGGAAGAACGGCGCGCCGATGAATGCGGTGACGATACCGATCGGCAGCTCCGCCGGCGCCAGCGCCAGCCGCGCAACCAGATCCGCCAGCAGCAACAGACTGGCGCCGGCCAGCACCGACGCCGGCAGCAATACCCGGTGATCCGGCCCGGCGAGCAAGCGCACCAGATGCGGCACCACCAGCCCGACGAAACCGATCATCCCTGCCGCCGCCACCGCCGCACCGACACCCAGCGCCGTGCAGAACACCAGCTCGCGCTTGAGCCGCTCGACATCGATCCCCAGATGCCCGGCTTCCGACTCGCCGAGCAACAATGCATTGAGTGCCGTCGCCCGACGCGGAAGCCAAAGTGCAACACCGGCAGTGATGATCAGCAGCGGCCACAACCGCGCATAGCTCGCGCCGTTAAGGCTGCCCAGGTTCCAGAACGTCAACGTGCGCAATGTGGCGTCGTCGGCCAGATAGGTAAACAGCCCCACCGCCGAACTGGCCAGCGCGGTCAGGGCAATCCCCGCCAGCAACATGGTCGCCACATTGGTCTGCCCGTTGCGGCGGCCGAGTCGATAGACCAGCGCAGTTACGCCAAGGCCACCGAGAAACGCGCAAACCGACAGCAGATAAGGCCCGAACCACTCTGGCAGTCCGCCAAAAAACGAGCCGCCGACGATCGCCACCGCCGCGCCCAGCGCCGCGCCGCTCGAGACGCCAACCAACCCTGGATCGGCCAGCGGATTGCGAAACAGCCCCTGCATCGCCACACCGGACAGGGCAAGCACGCCGCCGACTGCCAGCCCGAGCAACGTACGCGGCAGACGAATCTGCCCGAGAATCAGTTCAGCCTGCTCCAGCCCGTCCGGCGCCAACGGCACACCGATCATGCGCAGCGCAGCGCGCAAGGTATCGAACAACGGCAGGCTGACCGGCCCCAATGCCAGCGACAGCCAGATCGCCAGCAGACACAGCAGGATCAGGCCGATGAACAAGCCACGGGGTTTGACCAGCGAGGTCATTGGCCGCTCGAGGCCGGATAGAAACCGTCAGACAGAGTCTTCAGCGCGGCCGGCAAACGCGGCCCGAGTCCGCCCACCAGCAGCGTCGGATCCAGCTCCAGCACACGGCCGGTCTTGGCGGCACGGCTGGAATTGAGGATCGGGTTTTCCTTGAACAACGCCGCTTTTGCCGCCTCACCGTTCAGCGCACGGTCAGCGAACACCAGCACTTCAGGATCAAGACTGGCCAGTGACTCCACGGAAAACGGCTTGTAACCGGTGTGGGTCGCGAGGTTATGCCCGCCCGCCTGTTGCAGCAGCCAATCGGCGGCGGTGTCCTTGCCGGCGATCAGCGGTTTGCCGCCGGCATGCCCGAGCAGCAACAGCACGCCCGGTGCTTTGTGCTTTGATTGCACCGCAACCACACGTGCCTTCTGAGCATCGAGTTGCTGTTGATAACTGTGCAGCAATTGCGCGGCCTGGCTTTCGGCCCCCAGCAACTGCCCCAGATGGGTGACGTTTTTTTCCAGCGTCGGCAGATCCGGCTGAGCCGAGAACAATTCCACCTGCACCTTGGCGCTGCGAACCTGCGAGATTACCGGCGGCGGGCCCATTTCTTCGGTGCCGATCAGAATGTCCGGGCGCAGGCTGAGGATGCCTTCGGCCGACAGGCTGCGCTGGTAGCCGATGCTCGGCAGGGACTTGAGGGACTGCGGATGCTGGCTGGTTGTATCGACGCCCACCAGTTTGGCCTCGCCACCCAGCGCACTCACCCACTCCGACAACGCGCCGCCGGCGCTGACCCAACGTTGCGGCAACTCGGCCGCTGCAGCCTGGTGGCTGACCAAAAGTCCGACACACAGCACGGCAACGCGGGTACTCAGGCGCATAGACAGCTTCCTTGAAAGGTTTTCCCGGGCATCGGAACGGCAGGCCAAGTATCCTCGGCAGCGATCACCTCGCCACGGGCGAAGGCGGCCATTTGATAATTGTTTGCATTTGAACGTCAAGCTCGGACATATCCGGACACGAGCCGACATTTGAGGATAGCCATGAAGTTTCTTTGCGCGGGTGCCGATCTGGTTGAGGACGGCAGTCGCGGTTTCGATATCGACGGGAAAAAACTGTTCGCCGTGCGCCGCGCGGGGCAGGCTTACGTCTACCTCAATCGCTGCCCGCATCGGGGCGTCGGTCTGGAATGGCATCCCGACCAGTTTCTCGACCCCAGCAACAGCCTGATCCAATGCGCCACCCACGGCGCACTGTTCCTGATCGAAGACGGAGAATGCGTCGCCGGCCCCTGCGCCGGACAATCGCTGACGGCCATCCCTTGCCATGAAGACGCGCAAGGGCTGTGGATCGACGTTTAACCGTTGAGCAGCACGTCCAGGCGCCTGTCGATCACCATCTCTTCATGGCTCAACCGCACGCCGTACGCCAGGACCTCGACCCCGCACGCCACCGCCTCACGTAGCGCAGCGGCGTAGGCCGAGTCGATTTCCTCGGCCGGGCGCACCGCTTCGACACCCGTGAGATTGACGCAGTACAACTGCACCGCACGAATCCCGTCCCGCGCCAGATGCGCCAGCTCACGCAAATGCTTGGCGCCGCGCTGGGTCACTGCATCGGGAAATGCCGCAATCGCCGTGCCGTCGAAACCCAGAGTGACGCTTTTCACTTCAACGTAAGCCGAGCCCGTCGGGTAGTCGAGGCGAAAATCGATCCGGCTCTTTTCCTGCCCGTACGCCACTTCACGCTTGAGCCCGGTAAAACTGTTCAGCTCACTGATGACGCCGGCCTGCAAGGCCTCTTCGACCAGAGCGTTGGCGCGCCCGGTGTTGACGCAAAACAGCCGTCCCTGCGGGGTTTCACCGACTTCCCAGGTGCCGGGCAGCTTGCGCTTCGGATCATTGGAGCGGCTGAACCAGACCTGCCCGCCCTCGACCTGGCAATTGAGCATCGAGCCGGTGTTCGGGCAGTGAATGGTCAGCAATTCGCCGCCAACGGTTTCGATATCGGCGAGAAAACGCTTGTAACGGCGGATCAATCGGCCTTCTTCGAGCGGAGGATGAAAGCGCATCAGCCTTGCCAGCTCTTCAAGCCACGGGCGATACGTTCTACCGCTTCCTGTAGGCGTGGGAGGTTTTGCGTGTAGGCAAAGCGCACGTGATGACCGGCCTGATAGCGGCCGAAATCCAGCCCCGGCGTGAATGCCACGTGTTCGGTTTCGAGGAAATGCCGGCAGAACGCGAAGGCATCGCCGCCGAACTGGCTGATATCGGCATACAAATAGAACGCGCCTTCCGGCTCCACGGCAATGTTGAAGCCCAGCTCCCGCAATGCTGGCAGCAGAAAGTCGCGACGACGGCCGAATTCGGCGCGGCGCTCTTCGAGAATCGCGATGGTGTCCGGTTCAAAACAGGCCAGCGCTGCGTGTTGGGCCATGCTTGGCGCGCTGATGTAGAGGTTCTGCGCGAGTTTTTCCAGCTCACTGACCGCCGCATCCGGCGCTACCAGCCAGCCGAGGCGCCAACCGGTCATGCCGAAATATTTGGAGAAACTGTTGAGGACAAAGGCGCTGTCGTCCACTTCCAGCACACTGGCGGCGTCGGTGCCGTAAGTCAGGCCGTGATAGATCTCGTCCACCACCAGATGCCCGTGACAAGCCTTGATGGCTGCGGATAACCCGGCCAGTTCATCGCGGGTCAGAATCGTGCCGGTCGGGTTGGCCGGCGAGGCAACCAGCGCACCGACGCTGTCGTGATCCCAGTGGCGTGCCACCAGGTCCGGCGTCAGTTGATAGCGAACGTCCGGGCCCACCGGTACAAGCTGTGCCGCGCCTTCGACCAACCGCAGAAAGTGTCGGTTGCAAGGATAGCCGGGGTCGGCCAGCAGCCAGTGTTTGCCCGGATCCACCAGCAACGCACTGGCCAGCAGCAGCGCGCCGGAACCGCCGGGCGTAATGAGAATCCGTCGTGGATCGATGTTCAGGCCGTAGCGCGTTTGATAGAAGCCGGAAATCGCCTCGCGCAGCTCGGGAATGCCACGGGCCGCGGTGTAGCGGGTTTTCCCGGCCGTCAGGGCTTGCTGGCCGGCGCGGATGATCGGCTCGGCGGTGGTGAAGTCCGGTTCGCCGATTTCCAGATGGATCACGTCGTGGCCGGCGGCCTGCAATTCATTGGCCCGCGCCAGCAACGCCATGACATGGAACGGTTCGATCGCACGACTGCGCGCACTGTAGGGCTGAGCCATTGGCCTTCCTTCAACGAGGGAAAAGAAACGATTCTACCCATCTGCCGGAACGAGCGAGAACCCGCAGCGGTCACAGCCTCAAGAACACTGGACTGTAACGACCCGCGCGTACGCTCCAGGATTGACTAAAATCAGTGATTGAGCAGGTTTGCAGCACCGCCGGACATGGCTTGGCAAACATTTGCAAGCCCCATCGGCCACGCGCTCGACATCCGGGAGTAGCGCGGGTCGAATTGATCTGGTAAGTTCGCCCGCTTGCAGCCGCAGGGCCGGCAGGTGTCGGTGATGGAGCAATCCTGCGCAATGGATTACAAGAGTAGAGGCGGTCCATTTCATGCCCACCCAAGCAAAGCAACAGGCAAGTCAGACACTCAGCGGTTTCGAACCTTACGTCCCTAAAGAGGGCGAAGAGTACATGGGCGCGCCTATGCGTGCGCACTTCACCAAGATCCTGACCAAGTGGAAACTCGACTTGATGCAGGAAGTCGACCGCACTGTTGATCACATGAAAGACGAAGCGGCCAACTTTCCTGATCCGGCCGACCGTGCCAGCCAGGAAGAAGAGTTCGCCCTCGAGCTGCGCGCCCGCGACCGCGAGCGCAAACTGATCAAGAAGATCGACAAGACCCTGCAACTGATCGAAGACGAAGAGTACGGCTGGTGCGACTCTTGCGGCATCGAGATCGGCGTCAAGCGCCTCGAGGCCCGTCCGACTGCCGACATGTGCGTCGACTGCAAGAACCTGGCGGAAATCAAGGAAAAGCAGGTCGGCAAATAATCCCGGCCTGAACGAAAAACGGAGCGTGCGAACGCTCCGTTTTTGTTTCTGCTGTTTTCTGACTCTCAAGTAACATCGCCCTCATGACTGCCAACACCTCCCCCGCCTACATTGGCCGCTTTGCCCCGACCCCCAGTGGACACCTGCACTTTGGCTCGCTGGTAGCGGCGCTCGCTTCTTATCTGGATGCCCGCTCGGTGGGCGGCCGCTGGCTGGTGCGCATGGAAGACCTCGATCCGCCTCGCGAGGAACCGGGCGCGCAAGCGGCGATTCTCAAGGCGCTGGAAAGCTACGGTTTCGAATGGGACGGCGAGATGGTTCGCCAAAGCGACCGGCACGAGGCCTATGCTCAAGTGCTCGACAGCCTGTTCAATCACGGCCTCGCCTACGCCTGCACCTGCTCACGCAAACAACTGGAGCCGTACCACGGCATTTATCCGGGACTTTGCCGCAATGCCGGCCATGGTCAGGAAGACGCGGCGATTCGCCTGCGCGTGCCGGAGCTCGAATACCACTTCATCGACCGGGTGCAGGGCGAATACCGCCAGCATCTGGGCCGCGACGTGGGTGATTTCGTGATCCGCCGCCGCGACGGCCTCTACGCCTACCAACTGGCGGTGGTGCTGGACGATGCGTGGCAGGGCATCACCGACATCGTGCGCGGTGCCGATCTGCTCGACTCCACACCGCGTCAGCTCTATCTGCAGGAATTGCTGGGCCTGCGCCAACCGCGCTATCTGCATTTGCCACTGATTACCCAGCCGGACGGCAACAAGCTCGGCAAGTCCTATCGCTCGCCACCGCTGGAAGCCGATCAGGCCACGCCATTGTTGCTGCGGGCCTTGCGCGCACTGGGGCAAAAACCGGGGCCCGAACTGGCCCACGCCTCGCCGCATGAACTGTTGAACTGGGGCAGCGCCCACTGGGATGCCTTGAAAATCCCGCGCACACTGACCCTGCCCGAAGCGCAACTGCTGTGACGACACTTGCAGTGGCGCGCCCATCCGTTACCATCGCCGCACGTTTTCGGGCACGCGCATAAAAAAGAGAGGCCGGGATGTACATCTATCGCTTGGTCCTGCTTCTGGTCGTGGGGATCTACCTGTTTTCTCCCGCCATCATGGATTGGTGGATCGACGCGACGGGCGCCTGGTATCGCCCTTATCTGCTCTGGCTGATCCTGATTGTCGTGACCTTCATCCTGCAGAGCCAAAAAGATGCCGATGAGCTTTAGCCTGACCCAGATGCTGCTGATCAGCGCCGCCTACCTGGCCGCGCTGTTCGGCGTGGCCTGGATCAGTGAACGGGGCATGATCCCGCGGGCGATCATTCGCCATCCGTTGACCTACACCCTGTCGCTGGGGGTCTACGCCAGCGCGTGGGCGTTCTATGGCACGGTGGGTCTGGCCTATCAGTACGGCTATGGCTTTCTGTCCAGTTATCTCGGGGTGTCCGGCGCGTTTCTGCTGGCGCCAGTGCTGCTGTATCCGATCCTCAAGATCACCCGCACTTATCAACTGTCGTCGCTGGCGGACCTGTTCGCCTTCCGCTTTCGCAGCACCTGGGCCGGTGCGCTGACCACGATTTTCATGCTGATCGGCGTCTTGCCGTTGCTGGCGTTGCAGATTCAGGCGGTGGCCGACTCCATTGGCATCCTCACCGGCGAACCGGTGCAGAATCGCGTGGCCCTGGCGTTCTGTGCGCTGATCATTCTGTTCACGATCTTCTTCGGCTCCCGTCACATCGCCACCCGTGAAAAGCACGAAGGACTGGTATTCGCGATTGCCTTCGAATCGGTGATCAAACTGGTGGCCCTTGGCGGCGTTGGCCTCTACGCGCTATACGGCGTATTCGACGGCCCGCAGCAACTTGAACTGTGGCTGTTGCAGAACCAGACCGCCCTCGCCGCCCTGCACACGCCGTTGCAGGAAGGCCCGTGGCGCACGTTGCTGTTGGTGTTCTTCGCCTCGGCGATCGTGATGCCACACATGTATCACATGACCTTCACCGAAAACCTCAACCCGCGCTCGCTGGTCAGCGCAAGCTGGGGCCTGCCGCTGTTCCTGCTGTTAATGAGCCTGGCCGTGCCGCTGATTCTCTGGGCCGGCCTGAAACTCGGCGCCACCACCAATCCGGAATACTTCACCCTCGGCATCGGTATCGCCGCCAACAGCAAGTCGCTGGCGTTGCTGGCCTATGTCGGCGGACTGTCGGCGGCCAGCGGCCTGATCATCGTCACCACGCTGGCGCTGTCGGGCATGGCCCTGAACCATCTGGTGCTGCCGCTCTACCAGCCGCCGGCCGAGGGCAACATCTATCGCTGGCTGAAATGGACCCGCCGGGCGCTGATCGTCGCGATCATCATGGCCGGTTTCTGCTTCTACCTGATGCTCGGCGCCGAGCAGGATCTGGCCAACCTCGGCATCGTCGCCTTCGTCGCGACCCTGCAATTCCTGCCGGGTGTGCTCTCGGTGCTGTACTGGCCGACCGCCAATCGCCGTGGCTTCATCGCCGGTCTGCTGGCGGGGATTGTCGTGTGGGTCGTGACCATGCTCTTGCCGCTGGTCGGCAACCTGCAAGGTTTCTACATTCCGCTGCTGAACATGATTTACGTATTGGACGACACCAGTTGGCACATGGCGGCCATCGCCTCGCTGGCGGCCAACGTCCTGATGTTCACGCTGATTTCGCTGTTCACCAATGCCAGCCCTGAAGAGGCCAGCGCCGCCGAAGCCTGCGCGGTGGACAACGTACGTCGCCCGCAACGCCGCGAATTGCACGCAGCCTCCCCGCAGGAATTCGCCACGCAACTGGCCAAGCCGCTGGGCGCCAAGGCTGCGCAGAAAGAAGTCGAACAGGCCCTGCGCGACCTTTATCTGCCCTTCGACGAACGCCGCCCTTATGCCTTGCGCCGCCTGCGTGACCGGATCGAAGCCAACCTCTCCGGCCTGATGGGCCCGAGCGTCGCCCAGGACATGGTGGAAACCTTTCTGCCGTACAAGGCTGGCGGTGAAAACTACGTCACCGAAGACATCCACTTCATTGAAAGCCGCCTCGAGGACTACCACTCGCGCCTGACCGGGCTGGCCGCCGAACTCGACGCCTTGCGCCGCTACCACCGCCAGACCCTGCAGGAACTGCCGATGGGCGTCTGCTCGCTGGCCAAGGATCAGGAGATCCTGATGTGGAACAAGGCCATGGAAGAGCTGACCGGAATTGCTGCGCAACGGGTGGTCGGCTCGCGCCTGAGTACCATCGCCAATCCGTGGAAAGATCTGCTGCAAGGCTTCATCCATCTGCCGGATGAGCATTTGCACAAACAGCATTTGGCCCTCGACGGCCAGACCCGTTGGCTGAACCTGCACAAAGCGGCGATCGACGAGCCGCTGGCACCGGGCAACAGCGGCCTGGTGTTGCTGGTGGAAGATCTGACCGAAACCCAAATGCTCGAAGACAAACTGGTGCACTCCGAGCGCTTGGCCAGCATCGGCCGACTCGCGGCGGGTGTGGCCCACGAAATCGGCAACCCGATCACCGGCATCGCGTGCCTGGCGCAAAACCTGCGCGAAGAGCGCGAAGAGGACGGTGAGCTGACGGAAATCAGCGGCCAGATCCTCGAGCAGACCAAACGCGTGTCGCGCATCGTCCAGTCGTTAATGAGTTTCGCCCACGCCGGCAGCCATCAGCACAGCGACGAGCCCGTCTGTCTGGCGGAAGTCGCCCAGGACGCCATCGGCCTGCTGGCCCTCAACCGGCGCAATTTCGAAGTCCAGTTCTATAACCTGTGCGATCCCGATCACTGGGTCGAAGGCGATCCGCAGCGGCTCGCCCAGGTGCTGATCAATCTGCTCTCCAACGCCCGCGACGCCTCGCCTGCCGGCAGTGCGGTGCGGGTCAAGAGCGAAGCCGGCGAACACACGGTCGATCTGATCGTCGAAGACGAAGGCAGCGGTATTCCGTCGAGCATCATGGATCGATTGTTCGAACCCTTCTTCACCACCAAGGATCCTGGCGAAGGCACCGGTCTGGGCCTTGCACTGGTCTATTCCATCGTTGAAGAGCATTATGGACAAATCACCATCGACAGCCCGGCTGATGTTCAGAGCCAGCGCGGCACCCGTATCCGGGTGACATTGCCGCGTCATGTCGAAGCGACGTCCGCTGTGAACTGAGACCGTCGAGAGTATCGAATCAATGCCGCACATTTTGATCGTCGAAGACGAAACCATTATCCGCTCCGCCTTGCGCCGCCTGCTGGAACGCAACCAGTACCAGGTCAGCGAAGCCGGTTCAGTGCAGGAAGCACAAGAACGCTTCAGTATTCCCACATTCGATCTGATCGTCAGCGACCTGCGACTACCGGGCGCTCCCGGCACCGAGCTGATCAAGCTCGGCCAGGGCACACCGGTGCTGATCATGACCAGCTACGCCAGCCTGCGCTCGGCGGTCGACTCGATGAAGATGGGCGCGGTGGATTACATTGCCAAGCCTTTCGACCACGATGAAATGCTTCAGGCTGTCGCGCGGATCCTGCGTGATCGCCAATCGGCGCCTGCCGCCGGCGAGGCAGCTGCTGCCAAACCGGCCAGTGGCAGCGGCAAATCCGCCATCGACAACAGCAACGGCGAAATCGGCATCATCGGCTCGTGTCCGCCGATGCAGGATCTTTACGGCAAGATCCGTAAAGTCGCGCCGACCGATTCCAACGTGCTGATCCAGGGTGAGTCCGGCACCGGTAAAGAACTGGTGGCCCGCGCCCTGCACAACCTGTCGAAACGCGCCAAGGCGCCGATGATCTCGGTGAACTGCGCCGCCATTCCGGAAAGCCTGATCGAGTCCGAACTGTTCGGCCACGAAAAAGGTGCGTTCACCGGCGCCAGCGCCGGTCGCGCCGGTCTGGTGGAAGCGGCGGACGGCGGCACGCTGTTCCTCGACGAAATCGGCGAATTGCCACTCGAAGCTCAGGCTCGCCTGCTGCGCGTGTTGCAGGAAGGCGAAATTCGCCGGGTGGGCTCGGTCCAGTCACAAAAAGTCGATGTCCGCTTGATCGCGGCGACCCACCGTGACCTCAAGAGCCTGGCGAAAATCGGCCAGTTCCGTGAAGACTTGTACTACCGCCTCCACGTGATCGCGTTGAAACTGCCGGCCCTGCGCGAGCGCGGCGCCGACGTCAACGAAATCGCCAATGCGTTTCTCGCTCGTCAGAGCGCGCGCATCAACCGCACCGACCTGAAATTTGCCGCCGATGCCGAGCAGGCGATCCGGCACTATTCCTGGCCGGGTAACGTGCGGGAGTTGGAAAACGCCGTCGAGCGCGCGGTGATTCTGAGCGAAAGCCCGGAAATTTCTGCCGACCTGCTGGGCATCGACATCGAACTGGGCGATCTGGAGGACGACGAATTCATCGGCCTGCCGGCTCAACAGTCCGGTAACGCCAGCAACAGCAGCCACGAACCGACGGAAGACCTGTCACTGGAAGACTATTTCCAGCATTTCGTGCTCGAGCATCAGGACCACATGACCGAGACCGAACTGGCGCGCAAACTGGGCGTCAGCCGCAAATGCCTGTGGGAACGCCGTCAGCGTTTGGGCATTCCGCGGCGCAAGACCGGGGTCGCCAGCGAGAGCTGAACGTTACCTGTCGAGTGTGCGGGTAACCGCTAAAGAAGTGAAAAAACTGTTACCTCAGTCTTTTCACGTAACAGAAGCCGGGGTTATCGGTAACGAAATCCCGGCTTTTTTTCGCCCTGCGAAAACGGTTATATCGACCTAACCCCTTGTTTTATTGGGGTTCGCAAAAGTTGGCACGGCACCTGCTATATGTTTGGTACAAGAACAATAACAAGCAATGCACAAGACAATAAAAATAAGACGAATCGACTCACGCACAATAAAAACAAGACGGCGAGAGGCGCAGCTAACTGATTCTTTTGGAGAGGCGTTGTATTTGGGGCTAGCCCCACGACCAGGCCGAGAACAACAAAAACTGTCTTAAGACAGAGCCTGTACTGGTTGGATCGCAAGATCACTGCAACACAGCGACCAAAGCAATCCGTTTGCTCTTGGCTCCCGATTGGGAGGGTCATGAAGGAAAAGCTTCATGACGAGGGCACTCAACAAAAACAAGAAGCCCGAATCAATAATAAAAAGAGCACGCAACTACTTCTTGGGGAGCTTCGGCTCCCCTTGTAGTTTCTCCTTTACGGCAAATCTCTCCTTCATACGCCCCTACACCCCTCTAGCCCGCGGCTTGCAGCGCAAAACGGCAGCGTCCTACACCATCCCTCGACTAAATGCTAGAATCCCGGCCCATCATGCGGTCATTCTCTGGTATGGCCGAACATTCCTTCAAACAGTGCATCCCATGCTGAAGAAGCTGTTCCAGTCATTCCGAACTCCCCTGCGTCGTACGCAACACATCCGTAGCACGCCTGAAGTCCTCAACAGCGGCCAACATTCGCTGCAAAAGGCCCAATTCAGCCGGTACGCGGTCAACATCGTCGAACGTCTGCAGGGCGCCGGCTACCAGGCCTACCTGGTTGGCGGTTGCGTGCGAGACATGCTGCTGGGCATCACGCCCAAAGACTTCGACGTCGCCACCAGCGCCACCCCCGAGCAGGTTCGTGCCGAATTCCGCAATGCGCGGATCATCGGCCGCCGCTTCAAGCTGGTACACATCCATTTCGGCCGCGAAATCATTGAAGTCGCGACCTTCCGCGCCAATCACCCGCAAAACGAAGACGACGAAGACAGCAACCAGTCCTCGCGCAACGAGAGCGGGCGCATTCTGCGTGACAACGTCTACGGCACCCTGGAAGAAGACGCGCAACGCCGCGACTTCACCATCAACGCCCTGTATTACGATCCGGTCAGCGAGCGCATCCTCGACTACGCCAACGGCGTACACGACATCCGCAACCACCTGATCCGCCTGATCGGCGACCCAAAGAAACGTTACCAGGAAGACCCGGTGCGGATGCTGCGGGCCGTGCGTTTCGCTGCCAAGCTCAATTTCGGTATCGAGAAGCACACCGTCCAGCCGATCCGCGAACTGGCGCCGATGCTGCGCGAGATTCCGTCGGCCCGACTGTTCGAGGAAGTGCTCAAGCTGTTCCTCTCCGGTCACGGTGCCATCACCTTCGAGATGCTGGTCGACCTGCAACTGTTCGCGCCGTTGTTCCCGGCCAGTGCCGATGCGCTGGAACACAACCCGGAATACACCCACACGCTGATCAGCGAAGCACTGACCAACACCGACCTGCGGATCAAGCAGAACAAACCGGTGACCCCGGCGTTCCTGTTCGCCGCCCTGCTGTGGCCTGCCCTGCCGGCCCGCGTGTTGCGTCTGCAAGAGCGCGGCATGCCGCCGATTCCGGCGATGCAGGAAGGCGCTCACGAACTGATAGCCGAACAGTGCCAGCGCATTGCAATTCCAAAACGCTTCACCATGCCGATCCGCGAGATCTGGGACATGCAGGAACGCCTGCCACGCCGCAGCGGCAAACGTGCCGACCTGTTGCTGGACAACCCGCGCTTCCGTGCCGGCTACGATTTTCTGCTGTTGCGTGAAAGCGCCGGCGAGCAGACCGATGGCCTGGGCGAATGGTGGACCGATTATCAGGACGCCAACGACAGCGAACGTCGCGACATGATCCGTGACCTCAGCGGTAAGGGTGATGACGCCAGTGGTGCACCGCGCAAGCGTCGCCGCAGCAGCGGTTCCAAGCGCAAACGCGCCGGCGCACCGAGCGCCACGGGCGAATAAGGCATGGAACGCATCTACATCGGCATGGGCAGCAACCTGGCTGACCCGGCCGAACAACTGCGCAGCGCGGTCGACGCGCTGGGGCAATTGCCCGATACCGAACTGGTCGGTGTGTCTGCCTTCTACCAAAGCGACTCCCTGCTGCCGGGGCAACCGCGTTATACCAACGCGGTTGCCGCGCTCGACAGCGCGCTCGTCCCGCTGGATCTGCTCGATGCCTTGCAAGCCATCGAAAACGATCAGGGCCGCGAACGTCTGGAGCGCTGGGGCCCGCGCACGCTGGATCTGGACATTCTGTTATTCGGTGATCGCCTGATCGATGAACCGCGCCTGAAAGTCCCGCATTACCACATGCAGGAACGCGCGTTCGTTCTCTATCCCCTGGCCGAACTGGCTCCCGATGATCTGCGTCTGGCCGATGGCCGCACTCTTGCGGATCTTCTCGCCGCCTGCCCGTTCGTCGGCCTCGAACGCCTTCCCCACCCCTGACATCTATCCCCTGTGGGAGCGGGCTTGCTCGCGAATGCGGTGTATCAGCTCAATAAGATGCTGACTGGCACGGCGCCCTCGCGAGCAAGCCCGCTCCACATCGACCTGTCCAAATCCCGGTTTTTGTCGGACAAAAAAACCGCAGATCAGGCCCGCCGGCCCGCTGAATCGCATCAGTAACGCCGGTAACACTCCCCTCGTAACAATGCGGTAACACATGCAATTGACTTCCTGAGGCCTCATCACGACTATAGGCGTCCCGCTGCCGCCAACCCGGCATACAAGGGCGCAATCCAGGCCTTATAAGCACGACGAAAGAGCGTGCGCCTGAATAGATGACGAATCACGCGCGTTACTCGCAGTAGTTTCCAAAGCGCCTGAACGAGGATTTCTTACATGCCAGCCATCACCCTGACCACGCTCCAGAGCCTCAAGCAGAAAGGTGAAAAGATCACCATGCTGACCTGCTATGACGCGACCTTCGCCCACGCCTGCAACGAGGCCGGTGTCGAAGTGCTGCTGGTGGGCGACTCCCTCGGCATGGTCCTGCAGGGTCACGACAGCACCCTGCCGGTGACCACCGCAGAAATGGCCTACCACGTTGCCAGCGTCAAACGCGGCAACTCTGATGCCCTGATCCTGGCCGACCTGCCGTTCATGGCCAACGCCACCCTCGAACAAACCATGACCAACAGCGCCCTGCTGATGCAGGCCGGCGCGCACATGGTCAAGGTCGAAGGCGCCTTGTGGCTGGCGGACTCGATCCGCCTGCTGGCCGAGCGCGGTGTGCCGGTCTGCGCCCACATGGGCCTGACCCCGCAAGCCGTGAACATTCTCGGTGGCTATAAAGTGCAAGGTCGCAACGAGAACCAGGCACGCCAGATGCGCGCCGACGCGATCTCGCTGGAGCAGGCCGGTGCAGCCATGCTGTTGCTCGAATGCGTGCCGAGCGAACTGGCGGCGGAAATCAGCCAGGCCGTGAAGATTCCGGTGATCGGCATTGGCGCCGGCAGCGACACCGACGGTCAGGTGCTGGTACTGCACGACATGCTCGGCCTGTCGATCAGCGGCCGCGTGCCGAAGTTCGTGAAGAACTTCATGCAGGGTCAGGACAGCATCCAGTCCGCGCTGAAGGCTTACGTCAGTGAAGTCAAAGCCGCCACTTTCCCCGGGATCGAACACGGATTCTCTGCATGAACACCGTCAAAACCGTACGTGAACTGCGCGCCGCCGTGGCGCGCGCCCGCAGTGAAGGCAAGCGCATCGGCTTCGTGCCGACCATGGGCAACCTGCACAGCGGCCACATCGCGCTGATCACCAAGGCCAAACAGCGAGTGGACTTCGTGGTTGCGAGCATTTTCGTCAACCCGCTGCAGTTCGGCGCCGGCGAAGACCTCGACAAGTACCCGCGCACCCTGGCGGCGGATCAGGAAAAACTGCTGGAAGCCGGATGCGATCTGCTGTTCGCCCCGACCGTCGAAGAAATGTACCCCGACGGCATGGCCGGTCAGACCCGGGTCAGCGTGCCGCAACTCTCCGAAGGCCTGTGCGGCGCCAGCCGTCCGGGGCACTTCGAAGGCGTGGCGACGGTGGTCAGCAAGCTGTTCAATATGGTCCAGCCGGACCTGGCGATCTTCGGCCAGAAAGATTTCCAGCAACTGGCGGTGATCCGCGCGCTGGTGCACGACCTGAACATGCCGATCCAGATCATCGGCGAGCCGACCGTACGCGCCGCCGACGGTCTGGCGCTGTCCTCGCGCAACGGTTTCCTCAATGAAGAACAGCGCGCCGTGGCGCCGGTGGTCTATCGCACCCTGAGCAGCATTGCCGAGTCGATCAAGCAAGGCGAGCGCGACTTCCCTGCCCTGATCCAGGCGCAACGCCAGCAACTGGAAGCCGCCGGCCTGCGTCCTGACTACTTGGAAATCCGCCACGCCCTGACCCTGCGTCCGGCAACGGCAGAGGATCGCGATCTGGTGATTCTGGTCGCGGCCTTCCTCGGCACCACCCGGTTGATCGACAACCTGCATCTGAATCTCGATACCCCCGCCTGAACACCGGCAGACGCTGTGGAAGCAACCCCGCTCCCACAGCGTCTGTACCCACTTCCAGACTGTATTGCTGAGCACCTGACCATCGGGCAAACTGCCCGCCGTTCCACTGCGCGCAAAAGCAGGGACTTGCTCGCATTACTCGCCGTCTGTCGGCCCCGTCTGTTATCAATGTTAAAAAAGTACCGAAAACAGGTCAGACAAAGCCAAGACAGATCGCGGCGCTGGGTTTACTGTATTCGCCCTGCGCCAAAGTAATCGTGTCGACGCAGTTGCCCCCTCGCCCAAACATGGCGGGGAGGTCTTTTCAGAGTTCAAAAGGCCGTTCAAGTAAAAAGGAAAACCGCAGCGATGGCGTACTACCGCACTCCTCATGACGTTACCGCTCTGCCTGCCTGGCAAGCGTTGAAAGATCACCGCCAAGCCATGCAGGATTTCAGCATGCGCGAAGCCTTCAACGCCGATCCGCAGCGCTTCAATCAGTTCACTCTCAGCAGCTGCGGACTGTTTCTCGACTATTCGAAGAATCTGATCAACGCCGAGACCCGCAACCTGCTGGTGGGTCTGGCCAATGAAGTCGATCTCAAGGGCGCGATCAAGGCGTTGTTCGACGGCGAAATCGTCAACTCCTCCGAAGGCCGTCCGGCGCTGCACACCGCCCTGCGTCGCCCGGTCGGCGACAAGCTGTCGGTCAACGGCGTCAACGTGATGCCTGAAGTACACAAGGTGCTGAACCAGATCACCGATCTCGTGGGCCGCATCCACGACGGTCTGTGGCGCGGTTACACCGAGAAGCCGATCACTGACGTGGTGAACATCGGCATCGGCGGCTCGTTCCTCGGCCCCGAGCTGGTTTCCGAAGCCCTGCTGTCCTACGCCCAGAAAGGCGTGCGTTGCCATTACCTGGCGAACATCGACGGCAGCGAGTTCCACGAGCTGACGCAAAAACTGCGCGCCGAGACCACGCTGTTCATCGTTTCGTCGAAATCGTTCAACACCCTCGAAACCCTGAAAAACGCCCAGGCCGCACGCGCCTGGTACCTGGCCCAGGGTGGTTCAGAAGCCGAGCTGTATCGCCACTTCATCGCCGTATCGAGCAACAACGCGGCAGCCGTGGCCTTCGGTATCCGCGAAGAAAACATCTTCCCGATGTGGGACTGGGTCGGCGGTCGTTACTCGCTGTGGTCGGCCATCGGCCTGCCAATCGCGCTGGCCATCGGCATGTCCAACTTCAAGGAACTGCTGTCCGGTGCCTACACCATGGACCAGCATTTCCAGAGCGCGCCGTTCGAACAGAACATGCCGGTGCTGCTGGCCCTGCTCGGCGTGTGGTACGGCAACTTCTGGGGCGCGCAAAGCCACGCGATCCTGCCGTACGACCACTATCTGCGTAACATCACCAAGCACTTGCAACAGCTGGACATGGAATCCAACGGCAAGAGCGTGCGTCAGGACGGCACCGCGGTGTCGACCGACACTGGCCCGGTGATCTGGGGCGGCGTCGGCTGCAACGGTCAGCACGCCTACCACCAGCTGCTGCACCAGGGCACCCAACTGATCCCGGCCGACTTCATCGTGCCGATCGTCAGCTTCAACCCGGTCTCCGACCACCATCAGTGGCTGTACGCCAACTGCCTGTCGCAGAGCCAGGCGCTGATGCTCGGCAAGACCCTGCCGGAAGCCGAAGCGGAACTGCGCGACAAGGGCATGAGCGAAGACCAGGTGCAGAAACTGGCACCGCACAAGGTGATCCCGGGCAACCGTCCGAGCAACACCATCGTGGTCGAGCGCATCAGCCCGCGCCGTCTCGGCGCTTTGGTGGCGATGTACGAACACAAAGTCTTCGTGCAAAGCGTGGTCTGGGGCATCAACGCCTTCGACCAGTGGGGCGTGGAACTGGGCAAGGAATTGGGCAAAGGCGTGTACAACCGTCTGGTCGGCAGCGAAGAAACCGCCGCCGAAGACGCTTCCACCCAAGGCCTGATCAACTACTTCCGCGGCCGTCACCGCGGCTGATCCAGCCCCGAACACACCCCCTCGCCATGAGGGGGTGTTTGTTTACAGGTATTGAACCCTCCCCGCTCTCGGCGCATCTTTACCCTTGTCGCACAACAAGAATAAGGAACCGTCATGTTCGATATCAGCACGTTCCCCAAAGCCGATGCCGTCCGCCGGGCTGCACAGTTGAGTCAGGACGACTACCAGCGCCTGTACCGCGAATCGATTGAACACCCCAGTACCTTCTGGGCCGAACAGGCCACCCGCTTCCTCGACTGGAGCACGCCGTGGCAAACCGTCCAGCGCTATGACCTGAAGACCGGCGAAGCCGCCTGGTTTACCGGTGGCAAGCTGAACGTCAGCTACAACTGCATTGACCGCCATCTGGAAAAGCGCGGCGATCAGACCGCCATCCTCTGGGAAGGCGACGACCCTGCCGAATCGACACAAATCACTTACAGCAAACTTCATCACCACGTCTGCCGCCTGGCCAACGTGCTGAAAAGCCGTGGCGTGAAGAAAGGCGACCGGGTGTGCATCTACATGCCGATGATCCCCGAAGCCGCTTACGCGATGCTTGCCTGCGCGCGGATCGGTGCGATTCATTCGGTGGTGTTTGGCGGTTTCTCCCCGGACTCATTGCGTGACCGCATTCTCGACGCCGACTGCCGCACCGTGATCACCGCCGACGAGGGCGTGCGCGGTGGCAAATTCGTGCCACTGAAACAGAATGTCGACAAGGCCCTGCAGAGTTGCCCGAATGTCAGCACCGTCGTGGTGGTCGAGCGCACCCAGAACAACGTCGACTGGGTCGAAGGCCGCGACCTCTGGTATCACCAGGCCGTGCGCGACGTCAGCGACGATTGCCCGCCGGAACCGATGGACGCAGAAGACCCGCTGTTCATCCTCTACACCTCCGGCAGCACCGGCAAACCCAAGGGCGTGCTGCACACCACCGGCGGTTACCTGCTGCAGGCGGCGATGACCTTCAAGTACGTGCTCGACTACCGCGACGGCGAAGTGTTCTGGTGCACTGCCGACGTCGGCTGGGTCACCGGCCACAGTTACATCGTCTACGGGCCGCTGGCCAACGGCGCCACCACACTGATCTTCGAAGGCGTGCCGAGCTACCCGAGTACTTCGCGATTCTGGCAAGTGATCGACAAACACAAGGTCAACATCTTCTACACCGCCCCCACTGCCCTGCGCGCGTTGATGCGTGAAGGTGCGGGCCCCTTGCAGGAAACGTCGCGCGAAAGCCTCAGGTTGCTCGGCAGTGTCGGTGAGCCGATCAACCCGGAAGCGTGGGAATGGTATTTCAACGTAGTCGGCGAACAGCGCTGCCCGATCGTCGATACCTGGTGGCAGACCGAAACTGGCGGCATCATGCTCAGCCCGCTGGTCAGCGCCCAGCGGATCAAACCGGGCTGCGCCACCCAACCGATGTTCGGCGTACAACCGGTGCTGCTCGATGAACACGGCAAGGAAATCCAGGGCGCCGGCAGTGGCGTGCTGGCGATCAAGTCGAGCTGGCCGGCGCAGATCCGCAGCGTTTACGGCGACCCGCAGCGCATGGTCGACACCTACTTCAAGCCCTACCCCGGTTACTACTTCACCGGCGACGGCGCCCGCCGTGACGAGGATGGCGATTACTGGATCACCGGGCGCATCGACGACGTGATCAATGTCTCCGGCCATCGCATCGGCACCGCCGAGGTAGAGAGCGCGCTGGTGCTGCACGACAGCATCGCCGAGGCCGCTGTGGTCGGCTATCCCCACGACGTCAAAGGCCAGGGGATTTATGCCTTCGTCACACCGATGAATGGCACCGAGCCCAGCGATGAACTGAAGAAAGAACTGCTGGCCCACGTCAGCAAGGAAATCGGCAGCTTCGCCAAACCGGACCTGATCCAGTGGGCCCCGGCCCTGCCGAAGACCCGTTCGGGCAAGATCATGCGGAGGATACTGCGCAAGATCGCCTGCAACGAGCTCGACAGCCTCGGCGATACCTCAACCCTGGCGGATCCGAGCGTGGTGCAGGGCTTGATCGATAAACGCTTGAACCAATAGGAGCAGCGGCAAGCGGCGAGCCTCAAGTTTGAAGCTCGCCGCTTGCCGCCAAGTTGCTGCTAAACTCCCGCGCCCCGATTCCCTCCAGCAAGGCGCCCGCATGTCTTCCTTGAACCTGGCGCTGCGCGCCGCTCTCGATCAACGCCAGGATCTGCTCGCCGAGCTGCACCGCCAGGGCACCGACTGCTATCGGCTGTTCCACGGCAGCCAGGAAGGCGCCGGCGGCCTGACCATCGACCGCTACGGCCCGCAACTGATGGTGCAAAGCTTCCACCAGACCCTGGCGCGTGAAGACCTGCTGCAACTGCACGCCATGGTCAACCAGACTCTTGGCCTGGAAACCCTGCTGGTCTACAACGACCGCTCCCGTGGCAACTCACGGATCGATCGTGAAGACAGCGTCTACCGCGCCGACGACGCCGCGCTGGCCGATCTGGTCGGCCACGAATGGGGCTTGAACTATCGCGTGCGCGGACGTCACGCCGGGCAGGATCCGCTGCTGTTCCTCGACCTGCGCAACACCCGCGGCTGGGTCAAGGATCACGCCAAGGGCAAAAGTGTGCTCAACCTGTTCGCCTATACCTGCGGGGTCGGTCTCAGCGCGGCGGCCGGCGGTGCGCGCGAGGTGTGCAACCTGGATTTCGCCGAGGGCAATCTGGCAGTCGGCCGCGAGAACGGCCAGCTCAATCCGCACCTGCCGACCATGGAATTCATCCAGTCCGACTACTTCCCGGCCATCCGCCAACTGGCCGGCCTGCCGATCAGCCAGCGTCGCGGGCAGAAACTGCCGAGCTATCAACGCCTCGAACAGCGCCAGTACGATCTGGTGCTGCTCGACCCGCCCGCATGGGCCAAGAGCGCGTTCGGCACCGTCGACCTGCTGCGCGATTATCAAAGCCTGCTCAAGCCGGCCCTGCTGACCACCGCCGAGAATGGCGTGCTGATCTGCTGCAACAATCTGGCGAAAGTCAGCATGGACGATTGGCGCGAACAGGTGCTGCGCTGCGCCGAAAAAGCCGGGCGGCCGGTGCGTGAGTGGAGCGTGATGACCCCGGGCCACGACTTCCCGTCGCTGGATCAGCAGCCACCGCTGAAGACCTTGATCCTTCAGCTCTAAGCGTTGCCAAGGAAATTTCCCACGGAAAAATCTGAACAATCCTGAGCATGGGCAATTGCTTCGGAACCGGAATCGCGTGCCATACTCCAAGGCACTCCGATTCAGACAGATGAAGCCGCACATGCCCAAAGGATTGATTCGCGCGATTGGCGCCCTGTTGACTGCCCTGGCCCTCTACAGCCTGCTGGGGTTCCTGATTTTGCCGGGCATTGCGCTCAGGGTGGTGAATCAGCAACTGGCCAACTACGCCACGGTGCCGGCGCATCTGCAACGTATCGAACTCAACCCGTTCAGCCTTGAACTCACGCTGTGGGGCCTGGTGATCGGCGAGCCGGGCAAGGAACAGGTCGGCTTCGAACGTCTGTACGCCAACCTGCAACTCGACAGCCTGTGGACCAAAGCCCTGCATCTGTCCGACATCGAACTGGAAAAATCCAAAACCGAGATCCTGTTCGCCAAGGACGGTCAGCTCAATCTCCTCGGTCTGTTCAAGCTCCCCGCCAGCGAGCCCACCCCGGCCGATCCCGACGCCAAACCGTTTCCGCTGCGCATCGACCGGATCCAGCTGGCCGGCGGCAATCTGCATTTTGTGGATGCGCGGCCCAGCGAGCCGATCGAATTTCTGTACGACAAGCTCGACTTCGAGCTGAAAAACCTCAGCACCCTGCCCGAAGACAACGCCGACATGACCCTCGTCGCGATCGGCCCGGCCGGTGGGCAGATCGACTGGAAAGGCAACTTCAGCCTGATCCCGATCGCTTCCGAAGGCACGCTCAAGATCACCGACGGCCAAATGAAAGCCTTCTGGCCCTACGTGCGTGATGCCGTGCCACTGGTGCTGGAAAACGGGGTCGTCAGCCTGAGCACCGACTACAAGCTCAACCTGTCCAAGGAAACCGAACTGCTGCTGAGCAACGTGGCGGTCAATATCGCGCCGTTCGCCATCAAGGCGCCGGACGGACGCCCGCTGGCGAAACTCGAGCGTCTCGACGTCAGCGACACCACGGTGGACCTGGCCAAGCAGCAAGTGGTGGTCGGCAAGATCCGCAGTCAGAAACTGGAAACCTGGGCAGCCCTTGAAGCGGACGGCCAACTGGATTGGCAAAAACTGTTCGCCAGCCAGCCGTCGAAACCCGCCGCAAAAGCGGCTGCCGAACCTGCGAACACACCGGCGGCAGCCGACTCGCCGAAACCCGAACCGACCGCGCCGAGCAAACCGTGGCAAGTGTTGATCAAGGACGTGCAACTGCGTGACTACAAAGTGCATCTGGCCGACCGTTCGGCGAAGCCGGAAGTCACGCTGGATGTCACGCCGCTGAACGTCGATCTGCAGAATTTCGACAGCCTCAACGGCTCGCCCTTCAACCTCAGGCTCGACACCGGGCTGGGCAAGCAAGGCAAGATCAGCGCCGATGGCGTGGTCAACCTGGCGCCGGTCACCGCGCAGCTCAACGTGAAAACCCAGGACATCGACCTGCGGGTCGCGCAGTCCTACATCAACCCGTTCATTCGCCTCGAACTGCGCAGCGGCATGCTCGGCAGCGACCTGAAAGTGAACCTCAAAAGCACTGACCCGCTGGCCCTCAGCGTCACCGGTCGTGCTCAGATCGATCAGTTGCACACCCTCGACACCCTGAAAACCCGCGACTTCCTGAAGTGGCAGCAAGTGGTGGTCGAAGGCCTGAACTATCAACATGGCGACAGCCTGTCGATCGACAGGGTCAACCTGTTCCAGCCGTATGCGCGGTTCATGATCAACGATGATCGCACCACCAACATCGACGACCTGCTCATTCCGCAGCCGGCCGATTCCGGGGCGAAGACCGCCGCGGCGAAACCGGCGAGCAATGACAAACCGCTGGGTATTCACATCGGCGGCATCGCGATCAACGACGGCTCGGCCAACTTCGCCGACTTCAGCCTGACCCCCAACTTCGCCACCGCGATCCAGCAGCTCAACGGCCAGATCGGCACCATCGACAGCCGTCAGGCGAAACCGGCCAGCGTCGACATCAAGGGCAAGGTCGACCGCTATGCGCCAGTGACCATCAAAGGCGCGGTCAACCCGTTCGACCCGATGGCCAGCCTCGACATCGCCACCAGTTTCAAACGGGTCGAACTGACCACCCTGACGCCCTACTCCGGCAAGTTCGCCGGCTACCGCATCCGCAAGGGCCGGCTCAACCTCGACCTGCATTACCTGATCACCAAAGGCCAGCTCAAGGCCGAGAACAAAGTGGTGGTCGAGCAGCTGCAACTGGGTGAGAAAGTCGACAGCCCGGATGCCGTGAGCCTGCCGCTGAAACTGGCGATCGCCCTGCTCAAGGACGTCGACGGCAAGATTTCCATCGAACTGCCGGTCACCGGTGACCTGAACAATCCGCAATTCAGCGTAATGCCGATTGTCTGGCAGACCCTGCGCAACCTGATCGTCAAGGCTGCCGCCGCACCGTTCAAGCTGATTGGAGGTCTGGTCAGCGGTGGCGGCTCGGAAGACCTCGGCACCGTGTCCTTTGCACCGGGTTCCAGCGACCTGAGCAAAGACGCCGAAGCGGCGCTGGTGAAGCTGTCGCAAGCGCTGAAGGAACGTCCGGCCCTGCGCCTGGAAATCGAAGGCACTGCGGCAAAAAGCAGTGATGGCCCGTTGCTCGCCGAACAGCGCCTGGAACGTGAATACCAGTACAACTACTACAAGATGCTCCAGCGCCGTGGCGACAAGGTGCCGGCGCAGGCTTCGCTGATCCAGGTCCCGGATAACGAAAAAGGCCCACTGCTCGAGGGCATCTATCGCACCCGCCTGAAAACCCAGCCACCGGCCGAGTGGAAGGACCTGGGCAAGGAAGAACGCACCGCGAAAATGCGCGCCGACGTGATCAAGTTCTGGAGCTCCAGCGACGTGCTGCTGCGCCAGCTCGGTCAGGACCGTGCCAGCAGTATCAAAGACTATCTGGTGGACAAGGGCCAACTGGCGGACGATCGTGTGTACTTCATCGACGCCAACCTCGGCGAAGCGGAAAGCGACGGCCGGGTGGTGACGCAAATGCATCTGGATGCCGAGTGATGAACCCAAAGTGGCTGGCTGCACTGGGGCTGGTGTTTCTCGCCAGTCAGGCTGCGGCGTCCGATACCCTGCGCTGCGGCAGCCAGTTGGTGAGCCTTGGCGACCGCGCCAGCGAGGTGCTGCAAAAATGTGGCGAGCCGGTTGGTCGCGATCTGCTCGGTTTCAAACGCAGCGCCAACCGTCGTGAAGAGTTTCAGGTCGAGGAATGGACTTACGGCCCGAACAACGGCATGTATCAATACCTGCGTTTTGAAGGCAATCGCCTGAAGCAGATCAACAGCAAGCGCGGCAACTGACCTTCCCCGCCTTTTCCGGCCCCTGAATAGAACAGGCCCCGACATGAATGCCGGGGCCTGTAATGGCCACATTCCGTGTGGCCGGTCGCATGAACTCTAAAGTGCGGCAGACGTATTGCTCGGCCCGCCTGTCGCGTCTTCTCCCGGTCCAGGCGAGAAGTCTTGCCTTACTCGGCTTTCAGGCCGTCAGCGGACACCGCTTTCACGCCTTTGATTTTCTTGGTGATGTTCACAGCGGTGGTTTTCTGAGCTTCGGTGATCGCGACGTCAGAAGACAGGGAAACCACGCCTTTGTTGGTTTCAACTTTGATGTCGGTACCAGGAATGCCTTTTTCGGTTACCAGGTCGCTTTTGACTTTGGTGGTGATCCAGGTATCGGAAGTAGCTTCTTTAGCCTTGGTGACTTCACCGGCAGCCAGGGTCATTGGAGCCTGAGTGGTCTGGGTCGATTGAGCAAATGCACCCGAAGCCATGGTCAGGGTCAGCGCGGTAGCAGCAGCGGCAGTGATAGCGAACTTCTTCATACGAGTAACTCCTGTTTTTCTGGAAAGTCTGCTGGTTGTCTTGTCAGCAGGGTTACTGGAGATATTGCGAACGCTGTGCCAACTTTCAAAATTAGATTAAAACCTTATAAATCAATAACTTATAAATGTTGCATTTTTTCGGAATCATGCAAATTGCATGAGTCGTGAAATATATACATGCAAGTTGCGGCTTTCCGGAAAGTTCCTAACAGCCTGAAATTATTGAAGCTTTTGTGAAGTGTCGCGCAATGAAAAATGCCCCGCATTGCGGGGCATTCCTGCTGTCAGCTTATGTATCAAGCGCCACTGCCAGGGCAACCTCTCGGCGCGTATTCATTGTTGACCGTCGAGGCACATGTCCAGACACCCGACGTGGCACCCGTGGCCGCGCCAGAGCGGGTGAGCGTAATGGTTTTACCCAGGACCGGACCTGGTGCATTAACCAGCGTACATGTAATGGTGCCAGCGCCAGTCGCCGCGGTGCCTGTAACCGTCAACGTACAGTTGGAGGTGGCGGCTGTACCGCCATTCACATTGGTTATATCCGGAGCGGTACCTTGGTTGATGGTGTCCTCGAACGGCACCTTCATCGCACTGATCTCCGCCAACCCCGCCGTCACCTTCGACCGCGCCTGATATTTGGAGTACTGCGGCAGCGCCACAGTGGCGAGAATACCGATGATCGCCACGACGATCAGCAGCTCGATCAGAGTGAAACCCTGTTGTTTATTCATAGACACGCTCCATGCATGAGTCGAAATCTCATGATCTGTTCAGGACTCAGCACAGCCCGTGCCAAACGCACGCAGCCCATACCCGCTGGGCGCCATCCGGCTGACATGCCGATTCCTACAACCCGTAACCGCACTATCTGACACTTTTTGTCACCCGCACTCCACGTGTATGGCGCTGTCACTTGACTAGGCTATAAGTCATGAACGGCAAGCACGTGGAAACCCCATGAATGACATCGCTCTGAGCGGTCTGGCCAAGCAACTGGTCCAGGCCGAATTGCTCACGGAAAAGAGTGCCCAGCAAGCCTGGCAACAGGCGCAGCGCAATCGCCTGTCGCTGGTCAGTTACCTGGTGCAGAACAAACTGGTGAAGAGCTGGCAGGTCGCGGAAATTGCCTCGGAGCATTTCGGCATGGCATTTCTCGACCTCAACTGCCTCGACAAGGAAACCCAGCCCAAAGGCCTGGTCAGCGAAAAACTGGTGCGCCAGCACCACGCCCTGCCCCTCTGGCGACGCGGCAACAAACTGTTCGTGGGGATTTCCGACCCGAGTAATCATCAGGCGATCAACGACATTCAGTTCAGCACCGGACTGAGCACCGAAGCCATTCTGGTCGAGGACGACAAGCTCACCGACGCCATCGAAAAATTCTTCGACACCCACGCCACCGGCCTGGAGGAGATGGCCGATGTCGACCTCGACGGGCTGGACATCGAATCGGTCGACGACAGCAAGCAGGACACCCTCGGCGGAATCGACGCCGACGATGCCCCGGTGGTGCGCTTCGTTCACAAGATGCTGCTGGACGCGATCAAGAGCGGCTCGTCCGACCTGCACTTCGAGCCTTACGAAAAGAACTACCGGGTGCGGGTGCGCACCGACGGCATTCTGCGTGAGGTAGCCAAGCCGCCGATTCAACTGGCCGGGCGCATCGCTGCACGCTTGAAGGTAATGGCCAGCCTCGACATTTCGGAGCGACGCAAACCCCAGGACGGGCGGATCAAGATGCGTCTGTCGAAAAGCAAGTCGATCGATTTCCGGGTCAACACCCTGCCCACCCTCTGGGGGGAGAAAGTGGTGATTCGGATCCTTGACCCGTCCAGCGCCCAGATCGGCATCGATGCCCTCGGCTACGAGCCGGAGCAGAAAGACCTGTACATGGCCGCCCTCAAACAGCCGCAAGGCATGATTCTGGTGACCGGCCCCACCGGCTCGGGCAAGACCGTGTCGCTGTACACCGGGCTGAACATCCTCAATACCGTCGACATCAATATCTCCACGGCCGAAGACCCGGTGGAGATCAATATGGAAGGCATCAACCAGGTCAACGTCAATCCCCGTCAGGGACTGGACTTTGCCCAGGCCCTGCGCTCGTTCCTGCGTCAGGACCCGGACGTGATCATGGTCGGCGAAATCCGCGACCTCGAAACCGCCGAAATCGCGATCAAGGCCGCCCAGACCGGTCACCTCGTGCTGTCCACCCTGCACACCAACAGCGCAGCAGAGACCCTCACCCGCCTGCACAACATGGGCATCCCCGGCTTCAACATCGCGACCTCGGTGAGCCTGATCATTGCCCAGCGTCTGGCGCGAAAACTCTGCACCCACTGCAAGAAACCCATCGAGATCCCACGCGAGACCCTGATCAAGGAAGGCTTCCCCGAGGAACGCATCGGCCATTTCACGATCTATGAGCCCGCCGGTTGCGATCACTGCAACGGCGGGTACAAGGGTCGCGTGGGGATTTATGAAGTGGTAAAGAACACCCCCGATCTGCAACGGCTGATCATGGCCGAGGGCAACTCACTGGAAATCGATACCCAGATGCGCCGGGACGGCTTCAATGACCTGCGTACCTCGGGCCTGATCAAGGCCATGCAAGGCATTACCAGCCTTGGAGAAATCAACCGGGTCACCAAGGACTGAACATGGCGGTCAAGGCAGCAAAAGTCAGCGTCTACGCCTGGGAAGGCACGGACCGTAAAGGCAGCAAGGTAACCGGCGAGTTGAGCGGCCAAAACCCCGCACTGGTCAAGGCTCAGTTGCGCAAGCAAGGCATCAACCCCGGCAAGGTGCGCAAGAAATCCGCCTCGCTGCTGAGCTTCGGCAAGCGCATCAAGGCCCAGGACATTGCCCTGTTCACCCGGCAGATGGCGACCATGATGAAGGCCGGCGTACCGCTGTTGCAGTCGTTCGACATCATTGGCGAAGGCTTCGAAAACCCGGCCATGCGCAAGCTGGTGGACGAGGTGAAACAGGAGGTCGCCGCCGGTAACAGCTTCGCCGCCGCGCTGCGCAAGAAGCCGCAATATTTCGACGAGTTGTACTGCAACCTGGTGGATGCCGGCGAGCAGTCCGGCGCCCTCGACACCCTGCTGGAACGGGTCGCGACCTACAAGGAAAAGAGCGAAAGCCTCAAGGCCAAGATCAAGAAGGCCATGACCTACCCGTCGGCCGTAGTGCTGGTGGCGGCGGTGGTCACCGGGATTCTGCTGGTCAAGGTGGTGCCGCAGTTTCAGTCGGTGTTCTCCGGCTTCGGTGCCGAACTGCCGGCCTTCACGCTGATGGTGATCAGCCTGTCCGAATTCATGCAGCAATGGTGGTGGGCGATTCTCGGTGCGCTGGTGGCCGCGTTTTTCGGCACCCGCCATGCCCTGAAAAAATCCCAGGCCCTGCGCGATCGACGCGACGCCTGGTTTCTCAAGCTGCCGCTGGTGGGCACATTGATGTACAAGTCCGCCGTGGCGCGGTTTGCCCGGACCCTGTCGACTACCTTCGCCGCCGGTGTGCCGCTGGTGGAAGCGCTGGACTCGGTGGCCGGTGCCACCGGCAACGTGGTGTTCAAGCGTGCCGTGCTGCGCATCCGCCAGGACGTCTCTACCGGCATGCAGCTGAATTTCTCGATGCGCTCCACCGGCATCTTTCCGAACATGGCGGTGCAGATGACCGCCATCGGCGAAGAGTCCGGCGCACTGGACGAGATGCTCGACAAGGTCGCAGGTTTCTATGAGGACGAAGTGGACAACATGGTCGACAACCTTACCAGCCTGATGGAGCCGTTCATCATGGTGGTGCTGGGGGTGATCGTCGGCGGTCTGGTGGTGGCGATGTACCTGCCGATCTTCCAACTCGGCTCAGCGATCTGACATGCCTATCGACGAACTCCTCAGCCTGTATCCGCTGGCCTTTGTCGTCGCCGCCCTGCTGCTGGGGCTGGTGGTGGGCAGTTTCCTCAACGTGTTGATCTGGCGCCTGCCGAAAATGCTCGAGCGCGAATGGCGCCAGCAGGCTCACGATGTACTGGGCCTGCCCGGTGAATCGCCATTGCCCACCTACAACCTGATGCTCCCGCACTCGCAATGCCCCCACTGTGGCCACCGGATCCGTGCGTGGGAAAACATTCCCCTGTTGAGTTACGTGTGCCTGCGCGGGCGCTGTTCAAGTTGCAGCGCACCGATCAGCAAGCGTTACCCGCTGACCGAACTGGCCTGTGGCCTGCTCTCTGCGTTCATCGCCTGGCACCTGGGTTTCGGCTGGCCGGCGTGCCTGTTGATCGTGCTGACCTGGGGCCTGTTGGCCATGAGCCTGATCGACACCGAACATCAATTGCTGCCCGACGTGCTGGTGCTGCCGCTGCTGTGGCTGGGGCTGATCGTCAACAGCTTCGAGCTGTTCGTGCCGCTGCACGACGCCCTGTGGGGCGCGGTGCTGGGCTATATGGCGCTGTGGTCGGTGTTCTGGCTGTTCAAACTGCTCACCGGCAAGGACGGCATCGGTCACGGCGATTTCAAGCTGCTGGCGCTGCTCGGGGCCTGGGGCGGCTGGCAGATTCTGCCGCTGACCATCCTCTTGTCCTCGCTGGTGGGCGCCGTGCTCGGGGTGATTTTGCTCAAGCTGCGCGACCAGAAAACCTCGACGCCGATCCCCTTCGGCCCGTATCTGGCAATTGCCGGCTGGATTGCCTTGCTCTGGGGTGGTCAAATAACCGGCTTCTATTGGCAGTTTGTCGGTTTGAAATGAATACCCCTGCGGAAAAACCCTGGATTCTCGGCCTGACCGGCGGCATCGGCAGCGGCAAAAGCGCCGCCGCCCAGCACTTCATTGATCTTGGTATCCACGTGGTGGACGCCGATCACGCGGCGCGCTGGGTGGTCGAACCGGGCCGCCCGGCGCTGACGAAGATCGCTGAACACTTCGGCCCCGATGTGTTGCAGGCCGACGGCACGCTGGATCGTGCAGCCCTGCGCAAACTGATTTTTGAGGTGCCGGAGCAACGGCGCTGGCTCGAAGCGCTGCTGCATCCGCTGATCGCCGAAGAAATCGCCCATCACCTGGCGCTGGCAAAATCGCCTTATGCGATTCTGGTTTCGCCGCTGCTGATCGAATCCGGGCAATACGCGATGACCCAGCGAATCCTGGTGATCGACGCCCCGCAACAACTGCAGATCGAACGCACCTTGCAGCGTGACCAGACCAGCGAAGAGCAGGTCCAGGCGATCCTCAAGGCCCAGTCCAGCCGCGAAGACCGCGTCAGCCGTGCCGATGACGTGGTGGTCAACGACCGCGACCTCGCCTGGCTGCACAGCGAAGTCGAGCGCCTGCATCACTTTTACCTGACTTTATCCGGAGGCCAATCATGAGCCAGACCCCAACCGTCAACTGCCCGACTTGCGGCGCGCCCGTGGAATTCACCCAGGAGAACAAATACCGTCCGTTCTGCTCGGACCGCTGCAAACTCATCGACCTCGGCGCCTGGGCGTCGGAAGAGCACAAGATTCCGGTGGCCCCGGATGCCGAGGACGAACTGTTTTCCGGCGATTTCGACCCGCGTCACTGATCCCGTCAGGGCCGCATGAAGCCGTAGTCCTGATCGTCGTCGAGGTTTTCCGCCAGAAAGCGCAACTCGTCGGCCAGGTCTTCGGCGTTGCGCACCGCCTTGCTCTGCTGCACCACCGCACTGAGCAAAGCGCGCAGGCTCAGGCCCGGATCGAACCCCACCTCCTGCGCCATCTCCAGACTCTGCCGGGTTTCCTGCCTCGCCCACTCGTACACGCTCATGCCGCTGCTCCTGAAGGAATTTGGCCGAGCATGAAATGCCGCGCGCAGAGTGGATTTGATGTGGATCAAGACTTGGGATCGTCGTCTTTCCACGGCGCCGAAAGGTAGCGGGTGCGGTTGAAGGTCTCCAGCCATTCCGGGCAGAACACCACCAGCGCGCTGACCACCATGCCGTTGATGAAGGCTTCGGGAAAAATCAGCAACCACAGGTAACCGATGAAATCTTCCAGCCATTCTGGCATGGCAAAGAGGCCGTCGTACCAGAGCAAGGTCAGGCTCAGCGTCAGGCAGAACAACGCCGAAAGCGCCGCGGCGAAAAAACCGGAACAGAAGATGTACACGAACGGATTGCGCGGCTGGGCGCGCTCGACCAGGATCGCCACGCATTCGGTGATCAGCACCGGCAACAGGATCAGCAAGGTGCCATTGACCCCGACGGCCACCAGATCCTGTCGCCCCAGCAGCACCAGCCCCAGTTGGGCCACCAGTGCGCCGACGATCGCCAGCGGCCAGTCCAGCAGCAGCGTCACCGCTGTCATGCCGATGAAGTGGTAAGACACCCCGGTGTCGAAATCCCTGCGCACCAGCCACAGCAGAAACAACGCGAACACCGTACCGAACAGCAAATGCTGACGGCGGTTGTCGCTGAACAGCTCGACCCACGGTGCGCGGACAATCGCCCAGAGCAGCACCGGCAGGTAAATCAGCCAGCCGAGGGTCAGACTGCTCGATGACAGCAGTTCTGCACCGATCATGATCCCATCACCTTCATTCGCACCGCAGACTCCTTTGATTGGCGCTCCTGCGGCGAAGTCTACACCTGCACGGCGGGACATCTGCCGATGCAAAGCTTTCTGCTTGTCGCAATTGAACGCTAAGCTTGGGCCTATGGATGACTCAGATTATTTACGCCTGCTGACCATCGCGGCCGAGCAAGCCAACGCCTTTCTGTCCAATGCCCGCAAATGGGAGCGTGAGCGTTGGGTCTGCCAGCGCCTGCTGCAAGGCCTGAACATTCCTTATCGCGCCGACGAATTCGCTCCCGCCGGGGAACCACCCGATGTGCTGTTTCGCGACGCCAATTTCGAGGTGTTTTTCGTCCTCGACGAGGGCCGACGGCTCAACGACGAATGGCGCGATGAGCTGCAACGGCGGCGCAGTGCGTTTTCCCTCAGCCAACTGGTGCGGCGTGAAGCCAAGCCGCGGCGAATTCCGGCCAATGAATTTCTGCTGAGACTGGCGCCGACCTTGCGCAAGAAAGCGCACAACTACAAAGAACGCGGCATGGACCTGGGTGAGCTGGACATCATTGCCTTCGCCAGCCTCAAACGCGAAGTGCTCGACCTCAACAGCCACTTTCCGCCGCCCACCGAATACCTGCGTCAGGGCTGGCGTTCGCTGTCGCTGGTCGGACCTACGTTCGCCCGGGTGCTGTTCGCCCATCCCGATGCCCCGGATTTTCTGCGCGGCAACCTGGGGCGCAGCATTGTGTTCGATGTAGGGATCAGCCTGTGACGCCGCTTCAACAATTGATCGCCGAGGTCCCGCAGAGCGGCCGCGTACGCTGGATTGGCGTGCGTCCTGAATCTCGTGGACCGATGATCGAGCTCGACGCCGTAGAGGCACGCCTTGAAGCGGGACTGACCGGGGATCATGCCCGCCCCGGAGTACGTAACGCCCGACAGGTCACGCTGATTCAGTTCGAACACCTGGCCGTGATCAGTGCATTGATGGGCCGTCCCCACGAGCAACCGGTCAGGCCTGAAGATCTGCGGCGCAATCTCGTCATAAGCGGGATCAATCTGTTCAGCCTCAAGGGGCGGCGCTTTCGCATTGGTCAGGCGATTTTCGAAACCACGGGCTGGTGCCAGCCGTGTGCGCGCCTGCAAAACAACCTTGGCCCGGGCACGTTCCAGGCTGTGCGCGGGCATGGCGGAATCACTGCGCGAGTGTTACAAAGCGGGATCATTCGCCTCGGGGACAGTGTGTCTGTCGAACCGGTCCCGGACAGTGGCTATGCTGCGTTCAATCCCGGTTGAAAACCGCTGTAGCGTGTTCTCATTCAGTAACGTCTACCTGACGAGGCCTTTATGACCAGCCGCCTGAAACCCGAAGACCAGAAGCATGTCGAAGAGTACCTGCAGTTGTCCCAACACCGTGTCGAGCGCCGGCCATTCCGGCCGTGGATGCTCCTGGTGCTGGTGCTGGCAGTGACCATTGGTCTGGGCCTGTTGAGCCGATTTATCAGTTACCTGACGCTATGAGCTGCATCGCGCTCGCTTGGGTAACCGTACCGATTTCCTTTAAAAACCTTGCGAGCTATCCCTATGTCCCATCGTATTGTCATTGTCGGCGGCGGCGCCGGCGGTCTGGAGTTGGCTACCCGTCTGGGTAAGACTCTGGGCAAACGCGGCACCGCCAGCATCATGCTGGTCGACGCGAACCTCACGCACATCTGGAAACCGCTGCTGCACGAAGTGGCCGCCGGATCGCTGAACTCCTCCGAAGACGAACTCAACTATGTCGCCCAGGCCAAATGGAACCACTTCGAGTTCCAGCTGGGGCGCATGAGCGGGCTCGATCGTGAGCAGAAGAAGATCCAGCTGGCCGCCACCTACGACGAAAACGGCGTTGAACTGGTCCCGGCGCGGGAAGTGCCCTATGACTCGCTGGTGATCGCGGTCGGCAGCACCACCAACGATTTCGGCACCCAGGGCGCCGCGCAGCACTGCCTGTTCCTCGACACCCGCAAGCAGGCCGAGCGTTTCCACCAGCAACTGCTCAATCACTATCTGCGCGCCCACGCCGGGCAAACCGATGTGGTTCAGCAGATCAGCGTGGCCATCGTCGGTGCGGGCGCCACGGGCGTCGAACTGGCGGCCGAGCTGCACAACGCGGCCCATGAACTGGCGGCTTACGGTCTGGACCGGATCAAACCGGAAAACATGCACATCACCCTGATCGAAGCCGGGCCACGGGTGCTGCCAGCCCTGCCGGAGCGCATCAGCGGGCCGGTGCACAAGACCCTGGAGAAACTCGGGGTCAACGTGATGACCAACGCCTCGGTCAGCCAGGTCACCGCTGACAGCCTGATCACCGCCGATGGCAACGAGATCAAGGCCAGTCTGAAAGTCTGGGCCGCCGGGATCCGCGCACCGGGTTTCCTCAAGGACATCGATGGCCTGGAAACCAACCGCATCAATCAGCTGCAAGTGCTGCCGACGCTGCAAACCACTCGCGACGAGAACATTTTCGCCTTCGGTGACTGCGCCGCCTGCCCGCAACCGGGCTCGGATCGCAACGTTCCACCACGGGCCCAGGCTGCGCACCAGCAGGCGTCGCTGCTGGCCAAATCGCTGAAGCTGCGCATCGAAGGCAAGACCCTGCCGGAGTACAAGTACACCGACTACGGCTCGCTGATTTCGCTGTCGCGTTTCTCGGCGGTGGGTAACCTGATGGGCAACCTGACCGGCAGCGTGATGCTCGAGGGCTGGCTGGCGCGGATGTTCTACGTGTCGCTGTACCGCATGCACCAGATGGCGCTTTATGGGCCGTTCCGCACGGCGATGCTGATGCTCGGCAGCAAGATCGGACGCGGCACCGAGCCACGCCTGAAGCTGCACTGATGTAAAAAACACCGTGGGGGCGGGCTCGCCCTCACGGTGTTTTGTTTTCTACTGTATCTGCCCTCGCTTTCCCCACCTTCGCTTACAAACGCCCCGCTCCTCGACACAGACGCGATACAACGCCACCGCTTAATGGCCACACCCGAGCACACCTGCTCCGGCTTGATCGCCCTTAACGTGTGGTTGCGCTGTGCAACCGAAGGAGAATGCAATGTCCCGTACTTCGAAAATCGGCAAAAACTCCCTTGGCCTGGTCGGTGCCGTACTGGCCGGCGGCATGATGCTGTCCGGCTCGGTGTTTGCCGCGCAACCGCTGGCCCAGGGCTACATGGTCGCTTCGGCCGAGACCTCGGTGAAAACCCCGGAAGGCAAATGCGGTGAAGGCAAATGCGGCGATGCGTCGATGGCCAAGACCGACACCGATGGCGACGGCAAGGTCTCCCGCGCCGAGTTTCTGAAAGTTGCACCGAAGTCCGACTTCGACAAGATCGACACCAACCACGACGGTTTCATCGACGAGCAAGAGGCGTACAACAACGTCAAAGCCAACTTCGAAGCCAATGGCAAGAAAATGCCGAAAGGTCTGTTCGAACACCTGAAAGACCAGGACGGTGCCTGATTTTTCAGACGCCCGACAAAACAAAGCCGCGCTTTCTCTGACGAGAAGCGCGGCTTTTTCACGCCTGCATGATTACAGCTGGAAGCGCCGCACCATGCCTTGCAGGGCGTTGGCCAGTTGCGACAGTTCATGGCTCGACGCATTGGTTTGATCGGCACCCGCCGCCGAGCGCACCGACAGATCGCGAATATTCACCAGGTTGCGATCCACTTCCCGCGCCACTTGCGCCTGCTCTTCGGCGGCGCTGGCGATCACCAGATTGCGCTCGTGGATTTCGTGTACCGACGCCGTGATCGTCTGCAACGCTTCACCGGCCCGCTCGGCCAGCAGCAGCGTGGTAGCGGCGCGCGAGGCACTGGCCTGCATCGACTCCAGCGCCAGGCTCGAACCGTTGCGCATGCCCTGCACCATTTGCTCGATTTCCTGGGTCGATTGCTGAGTGCGATAAGCCAGCGCGCGAACCTCATCGGCAACCACCGCAAACCCGCGTCCGCTCTCCCCGGCTCGCGCTGCTTCGATGGCGGCGTTGAGCGCCAGCAGATTGGTCTGCTCGGCGATCGCTCGAATCACGTCCAGCACTTTGCCGATGTCCTGCGACTGGTTGGCCAGCGATTGCACCAGTTCGCCGGTGTGCTCGACTTCGCTGGCCAAGGCGTTGATGGCCCCAGCAGTTTCGCTGACCCGTTCCTGACCCAACTGCGCCGATTCGCTGGACTGGCGGGTGGCGTCGGACGTCGACACCGCATTGCGGGCGACTTCCTCAACCGCCGTAGTCATCTCGTTGACGGCGGTGGCGGCCTGTTCGATTTCGTTGTTCTGCTGTTGCAGTCCTTGCGTGCTGTCGTGGGTGACCGCGCTCAGTTCGTCGGAAGCGGTCGCCAGTTGCGTGGCCGAGCCGCTGATGCCCTGCAGGGTTTCGCGCAGATTCTGCTGCATGGTTGCCAACGCCTTGAGCAACCGGCTGACCTCATCGTTGCCGTGAGTTTCGATCAGGCGGGTCAGATCGCCTCTGGCGACGTGCTCGGCCGCATCGACAGCGACGCTCAGGGGGCGGACGATGCTACGGGTGAGCAACATGGCCAGGGCCACCGTCGCCAGCGCCGCCAGAGCGATGAACAAGGTCACGATGGTGCGCGAGGTTTCGTAGTGGGCCGCAGAGTTCTGGCTTTCGGCGGCGACCTGGCGGGCGAACAGATCCGCCAGGTCGTTGAGTTGTTTGCCGGAGCCGTCGACCACGGTTTTCATGTCCACCAGCAGCAGTTTGGTCAGCTCGTCGCGCTTGCCCTGCTCGGCGAGGGTGAACGACTGGGCGATCCCGGTGCGGTAGGCGGCAAAGGTTTTCTTAAACTGTTCATACAACTGCTGACCTTCCGGGGTGGTCACCAGTCGATCATAGGCGGCGATTTTCTCGCTCAACTCTTTGTCCCGGGTGTCCATCTGGCTGCGGTACGTGGCGATGTTGGCCGGATCCTGATCCAGCGCCATGCGTAGGGAGATGGTGCGGATGCGCAGCATGATCTCGCGAATTTCGTCGCCGCCACGAATACTCGGCAACCACTGCGTTTCCACCGCCACTTCACTGTCGCGGATGCTCGACATCTGCCCCAGCGCGAACACCCCGAGCAACGCCACCAGTAACGCGATCAGGGCAAAGCCAAGAGCGGCGCGGGGAGCAATATTCAACTGACGAAGCAACATGACGAACGCCCTTTTTCTTGTATTGGCAGAATTCAGGGGCGTTTGATTCGGCAGGCCCCTTTCGTTAGCGGGCTATCGGCAAGTTGTATGACGACTTGAATGAAACATTTCCGGAGGGCAAAAAAAATCCCCGTATCTTTCGATACGAGGATTTTTAATATGGTCGGGGTAAGGGGATTCGAACTCCTGACATCCTGCTCCCAAAGCAGGCGCGCTACCGGACTGCGCTATACCCCGGTAAAAAAAAGGCGATCTTTCAAAGATCGCCTTCTTCGATCAGCGCTTTTGGCCTCTGATCTTAAGATTCGATCCCAGTGTTACCTGGTTTCAAAAATGGTGGGTCGTGTGGGATTCGAACCTACGACCAATTGGTTAAAAGCCAACTGCTCTACCAACTGAGCTAACGACCCAAAAATGGTCGGGGTAAGGGGATTCGAACTCCTGACATCCTGCTCCCAAAGCAGGCGCGCTACCGGACTGCGCTATACCCCGGTTTGAAATTGGCTCCGTGACCAGGACTCGAACCTGGGACCCAATGATTAACAGTCATTTGCTCTACCGACTGAGCTATCACGGAACTACACATTTCAATTTACTACGGTGAAACTTGCAGCTTCTCGACATCGTTTTCGCATCGCTGCGTTCGTGTGTCTGAGGCGCGCTATTCTACAACCTAGAACACCTCTGTCAACCCCCTAAATTGCTTTCAAGTTAATGATTTGCAACTTATTTCAGATTTCTGCCCAGTGAGCTGAAACCCTGTTGGTGACTGACTGCGGGGCGCACTTTACAAGCCTTTTCCTTTGAGTTCAACAGCCTGGCGAAAAAAAAGGCCTCGCATTGCGAGGCCTTGATGACGACACCACCGTCGGGCGTCAGTTGAACGTGATCTCGTCGTTCTCCACGACGCCGGTCGCGGTCTCGCCTGGCAGGAAACGCCCCGACAGGATCAACTGTGCCAGCGGGTTCTCGATCCAGCGCTGGATCGCCCGCTTCAGCGGCCGTGCGCCATAGACCGGGTCGTAGCCGACGGCAATCAGCTTGTCCATCGCTTCCGGGCTCAGTTCCAGCTTCAGCTCGCGCTCGGCCAGACGGCTGCGCAGACGGCCCAGCTGGATCTCGGTGATGCCCGCGATCTGATCCCGCGCCAATGGCTCGAAAATCACCACTTCGTCGACCCGGTTGATGAACTCCGGACGGAAGTGGGTGGAAATCGCATCCATCACCGCTGCCCGTTGTGCTTCACGATCACCGACCAGTTCCTGGATCTGCATCGAACCGAGATTGGAGGTCATGACGATCACGGTATTGCGGAAGTCCACCGTGCGGCCATGGCTGTCGGTCAGACGGCCATCCTCCAGCACTTGCAGCAAGATGTTGAACACATCCGGGTGCGCCTTCTCGACTTCGTCCAGCAGGATCACCGAGTAAGGCTTGCGCCGTACCGCTTCGGTCAGGTAACCGCCCTCTTCATAGCCGACGTAGCCCGGTGGTGCACCGATCAGCCGCGCCACGGAATGTTTTTCCATGAACTCGGACATGTCGATCCGCACCATCGCCTCTTCAGTGTCGAAGAGGAATTCGGCCAGCGCCTTGCACAGCTCGGTTTTACCGACACCGGTCGGGCCGAGGAACATGAACGAGCCGCTCGGACGATTCGGGTCGGACAACCCGGCCCGGGAACGCCGCACCGCATTGGCTACCGCCACCACCGCTTCGTCCTGACCGATCACGCGCTGATGCAACAGGCTTTCCATCTTCATCAGCTTGTCGCGCTCGCCTTCGAGCATTTTCGACACCGGAATGCCGGTCCATTTCGAAACGACTTCGGCGATTTCCTCTTCGGTCACCTTGCTGCGCAGCAACTGGTTTTCGCTCTTGCCGTGCTGGTCGACCATTTGCAGGCTGCGCTCCAGATCCGGGATCACCCCGTACTGCAACTCGGCCATGCGGTTCAGGTCGCCTTTACGGCGCGCGGCTTCCAGTTCCTGACGAGACTGTTCGATCTTCTGCTGAATCTGCGCAGAGCCCTGCACCTCGGCTTTTTCCGAGTTCCAGATTTCTTCCAGATCGGAGTACTCACGCTCGTGGCGATCGATTTCTTCCTGGAGTTTCTCCAGACGTTTCTTCGCCGCGTCGTCACTTTCTTTCTTCAGCGCTTGGGATTCTACTTTCAGTTGAATCAGTCGCCGCTCCAGACGATCCAGCACTTCCGGCTTGGAGTCGATCTCCATGCGGATGCGGCTGGCCGCTTCGTCGATCAGGTCGATCGCCTTGTCCGGCAGCTGTCGGTCAGTGATGTAACGATGGCTGAGCTTGGCTGCCGCGATGATCGCGCCGTCGGTGATCGCCACTTTGTGGTGAACCTCGTAACGCTCCTTGAGGCCACGCAGGATCGCAATGGTGTCTTCTTCGCTCGGCTCGTCCACCAGCACTTTCTGGAAGCGCCGCTCGAGGGCAGCGTCCTTCTCTATATATTGGCGGTACTCGTTGAGCGTGGTCGCGCCGACGCAATGCAGCTCACCACGGGCCAGGGCCGGCTTGAGCATGTTGCCGGCGTCCATCGAGCCTTCGCCCTTGCCGGCGCCGACCATGGTGTGCAGTTCGTCGATGAACAGAATGATCTGCCCTTCCTGCTTCGACAGCTCGTTGAGCAGCGCTTTCAGGCGCTCTTCGAACTCGCCGCGATACTTGGCACCGGCAATCAGCGCGCCCATATCGAGAGACAGCAGGCGTTTGCCACGCAGGCCATCCGGCACTTCGCCGTTGATGATGCGCTGGGCCAGCCCTTCGGCAATCGCGGTTTTACCCACGCCAGGCTCGCCGATCAGCACCGGGTTGTTCTTGGTGCGGCGTTGCAGGACCTGAATGGTGCGACGGATTTCATCGTCACGGCCAATCACCGGGTCAAGCTTGCCTTCTTCGGCGCGCTTGGTCAGGTCGACGGTGTACTTATCCAGTGCCTGACGGGACTCTTCGTGGTTGGCGTCGTTGACCGCCTCGCCACCGCGCAGGTTGTTGATCGCATTTTCCAGCGCTTTTTTGCTCACGCCCTGGCCGAGCAGCAACTTGCCGAGTTTGCTGTTCTCGTCCATCGCGGCGAGCAGCACCAGCTCGCTGGAAATGAACTGGTCGCCCTTCTGCTGGGCCAGACGGTCGGCCTGGTTGAGCAGACGCGCCAGATCCTGCGACATGTTGACGTCGCCGGTCGGGTTCTGGATTTTCGGTAATTGATCGAGCTCTTTGGTCAGCTCTTTACGCAAGCTGTTGACGTCGAAGCCCACCTGCATCAACAGGGGTTTGATCGAACCACCCTGTTGTTCAAGCATGGCTTGCATCAGATGCGCCGGCTCGATGGCTGGATGATCGTGGCCGACAGCCAGGGATTGGGCATCGGACAACGCCAACTGCAATTTGCTGGTTAAACGGTCTATACGCATGGGTCACCTTCCTTTTGAGCAGGCCGGACCTAAAAAACCATCCTGAATAAAGAAACCTGCCAGATACCGCTATAGATGCGGTCGATTCTGGAAGATTCAAGCGTCAGGGAGTTGATGCAGGTCAGACAAGCTTAGCGGGTGAGCCAGACTAGAGAAGCGAAGCGACCGGTGCGCGACGCACGGCGATAAGAGAAGAAGCGCGGATCGGTCACGGTACAGAAACCGCCACCATAAACAGCGGTGACACCGCGGACCGCCAGACGCAGCCGCGCCAGCTTATAGATGTCAGCCATGAACTTGCCGGCGTTGTGGCTCGGGACAAAGGCTGTCTCGGCTTCGGGCAATTGATTGATGAAGACTTCCCGGACTTCCGGGCCGACTTCAAAGGCTCGCGGGCCGATGGCCGGGCCGAGCCAGACCAGAATGTCTTCGGCAGGCACATCCAGACTGTCGAGGGTAGCCTCCAGCACGCCGGCCGCCAATCCACGCCAACCGGCGTGAGCGGCAGCAACGCGAGTGCCGGCACGGTCGCAGAACAGCGTCGGCAGGCAATCGGCAGTCATCGCCGCACAGGCGATACCGGGCGTCGCCGTCCAGCTGGCATCCGCCGTGGCCACCACGGACGGATCAGCATGTGCCACGGCAATCCCGTGAACTTGCTGCAGCCAGGCAGGCTTTATGGAGAAGTGTTCGGTCAGACGCCGACGGTTTTCGGCAACAGCCTCCGGACGGTCATCGACATGATCGCCCAGATTGAGGCTGTCGAACGGCGCCTCGCTGACGCCGCCCTCGCGGGTGGTGACACAGGCTTTGACGCTGGCCGGCGCGGGCCAGTCCGGCGTCAGCCAGTTCATCCGACGAATGCCTCGCGATCCTGCTTGAGCAGGGTCAGCAGCCACACCAGATCTTCCGGCAGCGGCGATTCCCAGCTCATGCGCTCACCGGTGGTCGGATGATCCAGCTCGAGGAACCGCGCGTGCAGGGCCTGACGCGGGAAGTGCTTGAGGGATTCGACCATGGTTTGGCTCGCGGCCGGCGGAATGCGGAAACGACCGCCGTACGCCGGGTCGCCGACCAACGGGAAGTTGATGTGCGCCATGTGCACGCGAATCTGGTGAGTACGACCGGTTTCCAGCTTCACCCGTACGTGGGTGTGGGAACGGAAGCGCTCCAGCACGCGGTAGTGGCTGACGGCCGGCTTGCCGCCTTCCATCACCGCCATCCGCTGGCGCTGCTGGCCGTGACGGCCGATCGGGGCGTTGATCTTGCCGCCGGCGGTCACCACGCCGATCACGATGCACTCGTAGATCCGGCTGACGCTGCGGCTTTGCAACTGCGCGACCAGCTTGGTCTGCGCCTGAATGGTCTTGGCCACCACCATCAGACCGGTGGTGTCCTTGTCCAGACGATGCACGATACCGGCGCGCGGGACATTGATGATGTCCGGCACGTGGTGCAGCAAGGCGTTGAGCAAGGTGCCATCAGCGTGACCGGCAGCCGGGTGCACCACCAGGCCCGCAGGCTTGTTGATCACCAGAATGTCATCGTCTTCATAGACGATGTCGAGTTCGATGTCCTGAGCGACCCATTCACCCTGGGCCTCCTGCTCGGCAGTGAGCTCAAGGATGGCACCGCCATGAACAATGTCGCGCGGGCGGATGACCGCCCCGTCCACAGTCAGGCGACCTTCTTTGATCCAGGCGGAAAGGCGCGAGCGCGAGTGCTCGGCGAAGAGTTGGGCGGCGACTTGATCGAGGCGTTGGCCGCCCAATTCGGACGGCACCTCTGCGCGAAGTTCAATTTTATCGGACATGCTCGGACTGGGCGTCGGCTACAGCCTTTGGTTTCGGCTGCGCGCTTGTGGTTAAATACGGCGTCTTTTGCCCCGGGGCTTTTCAACGGGGCGCTCATCATAACAGGACGGCCCCGCCCAAGACAGCGGCCGTCATAGGGACGCAAGCCGCCATGCAAGTGAAACACCTGCTGCTGATCGCCATCCTCGCATTGACCGCTGCTTGCTCATCGAAGGAAGTCGTAGACGAAAACCTGAGTGAAGCCGAGCTGTACCAGCAGGCTCAACAGGACCTGGACAACAACAGCTACACCAGCGCCACAGCCAAGCTGAAGGCTCTGGAGTCGCGTTATCCGTTCGGTCGCTATGCCGATCAGGCTCAGCTGGAACTGATCTATGCCAACTACAAGAACGCCGAGCCGGAAGCTGCAAAGTCCGCCGCCGAGCGTTTCATTCGTCTGCACCCGCAGCACCCGAACGTGGATTACGCCTACTACCTCAAGGGCCTGACCTCGTTCGACCAGGACGTCGGCCTGCTGGCGCGCTTCCTGCCGCTGGACATGACCAAGCGTGACCCGGGTGCCGCCCGCGACTCCTACAATGAGTTCGCCCAGCTGACCAGCCGCTACCCGAACAGCCGCTACGCGCCGGACGCCAAGCAGCGCATGATCTACCTGCGCAACCTGCTGGCTGCCTACGAAATCCACGTGGCCGACTACTACCTGACCCGTCAGGCCTATGTCGCCGCTGCCAACCGTGGTCGTTATGTAGTGGAAAACTTCCAGGAAACCCCATCGGTCGGTGACGGCCTGGCGGTGATGACCGAAGCCTACCAGCGCCTGCATCTGGACGAACTGGCGGCCACCAGTCTGGAAACCCTGAAGCTCAACTACCCGAACCACCCGAGCCTGCAGGACGGTCAGTTCGTGCCTCGCGTTGCCGAAGCCGACAACCGTTCGTTCCTGAGCAAGGCCACCCTGGGTCTGATCGAATCCCGTCCGCCGCTGCCGCCGGGAGAGACCCGCGCCAACCAGGACGTGCAGAAGCAGTTCCAGGACGCGAAAGACGCGATCCCGAACGAGCTCAAGCCGAAAGACGAAAACGGCGACGTGATCGAAGAGCCGGAACCGGAGTCGAGCGACAGCGACCGTTCCATCTTCAGCTACATGACCTTCGGTCTGTTCGACTGATCACTGCGGTGATGCCAAAAAGGGAGATCTTCGGATCTCCCTTTTTATTGCGGCGTGTGATTGGGCTGTGCGCCTGTCGGGTCCTTGGCTAAACTGCCGAATCATTAGCCGAAAAGCCGCCCATCATGCTTCGTTTACTGTTCTGGATTGCCTTGATCGCCGCCGCTGTGTGGTTGTGGCGCAAATTCAAGGCCCCCGCCTCGTCCACCCGATCGCCTCGCGAACAGGATGCCGCGCCGATGGTGCGCTGCGCCCATTGCGGCGTGCACCTGCCCCGCGACCGCGCGCTGAACCTTCAACAACAGTGGTATTGCAGCCAGGCTCACCTTGAGCAAGGCCCCGGTTCCAGTGATCGCTGAGGCTGACAACGCCGACAGCAAACAGGCCCAGCGACTGCTGCGTCTCTATCATCTGTACCGTTTAAGTGTCGGCATCACCCTGGTGTTGCTGATCTCCAGCAACATGGACAACCGCCTGCTGACCTCGGCCAACGACGAGTGGCTGCGCAATGGCAGCTGGTTGTACCTGGTGCTGAACATCCTGCTGGTGGTGTTCCTCGAGAACATCCGCCGCCCGGCCCAGCTGTTCGGCCTGGCACTGGTCGACATCCTGCTGCTGTGCGGCGTGTTCTACGCGGCGGGCGGTGTGGCCAGTGCGATTGGCAACTTGCTGATCGTTTCGGTGGCCATCAGCAACACCTTGCTGCGACGACGTATCGGCTTGCTGATCGCCGCCATCGCCACCCTCGGCATCGTCGGGCTCAGCTTTCTGCTGAGTTTCAGCCATTCCCTGAGCGCCAACGACTATCTGCAGGCCGGCACCCTCGGCGCCCTATGCTTCGCGGCGTCATTGCTGGTGCAAGGATTGATGCGCCGTCTCGAAGTCAGTGAGAACCTGGCCGAGCTGCGCGCCAGCGAAGTGGTGGGGCTCGAAGCCCTCAACGCGCTGATCCTGCAACGCATGCGCACCGGCATTCTGGTGCTCGACGAACAGCGCCGGGTGCAACTGGCCAATCACAGCGCCAGGACCCTCCTGGGCCAAACACACCTTGAAGGCGACTTGATCGACGAGCACTCGAGCGCATTGGTCGAACGCCTGCAACTGTGGCTGAACAACCCGACCCTGCGCCCGCAAAGCCTGAAAATCGCCGGCAATGGCCTGGAGCTGCAGCCGAGCTTCATCGCCCTGGAACAGAGCCCGAACCGACAGACCCTGGTGTTTCTCGAAGACCTCGCCCAGATCGCCCAGCAGGCCCAGCAATTGAAACTGGCAGCGCTGGGCCGGCTGACCGCCGGTATCGCCCATGAGATCCGCAATCCGCTGGGGGCCATCAGTCATGCCGCGCAGCTGTTGCAGGAATCCGAGGAACTCGACGGCGCGGATAGGCGTCTGACGCAGATCATTCAAGACCACTCCCAGCGCATGAACCGAGTCATCGAAAACGTCCTGCAACTGTCCCGCCGCCAGCAGAGCGCGCCGCAACGGCTGGATCTCAAGCCGTGGCTGGAGCAGTTCGTCGACGAGAGCCGCGAACAGGCCGGCGAGCGCCAGCACATTCATCTGCACATCGGCCCGGGAGATTTCCGCACGTTGATGGATCCCGGCCAGCTCACGCAGATTCTCGACAATCTGTTACGCAACGGCTGGCGCCACAGCGCCCTGCTGCACGATCCGGCCGAGGTCTGGCTGACGCTATCCATCGACCCCGAGAGCACGCTGGCCGTGCTCGAAGTGCAAGATAACGGCCCCGGCGTGCCGCTCGATCAACAGGCTCACCTGTTCGAACCGTTCTTTACCACCAGCAGCCAAGGCACCGGCCTTGGGCTTTATCTGTCCCGTGAGCTGTGCGAAAGCAATCAAGCGCGCCTAGACTTCAAATCACGCCAAGGCGGCGGCTGCTTTCGCATCACCTTTGCTCACGGACGGAAACAAAGTTGAACACGAGCCCACGGCAAAAAATCCTCATCGTCGACGACGAACCGGATATCCGCGAACTCCTGGAAATCACCCTGGGACGGATGAAACTCGACACCTTCAGCGCACGCAATCTCGCAGAAGCCCAAGCGCTGCTGCACCGCGAGACCTTCGATCTGTGCCTGACCGACATGCGCCTGCCCGACGGCACCGGCCTGGAACTGGTGCAGCACATTCAGCAACGTTATCCCCAACTGCCGGTGGCGATGATCACCGCCTATGGCAGCCTGGAAACGGCGATCAACGCCCTCAAGGCCGGGGCTTTCGACTTCCTGACCAAACCGGTGGACCTGACGCGCCTGCGCGAGCTGGTCGGCTCGGCGTTGCGTATGCCGGCGCCGGGCAATGTCTGCACTTCGATCGACCGGCGGCTGCTCGGCGATTCACCGCCGATGCGCAACCTGCGCAAACAGATCGACAAACTGGCCCGCAGCCAGGCACCGGTCTACATCAGCGGCGAGTCTGGCAGTGGCAAGGAGCTGGTGGCCCGATTGATTCATGAACAAGGCCCCCGCGCCAATCAGCCGTTCGTGCCGGTGAACTGCGGGGCGATTCCTTCAGAGTTGATGGAGAGCGAGTTCTTCGGCCACCGCAAAGGCAGTTTCAGCGGTGCAGTGGAGGATAAACCAGGACTGTTTCAGGCGGCCCATGGCGGCACACTGTTTCTCGATGAAGTGGCGGATCTGCCGCTGCCGATGCAGGTCAAGCTGCTACGGGCGATCCAGGAAAAAGCCGTGCGCAGCGTCGGCGGTCAACAGGAAACCGTGGTTGATGTGCGCATCCTTTGCGCGACGCACAAGGATCTCGACGCGGAAGTGGCTGCCGAGCGCTTTCGTCAGGATCTGTATTACCGGTTGAACGTGATCGAACTGCGTGTGCCGTCCCTGCGCGAACGTCGCGAGGACATCGAAGCGTTGGCCGGCCATGTGCTCAAGCGCCTGGCCAATGGCACCGGGCAACCGGCGGCACGTCTTCACCCCCATGCACTCGAAGCGCTGAAAAACTACCGTTTTCCGGGCAACGTGCGGGAGCTGGAGAACGTGCTCGAGCGGGCACACACCCTGTGTGAAAACCGCACGATCGAGGCCGAGGATTTACGCCTGAGTGAAGGTAATGGCACCGCTGAAGGCGGCATTGCCGATCTCACGCAGATCGACAATCTGGAAGACTATCTGGAAAGCGTCGAACGCAAACTGATTCTGCAGGCGCTGGAGGAAACCCGCTGGAATCGCACGGCGGCGGCGCAGCGGTTGAGCCTGTCATTTCGGTCGATGCGCTACAGGCTGAAGAAACTGGGTCTGGATTGAGGGCCTCTTCGCGGGCAAGTCGAATCGTCGCACCGCCGCTCCCACAGTTTTGTGCCGTGCTCAACTTTTGAGTAAAGCGCCGTACCCTGTGGGAGCGGCGGTGCGACGATTCGACTTGCCCGCGAAAGCGATTTATCAGGCACCGCTAAAAAACTGACTAGATCCGTCCGGCCGGTGCATACGGCGCCGGATCAATGATCGGCGCGCGCCCCAGCATCACATCGGCAAACAACTGACAGGACGCCGGCGCCAGCACCAGCCCGTTGCGGTAATGCCCGCAGTTCAGCCACAGACCGTCAAAACCCGGAACCCGGCCAATGTAAGGGATGCCCTCGGGCGAACCCGGTCGCAGCCCGGCCCAGTGCCCCACCACTTCGGCATCGGTCAGCGCCGGCAGCAACTCGACTGCCGAGGCCTTGAGGCTTTCCAGCGCGTTGTCCGTCGGGGTCTTGTCGAAGCCTTCGTGTTCCAGCGTACTGCCGATCAGAATGTGCCCGTCACGGCGCGGAATCGCGTAGCGCCCCTTGGCCAGCACCATGCTCGGCAGGAAATCCGCCGCGCACTTGTAGAGAATCATCTGGCCCTTGACCGGTTCCACCGGCAGCGACAGGTCCAGGGTCTTGAGCAGTTCGCCGCTCCACGCACCTGCGGTGAGAACGACCTGATCACCGGTGATCACACCAGTGGAGGTCTGCACGCCCACCACCCGCTCGCCATCACGGACAAACCCGCTGACTTCACACTGCTCATGGATCGTCACGTTCGGCAGCGCCTGCAACGCCGCTTTCAAAGACTTCACCAGCCGCGGATTGCGCACGTTGGCCACATCGGCCATGTAGATCGCCCGGGAAAAGCCGCCACCGAGCACTGGCACCGCATCATGCGCCGCCGAGATATCCACAGCCCGTAGCGGACGGTCCTCCCGCGCGGCCCAGGCCAGCGCTTCGGCTTCGTCATCCAGATCCAGCCAGTACAGGCCGGTGGTGTGCACTTCGGGATCGACCCCGGTATCGGCAAACAGGCGCTCGCCCAGCTGTGGATAAAAATCCTGCGACCAATGCGCCAGCGCGGTGACGGCCGGGCTGTAGCGCCACGGGTACAGCGGAGAGACGATACCGCCGCCGGCCCAGGACGACTCCTGGCCGACGTTCGAACGATCCAGCAGCACCACGCTGCCGACTTCGTAGGCGAGGTTGTACGCAGTGAGCAGGCCAATCACTCCGCCACCGACAATCACCACTTGCTGTTGCCTGGTCATGTTTGATCCAACCGTAAAAAAGACAGTGGGCGCAAATGGCGCCCGAAATAAAGCGGCTCAGCGGCCCCAGCAATCCTTGGTGGTCAGCCCGGTGGTCGCGTTGTTCATGCTTCTGACACCGGTGTTGGTGAGGGTGAAATCCCCACACTTGTCAGTGGCCATGGCCGTGCCGGTCTTGCGGGTCGCGGTCAGCAGGAAGGTCTGATCGGTGATCGTCGGCGTGATGGTGTAGAAATCGTTGCCGGTGCTCAACCCGGTGACACCGGTGTAGACGTTGTTCTTCGAATAGAAGCGTTCGAGGATCTGTGCCTGTTCCGACAAAGTGCTGACCACGTCGGCACGACGGCCCTTCTTCACGTATTCGGTGAGGCTCGGATAGCCGATGGTGATGACGATACCGATGATCGCAATCACGATCATGATTTCGATCAGGGTGAAACCTCGGTTGAATCTGCGCATGCCTCAACTCTCACTTACTGTATTTGTCGCCACATTATGCGACGGCTGCCGCCGCCGGATTTTTCCACCAGGGTGGTAATACCGCCACTGGAATCGTTCACGACCTTGCGTGATGCACCGTTGACGATGGCGTTCAAGGTCGGGATACCACCGGTGAATACCACGCCGCTGGAAATCGTGTCGTTGCTGTCGACCACGCCATCGGCATTGGTGTCGAGCACCGCGTAGTTGAGCATCTTACCGCTGAACGCATCGAGTTCGATCAGTTTGCCGGTACCGAAACTGGAACACGGGTCGGTGGTATCGACACTGGCCGTGGTGAACACGATGCGTCCCAGCACCAGACTGGCCTGATTGATCACCCGTTCGCCAGTCAAGGCGTTGTTGTACACCAGCGGCAGATACCAGCCCTTCTCCGCCGGATAAGTCGTGTCGTTCTGGCTGGTGGTGACGAACTGCCCGGTACTGCCGGAGAACACCCCGGTAATCGCCTGCGCCTGCAAACTGCTGACCGTGATCTGGCCCGACCCGCCATCGGCATCCCACACCGAATAGAACGCCTGCAAATCCTTGTTGGTCTTGTCGGCGGTTTCGTTGAACTTGCCGGTGCCAACGAAAATCTGTTTGCCGCCCAGAGCGTTGTCCGCCAGTAACGGCTGCGCGGTGATCGGCTGAGTCGTCCCGCCGGCCGTGGTGAACAACGGCTTGCCGGAAAAAGCTACGCCCCAGCTGTCGGAGGACGTGGCGCTCAGGTCGAACTTCCACAACCGCCCCTTCAAGTCACCGCCATACGCCGCCTGCACCACGTTCTGCGAATTGACCCGCAGCTTCACTGAGGACAAACCGTTGGTGGTTTCCGTACTGTCGATGACGATTTTCTTGATCAGCGAGCCGTCACGCACATCCAGCACATACAGCGCCGCCACCCCGGAGTTGCTGCCGTAACCATTGGCAATGAACGCCGCCCAGCGACCATCAGCCAAGCGTGCCACTTCCGGACGGGCATAGGCGTAACCCAGATCATTGAAAGCGTTGGAAGTGCTGGCAGTGGCCGGCGCGCTGACTTCCCACAAGGCACGAATGACGTTGCCCGCCGAGGCGTCGAATAGTTGAAGCCCATAGAAAGTCTTGCCACCGGCCCCTGTCCCGCCGATGGCCAGGGTTTTCCAGGCCGTGCCGAATTGCGCATCGAATACACCGAGTTGACCATCCACCAGAAACTTGTGGCTGACGCCATTGACGTAGTTCGGATCGGCAATCAGGCGCAGCGAGGGCAATACGCTGGACGGCATGTAGGCATAGCGCCGGGTACCGTTGGCCGAGTTGATGACGCTGACAAAACCGTCGTTGGCGTTTACCACCAGGCTGGCATTCATGTTCGAAGCCTTGGTGGTCAGGTAAGTGCTGTAGGTGGTGTCACCGGCCAGATCGGAAGCGGTTTTTTCCGTGGGCGAAGCCAGCACCAGCGGCGAGTTGATGATGTCTCCGAGCAACACGCTGCGCACTTTGAGCCCGGTCTTGTTGGTGCCCTTGCTCCATTCAACCAGGTCGATGCCGCTGATGCCGGTGGGCAAACCCTGGCTGAGAACAGTCTGCTGGGCCGGTGAGAAATTACCGTAGGCCAGCGTAACCACCGCGTTGTTCAGGGAATTCCAGGACTGGTAGGTCGGCGCAGTGGCACCGGGCACGATGGCCGTGTCGGTGGTCCACAGCGCGGTCGACGTATTGACCGCCCCGGCCGAGTTGAACCCAAAGGACTTGATCGTGCCGCGCCAGTCCTTGGGGTCATAACTGGTCTGGAAATAACTGGTGCCGCTCGCCAGCGTGGTGCCACTGGCCACGCCGCTGCCGCCGGAACCGGCCTTCGAGGTGATGTCGCTCAACGCCGAAGACAGCGCGGCATTCAGGCCGGCGCTGTCGGTCGCCTGGTAGTAGCGGCCCTGTCCGTAATCGGCGGCGTCCGAGAGCATGTCGTTGGAAGCGGTGAAACCCACGGTGTAGGTGTTCATGTTCTGCCTGGGGAAATCCACCGCGTTCCAGCTCTTGCCCGCTGCATCGGTGCCGGTGGAACGCATGTCGATGTCGAAGGCGAACTTGGCGATATCGTCCAGATACAGCGTATCGCCCTCCCCGTCCCCGTTGAGGTTGTTCCCGTCATTGTTGATGCCGTCCCAGTTCGGCAAGCGGCTGCCACCCAGCGGGTCGTTGCTGGGAAAGGTGCGGTCATAGGTCGGCAAACCATCAGTGATCACCACCCCGTAGTTTTTCTGGCAGCGGTACTGGATCGGGCTGGTGTAAGTGCTCGGCGTGCTGTTGTAGTACGGCGCCATCCCGCGCATGTAGCGGGTGATTTCGTAGTAGGTCTCGGCCAGCGGCGTGTTGGCCACCGCGCTCAGGCCATTGATCGAGGAAATCAGTGCGTTGTAGTTGGTGTCGGCCTGGGCCTGGGTCACGCTGCCGCTGACCGGTGACAGGTCGCTGACGGAGCGGGCAATGAAACCGCCGTTGCCGGGGTTGTTGCTGGTGGCCGGATTGAAGGTGGCCAGGCCCATGCGCAGGTTGCGGTTGCTGGTGACCAGTGCGGTGGAGACGTTGCGCGCCACGTTGATCCGGTAATCGTTGGGAATCGCCCCGGTGGTGAAGTCGCGTGTGCCGTTGTTGATCGCCAGACTCACCACGTAGGAAATGTAATCCGCCGAATAGCGGGTGTTGCCGCTGCCCACCGGATCCGGCAGCTTCAGGCAGAGCGGCGTCAGGCTGTTGTTGTAGAACGCATAGGCGCCGCCGGAGCAGCCGGAGGTCGGCAGGCTCGACAGAAAGATCGTATCGCCGGTAATGGCGGTCGAGCTCAGACACAGGCCGATGACCGCGTTGCACTGACGGGCCGGCGTGCGATCCACGGTCGGATCGAACCCTGCTGCATAGATGATGCTGTTCATGCTGCCCGAGTCGTCGATCATCAACATGACGTTCGGTGGCACGGCGGCCGCGCTCAACAGTGGCGAGTCGGACGGCGTGAAAGCATACGCCGGTGCCGCCAGATAGAGCCCGGTCAACATGCCGAGCAGCAGCGACAACCATTTGAAGCGTCGCTCAGTACTTCGCATAGACACTCTCCACCACACTGCGCGAAGTGCCGGCGATGCCGACGGCCGTGACCCGGTACAACGTCGCCGAGGTGTTGCTCGGTACGTTCACCGCCGTCAGGGTCGTGCCGATATTCTGCACCCCGTAGAACCCGCTGCCGGCGGCGATCCAGGTGACCCCCGACGTGGAGTTGAACCCGGCCGTGCTGACCACCGAGGACTCCGCCGGCGGCGCGCACTGGGTAGGGCTGGCGCACACCGCCAGCGCGTAGCCGTCCAGTTGCACCGCACTTTCGCCGATGCGCAGCGCCGCCTCGGCCGTCTGGAACGATTGATTGCGCAGACTCACGCTGCCGGCCATTTTTTCCTGCAGGTTGGCGCTCTGCATCGATGACAGGCCGATCACCGTCAGAAGCAGCAGAAATACCAGGCTGACCAGCAACACCATGCCGCCCTGGGACCTTCGCCGATGGAGAGAAACGTTCATCGCTCGCCCCTCACTGCAAGCGGTTGCGCAAGGCGGCAACCACGTTGAAGGTTTGATTGCTGACCCGGTTGTTCGGGTCAGTGAGGGTCAGGCTCAGGCGCACGCTGCGAATCCGCGCCGGATCACCGGGGTTGGCGCTGTAGGTGGACGCCGCAACATCGGTCGCGGAACTCGCCAGACCGAACGTCACGGTAAATGCACTGACGTTGTTCACAAGCACCTGTTGGGCCGGATTGCCGCTGCCAGTGCCCATCAGAATCTGGTTGTTGCTGAAGCTGTAGACCAGCCGACGGATCGGGAACGCGATCTGCCCCGTCGCCGCCACTCGCGCGCCGGTATAAGCGGTGGCGCTGTTGCGGCAATCGGAGACCACGGTCCAGGTCGGCGTCCCGCCCGCGCTGCCGACATCGGCGGTGACCAGGGTCAGTTTGAGATTGGCGTTGTCCCAACTGATCGGCGTGATCTGGGCCGCATTGAAATCCCCCGCCGAGCTGGAATCGGTAATCGTGCCCAGGCAGCCGAACATGCCCACCATGCGCAGCTCCTGAATCATCTTGCTCAGCACAAACCGCGCGTCCTCCTGCATGGCGGCCGCACTGTTCTGACTGACGTAAGTGTTCTTCGCCGCCAGGAAGATCTGCACCACGCCGAGCACCACGATCAGCCCCAGCGCCAGAGCGACCAGCATTTCGATCAGACCGAAACCCAAGTTATGGCGCTTCATGGTGTGGTCACCGGATCGACCGCGGCGCGACTGGTCAGGACGAAGCTGCGGGTTGCACCGGCCGTATTGGCGGCGCGCGCGTCACTCCAGGTGATGGTGATGGTGTACACGCGCTGATTGAGGGTGATGCTGCCGGTGGCGGTCGGGCCGCCGAAATTGACGATGTTGGTGCTGAAGTCGTAGAGATCCTGATCCCGGGCGACACTCAGGTTACCCGTGGTCGGCGGTGTGACGGTGTAGTCGGCGCCCGAGTTGGCGCGGATCCGGTCCATCATGTCGTAGGCGATGAAACTCGCCTGGCTGGTCATCCGCGAGCTGTCGGTGTACTTCAGCGCATTGAGCTGAACCGCCGCCGCGCCCAGCAACCCGACCGTCAGAATCAACAACGCGACCAGCACTTCGATCAGCGTCATGCCCTCCTGTGCGTGCTTGCTCCCTGCCCTCATCCGCAACTTCCACCCAATTGAATTCGTCCGTTCAGACACACGTTCAGCGTCCTGCTTTGCGTGCCCAGCGTGTAACTGATCACCACCGCCGTGGATGGCGCCGCCAGCCCGCCCAGATTGTTGAAATCCAGCGCGGTCACCCCAGAGGGTAGCGTCAGAGTCGCACCGCTGCTCATTGCTGGAACAACCCGTAATACATTGGCCGGAGTGCCAGTACTGTCGTAGACCGACAACTCGCCGGTCCAGACACTGCCGCCGGCGCTCGGCCGCAAGCGAGTGGTGACGCCCCGGTTGATCGCCTCGAGCCTGGCGTAGTTGAGGGCCCGTTGCAGGTCGCCGACCTCGGTGTCGGCCTTGCTGCCCTGCACCGAACGGGTGAATGCCGGCACCGCCATCGTGATCAGGATCACAAACACCGCGACCGCCACCAACAGCTCGATCAGCGTGAAACCTTTTGTACGATGATCCATCGATGCCCTCCGTTGCCGTCGGCTATACCTGTACAAACCTAGAACATTCGACCGGCATGCGCCGGTTGATTTACCGCGTGCGGCGCACGGATTGCGCCGCCGTGCACAATCCAGGGAGGAGGCGCACATGCCGCAACAGGGTTTCAGTCTGGTCGAACTGCTTATGGGACTGGCGATCGGCGCAATTGTTCTGTCGCTGGTCAGTCCGGCGCTGGCGGACTTCACCGAATCAAACCGGCGGCAGCAGGCCGCGCAGTCTTTGCTCGACGGGATTCGTAATGCCCGGAGCATGGCCATCACGCGCAACCAGAGTGTGGTGATTCATGGCATCAACGGTGACTGGGGTCAGGGCTGGCGGATCATCCTGGATCTCAATGGAAAGGGGTCGGCGGATGCGGGTAATCCATTGCTGATCGAGCAGGCGAATGACGGAAAGATACCGATTGTCGGCAACTGGTTGGTGAGCCGGTACATTCGGTTCAGCAGCCTGGGCCAGCCACTGGTGCCGGACCGGAAGTTTCAGGCGGGGACGATACATCTATGTTCGGCTCGTGAACCGGTCAGCCAGCTTCAGGTGGTGCTGGCGGCGACCGGTCGCGTACGCCTGGCCAGCCAAAAGGCTGAACAGGCGTTGTGCCGAAAGGATAAAGCGATCAGATCGAACGGACGCGCAACTCTTTAGGCATCGAGAACGTGATGTTCTCCTCACGCCCGGCCAGTTCGTCGGCGCCGGTGGCGCCCCAGGCCTGCAACTGCTGGATCACGCCACGTACCAGAACTTCCGGGGCGGAGGCGCCGGCAGTGATGCCGATACGCTCGACTCCGTCGAACCAGCTCTTCTGCAGGTCTTCGGCGCCATCGATCAGGTAGGCCGGCGTGGACATGCGTTCGGCCAGCTCACGCAGGCGGTTGGAGTTGGAACTGTTCGGACTGCCCACCACCAACACCACATCGCATTCGTCAGCCAGTTGCTTGACCGCGTCCTGACGGTTCTGGGTGGCGTAGCAGATATCGTCCTTGCGCGGCCCGCCAATGGCCGGGAAACGCGTACGCAGCGCATCGATGACACGGCTGGTGTCATCCATGGACAACGTGGTCTGGGTGACAAAGGCGAGCTTGTCGGGGTTGCGCACCTGCAACTCGGCGACATCCTTCTCGTCTTCGACGAGGTAGATCGCGCCGCCATTGCTGGCGTCGTACTGGCCCATGGTGCCTTCGACTTCCGGGTGACCGGCGTGGCCGATCAGGATGCATTCACGGCCGTCGCGGCTGTATTTCGCGACTTCGATGTGCACCTTGGTCACCAGCGGGCAGGTGGCGTCGAACACTTTCAGGCCACGGCCGGCGGCTTCGCTACGCACAGCTTGCGAGACGCCGTGGGCACTGAAAATCACGATGACATCGTCCGGCACCTGATCCAGCTCTTCGACGAAGATCGCGCCACGACTGCGCAGGTCTTCGACCACGAACTTGTTGTGCACCACTTCATGACGCACATAGATCGGCGGCCCGAAGACTTCCAGGGCGCGGTTGACGATTTCGATCGCCCGGTCCACGCCGGCGCAGAAGCCACGGGGGTTGGCGAGTTTGATTTGCATGCTGTGCCTCGTGTCTTGCGCGCAAGAAAATGGATCATTGCAATCCCTGTGGGAGCGGGCTTGCTCGCGAAAGCGGTGTGCCAGACAACTTTTATGTTGAATGTCAGTCAGCATTCGCGAGCAAGCCCGCTCCCACAGGGGTTCTGCTGTGTTACTCAGAGCGCTTTGACGGAGAAGATTTCCACGTCAAAGGTCAGCGTCTTGCCTGCCAGCGGGTGGTTGAAGTCAACGGTCACTTGCGCGTCGTCGAACTCTTTCACCACACCCGGCAGCTCAGTATTGGCCGCATCGTTGAAGATCACCAGCAGCCCCGGCGACAGTTCCATGTCCGCAAACTGCGAACGCGGGATGATCTGTACGTTTTGCGGGTTCGGCTGGCCGAAGGCGTTTTCCGGCTCGACGGTCAGGGTACGCTTGTCGCCGGCCTTGAAGCCGAACAGCGCCGCCTCGAAACCCGGCAGCAGGTTGCCGTCGCCGACCTTGAAGGTCGCAGGGGCTTTGTCGAAAGTGCTGTCGACCGTGTCGCCGTTCTCCAGGCGCAATGCAAAGTGCAAGGTGACTTCCGTGTTCTGGCCGATGCGTTGCTCAGCCAATACCTGTTCAGTCATGAACGGCTTCTCCGGTTTTTTTACTTTTGAACATGTCCAGTGCCAGCATCACCGCACCAACGGTGATGGCGCTGTCGGCGAAGTTGAACGCCGGGAAGTACCAGCGGTTCTGCCAGTGCACCAGAATGAAGTCGATCACATGGCCCAGGGCAATGCGGTCATAAAGGTTGCCCAGTGCGCCGCCCAGCACCAGCGCCAGCGCGATGGCCAGCCAGGTTTCGTTGCGCCCCAGACGCTTGAGCCAGACCACCAGCACCGCACTGACCACAATCGCGATCAGCGCGAACAGCCAGCGCTGCCAGCCGGAGCTGTCCGCGAGGAAGCTGAAGGCAGCGCCGGTGTTGTAGGCCAGGGTCCAGCTGAAGTAATCAGGGATGATCACGATCTGCTGGAACATCTCGAGCTTGCCTTCGAAGTAGAACTTGCTGGCCTGGTCGATGACCAGAACCAGCAAGCTCAACCAGAGCCAGCTCAGCCGTCCGAAACGGCCAACGGCATTAGGCATAGTGACGAACCTCGCCGGCGCCATCGATGTTGTCCACGCAACGGCCGCAGATTTCCGGATGCTCCGGGTTCACGCCGACATCTTCGCGACAGTGCCAGCAACGGGCACATTTCGGGAAGGCGGATTTGACGATCTTCAGCTTCAGGCCGCTGACTTCGGTGGCCACGGCGTCGGCCGGAGCCTGCACGAACGGCGCAACAGTGGCAGTCGAGGTGATCAGGACAAAGCGCAGCTCGTTGCTCAGTTTGGCCAGGTCGGCAGTCAGCGCGTCTTCGGCAAACAGCGTCACTTCGGCTTGCAGATTGCCACCGACGGCCTTGGCCGCGCGCTGGATTTCCATCTCTTTGTTGACCGCCACCTTCACTTCCATGATGCGATCCCAGTACTCGCGACCCAGCTCGAAGCCTTCCGGCAACTCGGTCAGGCCTTCGTACCAGGTGTTGAGCATCACCGATTCGTTGCGCTCGCCCGGCAGGTATTGCCACAGCTCGTCGGCGGTGAACGCCAGGATCGGCGCGATCCAGCGCACCAGCGCTTCGGAGATGTGGAACAGCGCGGTCTGGCACGAACGACGGGCCTTGCTGTCGGCGCCGGTGGTGTACTGGCGGTCCTTGATGATGTCCAGGTAGAAACCACCCAGCTCCTGCACGCAGAAGTTGTGGATCTTCGAGTAGACGTTCCAGAAACGGTATTCGCCGTAGTGCTCTTGCAGCTCGCGTTGCAGCAGCAGCGTACGGTCCACCGCCCAGCGATCCAGCGCCAGCATGTCTTCGGCCGGCAGCAGATCGGTGGCCGGGTCGAAGCCGGTCAGGTTGGAAAGCAGGAAACGCGCGGTGTTACGAATACGACGATAGGCGTCCGCGCTGCGCTGCAGGATCTGCTCGGACACGGCCATTTCGCCAGAGTAGTCGGTCGACGCAACCCACAGACGCATGATGTCGGCGCCCAGGGTGTCGTTGACTTTCTGCGGCGCGATCACGTTGCCCAGGGACTTGGACATCTTGCGGCCGGACTCGTCCACGGTGAAGCCGTGGGTCAGCAGCTCGCGGTACGGCGCGTGGTTGTCGATGGCGCAACCGGTCAGCAGAGACGAATGGAACCAGCCACGGTGCTGGTCCGAACCTTCCAGGTAAAGGTCGGCACGCGGACCGGTCTCGTGGCCCATCGGGTGCGAACCGCGCAGGACGTGCCAGTGGGTGGTGCCCGAGTCGAACCAGACATCGAGGGTGTCGCTGATCTTGTCGTACTGCGGCGCTTCATCGCCCAGCAGTTCGGCCGCGTCGAGTTTGAACCAGGCTTCGATGCCTTCGACTTCAACGCGCTTGGCGACTTCTTCCATCAGCTCGACGGTACGTGGGTGCAGTTCACCGCTTTCCTTGTTCAGGAAGAACGGGATCGGCACGCCCCAGTTGCGCTGACGGGAGATGCACCAATCCGGACGGTTGGCGATCATCGAGTGCAGGCGCGCCTGGCCCCAGGCCGGAACGAACTTGGTGTCTTCGATGGCTTTGAGCGAGCGTACGCGCAGGGTGTCGCCGCTGACTGGCTCCTTGTCCATGCCGATGAACCACTGCGCGGTGGCGCGGTAGATCAGCGGGGTCTTGTGGCGCCAGCAGTGCATGTAGCTGTGTTCGATGACGGTGGTGTGCAGCAGCGCACCGACTTCGGTCAGTTTTTCGACGATGGCCGGGTTGGCCTTCCAGATGAACTGGCCGCCGAAGAATTCCAGCGACGGCACGTAGACGCCGTTGCTCTGTACCGGGTTGAGGATGTCGTCGTTGACCATGCCGTATTTCTTGCAGGTCACGAAGTCGTCCACGCCGTAGGCCGGCGCGGAGTGAACCACGCCGGTGCCGGCGCCCAGTTCCACGTAGTCGGCCAGGTACACCGGCGACAGACGGTCATAGAACGGGTGACGGAAATTGATCAGTTCCAGCGCCGAACCCGGTGCGGTGGCCAATACGGTGCCTTCGACGCCGTAACGGGTCAGACAGGATTCGACCAGCTCTTCAGCCAGCACCAGCAGCTTGTCGCCGATGTCGACCAGGGCGTAGGTGAATTCCGGATGAACGTTGAGCGCCTGGTTGGCCGGGATGGTCCACGGGGTGGTGGTCCAGATCACGATCGAGGCCGGTTTGCCCAGCGACGGCAGACCGAATGCGGCGGCCAGTTTGGCCTCGTCAGCGATCGGGAACGCTACGTCGATGGTCGAGGACTTCTTGTTCTCGTACTCGACTTCCGCTTCGGCCAGGGCCGAACCGCAATCGAAGCACCAGTTCACCGGTTTCAAGCCCTTGAACACGAAACCGCCCTTGACGATTTCGGCGAGGGCGCGGATTTCACCGGCCTCGTTCTTGAAGTTCATGGTCTTGTACGGATTGGCGAAGTCGCCCAGGACGCCGAGGCGGATGAACTCGGTCTTCTGCCCTTCGATCTGTTCGGTGGCGTAGGCACGGCACAGTTCGCGAGTCTTGTCCGCGCCCAGGTTCTTGCCGTGGGTCACTTCGACCTTGTGCTCGATCGGCAGGCCGTGGCAATCCCAGCCCGGGACATACGGCGCGTCGAAGCCCGACAGGGTCTTCGAGCGGATGATCATGTCCTTGAGAATCTTGTTCAGTGCGTGACCGATGTGAATCGTACCGTTGGCGTACGGAGGGCCGTCGTGCAGGACGAACTTCGGACGATCCTTGCCAATCTCGCGCAACTTTCCGTACAGGCCAATACTGTCCCAGCGCTGCAGGATCTGCGGTTCGCGCTGTGGCAGGCCGGCCTTCATTGGGAAGGCGGTGTCCGGAAGGTTTAGCGTGGCTTTATAGTCGGTCATTTAAGGCTCTTCATTAGCGATGGGCGCTAGGTGCGGCTAGTGCACGGGCGGCGGCGACATCCGCGCTGATCGCCGTTTTCAATGCCTCCAGGGAGGCGAAACGCTGCTCTTCACGCAGCTTCTGGTGGAAAACCACCGTCAAACGCCGGTCATACAGATCGCCGGCAAAATCTAAAAGATGGACTTCAAGGTGGGCCTTGCCATCACCTTGGACCGTGGGCCGAACGCCGATATTGGCGACGCCGGGCCAGGTCTTGCCGTCGATGTCGACGTCGACCAGGTAAACCCCGGTGAACGGCACGCGACGGCGTTTCAGTTGAATGTTCGCCGTGGGCGTACCCAACTGCCGGGCCAGTTTCTGGCCATGCAGCACGCGACCGGCAATCCGGTACGGGCGGCCGAGCAGACGCTCAGCCAAAGCAAAATCGGCGGCGGCCAACGCGTTGCGCACCTGAGTGCTGCTGACACGAATGCCGTCCAGCTCGACGGTTTGCGCGGCTTCGACGGTAAAACCGTGAACCTGGCCGGCCTGCAACAGGAAATCGAAATCGCCGAGGCGGTCGCAACCGAAGCGGAAATCATCACCGACCTCCAGATGCTGCACGCCGAGGCCATCGACCAGGATGGTATCGACGAACTCGCTGGCGCTGAGCTTGCTCAAGCGCTGGTTGAAGGCCAGACACAAGACCCGGTCGACACCTTCAGCGGCCAGCAGTTGCAGCTTGTCGCGCAACCGGGCGAGACGCGCCGGCGCGGTCTCCGGGGCAAAGAATTCCCGTGGCTGCGGCTCGAAAATTACCACGCAGCTGGGTACGCCCAACTCGAGCGCACGCTCACGCAGTCGGGCCAGGATGGCCTGGTGACCACGGTGAACACCGTCAAAGTTGCCAATAGTGGCGACGCAGCCCCGATGCTGGGGGCGCAGATTGTGGAGGCCTCGAACCAGCTGCATAACGCGCTTCTTGCTCATAAAGTGGCCGATTATAACCACACCCGACGGCCGACGACAGGCAACACCGTAACCCAAAGTGATCGAGCCGACAAAACTGCCGGCTCGCGCCCGTCTTTCAGGGGTGAAACCTCAGCTCAACGCCTTGCGATTGAAGTCGCGCAGGCGGAAACCGAGCAGCAGCAACATGCCGAAATAGGCGACCACGCCAGCAATCACCAACGCGCCCAGACGCAGGAAGCGCTCCAGCATGTGACCCTGATCCCACGCGGGCATGAAATGCATGCCGATCAACAGCACGGCCGACATCACCGCCACCGCAACCACCAGCTTGAAACCGAACTTCAGCCAGCCCGGCTGTGGTTGATACATCTGTTGCTTGCGCAGTTGATAGAACAGCAGCCCGGCGTTCAGGCAGGCACCGGCGCTGATAGCCAACGCCAGACCGGCGTGGGCCAGCGGACCGATCAACACCAGGTTGAACAGCTGCGTCACCACCAGGGTGAAGATTGCGATTTTTACCGGTGTCCGGATGTTCTGTTGCGCATAAAAGCCAGGCGCCAACACTTTGATCACGATAATGCCGAGCAGACCGACAGAATAGGCAATCAATGCCCGCTGCGTCATCTGCGCGTCAAAGCCGCTGAACTGGCCGTACTGGAACAGCGAAACGGTTAACGGTTCTGCCAGGATACCCAGCGCCAGCGCACACGGCAGTACCAGCACGAAGCACAGCCGCAGGCCCCAGTCGAGAATCCGCGAATATTCGTGGCGATCCTTGCTCGCATAGGTCTTGGCCAATGTCGGCAGCAGGATCGTGCCCAGCGCCACACCGAGCACACCGGACGGCAGCTCCATCAGACGGTCGGCGTAATACATCCACGACACCGAGCCCGCCACCAGGAACGAGGCGAAAATAGTGTTGATGATCAGGGAAATCTGGCTGACCGAGACGCCGATGATAGCCGGCAACATCTGCTTCATGACCCGCCAGACACCGGTATCGCGCAGATTCAGGCGCGGCAGTACCAGCATGCCGATCTTTCTCAGGTGCGGCAGTTGATAGAGCAGCTGCGCGAGGCCACCGACCAGCACCGCCCAGCCAAGGGCCATGACCGGCGGATCGAAGTACGGCGTCAGGAACAGCGAAAACACGATCATGCTGACGTTGAGAAGGGTCGGCACGAATGCCGGCACCGAGAAACGGTTCCAGGTATTGAGGATCGCCCCCGCCAGGGAAGACAGGGAGATCAGCAATATATAAGGGAAGGTCACTCGCAGCAGGTCGGAGGTCAGCTGGAATTTTTCCGGGGTATCGGTGAAACCCGGCGCTGTGGCCCAGATCACCCAGGGCGCGGCAATCATGCCCAGCGCGGTGACCAGCGCCAGCACCAGCGTCAGCAGACCGGAAACGTAGGCAATAAAGGTGCGCGTCGCCTCTTCGCCCTTCTGGCTTTTATATTCGGCCAGGATAGGCACAAAAGCCTGGGAAAATGCGCCCTCGGCGAAAATCCTGCGCAGCAGGTTGGGCAGTTTGAAGGCGATGAAGAAGGCGTCGGTCGCCATTCCGGCGCCGAAGGTGCGGGCGATGAGCGTGTCGCGAACAAACCCGAGAATCCGGGAAAGCATCGTGATAGAGCTGACGGCGGCCAACGATTTGAGCAGATTCATTGAAGGAATGTGTGCCTGTCGATAAACAGCAGGCGAATAACGCGCCCACTTGTGCGATACTCCGCGCCGCAACAGCACAGAGCCAAAGCTCGCGAGTTTACAGGTCACACGCCGGAAAGAAATATCCCGTCGCACCACGCCTACCACTTAGCGGAACGTTTCAAGCGCCCTTGACAAGACTTCAACTCATCGGCATGATTCGCGGCCTATTTTGTTTGCTATTTCCTAAAAAGTCTTTCGAGGAGCTCGACGGTGGCCAACTCACCTTCCGCCAAAAAACGTGCAAAACAGGCTGAGAAGCGTCGCAGCCACAACGCCAGCCTGCGTTCCATGGTTCGTACCTACATCAAGAATGTAGTTAAAGCCATCGACGCAAAAGACGCTGAAAAAGCTCAAGCTGCATACGTTCTGGCTGTGCCAGTTATCGACCGCATGGCCGATAAAGGCATCATCCACAAGAACAAGGCTGCTCGTCATAAGAGCCGTCTGAATGGCCACGTCAAGGCACTGAAAGAAGCTGCCTAAGCGACGTAGTCATTAAAAAACCGACCTCAGGGTCGGTTTTTTATTGCCTGCGATTTGCTGAAATCAAGACCCAAAAAAGAGGAGCCAATCGGCTTGCCAATCGACTCCTCTTTTTTTACGCGTGATTAATGAGCTGACGCCCACGGCAGAATCGGGATCGCCGTCACCGCATTCTGCGGGCTACCCTCGATCAGACGATCACTGTAGACCAGATAGACCAGCGTATTGCGCTTCTTGTCGAGGAAGCGCACCACCTGCATGGTCTTGAACACCAGCGAAGTGCGCTCCTTGAAAACCTCTTCACCATCCTTCAACTCGCCCCTGAAGTTGATCGGCCCGACCTGGCGGCAAGCAATGGACGCCTCGGCACGATCCTCGGCCAGACCCAACCCACCCTTCACACCACCGGTCTTGGCGCGCGACAGGTAGCAGGTCACACCCTCAACCTTCGGGTCATCGAACGCCTCGACCACAATCCGGTCGTTCGGCCCGACAAACTTGAACACCGTCGACACCTGGCCGATTTCCTCGGCCGAGGCCAGCAATGGCAACACCACCAGCAAGCCCAACAATCCTTTTGCCATACGCATCGCGTTTTTCCTTACACCAGAATCAGGTTGTCACGGTGAACCAGTTCCGGCTCAGCCATGTAACCCAGCAAACCGACAATCGCATCCGACGACTGACCGATGATTTTTTGTGCTTCCAGCGCGCTGTAGTTGGCCAGGCCACGGGCAATCTCTCGACCGTCCGGCGCCACGCACACCACCATTTCGCCGCGACGGAAACTGCCCTGAACCAGTTTGACGCCGACCGGCAGCAGGCTTTTATTGCCCTGAGACAGAGCGGAAACCGCGCCATCATCCAGCACCAGCGTGCCACGGGTTTGCAGATGACCGGCCAGCCACTGCTTGCGCGCCGCGAGCATGCCGCGCTCAGGCGACAGCAGCGTACCGATGCGCTCACCCGCCTTCAGGCGATCGAGCACGCGCTCCAGACGCCCGCCGACAATGATGGTGTGCGCCCCGGAACGCGCCGCCAGACGCGCCGCGCGCAGCTTGGTCTGCATGCCGCCACGCCCCAGCGCACCACCGGTACCGCCCGCCACCGCATCCAGCGTCGGATCATCGGCGCGCGCTTCGTAAATCAGCTGGGCATCAGGGTTATTGCGCGGATCGGCGTCGAACATACCGTCGCGATCCGTCAGGATCACCAGCAGATCGGCCTCGACCAGGTTGGCCACCAACGCTGCAAGCGTGTCGTTGTCGCCGAAGCGGATTTCGTCGGTGACCACAGTGTCGTTCTCGTTGATCACCGGGATGACTTTCAGCTCGACCAGCGCGCGCAAGGTGCTGCGGGCGTTCAGGTAGCGCTTGCGGTCGGACAGGTCGTCGTGAGTCAGGAGAATCTGCGCGGTGTGCCGACCATGCTCGGCAAAGCTCGATTCCCAGGCTTGCACCAGGCCCATCTGACCGATTGCTGCGGCGGCCTGGAGCTCGTGCATCGCACTGGGTCGCGCAGTCCAGCCCAGGCGACTCATGCCCGCCGCCACTGCCCCGGAGGACACCAGCACCAGCTCGACGCCAGCCTCGTGCAAAGCCACCATCTGCTCGACCCAGACACTCATTGCCGCGCGATCCAGCCCTTTGCCATCCGCTGTCAGCAAAGCGCTGCCGATCTTCACGACCCAACGCTGCGCACCTGTCACCTTGCTCCGCATCATCTTCAACCTTAGCTTGAGGGCAGCGCGACGTGGCACTGCCCGTGACGTTATTCGTGGTTCTTCGTGACCAACAATCGATTTCCAGATACTAAAACGCCGCTCGATTGAGCGGCGCTTAAGTTTACTGCAACGAATCAGTCACGCACGTAAATGATTTCCGGACCGTCTTCGTCATCCACATCTTCTTCGTCCCAGTCATCGTCGCCGATGTCATGGACCGACTTCACGCCGCTGCGACGCAGGGCACGCTTGTCATCCAGCGCCTGCAACTGCGCACGGGCTTCGTCTTCGATGCGCTGATCGAGATCGGCCAGCTCTTCCTTGTAGGCCGGGTCATTGGCCAAGCGATCGGCACGATCTTCCAGATAACGCATGATGTCGCGCGTCAGGCGCTCGGTGCCTTCTTTGGCGATGGCCGAGATCACGTAGACCGGACCGGTCCACTCCAGACGATCGACGATTTCCTTGACCCGCGCTTCGTGCTCTTCTTCGAGGATCTGGTCGCACTTGTTCAGCACCAGCCAGCGATCACGCTCGGCCAGCGACGGGCTGAACTTGATCAGCTCGTTGACGATCACTTCAGCGGCGTCCGGAGCGCTGCTTTCATCCAGTGGCGCCATGTCGACGAGGTGCAGCAACAGACGGGTACGCGCCAGGTGCTTGAGGAAACGAATACCCAGGCCAGCACCGTCGGAAGCGCCTTCGATCAGACCCGGAATGTCGGCGATGACGAAGCTTTTCCAGCGATCGACGCTGACCACACCGAGGTTCGGCACCAGGGTGGTAAACGGGTAATCGGCAACTTTCGGCTTGGCAGCCGACACCGAGCGGATAAAGGTACTTTTACCGGCGTTCGGCAGACCGAGCAGACCGACGTCGGCCAGCACTTTCATTTCCAGTTTCAGGTCGCGCTGCTCGCCCGGCTTGCCCGGCGTGGTCTGGCGCGGCGCACGGTTGGTACTGGATTTGAAACGGGTGTTACCCAGACCGTGCCAGCCGCCCTGCACCACCATCAGCTTCTGACCGGCCTTGGTCAGGTCGCCGATGACTTCCTGGGTGGCGGAGTCGATCACGGTGGTGCCGACCGGCACGCGCAGGATCAGGTCGTCACCCTTCTTGCCGGTGCAGTCGGTGCTGCCGCCGTTGGAGCCACGCTCGGCATCGAAGTGCCGGGTGTAACGGTAGTCCACCAGGGTGTTGAGGTTTTCGTCGGCCATCATGTAGATGGAACCGCCGTCACCGCCATCACCACCGTTCGGGCCGCCGTTTTCAATGAATTTTTCCCGACGGAAACTCATGCAGCCATTGCCGCCGTCGCCAGCCTTTACGCGGATCGATACTTCATCAACAAACTTCATAACCAACGCCTCTCGCCGTACGGACGAGCCGAAAAACAATCAAGACATAAGACTCTTGCAAAAATGAGCGCAGCGACCCCAATCCACGACCTGCATCGCACGCCGGCAGCCCATACAAACAGCTTTGCAAGAGACTCACCCCACAAACGAAAAAGCCCCGTCGCAAGACAGGGCTTCTCCAGCACTCTCGCAGTTAGGCTGCGACAACGCTCACGTAACGACGACCGAAGGCGCCTTTTACTTCAAACTTGATCACGCCTTCGATTTTCGCGAAGAGGGTGTGATCTTTACCCATGCCAACGCCGTAACCAGCGTGGAATTGGGTGCCGCGCTGACGCACGATGATGTTGCCGGCCTTGATGACCTGGCCGCCATACATCTTCACGCCAAGGCGTTTGGCTTCTGAGTCGCGACCGTTACGGGTACTACCACCAGCTTTTTTGTGTGCCATGAGTTCAATTCTCCTAGTGAGGAATTAGGCTGTAATTAAGCCTGAATACCGGTGATTTTGATCTCGGTGAACCACTGGCGGTGGCCCATACGCTTCATGTGGTGCTTACGGCGACGGAACTTGATGATGCGGACTTTATCGTGACGACCTTGGGAGATCACTTCAGCCTTGACGGTTGCGCCAGCAACAACAGGTGCGCCGATGTTCACGTCGTCGCCGTTGGCGACCAACAGAACGCGGTCAAAAGTCACGGATTCGCCAGTGGCGACTTCCAGTTTTTCGATCTTCAGGTATTCACCTTCAGCGACCTTGTATTGCTTACCGCCGGTAACGATTACTGCGTACATGGTATTTCTCCGATAATCCTGCTCACCCAGCTCTTTATAAGAAGAGGTATTGGCTGGCATGGCTGCATGGGGCTGGAACGGCCCAAGTGCAATTGCGTAAGGCAGGTGCTGCCCAGGAAGTTCAGGGTGCGCGATTGTACGCAAGCCTTCGAAGTCATGCAAGGGGCCGTCCATCGCGCCTTGACAGGCCCGGACGTGGGTCCTAGCATGCCGCGCAACCCTTCTGGAGCACCTGTCGCTGATGCAACCCCAAGCTTTCTACCGCGCGGTGGCGGACGATTTTAGCGCCGTCGACGGCATCATCAAGAAGCAGCTGACTTCCCGAGTGCCGCTGGTATCGAAAATCGGCGATTACATCACGTCGGCCGGCGGCAAACGCCTGCGTCCTTTATTGGTGCTGCTGTGTGGCAAGGCCCTGGGTCGCGAAGGCGACGACATGCGCCTGCTGGCCGCCACCATCGAATTCCTGCACACCGCCACCCTGCTGCATGACGACGTGGTCGACATGTCCGGCATGCGCCGTGGCCGCTCCACCGCCAACGCCATGTGGGGCAACGCCCCGAGCGTACTGGTCGGCGATTTCCTGTACTCGCGTTCGTTCGAGATGATGGTCGAACTGGGCTCGATGCCGGTGATGAAGATCCTGTCCCAGGCCACGCGCATCATCGCCGAAGGCGAAGTGCTGCAGCTGTCCAAGGTTCGCGACGCCAGCACCACCGAAGAAACCTACATGGAAGTCATCCGCGGCAAGACCGCGATGCTCTTCGAGGCTTCGACCCACAGTGCCGCGGCGCTGGCCGGTGCCACCGCCGAGCAGAGCGAAGCCCTGCGCACCTTCGGCGATCACCTGGGCGTGGCGTTCCAGCTCGTCGACGACCTGCTCGACTACAAGGGCGACGCCGAAACCCTGGGCAAGAACGTCGGTGACGATCTGGCCGAAGGCAAGCCGACCCTGCCGCTGATCTACACCATGCGCGAAGGCACGCCAGAGCAAGCCGCACTGGTACGCCAGGCGATCCAGAAAGGCGGGATCGAAGACCTGGAAAGCATCCGCATCGCCGTGGAAGCCTCCGGTTCGCTGGAATACACAGCGCAACTGGCCCGTGATTACGTGGCCCGTGCGATCAAGTGCCTCGACGCGCTGCCGGCCAGCGAATACCGCGATGCGCTGGTTGAGCTGAGCGAGTTCGCGGTCGCCCGCACGCACTGATCAGCATCGCGTCATCTAAAAACCGCAGCCTCCGTTGGAGCCTGCGGTTTTTTGTTGCCTGCCATCGGCGGCTAAAACCCTATACAATGTGCGACTTTTAGCGATCCCCTCTCCAAGGAGCCTTAGTGAGCACGTTGCCACCCTGCCCGAAATGCAATTCCGAATACACCTACGAAGACGGCACCCAACTGGTGTGCCCGGAGTGCGCCCACGAGTGGTCTGCCGGCGGTGAAGCCGAAGTGGCGTCCGATGACGCCGTGAAGAAAGATTCGGTCGGTAACGTCCTGCAGGACGGCGACACCATCACCGTGATCAAGGACCTGAAGGTCAAGGGCACCTCGCTGGTGGTCAAGGTCGGCACCAAGGTCAAGAACATCCGCCTGTGCGATGGCGATCACGACATCGACTGCAAGATCGACGGCATCGGCCCGATGAAACTCAAATCCGAGTTCGTCAGAAAAGTCTGAGTCTGCTGTCTTCCATCCCGCGCCCGCCGTGGGATGGAGCTTCGCCCTCCCCCGCAATCCCCAACAAATCCTCGCAATAGCCAAACGCCAGCCGTTTTGACCTTACGCAATCTTTACCCGCAAAAAATCACAAACCGCCAATAGGCGCTTGCTATTTGACGAATAAGAATTATTCTCATTGAAACCTTTCAATGGAGATGAGACCCATGACTTATTTGATCGACGCCTGGCTGGATCGCCCGCATCCGTACCTCAGGATCCTGCATCGGGAAACCGGTGAAGTCTGTGCCGTACTGGAAGAAGAAGCCCTGCATGAACTGCAGGATCAAGGGGATCTGGATGTCAGCGGCCTGAGTTCCAGCGAGCCATTGGTGCTCAAGGAGCTGGTGCGCAATCTGTTCCTGTTCTGCTATGCCCGGGCCTTGCGCCCGACCAGTGAACTGCACAACAAAATCGAAGTATGAGAACGGCGAGGAAACCCTGCACAAGCCACGCTTGTGCAGGGTAACGGGATTACAGAACGTCGAGCAGCTCGACGTCGAACACCAGAACGCTGTGCGGCGGGATGCTGCCAACGCCTTGAGCGCCGTAAGCCAGTTCGCTCGGCACGTACAGACGCCATTTGCTGCCGGCATTCATCACTTGCAGGGCTTCGGTCCAGCCAGCGATAACGCCGCCAACCGGGAATTCAGCCGGCTGGCCACGCTCGTAGGAGCTGTCGAACACAGTGCCGTCGATCAGCGTGCCGTGGTAGTGAGTACGCACGGTGTCTTCACGGGATGGCTTGGCGCCTTCGCCCTGCGTCAGCACTTCGAATTGCAGACCGGAGGCCAGGGTGGTGATGCCTTCTTTCTTGGCGTTTTCAGCCAGGAATGCCAGGCCTTCGCCAGCAGCGGCTTCAGCCTTTGCAGCGGCTTCGGCTTGCATGATCTCGCGGATCACCTTGAAGCTGGCGGACATGGCTTCCTGACTTACACGGCTTTCCTTACCGGCGAACGCGTCGGTCAGACCGGCCAGGATGGCGTCCAGGCTGACACCCGGTGGCGGGTTGTCGCGCAACTGGTCACCCAACTGACGGCCAATACCGTAGCTGACGCGGGTTTCGTCGGTGGACAGATTTACTTCGGACATGACACTGCTCCGCTGTGCGGACGGCCTCAGGACCTGCCGTGCGTACACAGCGCGTCCCGGCGCGCCCGGATCCAAAAGGGCGAGAAGACTAGCACAGATGTTCCGGCATTGATCAGGCCCCAGGGCCTACAGCGCGGATCGCCAAGCCAGCGGCACCTTCAGGCTTTCTTCGCCACTGGCGCCAAGACCGCACATTTCATCGTGCACCGAGGTGTGCACCAGGTTGAACGGCAGCACCGGAAAGTTATGCAGCACATCCCGGGCATGCTCGACCGAACGCAGCGTCAGCATATTCCCCTGCGGATCGCTCAGCGGATACGCCGCGCCATGCATCCGGGCCTCCAGCAGATAGATCCCGCCTTCCATGGAGATCAGGTTCAGTTCGTCGACCTTTCTGGCGACGGCAAACGCATTCAACTCTTGCAGGTTCATGAACGCACCTCACGCGGTGACGAGCCTTGAGACCTACAGGGATATGCCTCGGCGGATCAAAGCACAAGCCACAAACGACACCGCCCGTCTGTTTCGCAACAGACGGGCGGTTTTGTTACAGCAATCGTCAGCTCATCAGTGCTTGGTGAGCTTGTCCAGATAACCCATGGCAAACGCCGAGATCACGAAGGTCATGTGGATGATCACGTACCACATCAGGTGCTCGGGATCGACGTTCTTGGCATCCATGAAGATCCGCAGCAGATGGATCGAAGAGATTGCAACGATCGACGCCGCCACTTTCATCTTCAGCGACGAGGAGTCCATGGTGCCCAGCCAGCTGAGCTTTTCCTTGCCTTCATCGATGTTCAGCTCGGAGACGAAGTTCTCGTAGCCGGAAATCATCACCATCACCAGCAAGCCGCCGACCAGCGCCATGTCGATCAGCGACAGCAGCACCAGAATCAGCTCGGACTCGGCCATGGAGAAAACGTTGGGAATGACATGAAACACTTCCTGGAAGAATTTCAATGCCAGCGCCAGCAGCCCCAGGGACAGCCCGATGTAGATCGGCGCCAGCAGCCAGCGCGTGGCGTACATTGCATTTTCGATAAAGCGTTCCATTGACTCTCACACAAGAAGGGTTGAAATCGGCGGCGAGTATACCAGCCGCCCATGACAGCCAGAAACCGCCCGGAAATCCGCCACCTGCGTGTGTGTGTCAAAGTTTTTCTGCTAGTGTCCAAACCATTGACAGCCCAGCGACAGTGCACAGGAAGACGGGAAATGGATGTGCGATTGCCGATAACGACTGCCGGAATTTGCTTTGCCCTGTTGCTTGGCGGGTGTTCGCCCGGCGATGAAAAGCCTGCCGTCAGTCTTGAAGAAAAGACCGCGCAGTTCGAGCAGTCGCTGGACGCCATCACCGACCCCAAACTCAAGGACGCCGTGACCGAACTCGGCGGTTCGCTGCTGTTGCTCGAACGCGCGCAACAGAAGCTCGACAACAAACCGTCCATTACCGAATACGGCGAAGACGCCCTCGGCGTGCTCAGGCACTACCCCACGCCGCAGACGCTGGTCGATACCTTCATCAACGGCCTGTTCGTGCTGCACAAGGATTCCAGTTCCGATTACCTCACCGATCTGCAACCGGTGTTCCCCTTCAATCTCAACATCCCCGGCGGCTTTCTGTTCCCCCATGGCGTGGAGTGGCACTCGGTGACCCTGAGCAACAAACGGGTGATTGCCTATCAACCGGAATGGTCGGAAACCGATCCGGGCATTCAGCTCAGTCCTTCCAGCTCCAACGTCACCAACCCCGATGACCTGACTGTCACTTACCCGTTCATCGAGGGTTTGAATGTCGACAAGAAGAACCTGCCGCGCCCGGTCAGCCTGCAAGGCCAGGTGGAAGTCATCGTCCCGAAACGCCTGCACAGTTTCAATCTGGATAAAAAGGACGTCGGCCAGACCCGCTCCGATGGCAACCTCAGCGTGACCTTGCTGAAACTGGACACACACTACGCCGAACTCGAGTTCAGCAACCAACTGCCGCTCGCCCCGGAAGTCGCCAATACCCGGCTCAATCCGTTGATCGTCCAGGCCCGCGATTCGACGGGCCAGTTTCTGGTGCGCGCCGGCGCCATCAATGAAAACCCCGAGCAGGTGGCGTTCTATCAAAAGCAGCTGGCCTACCTGCAACAGCAAAAAGCCTGGAGCGAGACGCTGGAAAAAAAGCTGGACGATGAACAACAGGCCTTTGAACAGCAGCATCCGCGCCACTACAACAAGGTGTACTTCAACGGCCCGATCGACACCCTCGAAGTCAGCCTGCTGGATTTTTCCGAAGCAACCGTCACCCGCAAGGCGCTGGATTTGCCCGTGCGCGAATTCGATCCGCACACCACGGAAAAAACCGTGCAGCCGCTCGACCTGCCGATCACCGTCTACGATGACCTCGCGCCCGACTGGCTCAAGGGCGCGTCCCTGACTGAAGAACAGCTGAAAAGCGGCGTTCATATCCGTCAGTCGGTTGAAGAGCCGAGCGCCGCGCGCATCGAATTCGACCACCGTAAAACCTTCAACGATGAAATGATCGGCGACGACTTCAGCCCCGGCGAAAGCCCGGTGACGTTCTTCACTGAAAAACACAATGGCAAACTCGACGAGCCGATCGAACTGCCGCCCGAGGCGTATCAGGTCGACCCGCTGCAGGCGACCATCACCTACGACCTGAACCTGTTCCCGGAAACCCCGGCGATTGCCGTCGGCTCGATGCCGTTGTTCCTGGCCACGGTGGACAAACAGGCTTATGAAGCCAAGGCCCTGCCTAAAGGTCTGGAAATCAGGAACAACGCGTTGGTGGTGGATTTGAAGCGATTCCCCGCCAACGAATGGCGATTCTTCGTCAAGGACGACAGCGGTCATTACCTGAAGCGGATTCTGTCGGTCAGCCACGACGTGAGCACGGAAGGGCCGGCGTTATTCGGCGTGCATTATTTCTACGGCCGTCCGACGCACGTTGAAACCTACCAGCGAACCGACCTCGCCACCGTGCAATACGGCTTTGAGGTCAAACTCGACAAGGCGCAGACCCAGGGCGCTGCGCCCTGATCGGCGCTGATGATCGGCACTCTAGTGATCGAAAGTGCCGATGCTGCGTCCGCGTCCACCGTTGATCTGCCGTAACTGCGCCTGCAGATGCAACGACCAGATCTGTGGATCATTGGCCAGTTCATAGCCGTGCATCGTCAGGCTTTCAACGATGGTGTCGAGAATCGACTCGGCGGCGATCGGTCCGTGGAACGGGCCCTGGGCCTTGATGGCGGAAGGTTGTTCACCGGCCATGCCGGCGGCGAAGAGCAACGTCCACATGCCGTTATCGCCGGCCAAAGGCTTGATGGCGCATTCGATACGGGTCACGAGACCCAGGCACTGACGGGTGAGGCAGAGGTTGCGCGACATGGCGGCGACCCTCGGTAAAGCCGGTGTTCAGCCCTTGCTGAAGAGCTGTTTCGATCCAGTGATACTGTCGATGTCCTTGAGCAGAGAATAGAAGAAAAGTCCGCCGCGCAAGCCGCACAGAACCAGAAGGCGCCGAATGGTCATTGTGTGAATATTGACGCCAGACTGATGGCACTTTTGCCGACGTTCGCGACGAAACAAAAACGGGAGCACAAGGCTCCCGTTTTTTTATGGCTGCCTGGCTTACGCCGGTTTGGCCTCGGCCAGCGCCTCCTGCGCCAGTTCCTTTTCGGCCTCTTTCAGATCCTCTTCACTGATCATCTCGGCAATCACCCGCAGGCGCTCCACCACCCGCGCATTGACGCTGCCTTCCGGGAATTCGCCCTGTTCGTTCGGCTCACCGGCCGGCTCGCCCACCAGCAGGCTCAACGCTTCGTCGGCCTGACGCACCGCGTAAACGTGGAACTGCCCGGCACGCACCGCCGCCAATACTTTTTCATCAAGCATCAGCGTGGCAACGTTGGCCTGCGGAATGATCGCGCCCTGCTCGCCCGTCAGCCCGCGCGCTTCGCAGAGACGGAAGAAGCCTTCGATCTTCTCGTTGACCCCGCCCACCGCCTGCACTTCGCCGAACTGGTTGATCGAGCCGGTGATCGCGAAGCATTGCTTGAGCGGGGTTTTCGACAACGCCGAAATCAGTGTGCACGCCTCGCCCAGCGACGCACTGTCGCCATCAACGTAGCCGTAGGATTGCTCCAGCGCGATGCTCGCGGAAATCGCCAGCGGGAATTCCTGGGCGTAACGGCTGCCCAGATACCCGGTGAGGATCATCACGCCCTTGGAGTGGATTGGCTGACCGAGATTGACCTCGCGCTCGATGTCGACGATGCCGCTGCCGCCCGGGTACACCGTGGCGGAAATCCGCGCCGGCACGCCGAACGCCGAGTCGCCGACTTCGAGCACGGTCAGGCCGTTGCACTTGCCGACTGCGGCGCCGTCGGTGTCGATCAGAATGATCCCCGCCAGCATGTCGTCGAGAATCCGCGCCGACACCCGGCCGGTGCGGGTGGCCTTGGCCTTCAGGGCACGCTCGATGTGGCCGGCGTCGGTCATTTCATCGTTGGCCAGATGCCGGATGAAATCCGCCTCGCTGACCAGCTGGAACAGATCGCCGATCCGCGCCGACAAGCGCCCCTGATGCTCGGCCAGTCGCGCGCTGTAGGTCGCCAGGCGCGCCACCGCGTCGGCGGTCAGCGGCGCCATGCCTTCTTCCGAAGTACGGGTTTTCAGCAACTGGGCGAACTGCTCCAGGCTTTCGTCGACCATCGGGATGTCTTCGTCGAAGTCCACCAGAACGCGGAACATCTCCTGGAAGTCCGGATCGAGGTCCTGCAGCGTGTAATACAGCTGACGCGCGCCGATGATGATCACTTTGACCTGCAACGGAATGTGCTGCGGGTTGAGCGTCATGGTGGCGAAACGGCCCATCTCGCCCAGCGGCGACTCCATCTTCAGCTTGCGCGATTGCAGGGCGCGCTTGAGCGCATCCCAGACAAACGGCTCGCCGAGCATTTTTTCCGCTTCAAGAATCAGGAAACCACCGTTGGCGCGGTGCAACGCACCCGGACGCAACTGGCGATAGGTCGTGTAGAGCGCGCCCTGATCGGTGGTGTACTCGATGCGGCCGAACAGGTTTTCGTAGGTCGGATGCGGCTCGAAGACCACCGGCGCACCGCCGCTGGCCGGATGGCCGACCACCAGGCTCGGCGCATATTGCTCTTCCAGCAGCTTGCGCGCGACGGCGTCGGTCTTGCTGTCATCGACCAGTTGCTCGACCACGGTTTTCAGCAGATAGACCTGCATCGCTTGCAGGTAACCGCAGACGGCCGCATTTTCCGCGTACTTTTCCGACAGCGGTGCGAGCAAGGGCTGCAAGGCCAGGGTGATGGTTTCTTCGTTGAGCTGACGCAGCTGGTTGCTCGACTCGCGCTTCCATTGCGGCAGGCTGGCGAGCTCTTCGTTCAGGCGCTCTTCGAGGCCGGAGATGTCGTCATGAAAACGCTCGCGTTCGGCCTCCGGCAACTGGGCGAACTCGGCTTCATCCAGCGCCTTGCCTTCAAGCATCGGGGTGAAGGCGATGTTGCTGCTGTCGCGGTACAGGGCGACGTCTTTTTCCAAAGCCAGACGTTCGATGACGTCCAGCGCCTTGTCGTAGCGCTGGTTGAAGGCGCGGTCGATGGCGCTTTTCTTCTGCTGGTAGGACGGGTGCTCGAACACCGCAGGAAAGGTCGCCAGCAGGTTGTCGATGAGGCCGTTGATGTCGCCGATGAAAGCAGCGGCGCTGCCCGATGGCAGCTCCAAAGCGCGGGGTTCGCGCGGCTCATCGAAATTGTTGACGTAGACCCAGTCCGCCGGGGTCTGCAGGCGTTTGCCTTCGGCCTTCAGGTAGCGTTTGACGAACGAGAAACGGCCGGTGCCGGGCTCGCCCATGACAAATACGTTGTAACCGGGGCGTGGCATGGCCACACCGAACTGCAAGGCTTCGACCGCACGTTCCTGGCCGAGCACACCGCGAAAGGGCTCCAGATCATTGGTGGTAGTGAAGCTGAACTGTTCAGCGGAAAACGGACGGGTCAGCGCTTCGGGCGCTAGACGCAAGCTGGCAGCAACAGGATCAGGCATCGGGCTTCCTTAACAATCAGGCGGGGCAGATAGCGGCATTCTGGCGCTGCCCGAGCCTCACTGGCAAGGCGCGCCACACGACAAAGCATAGACAACCACCCTGCACGCGGCGGCGCCTCGTGAAACCGGGGTTTATTCCAAATATTGTGCAAAAACTCACGGAACCCTCGGAACGTGCCTAAACTCCAAACTGCGCGGCTGGAACTAATACCGGCCCACTGGCTTCGTCTGGATCTGTTTCGTACAGAGCTTGGGGGCCAGAACCCTGTCCATTGGTATGCACACAAAGAGAACAAAGCTATGAAACGGATTCTTCTCGGTACTCTCTTCACCGCTGTATCCATCAACGCCATGGCGCAAGCTCCAGGCGGCCCGGATTGCGGTTGGGGTAACATGCTGTTCGAAGGTCAGCGTGGCACCCCGGCACACTTCCTGGCATCCACCACCAACGGCACCTCCGGCAACGCGACGTTCGGCATGACGTCCGGCACCAACGGCTGCTCCACCAACGCTTCGCTGACCTATGGCGGCAAATCCTGGTTTGCCATGAATGGCATGATGAACGAGCTGTCCGAAGACATGGCAAAAGGCAACGGCGAAGCGCTGACGACCTATGCCGTGGTACTGGGCGTGGCGCCGGAAGACCGTGCGCACTTCGCCGCCGTCACTCACGAGCACTTCCAGCAGATCTTCAGCAAGGCTGACGTGACCGCTGAAGACGTGCATACCAACACCCTGGCCGTTCTGAAGGCAGACCCACGTCTGGCCAAGTACGCGACTCAGGCTTAAGCTCGACCCACCCGCTTCCTTCGGGAAGCGGGTTTTATTTTTTCGGCCCGCCCTTCCCGGGCTTTGTTTCTTTTCGACTTAAGTTGCCATTTATGCTCAAACGCCTTGCCTGGCTGGCGCTGTGTGTCTGCGCCCCGCTGTCCGCCGCGCCTCACATCGACCCTCAACGTTTGCAGCAACTGGCCAACGACCGCTTCTGGATTTCCCTCGGTCATTACGAAACCGCCAAGCTCGGTGGCTGGCGCAGCTACGTCAGCGACAAAAAATTCTTCCTCGCACCCAACGGCAATGAACACCCCGACCATGAGCTGGCCGCCACCGTGCAGGCGCTATACGCCCCGGCCAGTCTCGGTGAGCAACACGCCCAGTGCGTTTACCCGGCACGCACCCGCTGGCTGAAGGATCAACTCAACCTGACCGACCTGCCAACCCCGGACTGCGCCGAATTCAAGAAATGGTTCAAGGACGTCTCGCCCCACAGCGCAGTGATGATTTTCCCGGCGGCCTACCTCAACAGCCCGTCGTCAATGTTCGGCCATACCCTGCTGCGCATCGACCAGGCCGACGTGCAAAGCGACAAGACTTCGCTGCTCAGTTACGCGATCAACTTCGGCGCCTACATCGAAGGTTCGGACAACAGCATTCTTTACGCCTGGAAAGGCCTGATGGGTGGATATCCGGGACTGTTCGCACTCGTGCCTTATCAGGAAAAACTCTCGGAATACCGCAGCCTGGAAAACCGCGATCTGTGGGAGTACCGGCTCAACCTGACGCAAGCCGAAACCGCGCGCATGGTCGAGCATGTGTGGGAGCTGAAGCAGATCCAGTTCGACTATTTTTTCTTCGATGAAAACTGCTCCTATCGCCTGCTTGAACTGCTGCAAGTCGCCCGTCCGAGCCTGCGACTGACCGAGCAATTCCCGCTGACGGCGATCCCCACCGACACCGTCAAAGCGGTGAAGGAAGCCGGGCTGGTCGAGCACATCGAATACCGTCCGTCCCGCGAGCGCGAATTGCTCAGCCGTGCCGAGCCCCTCAGCGGCGAAGAACAGGACTGGGTGCTGAAAGTCAGCGCCGACCAGCAGCAACTTCAGGACCCAGCCTTCCAGGCCCTGCCCCGGGATCGCCAGGCGCTGATTGTTGACGCGGCGTATCGGCTGGAGCGCTACCGCGCCAACGGCCAGGAGCGTGATCCACAGCGAGCGCAACGCAGTTTCGAATTGCTGCGAGCGATCAACAAGAACCCGGCGCCGGAGCTGCAAATTCCCCAACCGGGTCTGCCCGAAGACGGCCACGAATCGCGCACCTGGCAGGCCGGTGTCGGCACTCGCGGCGATCGCGCGTTTGGCGAGTACGGTTTGCGCATGGCCTATCACGACCTCAACGACAACGCCGAGAGTTTCCCCCTCGGCGCACAGATCGAAATCCTGCAAATGAAGCTGCGCCAGTACGAAGGCAATCACTGGCAATTTCAGCAACTGGATCTGGCGACCATCCGCTCGCTGACGCCGCGCAACGCGCTGTTGCAGCCGCTGTCGTGGCAAGTCACCGGTGGTCTTGAACGCGTACCGGGCAAGCATGATGACGAGACGCTGGTCAGCCACGTCAACGGTGGCGGTGGCGGCACGTGGGCGCTGGGTGACGATGTGCTGGGTTTTGCCCTCGGCACCGTGCGCGTTGAACACAACAATGATTTCGCCGAGTTCGTTTCCCCCGCAGGCGGTTTCAATACCGGCGTTTTGTGGAAAAACCCGTTGGGCAATCTCAGCCTGGAGGCCAAAGGCGATTACTTCTTCAATGGTGAAGTGCGCCGTAGCCTGAGCCTGAATCAGCAGTGGGAACTGTCGCGCAACCTCGGCCTGCGCCTGAGCGCCCAGCGTGAGTTCAGCCATCTGGCCACGCCGGAGACCGAAGTGATGCTGGAAGTGAAGTGGTATCACTACTGATCCCGAACATATCCCCGCTCCCACAGGAATCTCTACTGGTTAACGAATTACTGACAGGCCTTTCACCAAAGCCCGACGAATCACCTTCTAGACTTTCCGTATCAGCCGTGTGACGGCCCGGGAGAGTGTGATGTGGCGGTGTGCGGTGTTCGCGGGCGTGTTGCTGTTGCTGGGTGGCTGTCAGAGCACTCACGAAGACCTGATTGCCAAGGGTTATCCACCGGCGTTCGCCGACGGTTTCGATGACGGATGCATCAGCGGTCGTCAGGCGGCCGGTTCGATCAGCGGCGAATTTCGCAAGAACGTGCCGCGTTATCTCAAGGACAAGCAATACGCCGAAGGCTGGAGCGACGGCTTCCGTCAGTGTCAGGCGATGCTGGAAAACAAGGATCGCGAACAGTATCGCAACGAGCACTGGGACGAACGCGAGCGCGCCTGGCAGCAGGAGAAGGATCAGGGCGCCGCGCGGGCATATCGTTCGCCGTAGGTCGCTTCCAGACATCCAGCGAAACCTTTTGCCTGCGACCATGGCCCAACGGCTATAACAGGAGCCCACCATGAGTCGCGCTTTCGTCAACGAAGACAATGCCGCTGCGCAAGCCGATCAGCCGGTCGAACGGCAGGTCAGCACACAGCCCAATTACGTCACGCCGCAAGGGCTTGCCCAATTGCAGGCAAAAGTCGCCGAGCTGCAAAGCCTGCACGCCGAGCAGTCGGCCAAGGGCGAACAGGCTGACAAACAGCGGCTGGCCGATCTCGAACGGGATTTGCGTTATTTCAATCAACGGGTCGGCAGCGCTCAGGTCGCACCGGCCCCGACATCTACCGACAAAGTGCAGATCGGCAGCTGGGTGACCTACGCCGACGAACACGACACCGAGCACCGGGTGCAACTGGTCGGTGAAGACCAGGCCGATGCGGCCAACGGCCTGATCAACTGGGCCTCACCGCTGGGCCGTGCGCTGCTTGGCGCGCGGCTCAACGATGAAGTGCTGTGGCAGCGCCCGGCCGGCGATCAACTGATTGAAGTGATCCGCATAGAGCGCTCTTGAACCCGGTTGCTTAAACCACGCCTTGGGCGAGCATCGCGTCGGCGACTTTGACGAAGCCGGCGATGTTCGCGCCTTTGACGTAGTTGATCCGGCCGTTTTCCTCACCGTAATGCACGCAGGCGTGGTGGATCGACTGCATGATCCCGTGCAACTTGCTGTCCACTTCGCCCCCGGTCCACAGCAGGCGCATGGCGTTCTGCGACATCTCCAGCCCACTGACCGCCACGCCGCCGGCATTCGAGGCCTTGCCCGGCGCAAACAGAATGCCGGCCTCGATAAAGATATCCACAGCCTCAAGGGTGGTCGGCATGTTTGCGCCTTCGGCCACGCAGATGCAGCCGTTGCGCAGCAAGGTGCGGGCGGATTCCGCGTCGAGCTCGTTCTGGGTCGCGCATGGCAGCGCGATGTCGCACGGCAACGACCATGGCAGCTGACCGGCGCGGAACTCCAGGCCGAAGGCGGAAGCCAATTCGCTGATCCGCCCACGCTTGACGTTCTTAAGTTCCAGCAGCGCCAGCCACTGTTCTTCGCTCAGGCCCGCCTCGCAATACAGCGTGCCTTCGGAGTCGGACAGGGAAATCACCTTGCCGCCCAGGTCCATCACTTTGCGAGCCGCGTATTGCGCAACGTTGCCGGAACCGGAGATCGCCACGCGCTTGCCTTCGACGGTCTGCTCGCGGCGCTTGAGCATTTCCTCGGCGAAGTACACGCAACCGAAACCGGTGGCTTCCGGACGGATCAGACTGCCGCCGTAGGTCATGCCCTTGCCGGTCAGCACGCTGGTGAACTGGTTGCTCAGGCGCTTGTACTGGCCGAACAGGAACCCGATTTCCCGGGCGCCGACACCGATATCACCGGCCGGCACGTCCACGTCGGCACCGATGTGCCGGTACAGCTCGCTCATGAATGCCTGGCAGAAACGCATGACTTCGGCGTCGCTCTTGCCCTTCGGATCGAAGTCCGAGCCACCCTTGCCGCCGCCCATGGGCAATGAGGTCAGGGAGTTCTTGAAAGTCTGTTCGAAGGCGAGGAATTTCAGCACGCCCATATTCACCGAAGGATGGAAGCGCAAGCCGCCCTTGTACGGGCCGATGGCGCTGTTCATCTGGATGCGGAAACCGCGATTGACCTGCACCTTGCCCTGATCGTCGACCCACGACACCCGGAACACCACCGCCCACTCCGGCTCGCAGATGCGCTCCAGAATCCCCGAGGTCAGATAGTGCGGATTGGCTTCGAGAAACGGCCACAGGCTGCGCAGGACTTCTTCGACGGCCTGGTGGAATTCGGGTTGATCCGGATCGCGTTTTTTCAGACGGGCGAGGAAGGATTCGACGGATTCGATCATGGGAAAAGTCTCGGCAGATTTGTTGTCGTTGGAAGCGATTGAGCCGGACTGTAACAAACGACATGTACACAGCAACAGACAAAAATGTCGCATTTATGAAAACAAATAGTACACACGCTATAAAACAGTCTGCATTGCAGGCAAAAAAAAGCGGAGCCCGAAGGCTCCGCTTTTTCATGCAACCAACCCGTAATCAGGCCAGTTTCTTGTGGCGTACCCGGTGTGGCTGGGCCGCTGCTTCGCCGAGGCGCTTTTTGCGATCGGCTTCGTACTCGGTGTAGTTGCCTTCGAAGAACACCGCTTGCGAGTCGTCTTCGTACGCCAGGATGTGAGTTGCGACGCGGTCAAGGAACCACCGATCGTGAGAGATCACAATGGCGGCGCCCGGGAAGTCCAGCAGGGCTTCTTCCAGGGAACGCAGGGTTTCAACGTCGAGGTCGTTGGACGGTTCGTCGAGCAGCAGGACGTTGCCGCCCTCCTTCAGGGTCAACGCCAGGTGCAGACGACCGCGCTCACCACCGGACAGGTCCTTGACGAACTTCTGCTGATCGCCGCCCTTGAAGTTGAAGCGACCGACGTAGGTACGCGACGGGATCTCGTAGTTGCCGATGCGGATCTGGTCGGAACCGTCGGAGATCTGCTGGAACACGGTCTTGCTGCCGTCCAGGTCTTCGCGGCTCTGGTCAACGCAGGCCAGTTGCACGGTTTCGCCGATCTCGATGCTGCCGGAGTCCGGGGTTTCCTTGCCCATCAGCATGCGGAACAGGGTCGACTTACCGGCACCGTTACCGCCGATCACGCCGACGATGGCGCCTTTGGGCATCGAGAACGACAGGTTGTCGATCAGGACGCGATCGCCATAGCCCTTGGTGACGTTCTTGAATTCGATGACCTTGTCGCCCAGGCGCGGACCGGCCGGGATGTAGATCTCGTTGGTTTCCGAACGCTTCTGGAATTCCTGCGACTGCATTTCTTCGAAGCGTTGCAGACGAGCCTTGGATTTCGACTGGCGGGCCTTGGCGCCTTTGCGCACCCACTCCAGTTCTTCCTTCATGGCTTTTTCGTGGGCCGATTGCTGCTTGGATTCCTGGGCCAGACGATCGGACTTGGCTTCCAGCCAACCCGAGTAGTTGCCTTCGTAAGGAATGCCCGCGCCGCGGTCGAGTTCCAGAATCCAGCCGGCAACGTTGTCCAGGAAGTAACGGTCGTGCGTGATCGCGACCACAGTGCCCGGGAAGTCGTGCAGGAAGTGTTCGAGCCAGGCAACGGAGTCGGCGTCCAGGTGGTTGGTCGGTTCGTCGAGCAGCAGCATGTCCGGGGCGGACAGCAGCAGACGGCACAGGGCCACACGACGTTTTTCACCACCGGACAGGTGTTCGACCTTGGCGTCCCAGGCCGGCAGACGCAGCGCATCGGCGGCGACTTCCAGCTGGCGCTCCAGGTTGTGACCGTCGCTGGCCTGCAGGATCGCTTCGAGCTTGGCCTGTTCGGCGGCCAGCTTGTCAAAGTCGGCGTCCGGGTCGGCGTAAGCCGCGTAGACCTCGTCCAGACGCGCTTGCGCATCCTTGATCACGCTGACCGCTTCCTCGACCACTTCACGCACGGTCTTGGTCGGATCCAGTTGCGGCTCTTGCGGCAGGTAACCGATGTTCAGTTCCGGCATCGGGCGCGCTTCGCCTTCGAACTCGGTGTCGACGCCGGCCATGATTTTCAGCAGCGTGGATTTACCCGAACCGTTGAGGCCGAGTACGCCGATCTTGGCGCCGGGGAAGAAAGACAGCGAAATGTTTTTCAGGATTTCCCGCTTCGGCGGAACAACTTTGCCCAGCCGATGCATGGTGAAGACGTATTGAGCCATGGAGAACCTTGGGTCAGTGACAGATGAATGATTGGAGCGCAGGCGATGCCCGGCCAGACCGATGCGCGTCGTTCACTTGATGGTCATCAATGCGTGCGCGCTGAAAAAGTCTGAGTCTAGGAGCTGGAACGCTCCCGCGTAACCGGCAAAGCTACCTGAATGACGGAAGGCAGTCCAGCCGAGTGGGGCTGGCACTTCGCCACAACTCAAGGCATGCTAGCCGCCCCTTGGGCGTCCGGCTTATAGTGCACGTCGCGCCAGTCCAGCCAGACCGCAGGATTACAGCTTGTCCAACGTCACTCCGCCAGCCTCTGTGAGCAGCACCCAACCGGCGCCCGGCTCGTCCCTGCGCGGAACCTTGAAAGGCGCGCTGGCGACGCTGGTGCTTTTGCTACTGGCGCTGCTGTTCTGGCAACTGCTCGATCAACTGCGCGAAACCCAGAAAAACCAGCGCCAGTACACCATCGACTACACCGCCGACCTCGCCGCTCAGGTCAGCCTGAACATGGCGCTGAACGCGCAGATCGCCCTCAACCTGCTACCGATCGTCGAACAACCGCAGTCGGCCGACGAACAGCAGGCACTCCTGCGCAAACTTCAGAAATCACTGCCCGACCTGCGCAGCCTGGCCCTGCTCAGCCCGTCCGGAAAGATCCTCAGCGACAGCGCCGCCGACAGCCATGACGCCGATTACCTCAGCGATCTGGTGCGCCGCAGTCGCGCTCAGGCGCATTACTTCAGCAACGACGAAGACGGTTCGGTGGTGCATCTGCTGCTGCATCAGGCCAGTGGCAGCACTCGCGGTTACTGGGCGCTGCGGCTGACACCCACCTTCTTTAAAGCACTGACCAAACAAGGCGAAACAGGCATCCGTCCTCTGTGGCTGGTGGAAAACCGCATCAACCATCAGATCATCAGCCGCGACGAAGCAATGCCCATCGGCAGCACCAGCGTCCTGACCCCGGACGATCTGGCCAACAGTGTGCTGACCGTGCCGCTGAGCAGCAGCGACTGGCAACTGCGTGGCCTGTTCGACCGCCAGCATGTGCTCGAACAACTGCTGCCGGCGTTCATCGGCAAATGCCTGTTGGGCCTGGCGCTGTCGCTGCTGCCGTTTATCGCCCTGCTCAACATGCGTCGCCGTCAGCGTCAGGTGCATGAGGGGCGTCGGCGTTATCAGGATATTTTCGAAGGCACCGGCGTGGCGTTGTGCGTGCTGGATCTTTCGGGGCTCAAACAGGTTTTCGAAAGGGCCCAGATCCAGACCAGCGACCAGCTCAAGGCTTGGCTCGACCAGCCGGCACAGCGCCAGCAATTGCTCCACGAACTGCGGGTGACCGAGGTCAACCAGGTCGCGCTGCAACTGCTCAACGTCAATTCCTGCGACCACGCCTGGCAACTGTTGATCGACGGTCAGCCGCACAGTCAGTGCGCCATCGGCAATCAGGTGCTCGACGCCGTGCTCCAGCAGCAAAAGCAGCTGGAACTGGAAATCAAGCTCCCGGACATCAATGGCCGCGACCAGCACCTGTGGCTGGTGCTGCGCCTGCCTCAGGAACAGCACGACTACAAGGCCGTGATCCTGAGCATCAACGACATCACCAGCCGCAAGCTGATCGAACTGTCGCTGCTGGAGCGCGAAGGTTTCTGGTCGGACGTGGTGCGTACCGTGCCGGATCATCTGTATGTGCAGGACGTGATCAGCCAGCGGATGATTTTCAGCAACCACCACCTCGGCCAGACCCTGGGCTACAACCGCACCGAGCTGCATCAGATGGGCGAGTATTTCTGGGAAATTCTCCTGCACCCGGAAGACGCCGACTATTACCATCGCTCGCGGCAGATGCAGCGTCACGCCGGTTACAGCCAGTTGCTGCAATGTCAGTTGCGCTTCCGTCATCGCGACGGCGAGTGGCGGCGCTTCGACATTCGCGAACAGGCGCTGGCCCGGGACAAACACGATCAGGTCACGCGGATCATCGGCGTGGCCAAGGACATCACCGAGCAGATCGAAGCCAGCGAGTCCCTGCGCGACAGCGAACAACGCTACCGGATGCTCGCCGAAAGCATCAGCGACGTGATTTTCTCCACCGACAGCAAGCTATCCCTGAACTACGTCAGCCCCTCGGTGCAGGCAGTGCTGGGCTATGACGCCGAATGGATTTTCCAGAACGGATGGCAATCGACCATCGCCAACCCGCAGCAACTGAGCGGCATCTATCACCTGATGGATCGCGTCAGCAAAGCCCTGGGCAAACCCGAGCAACTGGTGATTTTGCGCAGCCAGGTGCAGACCCAGCTGTTCCTGTTCGACTGCCTGCGCGCCGACGGCCGCAAGATCCCGATCGAACTGCGCCTGGTGCTGGTGTGGGACGAGCATGGCGCCTTCGAAGGCGTGCTCGGGGTCGGTCGCGACATCAGCCAGCAGCGCCGCGCCGAGAAAGACCTGCGGATGGCGGCCACGGTATTCGAGCACTCGACCTCGGCAATCCTGATCACCGACCCGGCCGGTTATATCGTCCAGGCCAACGAGGCGTTCAGCCGGGTCAGCGGTTACGCGGTGGGTGAGGTGCTCGACCAGTTGCCGAACATGCTGACCGTCGACGAACAGCAGGACGCGCACCTGCGCTACGTACTCAAGCAGTTGCATCAGCACAGCACCTGGGAAGGTGAAGTCTGGCTCAAGCGCCGCAACGGCGAGCACTACCCGGCGTGGGTCGGCATCACCGCCGTGCTCGATGACGAGGGCGACCTGGCCAGTTACGTGTGCTTCTTCAGTGACATCAGCGAGCGCAAGGCCAGCGAGCAGCGGATTCACCGCCTCGCCTACTACGACGCCCTGACCCACCTGCCAAACCGCACGCTGTTCCAGGATCGCCTGCACACCGCGCTGCAATCGGCCGAACGGCAGAAGTCGTGGGTAGTGCTGATGTTCCTCGACCTCGACCGTTTCAAACCGATCAACGACTCCCTCGGCCACGCCGCCGGCGACCGCATGCTCAAGGACATGGCCACGCGTTTGCTGGCGTGCGTCGATGATGACGACACCGTGGCGCGAATGGGCGGCGACGAATTCACCCTGCTGCTGCAACACCGCTCCAGCCGTGAAATGGCGCTGAACCGTGCGATCCACGTGGCCGAACAGATCCTTGGCAGTCTGGTACGACCGTTCGTACTTGAGGGACGCGAGTTCTTCGTCACCGCCAGTATCGGCATCGCCCTGAGCCCGCAGGACGGCAACGAACTCAGCCAGTTGATGAAGAACGCCGACACCGCGATGTACCACGCCAAGGAACGCGGCAAGAACAACTTCCAGTTCTATCAGGCCGACATGAACGCCAGTGCGCTGGAGCGTCTGGAACTGGAAAGCGATCTGCGCCACGCCCTGGAGCAGAACGAATTCGTGCTGTATTACCAGCCGCAGTTCAGCGGCGACGGCAAACGCCTGACCGGCGCCGAAGCCCTGCTGCGCTGGCGTCATCCGCGTCGCGGGCTGGTGCCGCCGGGGGATTTCATCCCGGTGCTCGAAGAACTCGGGCTGGTGGTGGACGTCGGCGACTGGGTGATCAGCGAAGCCTGTCGCCAGCTCAAGACCTGGCACCAGAGCCGCGTGCGCGTGCCGAAAGTCTCGGTGAACATCTCGGCGCGGCAGTTCTCCGACGGCCAGCTCGGCACGCGGATCGCCACCATCCTCAAGGAAACCGGCCTGCCGCCGGCGTGTCTGGAACTGGAGCTGACCGAAAGTATCCTGATGCGCGAAGTCAGCGAGGCGATGCAGATCCTTGCCGGCTTGAAGAACCTCGGTCTGAGCATCGCGGTCGACGACTTCGGCACCGGTTACTCGTCGCTGAACTATCTCAAGCAGTTCCCGATCGACGTGCTGAAGATTGACCGCACCTTCGTCGATGGCCTGCCGTCCGGCGAGCAGGACGCGCAGATCGCCCGGGCAATCATTGCCATGGCCCACAGCCTGAATCTGGCGGTGATCGCCGAGGGCGTGGAAACCCATGAGCAACTGGACTTTCTGCGCGAGCATGGCTGCGACGAGGTTCAGGGTTATCTGTTCGGGCGGCCGATGCCGGCGGGACGGTTCGAGGCGCAGTTCAGCAATGATGCGCTGTTCATGTTCGACTGAACATCTGCGGTGCGGCCTTCACGAGCAGGCTCGCTCCCACAGGAATTGATGTCGATCACAAAATCTCAGGCCTGCCTCGATTACTGTGGGAGCGAGCCTGCTCGCGATGAGGCGAGCAAAAGCACCGCACATCTGTCATGAACGCCACTTGTCTGCGACATGATGTCGTTTCATATGCCATCCAAAACCCGTTGGGTTAGAATGCCCCCCTTTTCTGCCCCCGATCCTTGAGGACCGCCATGTTCAGCCGTGATTTGACTATTGCCAAGTACGACGCCGATCTTTTTGCCGCCATGGAGCAAGAAGCCCAGCGCCAGGAAGAACACATCGAGCTGATCGCTTCGGAGAACTACACCAGCCCAGCGGTGATGGAAGCTCAAGGCTCGGTACTGACCAACAAGTACGCCGAAGGCTACCCGGGCAAGCGCTACTACGGTGGTTGCGAGTACGTCGACGTTGTTGAACAGCTGGCCATCGACCGCGCCAAGGAACTGTTCGGCGCCGACTACGCCAACGTTCAGCCGCACGCCGGTTCGCAAGCCAACGCCGCTGTCTACCTGGCCCTGCTGTCGGCCGGTGATACCATCCTGGGCATGAGCCTGGCTCACGGCGGTCACCTGACCCACGGCGCCAGCGTTTCCTCCTCCGGCAAGCTGTACAACGCCATTCAGTACGGCATCGACGCCAACGGCCTGATCGACTACGACGAAGTCGAGCGTCTGGCTGTTGAACACAAGCCGAAAATGATCGTGGCCGGTTTCTCTGCCTACTCGCAGATCCTCGACTTCCCACGCTTCCGTGCCATCGCTGACAAGGTGGGCGCGTACCTGTTCGTCGACATGGCTCACGTGGCCGGTTTGGTCGCCGCTGGCGTCTACCCGAACCCGGTTCCGTTTGCTGACGTGGTGACCACCACCACCCACAAGACCCTGCGCGGTCCACGGGGTGGCCTGATCCTGGCTCGCGCCAACGCCGACATCGAGAAGAAGCTGAACTCCGCCGTATTCCCGGGCGCCCAGGGTGGCCCGCTGGAGCACGTGATCGCCGCCAAAGCGATCTGCTTCAAGGAAGCCCTGCAGCCTGAGTTCAAGGCTTACCAGCAACAAGTGGTGAAAAACGCCCAGGCCATGGCCGGCGTGTTCATCGAGCGCGGTTTCGACGTGGTTTCCGGCGGTACTCAAAACCACCTGTTCCTGCTGTCGCTGATCAAGCAGGAAATCTCCGGTAAAGACGCCGACGCCGCTCTGGGCAAAGCGTTCATCACCGTGAACAAGAACTCCGTGCCAAACGACCCACGCTCCCCGTTCGTCACCTCCGGCCTGCGCTTCGGTACTCCGGCCGTGACCACTCGCGGCTTCAAAGAGGCTGAGTGCAAAGAGCTGGCTGGCTGGATCTGCGACATCCTGGCAGACCTGAACAACGAAGCGGTGATCGACGCCGTTCGTGAGAAAGTCAAAGCCATCTGCAAGAAACTGCCTGTATACGGCGCTTGATCGCGACGTTAAACCCGCAGCAAGAAAACCGGCCAAGTGATTGGCCGGTTTTTTTTCGCCCGGATTTTTTCAAACAGCTGAATCGCTCAAGAATGGGACTTGCCGCTCAACTGGTCAGACCGGTCATGCCAATTCGTCATTTTTCACTTGCGATCCGTAAAAAACAGCGCCTAGACTGCACCCGCACTGGACATACCGGTAAGACCACAATAATTAAGTCCTGAATCTGATGCGCTCCGCGCACGGCAGCCAGGACACCGACCAGGATTCCTCCCATGCTCAGATGGTGCTCGCGTTCAATCTTCCTCCAAGTGGTTCTCGGACTGATGCTCGGCATCGTCTGCGGGCTGACCCTTCCTGAATACTCGGCCCAGCTCAAACCGCTCGGCGACGGTTTCATCAAACTGATCAAGATGCTCATCGGCCTGATCGTGTTCTGCGTGGTGGTCAGCGGCATCAGCGGCGCGGGCGATCTGAAGAAGGTCGGGCGTATCGGCCTCAAGTCGGTGATCTACTTCGAAGTGCTGACCACCATCGCCCTGGTGATCGGTCTGGTGTTCGCCTTCACCACCGGGATCGGCAGCGGCGCCAACATCCATCTGGAGCAACTGTCCGCCGCCGACATGGGCGACATCGCCGAACGCGGCCAGCACATGCACACCACCACTCAGTTCCTGATGGACCTGATTCCGACTTCGGTACTCGGCGCCTTTGTCGACAACAACATCCTGCAAGTGCTGTTGTTCTCGGTGCTGTTCGGCAGCGCGTTGAATCTGGTGGGCGAAGCAGCTTCCGGAATCTCGCGGCTGATCAACGAACTGAGCCATGTGATCTTCCGCATCATGGGCATGATCGTGCGTCTGGCACCGATCGGCGTGTTCGGCGCCATCGCCTTCACCACCAGCAAATATGGCCTCGATTCCCTGCAACACCTGGGCAGCCTCGTCGGCTTGTTCTACCTGACCTGCATCGCCTTCGTCGCGCTGATTCTCGGTCTGGTGATGCGCCTCTCGGGCCTGCGCATGTGGCCGCTGCTCAGGTACCTGCGTGAAGAACTGCTGATCGTCATGGGCACTGCGTCCTCCGATGCCGTGCTGCCGCAGATCATGCGCAAGCTGGAACATCTGGGCATCGGCAGCTCGACCGTCGGCCTGGTGATTCCCACCGGTTATTCGTTCAACCTCGACGGTTTCTCGATCTACCTGACCCTGGCCATCGTGTTCATCGCCAACGCCACCGGTACACCGCTGGCCATGACCGATCTGCTGACGATTTTGCTGGTATCGCTGATTACCTCCAAAGGTGCCCACGGCATTCCGGGTTCGGCGCTGGTGATTCTCGCGGCCACGCTGACGGCCATCCCGGCGATCCCGGTGGTCGGTCTGGTGTTGGTGCTGGCGGTGGACTGGTTCATGGGCATCGGCCGCGCGCTGACCAACCTGATCGGCAACTGCGTCGCCACCGTGGCCATCGCCCGCTGGGAAAAGGACATCGATGTGCAACGGGCGAACAAGGTGCTCAACGGCGAGCAGGGCTATAACTTTCAGCCGAGAAAAACCGTCGCTCAAGCGGCAGCCAAAGAATTCTGAATGACCGCCGTGCCTGCGCCAATGCAGGCACGGCACATGGAGCGAACCCGTGATTACTTCATCAACCGTCGTCAACTCAGTGGTAGAAAAACTTCGGGCGGCGCTGGCCCGTGGTCAGTGGCGCTCCGGCGAGATGCTACCGGGCCAGCGCGAACTGGCCGAACAACTGGGCATCAGCCGCCCGAGCCTGCGTGAAGCGGTGATCGTGCTGGAAACCCTCGGTCTGGTGCGCTCGATGCCAGGCAAAGGCGTGGTGGTGCTCGACGCCCAGGCCAGTGACAGCCAAAGCCACGACAACGCGGTAGCCGGCGCCAGTCTCGAAGACGTGCTGCAACTGCGCTACACCCTCGAGCCGTTCATCGTCGGGCTGGTGGCGCAGTCAATCAGCAGCAAGGAAGTCGGACAACTGCGCCTGACCCTGATGGACATGCGCGAAGCCCTCGAAGCGGGCGACAGCGAGGCCGGAGTCAGCGCCTACATCGCGTTCCACGAGGAGCTGTTCACCCTGACCTCGAACCCGATTTTCCAGAGCGTGGTGCAACAGACCAGCAACGCTCTCAAGCAAAGCGCCGAAGTGCTGCGCAATTCGCCGGAGCACCTGGCCGAACGCCTTGAAGAAAACGAAGCCGTGGTGCGCGCGATCCGCAGCAAGAACAGCGCCCAGGCCAGTGCCGAAATGCGCCGGCACATTTTGCGTGAAGGCCAGCGGATGGGCATCGAGCTGAATATTCCGGATGACAACCTGAGCCACTGAAACGCCTCACACAGGAGACCGGCCATGAACAGTCTTGCCACGCCGTCGCACCCTCGCCCGACCTCGGCGGCCCTGCCCTTCTCCCGCCTGCACGCGCCGGTGGACGATCTGTATCCGCGCCTGTTCGACGCAATCCTCGAACAGCGCATCGATGCTGCCAGCCGTTTCACCGAAGAAAGTCTCAAGCAGATGTTCGGGGTCAGCCGCGCCGACGTGCGCCGGGCGCTGACCCAGCTGTCCCACGAACAGATCATCGTGCTGCGGACCAACCATCGGCCGCGTGTTGCTGCGCCGGACGCCGAGCAGACACGTCAGGCACTGCACGCCCGGCGACTGGCCGAGAACACGCTGGTGCGGTTGGCTTGTCAGCATGCGCAGGCTGAAGATCTGAAGCGCCTGCGCGCCTTGATCGAAGGTGAGCGCCAGGCTGTGGATAAAGATCGACGCGGGGCGGCGATTCGCCTGTCCGGGGAGTTTCATTTGCAGCTGGCGAAAATGGCGCGGAATGCACCGTTGGCGCATTTTCTCGGCACGCTGGTGCCGCTGACCTCACTGGCGATTGCGCGATGCGGTAAGCAGACGCACAGCTGTTGCGCGTGGGAGGAACACTTGGCAATTGTCGAGGCGGTGGAGCGGGGAGATATTTCAAAAGCCGGCATGCTGATGAATCGGCATCTGGAACATCTTGAGCAGACGTTGCTGGGTTCAGAATCTGAATATTGTGTTGCTGGTTAGAACGCCTTCGCGAGCAAGCCCGCTCCCACAATGAACTGCATTCTTCCTGACAGAATGCGATCTACTGTGGGAGCGGGCTTGCTCGCGAAGAGGCCCTTCGAGCCTCCACAAATTCAGTTTTGCTGTGCAGCCACCCTGGCAAACCCCGCCCGAATTTTCTCTTCCGGCAAATCGTCGGCGATAAACACGATCACGCTTTCCCGAGCCTCGCCCTCGGCCCACTCGGTGTCCCAGTCGAAGCCGTAGAGTTTCAGCACACCCTGGAACACCAGCCGCCGATCTTCACCGGCAATGTTCAACACGCCCTTGTAACGCAGCAACTGCTTGCCGTGCGCATCCAGCAGTTCATTCATGAATTCGCTGAGCTGATCGATATCCAGCGGCTGGTCGGTACGCAGCACCAGACTGGAAATCCGGTCGATGGACGGCGCCTTGCTGACCGGTCGCAGACTCACCCCGCCGCCGAGATCGGCGTTCAGGTTGAAACCGCGCACATCGAGCAGCTCGGCCAGATCGATGTTGCCGTGTTCGACCACGCGGATCGGCGCACGGCGGTTGATGCGGGTCAGGCGTTCGCTGAGCGCGGTGAACGAGGCCTCGTCCACCAGATCGGTCTTGCTCACCAGCAAGCGGTCGGCAAAACCGATCTGCGCCTGGGCAATGGTCTGGGTCAGGTGCAGCTCGGCGTGGGCCGCGTCGACGAGGGTGATGATGCCGTCGAGCAAATAGCGTTCGCGCAGCTCTTCGTCGATGAAAAAGGTCTGCGCCACCGGAGCCGGGTCGGCCAGACCGGTGCATTCGATGATCAGCCGATCAAAGGCGATTTCGCCGCTGTCCAGCCGTTCGAGCAGCAGGTACAGGGCCTTGGTCAGGTCGGTGTGGATGGTGCAGCAGACGCAGCCGTTGGCGAGGGTCATGACTTGCACCGGCTCGTCGCCCAGCAATTGGGTGTCGATGCCGGCGTCGCTGAATTCGTTTTCGATCACGGCGATTTTCAGGCCGTGCTCGGCTTTCAACAGATGGCGCAGCAAAGTGGTCTTGCCGGCGCCGAGGAAACCGCTGAGTACCGTTACAGGTATTGGAGAAGACAACATCGATCCCCTTCACGAAATTGATGAGCAACACAAAACAAATGTGGGAGCGGGCTTGCTCGCGAAGGGGGTCGTGTCAGTCGACATCATTGCTCAATGACACACCGCTTTCGCGAGCAAGCCCGCTCCCACAGTTGGGGACTGCATTCAACCGAAGGCTGTCAGATCAACAGCACTTCGGCCCACCCTTGCCACCGTAACGGGCTTCCTGACGTTCGCGGAAGAACATCTCGTAGCTCATCACCGGTTTGTCCGGGTGTTTGGTCTGCATATGCTCGACGTAGGTGTCGTAGTCGGGCATGCCGACCATCAGGCGCGCGGCCTGACCGAGGTATTTACCGAGGCGACTCAGGTCATTGAACATGCTGCAATCCTCTGGTTACGCGTCCGGCAGGGCCTGGAATGGCGATTCTTTGTCCGTACGCTCTTTTTTGCCCCAGGCGGCGATGCCGACCTTGAGCGCATAGAACAGGATGCTGAATACCACGAACAGGAACAGCGCGGTCAATGTGGCGTTGGTGTAGGCGTTGAAGATCACGTGCTGCATCTGCTCGACGTTCTTGGCCGGAGCGAGCACCTGACCCGCGGCCAGTGCGTCGTTGTATTTCTTGGCCAGCGACAGGAAGCCGATCGCCGGGTTGGCGTCGAACAGCTTGATGAAGCCAGCAGTCGTGGTGCAGATCAGCAGCCAGGTGGCCGGCAACAGGGTGACCCAGATGTAGCGCTGGCGCTTCATCTTGATCAGGACCACGGTGCCGAGCATCAGCGCGATACCGGCGAGCATCTGGTTGGAGATACCGAACAGCGGCCACAGGGTGTTGATACCACCCAGCGGATCGATCACGCCCTGATACAGCAACCAGCCCCACATCGCCACACAACCGGCGGTGGCGATCAGGTTGGCGGTCCAGGATTCGGTACGTTTCAGTGCCGGTACGAAGGAGCCGAGCAGGTCCTGCAGCATGAAGCGCCCGGCACGGGTGCCGGCATCGACAGCGGTCAGGATGAACAGCGCTTCGAACAGGATCGCGAAGTGGTACCAGAACGCCATGGTGTTTTCACCCGGCAGGACACTGTGCAGGATCTGCGCGATACCGACCGCCAGGGTCGGCGCACCACCGGCACGGGCCAGGATGGTGGTTTCGCCGATGTCATGCGCCACGGCTTGCAGGGCTTCCGGGGTAATTGCAAAGCCCCAGTTGCTGACTGCGGTTGCCACGGACACCACGTCACCGCCGACCACGGCGGCCGGACTGTTCATGGCGAAGTACACGCCCGGCTCAATTACCGAGGCAGCGACCATGGCCATGATGGCCACGAACGATTCCATCAGCATGCCGCCGTAACCGATGTAACGGGCGTTGGTTTCGTTATCCAGCAGCTTCGGCGTGGTCCCGGAAGAGATCAGCGCGTGGAAGCCCGATACCGCACCGCAGGCGATGGTGATGAACAGGAACGGGAACAGACCGCCCTTCCACACCGGACCGGTGCCGTCGACGAACTGGGTCAGCGCCGGCATTTTCAGCTCGGGCATGGTCACCAGGATGCCGATCGCCAGAGCGACGATGGTACCGATCTTGAGGAAGGTGGAGAGGTAGTCACGCGGTGCAAGGATCAACCACACCGGGAGCACGGCGGCGACAAAGCCATAACCGATCAACATCCAGGTAATTTGCACACCGGTGAAGCTGAAGGCTTTGGCCCAGACCGGATCGGCGGCAATCTGCCCGCCCAGCCAGATCGAACCGAGCAGCAGCAACACGCCGATGACCGAGATCTCGCCGATACGGCCCGGACGGATATAGCGCATGTAGATGCCCATGAACATCGCGATCGGGATGGTCGCCATCACGGTGAAGATGCCCCACGGGCTTTCAGCCAGGGCTTTCACCACGATCAGCGCCAGCACCGCGAGGATGATGATCATGATCAGGAAGCAGCCGAACAGGGCAATGGTGCCGGGGATGCGGCCCATTTCTTCACGCACCATGTCGCCCAGGGAACGGCCGTTGCGACGGGTCGACATGAACAGAACCATGAAGTCCTGCACCGCGCCCGCCAGCACCACGCCGGCGATCAGCCACAGCGTGCCGGGCAGATAGCCCATCTGCGCCGCCAGTACCGGGCCGACCAGCGGCCCCGCGCCGGCGATGGCTGCGAAGTGGTGACCGAAAAGAATGTGTTTGTTGGTTGGAACGTAGTCCAGACCGTCGTTGTTGAGCACGGCGGGGGTGGCCCGACGCGGATCGAGTTGCATCACATTGTTAGCGATGAACAGACTGTAGTAACGGTACGCAACCAGATAAATGGCCACGGCGGCGACCACAATCCACAAGGCGTTGATCGCCTCGCCTCGGCGCAATGCCACTACGCCCAGGGCGCACGCTCCTACGATTGCCAGCAGCAGCCAGGGTAAGTGGCGTAGCAGGCTATTATTATTTTTCATTTTATTATTCCAGCCAGGGTGGACAAGAAAGACAGCCACCCCGAGTTTAGCGCTGTTGGCGGCAAAGGCCATACCCCGACATTGGTCTAGACAGTCCATTCGTTGGCAACACCCCGCAGGTCGGGTCTATAGTCAGCTGACCTTCCTGAGGATTGCGCCATGAGCGAGCACCCGTCCGAGCGTCGCCGCTTCAAACGTATCGCTTTCGATGCCCGAACCGAATTGAGCCAGGGCGAGTACATCTGGCCGGTGAAGCTGATCGATCTGTCGCTCAAGGGGCTGTTGATCGAGCGGCCCGAGCCCTGGCTGGGCAATCCCGAGCAGGATTTTTTCGTCGACATTCATTTGAGCGAGGACGTACACATCGAGATGGATGTGCAACTGGCGCATGAAGATCACGGCCAGCTCGGTTTCGTGTGCCGGCATATCAGCCTGGAGTCGATTCAGCGCCTGCGCCGCCTGATCGAACTCAATCTGGCGGACGAAACCGAACTGGAGCGCGAGCTCGGGGCGCTGATCGACGTCTGATCACTCGAACAACGAGTCCAGCGCCTGCTCCAGGCGCGTCACCGCAATGATCTGCAAGCCTGGCGGCGCTTCCTTCGGCGCATTGCCCTTGGGCACAATCGCGCGCTTGAAACCGTGCTTGGCAGCTTCCTTCAACCGCTCCTGACCGCTCGGCACCGGGCGCACTTCGCCGGACAGGCCGACTTCGCCGAACACCAGCAAGTCATGGGGCAAAGGACGGTTGCGCAGGCTCGACATGACGGCGGCCATCAACGCCAGGTCAGACGCGGTTTCCAGCACCTTCACCCCGCCGACCACGTTGAGGAACACGTCCTGATCGTGAGTCGGAATGCCGCCATGCCGGTGCAACACCGCCAACAGCATCGCCAGACGATTCTGGTCCAGACCCAGCGTGACCCGACGCGGGTTGGCCAGATGACTGTCATCCACCAGCGCCTGTACTTCCACCAGCATCGGCCGAGTGCCTTCCCACGTCGCCATCACCACACTGCCCGGAACTTCTTCCTGAGCACGGGTGAGAAAAATCGCCGAAGGGTTGGAGACTTCTTTCAGGCCCTTGTCAGTCATGCCGAACACGCCGAGCTCGTTCACCGCGCCGAAACGGTTTTTCACCGCTCGCAGCAAACGCAACCGACCGTCGGACTCACCTTCGAAATACAGCACGGTATCGACCATGTGCTCCAGAACCCGCGGCCCAGCGAGCGCGCCTTCCTTGGTCACGTGGCCGACCAGGAAAATCGCCGTGCCGCTTTGCTTGGCGTACCGCACCAGCAACGCCGCACTCTCGCGCACCTGGGACACCCCGCCCGGCGCCGATTGCAATTGTTCGGTGAAAATCGTCTGGATCGAGTCGATCACCATCACCTTGGGTTTTTCCTGGCGGGCGGTGGCGATGATGGTTTCGATACAGGTTTCGGTCATGACCCGCAGTTGATCCTGCGGCAGACCCAGACGACGTGCACGCATGGCGACCTGTTGCTGAGACTCTTCGCCAGTGACGTACAGCGCCGGCATGGTCTTGGCGAGGTTGCACAGGGTCTGCAGCAGAATCGTCGACTTGCCAATGCCCGGGTCGCCGCCGATCAGCACCACCGAACCGTCCACCAGACCACCGCCGAGCACGCGGTCGAGCTCGCCGGAGGCTGTGGAAAAACGTGGAATCTCTTCGATGCTGACTTCGGCCAGGGTCTTGATCTGCGCTTGCTGCCCGGCCCAACCGGTGCGCCCGCTCGGGGCGGCGGCAGCGCCGCTCTCGACCATGGTTTCGGTCAGGGTGTTCCAGGCGCCGCATTCGCCGCATTGCCCGGCCCACTTGGGAAAGGTTGCGCCGCACTCGGTGCAGCCGTACATGCGCTTGGCCTTGGCCATCTGAACCCCCGACAAAAACCGCGATGATAACGCAGCCATCGTCGATCAGCGCGGCGCAGCGGGATGGATTTCTCCGCTGGCCAGACGCGCGGCGCTGCTGTCGGTCAATCCCCGACAATTGCCGGGGCTTGAAAGGGTCGCTGTCAGTCGACCAGTTTGGCGGCCAGGGCCTTGACCCGCTCCAGGTCACCCTTGGCCACTTTGGTCACACCGGCGCCGTATTCCGGATCCGCCTTATAAAGGAAGGACAGCATGATGTGCTTGCTCTCGTCGTCGGTACCCGCCAGCGAACCGCCGAAGCTCTCGATCAGGTCCTGACGTTCCTTCTTGCTGAACGAGCGATACAGATCGCCAGCCTGCTTGAAGTTCTGCTCACGCTGGATCTTCGCCTGTTGCGTGCTGCCCTGCAGCGCGGTCTGGCTGTAGCGCGCACCTGGCGTCTCTTCACGTGGTTGCAGACGGCTTGGCTGATAGTTGACGCCCGAGGTGCTCGCACCGGCATTCATCGCGCCATCCTGATTGCCATTGTTGACTGCAGTTTTGGCAGCATTGATCGGCAATTGCAGGGCATTGGCGCCGAGGCGATACATTTGCGTATCGGCATAGGCAAATATCCGGCCCTGAAGTAAACGGTCTTCCGAGGGCTCGATGCCCGGCACCACATTCGATGGCGCCATGGCCACTTGTTCGGTTTCCTGGAAGACATTAGAAGGATTGCGGTTCAAGACCATTTGTCCAACTTTGCGCTCTGGAATACCTGGCCAGATCTTGGTTGCATCAAGAGGATCGAAGTCAAACTTGGACAAATCTTGCGGATTCAAGACCTGGATGTACAAGTCCCATTTAGGAAAGTTGCCGCTGTTAATATTTGTTACTAAATCGTGAGTCATGTGACTGTAATCACGGCCCTGAACTTGCACAACTTGTTGCGGATCGAGATTCTTGATGCCCTGCAAACTTTTCCAGTGAAACTTCACATAGTGCACATCGCCCTTGGCATTGACCAACTTGTAAGCGTGCACACTGTTACCGTCCATCTCCCGATAACTGGCCGGAGTTCCCGAGTTGGAATACAACTCGGTCAATGTGCGGGTGGCTTCCGGTACATGGGAGAAGAAGTCGAAGCGGCGTGAATCATCGTCAAGGTTGGTACGCGGATCAGGCTTGAAGGCGTGCACCATGTCCGGGAACTTGATCGCATCGCGGATGAAAAACGTCGGGAAGTTGTTGCCCACCAGATCCCAGTTGCCGTCAGCGGTGTAGAACTTGGTGGCGAAACCCCGTGGGTCCCGCAGGGTTTCCGGTGAATGGTTGCCATGCACCACCGCCGAGAAACGCACGAACACCGGCGTGACCTGGCCGACAGCGAACACCTTGGCCTTGCTCAGATCACTCAGGTCATTGGTCGCGGTGAACGTGCCATGAGCCCCGGTGCCACGAGCATGCACGACGCGTTCGGGAATGCGTTCGCGGTCGAAGCGTTGCAGCTTCTGGATCAGTTGCACGTCCTGCAACAGTACCGGGCCGGTTGCGCCGGCAGTTTGTGAGTTCTGGTTGTCGCCGACCGCCGCACCGTTATCCCGGGTCAACGGCGCCGCACTCGCGGAAAGGGTCAGTAGGCCGGCAGTCAATAAACCGAAGGTATGACGAAGGGAAAAGGCCCTCAGGCCATGCATGGAATTCATTTCAGACTCCTCTGTTATTTTGAGGCGCATCCAGGTGCGCCTGCCAGAGGCTAGAAGCTCAGCTTGCCAAACATAAATAGAAAGTTCGTAACGCGACGATTGAGCATTTTTTCTTGAAGATCAGCACGTTGCAGCGTATTTCGCGCGCGATTAGTGGCACTTTGCAAACTAATTGCGAAATGGTGTGTCGATAAAAGCGGGCTTTGTAAGAAGGTGTTTCGCGCAGGACGCGTTATGCTGATTTACACTGCGTACACCAAACTCATCTGTAACAAGGAAATAACTATGGGCGTGCTCAGCGAGTTCAAGGCCTTCGCGGTCAAAGGCAATGTGGTCGACATGGCCGTCGGTATCATCATCGGCGCGGCCTTCGGCAAGATTGTTTCGTCATTTGTCGGCGACGTGATCATGCCGCCAATCGGCCTGCTGATCGGTGGGGTGGATTTCAGTGACCTGGCGATCACCCTCAAGGCTGCCCAGGGCGATGCCCCCGCCGTGATGCTGGCGTATGGCAAGTTCATCCAGAGTGTTCTGGACTTCGTGATCGTCGCCTTTGCGATTTTCATGGGTGTCAAAGCCATCAATCGCCTGAAGCGTGAAGAAGCCGTGGCTCCTTCCTTGCCACCGGTGCCGACCAAGGAAGAAGAACTGCTGGGCGAGATTCGCGATCTGCTCAAGGCCCGGAACAACCAGCCTTGAAGACTGAAACGGCGTCTTAGGGCGCCGTTTCCTTACCAGTAGTTTTCCACTGCCACCTGCCCCGGTCGCCGGGTCAGGCTCAAGGCCATACCGCGTTGCTTGAGCAAGGCCCGGGTGTCATCGATCATCTGCGGATTGCCGCAGAGCATCACCCGGGAATGCGCCGGCGTCAGCTCCACACCGGCCATCTTTTCCAGTTCGCCATTTTCGATCAGCGTAGTGATGCGTCCGTTGAGGGCGCCGGCATACGGCTCACGCGTGACCACCGGAATAAACTGGAACTTGTGGGCGTATTCCGCGAGGTAGTCGCGCTGTGTCAGTTCCGCGATCAGCTGTTGATAAGCCAGCTCCCGAGACTCTCGCACGCTGTAGACCAGGATGATTCGCTCAAACTTCTCCCAGACCTCGAAGTCCTGCAGGATCGACAGAAAGGGCGCCACACCCGTGCCTGTGGATAACAGCCAGAGATCACGACCATCAATGAATCGATCCAGCGTCAGATAGCCAAAGGCCTGGCGCTCGATCAGCAAGCTGTCCCCCACCTTCAGGCGGCTCAGTTCGCTGGTGAACTCGCCCCCCGGCACCACAATGGAAAAGAACTCGAGAAATTCGTCGAACGGCGAAGACACCATCGAGTAGGCGCGCCACACCGTGCTGCCATCCTCACGGGTCACGCCAATCCGGGCGAATTGTCCGGCTCGGAAGCGAAAACCGGCATCCCGTGTGGTACGCAGGGTGAACAGACTGGGGGTCAGCGACTGTACATCGAGCAATGTCTGGCGGCTGAATTTTTCGCTGCTGGCGGTCATTGGGTCACTCCATCAACAAATGAATGAATTGTTACGCATTAATCCTCATTGGAACACCGACGGTTTGTAATGCTATTTCAATGTGCCATCACCCTGAGAAGGAGTAGTAGATAACATTCAAGCGATGCAATTCTTTAAATGATCCTCCGCATATAAATCGTCATCTGATATTCCCATTACAAGCATCGCTCAAGAGCAAAACAATCCAACAGACTTGTGGGAATCCTCCTACACTTCCATCCGTGTCGGCGCCTTGGATCCAATCCAGCATTCTCACGAAATAGGAAGAGATGGAGAACTCTCGAAATGGAAAGGTGGAAGGAGTATCAAATAGAACAGCTTACGCGCGCGAAGAATATTGAAAACGCATTCCCGATCTTGAAAAATTTTGCCAACAACATCGGTTTTCAATTCTGCGGCATTACAATCTCGCGGCCTGACTCCCAGTCATTCAAACCGTTTTATATCAATAACTTCACAGAGGCGTGGAACGACGAATACGAAAAACAGTGCTGTGAAAGCGACCCGATTGCGGCTTTTTGCCATCAATCAATGTTGCCGTTTCTCTGGACCAGGAAAGCATTTTCCAAGACACCGAAAATGTGGAGTGCACTTCAGAACCACGGGATGGAACATGGCTGGTCACAGTCGTATCTCGACGAAGAGAACGACCTGTGCTGCACAATCAGTCTGGCGCGAACCTACTGCGAAATCTCTGCATTGGAGCTCTACGAACAATACGGTGTGATGCACTTCATCACGCAGCATTTGAGTGAAATGATCGTTCGCGCCCTCCCGCCAGCACAGGCCAAATCACCGCCCGTACGATTGTCTACCCGAGAGCTCGAAATCGTGAGGCTGTGCGCCTTGGGCAAGACCGCCTGGGAAATCGGTCAGATTCTGAATGTGGCCGAACGGACCGTGCACTATCACATCAAAAACCTGATTGTTAAGTTCAACGCCTGCAACAAGATGTCAGCCGTCATCGCCGCCACCAGGGCCGGGTTCATTCCCAATCACCCTTGCTGAAATCAGACGAGTATTGCCAATAAAAAAAACGTACCATTTGCAACCTTCCTGAGTGATGACGCGATCTTTTGCGCCGCTGTCCACTCGGACGGTTCCGCCGCACTACTCCTGGGCCGCGGGACACCCGTCGATTACCCAGAGTCCCCGCCCCATGCCTTTGCTCGATACGCCCTTCGCCCAGCTCGATCTGATCCGCCAGCCCGAACAGCAGAAGGAACCGCTGCAAGCCTTCGACGCAGCCGATGAATACCTGCTCAATCATCTGGCCGAACAGAATCTGCCGGCGGATACCCGAGTATTGGTGCTCAACGACAGTTTCGGCGCGCTGGCCATCAGCCTCTCGGGCAAACTGCAGGTCAGCACCAGCGGTGATTCATTCCTGGCGTTTCAGGGGCTGGAAAAAAACCTGCTGCGCAACAGCAAGGCGTTCGATGCTGTGCGCGGTATTCCCGCCAGCGCGCCATTGGTCGGGCCGTTCGACCGGGTGCTGATTCGCGTCCCGAAAACTCTGGCGCTGCTGGAAGAACAACTGATTCGCCTGCAAGGCCAATTGGCACCGGGCGCTCAGGTAGTGGCAGCGGCGATGGTCAAGCATTTGCCGCGTGCCGCCGGTGATCTGCTGGAACGCTACATCGGGCCGGTTCAGGCTTCGCTGGCAGTGAAGAAGGCCCGACTGCTGATCGCCACGCCCGAGCCCAAGACACCGGCCGTCTCGCCCTACCCGACCCGCTATCACCTCGACGAGCCGGCCATCGAACTGCTCAACCACGCCAACGTGTTCTGCCGCGAAGGGCTGGACATCGGCACCCGTGCCTTCCTTGCGCACCTGCCGAAAAACCTCGGCTCGGCACGAGTCGCCGACCTCGGCTGCGGTAACGGCGTACTGGCCATCGCCAGCGCCCTGCAAAATCCTGAAGCGCATTACACGCTGGTGGACGAATCGTTCATGGCCGTGCAATCGGCAGCCGAGAACTGGCGCGCGGCGTTCGGTGAACGTGACGTGATCGTACGCGCCGGCGACGGTCTGGCCGGTCAGGAAGCGCAATCGCTGGACGTAGTCCTGTGCAACCCGCCGTTCCACCAGCAACAGGTGGTCGGCGACTTCCTCGCCTGGCGCATGTTCCAGCAGGCCCGCGAAGCGCTGGTGGTCGGTGGCGCGCTGTACATCGTCGGCAACCGTCACCTGAGTTATCACAGCAAACTGGCGCGACTGTTCCGGGGTGTCGAGCAAGTCGCCGCGACTCCGAAATTCGTGATCCTCAAGGCGCGCAAATAATCCGGGCAAAAAAACCCTCCGGTCGGAGGGTCAAAAATCCGTGCCGCAAGGCAGCGGGATGGGAAGTCTCAGTGCGTGGTCAGACCTGCGGCGTTCATGAACATGCGCATCAGGCTGGCGACGATGAACAGAGCACCGACGCTGCCGACCCAGATCATGGCCAACCAGCCGAGCCGCTGCCACAGCGGCTTTTTTTCGGCTTCTTCAATATCGTGCAGGGAATGTTTGCCGGTCATGCTTGCATCCTCCGGTTGCGGGAGATGGCGCCGCGCTCGGCGCCATCGTGATCACCATTAGTGATAACCGTCTTCGTGGGTGACCTTGCCGCGGAACACGTAATAGCTCCAGAAGGTGTAACCCAGGATGAACGGGATGATGAACAGCGTGCCCACCAGCATGAAGCCCTGGCTTTGCGGCGGCGCGGCGGCGTCCCAGATCGAGATCGACGGCGGCACGATGTTCGGCCACAGGCTGATGCCCAGACCGCTGTAGCCGAGGAAGATCAGCACCAGGGTCAGCAGGAACGGCATGTAGTTGGCGTTTCGCGCCACCGCACGGATCAGTGCGTACAGCGTCACCAACACCAGAATCGGCACCGGCAGGAACCAGAACAGATTGGGCAGGCTGAACCAGCGCTCGGCGATTTCCGGGTGAGAGAGCGGCGTCCACAGGCTGACGATGCCGATCACCGCCAGCAACACGAAGGCCAGCGGGCGCGCCAGGTCGTGCATCTGCTCCTGAAGCTTGCCTTCGGTCTTCATGATCAGCCAGGTGCAACCGAGCAGCGCATACGCCACAACAAGCGCGGCGCCGCAGAACAGCGTGAACGGCGTCAGCCAGTCCAGTGAACCGCCGGCATATTGCCGGTTGACCACGGGCAAGCCGTCGATGAACGCACCGAGCGCCACGCCCTGGAAGAATGTCGCGGCAATCGAACCACCGATGAACGCCTTGTCCCACAGGTGACGCTTGTCATCCTTGGCCTTGAAGCGGAACTCGAACGCCACGCCGCGAAAAATCAGCCCGATCAGCATGAAGATCAGCGGCAGGTACAGCGCCGACAACACCACCGAATAAGCCAGCGGGAACGCACCGAACAACGCAGCGCCGCCCAGTACAAGCCAGGTTTCATTGCCGTCCCACACCGGGGCAACGGTGTTCATCATCACGTCGCGGTCGGTCTTGCCGGGGATGAACGGAAAGAGAATCCCGATCCCAAGGTCGAAACCGTCCATGACCACGTACATCATGATGCCGAAGATGATGATCACGGCCCAGATCAGCGGAAGATCAATACCCATGACTCAAATCTCCTTGGTCAGGCTGCGGTCGTGTTCGGCACCATCGTCGTCGGCAGCGGACAACGGACGGGCCGGCGTACGTTTCTGGCCAGGACCACCTTCGTTGGTTTCCTTGCCTTCGTCGGTCTTCGGTCCTTTGCGCACCAGGCGCATCATGTAGCCCAGACCCGCACCGAACAGCGCGAAGTACACCACCACGAACATGATCAGCGTGATGCTCATCTGCATGAAACTGTGGTTGGACGACGCATCCGCCGTGCGCATCAGCCCGTAGACCACCCATGGCTGACGACCGATTTCAGTGGTGAACCAGCCCGCCAGGATCGCGATCAGGCCGGATGGCCCCATCCACAGCGCCAGGTACAGGAACGGCCGCGAGGTGTAGAGCGTGTCGCGCTTGCGCAGCCAAAGGCTCCAGAGGCCGGTGAAGATCATCAGGAAGCCGAGGCCGACCATGATCCGGAACGACCAGAACACAATGGTCGAATTCGGCCGGTCTTCTGGCGGGAATTCCTTGAGCGCCGGGACTTGCTTGTCCAGCGAGTGGGTCAGGATCAGGCTGCCGAGGTACGGGATCTCGACGGCGTACTTGGTTTTCTCTTCCTTCATGTCCGGCCAGCCGAACAGGATCAGCGGCGTCGCTTCGTTGCCGACGTTTTCCCAGTGACCTTCGATCGCGGCGATCTTCGCCGGTTGGTGTTCAAGGGTATTGAGGCCATGGAAGTCGCCGATGACTGCCTGGATCGGCGCAACGATCAGCGCCATCCACATCGCCATCGACAGCATGGTGCGGATCGCCGGGTTGTCCTTGCCGCGCAGCAAGTGCCAGGCTGCCGACGAGCCGACGAAGAAAGCCGTCGCGACGAACGCCGCCGTCGCCATGTGCATCAGGCGATAGGGGAATGACGGGTTGAAGATGATTGCCAGCCAGTCGGTTGGAATGACCTGACCGTTGACGATCTCGAAGCCCTGCGGAGTCTGCATCCAACTGTTGGAGGCGAGAATCCAGAACGTGGAAATCAGCGTGCCGATGGCCACCATCACCGTGGAGAAAAAGTGCAGGCCGCGCCCGACCTTGTTCCAGCCGAACAGCATCACCCCGAGGAAACCGGCTTCGAGGAAGAACGCCGTGAGCACTTCGTAGGTCAGCAAGGGCCCGGTGACGGAACCGGCGAAGTCCGAGAAGCGGCTCCAGTTGGTGCCGAACTGGTAGGCCATGACCAGCCCCGAGACCACGCCCATGCCGAAGTTCACGGCAAAGATCTTCGACCAGAAATGGTAGAGGTCACGGTAAGTGTCATTGCCGGTTTTCAGCCACAGGCCTTCCAGCACCGCGAGATAGCTCGCAAGACCGATGGTGATCGCCGGGAACAGGATGTGGAACGAGATGGTGAACGCGAACTGAATTCGGGCGAGATCCAGGGCCTCTAAACCGAACATAAGCTTTCCTCTATCAGATAACGGTTCCAGGACTGGCGGCCTTGAACCACTGCCCCCACGGGTATGGAGTGCGGCGAACTCGAATTCGTTCTTCTTTTTACAGGCATCGCGACGCAGGGAGTCTGCCGACGGGTCCCGGATCAGTTCCGCGATGGGTCTTGATCTGGATCAATCAACGTTGAAAGAGTAGTCCCATTTCCGACGGAGAACCGCGTGGTCTTTTGCCGCGTGACAAGTTGCCTCACAGACCTGGCAACGCCCTGAAATACATCCGAGGCCGGGGTTCGCGCCACGGCGGGGAAAAATCGATGTCTGGCTAACTAAATTTTCTGTCATAGCAACTTCCCGTTACAGACTGGTGATAATCTCGCGGTTCCCCTCGATCAAGACCGGCCCGCAAATGCCCAGCCAAGAGCCCTTGCTGTTACGTCACCACCGTCCCTTTGTTGCGTTCTGGTTTGCCCGGATCTTCACCGCCAGCGGTTTTCAGATGCTCACCGTGGCGATCGGCTGGAACCTCTATCAACTGACCGGCAATGTGCTCGACCTGGGTTTGGTCGGGTTGGTGGAATTCGCGCCACGCGTATTGTTCATGTTGCACACCGGCCACGTTGCCGATCGCTACGACCGGCGCAAGGTCGCGGCGATCTGCCAGTCGCTGCAGGCCCTGATCGCCCTGGCACTGGCCATCGGCAGCGCCACTGACCATGTCACCCGGGAAATGATCTTTATCCTGGCGTTCCTGCTGGGCGCCGCACGCTCCTTCGAAATGCCGACCACCCAGGCGCTGCTGCCGAGCATCGTGCCCAGCGCGCTGTTTCCACGGGCGGTTGCCGCTGCGCAATCGGCGCAGCAATCGGCCACGATCGTCGCCCCGGCGCTCGGCGGTCTTCTTTATGCCTTCGGCAGCGTGTGGGTCTATGGCCCGACGGTCATTCTGTATGTCATCGCCTGCACGCTGATGCTCAACCTGCCGGCCCGGCAAACCCCGCTGAACAAAGGCAAGGCGACGCTGGACTCGTTGCTGGCGGGGATTCGCTTTATCCGCAGCCGCCCGGACATTCTCGGGGCGATTTCGCTGGATCTGTTCGCCGTGTTGCTGGGTGGCGCCACGGCGCTGTTGCCGGTGTTTGCCAAGGACATCCTGCTGACCGGGCCGTGGGGCCTCGGGCTGCTGCGTTCGGCGCCGGCGGTCGGGGCGTTGATGATGTCGCTGTTCCTGGCGCGGTTTGCCGTTGAGCGAAACGTCGGTCGGGTGATGTTCACTGCCGTTGGCGTATTCGGTGTCGCCACCATCGCCTTCGGCCTGTCGACCTCGTTCTGGTTCTCGCTGGCAGTGCTGGTGGTGCTCGGCGCGGCGGATATGATCAGCATGGTGATCCGCGCCTCGTTCGTGCAACTGGAAACACCGGACGAAATGCGCGGCCGGGTCAGCGCGGTGAACGGCCTGTTCATCGGCGCCTCGAACCAGTTGGGCGAATTCGAATCCGGCCTCACCGCCCACTGGTTCGGCACCGTGCCGGCGGTGGTGATGGGCGGCATCGGCACGCTGGTGGTGACCGGAACCTGGATCAAACTGTTCCCGACCCTGGCCAACCGCGACCGGATGCATGTGCCGGTGGAAGAGGTGAAGGCCTGACGCTCTCAGGCCAGCAACTCCCCCGCTACCTTCAATCTGGCGGCCTTGCCCGCCAGTTGCTCGACCAGCGTCAGCGCAAATGCCAGCGCGGCGCCGGAGCCCTGGGCGGTGATGCAATTGCCGTCGACCACCACCGGTTGATCAACAAAGGTGCAACCGGAGAGGTTATGACTGCTGACGGGCAGGCAAGTCATCCGGCGTTGACGTAATACACCGAAGCTTTGCAGGGCGACGGCCGGGGCTTCGGCGATGGCGGCGAACAGGCGTCCGGCGCTGGCTTGGTCCTTGAGTAATTGTTGCAAGGGCTGATGAGCCGCCAGGTGTTGCGCGCCGACAGCGCCGCCGGGCAGGACAATCAGGTCGAAGGTCTGGGCCAGCACATCAATGAGCATGCCGTCGGCGGTCAATCGCGTGCCTCGGGCGCAGGTCAGCATGCGCCGGCCCTCGATGCTGGCCGCCACTACTTCGATGCCGGCGCGGCGCAGCACGTCGATCAGGGTCACGCATTGCAGATCATCGATGCCCTCGGCGAGGGTAATCAGGGCTCTAAAGGTCATGGGCGCCATCCGCTGGGTGATCCTTAAAGCGTAGTCAGCTTTGTCCTGCCCTGTTCGGCGACAGCCGTTACTTGATGTAAAGCTGGGTCGACATCGTGTTGCGCGGGGCGTTGATCGAGGTGTTGCTGAAGGTAAAGGTGCCTTCCTGACGAGTCGCCAGATCGAAGGTGTACAGCGAACCGACGGTCTTCGCGCCTGGCGTGCACTCGGTCAGGTTGCCGTTATCGAAAGCACAGACCGGGCTCCGGGTGCCATTCACTTCGAAACCGTCCAGCGCCGCCTGAGGCTGACTCTGGCCGTAGCCGATTTCCAACACATAGACCTTGATGCCCGGCGCGTTGTGATCGCAACGGGTCTGCACCTGACCATCGGTAATGTCTTCAAGCCCGCAGGACGCCGACTGAACCTTGATGACTTTCACCTCGCTCAATGGCGGTGCCGACGCCGCGAGTGCAGCCGGTACACCGGCCAGCAGCAAGGCCATCAGTCCAGCGGTCTTCATCCAACCCTTGTTCATGCGATCCATCCCCGAAAAAACAGCGCGCAGTATGGCGTAGTTAGTCGTGGTGCAAAACTTCGCCGACGATCGACACCAACATCCGCCATCTTCCTCACGCTGCTGGTATGATGCGCGGCTTTTTCCGGCCCACCACAATTTTCCAGGCGCTTGCGACGGTCTGTGCTTTGCTGTTGAGGTCGATACATTCACGGCGCCACGCGCGCCACGGGGAGCAGACATGCTGGAAAGGCTGTTTCAACTCAAGGCACACAACACCAACGTGCGGACCGAGATTCTCGCGGGCGTCACGACCTTCCTGGCCATGGCCTACATTCTGTTCGTCAACCCGAGCATCCTCGGCGAGACCGGCATGGACAAAGGTGCGGTGTTCGTCGCCACGTGTCTGGCAGCCGCCATCGGCTCCACGGTCATGGGCCTGATCGCCAACTACCCGATCGCCCTCGCGCCGGGCATGGGGCTGAATGCCTTCTTTACCTACACCGTCGTGCTGCACATGGGCCACACCTGGCAAGTGGCGCTGGGCGCGGTGTTCATTTCGGCCGTATGCTTCTTCCTGCTGTCGATCTTCCGCATCCGTGAATGGATCATCAACAGCATCCCGCTGCCACTGCGCTCGGCGATTGCCGCCGGTATCGGCCTGTTCCTGGCGCTGATCGCCCTGCACAACGCCGGCATTGTGGTCAGCAACCCGGCAACCATGGTCGGCCTCGGCGACCTGAAACAACCGGCTCCGATCCTCGCCACCCTCGGTTTCGCCCTGATCGTTGCCCTTGAAGCCCTGAAAGTACGCGGCGCGGTGCTGATCGGCATTCTCGCGGTGACCATCGTTTCGATCGTGATGGGCTTCACCCCGTTCGGCGGCGTGACCTCGATGCCACCTTCGCTGGCCCCGACCTTCCTGCAACTGGACATCAAGGGCGCGCTGGACATCGGTCTGGTCAGCGTGATCTTCGCTTTCCTGTTCGTCGACCTGTTCGACAACTCCGGCACCCTGATCGGCGTCGCCAAGCGCGCCGGCCTGATGGGCAAGGACGGCCACATGCCGAAAATGGGCCGTGCACTGATCGCTGACAGCACCGCGGCCATGGCCGGTTCGCTGCTGGGCACCTCGACCACCACCAGCTACATCGAATCCGCTGCGGGCGTGAGTGCCGGCGGCCGCACCGGCCTGACCGCCATCGTCGTCGCGATCCTGTTCCTGCTGGCGCTGTTCTTCTCGCCACTGGCTGCCAGCGTACCGGCGTTCGCCACCGCACCAGCGCTGCTGTTCGTCGCCGTGCTGATGACTTCCGGTCTGGCGGAAATAGACTGGGAAGACATCACCGTCGCCGCGCCGGTCGTGGTCACCGCTCTGGCGATGCCTTTCACCTATTCCATCGCCAACGGCATCGCCTTCGGCTTCATCGCCTGGACTGCGATCAAACTGCTGTCCGGCCGCGCCCGTGAGCTGAACCCGGCGCTGGTGATCCTGTCGATTCTGTTCGTGATCAAGCTGGGTTGGTTCAACGCATGACTTTTGATTCCCAGGCTTACGCCGCACAACTCGAAGACAAGGTCACGCGCCTGCGTGACCTGCTGGCCCCGTTCGATGCACCGGAGCCAACGGTGTTCGACTCGCCTTTGCAGAACTTCCGCCTGCGCGCCGAATTCCGCCTGTGGCGCGAGGCCGGCGAGCGGCATTACGCGATGTTTTCCCAGGACGACAAACGCACGCCGATCCTGATCGAAGAGTTCCCGATCGCCAGCCTGCGCATCAACCAGTTGATGCCGCAATTGAAAGCGGCCTGGCAGGCCAGCGCGGCGCTGAGCCACAAGCTGTTCCAGGTCGAGTTTCTGACCACCCTGGCCGGCGACGCGATGATCACCCTGTGCTATCACCGTCCGCTGGACGAACACTGGCACGCGGCGGCGACCCAACTGGCGACGGATCTGGGCGTCAGCATCATCGGTCGCTCCAAGGGCAAGCGCGAAGTGCTCGGCCTCGATTACGTGGTCGAGAAACTCGACGTCGGTGGTCGCACGTTTAGCTACCGCCAGCCGGAAGGCGCGTTCACCCAGCCCAACGGCACCGTGAACCAGAAGATGCTCAACTGGGCATACGAAGCACTGGGTGATCGCAGCGACGATCTGCTGGAGCTGTACTGCGGCAACGGCAACTTCACCCTGCCGCTGGCGACTCGCGTGCGCAAAGTGCTGGCCACCGAAATCAGCAAGACCTCGGTCAACGCCGCGTTGAGCAACCTGGCCGAAAACGCTGTGGATAACGTCACGCTGGTGCGCCTGTCCGCCGAAGAGCTGACTGAAGCACTGAACGAAGTTCGCCCGTTCCGTCGCCTGCACGGTATCGACCTGAAAAGCTATGAGTTCGGCAGCGTGTTCGTCGACCCGCCACGGGCCGGCATGGACCCGGACACCTGCGAGCTGACCCGTCGCTTCGACAACATCCTGTACATCTCCTGCAACCCGGAAACGCTGGCGGCAAACATCGCCCAACTGCACGACACGCACCGCATCACCCGCTGCGCGCTGTTCGACCAGTTCCCCTGGACTCACCACATGGAATCCGGCGTGCTGCTGACCCGACGTTGATCGCAAGTGCCAGAAACAAGAAAGCCGTCCTCATCGACGGCTTTTTTGTGCCTGTTCATGGCACGGGATCGATCTTGCGCGGACGCCCGCCCTTCCTGCCGTTGGCCCGTGCAGCTTCAGCTTTCGCAGTGCTGCTCTGGCGGCCATTGCGCGAAGCGATCACCGAGGCAGCCATGGCCATCAGTGGCTGACTGGCGGAGATCATCCCGGCGATGGAAACCTGCAGGTCCTTGCCGTCGTGGCACAGCGCGGTGCCAGCGAAGCCGACGTTCAATCCGCTGAAGTCTTCCGGTTCGAAATCATCGAATTCGCGGTAGAGATTCACTGGGAGCAGCACGCCGCTGTCGTCCTCGAAGTGAATCACCAGGCAGGGTTTCTGAAAGGCCACCGACACGGCTTGAAGGCTGCTGCGTCGGCGCAGCCCTCCCCGCTCAACAGCTTCATCGAGACGCTTTTCTGTTACCGGTCGATCAGCATGCAAACCGGCTTTTACTGTTTTCATAGTTCGATCTCCACACCTTCCTGAGCACCAACCAGGGCCAGCAGGGTTTTGTTTTCTTCTGGTTCGTAATACGCCGATCCGATTCTGAAGGTTGCTCCGGTGACTTCGCGCATGACGGCCACTTCGTTCGAGTCCCCGTCCCACCATTGATTATCGAGACACGCCGTCTGCAATCGAGTCCACCAGATTCGACGGGCCCGCCGCAGATGAACAGTTTCACGCAGCGATTGACGCAGCCCCTCGAGCACTGCAATCGGTGGCCGACGTGACAGGGGCACCACATCCCATAACTCCACGCCGTTGTGCCAGAAGCTGAATTTGAAACGGGCACTCCATGCACCTGAATCAACGTGCGCATGGGGCGGACAATGTTCGTCTCGCAGCATGATCACCACCGACAATCCCTTGTAACTGCACACTTTCATGCTAACCCATCCGTTAGGTTAAAGAGTTTCGAAAACTGCCATTCCCTGACAATTCCGACCATCGGCATTGCTGTCTCAAATGGTCATTACGTTTTCGAGCCTAGTGCGGGATTCAGGAAAGCCCCGCGCAAAATGGTAAGCAGTTCTTTCGCAGCGGCCACGCATTTGCTACATACGAAGACTCATTCCCCGGCGTAATCAATCATGCAGAGACACTTCGACGATCTTCAGCTGGGCAGCATCGAGCTGTTTTGCCTGGCCGCCGAGTGCGGCAGTTTCACCGGCGCGGCGCAGGCGGCTTCGGTGACGCCGGCAGCGGTGAGCCGCTCGGTATCCCGCATGGAGGAACGCCTGGGCGTGCGGCTGTTCGCGCGCACCACCCGCAGCGTGAAACTGACCGACAGCGGCCGGCGCTACTACGAAGAGTGCAGGCAGGCGCTGGCGCAACTGGTCGAGGCGCAACGGGAAGTCATGGGCCAGCAGCAGGAACCGTCCGGCACCCTGCGTATCAGTATTCCTACAACCTACGCCCATCACCGGATCCTGCCGCTGTTGCCCGCGTTTCGTGCGCGCTTCCCGCAGGTGAAGGTCGACATGCACATCAGCAACCGCAACATCGACTTCGTCGGCGAGGGTTACGACATGGCGATCCGCGTGCGGGCAATCCCCGACTCCGGCCTGATCGCCCGCCATCTGGAGGACGCAGCGCTGGTGATGGTCGCCAGCCCCGACTACCTAAAACGCGCCGGCACGCCGCAGACCCTCGAAGACCTCGAACAACACGAGTGTATTCAGTACGAATTGCCCAGCAGCGGGCGGCGGATCACTTGGCTGTTCTATGAGGAAGACGCGCCACGGGAAATCCTCGCCGAGGGCAACTTCTGCTGCTCCGATGACGTGCTCGGTGGCGTGACCCTGGCCAAACATGGCGCCGGGTTGTTCCAGACGTATCGCTTCATTGTCGAAAAAGAACTCGCCGACGGCTCGTTGGTGGAAGTGCTCCAGCCCTACAGCGGACGCTCGCGGCCATTCACTTTGCTGTACCCGCAGAATCGCCACATGCCGCTGCGCGTCAGGGCTTTCATTGATTTTCTGGTCGAGCAGTTGCCGCAGTGATTTCACCAGTGTGCGATCACCGCACACAAAACCGGACTGTCGATGCAGAGCAATTGATTAAAGTAACCATCTAGTACAATTTAACTCCACAGGTCGAAACCCTCGGCCCAAGCCAAAAACAATAAGTGGAGTTTGCCCCCATGCCCCCTATCGTTCTGGTGCTCAACGGCCCGAACCTGAACCTGCTCGGTACCCGTGAACCGGCAACCTACGGTCACGAAACCCTGGCCGACATCTCTGCCCTGTGCGGGCGCGCCGCCGAAGAGTTCGGCCTGGCCGTGGAGTTTCGCCAGACCAACCACGAAGGCGAACTGCTCGACTGGATTCACGGCGCCCGCCAGCGCTGCGCCGGCATCGTCATCAACCCGGCCGCCTGGACCCACACTTCGGTCGCGATCCGCGACGCTCTGGTCGCCAGCGAATTGCCGGTGATCGAAGTACACCTGTCCAACGTCCACGCGCGCGAGCCGTTCCGTCATCACTCGTTCGTCTCGGCCATCGCCACCGCCGTGATGTGTGGCTTCGGCAGCCACGGCTATCGCCTGGCCCTGGAACATTTCAGCCAACGGCTGAAGGGGCGAACCGCATGAATCGTAACAACGTGATACTCGCCGGGCTGATCGGCGCCGGCATCCAGGCCTCCCGCACCCCGGCGCTGCACGAACACGAAGGCGACGAACAGGGCCTGCGCTACCTGTACCGGCTGATCGACCTCGATCAACTGCAACTGGACAGCAACGCCCTGCCCGACCTGCTGCTGGCCGCCGAGCGAATGAACTACACCGGCCTGAACATCACCTTCCCGTGCAAGCAGGCAATCATTCCGCTGCTCGATGAACTATCCCCGGAAGCCCGAGGCATCGGCGCCGTGAACACGGTAGTACTGAAAGACGGTAAACGCGTCGGCCACAACACCGATTGCCTGGGTTTTGCCGAAGGTTTTCGTCGCGGCCTGCCAGACGTCGCCCGCGAACGTGTGGTCCAGATGGGCGCCGGTGGCGCAGGTGCGGCAGTCGCCCACGCCTTGTTGAGCGAAGGCGTACAGCAACTGAGCATTTTTGATGTGGACGTGGAGCGCGCCGAAAGCCTGGCCAACAACCTCAACCAGCATTTCGGTGCCGGTCGGGCCGTGGCCGGACATGATCTGGCGAGCACGCTGAGTCAGGCCGATGGTCTGGTAAACACCACGCCGATGGGCATGGCCAAATTGCCCGGCATGCCCGTGCCGGCGGCGTGGCTGCGGCCCGAGTTGTGGGTGGCGGAGATCGTGTATTTCCCGCTGGAAACCGAACTGCTGCGCAACGCCCGCGCCCTGGGTTGCCGAACCCTGGATGGCGGCAACATGGCGGTGTTTCAGGCAGTGAAGGCGTTTGAGCTGTTCAGCGGTAAGGTGCCGGATGCGCAGCGAATGCTCGCGCATTTTCAAAGCATGAATGGCTAAAACCGTGAGGGGGCCCGTCCCCCTCGACATCGCTCACGCTTGCAAGTAGCGCAGCACCGACTCACAAATCATCTCGCGATGACGTTGCTTGATGCTTTCGTCCGGCAGGTCGATCTGGAAGATCTCACCGAAGGTATGGCGGTTCGATACGCGATAGAAGCAGAACGAACTGATCAACAGATGCACGTCCAGCGCGTCGAGCCCGGCGCGGAACACCCCTTCTTCAGCACCCCGACGCAGAATCTCGCCCAGGGAATCGAGGATGGTGTTGTTCATCGCCTTGATCGCATCGGAACGCTTCACGTACTCGGCGTTGTGGATGTTTTCGATACTGACGATCCGCACGAAATCGACGTTGCGATCGTGGTGATCGAAGGTGAATTCCACCAGACGCCGGATCGCTTCCACCGGCGGCAATTCAGCCAGGTGCAGGCGGTTTTCGGTGCTGCGGATATCGCCGTAGAGCTTCTCCAGCACCTCGACGTACAACTGCTCCTTGCTGCCGAAGTAGTAATAGATCATGCGTTTGGAGGTGTGGATACGCTCGGCGATCGCATCGACGCGAGCACCGGACAGCCCCTGCTGGACGAACTCGACGATCGCCTCCTGCAGGATGTTCTCGCGGGTCTTTTCCGGGTTGTTCTTGCGACTTTTGCGCGGCTCTACCGCGGGTAGAACGGGAGCTGCGGAAAGTTCTGAAGTCATTGTCATTGCGGGCTCACGGCCATCACTGCACAGGCTGGCGATTATGGGCCGCGCGACCCAGTGAAGGAAGCCGCGCGACCGGTGTTTAATCCCGCGTTTACGAATTTCCTACAACTTCGCCTGGCGAACCGCGCCACTGCGTGATTTGGCCATCGCCGCCAGCCGCACCGCGACGTTGGCGGCGCCATAACCGGCGTAACCGTTCTTGCGCTGGATGATCTCGAAGAAGAAGCGCCCCTCGAACGGCTCGGTATAGACGTGAAACAACTCGCCGCCCTGCGCATCGCGGTCGTACAGCACGTTGTAGTACGCCAGCTCGCTGAGAAACTCGTCATCGAAATCGAAGCGCGCCGCCAGGTCGTCGTAATAGTTCAGCGGGATGTCCAGCAGCGGCACGCCCGCCTCTTTCGCCCGGCTGACTTCGGCGAAGATATCGTCGCAATCGAAGGCGATGTGATGCACCCCGGAACCGCGATAACTCGACAGCGCGTGTGAGATCGCGGTATTGCGGTTCTCGGAAATGTTCAGCGGCAGACGGATCGAACTGTCGCGGCTACGCAGGGCGCGGCTCTTCACCAGCCCGTACGGATCGGGCAGCACCACTTCATCGTCAGCCTCGAAATCCAGCAGGCTCTTGTAGAACAACACCCAGCTGTCGAGGCTGTCTGCCGGCAGCGCCATGGCCATGTGATCGATGCGTTTGAGGCCGCCGCGCGCCACCGCGTCCGGCAGCAGATTGAAGTCGGTGCCGTAGACATCCGCCTCCTGATCCACCAGATAAATCAGGCTGCCGTCCGGTGCACGCACCGCCGCCAGTTCCAGTTCATTGGGGCCGACCAGTCCGCGATACGGCTGACCTTTATAGGCGACGGCGCGGGCCAGCGCGCTGGCGCTGTCCTTGACCCGCACGGCAGTAGCGCACAGTGACGGGCCGTGGGCCTCGAAAAAACTGTGGCCGAACGAATAGGGTTCAGAGTTGAGGATCAGGTTGATATCACCCTGACGCAACAGGCTGACACTCTTGGAGCGATGCTGTCCGGCCTTGACGAAACCCAGCCGTTCCAGCCAGTTCGACAGCTTGGCGCCCAGGCTTTCATCCACGGCGAACTCAAGAAACTCGATGCCGTTGTATTCACTGGCCTTCGGCGTTTCGAAGAGGATTTCGCGGTTATCCACAGGACGGAATTCCTGCTCCAGACGCTGGCGGGTTTTCTCCTCCAGGTACAGCAGCGAACGCAGACCGTCAGCGGCATTGGCCCGAGGCGGCGCGGCGCGGAAGCCGTCGTTGAAGATTTCCAGCGACAGTGGCCCGGTGTAGCCGCTCCGGATGATCGGCGCGAGGAAGCCCGGCAGATCGAATTCGCCCTGCCCCGGGAAGCAGCGGAAATGCCGACTCCACTCCAGCACGTCCATCGCCAGGATCGGCGCGTCGGCCATCTGTACGAAAAAAATCTTGTCGCCGGGAATCTCGGCAATCGCCCGTGGATCGCCCTTGAGCGACAAGGTGTGGAAGCTGTCGAGCAACACGCCGAGGGCCGGGTGATCGGCCTGACGTACGATGTCCCAGACCTGTTGATAAGTATTGACGTGACGGCCCCAGGCCAGCGCTTCGTAACCGATGCGCAGGCCACGGGCACCAGCGCGCTCGGCCAGCAGGCGCAGGTCGTCGATGAGGATCTGTTGATCCCCGAGGCTGTCGGGGGAGGCGTTGCTGCAGACCAGCACCAGGTCGGTGCCCAGTTCCTGCATCAGGTCGAACTTGCGCTCGGCCCGTTCCAGGTTGCGCTCCAGGCGATCGCGGCGGCAACCTTCGAAATCGCGGAACGGCTGAAACAGGGTGATGGCGATTCCGAGGTCGGCGCACATCTGCCGGATTTCCCGGGGGCTGCCGTCGTAATACAGAAGATCGTTCTCGAAAATCTCCACCCCGTCGAACCCGGCGGCGGCAATGGCTTCGAGTTTTTCCGGCAGGGTTCCGCTCAAGGAGACGGTGGCAATGGATCGCTGCATGTTTCAACTCCCGGTGGAGACGTCGGCTACGAAAATTGCGCCGCTTTTATAGGGTGAGCGAATTATTGGTCTCGGTTTTTCATTGAGCAATTTAAACTGTACTACCCGGTTAGTTTTGCGTGCGATTATCGAACAGAATGCCGGTTTGGCGAATTGACGATTTTTCGTCCACTGCCCAACATCCGTCTCACCTTGAGTCCGGAACTGAACCACCGGTCGCAGCGTGCACAAGAAAAGCACACCAAATAACAAATCCAAAAACGGGTGGAACACATGATTCCTTCACAGACTTCCCGCATGGCTCCGGCCATGAGCACTGCCACGGGTGGCATCGGCGACAAGATCCGCGGCGCCATGGCCGTCGGCAAGACCCGTTGGGGCATGCTGGCGCTGGTGTTTTTCGCCACCACCCTCAATTACATCGACCGCGCCGCCCTCGGCGTCATGCAGCCGATCCTCGCCAAGGAAATGAGCTGGACGGCGATGGACTACGCCAACATCAACTTCTGGTTTCAGGTCGGCTACGCGATCGGCTTCGTGTTGCAAGGACGGCTGATCGATCGGGTCGGCGTCAAGCGCGTGTTCTTCTGCGCGGTGCTGCTCTGGAGCCTGGCCACCGGCGCCCACGGTCTGGCGACCTCGGCGGTGGGCTTCATGGTCTGCCGATTCATCCTCGGTCTGACTGAAGCGGCCAACTACCCGGCCTGCGTGAAGACCACGCGCCTGTGGTTCCCGGCCGGCGAACGTGCGGTAGCCACCGGCATCTTCAACGCCGGCACCAACGTCGGCGCGATGTTCACCCCGATGCTGCTGCCGCTGATCCTTCACGTGTGGGGCTGGCAGGCTGCGTTCCTGTGCATGTCGGCACTGGGCGGGATCTGGCTGCTGTTCTGGGGCCTGAAGTATTTCAACCCGGAAGATCACCCAAACGTTAAGCAGTCGGAGCTGGAATACATCCAGAAAGAAGTCGAACCGGAACAGGCCCGCGTGCCGTTCTCGAAAATCCTGCGCATGCGCGGCACCTGGGCCTTCGCCCTCGCCTACTCGCTGACCGCGCCGGTGTTCTGGTTCTACCTGTACTGGCTGCCGCCGTTTCTCAATCAGCAATACAACCTGGGCATCAACGTCACCCAGATGGGCATTCCGCTGATCATCATCTACGTCACCGCTGACTTCGGCAGCGTGGGCGGCGGGATTCTGTCTTCGTTCCTGATCGGTCGCGGCATGAACTCGATCAAGGCGCGGCTGCTGTCGATGTTCCTGTTCGCCTGCTGCATCATCGGCGTGGTCATGGCCGCCGGTTCCGCCAACCTGTGGATTGCCGTCGCCGCCATCTCCCTGGCCATCGGCGCGCACCAGGCCTGGACCGCCAACATCTGGAGCCTGGTGATGGACTACACGCCCAAGCACATGATGAGCACGGTGTTCGGTTTCGGCGGCATGTGCGCGGCGATTGGCGGGATGTTCATGACCCAGATCGTCGGCCACATCCTGACCGTCACCAACAACAATTACACCGTGCTGTTCACCCTGATCCCGGCGATGTACTTCATCGCGCTGACCTGGATGTACTTCATGGCACCGCGCAAGATTCCTACCGTCACCGAGTAGCCTTTCAATACTGAATAACCCTCCTGCACCGACCGGCCTGATTTCAGGCCGGTTTTTCTTTCAGCGCCGGCTCTGCTGCCACGCTGCCGCCAGCCCGCTGCAACAGATCACCGCGATCCCGATCACCGTCATCAGGGTCGGTGTGTGAGCAAACAGCAACCAGCCCAACAGCCCCGCAAACACGATCTGGCAATAACCGAACGGCGCCAGCAATGCTGGTGCGGCATGGCGGAACGCCTGGGTCAGAAACAGATGCGCGGTCATTCCGCAACTGCCCAGCGCCAGCATCAACAACGCATGGCCCAGGCTCGGCACTTGCCAGAAGAACGGCACCAGCGCACTCATCACCAGCGTGTTGCACAGCCCGGCGAAAAAGTTGCTGGTGGTCGGGCTGTCGACTTCGGCGAGCTTGCGGGTGAGCAATTGATAGAAGCAGAAAAACAGCGCCGAACAGAATGGCAGGAGAATCGCCGGGGTGAACAGGTCACCGCCCGGATGGACGATGATCAGCACCCCGATGAACCCGCACACCACCGCGATCCACTGACCGCGCGTCACCCGCTCCTTGAGCAGCGGCACCGACAGCGCCGTCACCAGCACCGGCGCAAGAAAGTTGACCGCCGTGGCTTCGGCCAGCGGGATGTACAGCAACGCCGTGGTGAAAAACAGGCTGGTGCCCAACAGGCACAACGCCCGCGCCAACTGCCACAACGGGCGTTTGGTGCGCAGCACCCGCAGCCCGGACTGCGGCAGGAAAATCCCCGCCATCAGCAGCGTGTGCACCAGATACCGCGCCCACACTACCATGACGATCGGATAAAAACCCGAGAGGTATTTCGACAGCGCGTCGTGACTGGAAAACAGGAAGGTTGCCACGACAATCAGCAAGATCCCCTTGAAGGGTTGGTTGACGCCGGAAAGCGGAGTGCTGACGGTCATGGGCTCTCTCTGAATGAAAAATATACGGTGACGAGGTCGCGTGCGCCCTCGCCCCTTGAAGCAGACTTAAAGCCGGGCCAACAATTCCCGCGTCCGGTCGATTGCCATTTGCGCCCGCTGCAATCCACTCACGCCCTGCTCCAGCAATTTGACCGTGGGAATTTCCAGACTCAGGGCAAGGTTAGCCGGAAGACAGCGCAACAAGCCGATCAGGTCACAATCGCCCTCGCCGGGAAACCGTCGCTCATTGCGGGCCTGACGCAAGATCTCGGCCATGTCCGTCGGCCTCGGCCCGGCACCATCGCACAACTGTGCATAGCGCAGCCGTGAGGGCGACACGCCATCCAGATCTTCCAGCCGCGATCCGGAACGGTCGAAGTGAAACGCATCGACCAGCACCGCACCGTTTTCGCGCCCGGCGTTGGCGACGATGCGCAACGCCTGCTCAAGATTGCGTGCATCGGTCCAGGGCATGAACTCCAGATGCGGATGCAAACCGTAACGCGCCGCCAGATCGCAGAGTGCCGCAAAATTATCGGTGAGCCGCTGCTCGTCAGGATCGTTACCGGCGACCAACAACTCACTGGCACCGAACTGCGCGCCGACGCTGAGCAGTGGCTCGAAATCCGCGACCACTGTCTGCGGCTTCAATCGAAGGATTTCCACGTCGAGCACGCCGACTCCGGTGTCACGCAAACGCGCCAGTGTCTGACGCCGCAAATCGCCATCGGCTACCAATGGAAAGTGATATTCCTCGGGCGTCGCCGGCTCCAGACGCAGGCCGACATGGCTGTAACCGGCACGGGCGGCAACCTCGACCATCTCGGGTGGCGACAACTCCAGCACGGTCAGGCTGGCCAGGGACAGAACTCGTTCGCTCATGTTCAGGCCTCGATCTGCGCGGGTTCGGTGGCGCGACCGCTGGCCGCCGCTTCACGGATGGCCTCGACCAGCGCCAGCGTGCGGGCGGCGTCGGCGGCACTCACCAATGGTTCAACTTCCCGCCGTACCACGCGGACGAAATGCTGCAACTGCAACCGCAGGGCTTCGTCCGGTGTGAACGGTTCATCAACGGACAGCAACGGCTCATGCCAACCGGCGTCCACCTGCTCGGCGCGGTAATGCCAGCGCTTGAGTTGCGGAATGCTCAAGGCCCCGGCCGTTCCCGCCAGTAAATAGCACGGCTGATCCGCCTGACGTGGATAGACCGGGTTCTCACCGGAGTTCAACTCCCAGCTCCATGGAGCCGCCACCGCATCGGAACCGGTCAGGGTGCCGAGCGCTCCGCCATCGAATTGCAGCAGAATCGCCGCGCTGTCTTCATTGGCAAAACCGCGCACCGAATGGTCGGTGATCGCCTGCACCGAACGCACTTCACCGTATAGATGACGCAACAGATCGAGGTCGTGGATCAGATTGGTCAACAGCATTCCGGCACCTGCCTCGCGCCGCCACGCCGTTTCGAAATACTGGTCGGGCTTGCGCAGCTGGAACAACGCAGTCACCAGCGTCAGCCGTCCCAACGCCCCATTCTTGACCAGCTCATGAGCACGCACGATCAACGGATTGTGCCGCCGATGATGGCCGACCAGCACCGGCACGCCACTGCGCTTCACCGCTGCCACCAATTCCCGCGCCTCATTCAGATGCACGCCCACCGGTTTTTCCAGCAACACCGGAACGCCTGCAGCCAGGCAGTCCAGCGCGGTGCTGACGTGCTGATTATTGGGATTGGCAACGATCACTGCGTCTGGTCGGTTCTGCTCCAGCATCTGACGGTGATCGGCGAAATGCGCCACACCCCACTCCGCCGCCAGGGCCGGTGCCTGAGGGCCGGGGTCGGCCACGGCGCATAACGTGGCCTCAGTGAGATTCTTCAAGTGCCGGTAATGTTGCTGGCCCATGTTGCCGGCGCCGATCAGGGCAATTCGAAGGGGCGGGTTCAAGGTGCGATCCTTTTGTGATTGTTGTGGGAAAACTCACTCCATCAACAATTTAGAACCGGGTTCCAGATTCTCACACCCACCCGACCGAAAAGTGGGCGAACAGCGCACAGCTTTGCTTAAACGAACAACTCCGAGGCCAGGCTCGCCGCCGACAACTCCTCGGTAAACGTCAGCAACAACGGCGCCAATTCATGCAAGCGCGCCGCCGACATCCTTGCGCTTGGGCCCGCTATGCTGAGCACGCCAATCACCCGACCATCGGCGGGATGTTTCACCACGGCAGCAATCGCCGAAGTGCCCACCGCCGAGCTTTCTTCCACACAGGCATAGCCCTGTTCCCGGGCCACGCGCAGGCGTTCGAGCAGTTCAATGTTGGAGCGCGGCGCGTTGGGCCCGATATCCGCCGGCACCTCCGCGCCCTGGCGCTCGACCAGCGACAACGCCTCGGCGTCGCTCATGCACGCCAGCCACGCATGGCCCGACGCGGTGTAGAACAGCGGCGCGTCGCGGCCCATGTCCGGGTCGTAACGCAGACCGCTGCGAGCGCCCTGGGCCTTGGCGATCCAGGTCTGGCGCTCGCCGTCGATCACCCCCAGACGCACCAGCTCACCGGTCTCCTGGGCCAGTCGATCGAGCACCGGTTGCACAATGTCGGCACCGCTGCTCGACAGATATTGAAAGCCCATCGCCACCAGTTTGGTCGACAGGTGATAACGCAACGTCTCCGGGTTCTGCCGCACATAACCCAGGCGGATCAGCTCGGCGAGCAGGCGGTGCGTCGCGCTCTTCGGAATGTCCAGTTGCTCGGCCAGGGTCTGCATCGGCAGCCCGCGCGGATCACTGGTGAGGCTTTCCAGCACGCTGAAAACCCGTTCGATTTGACTGCCGGCCATGGTGCGCTCTCGGTGAAATTTCGCCGATTCTAGAAGACATCCCGAGGAATGAGAAATCTGGAACCCGGCGTCCGATAACCGCCCACTTTGCGCGTCAGTCGGGTTGATCTGCTTCGCCCGCACTGGTTATTTTCTGGAACATGATTCTAAAAACAATTGATTGCTGGAGCCCTTGCTGATGTCTGCCCTTCCCGATATCGACTGCGACGTTCTGGTGGTCGGCTCCGGCGCCGCCGGTTTGTCGGCCGCCGTCACCGCCGCATGGCATGGCTTGAAGGTCATCGTGGTGGAAAAGGATCCGGTGTTCGGCGGCGCCACCGCGTGGTCCGGTGGCTGGGCGTGGGTGCCGTGCAATCCGCTGGCCCGGCGCGCCGGGATCGTCGAAGACGTGGAGCTGCCGCGCACCTATCTGCGCCACGAACTCGGCGAGCACTACGACCCGGCCATGATCGACGCCTTCCTTGAAGCCGGCCCGCGCATGGTGGCGTTCTTCGAACAACACACCGCCCTGCAATTTGCCGACGGCAACGCCATCGCCGACATCCACGGCGAAACACCGGGCGCCGGCACCGGCGGACGCTCGGTGATTGCCGCTCCCTATGACGGGCGAAAGGTCGGGCGCCTGCTCAAGCGTCTTCGCACAACCATGCGCGAAACTTCATTCATGGGCATGCCGATCATGGCGGGGGCGGATCTGTCGGCGTTTCTCAATCTGACCCGCTCGTTGTCGGCGGCCTGGCACGTGACCCGGCGTTTCACCCGCCATCTGCTGGATCTGGCGTTGCATGGCCGGGCGATGCAATTGGTCAACGGCGTGGCGCTGGTAGCGCGGCTGGCGAAATCCGCCGAAGACCTCGGCGTATTGCTGTGGGAATCGGCGCCAGTGACGGAACTGCTGCGCGACGAATCACGCATCACCGGCGCTCGCGTGAACACCGCAAAAGGCCCGGTCACCGTCCATGCACGCAAAGCCGTGGTGCTCGCGGCGGGCGGTTTTGCCAATGACATCGAGCGGCGCAAGGCCTTGTTCCCTCGCACGCCCACCGGTCATGAACATTGGGCGTTGCCTCCGCTGGCAGTCAATGGCGATGGCCTGCGACTGGGTGAAACCGTCGGAGCCCGGGTCAACACCGATGTGGCTTCGCCCGTGGCGTGGGCGCCGGTCTCGCAGGTGCCACATTCCGACGGCAGCATCGGCCATTTCCCACACATCATCGAGCGCGGCAAACCGGGCGTCATCGGCGTACTGCGCAACGGCCAGCGTTTCGTCAACGAAGCCAACGGCTATTACGACTACGTCAGCGCCATGGTCGCCGCCGCCCCTGAAGGCGAAGAAGTCGTGTCCTGGCTGATCTGCACCCGCGCGTTCCAGCGCCGTTACGGGCTCGGCATGTCTCGGCCGTTTCCGGTTCCGGTGTCAGGTTTTATCCGCAGCGGCTATCTGAAAACCGGCGACACCCTGGAGGAATTGGCCGCTGCATGCGGCATCGACGCGAAGGGTTTACGCGTCACCGTCGATGACTACAACCACCATGCCCGGCACGGCGAAGACCCGCTGTTCGGTCGCGGCTCGACCCCGTACAACCGCAAACAGGGCGATCCGGCGCAACAGCTCAATCCGTGCGTGGCGCCCATCGAACAAGGCCCGTTCTACGCGGTGAAGGTGCAGCCGGGCTGCTTCGGCACCTTCGCCGGGCTCAAGGTCAATCCGCATGCGCAAGTGCTCGACGCCGGAGACCGGCCCATCGCCGGGCTCTACGCGGCGGGTGGCGACATGGCCAGCATCATGGGCGGGCATTATCCGGCAGGCGGGATCAATCTCGGCCCGGCCCTGACTTTCGGTTACATCGCAGCCCGACACATGGCGGGCGTCAAGGCTTTCGAACAGGAGATCGACCATGCAGCACATCGTTAACAGACAAGGACTGAACCTGCCGAAACTCGGCCTCGGCACTTGGCCGATGCTCGGCGACGAATGCACCCGCGCCGTGGAGCAAGCCCTGGAACTCGGTTACCGACACATCGACACGGCAGCGGCCTACAACAACGAAGACGCAGTCGGACAGGCCCTGGCGAATACGCCGACACCCCGCGAGCAGATTCACCTCACCACCAAGGTCTGGTGGGACCAATTGCAACCGGACGCCATGCGTCACTCGCTGGATCGCAGCCTCAAGGCCTTGCGCAGCGAGTACGTCGACCTGTTCATGATCCACTGGCCGACCACTGACTGGGACCTGCCGCGCACCCTTGAAACCCTCGCGTCGTTCAAGGAGCAAGGTCTGGCTCGCAACATCGGTGTGGCGAATTTTCCGCTGCCGCTGCTGCGCAAAGTCGTCGAGGAATACGGCATTCCTCTGTCAGCCATTCAGGTCGAGTACCACGTCCTGCTCGGACAAAACGCCCTGCTCGACTACGCCCGTCAACACGATCTGGCGCTGACGGCCTACACGCCACTGGCACGCAACAAGGTCTCGGAAATTCCGCAGATTCAGCAGATCGCCGAAAAACACGGCGTGCTGCCGACCCAGGTCGCGCTGAAGTGGCTGCTGGATCAGGACAACGTCGCGGCGATTCCCAAGGCCAGCAGCAAGACCAATCAACTGGCCAACCTGGCGTCATTGAAGGTCGAACTGGACGATGACGACCGGGCGCTGATCGCCGCGCTGCCCAAGCGCGAACGTCAGGTCAGCCCGGACTTCGCGCCGGTGTGGGATGCCTTCGACCGCTGATACCTGACCCGGCGAAAGAAATCTGCCGCCGGATTGAATTCCCGGCGCTCGCGCTCGTCAATAACAGGCCCGACCTCGTCACCGCGAGGCCGGGCCTTTGTGCGTGTGTGCGAATAGACGGACGACCGGACTGGCGCCACACTCACACACCAGCAACACTCATCACCACCTACAAATAGAGGATTCCCACATGCTATGGAAAAAAGGCCGACGCAGTGACAACGTCGTCGATGCCCGTGGCGATGACATGGGTGGTGGCGGCGGCATGCGCTTCGGCGGTGGCAAGGGGCTGAGCCTCGGGGCGATCCTGCTGATCGTCGGTATCGGTTGGATCACCGGGCAGGACCCGTTACAGATCCTCGGCCAGCTCACCGGGCAGATGACCGATCAATCGGCCCCTACTTCGCAAACCCGTCAGGCACCGCCGGCCAACGATGAACAGGCCGAATTCGTGCGTTCGATCCTCGGCGACACCGAAGACACCTGGGGCGCAATCTTCCAGCAGGCCGGCCGGCAATATAAGGATCCGACCCTGGTGCTGTTCAGCAACCGGGTCAATTCCGCCTGCGGTCTGGCAACCTCGGCCACCGGCCCGTTCTATTGCCCGGCAGACCAGAAGGTCTATCTGGACATGGCGTTCTTCCAGGAAATGGCCCAGCGCTTCAAGGCCGCCGGCGACTTCGCCCAGGCCTACGTGATCGCTCACGAAGTCGGACACCATGTGCAGACGCTTCTCGGCGTCTCGGCGAAAATTCAGACAGCCCGTCAGCAAGGCCGGCAGATGGAAGGCGACGGCGGTCTGCTGGTGCGTCAGGAACTGCAAGCCGACTGCCTGGCCGGCGTCTGGGCCTACAACGCCCAGAAGCGCCTGAACTGGCTGGAACCGGGCGACATCGAAGAAGCCTTGAACGCGGCGAACGCCATCGGTGATGATCGCCTGCAACAACAGGGTCAGGGCCGTGTGGTGCCGGACTCGTTCACTCACGGTACGTCGGCGCAAAGGGTGCGCTGGTTCAAAACCGGATTCGCCCAGGGCCAGGTCGGCCAGTGCGATACCTTTGCGGCGAAAAACCTGTAAATGCATAAATGGCTGTTGGCTTTACTGTTCATCGGCGGCACCGCCCAAGCGGCCGGCGTCGACGCAATCAGTCCCGGGCGCCTGCAATTGCAGGCCGGCGAAATGGCGGTGGGCATCGGCCCGGCGCCGGCGAAAATCGAGCGCGTGCTGATCGTGATTCATGGCCGCCTGCGCAACGCCGAGACCTATCGCAAAAGCGGCGAAGCCGCGGCGGAACTGGCCGGGCAAACCGCCAACACCCTGGTAATCGCCCCGCAGTTTCTCAACGAAAGCGATGTGTCGCTCTACTCGTTACCCGCCAGCGTGCTGCGCTGGCAAGGCAACGACTGGATGGGTGGCGGGTTATCCACAGGGCCGAACCCGCTGAGTTCCTACGCCGCACTGGACGAAATCGTCGGAAGGCTGAGCGATCGCAAGCAGTTTCCGGACGTGAAGCAGATCGTGATCTTCGGACACTCCGGCGGCGCGCAGGTGGTGCAGCGTTACGCGCTGCTGGCCCAGGAACAGCCGGCGCTCAAGACCGAAGGCATTCGCCTGCGTTACGTGGTGGCCAACCCGTCGTCGTACGCCTATTTCAATGAGCAACGCCCGGTAGCTTTCGATCATGCTAAGTGCCCGGGTTTCAACCGCTGGAAGTACGGTCTGGTGGACCCGCCGATCTACGCGGGTGGGCAAACGCCCGCGCAGCTTGAAGGCCGTTACGTCAAACGCGAGGTGATTTATCTGCTGGGCCAGCAGGACACCGACCCGCAACACCCGGCGCTGGACAAGAGCTGCGCCGCCAAAGCCCAGGGGGCTTATCGACTGGAGCGCGGGAAGCTGTTTTTCGGTTACTTGCTGCGTCGTCACCCTGAAGGGGTGAATCAGCGCCTGATCGAAGTACCCGGCGTCGGGCATAACGGCGACGGCATGCTGACCTCGCCGGAAGGCCAGAAAGCACTATTCGAGCAATAAAAAACGGGGGCCCAAGCCCCCGTTTTTTTAGGCGAACAGCATTCGCCGCAACTCGACACAATCCTTCGCATGCCAGTCGGTCAACTCCGGCCATGGATTGTCCGGCAGGTTCACCAGCACCGTGCATGCGCCCGCCGCCCGGCCGCAATCAAGATCAAACCGGTAATCACCGACCATCACCATCTCGCTCGCCGGCACTTGCCAGGCCTCGGCCAGTTTCAGCAAACCGCCCGGATGCGGTTTTGGCTGTGCTTCATCGCGACCCAGCACATCCTCCACCGCGAAGCAGTCGGCCAGGCCGATGGCCTCCAGCGTCACGTGGGCCAGCTCCCGCGCATTGCGGGTCAGGATGCCGAGGCGATACCCCCGCGCGTGCAGGTCGCGCACCAGCTCCACCGCGCCGACCGCCGGGGTCGAGCCGAGCGTCAGATCGCGCTCATGCTCCAGCAGCCACGCATGTTTCGCCGCCGCTTCCTCGGCGGGCAACGCCGCGAGGTGGGTGAGGATGTCGTCCTCCGGTGGGATCGACAGCGCTACGCGAATCGCCGCGAAATCATGCACCGCGACGGTCAGGGTGCCGTCCATGTCGAACACCCAGTGCCGCACTTCCGCCAGACTCATGCCCAGTCCTTGCGATGACGGATCAGGCCTTCCTGGGTCACCGACGCCACCAGTTGCCCGGCACGGTTGAACACGCTGCCACGGGAGAAACCGCGAGAGTTGCCGGCCCACGGACTGTCCATGGCGTAGAGCAACCAGTCATCGGCGCGCAGGTCGTTGTGGAACCACAACGCGTGGTCGAGGCTGGCGACCTGCATGTCTTTCTGCCAGACCGATTTGCCGTGCGGCAACATCGAGGTGGTCAGCAGACCGAAGTCCGAGGCGTACGCCAGCAGGTATTTGTGCAGCGCCGGGATGTCGGCCAAGGCGCCGTCGGCGCGGAACCACACGTACTTGATCGGATCCGCCGGTTGCGGGTTGTACGGGTCTTTTTCAGTGACCGGGCGCACTTCGATCGGCTTCGGGCACAGCAGCTTTTCGCGCATGTGTTCCGGAATCAGGTGCGCGCGCTGCTGGGTCAATTCCAGCTCCGACGGCAGGTTTTCCGGGCCGACCACCTGGGGCATCTGGCTCTGGTGCTCGAAACCTTCTTCGTCGTACTGGAACGAAGCGCTGCAAGTGAAAATCGGGTGGCCCTTCTGGATCGCAGTCACGCGGCGCGTGCTGAAACTGCCGCCATCACGTACCCGATCAACCGAATACACCACTGGCAACTTGGCATCGCCCGGACGCAGAAAATAACCGTGCATCGAATGCACATGGCGCGCTTCTTCAACGGTCTGACTGGCCGCCGACAGCGACTGGCCGAGCACCTGGCCGCCGAACAACTGGCGAAAGCCCAGATCCTGACTGCGACCACGGAACAGGTTTTCCTCGATCGGTTCGAGGGTCAGCAGATCCACCAGATCTTCCAACACTTGGCTCATTCAGACTCTCCTCACACAACGCTATGCCGCGCAGCCCCGGCTGCGGCGGCCAATTCAGATTCTGGCGCGAGCCACTGATCGCGCCATTGTAAACGTCCGTGTCGGCTTAGCCATGCAAGGTCTGCAGCCATTGCTCCCGGGTGATGCGGTACAACACATGTCGACTTAACGGATGGTCGACAGCCAGTTTCGGGTGATCGAAATCGTCGGCTGGATCGTGATGCATGCCAATCGCCTGCATGACTTTTTCCGACGGCAGATTGCTCTGCGCGGTGAAGGACACGATCTCCTTCAGGGACAAACGGTCAAAGCCGCAACGCAGCGCGGTCCACGCCGCTTCGCTGGCATAACCGAGGCCCCAGTGTTCCTTGGCCAGCCGCCAGCCGATTTCCACCGCCGGGGTGAACGGCGCATCGAAGCCGACCACGCCGAGCCCGGTAAAACCGATGAATTCGCCAGTGTCCTTGCGCTCCAGCGCCCACAGGCCGTACCCGTGTTCGGCGAAATGCCCGCGCACCCGGCCGATCAGCGCGGCGCTTTCCAGCCGGCTCAAGGGCGCGGGGAAGTAGCGCATCACCTGCGGATCGGCGCACATCGCCGCGAATGCCGGCAAATCCTCGTCCTGCCATTGGCGCATCAGCAGCCTTGCGCTTTGCAGCTCCAGTATCGGTTCCATCCCGCCCCTCCGCTTGATGCCGTCAGTCTACATCGCTGTTAGGCTTTGCACTCTTTCCCGCAGCCTTTATGAATAGTCCACCATGCCGTTGCCGCTGATCTACCACGAAGACTACAGCCCGGAATTTCCGGCGGATCACCGCTTCCCCATGGACAAGTTCCGCCTACTGCGCGATCACCTGGTGGACAGCGGCCTGACCCGCGACGAAGACCTGCTGCGCCCCGAGCTGTGCCCTGCCGACATTCTCGCCCTGGCCCATGACCGCGGTTATATCGAACGCTACATGAGCGGCGAGTTGTCCCGCGAAGACCAGCGGCGCCTCGGTCTGCCGTGGAATGAAGCGCTGGCGCGACGCACGGTGCGGGCGGTCGGCGGTTCGATTCTGGCAGCGGAAAAAGCCCTGGAACATGGCCTGGCCTGTCACCTCGCCGGCGGCACCCATCACGCCCACTACGACTACCCCGCCGGGTTCTGCATCTTCAATGACTTGGCAATCATCAGTCACTATTTGCTGCAAAGCGGTCGGGTGAACCGGGTGCTGATCTTCGACTGCGACGTGCATCAGGGCGACGGCACTGCGCGGATTCTGCACAACACGCCGGAAGCGATCACCGTTTCCCTGCACTGCGAAAAGAACTTTCCTGCACGCAAGGCCGAAAGCGACTGGGACATTCCGCTGCCCAACGGCATGGGCGACGCCGACTACCTGAAAGTTGTCGACGACGCACTCAACTATCTGCTGCCGCTGTATCAGCCGGACCTGGTGCTGTACGACGCCGGTGTCGACGTGCACAAGGACGACGCCCTCGGTTATCTGCAACTGACCGACGAAGGCGTTGCCGCTCGAGACGAAAGCGTGATGCGCCACTGCCTGGGCCGCGACATCCCGGTGGTCGGGGTGATCGGCGGCGGCTACAGCAAGGATCGCCACGCCCTCGCCCGCCGCCACGGGATCCTGCATCACAGTGCGCAGCGCGTCTGGCAGTCATCCGGTTGTCATTGAGTTGTGCTGCGTTACCCACAATGGCTGTGGAACGGCCTGTGGATAACCTGAGCGAAAGGGACTACAGCCCACGCTGAACATGGCCTGCAGCACACTGGTTGTTTTTTGATCAGCGATTTGAGCCACCACAAGCCTCTGTGGAAGCGAGCCTGCTCGCAATGAGGCCCTCTCATCCGGAATCGATGGGTACTGATCCGCCGCATCGCGAGCCGGCTCGCTCCCACAAAGGATTTGCGCTGTTAGAATGCGCGCCATATTTCGTCAGACCGCAGCGCACGCCATGACCCAGATTCACGCCACCTCTCCCGCTCACGTCGCCATCATCGGCGGTGGCCCCGCCGGCCTGATGGCCGCCGAAGTGCTGAGCCAGGCCGGAGTCTGCGTCGATCTGTACGACGGCATGCCCTCGGTGGGCCGCAAGTTCCTGCTGGCCGGGGTCGGCGGCATGAACATCACCCATTCCGAAGCCTACCCGGCGTTCCTCTCGCGCTACGCCGAACGCGCCGCGAACATCGCCCCGCTGCTGCGCGCGTTCGACGCCGACGCACTGTGCCGCTGGATTCACGAACTGGGGATCGAAACCTTCGTCGGCAGCTCCGGCCGGGTGTTCCCCACCGACATGAAAGCCGCGCCATTGCTGCGCGCCTGGCTCAAGCGCCTGCGCGACAGCGGCGTGGTTATCCACACCCGCCACCGCTGGCTCGGCTGGGACGAAAACGGCGCGCTGCGCATCGACAGCCCGGAAGGCGAGAAAACCCTTTCCCCCGACGCCACCCTGCTCGCCCTCGGCGGCGGCAGCTGGTCGCGACTGGGCTCCGACGGCGCGTGGATGCTGCCGCTGGAGCAACGCGGTGTAGGACTGGCGCCGTTGCAGCCGAGCAATTGCGGCTTCGAGGTGCAGGCCTGGAGCGAAGTGATGGTCAGCAAATTCGCCGGCGCGCCGTTGAAAAATATCGCCATCGGTTTGAACGACGACGTTCCGCGTCTGGGTGAATGCGTGATTACCGCGACCGGGATCGAGGGCAGTCTGATTTATGCGCTGTCAGCGCCGATTCGTGAGGCGATCAATGTGCACGGTGCCGCGACCATTCACATCGACCTGCTGCCCGGCCGACCTGTGGATAAATTGCAGGCGGCGTTGAGCAAACCACGGGGATCGCGCTCGATGGCCAAGCACCTGCACAGTCAGGTCGGTATTGATGGGGTGAAAGCGGCGCTGCTCCGAGAGCTCACTGATGCTGCGACGTTTGCCGATCCGGCGCTGCTGGCCCGGGCGATCAAGGCTTTGCCGCTGACGCTGGTGAAAACCCGTCCGCTGGATGAGGCGATCAGTAGTGCCGGCGGGGTGACGTTCGAGACGATGGATGAGCGGATGATGCTCAAGGCGTTGCCGGGGGTGTTTTGTGCGGGGGAGATGCTGGACTGGGAGGCGCCGACTGGCGGTTATCTACTGACGGCATGTTTTGCCAGTGGCCGGGCGGCCGGAGCTGGAATGCTGGACTGGTTGAAACAGCGTAACTGATCGTTCCCGCATTGCGCGGGAACGACCCTGTCTGACGCTTAAGGCTTACGCTTACGCGGCCCGGTATTGAACACCGGCACCTTGCGCACAGGCTTGATCGAAGGCTCCGGCGCCTGGGTCTCGCCGCTGTCCACCCACTTGCCCAGATTGCGCTTGCCACCGCCACCCGAAGCTTTCGGCTTCTTCGGTTTCTTCGGCTTCTTGATCACCTGGCCACTGGCATCGGTGTCCGGCACGCGGTGCTCGGGCACGAAATCCGGCTCGACCTCACGCTTCAACGTGCTGCGGGTCAGCATTTCAATCGCCGACAACATGTTCACTTCATCGGCGCACACCAGCGAAATCGCCTCACCGGTCGAACCCGCGCGGCCAGTGCGGCCGATACGGTGAATGTAATCCTCGGCCACGATCGGCAGATCAAAGTTGACCACCAGCGGCAGGTCTTCGATATCCAGACCACGGGCCGCCACGTCGGTGGCCACCAGAATCTGCACTTCGCTCAGTTTGAAGCGGTCCAGCGCCCGCTGCCGGGTCGCCTGCGGCTTGTCGCCGTGGATCCCGTCGGCGTTCACGCCCAGGCCCTGGAGCTTCTCGACCAGCGCGTCCACACCATTACGGGTCTTGGCGAACACCAGCACCTGCTTCCACTTGTTCTTGCGCAGCAGGTGCACGAACAGTTCCGGCTTGCGCTTCTTGTCCACCGTCACCACCCACTGCTTGACGGTGTTGGCGGCGACGTTGCGCGGGCTGACTTCGATGCTCTGCGGATCGTTGAGCATCTGCCCGGCCAGCAGGCGGATGTCATCGGAGAAGGTCGCGGAGAACAGCAGCGTCTGCCGCTTCTTCGGCAGCGCGCGATAAATGTTCGCCAGCTCTTCGGAAAAGCCCAGGTCGAGCATGCGGTCGGCTTCGTCCAGTACCAGGGTTTGCAGCTGGTTGAACTTCAGCGCGTTCTGGCGGAACAGGTCGAGCAGACGGCCCGGGGTCGCGACCAGCAGATCGACGCCGCCGCGCAGCTTCATCATCTGCGGGTTGATACTGACGCCGCCGTACACCGCATAAGTGCGCAATGGCAGGTTTTCAGCGTACTGGCGCACGGCTTCGTGGACTTGCTCGGCCAGCTCGCGGGTCGGCACCAGAATCAGCGCGCGCACCGAGTTGGCGGTGACTTTCGGCCCTTCCATCGCCAGCAGTTGCAGCAGCGGCAAAGCGAAACCGGCGGTCTTGCCGGTGCCGGTCTGGGCCGCAGCCATCAGGTCGCGACCGGCCAGCACGGCCGGAATGGCTTGCGCCTGCACCGGCGTCGGGGTCTGGTAGCCGAGCTTCTCGAGGGAGCGCAGCAAGGGTTCGATCAGGCCAAGGGTGGCGAAAGTCATGGGAGTACCGTAGGAAAAAATCAAAGCAAGTGTGCGATGGCGCGCAGTTTACCCTAATTCGCACGTTGCTCCGTCGCTATGACCTTCGCTGCGGCAGCCGGCTCGCTGACCACCGGCGACCGCGCCGGACGCCGCCACTGCGGCAGACTGATCAGCACCACCGCGCCGATGATCACCAGCATCGCCAGCGCCTCTTCGATGCCGATGGTCTCGCCGACAAACACGATCCCCAGCAACACCGCCACCGCCGGGTTGACGTAGGCATAACTGGTGGCTGCTGCCGGACGAACGTTTTTCAACAGATACATGTAAGCGTTGAAAGCGATGATCGAGCCGAAGAAGATCAGGTACGCCAGCGCCAGCCAGCCTTCCAGCGGCGGCATGGCCTGCAGGTGTTCACCGCTGGCCGCGCTGCCGATCAGCAGCACGACGCCGCCGACCAGCATTTCCACGGCACTGGCCATTGCGCCTTGAGGCAGCGGCAGGTGCTTGCTCCACACCGAACCGAACGCCCAGCTCGCCGCCGCGAAAATCAGCAACGCCGCGCCCAGCGGGCTCGATTGCAGGTTGGAGCCCATGTTGAGCATCGCGATACCGATAATCCCCATCACCACCCCGGCCCACTCCAGGCGAGTGTTGCGCGCGCCCCAGAAATAACCGCAGAGCAAGGTAAACAGCGGCACCGTCGCTACCGCCAGCGCGGCAACACCCGACGCCACGCCGCTGTGCTCGGCCAAAGTCACCGCGCCGTTGCCGAAGCTGAGCAACAGAATCCCGATGATCCCCGCCGCCTTCCACTGCGCCCAGGTCGGCGCCGGTGCACCGCGCCAGCGCAGAAACGCGTACATCAGAGTGCCGGCAATCACGAAGCGCACACCACCGAGCATCAGCGGCGGCCAGTACTCGACGCCGATGCGGATCACCAGATAGGTCGATCCCCAAATCACGTACAACGCAAAAAACGCAGCGATCAAGGGCAGGGAAAAACGGCGCAAGGCAGACATGGGCAGCTCGAAAGTCAGACTCAGGGGATGGGTTATTCTAGAAAGGCCAACCGCTAAAAATAAGTTACAAAACCTGTTTATAGCGCCGGTACACTTTTGAAAACACGGAGATCGACGGCCAAAACCGCGATTTCGAAAGTCTGGCATTTTCAGGAGTCCGACCTTGGACAAATACGACCGCATGCTGCTCAGCGCCCTGCTCGAAAACGGTCGCGCGTCCTACGCCGACCTCGCCCGCAAGGTGAACCTCTCCGCCCCCGCCGTCGCCGAACGCGTGGCCAAACTCGAGGCAGCCGGAGTAATCACCGGGTATCAGGCGAACATCGACCTGTCGAAAATCGGCTTGCCGATCCAGTGCGTGATCGAATTGCGCCTCCACCAGAACGGCAGTCAAAAGGTCTACGACGAACTGGTGAAAATTCCGCAACTGACCGAGTGCTTTCGAGTGACGGGCGATCCGTGCGTGATCATGAAGGCCGCGGTGGGTTCGATGCCGGAGCTGGAGGATTTGATCAACCGGGTGGCGAAATTCGGGTTCAGCAAGACGTCGATCGTGTTGTCGAGTGCGATAGAGAAGCGGGTGCCGCTCGGCCACATTGAAGGCAACGGCAAACCCTGAGACAAGAGTGATCCCTGTGGGAGCGGACTTGCCCGCGATGAGGCCATCACATCCAACAATTTGGGTGACTGACAATACGCCATCGCGGGCAAGCCCGCTCCCACAGGGAAATGTGTTTGCCTGAAAATCAGCGATAGCGCTGCAAGTGCTCACCCACTTTAGCGGCCGGGACTTTCTGCAATTTGCACAGCAGGTCGTGCGATAGCTCCCGCACCCCATGCTTGCGCCGCAACTCTTCAGCCAAATGCGCCATCAGGTTCGCCGCCATCTCCGCATCCGCCATCGCCCGGTGCGCCTGGCCGGTATGCGGCAACTGGGCAAAAGAGGTGAGCGTGCCAAGCTTGTGGTTCGGCGCCGCCGGCATCAGGCGTCGGGCCAGCAGCAGCGAGCAGGCAAAGTTCTGCAAACGGGTGCGTTTGATCCGCCCCAGTTCAAAGTCCCAGAACTTCTGGTCGAACGCGGCGTTGTGCGCCAGCAGCGGCGTGCAGCCGACGAATTCGTTGACTTCGTTCATCACCTTTTCCGCCGAAGGCGCGGTGCGCAGCATGGCGTTGCTGATGCCGGTGAGTTGTTCGATGAAGGCCGGGACGCGGACGCCGGCGTTCATCAGGCTCTGGTAACGCTCGACGATGCGGCCGTTTTCCAGCATGACCACGGCGATTTCCGTGGCCCGACAACTGCTGCTCGGCGAGATGCCGGTGGTTTCAAAGTCGATGACTGCAATGCGTTCCAAACCGGGTTGTACTCCGTCCAAATCAAGTCTTGAGCTTGCGCTCAATTTTTCAACAGCAGTGCGCCTTCGATCGGCACATAACGGCTGGCGGCGCGGATCAGCGAGTTGGCGGTCAGGCCGGGAACGCCGTAGGCCACCGCTTGCACGCCGTGTTTGTTGATGATGCGTTCGAGCAGCATGTCGAAATCGCCATCACCGGAGGCCAGGACGATTTCGTCGACATGGTCGGCGGCGTCCATGATGTCGAGGGTGATGCCCACGTCCCAGTCGCCCTTGGCCGAGCCATCGCTGCGCTGGATGTAGGGTTTGAGTTTTACGGTGAAACCGAGGTTGCGCAGGATCTGCTGGAACTGCTGCTGTTTGCTGTCGCCCCGGTCGATGGCATAGGCGTAGGCCTCGACGATCTGCCCGTGCTGGCTGACATTCGCCCACAGCGCCGCGTAGTTGAAGTGGCAACCATAGGCCTGACGCACGGTGTAGTAGAGGTTCTGCACATCGGCGAACACTGCGATTTTTTTCACCGGAGTTCCTGTGAGCGCTGACGCGCATGAGCCGGATCAGGCACCAGGCCCGAAAAAGGCGCTCAGTATGCCTGCCCGAAGGAAGGTTCCGCGAATAATCGGCCCGGGGCGATCAGGCGCCCCGGACGAATGGTGGATCAGACGAAGGAATCGTCGTCATCGAAGAACGATGAGTTGTCATCGCTGTAGTCGGTGTCGGTAAAGCCGCTCTGGTCATTACCGTAGGAGTCATTGTTGGCCATGCGCTGGTCATCGCCCCAGCCGTTGTTGCTCTGGTCGTTGACCTGAGCCGGCTCTTCCTTGATGACTTCGACGATTTCCTGCGGCTGCTGGTTGTGATGGAACAGGCTGCTGATGCCTTGTGCCAGCATCACGCCACCCGCCACACCGGCGGCGGTTTTCAGGGCACCGCCGAGGAAGCTGCTGCCGGCCGCCGGGGCCGCTTGTTGCTGGCCATAACCCGGTGGTGGCGCGCCGAAGTTCTGTTGCGGCGCGGGTGCACCAAAATTCTGCTGCGGTGCCGGCTCACGCCAGCCGCCGGTGGACGCCGGGGCGCTTTGGGTCGGCGCCGGGCGCGGGCTGCTGCCACCGAAGATGCTCGACAGGAAGCCACCGCCGCTGGAGGCCGGCGGCGCGCTTTGCGCCTTGGCCGATTGCAGTTCGGCCTGCAATTGCTTGACCTGTTGAGTCAGTTGTTTGTTCTGTTCGTCGAGGCTTTTGAGGGCAGCCTCCTGCACCAGAATCGCCTGGGTCATGAAATAACCTGCGGCCGGCTGGCGCGTCAGGTGTTCCTTGATCCGCGCTTCAGCCAGTGCGTCGCGCGGGGCTGCCTCCGTTTCGGCCTGTTGCAGCCGGGAAAACAGTCCATCGATCAGGGTTTGTTCTTCGCTGTTCATGGCGACCTCGTAGATTGCCGGGGATAACGTTGCCCTCGTCCACGTCGGAGGAGGTGCACCTCTGTAATGGAGGCAGTGACAGAATGTTTCAATGACCTTTACCGAACGTTTACGTTTGCGCAGCGAAACGGATCATCGGTTAAAGTGGGCCACTGTTTTTGACCTGCGATACCGACTGATGAATGCCTTCGATGTGCTGCGCGACTCCCTGTATTTTTTCAAACGCAATCTGGGCCGGATCGTCCAGTTGTGCCTGCCGCTGGTGATTGTCGAAGCCGTGCTGCAACAGGTGGTCGACCATGCCAGCGACCCGGACGGTTACTCGGCCATCAGCGTGATCGTCGGCCTGCTGGTGTATCCGTTGTACACCGCCGCGCTGATTCTGTTTCTCGATGCCCGCACTCGCGGCGAATCCCCGCAAACCCGCGATCTGCTGGCGATGGCCGCTCGTCTTTGGCCGCGCTTTGCCCTGCTGACTGCGCTGAACACGCTGTTGATCCTGCTGGGTCTGTCGCTGTATTTCCTGCCGGGGCTGTGGCTGATGGTCACTCTGGCCTTCGGCGAATACCTGCTGGTGCTGCGTGGTTACGGCCCGTTGCAGGCAATGAAGGAAAGCCTGCGCCTGAGTCGTGGGCATTTTCTGCGGATTCTGGCGTGCATCCTGTGTGTAATGGGGCCGCTGTGGCTGCTCAAGGGCCTGACCCTGCAGGTCTACCCCGATCCGCAGAATCCGTTGATTGCGGTGCTGATCGACAGCGGTCACAGCTTCCTGCAACTGTTCACCAGCGTGGTGCTGTTCCGCCTGTTCATGCTGATCAGCGAATTGCCCGACAAACGTGACGGATTAGTCTGACTGCACCGAGCTTGGGCTGATCGATGGGTCTCGGGTATGCTCGGGACCACTTCCGTATCGCTATAAGCCGAGCCATGACCCGTCTACTGCGCTACATCCTGTTGCCCGTACTGCTCGCCCTCGCCCTGATCGGCACGCTGATCTACAGCCTGACCTGGCGCCCCGACGCCCGGAAAACCCTGTCGGTCAGCTGCTCCGGGCAACCGCCAACGCTGGTGCCCGGCCAGGCCCTGAAGGTCATGACCTGGAACGTGCAATACCTGGCCGGCAAGCGCTACGTGTTCTGGAATGACCTGGCGCAAGGCGACGACGAAGCCCCGACCCCGGAAGACATGGCGTTCAGTCTCGATGAAGTGGCGCGGGTGATCCGCGACGAACAGCCCGACGTGGTGCTGTTGCAGGAACTGGATGACGGCGCCAAGGCCAGCGACTATCAGAATCAACTCAAGCTGTTGCAGGAGCGCCTGACCGACCTCTATCCGTGCAGCGCCCACGCCTTTGACTGGAAGGCCGACTTCGTCCCGGATCCGCACATCTTCGGCAGCGTCGGCCGGCAACTCGCGACCCTCAGCCGCTACCGCATCGAACACGCCGAGCGCCTGCAATTGCCGGTGCAGCCGGCGAACCTCATCAGCCGTCAGTTCCAGCCGAAAGATGCGCTGCTCGCCACCACTTTGCCGCTCAGCGATGGCGGACAACTGGTGGTGTTCAACACCCACCTGGATCGCGCCGTACAGCCGGACGACACCTTGCAGGCGCAGGTGACCGCGGTGGCCAAGGTTCTCGACAAACACGAAAGCCACGGCACGCCGTGGCTGATCGGCGGTGACTTCAACCTGTTGCCACTTGGCCAGTACCGGCGCCTGCCCACCGAGCAGCGCACGCCGTACTCCGCCGACAGTGCGCTGCATGTGCTGTGGGACAAGTACCCGATGATCCCGACCAACAACGAAGCCAGCGGCATCGACCGCGCCAAGTGGCTGACCCATTACCCCAACGACCCCGGCCTCAACGGCCCGGACCGCACGGTCGATTACCTGTTCTACAGCCCGAAGATCAAACGGGTCGAAGCCACGGTGCGGCAGGACGATACCTTGCGCATTTCCGATCATTTGCCGGTGATTGCCAAGTTCCTCCTACCGCCCAACTGACCTCAATGAGCTTCTTCGAGATCGTCGTGCAACAGCCCGAAGATCTGCCGTTTCATGTCGATGAACGAGCGCTCCATCACCATGTCCAGAGTGCGCGGGCGCTCGATCGGCACATCGAGAATCTGCTTGATCCGCCCAGGCCGCGCGCCCATCACATACACCCGGTCGCCAAGCAGAATCGCTTCGTCGATGTCGTGAGTGACGAACAGCACGGTTTTCTTGCTGTTGCCCCACACCCGCAATAACAGCTGCTGCATTTGCAGGCGGGTCTGGCTGTCGAGGGCGCCGAAGGGTTCGTCCATCAGCAGGATCTGCGGATCGTTGGCCAGTGCCCGGGCAATCGCCACCCGCTGCATCATGCCGCCGGAGAGCTGCTTGGCGTAGTTGTCGGCAAATCCCGACAGGCCGACTTCGTGCACATAGTGATCGACAATCTCCTTGCGCTTGGCCGCCGGCATGCCCCGTCGCTTGAGGCCGAACTCGACGTTCTGCCGCACCGTCAGCCACGGAAACAGCGTGTAGCTCTGGAACACCATCCCGCGATCCGCGCCGGGGCCCTGCACTTGCTGGCCGCCGACGTAGATCTCGCCAGAGGTCGGCTCGGCCAGGCCGGCGGTGAGGTACAGCAGGCTCGACTTGCCGCAGCCCGACGGCCCGACCAGCACCGCGAATTGCTGATCCGGCACCTCGAACGACACTTCTTCCAGCGCGGTGAAGGTTCCGCCGCCGGGCTTGGTGTAACGCAGGCTGACCTTGTCCACCTGCAACCTTGGCGCGACGTGTGCCGGTGCGGCGACCGGCTCGATGAAACGACGGTTGGCAGCGGTTACTGAGCCCATGCGGCAATCCTCAAACGCAAGAAGCGGAACAGTTGATCGGTGACCAGGCCGAGCAGGCCGATGATCGCGATGGCGAGAAAAATCACATCGACCTGAAAGCCGCGCATGGCCTTGAGGCTCAAGTAACCGAGGCCACTGGAAGCGGCGACCAATTCGGCGACCACCAGATAGGTCCAGGCCCAACCCATGGTCACCCGCAAGGTGTCGAGCACACCGGGCAACGACGCCGGGGCGATCACGTGCAGCACCGCGTCACGCCGGTTGGAGCCGAGGGTGTAAGAGGCGTTTATCAGATCCTTGGAAATGCCTTTGGACACGTCGGCGATCATCACCAGTTGCTGGAAGAACACGCCGAAAATGATCACCGACACCCGTTGCTCCAGACCGATGCCGATCCACAGGATGAACAGCGGCACGAACGAGGTCACCGGCAGATAGCGGATGAAATTCACCAGCGGTTCGAGGAACGCCTGGACGATGCGGAAGCTGCCCATCAGCAAGCCCAGCGGCACCGCCACCAGCGACGACACGATGAAACCGACCATCACCACTTCGACACTGGCCCAGACATGCTGGCCCAAGGTGCCGTCGCGGCTCAGGCGCACGGCGGCTTCGACCACCGCGCCGGGCGTCGGCAAGAACATCCCCGGCACGACGCCGCCATAAGACAACCCGGCCCACAGGCCGACCAGCAACACCCAGGCCAGCCCGCTGGCGCTCCACACCACCGGCACCGGCAAGCCGGTCTTCGGCGTGATGCAACGGCTCAGCCATGAATTGCGCTTGAACATGAGCAGTCTCCTAGAGCGGGCTGACGAAACGGTTATCCACCAGATCGTCGTTGCTGACGTTGTAGGGCTTGCCCTGCAATTCGCTGGCGGTTTCGTTGGCCAGTTTGATCAGCGGTGCGCTGTCACCCGGCTTGCCCGGCGAGCCAAGGAGTTTTTCGCTCATGGCCTGATCGTAGAAGCGCACGCCCTGCGCGGCAGCGGCCAGTTCCTTTGGATCGGACAGGTAACCGCCGACACCCTTGGCCATGATTTCGTAGGCTTTCTGTGGATGGTCCTTGGTGAACTGCACCGCTTTATAGAGGCCGGCGACCAGCGCCTTGACGTCTTCCGGCTGCTTCTCGATCACCGTGCAATTGAGCGCCACCACATCGACGATCACCCCCGGCGTACTGCTGCTGTCGATCAGCACCTTGCCCTGCTGCTTGTCACGCACCATCGACAGATGCGGCTCCCAGGTCACTGCGGCCGGCACACGACCGGCGATGAACGCGGTGGCGGCATCGTCAGCGGTCATGTTCTGCACGGTGATGTCGCTCATGCTCATGCCGTTCTTTTTCAGCAGGTACGACAGCCAGAACTGCGAGGTCGACCCTTCGTTGACGGCCACGGCCTGGCCCTTGAGTTCTTGCAGGCTCTTCACGTTTTTACCGACCAGCACACCGTCGCCGCCATGGCTGTCATCCAGCGCGGCCACGGCCTTGAAGCAGAACTGCGGGCGGTACTTCAGCACTTCGTCGATGGTCGACGCCGAGCCGGACAATTGCCCGGACGCCTGGGCGGCCATGTACATCGAAGCCTCTTCGACCACCGGCAATTCGACGGTCAGGCCGTTTTCCTTGAAGTAGCCCAGATCCTGGGCCAGGTACAGGGTGCCGTAACCGACCCACGTGGTGTGGCCGATCGACAAGGTGCCGGCCTGAGCGGCGGTGACTGAAAGGGCGGAAATCGCCAGAGGACCTGCAAGACGGGTAAACAAGGACTTGTTCATGGAGCACTCCCAACGCTGTTGATTTAGTTGTCATGGGCAGTACGGTCAGCCTCGTCGGCGCGGATGCACGCTGCGGTCTCTGCTGGACTCTGGCGGGCAATGCCTTGGCTGGCGAAATCGATGTTGACCCAGGCTTGGCCTCAGGAAAACGAGGAAATAGTTAGACGCGAACGATGAAAAAACTGGGTAGTGCGCACCGCGAAAGGGCGCGTCGGACGGGGGTGCCCGAGGTGGGTGCAAAGCCCAAAAAAATCGCAGCCGAAAGCTGCGATTGTTAGCGTTTCATACAGGTTTCAGATCAGAGCCGACCGTATTCCTGCGCGGTACGATCCAGCGCTTTCAACGTCTTGCCCACCAGTTCGTCAATCTCCTCACGGCTGGCAATCAACGCCGGCGCCATGATCATCCGCCCCAGTGTCGAGCGAATGATCACCCCCTCCTCAAAACCGATCGTGCGGCAGCGCCAGGCGATGTCGTTCTCATTGGCAAAGCGCTTGCGCGTGGCCTTGTCTTCGGCCAGTTGCAACGCCGCGACCATGCCGGTGCCCTGGATATCGCCCACCAACGGGTGATTGCCGAACACCTCGCGCAGGCACTGTTGCAGGTACGGGCCGATGTCATCCTTGACCCGCGTCACCACGCCTTCATCGCGCAGGGCCTTGAGGTTGGCAATCGCCACCGCCGCCGCCACCGGGTGCCCGGAATAGGTCAGGCCGTGGGCGAACACACCGCCCTGTTCCACCAGCACGTCGGCCATTTTTTTCGACAGGATCAGGCCTCCCATCGGGATGTAACCGGAGGTCAAACCCTTGGCGATGGACAGGGTGTCCGGCTCGAAACCGAAGTATTCGTGAGCGAACCATTCGCCGGTACGACCGAAGCCGCCAATCACCTCGTCGGCGCACAACAGCACGTCGTATTGGCGGCAGATGCGCTGGATTTCCGGCCAGTAGCTTTCCGGCGGGAAGATCATCCCGCCCGCGCCCTGGAACGGTTCGGCGATGAACCCGGCGACCTTGTCCGCGCCCAGTTCGAGGATCTTCGCTTCCAGTTGCTGCGCCGCCAGCAGGCCGAATTCTGCCGGGGTCAGATTGCCTTCGTGGGCGAAGAAGTACGGCTCGTCGATGTGCGCGATGTCGGGAATCATCCCGCCCATTTCGTGCATGAACTTCATGCCGCCGAGGGCCGTCGCCGCCAGGGTCGAACCGTGATAGCCGTTCCAGCGGCCGATCATGACTTTCTTCTCGGGCTTGCCCAGCACCTGCCAGTAACGGCGCACGGTACGGATCAGCACCTCGTTGGCCTCGGAGCCGGAGTTGGTGTAGATCGCGTGGCTGTAGTGCCCCGGCAGCAGGCTGAACAGCAACTCGGAGAGCTCGATCACCTGCGGGTGGGTGGTGTGGAAAAACATGTTGTAGTACGGCAACTGCTCCAGTTGCCGGCTCGCGGCGGCGTTCAGATCCTTGCGCCCGTAACCGAGGTTGGTGCACCACAGCCCGGACATGCCATCGAGGTAGCGCCGACCGTCGTTGTCCCACAGGTGCAGCCGTTCCCCGCGCACCATCACCCGTGGGCCTTCGTCGTTGAGGGCCTTCTGGTCGACGAACGCATGAATGTGGTGCGCTGCATCGGCGGCCTGGTAGTCGCGGGTTTCACGTGAGGTGGTCATCGCCGGATCTCCTTTCTTGTTGTGAGCGGCTGTCATGAGCGCAGTTGAAACCAGGTGGTTTTCAACTGGGTGTATTTGTCGAACGAGTGCAGCGACAGATCGCGGCCGAAACCCGATTGCCGGCCGCCGCCGAACGGCACGGTCACGTCCAGCGCATCGACGCTGTTGACCGACACCGTACCGGCTCGCAATTGCCGCGCCACCCGGTGCGCGCGGTGCAGATCATCGGTCCACAGCGACGCCGCCAGACCGTAGACGCTGTCGTTGGCCAGTTGCACGGCATGGGCCTCGTCATCGAACGGCATCACCGCCAGCACCGGGCCGAACACTTCTTCACGAAACAGGGTCATGTGCGGCTGCACGTCGGTGAAAATCGTCGGCTGAACGAAGTTGTCCGAGCCGTTGAAACTCAATTGACGGCCGCCACAGACGCGGGTCGCGCCTTCGCGTTCGGCCTGATGGATGAAGCGCAGAACGCTTTCGGTCTGACGAGTGTCGACAATCGCCCCGGCCGCACTCGCCGGATCCAGCGGATCGCCCGGCTGCCAGCGCTCGGCCTGAGCCTTCAGCCGCTCGACGAACTCATCATGAATCGAGCGCTCCACCAGCAACCGCGAGTTGGCCGAACAGACTTCGCCCTGATTGAAGAAGATCCCGAACGCGGCTTTCTGCGCCGCCAGATCCAGATCCTTGCAGTCGGCAAACACCAGATTGGCGCTCTTGCCGCCGCACTCCAGCCACACCTGTTTGAGGTTCGACTGCGCGGAGTACTGCATGAAATATTTGCCGACCTGGGTCGAGCCGGTGAACACCAGGCAATCGACATCCGGGTGCAAGCCCAAGGCTTTGCCGGCCTGTTCGCCGAGCCCCGGCAGCACGTTCAGCACACCGGCCGGCAGCCCGGCTTCCAGCGCCAGCTCGGCCAGACGCAACGCGGAGAACGGCGATTGTTCGGCGGGTTTGAGAATCACCGAGTTGCCCGCCGCCAGCGCCGGCGCGAGCTTCCACGCGGCCATGTCCAGCGGGAAGTTCCACGGCACCACAGCCGCGACCACGCCCAGCGCTTCGCGGGTGATGGTCGCCAGCACGTTCGAGGCGCTCGGCGCGACCTGATCGTAGAGCTTGTCGAGACTTTCGGCGTACCAGCGGAACACCCCGGCGGCGCCCGGCACGTCGATGTTGTAAGCGTCCATCACCGGTTTGCCCATGTTCAGCGAATCGAGCAGCGCCAGTTCTTCGCGATTGGCCAGAATCAGATCCGCCAGCCGCAGTAGCACTTGCTTGCGCTCGGTCGGTGAACGCCCGGCCCAGGTGCCTGCTTCGAATACCTGCCGCGCATTCTGCACCGCCGCGTCGACATCCTCTTCACCACACGCGGCGACGTTTGCCAGCAGCTGGCCAGTGGCCGGGTTGATCGCGGCAAAGGTCTGCCCCGACTGCGCCGCACGCAATTTGCCGTCGATCACGGCCTGGTACGGATAGCTCAATTCAGCGGCCTTGCGCTGCCAGTCTGCAAGCTCGAACACGGTGGTTGCTCCTTGGACTTTTATTCTTTTGCGAACAGTGCGGGGTCGATAGTCGCTCAGGCCCGTGCGGGCTAAAACCAGTAAAAATGTCTTCGCAGACAATAAAAAAGGTAACCAGCCAATGGCCCCTTCGCGCGCGTATGGGGCTATTGTTCAGGGACAAAAAAACCGCCGACAGAACGGAGGCCGGCGGCGTACAAATTGCTTGGATGTGCAATCCGTTCGCTTTGAGGTTCACCGTGGCCGCTTACAACCTGCGTCAGTTGAAATACTTCATCACCACCGTCGAATGCGGCAGCGTCGCCGAGGCCTCGCGCAAGCTGTACATCGCGCAACCGGCGATTTCCACGGCGATCAAGGGGCTGGAAGACAGCTTCGGCGTGCAACTGCTGATCCGCCATCACGCCCAGGGCGTGTCCCTGACACCGAGCGGCGCGCGTTTCTTCCGCAAGGCCCAGGAACTGCTGCGCATGGCCAAGGAATTCGAACAGAACGCCCTCGCCGACAACGACGTGGTGGCCGGACAGATCGATATAGGCTGTTTCGAAACGGTAGCGCCGCTGTACTTGCCGCAACTGATTGCCGGCTTCTCGGCGCTGTATCCGGGGGTGAAGATTCGCATCCGCGACGGCGAACAACAGGAGCTGGTGCAAGGCCTGACCTCGGGCACCTTCGATCTGGCAATCCTGTACAAGCACGACCTCGACGCCACCATCGAAACCGAACCGCTGATGCCGGCCCAACGGCCTTACGCCCTGCTCCCGGCCGATCACCGCTTCGCCCAGCTCAAACAGGTTTCGCTGCGAGACCTGTGCCTGGAGCCGATGATCCTGCTCGACGTGCAACCGAGCCGCACCTACTTCGTCAGCCTGTTCGAAGAACTCGGCCTGTCGCCGCGCATCGAGTTCAGCTCGCCGTCGATCGAAATGGTGCGCGGCATGGTCGGCCAAGGTTTCGGCTTCTCGATCCTGGTCACCCGCCCGCATTCGGAATGCACCTACGATGGCAAGAAAGTCGTGTGTGTCGACATCGTCGAAGACGTCACCGGCTCAGGCCTGGTGGCGGCGTGGCTCAAACGCGGACAACTGACCAAACCGGCGCAGCTGTTTGCCGATTATTGTCGGGAGCAGTTGACGGCGAAGGCCAGCCGATAAAAATCAAAAGATCGCAGGCTGCGATCTTTTGATACCAGCTTTATAAAACTCAGGCTGTCGCCGGAAAGCCGATGCCAATCCCCAAAAAACCTATTGATCGTTTTCCGTACCGAGTTGAGGGTCAATTTCAACGAAGTTCCGACGCAAGTAACCTTCCATGGCTATGTCTTCAATTGCCCACTCACCATGCCCGAGGTTGCCGACCAGGTCGCGGCGTTGCAGGCGCTTCAAGGCAGTCTGAACCGTCGTCGCGCTGGGCACGTGGCCACCGGGCATCTCGCTGCCAATCCACTCGCGTCCTTCGGTAGAAAAAATGGGAAGGCCTTTCACCAGCCCGATAAGTACGGTGAAATCCAGAGGTGCCATCTCCAGGATCAGGTTCTCGAAGTTGCCTTCGTCCGTCATGGTGCTCCAGGCTCGATGGTCTGCATCTCGTACGCTGAGCCCCTCAGTGAGGCACAGCAGGAATACGTCGCGAATGTACTTGGGCATGTATCCCCGGGCAGCGAAACGCTCGAAAGCGGCGTTTACCTCCCACTCCCTTCCGGTGATTTCCTGGAACCGCTGGCCCAGATGCTGGACAAATTCCAGGCCAAGATTAGGAAACTGGATCTCGTGGCTGAACTGATAGAACGGTGCTTTGGTACGACGAAACATTCGATGCAGGCCATCCTGGGAGGACCCTGTAAACACTGCAAAGACTTCACCGTGCGCCTGCTGCAATAGCGAACGGAGCGTAGCAGTCAAGTCTTCGAATTCTTTCCGGCTCGCCAGATGCTGGACCTCGTCGATGATCAGCAGCGCCTTGCCGTTACCGAGTATCCGGAAGCGCTCGAAGAGCTCGATCAGGTTCAGTCCGCCCTCCTTCGCCAGCTCGGCCTTGACTGTTACGCCGTCGGTACTGGCACCGGCCTCCACCGACTGGACGAGAGACCCCGGTCGCATGAGCTTCAGCCAGTTGCGTCGCAAGAACCCTGTACCGTGGATGGCCTCATACAACGCACACGCGATCACCCGCTCAGGATGCGCCTTGTCAAACCACAGGTCTGCTGTTGCAACAATAAAGCCGTGAGCCTTGGCAATTGGTATCAAGTCGTTGAGCAGAAAGGTGGTTTTGCCCTTGCGCCGAGGTGCGAATATCGTCGCGGCGTTCTGCAGGCGTGACTCGAAAGTGACCAGGATTCCTTCAGCCAGGTTGGTGCGAGGGAAGAGCAGCGAGTCCTTGGTTTCCGGGGTCATTATGAGCCTTTATGTCAAAATACATAATTTATGAATAAAGAAATAATTACGCATAATTGAGGAAGATGGAAGGCCTACCTGAATGCCGTCTGTTACGTACCCCGTGGTTTTGCCCGAGCAGTGGCTTCAGCCACCAATGGATCATCCGGCCAATAATGCTTCGGATACCGCCCCTTCAGATCTTTCTTCACTTCGGCATAGGTGCTGCGCCAGAAGTTGGCCAGATCCTGGGTCACCTGCACCGGGCGCCGTGCGGGCGACAGCAGGTGCAACTTGACCACTTGCCGGCCGCCGGCGATGCGCGGTGTGTCGGCGAGGCCGAACAACTCCTGCAAGCGCACGGCGAGAATCGGTGGCTGCTCGCTGTAGTCGAGGCGAATCGACGAGCCCGACGGCACGCTCAGGTGATGCGGCGCCTGTTCGTCGAGTTGCTGTGGAAGCGGCCACGGCAGCAGATTGCGCACGATGCTCGACAGGTCGAGGTTGGCGAAATGACTGAGGCGCGAGACCTTGCCCAGGTAAGGCATCAGCCAGTCTTCGAGGGTTTTCAGCAGTGTGGCGTCGCTGACATCCGGCCATTGGCTGTCGCCCTTGGCGTCCAAGTCGAGCTGACGCAGCAACGCGACTCGCGCCTGCCACTGGCGCAGTTCCGGAGTCCACGGCAGCAGCTCCAGACCTTTGCGCCGCACCAGATTGACCAGCGCCTGACTGCGGGCGTTTTCGTCGAGACCAGTCAGCGGTTCGCGGCTGAGGATCAGCTCGCCCACCTTGCGCTGACGCTCGGCGCGCAGCACGCCTTCGCGTTCGTCCCAGTCCAGTTGATCGACGTTGTGCACCTGTTCGGCCAGCACCGAGTCGAACAGCGCCGGATCGAAATCCGCCGCCAGATAGATCCGTTCTTCGCGCTGACCTTGGCGGCTGCCGAGGTCGGCGATGACGATCCACGGTTCCTTCATCAGGCTGTCGGCTTCGGCGAACAGCGCCGCGCGACCGTTGGCCAGACGATATTCGGCGCCACCGGCCCGTCGCTGCTGGGCGACGCGATCCGGGTAGGCCAGCGCCAGCAAGGCGCCGAGCCAGCGCGGGTGATCCGGGTCGGCGACCGGCTCGCTCGGTTGCCCACGCAAGTAGCCGCGATATTGCCGCGCCAGTTGCCGGGCTCGCTGCACACCGCCCTGGGCACCACGAGCCGCGCGCTCTTCGCCGGACAGCAGCGCCAGACGACTGTGCAGATCGGCCCCGGCGCCACGCAAAATGTCGCGCTCGCCGAGCAACGCGGCGACGTCGCACGCCATGTTTGCCAATCCCAGTGCCTGACCGCGCAACAGCAAATGGGCGATGCGCGGATGTGCCGGCAATTCAGCCATGGCCTGACCGTGGCGGTTGAGGCTTTCGCCGTCCAGCGCACCGAGGCGCTGCAACAGGTCTTGAGCCTGTGCATAAGCGGCGGCCGGCGGCACGTCCAGCCAGATCAGATCACTCGGCGCCACACCCCAGCGCCCGAGTTGCAAGGCGAGGCCCGCAAGATCCGCCGAGAGGATTTCCGCGCTGCCATAAGCCGCCAGTTGTTCATGCTGATCCTGCGACCACAGGCGATAACACACGCCCGGTTCCAGACGCCCGGCCCGGCCGGCACGCTGGGTGGCACTGGCCTTCGAGATGCGCTGAGTGTCGAGGCGGGTCATGCCGCTGCCCGGATCGAAACGCGGCACCCGCGCCAGCCCGGCGTCGATCACCACGCGCACACCGTTAATGGTCAGGCTGGTCTCGGCGATGTTGGTGGCCAGCACCACTTTGCGCTGGCCCGGCGGGGCCGGGTCGATGGCGGCACGTTGCGCGTTCAGGTCGAGTTCGCCGTGCAACGGGCAGAGCAACACATCGCTGCGCTCACCGATGGCGTCCGCCAACTGCTGATGAACCCGGCGGATTTCCGCCTGCCCCGGCAGAAACACCAACAGGCTGCCGGTTTCATCATGCAGGGCTTCGAGCACCGTTTGCGTGACGCGTTGATCGATGTATTCGCCGGGCTGGAACGGCCGGCCCCAGCGCATCGTCACCGGGAACATCCGGCCTTCGCTGCGCAGGATCGGTGCGTCGTCGAGCAGCCCGGCCAGACGTTCACCTTCAAGGGTGGCGGACATCAGCAGAATCTTCAGCGGTTGTTCAGCTCGAAACAGCTCGCGACCGTTCAGACTGAGCGCCAGCGCCAGATCGGCGTCGAGGCTGCGTTCGTGAAATTCGTCGAAGATCAGCAGACCCACGCCTTCCAGCGCCGGGTCGTCCTGCAAGCGCCGGGTGAGGATGCCTTCGGTGACCACCTCGATGCGGGTGTTGGGGCCGACTTTGCTGTCGAGACGGATGCGATAACCGACAGTTTCACCGACCTTCTCGCCCAGCTCGCTCGCCAGCCGTTCCGCCGCTGCGCGGGCGGCCAGCCGACGCGGTTCGAGCATGAGAATGGTCTGCCCGTTCAGCCACGCTTCATTGAGCAGGGCCAAGGGCACGCGGGTGGTTTTACCGGCGCCGGGCGGTGCTTCGAGCACGGCTTCGTGGCGTGTCGCGAGGGCTTCACGCAGGGCGGGTAAAACGTCATCGATCGGCAAAGAAATCATGCTGGCTCCAAAACAGAGGGCCGAGTATAACGGCGAACTGCCAGGCGTTCGTCAGGGTCTTAACTTCACACGATGACGCTTCGTTAACAGATGACTCAGGAGATTCCCATGCGCTTACCTTTTCGCCTGATCGGCGGTGTACTGGTTGCCACCCTGCTCACCCAGATCACCGCGTGCGGTTCGATTTTCTACCCAGACCGGCGCGGCCAGATCGACGGCAAGATCGACCCGGCGATTGCCGTGCTCGATGCCGTGGGCCTGCTGTTCTATATCCTTCCTGGCGTAATCGCGTTTGCCGTGGACTTCGCCACCGGCGCGATCTACTTCGAACCGGGCCACACGGCGCAAGTCGATCCGGCCAAGCTCAAGCAAGCCATCGGCCCGGACGGCCAGGTCGATAACCTGAAGTTGCAGGCTATTCTCGAAACGGAGCTGGGTCGTAATCTGCCGCTGGACGACCCGCGCCTGATCCAGCACAAGGGCAGCACCCAGCAACTGGCGATGTTCGGCCTGCAACCTGCCGCATAAGGAATTGACGCACCCATGACCACAAGCACCGAACACGCCCGCCTGCTGCGGCTGGCGACCCGCGCCTCGGTGGCGGTGGCCTGTACGCTGATCATCGCCAAAGCCATCGCCTGGTGGCTGAGCGGTTCGGTGAGCATGCTCGCCGGCCTCACCGACTCGGCCCTCGATGGTGTCACTTCGTTGCTCAATCTGCTGGCGGTGCATTACGCGCTGCGCCCGGCGGATGATGATCACCGTTATGGGCACGGCAAGGCCGAATCCCTGGCGGGCATGGCGCAGGCGCTGTTCATTGGCGGCAGTGCGGTGCTGATCGCGTTTCAGGCTTATGAGCGCCTGAAACATCCCGAGCCGCTCGGCGCGCCGTGGCTGAGCATTGGTGTGATCGTATTTTCCCTGCTGCTGACTGTCGCACTGTTGATGCTGCAGCATCGGGTCATCAAGCAGACCGGCTCCAACGCCGTGCGGGCGGACTCGCTGCATTACCGTTCGGACCTGTTGCTTAACGGCAGCATTCTGATTGCGCTGGTGTTGGCCGGTTTGGGTTTCGATCAGCTGGATGCGTGGTTCGGTCTGGGGATCGCTGCCTACATCTTATGGAGCGCAATCCAGATCGCCCGGGAAAGTTTTTCGGTGTTGATGGATGAAGAACTGCCGACGGATGTCAGTCAGCACATGCTCGAACTGGCCTGCAGCGTACCGGGCGTGTTGGGCGCGCATGATTTGCGCACACGGATTTCCGGCAATCACTGGTTCGTGCAGTTGCACCTGGAACTGCCGGGGGAACTGACGCTGTCAGTGGCTCACGGCATCAGCGATCAGGCGGCGGATGCCATTCACAAAGCCTACCCACGGGCCGAAGTGCTGGTGCACGCCGACCCGCAGGAAGTGGTCAAAGCCGCTCGGGCTCAGTAGTTGACCTGATAACCGCGACTGCTCAGGCAATTGCCCTGGGCCTGGCGGTAGGCCTGCACCACTTCGGGCGCCGGTTGATAAGTCGCGGTGCGCGGATTGAAGCCGCTCTGCTGCACCGCGTACTGATAGCACTCATAGCCGTCGCGCTGAACCTGCTCAGGTGACTGACCGTTGGCCGGATAGGCCTCCACGTCGTAGCCATTGCCGGTCGGCTGCGGTGGTTGCTGCACCGGCGGTTCGACCACCACGTAATCCTGCGTCGCTTCCTGATAGGCGTAGTACGAGCCGGCGGCGAGGAACAGCAACGAACCGCCGACCCACACTTCACGGGCGTAATCCGGCAGGTACTGGATGCGAATTCCGCGCGGCGGTTGGACCACGATGTAGCGCGGGCCTTGCGGGCGATACCAATAGCCGCCGGAGTAGAAATAGTCCTGGCCGCGATACGGCACACGGTAGTCGCGATCCGGGAAACGATCGATTACATGACCCGGCCGGTATTGCGGACCGGGGCCCCAGCCGTTGCCATGCCCGTCGGGGCGACCCGGCCAGCGGTTGTCGTTGGGGCGGTTGCCGGTCTGCCAGTTCTGGTGATAACCGTTCTGCGGGCGCTCGTCGCGGTAGTAACCCTGACGAGGTTCCTGGGTCTGGCGCACGGTGTCGGGGCGCGGCTGGATCGGCAGGTCATTGGCCGGCAGTTGTGGCGGCGGTGGCGGCTGGCGCACCGGGTTGGGGTTGTAGGCCGGACGTGGCTGGTTCTGGTTCTGCCACTGGCCATTGTTCGGTTGGCCGCGGTTCTGCTGGCCGTTGTGCTCGAACTGGCGGCTGTTGTCGCCACGGATGATGTCGTTGTTCTGCCGCTGCGGATTGTCTTGGCCGCGCTGCTGATTGCCGCCGCCATGGCCCTGATTGTTACCCTGATGCTCCGGCCCGCGTCCGCCGCCGTCGGGGCCGCGATTCTGCGGCTCATCCGCCAGCGCTTGCGCACCGATACTCACACACAGCAAACCAACACTGGCCAGACGCCAGATGCGCGACTTCATGGAATTCCTCACTGCGGACCGGGGCCTGAAATTAAGAGGGCGTGTAGCTAAGACCGGGGATGGACACACCGGGTTCTGCTACAGGTTATCAGTCACGGCATTTATTTATTGAGCGAGATGGGCCAAATCGCGGGCAAGAAAAAAGGGAGACCCGTCGGCCTCCCTTCTAGAGAACTTCGTCCTGGCTCGACGCTTTTGACGTCGGCTCACCTCACGCCGTCTTCTGGACAGTGTGCAGCTCGGGGGCCGGCACAACCCCGGTGGGGGTGGCGGCCGCGGCGGGCCGGATTGGGCGGGCCGCAGTGGACTGTGTTACCGAGCAGTGATTCTGGTGATAAGAATAGGCCCGGAGCCGCGACAGATGATTGCGAAGATTGCTCAAATAAACATCACTTGCGCAATTTTTAACCCTGGATAGATAATCCGCCGCAATAGTTAAGACAAAGGACCGTTTGATGAGCAAACTCGACCGTTACGACCTGAGTATTTTGGCGGAATTGCAGCGCGACGCCCGCATCTCCAACCAGGAACTGGCCGAGCGCATCGGTCTGTCGCCCTCCCCGTGCTCGCGCCGGGTCAAGCAACTGGAGGATGACGGCTACATCTCCCGTCAGGTTGCCCTGCTCGATCGCAAGATGCTCGGCCTGAGCCTGACCGCCTACGTGCTGATCGGCATGGACCGGCACACGCCGGAGCGTTTCGAAAATTTCGAAGCGGCGATCCGCACCTTGCCGCAAGTGCTGGAATGCAGCCTGGTGACTGGCGTGGATGCCGACTATCAGCTGAAAGTGGTGGTGCCGGACATGGATCACTATCAGAAGCTGCTGCTGGGGCATCTGACCCGGATCGAAGGCGTGACCAGCGTGCGCTCGAGTTTTGTGCTGAATCAGGTGCTCAACAGCACCGAATTGCCTCTCACGCATCTGCGTAGCTGATCAGAGCTGCCCTCATCGGAACGCCGCCCGCCCAGCCCTCTCCCGGAGGGAGAGGGGGCCGACGGTGGGTTGCTCGAGAAGTACGCCGACCTGAACGCCCTGCTGTGAATCCATAATCGACTGGAAATTTCAGGTCGATGTATGACGCCAGACACCTCGGTCAGTCCCCTCTCCCCCCGGGAGAGGGTTAGGGTGAGGGCCAGTCGTCGGATCAGACCCAGATCAATGCCACCCCGCCCCCCTTGGCGTATACTCGCCGCGCCCTTTTAGCCCCGTGCGTGCCGGAGAACCCGATGGATCCAGCAGTATTTGAAGAGTGGATGATGACCGGTCTGGTCAGCATCCTGATCATTTTCATGGGTTTCATCGTCTGGGATCTGGCGAAGAAGTCCAAGGCCGGGCGCTTCGGCTCGTTCATTCTGTTCTTCGTGCTGGGCCTGGGCGTGGCCGCGTTCATCATCAAGAGTGTGGTGATCGGCCTGATCGAGTCCGGCGCCTTATAAGCGCGCCGGCACTTCTTTCCACTGGCCCTGATCGAGCCCTTCGATCGTCCAGTCACCAATCCTGACCCGCACCAGCCGCAACGTCGGCAGCCCGACCGCCGCCGTCATCCGCCGCACCTGACGGTTGCGCCCTTCGCGAATCACCAGCTCCAGCCAGGTTGTCGGAATCGTTGCGCGAAAGCGTACCGGCGGATTGCGCGGCCACAGCTCGGGCTCATCCAGTTGCCGCGCTTGCGCGGGCAAGGTCATGCCGTCATTCAGCTCGACGCCGTCACGCAGACGCTGCAACTGCTCGGCCGTCGGCACGCCTTCGACCTGCACCCAATAGGTTTTCGTCAGTTTGTGCTTCGGGTCGGCGATCCGCGCCTGCAACTGGCCGTCGTTGGTCAGCAGCAGTAAACCTTCGCTGTCGCGGTCCAGCCGCCCGGCCGGGTAGATGCCCGGAATGTCGATGTAATCCTTGAGCGTCGCCCGCCCTTCACCGTCGCTGAACTGCGTCAGCACATCGAACGGTTTGTTGAACAGGATCAGCTTCGGCTCAGCGGGCGGTGCCTTGGCGACACGGCGCGGGGCTGAAGAAGCTGGCTTCGCGCCGGGACGGCGGGAAGGTGGACGTTGGGGACGGGACATAAGTGCACAGGCATTTGGCGATCAGGGCTGACAATGCTAGTGCCCCGACCGCCAAATGACCACGACAAACCGTTAGCGGAACGGCGGTTCGTCGAAGCTGCGCAGTTTGCGCGAGTGCAGCGAGTTGAGTTCGGTGCGCAGCAGATCCACCGCTTCAATGCCGATCTTCAAATGCTGGCTGACCGCACGTTCGTAGAACGCGTTGGCCGAACCCGGCAGCTTGATTTCACTGTGCAGCGGCTTGTCCGAAACGCACAGCAACGTGCCGTACGGCACTCGCAGGCGATAACCCTGGGCGGCGATGGTGCCGCTTTCCATGTCCACCGCCACGGCGCGGGACAGGTTGATCAGCGGTCGCTCCTGGGCCCAGCGCAACTCCCAGTTACGGTCGTCGTAGGTCAGCACGGTGCCGGTGCGCAGGCGCTTCTTCAGCTCTTCACCCTTCTCGCCGGTGATGTTGGCTGCCGCTTGCTGCAAAGCCAGTTGCACCTCGGCCAGCGCCGGGATCGGAATGTTCGGTGGCACCACGCGGTCGAGGATCCCGTCGCGACGCATGTAAGCGTGAGCCAGCACGTAGTCGCCGATGGTCTGCGACTGACGCAGGCCGCCGCAGTGACCGATCATCAGCCAGCAATGCGGACGCAGCACGGCCAGGTGGTCGGTGATGTTCTTGGCGTTGGACGGGCCGACGCCGATGTTGACCAAGGTCACGCCATGGCCATCGCTGGCGATCAGGTGATAGGCCGGCATCTGGTAGCGATGCCAGACCACACCGGCGGCAATTGCCGAGGCTTCGCCGTGATCCATGCCTTTTTCGATGATTACGTTGCCCGGCAACACCATGCGCACGAAACGCGGGTCGCGGCGCAGTTGCTCCAGGCCATGGACGATGAACTGGTCGACATAACGATGGTAGTTGGTCAACAGGATCCACGGCTGCACATGGCGCCAGTCGCTGCCGGTGTAGTGCACCAGACGACGCAGCGAGAAGTCGACGCGCGCGGCGTCAAACAGCGCCAGCGGCAGCGGATCGGTGTTTTCCCAGTCGTAGAGCCCGTCGGCAATGCCATCGGTGGCGGCGGACAGGTCGGTACTCGGGAACACTCGCGCCAGCACGGCGGCAGTGACGCCGGAGCCGGCCAGTTCATCGCCCTGCTCGACCACGTACGGGTACGGAATGTTCTGCCCGCTGACCCCGACTTCGACGGTCACGGTGAAGTCGTGCATCAGCGGTGTGAGCTGCTCGAGCAGGTATTTGCGAAACGCCTTCGGATGGGTAACGGTCACGCTGTAGGTGCCCGGCAACTGCACCTTGGCGTAGGCGCGGGTGGTCTGCGGGACTTCGCCCTGGCAGTGGTAGGTCAGACGCAGTTCGGGATAACGGAACAGGGCACGTTGCTCGGCGTCGGGCTCGACGCGGTCCTTGAGGTAACGCTTGAGCGCCGAGTTCAGCGCCGTGGTGGCCCGCTCATGCAGCTCGGCCAGACGATCCACGGCCTGTTCGGCGGTTTGAACGACAATAAACGCTTCGGTCACGATCAGCTTCCTGTGTTCTGACTTGCAGGGCTTCATCTTGCCTGCATCGTGGCGTCACGGAAACAGTGGCGTTGTGGCTATTCATCAATCTGTCAGGAATATGCAATTCGTGTGGGAGCGGGCTTGCCCGCGAAGGCGTCAGCACAGCCACCTCGATGCTGAATGTGCTGGCCTCTTCGCGGGCAAGCCCGCTCCCACAAGGTTTTGCAGTGTCTGGGAGATTTGCTTCAGAAACCTTGCGGCGTCGAGCGGGCGACGATGGCTTCGACATCCAGCCCGCGCGGCAACGCGCCGTAGACCCGCCCGCCTCCGTTCAGACGACTGGCGATGAACGCATCGCTGACCGCCGAATTCCCGGCCTCCAGCAGCAGCTTAGCTTGCAGTCCCAAAGCGATGTCTTCGGTCAATTGCCGAGCGCGGTACTGAATGTCACTGGTGTCCTTGAACTGCGCCTGCAATTGCTGGATGTGCGCGGCCAGTCGCTTGTCGCCATGGCCATCGCCCAACTCACTGAACAGCACATCGAGCACGCCCGGCTCTTTCGACAAGGCGCGCAATACATCGAGGCATTGCACGTTGCCGGAGCCTTCCCACGTCGAGTTCACCGGTGCTTCGCGGTACAGACGCGGCAGAATGCTGTCTTCGACATACCCGGCGCCGCCCATACACTCGGCGGCTTCGTTGATCATCCCCGGCGCACGTTTGCAGATCCAGTACTTGCCCACCGCAGTCACCAATCGGGCGAACTGCGCTTCATGGCCGTCGTCCAGATGATCCAGCGCCTTGCCCATGCGCAGGCTCAGAGCCAGCGCGGCTTCGCTTTCCAGCGCCAGATCGGCCAGCACGTTCTGCATCAGCGGTTGTTCGCTGAGCAGTTTGCCGCCGACCTTGCGATGGGCGCAGTGATGACTGGCCTGGGTCAGCGCCTGACGCATCAGCGAACTGGAGCCGACCATGCAGTCGAAACGGGTCATGGCCACCATCTCGATGATGGTCGGCACCCCGCGTCCTTCCTCGCCGACCATCCACGCCAGCGCACCACGGAACTCCACTTCGCTGGAAGCGTTGGACTGGTTGCCGAGTTTGTTTTTCAGACGCTGGATGTAGAACTGGTTGCGCGTGTCGTCCGGACGATGGCGCGGCAGCAGGAAACAGCTCAGGCCCTTGTCGGTCTGCGCCAGCGTCAGGAACGCATCACACATCGGCGCCGAACAGAACCACTTGTGCCCCACCAGTTCATAAGCCTGGCCCGGGCCACTGGCGCCGACCGGATAAGCCTTGGTGGTGTTGGCGCGCACGTCGGTGCCACCCTGCTTCTCGGTCATCGCCATGCCGATGGTCACGCCAGCCTTGTGGGCCATGCCGACATTGCGCGGGTCGTATTCGGTGGCGAGGATTTTCGGCAGCCACTGTTCGGCCAGATTCGGCTGCAAACGCATCGCCGGCACACTGGCGAAGGTCATGGTCAGCGGGCAACCGCTGCCGGCCTCGGCCTGGCTGTGCAGGTAGGTCATGGAGGCGCGGGCGACATGGGCGCCATCCTGTGGATGAGCCCAGGGCAGCGAGGTCAAGCCATGTTCGATAGCGGTGCGCATCAGCTCGTGATACGCCGGATGAAACTCCACCAGGTCGATGCGATGACCGTAGCGGTCATGGCTGGCGAACACCGGTTTGTTTTGATTGGCGAGGAACCCGGCCTCCATCAACGGGCCGCCGGCCAATGCGCCGTAAGCGTCGATCCGCGACTCGGCCCAGCCGGCGCCGAACCGCCGCGACCACTCCTGCAATGGCAGGTCGATGCGGTACAGGTTGGTGCCGTCCAGCGACGGTGGCTGGTTGGTGACTTCGTGGGTTTCGGCGAACTGATGCAGGTTCATGACGGGGCTCCTTGATCGGCCAGAGCTTCAGTTAAGCACCGCCCCGGAACCGATCAAAGTGTCATATTGGCCTAAATGCCGGCGCTTTCACCCTATCAGCAACTCAACACCCGCCGCTGCATCGCCACCTGCAGATCCTCGAATTTCACCGGTTTGCTCAGATAATCGATCGAGCCACCGGAGGCACAATGCTCGCGATCCGCCCCCAGCGCGATCATGAACACCGGCAGATGAGCGCATCCCGGCAGGTCACGAATCTGGCAACACAGCGATGCTCCATCCAGCGGCGGCAACTGGCAATCGATCAGCACGGCATCGAAACGCTCGCGCTGCAAACAGTCGAGCGCCGCCGCGCCGTGGTCGGCGGTGCGTACGCGGAAACCGAGCTTGAGCAACATGCCGCGCATCACCAATTGGTTGACACTGTTGTCGTCCACCAGCAACACGGTGCAATCCTGCGGTGCACGCACGGTGTCGCGGCTGAACGCGGGCACGGCTTCCACTTCCGGCAACTCAAACTCGACATCCAGTTGAAAGCGGCTGCCACTCCCCGGTTCGGAGCGGTGCGTGAGCTTGCCACCGAGCAATTCCACCAATTGACGGCAGATCGCCAGACCGACGCCCAGCCCGCCATATTCGCGGGTCATCGAGCCGTCGAGCTGGAAGAACCGCTGATACATCGTCGCCTCGCCCAGATCGGTAAAACCGATGCCGGTATCGATCACCGCGAAGGACAGCGCCAGGCGATTGTCCGTCGACGGTTTGCCGGTGACCCGCAAGGCGAGGCCGCCGACGCGGGTGAACTTGATCGCGTTGTCCAGCAGGCATTCCAGGCATTGCGCGAGTTTGGCGCTGTCGCCATGCAGGCGATCCGGCAGGGTCGGCAGCACGTCGACCTTGAAGTCCAGCGACTTGCTCGAAGCATTGCCATCGAACTGAATCCGCAACGCCTCGACCACCCCGCGCAGGCTGAAACTGCCCGGCGTCGCCTTGAGTTTGCCGGCCTGCAATTCGGTCAGGGTCAGGATGCCGTTGACCATGCGCATCATGTCCCGCGCCGAACCGGCGGCCGTCTGCTGATACTGCTCCAGTTCCGGATCGAGTTCGACGGTCTGCATCAGCTCCAGCGAACCGATCACCCCGTTCATCGGCGTGCGCAGTTCGTGGGTCAGGGTCGCGAGGAATTCGTCCTTGAGCTTGTTGCTGTGGGCCAGTTGCTGGTTCAGCACTTCAAGTTTCTGGCCGGCGTCGAACAGGGTCTGCGCCTGTTGTTCGCGCATGGCGTTGATGCGATCGGCCAGCGCCAGTGACAGCAGCGCCACTTCGATGGCCGAACCGATCTGGCTGGCGTACATGGTCAGGAACACATTCGGCAGCAGGCCCAGCACCATCATCGTGTTGACGATGCCGCCGATCAGGAACGCCGACCAGGCAATGATGAAATAGCGCGCCACCCGCAGACCGCGCCACCAGGCGAGGATCCCGGCGGCGAAGATCACCACGGTGAAGGTCAGTGCCAGGGTCGTCGCCAGACGCAGGGCCAGGCCATAACTGGTCATCAACGACAGACCGATCACCACGGCGCCAAAAACAATCAGGGCGATCAGCAGACGATCGAGCCAACGGCTGTGGTTCTTCGTCTGCAGGAAACTGCGGGCGAACTGGCTGCCGAACAGCCCCGCGCAACCGATGAAGAACGGCGTGGCGGCGTTGGCCCACCAAGGGTTGTCCGGCCAGAAATACTCGACCGCCGCGCCGTTGACCGACAGCTGATAAAGGCCGAACGAGGCGATATAGAAGATGTAATAGAGGTAACTGGTGTCGCGCACGCTGAGGTAGATGAACAGGTTGTAGACCAGCATCCCCAGCAGCACGCCATAAATGATCCCCAGCACGTACAGGCGCACCGGCTGGTCTTCGAGGTACGCGGTGCTCGACCACAACGTCACCGGCGCCTGGATCGAGCCTTCGCTGGACAACCGCAGATAAACGGTTCGCTGCTGATCCGGCTTGAACGCCAGGTCGAACAGGTAATTGTTCTGGCGGATCTCGCGACTGGCGAACGGCAAGGCGTCCCCTGTCTGTCGCACCAGACGGTAGTCACCGGCCGCATCGGGCAGATACAGGTCGAGATGATCGAGCGGCGGATACGCCAGTTCCAGCAGCCAGCTGCGCTGCGCCGACGGGTTGGTCGGGCGGTAATGCAGGTCGATCTTCAGCCAGAACGCCGAGCGCGAATAACCGGCATTGAGCGTGGCTTTGTCATGGGGTTTGAAGTTTCCGGCGGCGGCTTGCGCGCGGACGTCGGCAATGCTCGCCTGACCGCTCGGGTCTTCGAACACTTGCAGGGATCGACCCAGCGGGAGGCTCTGGGTGAACTCGTCGAACTCGACGGCGCTTGCCAGGAAGGGCAAGCAGAACAGCAACATCAACAAATAGCGCATTGAAGCCCCAGCGTGGCTTGGCCGGTTGTGTCAGGAAGCCCCCCATTCCCTTTGAGATGACGTAAAACCGGTATTACCTGTTATTGGTTTGGATCCACTCTAGCATAGCCGTTGATGGCCATTGAGCACCATGGAAATTTTTCCCACAAAGGCTCTAGAACGGGCGTTCCAGAGAAAAACACCGGGCTAGAGCTGTTGGCTCGGTCAGATTGTGACAAGCGCTGTGGATACCGCTACCCGTGTTATCGGCCGCGCACTGCGCCACAACACCCGCAAAACAGGTTTGGTGGTAAGCTCGCGCACCATGAATATCTACAGCTCACGCCCCGTTGTCCTCTGTCTCTCCGGCCACGACCCCAGTGGTGGCGCCGGCCTGCAGGCAGATATCGAAGCCCTGCTCGCTCAGGGTTGCCATGCGGCTCCGGCCGTCACCGCCCTGACCGTGCAAGACACCGTCAACGTCACTGACTTTCGCGTCCTCGACCGTGAGTGGGTACTGGCCCAGGCCAATGCCGTGCTCAACGACTCCGAAGTCGCGGCGGTGAAACTGGGCATGCTCGGTTCCCTGGAAATGGTCGACACCGTCGTCGAACTGCTTCAGGCGCACCCGCACTTGCCAGTGGTCTGCGACCCGGTGCTGCGTGCCGGCGGCGGCGGACGCCTGGGCAAGGACGAAGTCGGCTACGCCATGCGCGAACGCCTGCTGCCGCTGTCGATCATCGCCACCCCCAACCTTCCCGAAGCCCGGATTCTTGCCGAACTGCCGGAAGGCACCGCAGACGAGTGCGCTGAAAAACTTCTGCCGTTCATCAAGAACCTGCTGATCACCGGCGGTCACGGCGACGAAACTGAAATCCACAACCGCCTGTACAGCCGTGATGGGCTGCGCGAAACCTTCAAGTGCCAGCGCCTGCCCGGCAGCTATCACGGTTCCGGCTGCACCCTGGCCAGCACCCTCGCCGGCCGCCTGGCACTGGGCGAAAACCTCGCCAGCGCGGTGCGTACTGCGCTGGATTACACCTGGCGCACCCTGCGCGATGCTGAACAGCTGGGCAAAGGCCAGTTCGTGCCGCGTCGTCTGCCGCTGGATTTCTGTTCCTGATGTTCCGAGCCTGAGGTCTGCGCGATGAAACTACGTGGCCTGTATGCCATCACCGACAGCCAGTTGCTGGCCGGCAAGTTTCTGTCCTACGTGGAGGCGGCGCTGGAAGGCGGCGTCACCCTGCTGCAATACCGCGACAAGAGCAGCGACGAGGCCCGCCGTCTGCGTGAGGCCGAAGCCCTGCGCGATCTGTGCGAGCGCTACAAGACGCAATTGATCATCAACGATGACGCCGAACTTGCCGCGCGCCTGAACGTCGGCGTGCACCTGGGCCAGACCGACGGCCCGCTGTCGCCGACCCGCGCCCTGCTCGGCTCCAAGGCGATCATCGGTTCGACCTGCCACGCGCAGCTGGAACTGGCCGAACAGGCCGCCAGGGAAGGCGCGAGTTACGTCGCCTTCGGTCGGTTCTTCAATTCCAACACCAAACCCGGTGCACCGAGTTGCAGCCTCGATCTGCTCGACGAAGCCAAGCGCACCCTGCACCTGCCGATCTGCGCGATCGGCGGCATCACCCTCGACAACGCTGCGCCATTGGTGGCCCACGGTGTCGATCTGCTGGCCGTGGTCCATGGCCTGTTCGGCGCCGACAGCAGCGCCGAAGTGACCCGCCGCACTCGCGCCTTCAATGAATTATTAAAAGTCTGAGAGCCCGATCATGTCTCGTTCCGAAACCCTGTTTGCCAACGCCCAGAAACACATTCCCGGTGGCGTGAACTCACCGGTGCGCGCGTTCAAGAGCGTTGGCGGCACGCCGCTGTTCTTCAAGCACGCCGAAGGCGCCTACGTCACTGACGAAGACGACAAGCGTTATGTGGATTACGTCGGCTCCTGGGGCCCGATGATCCTTGGCCACAGCCACCCGGACGTGCTGGACGCAGTGCGTAACCAGTTGCAGCACGGCCTGTCCTACGGCGCGCCGACCGCGATGGAAACCGAGATGGCCGACCTGGTCTGCTCGCTGGTGCCGTCGATGGAGATGGTGCGCATGGTCAGCTCCGGCACCGAAGCGACCATGAGCGCGATCCGTCTGGCCCGTGGCTTCACCGGCCGCGACAGCATCATCAAGTTCGAAGGCTGCTACCACGGTCACTCCGACAGCCTGCTGGTCAAGGCCGGTTCGGGCGCACTGACCCAGGGCGTACCGAGCTCGGCCGGCGTACCGGCAGCGTTCGCCAAACACACCCTGACCCTGCCGTTCAACGACATCGACGCGGTTGAAAAAATGCTCGCCGAAGTCGGCCAGGACGTCGCCTGCATCATCGTCGAGCCAGTGGCCGGCAACATGAACTGCGTACCACCGGCGCCGGGTTTCCTCGAAGGCCTGCGCAGCCTGTGCGACAAGCACGGCGTGGTGCTGATTTTCGACGAAGTGATGACCGGTTTCCGCGTCGCCCTCGGCGGTGCCCAGGCCTACTACGGCGTGACCCCGGACCTGACCACCTTCGGCAAGATCATCGGTGGCGGCATGCCGGTCGGCTGCTTCGGCGGCAAACGCTCGATCATGGAACGCATCGCGCCGCTGGGCCCGGTCTATCAGGCAGGCACCCTGTCGGGCAACCCGCTGGCGATGGCCGCCGGCCTGACCACCCTGCGCCTGATCAGCCGTCCGGGTTTCCACGCCGAGCTGACCGACTACACCACGCGTCTGCTCGACGGCCTGCAACAGCGCGCCGATGCCGCCGGCATTCCGTTCGTGACCACCCAGGCGGGCGGCATGTTCGGTCTGTACTTCAGCGGTGCCGACGACATTGTTACGTTTGAAGACGTAATGGCCAGCGATGCAGCGCTGTTCGGCCGCTTCTTCCACCTGATGCTGGAAGGTGGCGTGTACCTGGCACCGAGCGCCTTCGAAGCCGGTTTCACCTCGATCGCCCATGGCGAAGCCGAGCTGAAACTGACCCTCGACGCCGCCGAACGCGCCTTCGCCAAGTTGAAGTAAAACGCCCCGCCGCTGACGTTGGCCATTGCCAGCGTCAGCGTTCTCCTACATCTGCACGCCTTTTCCGACACGCCTGCCAAAAATCTCCCATAAAGTGGGCGATATATTTCCCGCGCAGCAGAAAATCGAGTAAAGACTTTGTAAGGATGGCCCTGCTTATTTCATAATGCGCGCTTATTGGATCCCTCGACGGGTCCGCGCGCCCTTCAGAGGTAAGTCGATTCCCATGAACCGCACCGGCCGCACCCTTGCCTTGGGCTGCCTGTTGCTCCTTCAGCCGCTGCTCGCACATGCACAAGCAGGCGGCAACTCGTTGTTGATCCCGGCGATGGGTCGCTGCACCCTCAATACTCAGCCGCAAGATGTCACGCAGGCCCTCGCCGCCTGCCAAAAGGCAGCGGATGAAGGGGATGCGCAAGCGCAATACGAGTTGGGTGAGTTCTACTACGACGGCAAGAATGCGCCGCGCGACCTCAATCAAGCCCTGAGCTATTTCGAAAAGGCCTCGCTGCAGGGCCATGCCCAGGCGCAGTTCAAGCTCGGCACCATGTTCTTCCACGGCGAAGGCGTGCAGGCCAACAACATTCAGGCGTACATTGTGCTGAAGATGGCGGCGGTCAACGGCGCAGAAGATGCACTGGACACCGCCGACGAAGTCTCCGAAAAAATGTCCCGCGAAGATCTCGAAACCGCGACCCAGGTGCTCGGGCAAATTTTCCGTAAATACCTGATGGAACTGCAAAGCGCCGACGGGCGTACGCCGTTCTCGCCCCTTCCCTGATTTCTCTATAGATTTTTCTGGCCTCTTCGCGAGCAAGCCCGCTCCCACATTGATTGCATTCCCCTGTGGGAGCGGGCTTGCTCGCGAATGAGGCGACTCGGTCTTACGGTTTACTTCTCAGGCATCGGCATCGGAAACGGCATCACGTTACCAACGCCGCCACGGGCTTCGCTGATCTTCGGCGTTCCCAGACGCTCGACCTCGTCGATGCGCACGATCGAGTGCATCGGCACAAAGCTGCGCACCACACCTTCGAACTGCGCCTTGAGCTTTTCTTCGCTCGGGTCGACGACCACTTGCGTGCGCTCGCCAAAGACGAACTCTTCCACTTCCAGGAAGCCCCACAGATCACTTTGATAGATCTGCTTGGCGTACATTTCGAACACCTGGCCCTGGTTGAGGAAAATCACCTTGTAGATTGGAGCTTCGCGTTTGGTCATGGCGGGCAGACAGCATCGGGGTAAAAAATGAGGGCGCGAACTATAGCATAGCCACCGGACGCACAGCGGTAGGAACCTGGAGACATGTTCCCTATAATGCGCGGTTCTTTGAACCACGTGACGACCCTATTCCATGGCCAAGAAGCTTTACATCGAAACCCACGGTTGCCAGATGAACGAGTACGACAGCTCGCGCATGGTCGATCTGCTGGGCGAACACCAGGCCCTGGAAGTCACGGCGCGCGCCGAAGATGCCGACGTGATTCTGCTCAACACCTGCTCGATTCGCGAACGCGCTCAGGACCGGGTGTACTCCCAGCTCGGCCGCTGGCGCGAACTGAAACTGGCGAACCCGGACATGGTGATCGCCGTCGGCGGTTGCGTGGCCAGCCAGGAAGGCGCGGCGATCCGTGATCGCGCGCCGTACGTCGACGTGGTGTTCGGCCCGCAGACCCTGCACCGCCTGCCGGAAATGATCGACGCCGCGCGCATCAGCAAGCTGCCGCAAGTCGACGTCTCGTTCCCGGAAATCGAAAAATTCGACCACCTGCCCGAGCCGCGCATCGACGGCCCCAGCGCCTACGTGTCGGTGATGGAAGGCTGCAGCAAGTACTGCACCTTCTGCGTGGTGCCTTACACCCGCGGCGAAGAAGTCAGCCGACCGTTCGACGACGTGATCGCCGAGATCATTCACCTGGCCGAAAACGGCGTGCGTGAAGTGACCCTGCTGGGGCAGAACGTCAACGGCTATCGCGGGCTGACCCACGACGGTCGCCTGGCGGATCTGGCGGAACTGATCCGCGTCGTCGCGGCGGTCGACGGCATCGACCGCATCCGTTACACCACCTCGCACCCGCTGGAATTCTCCGACAGCCTGATCCAGGCCCACGCCGAAGTGCCGGAACTGGTCAAGCACCTGCACTTGCCGGTGCAGTCGGGTTCGGACCGGATTCTGGCCGCGATGAAGCGCAACCACACGGCGCTGGAGTACAAATCCAAGTTGCGCAAATTGCGCGCCGCCGTACCGGGCATCTGCATCAGCTCGGACTTCATCGTCGGCTTCCCGGGGGAAACCGAGAAAGATTTCGAACAGACCATGAAGCTGATTGCCGACGTCGGTTTCGACTTTTCCTACTCGTTCGTCTACAGCCAGCGCCCGGGCACCCCGGCCGCCGATCTGGCCGACGACACTCCGGAAGAACTGAAGAAAGAACGTCTGAACGCCTTGCAGCATCGTTTGAATCAGCAAGGGTTCGAGATCAGCCGACAAATGGTCGGTTCGATCCAGCGGATTCTGGTGACCGATTATTCGAAGAAAGACCCGGGCGAGCTGCAAGGGCGGACCGAGAATAACCGTATCGTCAATTTCCGCTGCGACAATCCGACCCTGATTGGCCAGTTCGCCGACGTGCACATCGACGCGGCGCAACCGCACTCGCTGCGCGGCTCGCTGATCCAGTAACACCATTTGTTCAACTGTGGGAGCGAGCCTGCTCGCGATGAACGATGACGCGGTTTGCCAAGTCAACCGTGGCGTGGCCATCGCGAGCAGGCTCGCTCCCACAATGGACCGGCCTGGATCTTGAGAACAGGCTCATCCATTTAAGAGCTTTCGCACCCACGCCGCTGGCGTTATCCTTCAATTCATCCCAATTGCCCCAGGGCGGCTAAATACGACCTTGAACGCACCCATCGAACCACATCGTTTCATTCTCGAGCCCTTTGAGGCTCGCCGCTTCGCCAATCTGTGCGGGCAGTTCGACGAGCACTTGCGGCTGATCGAACAGCGCCTGGCCATCGAGATCCGCAACCGCGGCAATCAGTTCGAGCTGATCGGCGAGCCCAAGCACACCACTTCCGCGGAAAACCTGATTCGCCGCCTGTACCGGGAAACCAAGGGTTCAGAGCTGTCGCCGGATACGGTTCACCTGTTCCTCCAGGAATCGGCCGTCGAGCAACTGGACAACCCCGCCCCCGCCGAAGCCTCCGTCGCCCTGCGCACCAAGAAAGGCATGATTCGCCCACGCGGCTTGAATCAGCTGCGCTACGTGAAGGAAATCCTCGGCAACGACATCAACTTCGGCATCGGCCCGGCCGGTACCGGCAAGACCTACCTGGCTGTCGCCTGCGCCGTCGATGCTCTGGAGCGCGAACAGATCCGGCGCATCCTGCTGGTGCGTCCGGCGGTCGAAGCGGGTGAAAAACTCGGCTTCCTGCCCGGCGACCTGTCGCAGAAGATCGACCCTTACCTGCGCCCGCTCTACGACGCGCTCTACGAAATGCTCGGCTTTGAATACGTGGCCAAGCTGATCGAGCGTCAGGTGATCGAAGTCGCGCCACTGGCCTACATGCGCGGTCGCACGCTGAACAACAGCTTCATCATTCTCGATGAGAGCCAGAACACCACCGTCGAGCAGATGAAGATGTTCCTGACCCGGATCGGTTTCGGCTCCACTGCCGTGATTACCGGCGACATCACCCAGGTCGACCTGCCACGCGGCACCAAATCCGGACTTCATCACGTCATCGAAGTTCTGAAAGATGTGCCGGGTATCAGCTTCACCCATTTCCAGCCTAAGGACGTGGTGCGCCACCCGTTGGTGCAACGCATCGTCGAAGCCTACGAGCGCTTCGAGACGCGTATCGCTGAAGAAGCGCCAAAGGACACTCGCCACGATGCTTGAGCTTGACCTGCAAATCGCGACCGAAGCGTCTGCGCCGACCGAAGCCGAATTCCGCCAATGGTGCGAACTGGCCTTGCGTCAGCGCACCGCCGACTCGGAAATGACCATTCGTCTGGTCGACGAGGAAGAAGGCCGCGAACTGAATCACACCTGGCGGCACAAGGATTACGCGACCAACGTGCTGTCCTTTCCCGCCGAAGTGCCCGACGAGTTTCTCGACATTCCATTGCTGGGCGATCTGGTGATCTGCGTGGCGGTGGTCGAGCGCGAAGCTGCCGAACAGGGCAAGGAACTAAAGGCCCACTGGGCACATCTGGTCATTCACGGCTGCTTGCATCTGCTTGGTTACGACCATATAGATGACGAGGAAGCCGAGGAAATGGAAGCACTGGAACGCGAGTTGCTTGCCGAATTGGGTTATCCCGATCCGTACGCGGACGACGAAACCGAAACATCCCCTACTGTTACAACAAAGGATTCAGAGTAATCGCTATGAGCGAAGATCGATCGAGCAACGGGCAAAAGTCATGGCTGGGTAAACTGACCCAGGCTTTTGCCCACGAGCCGAAGAACCGCCAGGAGCTGCTGGAGCTGCTGCGCGATGCACATCAGAACAAACTGCTGGACAGCGAAGCGCTGGCCATCGTCGAAGGCGCCATCCAGGTGGCTGACCTGCAGGTTCGCGACATCATGGTGCCGCGCTCGCAGATGATCAGCATCAAGGCGACCCAGACACCCCGCGAATTCCTCCCCGCCGTGGTCGACTCGGCCCACTCGCGCTACCCGGTCATCGGCGAAAGCCATGACGACGTGATGGGCGTGCTGCTGGCCAAGGATCTGCTGCCGCTGATCCTCAAGGAGAACGGCGACAGCTTCAACATCAAGGACCTGCTGCGCCCGGCCACCTTTGTGCCGGAGTCCAAGCGCCTGAACGTGTTGCTGCGTGAGTTCCGCGCCAACCACAACCACATGGCCATCGTCATCGACGAATACGGCGGTGTGGCCGGCCTGGTGACCATCGAAGACGTGCTCGAGCAGATCGTCGGCGACATCGAAGACGAGCACGACGTCGAAGAAGACAGCTACATCAAGCCGCTGCCCAGCGGTGATTTCCTGATCAAGGCCCTGACGCCGATCGAGAACTTCAACGAGTTCTTCGACAGCGAATTCTCCGACGACGAGTTCGACACCGTCGGCGGGCTGGTGATGAGCGCGTTCGGGCACTTGCCAAAACGCAACGAAATCACTGAAATCGGCGCCTATCGCTTCCGCATCCTGAACGCCGACAGCCGTCGGATTCACTTGTTGCGACTCACGCCAATCGCCCGGTAAATTTAAGGACTGAAATGCGCTGGACAACCCGCCCCGGCTGGCCCGGTAACCTGCTGGCCGTGGCGGCCGGTGCAATCACCACCTTCGCTCTGGCACCGTTCGATCTCTGGCCGCTGGCCCTGCTGGCGGTCGGCCTGTTCTACGCCGGCCTGCGCGAGCTGAGCCCGCGTCAGGCACTGGGTCGTGGCTGGTGCTTCGGTTTCGGCCTGTTCGGCGCCGGCACCAGCTGGATCTATTACAGCATCCACCACTTCGGCGGAGCCTCGGTGCTGCTGGCCGGTTTCCTGATGCTGATCTTCACGGCGGCCATTGCCTGGTTCTTCGCCCTGCCCGCCTGGCTCTGGGCGCGCTGGTTGCGGCGTAACGAAGCGCCGGTGGCCGACGCCCTTGCATTTGCGGCGCTATGGGTAGGCCAGGAAGCTTTCCGCGGCTGGTTCCTCACCGGTTTTCCGTGGCTGTATTCCGGTTACAGCCAGCTCGATGGCCCGTTGGCCGGACTCGCGCCGGTGGGCGGCATGTGGCTGGTGTCGTTCGTTCTCGCACTGACCGCTGCACTGATCTACAACGCACCGCGCCTGCTGCAAACCCGCCGCAAAGCCTTCATCGCTGCCGGCCTGGTATTGCTGATCGGGCCGTGGGCGGCGGGCATTGCGCTCAAGGGCCATGCCTGGACCAGCCCGGCCGGCGCGCCGCTGACCGTTGCCGCCATCCAGGGGAACGTCGCGCAAAGCATGAAATGGGACCCGGCCGAACTCAATGCGCAACTGGCGCTGTACCGCGATCTGAGTTTCCGCTCCAAACCGGTGGATCTTTTGATCTGGCCGGAAACCGCCGTGCCGGTGCTCAAGGAGTCAGCCGAGGGCTACCTGACCATGATGGGCAACTTCGCCGCCGAGCGTAAATCGGCGCTGATCACCGGCGTGCCGATCCGCGAAATGGTCCGTCACGAAAAACGCTTCTTCAACGGCATCACCGTAGTCGGCGAAGGCGATGGCACTTATCTGAAGCAGAAACTGGTGCCGTTCGGCGAATACGTACCGTTGCAGGACATCCTGCGCGGGCTGATCGCGTTCTTCGACCTGCCGATGTCCGACTTCGCCCGCGGCCCTGCCGATCAGGCGCTGTTGCAAGCGAAGGGCTACCAGATCGCGCCGTTCATCTGCTACGAAGTGGTGTATCCGGAATTCGCCGCAGGCCTGGCGGCACGCAGCGATCTGCTGCTGACGATCAGCAACGACACCTGGTTCGGTACGTCGATCGGCCCGCTGCAACACCTGCAAATGGCGCAGATGCGCGCGCTTGAAGCCGGACGCTGGATGATTCGCGCGACCAACAACGGCGTGACCGGGCTGATCAACCCGTTCGGCCAGATCACCGAGCGAATTCCGCAGTTCGAGCAGGGCGTGCTCTACGGCGAAGTGGTGCCGATGCACAACCTGACGCCGTATCTGCAATGGCGCTCGTGGCCGCTGATCATCCTGTGTGTGGTGCTGTTCGGCTGGGCGCTGATGACCAACCGGATGTCCAAGACGCTCTGAGAAATCGCCCGCTCCCACAGGTGACCACTGTGGGAGCGGGCTTGCTCGCGAAAGCGCCATCAACGACAACGCATCAATCGGTGCTGTCATTCCCTCGGTAGAACAGCGAATAGCCGATCTGCCCCACCGCCTCGTTCATCAACTGCCCGCTCTGCCAGATCGACTTGAACTCCGGCAGCCAGCCGCCGAACGGTCGCGCATTGTCCGTGCCGAGGAAACCGACCGGCGCCGGCACGACCTCGAACCCGGCCTGTTGATAACTCCACACCGCTCGCGGCATATGCCAGGCCTGGGTGACCAGCACGATGCGTTTGACGCCTTCCGGCAACAGCATTTTGGCGCTGAATTCGGCGTTCTCCCACGTAGTGCGGCTCTCTCCCTCCTGCCAGCGCACGGTCACGCCGAAGTCATCGCGCAGCGAATCCGCCATCAGCTTCGCCTCGGTCGGCGGCGTACCGTAATGCAGGCCGCCGCTGGTCAGAATCGGCAGCCCGGATGCCTTGGCCAGTCGCGCCGCATAACGTTGGCGCTCCAGCCCGACACCGGTCGGTTGATCTTCACCCCAGGCCAGATCGCCGCGCTCGCGGCCGGAGCCCAGCACCACAATCGCATCGGCGCGCTGCGCCAGGCTTTTCCATGCTTCCCGGGCCAGCGGCGGCTCGCGCTCCAGGGCTTTGGCGCCCCATTGCACGACTACCGGCAAACTCATCAGCAAGAAGCCACCAAAACCCAGGGCGAAACACAGCCCGGCCAGTCGCGGCCGCGAACGTCGCAACCACCAGGCGACGAGTAGCAGCAACAAGAGAAGGCCTGGCGGCAATAGAAGTTGTTTAATGAAATAACGAAAAGGCATCGAGCATCTCCAGAGATGCCCGAAGCCTAAGTGGGTTGATACAGCGCGACAACCAGTAGGGTCGGATCCCGTTGAAAAAGATCCGCTTTTTGACCTGCCATGCGTTTACTTGGCCTGCAGAGTCCGCACTTTGACGGCGTCTCTGCCGGGTGCCTTGTCCTTGAGCCAGATGACCTTGGCCGAATGGGCAGCATCGAGCTGTTTCACTGCTTGTGACAGGTATCCGTGGGTTTCACGCTCACTGCGATCCAGATAGGCCTTGACCAGTTTGAACTCGGCGGGACTCAAGCCACGCAATTCCAGCTCCAGGGGGCGCTCGTCGCGCAGCCTTCCAGCGGTTTTTGCCGCGTCCAGGGCCATCCCCAGACGATCGATCAACCGCTCGTACAACTCGGGTTTGGTAACGTTTTTTTGCTGTGACTCCACCATCCCTCACCTCATTGAAGATAAGACTCACTCCCCAGTTAGAGCTTAGCTTCGCTGCACAAACCGGCTGCGTGCCGCGACCAACGGCCCTCGCCGCGATTTCGGCCGGTCAAACGGCTGCAATCAGGGTTTCCCTAGGCCAAGCGCGGTCATGTATGCTACGGCGCTTCCTGTAACTCCACTTCCAGCTCGTCCGACATGCCCGGGACGTCGCATTGAAGAGGATTAGGCCACCCCTATCCAGTACAAAAGTAGCCATGCACGAACAATATCAGCCCCGTGAAATCGAAGCCGCCGCCCAATCGTTCTGGGACGAGCAAAAGTCCTTTGAAGTCAGTGAACAGCCAGGCAAGGAAACCTACTACTGCCTGTCGATGTTCCCTTACCCCAGCGGCAAGCTACACATGGGGCACGTGCGCAACTACACCATCGGCGACGTGATCTCCCGCTACCAGCGCATGCTCGGCAAGAACGTTCTGCAACCGATGGGTTGGGACGCCTTCGGCATGCCGGCGGAAAACGCCGCCATGAAGAACAACGTGGCCCCGGCCAAGTGGACCTACGAAAACATCGCCTACATGAAATCCCAGCTGCGCAGCCTGGGCCTGGCGGTCGACTGGTCGCGGGAAGTCACCACCTGCAAGCCGGATTACTACCGCTGGGAACAATGGCTGTTCACTCGCCTGTTCGAGAAAGGCGTGATCTACCGCAAGAATGGCACCGTGAACTGGGACCCGATCGACCAGACCGTTCTGGCCAACGAACAGGTGATCGACGGTCGCGGCTGGCGTTCCGGCGCGCTGATCGAAAAGCGCGAAATCCCGATGTACTACTTCAAGATCACCGCCTACGCGGATGAGCTGCTGGAGAGCCTCGACGAACTGACCGGCTGGCCTGAGCAGGTCAAGACCATGCAGCGCAACTGGATCGGCAAATCGCGCGGGATGGAAGTGCAGTTCCCGTACAACGTCGACTCGATCGGCGAAACCGGCACCCTGAAAGTCTTCACCACCCGTCCGGACACCCTGATGGGCGCAACTTATGTTGCCGTGGCCGCCGAGCACCACCTGGCCGCTCTCGCCGCGAAGAACAACCCTGAGCTGCAAGCGTTCATCGCCGAATGCAAGGGCGGCAGCGTCGCCGAAGCCGACGTCGCCACTCAAGAGAAGAAAGGCCTGCCGACCGGGTTGTTCGTCGAGCACCCGCTGACCGGCGAAAAACTGCCGGTGTGGGTCGCCAACTATGTACTGATGCACTACGGCGACGGCGCGGTCATGGCTGTGCCGGCGCACGACGAGCGCGATTTCGAATTCGCCCACAAGTACAACCTGCCGGTCAAATCCGTGGTGCGCACCAGCTCCGGTGAAACCAACCCGGCGCCATGGCAAGACGCCTACGGCGAGCACGGCACGCTGATCAACTCCGGCGAATTCGACGGTCTGGACTTCGCTGGCGCGTTCGACGCCATGGAAGTCGCCCTGATCAAGAAAAACCTCGGCGCCTCGCGCACCCAGTTCCGCCTGCGCGACTGGGGCATCAGCCGTCAGCGCTACTGGGGCTGCCCGATCCCGATCATCCACTGCGATGCCTGCGGCGACGTGCCGGTGCCGGAAGATCAACTGCCGGTCGTCCTGCCGGAAGACGTGGTGCCGGACGGCGCCGGTTCGCCGCTGGCACGCATGCCCGAGTTCTACGAGTGCACCTGCCCGAAATGCGGTCAGCCTGCCAAGCGTGAAACCGACACCATGGACACCTTCGTCGAGTCGTCCTGGTACTACGCCCGTTACGCCTCGCCGCACTTCGAAGGCGGTCTGGTGGAAAAATCCGCGGCCGACCACTGGTTGCCGGTGGATCAGTACATCGGTGGTATTGAACACGCCATTCTTCACCTGCTGTACGCGCGTTTCTTCCACAAGCTGATGCGCGACGAAGGCCTGGTGAGCTCCAACGAGCCGTTCAAGAACCTGCTGACTCAAGGCATGGTGATTGCCGAGACTTACTATCGCCGCGAAGCCAACGGCGCCTACACCTGGTTCAACCCGGCGGACGTCGATCTCGAACGCGACGGCAAGGGCAACGTCACCAGCGCCAGACTGAAAACCGACGGTCTGCCGGTGGAAATCGGCGGCACCGAGAAAATGGCCAAGTCGAAGAACAACGGCGTCGACCCTCAATCGATGATCGACCAGTTCGGCGCGGACACCTGCCGCCTGTTCATGATGTTCGCCTCGCCGCCCGACATGAGCGCCGCGTGGTCCGACTCCGGCGTTGAAGGTTCGCACCGCTTCCTCAAGCGCGTCTGGCGTCTGGCTCAGGCCCACGTCACTCAGGGCCTGCCGGGCAAACTGGACATCGCCGGCCTGAACGACGAGCAGAAAGCCGTTCGTCGCGCGATCCACCAGGCGATCAAGCAGGCCAGCCATGACGTCGGCCAGAATCACAAATTCAACACCGCCATCGCCCAGGTGATGACGCTGATGAACGTGCTGGAAAAAGCAGCACAATCCACCGAACAGGATCGTGCACTGGTTCAGGAAGGTCTGGAAGCCGTTACGCTGTTGCTGGCTCCGATCACCCCGCACATTTGCCACGAACTGTGGAATCAACTGGGCCACGCCGACCCTGTGATCGACGCCGGCTGGCCAGTGGTGGATGAAAGCGCACTCGTTCAGGACAGCCTGACCCTGGTGATCCAGGTCAACGGCAAGCTGCGTGGCCAGATCGAAATGCCGGCCGCCGCGACCCGTGAAGAAGTCGAAGCGGCAGCCCGTGCCAACGAGAACGTACTGCGTTTCGTTGACGGCCTGACGATTCGCAAAGTGATCGTAGTGCCCGGGAAACTGGTCAATATCGTCGCCAGCTAATTGGATCGGGCGTCAGGTGTGCCTGACGCCCAGTAAAACCTTTCGGGCCACAGAGTCGGCCCACATGGTTTCAAGGGGAGCAACACAATGATCAAACGCAATCTGCTGGTGATGGGCCTCGCCGTCCTGTTGAGCGCCTGCGGTTTCCAGCTGCGTGGTACCGGCACCAACGAACTTTCGATCAAGGAGCTCGATCTGAGCGCCCGCAACGCCTACGGCGAAACCGTGACGCAACTGCGTCAGGTGCTGGAGGCCAGCGGCGTCAAGGTCGTTTCCGGTGCGCCGTACAAGCTTTACCTGTCCGATGAGCAGGAAAGCCAGCGCATCCTCAGCTACGCGGGCGCCGGTCGTACTGGCGAATATCAGGTGAGCACCGTGCTGACCTACGATATCCGCGGCGAAAAGGACCTGTTGCTCAAGAGCGACAAGCTTGAAGTGCAGAAAGTGTTCATCCACGACGGCAACAACCTCGTGGGTTCCGACCAGGAAGCCAACGATGCCCGACGTGAAACACAACGCGAGCTGGTACAGCGCATGATGCTGCGTCTGCAACAGCTGACACCGGCACAGCTTGACGCTCTGCAGCAAACCGCCAACGCACGGGCCAAGGCAGAAGCCGACGCCCTCGAAGCGGCACAGAAGGCTGAAGCGGAAACCCCGCGCCAGTCGCCGCTCGAACTGCCGCAGCAGTAAGACGTTCGGGGCGCTCAGGCGCCCCGTTCGCCCTCTCTTATGAAGCTCGCTCCCGCCCAACTCGGCAAACACCTGCAAGGCGCTCTTGCGCCGGTCTACATCATCAGCGGCGATGACCCGCTGCTGTGTCAGGAAGCCGCCGACGCCATTCGCTCCGCTGCCCGCCAGCAAGGGTTCGACGAACGTCAGGTGTTTGCCGCCGACGCCAATTTCGATTGGGGTACGTTGCTGCAGGCCGGCGCCAGCATGTCGCTGTTCGCTGAAAAACGCCTGCTGGAACTGCGCCTGCCTTCGGGCAAGCCCGGTGACAAGGGCGCCGCCGCACTGATCGAATATTGCTCACGCCCGGCTGAAGACACGGTGCTGCTGATCAGCCTGCCGAAGCTCGACGGCAGCACGCAGAAGACCAAGTGGGGCAAGGCGCTGGTCGAGGGTCAGCAGACCCAGTTCGTGCAGATCTGGCCGGTGGATGCCAACCAGTTGCCGAGCTGGATTCGTCAGCGCCTGTCCCAGGCCGGCTTGTCGGCCAGTCAGGACGCGGTCGAACTGATTGCCGCGCGGGTCGAAGGCAACCTGCTGGCCGCTGCGCAAGAGATCGAAAAGCTCAAGTTGATGGCCGAGGGCGGGCAGATCACCATCGAAACCGTACAGGCGGCCGTGGCCGACAGTGCGCGTTTCGACGTGTTCGGCCTGACCGATGCAGTGCTTAACGGCGAACCGGCCCACGCCCTGCGCATGCTCGAAGGGCTGCGCGGTGAAGGGGTCGAGCCGCCGGTGATCCTCTGGGCCCTGGCTCGGGAGTTACGGCTGCTGGCCAACATCTCGTTGCAATACAGCCAGGGCACGCCGCTGGACAAGTGCTTCAGTCAGGCCAAGCCGCCGGTCTGGGACAAGCGAAAACCGCTGATGAGCAAGGCCCTGCAACGCTACTCGGCGCAACGCTGGGCACAGTTGCTGCTCGAAGCCCAGCGCATCGATGCACAAATCAAGGGCCAGGCGGCCGGCTCGCCGTGGATGAGCCTGAGCCGGTTGGCGCTGCTGATGGCCGGTCAGCGCCTGACATTGCCTGCCGAATGAATTCCGGGATCGCGCGCTGCGATCCCGTTTTTTTACCGAGTCCATTTCCTACAGAACATCCCGCCCTCGGTCCTATAGACAGACGCTCTAGATCGGCAGATTATCTGCCGCGCAAAACCTCACTCAATCGAGAGAATCATCATGAGCAAAAAGCCATCGAAACATGGCCACAACAAGGCCAAATCCATCGTCGCCCAACCCCTGTTCCGCAGCCGTCAGGAACGACCAACCAAGGGTAAAGGCAGCTACCGCCGCGAAGCCTTCCAGTCTGACAGCTGGGAGGCTTCTTACTTTCTGGCCGCTTGAAGCGCAGCACCCCTTCCTCATGTTAAGGTCTGCACCTGATTCGTATTCCCTGGACCCGTGCATGCCCCTCAGTCTTTCCCGTCGTTGGCCCTTTCGCCAACTGATCGCTGCCTCCAGCTTCGTATTGCTCGTCGCCTGCGCGGAAAAACCCACCGCCGCTGACGCTCAACCGCTTCAGACCGTCCCCGTTGCCACAGCCCCAGCGGTCATCCCGCCGGTAGTGCCGTCCGGTGACAACCTCGACCTGCAACCGACCCAGACCTTTGCCGAATGGCAGGCCGGTTTCCGCAAGGAAGCCCTGGCCGCCGGCATTCGTGCCGACCTGTTCGACCGTGCCTTCGCCAATGTCAGCTTCGATGCCAGCGTGATTCGCGCCGACCGCAGCCAGCCGGAGTTCGCCCGGCCGGTCTGGGAATACCTGGATGGCGCACTGTCGCCGTTGCGCGTGCGCAAAGGCCAGGCACTGATCAGCCAGTACGCCGACATTCTGCAGAGCATCGAACAGCGTTACGGCGTCGATCGCCAGGCGCTGGTGTCGGTGTGGGGGATGGAAAGCAATTTCGGCCAGTTCCAGGGCAGCAAGTCGGTGATCAACTCGCTGGCGACCCTGGCCTATGAAGGTCGCCGTCCGGGCTTTGCCCATGCGCAGCTGATTGCGGCGCTGCAGATCCTGCAACAGGGCGACATCACGCCGGAGAAAATGCTCGGCTCCTGGGCCGGCGCAATGGGCCAGACCCAGTTCATCCCGACCACCTACAACACCCACGCCGTGGACTTCGACGGTGACGGTCGCCGCGACATCTGGGGCAGCCCGGCTGACGCATTGGCCTCCACCGCGCACTACCTGCAAAGCTCCGGCTGGCAGCGTGGCCAGCCGTGGGGCTTCGAAGTGCAACTGCCGAGCGGTTTCAACTACACCCTGGCCGACGGCGCTATTCGAAAAAGCGTCGCCGAATGGCGGCAATTGGGCGTAACCCTGCCGAACGGCGGCCAGGTGCCGGCCGGCTCCGAGCAACTGTCTGCTGCTCTACTGCTGCCGGCTGGCTACCGTGGCCCGGCGTTCCTGATCCTCGATAACTTCCGGGCGATCCTCAAGTACAACAATTCGTCGTCCTACGCACTGGCCGTCAGCCTGTTGTCCGAGCGCTTCAACGGCGCCGGCCTGATCAATGGCAGCTGGCCAAAAGATGACCTGCCGTTGAGCCGCACCGAGCGGATCGAACTGCAAAACCTGCTGACCGCGCGCAACTACGACGCAGGCACCGCCGACGGGATCATCGGTGCCAATACGCGCAAGGCGATTCGCGCTGCGCAGCAGTCATTTGGTTGGCCGGCGGATGGTTATCCGACGCACAAGCTGCTGGAAAGCCTGCGTAACCAGTAAAAGCATCGCGGGCAAGCCCGCTCCCACAGGTTTAGAGGTGATCGCAGTTCTGCGTACAACCTGAAAACTGTGGGAGCGGGCTTGCCCGCGATGACTGACTATCAGGCGATCGGTCTCTACGCCTTGATCACCACATCCTGTTCCAGCATCAACTCCTTCTTCCCTGCGTCCAGTCGAACCAGCGCCCCCAGCGGCAACGTCAAATTCGGATCGCAGTGCCCGCTGCGCCAGCCGGACAGCACCGGAATCCTCAGCGGTTCAAAGGTCTGTTTGAGCAAGCGGTTCAAGGCCTCGACATCCACGCCCGCCACGTCCCCGACCAGCACCCCACGCAATCGGGCCAATTTGCCCGCCAGGCGCATCTGGGTCAGCAAGCGGTCGATCCGGTACAGCGGCTCGTTGATGTCCTCGATCAACAGAATCACCCCTTCGACGTCGATTTCGTAGGGCGTGCCCAGGGTCGCTGCGATCATCGCCAGATTGCCGCCCTGCAAACGCCCGTGGGCAATGCCGGGCTCCACGGTGGTCAACGGATAAGCCGCCGGATGACTCAGTACACTGCCGGCCTTCAACTGACCGCGCAGCATGGCGAAGAACGACGTCACCGTCGGCGGCTCCTTGTCACCCAGCAGATCGGCATTCAACAACGGCCCGTGAAAGGTCACGAACCCGGCGTAGCGACTGATGGCCAGGTGCAGTGCGGTGATGTCGCTGTAACCGACGAAGGGCTTGGCATGACGGCTCAGCAGGTCGTAATCGATCCGATCCAGCAACCTTGGCGTGCCGTAACCACCGCGCAGGCAAATGATCGCATCGACCTCTTCGTCAGCGAACGCCGCGTGCAGATCGTTGAGCCGCACCTCGTCGCTGCCGGCCAGATAACCGTCCTTTTCATAGACGCCCGGGAACACCCGTAAACCGTAACCCCGGGCGCGCATCCACTGAACGGCCTTTTCGGTATCCAGCGTGCCGGGGCCGGCGGGCGCAATGACGCCGATCAGCCCTTCCGACGGCAGTGCGGGCACAGACTTGTGCGGAAAAAGGGTGTGGGTCGGTCGAACGGTCATCCATGGATCTCCCTGTGTGAAGTCATGCTCACACAGTAGTCAGGAACGGCGACAAACAGAAGAGGCTCGGCTGCGCCGCAGATTGCTGGAGAAGTCAGTAACGAGTGCAGGCCGGGCAAAAAAATGCCCGCCGGGCGATAAACCCCGGCGGGCATTCTTTCATTCAGCGCTGAATCAGGAACCGAGCAGCTCGGCCTTGACCAGTTTCGCTTGCTCGTCAGCGTGGTACGAAGAACGCACCAACGGGCCGGACGCGACGTTCTTGAAGCCCATCTTGTAACCTTCCTCGGCGAACCAGGCGAAGGTGTCCGGGTGCACGAAACGCTGCACCGGCAAGTGGCTGCGGGACGGTTGCAGATACTGGCCCAGGGTCAGCATGTCGATGTCGTGTTCGCGCATGCGCTTCATGACTTCGATGACTTCGTCGTCGGTCTCGCCCAAGCCGAGCATCAGGCCGGATTTGGTCGGGATGTGCGGCATCATCTGCTTGAAGCGTTGCAGCAGGGTCAGCGACCACTGGTAGTCCGAACCCGGACGCGCAGCCTTGTACAGGCGCGGTACGGTTTCCAGGTTGTGGTTGAACACATCCGGCGGCTCGGCAGCGGTGATTTCCAGGGCGATGTCCATGCGGCCACGGTAGTCCGGGACCAGTGTCTCGAGCTGCACGTTCGGCGACAGTTTGCGGATTTCGCGGATGCAGTCGGCGAAGTGCTGGGCACCGCCGTCACGCAGGTCGTCGCGGTCAACCGAGGTGATCACCACGTACTTGAGCTTCAGATCGGCGATGGCGATGGCCAGGCTTTCCGGCTCGTTGACGTCCAGTGGCTTCGGACGACCGTGGCCAACGTCGCAGAACGGGCAACGACGGGTGCAGATGTCACCCATGATCATGAAGGTCGCGGTGCCGCCGGAGAAGCACTCGCCCAGGTTCGGGCAGGAGGCCTCTTCGCAGACGCTGTGCAGCTTGTGTTTGCGCAGCAGGCTCTTGATGCGGTCGACTTCCGGCGAAACCGGGATGCGCACGCGGATCCAGTCGGGTTTCTTCGGCAGTTCGGTGGTCGGAATGATCTTCACCGGGATGCGTGCAACCTTCTCGGCGCCGCGCAGCTTGACGCCGGCTTCAACCTTGGGACGCGGGGCCGGGCGCTCGGTCACGTCGAGCGTCGGGATCATGGTTTGCACTGCATCAGTAGTCATATCAGTCGATTCCGCCCGTCAGGGTCGTCTGCTCAGCATAGTCGAGGTGTTTGACGAGCTGCGCGCGCAGCCGGGCACTTACCTCGGCAAATTCAATCGATCCTGCGTGCTCGCTCAGCTGGGTCATCGCCAGCCCGGCATAGCCGCAGGGATTAATCCGTCGAAACGGCTCCAGGTTCATGTCCACGTTCAGGGCCAGGCCATGAAAGGAACAACCGTGGCGAATCCGCAAACCCAGAGAAGCGATCTTCGCTCCGTCGACGTAGACGCCGGGAGCATCCGGCTTGGCCACGGCGGTCACGCCGTAGCTGGCCAGCAGTTCGATCAGGCAGCGCTCCATGCGGCTGACCAGATCGCGCACGCCGAAACCGAGTCGGCGCACATCCAGCAGCAGATAGGCCACCAACTGGCCTGGGCCATGGTAGGTCACCTGACCGCCGCGGTCGACCTGCACCACCGGAATGTCTCCCGGCAGCAACAGGTGCTCGGCCTTGCCGGCCTGGCCCTGGGTGAACACCGGCGGGTGCTCCACCAGCCAGATTTCGTCGGGGGCCGTGGTGCCACGCTCGTTGGTAAAACGCTGCATGGCCTGCCAGACCGGCTCGTAAGCCATCTGGCCAAGCTCGCGAAAGCCCAGCGTGCCGGGCATCACAGCACCATGTGCACGAAACCGGTAGCCCGCAGTTCGCTGTTGATGTTGTACAGCTGATCCTGGTCGGTCGCGACGATGTGCAACTGAATGGTGGTGTACTTGCCGTTGCTGCTTTGACGCTCGTCGACACGCTCATCGTTGATCCTGGCGTGTTTCTTGACGATGTCGATGATCTTGTCTTTGTTGCCGACGCCCGTATCGCTGATCACCTTAACCGGATAATCAACCTGGGGAAATTCGATCTTTGGCGCCTTTACTTCGGTATCAGTCATGGCGTAACGGCCTCGTAAGCGTAAGCCCGGTAACGAACAAGGCCCCGCTCCGGATCGGAACGGGGCCATGCAGGTCAACTCAAATCAGTTGAACAAGCCGTAGAAGAATAGACGGATGCTATCCCACATGCGGCGGAAGATACCACCCTCCTCGACAGCGTCCAGGGCGATCAGGTCGGCGCTGTGCACCACCTTGTCGTCCAGTTTCACTTCGACTTTACCGATCACGTCGCCCTTGGCGATTGGCGCGGTCAGTTGCGGGTTCATGGTCATGCTGGCAGCAAGCTTCTTCAGCTGGCCTTTCGGCAGGGTCATGGTCAGGTCTTGTGCCAGGCCGGCCTTGACTTGACTGGTAGTGCCTTTCCACACCGGGGCCTGAGCCAATTCGGTGCCCTTCTGGTAGAAGGTCTGGGTTTCGAAGAAGCGGAAACCGTAGGTCAGCAGCTTCTGGGTCTCGGCGGCGCGAGCCACTTCGCTGTTGGTGCCGAACACCACGGCGATCAGGCGCATGCCATCACGTACGGCCGAGGACACCATGCAGTAGCCGGCTTCGTCGGTGTGGCCGGTTTTCAGACCGTCAACGGTCTTGTCGCGCCACAGCAGCAGGTTGCGGTTAGGCTGTTTGATGCCGTTCCAGAAGAACTCTTTCTGCGAGTAGATCGCGTAGTGAGCCGGATCTTCGTGGATGATCGCGCGCGCCAGGATCGCCATGTCGTGAGCCGACGAGTAGTGCTCGGGGTTCGGCAGACCGGTCGGGTTCATGAAGTGGGTATTGGTCATGCCCAGATCGGCGACGGTCTTGTTCATCAGGTCGGCGAAGGCGTCTTCGCTGCCCGCGATGTGTTCAGCCACCGCGACGCTGGCGTCGTTGCCGGACTGGATGATGATGCCGTGCAGCAGGTCGCTGACAGTGACCTGCGAGCCGACCTTGATGAACATCCGCGAACCGCCGGTGCGCCAGGCGTTTTCGCTGACGGTCACCGGGTCGTTTTCACCGATCTGGCCGCGACGGATTTCCAGCGTGGCGATGTACGCGGTCATCAGTTTGGTCAGGCTGGCCGGCGGCAGACGCTGGTCACCGTTGTTTTCCACCAGCACGTTACCGCTGTTGGCATCCATGAGCACGTAGGATTTGGCGGCCAGTTGTGGTGGCGACGGCATCATCTCGGCCGCGAACGCGGCAGGCGAGAGGAGCAGCGGGACTAGCAGACACAGGCGTTTGGCAAAGGTGGTGATGTTCATCCGTCTCTCGAAATCGCTAATGGAAACTGTCCTTGCGGACAAAATTAATCAGATGGCTTTCAGGCTTTGCCCGAAACCTGCCTGCGCGACGATCATGCTGCGTTAAAAACAGATTCGGAATGCTCATGTAGGTCCCCTACACTCCGCTTCCTCACCTGTTTTTGCCTTGCCTGATCGCCGCTCGGCGAGCTTTCGAGCAAACCCTACGAGCATCGCGTGTTCAGTTGCTCACTCCAGTCACCCTTGCCGGGCTTTTGTTCTTCGACGAGCCAACAACCTGGTTCACCCCCCAATCGCTGGTGAACCGTCAATCAAGTCCTACGTTTACTCGGTGACCACACTTGGCGAACCCAGGTTGGCCAGGCGCACGCTGTTCTGCACCTGGGCAATTTCACCCGGCGAGCCGATCGGTCCCAGGCGAACCCGGTGCAGGGTCTGCTGATTGCGCACGATCGAGCTGATGAACACCGGAGCGCTCACCATCCCGCTGAGCTTCGACCTCAGGAGTTCTGCAGCGTCCGGGTTGGCGAACGCGCCCACCTGCAGATACTGGCCAGACGCTGGTGCAGAAGCGTTTTTTTTTGCATCGAGCTGGACTGGCACGACGGCCGCGGCGTGCTGCTGCGGCGGCGGAGTCCATTGCTCGACGGTGCCGGCCGAGGCCGTGATCACCGGGGCGCTATTCTGCGCGACTTGCGGCTCGTTGAGCATCAAAGGCGCCGGACGGCCCTTGGCGGCCCACCATTGCTGCGGGTCGATGCCTTCGACCTTGACCCGCGCGGTGCCGATTTCGGCATAACCGAGTTTTTTCGCGGCGGCGTAGGACAGGTCGATGATCCGGTCCGAGTAGAACGGCCCGCGGTCATTGACCCGCAGAATCACGCTCTTGTTGTTGTCCAGGTTGGTCACCCGAACGTAACTCGGCAGCGGTAATGTCTTGTGGGCGGCACTCATGCCGTACAGGTCGTAGACCTCCCCGTTGGCGGTGTTCTGACCGTGGAACTTGGTGCCGTACCAGGACGCAGTGCCGGAGGCCACGTAAGTCTTGGATTCCTGCAACGGGAAGTAGGTCTTGCCCAGCACGGTGTACGGGTTGGCCTTGTATGGGCCGGTGTGCAGGGTTGGCGTTGCATCGGGGATGCGCGACACATCGACGTCCCACCACGGCGCGCCGTCCTTGTGGGCCCGGTTGATGTCCAGGCCCGGCTGCGAACGTACGGCGGTGGTCGGCTTCTGGCTCGGCGAACGGCTGGTCGAACAACTGGCGACCAGTACCGCCAATGCAGCAAAGGCCACCAGCTTCAGGGGTTTATTGATAGGCAATGCCCGCATTACTTGACGCCCCGTGCTTGTACCAGCTGTTCAGACAGTTGATGTACGGCCATGGCGTACATCACGCTGCGGTTATAACGCGTGATCGCGTAGAAATTCTTCAGGCCCATCCAGTATTCCGGGCCGTTGTCGCCTTCCAGGCGGAATGCGGTGACCGGCATGTCATCGCGCAGCGCATCATGACTCGACCAGCCCAGCGCTCGCAACTCCCCGACGGTTTTCGTCGGCTCGATGCCAGTGGTCAGGCCTTCATCCACCTGCTCGCCACGGACATCCGCGCGACTGACTACCGGTTCACCGGCGACCCAGCCGTGACGCTTGAAATAGCTGGCGACGCTGCCGATCGCATCATCCGGGTTGTTCCAGATATTGATGTGGCCGTCGCCGTCGAAATCCACCGCGTAGGCGCGAAAACTGCTCGGCATGAACTGCGGCAGCCCCATCGCCCCGGCATAGGAACCCTTGAGGGTCAGCGGGTCGACCTGCTCTTCCCGGGCCAGCAGCAGGAACTCACGCAGCTCCTTGCGGAAAAATTCGGCACGGGGAGGATAGTCGAAACCCAGCGTGGACAAGGCATCGATCACCCGGTAATTGCCGGTATTACGTCCGAAAAAGGTCTCAACGCCGATGATCGACACGATCACCTGGGCTGGAACACCGTATTCCTGCTCGGCGCGGGCCAGGGTGGCCTCGTGCTGGCGCCAGAAGTCCACACCGCGGGCGATGCGCGCGTCGGTGATGAACATCGGCCGGTATTCTTTCCACTGCTTGACCCGTTCGGCGGGTTTGGAAATGGCGTCGAGAATCGCCTGCTTGCGCTGGGCTTCGCGGAACACGGCCATCAGCTGTTCGCCGGCAAAACCGTAGTCGCGGGTCATTTCACCGACGAATTCGGCCACCTGGGGCGAGCCTTCGTAATCGCCGGCCAACGCTTCCTGCGCGCTGCCAAGGATGCCTACCAGGCCGAGCCACGGTGCGTATCGTGTCGCCCAGTCACGCATTACTTGCATTGAACTCTTCACCTTATTCAAACCTGTGCGATCCACTTGCGATGGGTATGGATCGACATCAAAACCCCAAACGCTGACAGCAGCGTCACCAGCGAAGTTCCGCCATAGCTAATGAACGGCAACGGCACCCCCACCACCGGCAACAGGCCACTGACCATACCGATGTTGACGAAAACGTAAACAAAAAACGTCATGGTCAGAGCACCGGCGAGCAATTTGCCGAACAGCGTCTGCGCCTGGGCGGTAATCACCAGGCCGCGGCCGATCAGCAGCAGATAGATCAGCAACAGTGCGCAGATGCCCACCAGCCCGAACTCTTCGCCGAGCACCGCGATGATGAAGTCGGTGTGGCTTTCCGGCAGGAAGTCCAGGTGCGACTGGGTGCCCAGCAGCCAGCCCTTGCCGAATACGCCGCCGGAACCGATGGCGGCTTTCGACTGAATGATGTTCCAGCCGGTGCCCAGCGGATCGCTCTCCGGGTCGAGGAACGTCAGAATCCGTTGCTTCTGGTAGTCGTGCATGATGAAGAACCACATCGCCACCGACACCGGAATCGCCGCTGCCAGCACGCTGAGAATCCAACGCCAGCGCAAACCGCCCATGAACAGTACGAAGGCACCACCGGCCAGAATCAGCAGCGAAGTGCCCAGATCCGGCTGACGCACGATCAGGGCGAATGGCACGCCGATCAGCAGCAGACTGATGCCGACATGCTTGAGCTGCGGCGGCAACGTGCGTTTGGACAGGTACCAGGCGATGGTCGCCGGCATCAGGATCTTCATGAATTCCGAGGGCTGGAAGCGGATCACCCCGGGGATGTTGATCCAGCGGGTCGCGCCCATGGCGTTGTGGCCCATGATGTCCACCACCATCAGCAATACCACCCCGATCACGTAGCCGAGCGGCACCCAGCGCGCCATGAACCTTGGCTCGAACTGGGCGATGACGATCATCGACACCAGACCGATGCCGAACGACGTGGCCTGTTTGGCCAGCAGGTCCCAGCTCTTGCCGCTGGCCGAATACAGCACGAACAGGCTGCCGGCGGCCAGGATCAACAACAGCACCAGCAACGGGCCGTCGATATGCAAACGTTGCAGCAGCGTCGCCCGGCGACGCATCACATCCTCGCTGGAGAGCATGCGATCGAAATTATTCATCACGGGCCGTAGCCTCCGCACTGATAGGGCTGGCGTATTCGGCCTTCAACCGTCCGTCCTGATCCAGCAGCCAGGCATCCATGACCTGGCGCACCACCGGTGCCGCGACGCCGGAACCGGACTCACCGTTCTCGACCATCACCGACACCACGATTTTCGGGTCATCCGCCGGCGCGAAACCGACGAACAGGGCGTGGTCACGGTGGCGCTCCTGAACCTTGGAGCGGTCGTACTTCTCGCCTTGCTTGATCGCCACGACCTGTGCCGTACCCGACTTGCCGGCGATCCGGTATTGCGCGCCGATCGAGGCCTTGCGCGCGGTGCCACGGGCACCGTGCATCACCTGCTGCATGCCGTGGTTGACCTTGTTCCAGTCCGAAGGATCGCGAAGGATGATGTCCGGCATCGGATTTTCATCCTTGGGCTTCTCGCCTTCGATCGTCCTGGCCAGGTGCGGGCGATTCCACACGCCCTTGTTGGCCACCAGCGCCGTGGCCTGGGCCAGTTGCAGCGGGGTCGATTGCATGTAGCCCTGGCCGATCCCGAGAATCAGGGTTTCGCCGGGGAACCACGCCTGACGCCGGGTCGCGCGTTTCCACTCGCGGGACGGCATCAGGCCGGGGGATTCTTCGAACATGTCCAGCGAGACCTTCTGGCCGATGCCGAACTTGTTCATATAGGCCGACAACCGATCGATGCCCAGCTTGTGCGCCAGATCATAGAAGTAGGTGTCGTTGGACCGCATGATCGCCGTATCGAGGTCGACGAAGCCGTCCCCGGTGCGGTTCCAGTTGCGGTACTTGTGATCGTAGTTGGGCAGCATGTAGTAACCGGGGTCGAACACCCGGCTCGACGCCGTCACCACACCCGCATCGAGGCCGGCAATCGCCACCGCCGGCTTGATCGTCGAGCCCGGCGGGTACAGACCGCGCAGCACGCGGTTGAACAGCGGCCGGTCGATCGAATCGCGCAGCTCGGCGTAAGCCTTGAAGCTGATGCCGGTGACGAACAGGTTCGGGTCGAAACTCGGCTGACTGACCATCGCCAGCACTTCGCCGGTTTTCGGATCGAGCGCCACCACCGCGCCACGCCGGCCGCCCAGCGCAGCCTCGGCGGCTTCCTGCAATTTGATGTCGAGGCTCAGGACAATGTCCTTGCCCGGCACCGGATCGGTCCGCTTGAGCACGCGCAGGACGCGGCCACGGGCGTTGGTCTCGACCTCTTCGTAACCCACCTGACCGTGCAGCTCGGCTTCGTAAAAGCGCTCGATGCCGGTCTTGCCGATGTGGTGGGTGCCGCTGTAGTTGACCGGATCGAGGGTCTTCAGCTCTTTCTCGTTGATCCGCCCCATGTAACCCACCGAGTGCGCGAAATGCGCGCCCTGCGGGTAATGACGCACCAACTGCGCGACCACCTCGACACCCGGCAGACGGAACTGGTTCACCGCGATCCGGGCGATCTGCTCTTCGGTCAGTTCGAACAGGATCGGCACCGGCTCAAACGGCCGGCGGCCCTGACGCATGCGTTTCTCGAAGATCACCCGGTCTTCCGGCGTCAGCTCCAGCACCTCGACGATCACGTCGAGCACCTGCTGCCAGTCGCCGGAGCGCTCGCGGGTCATGCTCAGGCTGAAGCTCGGACGGTTGTCCGCCACCACCACGCCGTTGCGGTCGAAAATCAGGCCACGGGTCGGCGGGATCGGCTGAACGTGAACCCGATTGTTTTCCGACAGGGTCGAGTGATATTCGTACTGAATCACCTGCAGGTAATACAGCCGCGCAATCAGCACGCAGATCAGCGCCACCACCGCAATTGCGCCGAACACGACGCGACCACGCACCAGACGGGCGTCTTTTTCGTGGTCCTTGATGCGGATCGGCTGAGACATGAGGGCGGGTTACTTGTGGTAAGGGTGGCCGGACAGCACGGTCCAGGCACGATACAACTGCTCGCCGATGAGGATGCGCACCAGCGGGTGCGGCAGCGTCAGCGGCGACAACGACCAGCGCTGATCCGCGCGGGCACAGACTTCCGGCGCCAACCCTTCCGGGCCACCGACCATGAAGTTGACCGTGCGCGAGTCCAGGCGCCAGCGATCGAGTTCGACCGCCAGTTGCTCGGTGCTCCACGGCTTGCCATGAACCTCGAGGGTGACGATCCGCTCGTTCTGCCCGACCTTGGCCAGCATGGCTTCGCCTTCCTGACGGATGAAGCGGGCCACGTCGGCGTTCTTGCCACGGGTATTGAGCGGAATTTCCACCAGTTCCAGCGCCAGCTCGGACGGAAGACGCTTGGCATATTCATGCCAGCCTTCTTCCACCCACTTGGGCATGCGTGAACCGACGGCGATCAGTCGCAGTCGCACAGCAATCCCTTACAGCTGGTCTTTGTTGAGCTTGGTGAAATGCTCGTGGGTGTTTTCCGGGCTGTGGTGCTTGGCGTCCGCCGCACGGCTCTGCTCGGCACCGGCCCACAGGCGTTCCAGGTCGTAGAACTGACGTGCCGAGGCAGTCATCATGTGCACGATCACCAGGTCCAGGTCCAGCAGCACCCAGTCGCTGTCGCCCTTGCCTTCTTCGCCCAGCGGCCTGGCGCCCTGCTTTTTCACTTCTTCGCGAACCTTGTCCAGCATCGCGTTGATCTGGCGGTTGGAGGTACCGGTGGCGATGATCATGTAGTCGGTGATGCTCTGCTTGTCGCGCACATCAATGATCTGGATGTCCTGGGCTTTCACGTCTTCCAGGGCTGCAACGGCCACCTTGACCAGTTCGTCGCCCTTCAGCGGTTCGTTGGTGTTGACCGGTTCTGGCAGCGGGGCGCTCTTGAATGTGCCTTTGCGCTTTACTTTGGTTTGGTCTTTGTCAGTCATATAAAACTCGTTTTGCTCATATTTTCGGCGGCTTGGCGACACGTGGATTCGTATCAGTGAAGCACGCCTTGTTCAGTTCGACGCACGGTACAGACCGTGCGCATCGATGTAGGCCAGGACCGCGTCGGGCACCAGGAAACGTACCGACTTACCGCTGGCCAGCAGTTGACGGATCTGGGTGGCGGAAACCGCGAGCGGTGTCTGCCAGACGAATGCAATCTGTCCGCTCGGCCCCTTCAGGGCCAGCGGATCGCTCACCGAACGCGCTGCCAGCAGGTTGCGCAAGGCATCCGGCGGTTCGCTGTCGGCGTCCGGGCGCTGTAGCACCAGGATATGGCAATGCTGGAGCAACTCTTCCCAGCGATGCCAAGTGGGCAGGCCGCAAAATGCGTCCCAGCCCAGAAGCAGAAAAACCTGGGTCTCGGCGGCCATTTCGGCACGCAGCGACTCCAGGGTATCGATGGTCCAGGACGGTTTGTCCCGCTGCAATTCGCGGGCGTCCACCACCAGCGGCGGCACACCGGCCACCGCACATTCAACCATTGCCAGCCGGTCCTGCGCCGACACCTGGGGCGTATCGCGGTGTGGCGGCCGGGCGCTGGGCATCATGCGCAGCTCATCGAGCCCCAGCGCTTCGGCGACTTCCAGCGCGCCACGCAAATGGCCGATGTGCACCGGGTCGAACGTCCCGCCCAGGACGCCAATGCGCCGGGGACGGGACTTCTTGCCGGGTTTCGGCGCTTTCAGGTCGAGGTCGGACAAGTCAGACCGTCGCCTGGCCGCGCAACTGGCCATCACCGACCACGATGTACTTCTCGCAGGTCAGTCCTTCCAGGCCCACCGGGCCACGGGCGTGCAGCTTATCAGTAGAAATGCCGATCTCGGCACCCAATCCGTATTCGAATCCGTCGGCGAAGCAGGTCGGGGTGTTGATCATCACCGACGCCGAGTCGACCTGAGCCACGAACTGGCGGGTGTCGGCGAGGTTTTCGCTGACGATCGAGTCGGTGTGGTGGGAGCCGAAATGGTTGATGTGTTCGATGGCCTGATCCAGGCCATCCACCACGCGGATCGACAGGATCGGCGCCAGGTACTCGGTGCTCCAGTCTTCTTCGGTCGCCGCTACGGCTTCGATGATCGCCCGGGTGCGTTCGCAACCACGCAGTTCGACGCCTTTTTCGCGGAACTGCTTCGCCATCGACGGCAGGAAATCCTTCGCAACACTTTGATCGACCAGCAAGGTCTCCATCGCACCGCAGATGCCATAGCGATAGGTCTTGGCATTGAAGGCGATGCGCTGGGCTTTCGCCAGGTCGGCATGTTCGCTGACATAGACGTGGCAGATGCCGTCCAGGTGCTTGATTACCGGCACCCGGGCGTCACGGCTGATGCGCTCGATCAGGCCACGGCCACCGCGCGGTACGATCACGTCGACGTATTCGGGCATGGTGATCAGCGCGCCAACGGCGGCGCGGTCGGTGGTTTCCACCACTTGCACCACGGCGGCCGGCAGTTCGGCTTCGGCCAGACCGCGCTGGATGCAGGCGGCAATCGCGCGGTTGGAATGAATCGCTTCGGAACCGCCGCGCAGGATCGTCGCGTTGCCGGACTTAAGGCACAGGCTCGCCGCATCGATGGTCACGTTGGGACGGGATTCGTAGATGATCCCGATCACGCCCAGCGGTACGCGCAGCTTGCCGACCTGAATGCCCGACGGACGGAAGCTCATGTCGCGGATCGCACCGACCGGATCCGGCAGCGCTGCGACCTGACGCAGGCCGACGATCATGCCGTCGATGCGTGCCGGGGTCAGTTCCAGACGTTCCAGCAGTGCCGGCTCCAGACCGTTGGCGCGACCGGCGGCCAGATCCTGTTCATTGGCTGCCGCAAGCTCGGCGCGGGCGGCGTCCAGAGCATTGGCGGCGGCCAGCAGGGCGCGGTTTTTCTGCGCGGTGCTGGCACGGCCGATGACGCGGGAGGCTTCGCGGGCGGCGCGACCCAATCGGGTCATGTAGTCAAGAACGGACTCAGTCATGGTCAGCTGGGGTCTTGGCAAAGAGGAAAGCGGCAGATTATAGCTGCCGCGTCCCGGGACTAACAGCGGTGACGGGCGGATGGTCGAAATGGACGGCGATTTGCCGACGTTCAGCCGGGATTAAGCCGCGAATTGTTATCATCACGACCTCCTCCGCCTGGATAAACAGTGTTTGCCATGTCCAACCTGACCGTTCGCGCCACCTCCGCGCGCCAGCCTGTCGGCCTTGCGGACGCCTTTTTCGACCGTGACGCCCAGACACTGGCCCGCGACCTGCTCGGCAAAGTCATCCGCCACCGCGTCGGCGATTTATGGCTCAGCGCCCGGATCATCGAAACCGAAGCGTATTACTGCGAAGAAAAAGGCAGCCACGCGTCCCTCGGCTACACAGAAAAGCGTAAGGCTTTGTTTCTGGGTGGCGGCCACATCTATATGTATTACGCCCGGGGCGGCGATTCGCTGAACTTCAGCGCCCAAGGTCCCGGTAATGCGGTGCTGATCAAATCGGCCTATCCGTGGGTCGACGAGATCAGCGGCCCGGCCAGCCTGGCGCAGATGCTGCTGAACAACCCAGATGCCCAGGGGCGACCGCGCCCGTCACAGAAACTGTGTGCCGGGCAGACGCTTTTGTGCAAGGCGCTGGGACTGAAAGTGCCGGTGTGGGATGCCAAGCGCTTCGACCACGACATTCTGCTGGTGGAAGACACCGGCCCCGCGCCGACCCACGTGATTCAGACCACCCGCCTGGGCATTCCCCATGGCCGCGACGAACACTTGATGTATCGCTTCGTCGATGCCGCCTATGCCCAGTGGTGCACGCGGAACCCGCTGCGCCGGGGTCAGGTCGAAGGTCGCGATTATTTTCTGCTGTGAATGCACACCCTGCGGCTCGCCGTTCAGGGACATCAATGAAATGGAGTGGTTTGTATGGGCCCATGGCTCGATAGCGTGACCGGGTGGCTGGCCGCCAATCCGCAGTGGCTGGCCGCCGCCGTGTTCATCGTGGCCTGCGTGGAATGCCTGGCGATTGCCGGGTTGATCGTGCCCGGCACGGTATTGCTGTTTGCCGTGGCGGTGCTGGCCGGCAGCGGTGCACTGTCGTTAAGCGAAACCCTGTTGCTGGGTTTCCTCGGCGGGATTCTTGGCGATGTGATTTCGTATTTCCTCGGCCGCCACTTCCACCAGAACATCCGGCGCTTACCGGGGTTGCGCCATCACCCGGAATGGATGGCCGGCGCCGAAACCTACTTCCAGCGCTACGGTATCGCCAGCCTGCTGGTCGGACGCTTCATCGGCCCGTTGCGACCGATGTTGCCGATGGTCGCGGGCATGTGCGACATGCCCTTCCCGCGCTTCGCCGCCGTGAGTCTGCTGGCGGCGGCCGGCTGGAGCCTCGCGTACCTGCTGCCGGGCTGGGCCACCGGAGCGGCGATTCGGCTGCCACTGCCGGAAGGCTTCTGGCTGCAGGCCGGCATCGTCGCCGGCAGCATTGCGGTGATGGTCGGCCTGAGCGCCAACAGCAGCTTGCGTCGTCATCGCCGGGCGACGCTCTGGATCAGCAGCATGAGCCTGTTGATCCTGATCGGCCTGTTCATCGGCTACCCGTACCTGACCGCCCTCGATCAGGGCGTCATGACCCTGGTGCAGGAACACCGCCGCCCGGCGCTGGATGAAGTCGCGGTGGTTTTCACCCTGATCGGTGAATTCCGCAACATGCTGCTGTTCAGCGCCCTGCTGACTGCGTTGCTGTTGCTGTGCCGACAGTGGCGCCACGCGATCTTCGTGGGCGGCACCCTGCTCGTCACGGCCCTGGCCAACACCGGCACCAAAATGTTCTTCGCCCGGGTGCGCCCGGAAGTACTGACTGATCCGCTTACCAGCTACAGCATGCCCAGTGGTCACGCTTCGGGGTCGTTCGCGCTGTTCCTGGCGCTCGCCGTGCTGGCCGGACGCGGGCAGCCGCCACGACTACGCCTCACCTGGCTGTTGCTCGGCTGCATACCGGCGCTGGCCATTGCCCTGTCACGGGTGTATCTGGGCGCGCACTGGCCAACGGATGTCCTTGCCGGCGCCATGCTCGCCGCCTGTGTCTGCGCAGCGGGGCTATGGCTGAGCCAGCGCCGTTCGCCACTCGGTGCGATGCCGCAGAAAGTCTGGTGGCTGGTGCTGCCAGCCTTGGTCGCCTTGTTCGGTTTTTTTGTATTGCGCCATTTGCCGCATACGTTGTTGCGATATTCATACTAGGCCGGGGAGGCCCATCACGAATCCGTCTACCGGACAAATCATGCAGACACGCAATTGAACACAGTGTGTCTTATATTTTCGAGGCTCTCGCACACAAAGTGTTTGAGCCTTTTTATTGCACAGTCAAAACAAAGCACACGCTCTTTGAATAGCAACTTTGTTTAAAACATCAAACAACCAGATCCAGCCAGGCACTGTTCAAACTAACGTCTTCCTGTTTAAAGCCGCTCTCTAAAGCGGACCAGACCATAACACCCAATCAAACAGACGCACACTTGTAACCACACAAACAGCAAAACAAAAACCAAGTTAACCGACAACAATTCATGCCAGCTTAATCACTCAGATAATCATCACGGAGTATGAGCCTTGGCAAAACCCTTTCAACTCGACACGGAAACTATTCCTACCGAGTTAATTAAAATATCCGACATTAACGATGCTGTGACTCTTCCCGGTGTGGCAGAACATAACCGGTCCTCACCCACCCTGAGTCAGGTGGACGAACTGTTCGGCCCCTTGAGATTTGGTGAACTGACCGTGAGCCGTCAAGAACTCCAGGCCCTGGGCGCCCGACTCGACGGGCAAGCCATCACGGCCGCCGGCACCTACTTTTCCGAACCCGATCAAGCTTTCATCAATGCGCTGGAATTCGACCCAGCACAGGTCGAACAACGGATCAAGTCGGTCAATGCACAGGAAGGCCGGCTGATCCCGCCACTGCTGTACGAGATCGTCACACTGCGCTCACCGAATGCTTCACCGCTGATGCGTGAGGTGCCGACGGGCGAATCCGCCGCTGCGATGAACAAAATCATCGAGACGCTGAACGCCTCGCAGCGTCTGGACATTCGCAAGGATCCGCTGGCCGGGCCGTTGCCGGACTGGGTCGACAAAGCCAAAAGTCGCGGCATGACCAGCATGGGCGTCGGACTGCAAGCGTACGGCCTTTACAGCGCTTACATCGGCGCCATCGATGCGATGAAAAAGGGCCAGACCGCCGAGGTGCTTATCAACGTGGGAGGCGGACTCGCGGAGATCACCTCGCTGGGGCTGGAATACGCCCTGAACAAGACCGGCGATCAGATGATTCGCCAAGGGGCCATGGTTTTCGAGCAGTTCGGCAAAACCACCATGGGGAAGTGGCTGTGTCGCGGATCGGGACTGATCGCCAGTGTTCTCACGTTGCCCTTTGATATCTATACCGCCATCAAGTCCTTCAGTGAAGCCGCCGAGGCCCAAGGCAAACAGGCGCAGGATCTGTACGTCACCGGCGGGCTCAGCGTGTTCAGCGGCGTACTGTCCCTGGCCCTCGGCTGCGCAGCATTGATGGGTTTCCAGGCAGCCGGTCCGGTGGGCATTGCCGCTGCCGCCATCATGATTATCGGCGCCCGCGTCTATGGCGCGGTACGGATGGTCGACGATATCGACGACTACATCGAGCTGAGCGTGAACGAGCGCTGGCGTTCCGGCTGGTTTGCGTTCACCGGGCAGGAGCAGGACAAGGCGCTGATGGAGCGTTTCACCGTCGCCAAGACCCATGCCGACTACGCGAAGGCCTTGAAGACCAAGAGCGTTGCCTGGCTGGATCATGAACTGAAGGACAGTGTCGACACCGTGGTCAATGGCCGCTTCGACGTCAAACTGCAGCCCACCCGACTGTACAAATACCAATGGAGCGAGGGCGAATCCACCTACACCACAAAAAATCTGCCGGTCATCGAAGAGACCGATGACACCTGGGATGCGAGTGCAGGTCTGCCGGCGGATGATGCGGTCATCAGCAAGGGCATCAATGACCCCGCCAAAGGCGTGCTGTGGAATCTGGGTGGCGGCGCCGATACGGTCAAAGGCGTAAGCGACAAACCGAACCTGTTCAGCTACGGCGCCGGTACAAAAAATCTGAGCGGTGGAATCAAGGACGACTCCTTTCTTTTTCAGTCGGCCGCCGACGGACTCGACACCACCCCCGAGCAAGTCAGCCTGTTACAAGGGGGAGAAGGTGTCGACCTGCTGTGGCTGCAGGGCAGAGAAAAGCCTGCGAGTCATGGATCTGCCGCAGCGCCCTATGTCGGGTATGACGTGAACCTGCAAGACGGCACGCTCGGATTACGTTCAGCGGACCCCGAGAAGGCCCCGGTGCTCCATACGCGTTTCGAAGCCATTGAAAAAATCGAAACACTGGCCGGGGCTTCCAACCGGGTCACGGGCTCGGCTCTGGCGGACACCATCGCTGCCAATGGCAACGACCGGGTCGAGGCTGGCGCGGGAGACGATCATATTACTGTTCGGGGCCGGCATGGCATCATCGAGGGAGGTCTCGGCAGCGACACCTACATTCTCGATGCAACGAGTCTCAATGTTTCCATCACCGAAGACGGCCAGGAGCCGAGCAAGGTGTACCTGGGCGTAGCGCTCGAGGCCATCCAGCGCTGGCAACTGCGTGACGACGCCGTGGTGATCGAGACCTTGCGCGATGACGATCCTCGCTCACGGAGACGCCAACTGGTGCTCGAGGCGGTGTACCGGACAGTCGATAACAAACGCCTGCTGCAAAATGACCAATGGACGTTCATCACACAAGACGGCTACCACCTGCAACCTGCGTGGCCAGCCGAAACCCCGGACCTGAGCGACATGCCCCTGAGCGTCGTCGTGGTCACCGCGGGTGTGTCCAGGATCTCCCCGGTTCAGCTCAACGACGCGCCTCATAAAATCTCACCCAAGCCGCACTCGTTCTATTTCGTGTCCCGCAAAAGCCATCACACCATTCTTGTAGCTCCAAAAAATGAAACGCAACGGCGCAGCACCTTGTATGTCGAATACGACAGTTCGGAAATCAACGAAGTCAGAGCCATTTATGATGTCCGCGTCTCGAATACGGGAGCCTTCACCTGGCTCGGTTACCGCAATATCCACTTCACCCTGACATTCCTGCGGGGCGGCCTGCTGTCGCTGCACGACTGCGTATTTGAAAACCCGGGCCGGAAAACCGACGTGGGTAACGGCCTTCATGCACCCGGCTGGACAATGAATCACGCTGTCACACTGGTGATGCGCGATGGCATTTCCTACCACCTCGACTTCCCCCGCCCCGCTTACCTAGAGGACGCCAGGAACCCGGGATATCGACTGGTGCAAAGCCGCGAATCGCTGCGTCAGCGCGCGGGCCAATACCTGTTCGTCAGGCCCTCCATCGACAAACGCACCTTGAAGACGACCCCTCAGCGGGTGGATTTCCGAAACACTGAACATTACAGCAACCACTGGCTGGAGGGCCGATCCTCGACCTACGAGCTGTATCCCGTCCGCAACACATCCATTCGACTGTCCACCGCGACCTCAGACGCCAGTCTCACAGGCTCATCCACCTGGAACATTCATACAGCACAACTGCAGGAAGTCATCACCGACCATCAACTGACCATCAAGGACGACCTGCTCAAGGTCGGCAGCGTTCACGTGCATCTGCCCGACAGCAGCGACCCGGGATTACCGCTGGAAACCGTCAACGTCATCCTCGCCTCCGGCAACCGCTACAGCATCAACGCCTTGTTTGAAACGATCGGTCTGTATGCGGTCAACGTGGCGGGCAGCGCCTCGATCCAGTCAGTCGTAGCGTTGATACAAGAACACAAGAGCCGTGAGTTACTGGAATGGGATGAAGTTCATGTCCTGAACGTCCGATTGCCCGGCGCGCCGGCGGCCCGGATCTTTTACAACGCGTCGACCGGACACTGGACCCGGCATGACGATGCATCGAACCCCATCGACCCCGAACAGCTGACCATTGGAGAAACACCGTTTACCACCCCCTCGCCGAACTGACTCAACGCTGCGCCCATCCATAATTCAATCGTCAAGGAATGACACCATGCGCCCCAAAAACCCATCATCCCCCACAACCAGAACCGACTCGACGACGCACGCCCCGAGCATCAGCCGGCCACGGCCGGACGCGGACCTGCCATTGCTGCACCGGCCACCATCGGAATTGCCCGACCCTGCTGCCCCCGTTCCAAGCCCCGGCAGACTCCCTGATGCGGCCAACGTCCCTCCCAAAGTCGAGACTTCGGACCTGCCGGCCATTCAGACCGAATCCCGTGCCGGCCTGACCCCTTACCTCTTGAGCCCTGCGCTGTTGCGCAACATGCAGGCAGCCGATGACGACGGCTTTCGTTTTGTCGTCGGGCGCCGGTTCGTCGATATCAAGGATGTCGGCACGGTACATGTGGAATTCGACACGGCGCTGAACGCCTATCGAATAACGGATCTATACAAGAAACTGCCACCGGGCCCGCAGATCTTGCGCACCCCGGGTGAAACCACCTGGACCCCGGTGCAACAGGCGCAGACACCATCGCGGCACAAACATACCTCCACAGATGATGCTGCTCGCGACGCGGCCACGGCGGCCAAACGCCCGACCCTTTCCCCGCCGCCCACTCAACCGGCCAAGCCATTGCCGGCGCTGAGCCTGAGGCATTTCAATCCGGCCCACTACCCGCAAGTGCAGGTCGATGCCCAGGGTTATTATCGAAGGGAGGAAGTCGCCTTTGATCCGCAGAGGGTCACCTATCATTACGGTTTCAGGGACACCAAGGATTATTGGGTAGCGGTTGACGAGCCGCCCGCCGGCTTCAATGGCACGCCGACCCACCTGACAAACTGGACGGATCATGAAATCTGGCAGACCTACGGTCTTCACGGCCAGGCCATCTCGCGCTTTCGGCTCGACGCCCAAACTCACGGCACTCGTCCCGGTTGGGCGCGACCGCTGGAAACCGACAACCCGCGCAAGGATCTGCTCGGCGATGCCCTGAAATGGCTGCATCCACAGATGACGCCTGACGAACGAGTAGCCCATCTGCGCGCCTACAATCTGTCGCCGGGGCAGCACGCACAGTTGCGCAAGGACTTGCTCGACAACCCGCAACAAATGCCCCAATGGGCCGAGCAACACAAGTTGCGCTCTGTCGACGAGAACGACCCGACGCGTTTCGAGCCACTGCGTCAGGAAATCGAACCGCTGCTCCTGCCATTGCGCAATGGCACGATCCGACAAAAAAGCATGTTCGATCTTGATGAAAGCATAAGCCCGACTTTTTTCGCCGCCTTCTTGACCTCGTTGGGCTACAAGCGCAACGCCAGCGACTGCCTGTACCGAACAGACATTCCCGGCCTGTTCAGGGCCGATGAGCGCACACCGTTCGAGTTCAACAACGATGGCCGAATGCTGCCACGCATGCTCCATAAACGCGGTGCGACGAGCGAAAAACCGATCAGCGCCACGATCAGCCTGAAGTTGGTTCATGAGTACGCAGGACAGGGTTCGAACGCTCCTGATCCGGAATACCTGCGGTACAACAATCAGAAGAACAAGTACCCCGGAAAAAAACCCGGCGAGTCCGACAACGACTCAGGAGAGTCCGACAATGAATGGTCCGATACGTCCGATGTCGAGCTGGACGCCGAGCGGAACTATGAAACGATCCGGCACGACCAGAGTTTCATTTTCAAATACGTCATCGATACCCGAAACATGGAGGTGGTCCTGAGGGAGGAGAACCTGTTTCTGAATGGCGGCGCCGAAGAACGCGGGGCGTGGTTCCCTGAAGACGAAAACGAAGCCTTGATATCCGCCTCCAGGAGGGGCATCCCTACAGAACGGATCTGGCTGCTCGACTCAACCGGCACCCGCGCGGTGAAGGTCGACGATGTCGTCGATCAGGCGCCGTATCTCAACAGCATGGAGGAAGACACACACTCCGGCAGCGCCAACCAGCATGAATATGACGCGCTCATCGACGCAGCGACCGAGGCAGGCAAACCCGTGCTGTATCTGGACGAGGGCAAGGAGTGGTTCGCCAACGATATCGTCTGGCCTGAGTGACCGAGGCGGTCCTAGGCGAACAGTTCACCCTGCAACTCGTCGAGCAACGCCTGGATCGCATCCAGGCGTTGCTGCGGATCGTCGAGTTGCAACAGGTCGATCTTGTCTTCCTCGGCAAACGGCAGCAGGTAGGCCAACTGGTTCGCCAGCGCCTGCTGCCCCGCCGCTTCGATGCCCATGTTCAGCGCTTCGACCATCGGATGCTCGGCCAGGGCCTTGAGCAGCGCCACCAGATCAGCGTCTTCGTCCTGCAGAGGCTGCTCGGGCTCTTCATCCAGCCACTCGACCTCCGCGACGATCAGCTGATCGCGCTGCACCTCGGTGCGCAGAACATGAAAGCGCCGCCCGCCCTGCACACGAATTCCCAGCAGGCCGTTGTCCTGTTGCTGGAAATCGGTGATCCGCGCTTCGCACCCGACCATCGCAAATCCTTCGGGCGCCACTCCGACTTCGTGGCCTTCGAGGATGCATACCACACCAAACCCGCCGCCCTGTTTCATGCAGCGGCCGATCATGTCCAGATAGCGCGCCTCGAAGATCTGCAGATCCAGATTGCAGCCGGGAAACAGCACCGTGTTCAGCGGAAAAAGCGGCAGACTCATAGACATTTCCTTACACCACCATCGACACCGCCAACGGCAGGAACACCGCCGTGGCCACGCCCATCAGACTCATCGCCAGCGCCGCGAAGGCGCCGCACTCATCGCTTTCCTGCAACGCCACCGAAGTGCCGACCGCATGCGCCGTCATACCCAGCGCCATGCCGCGCGCCTCGGGGCTGTGCACGCCGAGGCGGGTCAGCAGGGCCGGGCCGAAGATCGCGCCGATGACTCCGGTGATCAACACGAATACCGCCGCCAGTGCCGCGACACCGCCGATCTGCTCGGCCACCAGCATGGCAATCGGCGAGGTCACCGACTTGGGCGCCATGGTCATCAGAATCATGTGATCGGCCCCGAACCACCAGCCCAGTGCCACGCCCATCCCCGTGGCGACCACGCCGCCTATCACCAGCGTAGTAAAAATCGGCCAGAACAATTGGCGGATGCGCCGCAGATTCAAATACAGCGGCACGGCCAGCGCCACGGTTGCCGGCCCCAGCAGAATGCTGAGGATTTCCGTGCTCTTGCGGTACTCGGCGTAGGTCACGCCGCAGCCGACCAGCACGCCGATCACCAGCAGCATCGAGACCAGCACCGGTTGCAGGAAGATCCAGCGGGTTTTCTCGAACGCCGCCAGCACCAGTTGATAGGCCCCCAAGGTAATGCCGATGCCGAACAGGGGATGGTGAATCACCGAGGCCCAGGCGCCTTGCCAGTCGAACAGCATCAGGACTCCTCCGAATGCGGCGCGTGACGTTTAACCAGACGCTGCATCAGCACCCCGGCGAAAGCCATCGACAGAATCAGCGACACCACCAGCGCACCGACGATGGCCCAGAAATCCGCGGCAATCGCTGTGGCATACACCATCACGCCCACCGCCGGCGGCACCAGCAACAACGGCAAATAACGCAACAGGCTGCCGGCGGCGAGATTCAGCGGCTCGCCGACTTCACCACGCACGATCAGGAACACCAGCAACAGCAAAAGGCCGATGATCGGCCCCGGCAGCACCGGCAACAGCAAATGATTGAGGGCCGTGCCGAGCAATTGAAACAGCACCAGCATGGTCAGGCCACGTAGCAACATCGGACATCTCCGTCTTACTTTCCAACCCGCAAGTCGTCGGCATTATAAGCACGCCTGCGCTATGGATCGGCATTCGCCAAAAGCATGGTCGGTTGACCTGAGCAAATCGCCATGATGATCTACAGTGGTTCGCAGGGCGGTCAAATCCCCCACCTGAAAACTATAAAACCGATGAACCCAAGGAGAGTCTCAATGCCCTATGTTCCAGTTGCAGAGCTCAAAGATTATGTCGGCAAGGAACTCGGACGTTCCGAATGGCTCACCATCGATCAGGAGCGTATCAACCTGTTCGCCGAAGCCACCGGGGATTATCAGTTCATCCACGTCGATCCGGTCAAAGCCGCGCAAACGCCATTTGGCAGCACCATCGCCCACGGATTCCTGTCGCTGTCGCTGATCCCCAAACTGATGGAAGACATTCTGGTTCTGCCGCAAGGCGTGAAGATGGTGGTCAACTACGGCCTGGACAGCGTGCGCTTCATCCAGCCGGTCAAGGTCGACTCCAAAGTCCGGCTCAAGGTCGATCTGGGTGAAGTGACCGAGAAAAAACCTGGCCAGTGGCTGCTCAAGGCCACCGCCACCCTGGAGATCGAAGGCTCGGACAAACCGGCCTACATCGCCGAACCGCTGTCGCTCTGCTTCGTTTAAGCGCCTGGATGCGAAGCGGCTCACGCTGTTTCGCATCCGCTCCTCCCTGCCGGCTGTATAAGGTCACATAGCTGCGGCATACTCGGTCGCCTAATTGCCCGGATCCCGCTATGCGCTCATTCGCCCCTCTTGCTCCCCTTGCCTTGACCCTGTTGCTGGCCGCGTGTGGCGACGGCGAATCGCTGTTGCCGCCGGATGCGCGCCTGCCCGACGGCGGCCGCTATCGCGGTGAACTGGTCGATGGCTTGCTGCAAGGCCAGGGCCGGGTCGACTACCCCAACGGCAGCTGGTACGCCGGGGCGTTCGACAAGGGGCAATGGCATGGCCAGGGCGAATGGCACGGCAGCAATGGCGAGGTCTATCGCGGCAACTTCCAGCAAGGGCTGTTCGACGGCCAGGGCACGTTGACCACCACCGCCGGCAGCTACACAGGCGGTTTCAAGCTGGGCCGACGCGACGGCGAAGGCACCCTCAAGGAAAACGCGATGACCTATCGCGGCGAATTCAAGGCCGACCAGTACTCCGGGCTCGGTCGCCTGGAGCTGGACGACGGCAGCTCCTATCAGGGCCAGTTCGCCCACGGCAAACCCAATGGCGAAGGCCAGCGCGGCGATGCCAGCGGCAATCAGTTCACCGGCCACTTCGTCAATGGCCAGCTCGAAGGCAACGGCACCTTCAACAGCGCCGACGGCGACATTTACGTCGGCGGTTTCAAGAACAATCAACTGCACGGCAAGGGCCGCTACGAGAACGCCGATGGCGACGTCTGGCTCGGGCAGTTCAAGGAAGGCGCGCTGACCGGCAAGGGTGAATTGATCGGCGCCGACGGCAGCCATTACATCGGTTATTTCAATGACTGGCGCTTCAGCGGTCAGGGCCGCCTGAACCTGTCCGATGGCAGTTTCTACGTCGGCGGATTCGACAGCGACAGTTATTCCGGACGCGGCACCCTGGTGCTCACCGATGGCAGCGTGCTCAGCGGCACCTGGATCAACGGCCAGCGGGTACGCGATGCCGACGGCAAATTGCTGCCGGACACCCTCGAACTCGGCCTGCTGGCCCAGGGTCGCCTGCTCGATGAAGCGCTGGCCAACGTACCGGCCTCAACCCCGGCCGTTGAGCTGTACACCCTGACCCTCGGCGGCGATGGCAAGCAGAGCGTGTTCCTGCGCGAATCCGACTACGTGGCCAACATGCTCACCAGCCGTTTCGGTGCGTTTGGCCAGATTCGCCTGGTCAACCACCGCGACCACCTCGGCGACCGGCCGATGGCCACCCGCGAAAATCTGCGGCGCGCCGCTCAAACCCTGGCCGAACGCAGCGGCCCGGAAGATCTGGTCTTCATCTACCTGACCAGCCACGGCACCGCCGAGCACGAGCTGGTGCTCGATCAGCCGCGCATGGAACTGGCCGACCTGCCCGCCGACGAACTCGCCGCCGTGCTCGCACCGCTGAAGAACCGCGACAAGATCATCGTCATCTCCTCGTGCTATTCCGGCGGTTTCATACCGGCGCTGAAGGACGAACGCACGCTGATCATGACCGCCTCACGCGCCGACCGCGTGTCGTTCGGTTGCTCCGAGGAGGCCAATTTCACCTACTTCGGCGATGCCCTGTTTGCCCAGGCACTGAACCAGACCGACGACCTGGAGCAAGCCTTCAAACTGGCCAAGGCCACCGTTGCCGAGCGCGAACTGGCGGACAATTTCGAAGCCTCCGAACCGCAGATCTGGGCGCCGAAAACCGTGCTGGCGCACTGGCAACTGCTGCGTAAACAACAAGCGAGAAAAGCATTGCAAAGTGCTGCGTTGAACGACGGAGCGACAAAGAGCAACTAAGCTGAACAGTATCAAGGGAGAGACACTATGTACTTGACGCCTCAGCATGTCTTGCTTGCCGGAGCCACCGGTCTGACCGGTGAACATCTGCTCGACCGCCTGCTCAACGAGCCAACGATCAGCCGTGTCCTTGCCCCCTCACGCCGGCCGCTGGCCGAACATCCGCATCTGGAAAACCCGGTCGGCGACCCACAGACCTTCCTGCCGCAGTTGGCGGGTCGCGTCGACATCGCCTATTGCTGCCTCGGCACCACCATCAAGCAGGCCGGCTCCGAAGAAGCGTTCCGCGCCGTGGATCTGGACATGGTCGTAGCTTTCGCCAAGCGCGCCCGGGAAATGGGCGCACGGCACCTGATCGTGATCAGTGCCCTGGGGGCCGATCGCCGATCCTCGATTTTCTACAACCGCGTCAAAGGCGAGATGGAATACGCGTTGCGCGCGCAGGACTGGCCGCAACTGACCATTTGTCGGCCATCGCTGTTGCTCGGCGAACGCAGCGAGCCCCGCCTGGGCGAGCAGCTTGCCGCGCCATTCTCCAAATTGATTCCTGGCAAATACCGCGGCATCGAAGCCTGCCAACTGGCCCGGGCCATGTGGCGGCTGGCGTTGGAGGAGCAGGACGGGGTACGGATCGTCGAATCGGATGAGTTGAGAAAACTCGGCAAGTAAAAACAAAAGATCGCAGCCATTGGCTGTGATCTTTTTAGAGTCCGCCAGTCGCCTGGAACCCCACGCCGATCACCGTCAGCAACGACAACAGCAGCGTGTCGAGCAGTGCGCTGGCCGGCAGATCCACACCGGGGTAACTCGGCGCCTCGGCGCCGAATCGATCCATCGCGCAACATCCGCCATTCATCGCATACAGATCCAGCCGGGTGCCGGAATACACCACCGGCGCGCCGGGCTTGGCGGCATCCAGCGTGCGCGCCGTGGCGCAGCCAGTAAGTTGCAACACCAGCAGGATCGCCAGCAACTTATTCATCGCTGCTCAGATGGTGTTCGCCCCAGCGCGGCAGCATGTCTTGAGGGATGCCCAGCAGATTGAGAATCCGCGCCACCACGAAATCGATCAGGTCATCGATGGTCTGCGGCTGGTGATAGAAGCCCGGCGAGGCTGGCAGGATGGTCACGCCCATGTTCGACAACTTGAGCATGTGTTCCAGGTGAATGCTCGAATACGGCGCTTCGCGCGGCACCAGAATCAACTGGCGCCGTTCCTTCAACGTCACGTCCGCCGCCCGTTCGATCAGGTTGTTGCAGGCGCCGGTGGCGATGGCCGACAAGGTGCCCGTCGAACACGGCACCACCACCATGGCCGCCGGAGCGCCGGAGCCCGAGGCCACCGGCGACATCCAGTCTTCCTTGCCGTACACGCGGATCTGCCCGGCGGCCGCGCCGGTGTATTCGGTGAGGAACGCCTGCATCATTTGCGGCTTGGCCGGCAACGACACGTCAGTCTCGGTGGCCATCACCAGTTGCGCGGCCTTGGAGATCAGAAAGTGCACCTCGCGATCCTCGCGCACCAGACAATCCAGCAGGCGCAAACCGTACTGGGCGCCGGACGCGCCGGTCATCGCCAGCGTGATGCGTTCGGGGCCATTGCTCTCGAAACGACTGCTCATTTCAGCGCCTCGGCGAGTTTGCCGTGCAGGCCACCGAAGCCGCCGTTGCTCATGATCACCACGTGGGTGCCGGGCTGGGCGTGGCTCTTCACGCGTTCGATGATGCCTTCCAGCGAATCGCTGACGATCGACGGCACGGTGCACAACGCGGCGGTGCCTGCCAGATCCCAGCCGAGGTTGGCCGGGGCGTACCAGATCACCTGATCGGCATCGACCACGCTGTCCGGCAGACCGTCACGGTGGGCGCCGAGCTTCATCGAGTTGGAGCGCGGCTCGATGATCGCGATCAGCGGCGCATCGCCAATACGTTTGCGCAAGCCGTCGAGGGTCGTGGCAATCGCGGTCGGGTGGTGGGCGAAGTCGTCGTAGATGGTGATGCCGCGCACTTCCGCGACTTTCTCCATCCGGCGTTTGACGCTCTTGAACGCGCTCAACCCGGCGATGCCCATCGACGGTACAACGCCGACGTGACGCGCGGCAGCCAGAGTGGCCAAGGCGTTGGCAACGTTGTGCTGACCGGTCAATTCCCACTCGACCACGCCTTGGGATACGCCTTCGAACATCACTTCGAACGCCGAGCCGTCGTCTTTCAGCAACTTGACCTGCCACTGACCGCCAGCACCGGTGGTTTGCACCGGAGTCCAGCAGCCCATTTCGATCACGCGCTGCAAGGCCGGCTCAGTGGTCGGGTGAATCACCAGCCCTTCGCTCGGGATGGTGCGCACCAAGTGGTGGAATTGCCGTTCGATAGCCGGTAGATCAGGGAAGATGTCGGCGTGATCGAACTCAAGGTTGTTGAGGATCGCGGTACGCGGACGGTAGTGGACGAACTTCGAGCGCTTGTCGAAGAACGCGCTGTCGTACTCGTCGGCTTCGATCACGAAGAACGGCGTGCCGCCCAGACGCGCCGACACCGAGAAATTCTGCGGCACGCCGCCGATCAGGAAACCCGGGCTCATGCCGGCGTGCTCCAGCACCCAGGCGAGCATGCTGCTGGTCGTTGTCTTGCCGTGCGTACCGGCAACCGCCAGCACCCAGCGACCTTGCAGCACATGGTCGGCCAGCCACTGCGGGCCGGAAACGTACGGCAGGCCTTTGTTCAGCACATATTCCACCGCCGGGTTGCCGCGGGACATGGCGTTGCCGATCACCACCAGATCCGGCGCCGGATCAAGCTGCGCCGGGTCGTAACCCTGGGTCAGCTGAATACCCTGAGCTTCGAGCTGGGTGCTCATCGGCGGATAGACGTTGGCATCGGAGCCGGTCACGTGATGGCCCAGCTCTTTGGCCAGAACCGCCATCGAGCCCATGAAAGTCCCGCAGATACCCAGAATATGAATGTGCATAGTCGACCTCGTAAAACATGGCCGCAGGTTAGCGCAGGGAGGGGGAAATCGCACTCTTTAGCTGATCACCCGACCTTGTCGGGAGGGGGATTCAAGCAGTTCGGGCAATCCCGTGCTTGCGCAGCTTTCTATAAAGCGTATTGCGGCTCACGCCGAGCTGCTGCGCCGTGTGGGTCATGTGCCAGCGCGTGTGTTCCAGCGCATTGAGCAACGCCAGCCGCTCGGCATCTTCCAATGGATGTTCGGACGACGATTCATCGACTTTGACCAACAGCGGCTGCACCTGCCGAAACATCGCCGGCAGATCCTCCAACCCGATCCGCCCTTCATCGCACAATGCCGCCAGCGTGCGCAGCACATTGCGCATCTGCCGCACATTGCCCGGCCAGTTGAAGCCCAGCAACGCCTGGCGCGCCGGTTCTTCGATCAGGATCTTTTCCCCGCCCGCCTCTTCGGCCAGCAGGAAATCCAGCAGCTGAGATTTGTCACTGCGCTCGCGCAACGGCGGCAACGCGACTTCCAGTCCGTTGAGCCGGTAGTAAAGGTCCTCCCGAAAGCTGCCATCACCGACCCGCTCCAGCAAATTGCGGTGAGTGGCGCTGATGATCCGCACGTTGACCGCTTCCGGCTCGCCGCCAATGGGCACCACTTGCCGGTCCTCAAGCACCCGCAGCAGACGGGTCTGCAAGGCCAACGGCATGTCGCCGATTTCATCGAGGAACAGCGTGCCGCCATCGGCCTGCTGCAACTTGCCGCGCATGCCGTCCTTGCGCGCACCGGTGAAACTGCCGCCGCGATATCCGAACAGCTCGCTCTCGATCAGGCTTTCGGGAATTGCCGCGCAGTTGAGAGCGACGAACGCTTTGCCGGCGCGCTGGCTGGCGTTATGCACAGCCTTGGCGAATGCTTCCTTGCCGGAGCCGGTTTCACCGTTGATCAGCAGCGGCACGTCACGCTCGAACACCCGCAGCGACTTGCGGAAATCCGCCTGCAACGTCGCATCACCGAGGCAAATGCCTGCAAGACGCGGCGCTTCCACAGGCGCGGGAGCCGGCGCGACCGGCAACGGCCGGCGGGTCTCACCGCGCAGCACCGCAAACAGATGCCGCCCGTCACGGGTGCGCAGCGGCCAACTGGCGCTGGCATTGGCGCTGGCGCGCCCGAGCAACTCATCCAGCAAACAATCGAAAAACGCCTCAACCGGCTTACCGAGCAAGCCGCCACGAATGTGCCCGAGCAGGTTCAAGGCACTCTGATTGACCGCGCTGATCCGCCCGTCCCCGTCAAACGCCAGCAACCCTTCGCTGAACAGCCCGACGGACTCGGCCTGGAGATGAAAACGCAGCAACCATTGGTTATCGAAACAACGCAGGAAATAGCAGCTCTCGATCATCTTCGCCGACAGATTGACCAGCGCCATGGTGTGGAACTGGCTCTGGCGCGAGACGTCATGCCGCGCCGAGGAAACGTCGAGCACCGCCAGCAGTTCGCCGTGCGGGTCAAACACCGGGCTCGCCGAGCAAGTCAGGCCGGTGTGGCGGCCGCGGAAGTGTTCGTCCTGATGGATGGTCAGAGCCTGACGCTCCACCAGGCAGGTGCCGATGCCGTTGGTGCCCTCGCAGGCCTCGCTCCAGTCGGAACCCAGCCACAGGCCGGCGCGTTCGAAAATCTTGCGTTCAGCGGGAGCGGTGACGCAGTTGAGGATCACCCCGCGCGCGTCGGTCAGCAGCACCGCGTGGCCGGCGCCGGAGAGTTGTTGATGCAGGCTGCTCATTTCATTGCCGGCAATCTGCAACACCTGTTGCAGCCGTTCGCGGCTTTCGAGGATTCGACCGTGTTCGAGCACGGTCGGCGCCACGGTCAGGGCCGGGTCGAGGTGATAATCCTCAAGACAACGCAGCCACGAACGGGCAATCGACGGGTCGGCACCGGGGCCGTGCAGGTGCGGCTTGCCCTGGGTGACGGTGAGAACCTGCCGGGCATGGCGACTCAAATGGTTGTCGTGCATTTCTTATTATTCTCCCCGAGGCTCATCGGCCCATGCGTGAAGTGGTGCCCAGCATCCTCCAGCCCACCGGTCTTTGCAATGCTGGCAAGACCGCCCGGTCACGGGTTGTGCCAGAAGCGGTACAAACTGTCACCCAGGCTGTACCGATACCGTCACAGACGTTCGCCACTTGTCCGACAGAAATCACGCAAGGCCTTGATTTGCCTGACCTGCACGGCAGTGGCCCGGCCTTTGCTCTACGCTTATAGCAAGCGCTCATGCGCGTCTCTCTGATAAGTACAACAGCCAAGGAGAACATCATGCGTTACGCTCACCCCGGTACTGAAGGCGCCAAAGTCTCGTTCAAGAGCAAGTACGGTAACTACATCGGCGGCGAGTTCGTCGCGCCTGTCAAAGGTCAGTACTTCACCAATACCTCGCCAGTGAATGGCCAGCCAATTGCCGAATTCCCGCGTTCCACCGCCGAAGACATCGACAAGGCCCTGGACGCCGCCCACGCCGCTGCCGATGCCTGGGGTTCCACTTCCGCCCAGGCCCGCTCGCTGATCCTGCTGAAAATCGCCGACCGCATCGAACAGAACCTCGAAACCCTGGCGATCACCGAAACCTGGGACAACGGCAAAGCCATCCGCGAAACCCTCAACGCCGACATCCCGCTGGCTGCCGACCATTTCCGCTACTTCGCCGGGTGCCTGCGCGCCCAGGAAGGCAGCGCCGCCGAGATCGATGGCAACACCGTGGCCTATCACATCCATGAACCACTGGGTGTGGTCGGCCAGATCATCCCGTGGAACTTCCCGATCCTGATGGCCGCATGGAAACTCGCCCCGGCCCTGGCCGCCGGCAACTGCGTGGTGCTCAAGCCTGCCGAGCAAACCCCGCTGGGCATCAGCGTGCTGCTGGAACTGATCGGCGACCTGCTGCCGCCGGGCGTGCTCAACGTGGTGCAAGGGTTCGGCAAAGAAGCCGGCGAAGCCCTGGCCACCAGCAAGCGCATCGCCAAGATCGCCTTCACCGGCTCGACCCCGGTCGGCTCGCACATCATGAAATGCGCTGCCGAAAACATCATTCCGTCCACCGTAGAGCTGGGCGGCAAGTCGCCGAACATCTTCTTCGAAGACATCATGCAGGCCGAGCCAAGCTTCATTGAAAAAGCTGCCGAAGGCCTGGTGCTGGCGTTCTTCAATCAGGGCGAAGTCTGCACCTGCCCGTCCCGTGCACTGGTTCAGGAGTCGATCTATCCGCAGTTCATGGAAGCGGTGATGAAGAAAGTCAGCCAGATCAAACGTGGCGACCCACTCGACACCGATACCATGGTCGGCGCCCAGGCGTCCGAGCAGCAATTCGACAAGATCCTGTCGTACCTGGAAATCGCCAAGGGCGAAGGTGCCGAACTGCTGACCGGCGGCAAGGTGGAAAAACTCGAAGGCAACCTGGCTTCCGGTTACTACATCCAGCCGACCCTGCTCAAGGGCACCAACAAGATGCGTGTGTTCCAGGAAGAAATCTTCGGCCCGGTGGTGAGCATTACCACCTTCAAGGACGAAGCCGAAGCCCTGGCGATTGCCAACGACACCGAGTTCGGCCTCGGTGCCGGCCTCTGGACCCGCGACATCAACCGCGCCTATCGCATGGGCCGTGCCATCAAGGCGGGTCGCGTGTGGACCAACTGCTACCACCTGTACCCGGCGCACGCCGCGTTCGGCGGGTACAAGAAGTCCGGCGTCGGCCGTGAAACCCACAAGATGATGCTCGACCACTACCAGCAGACCAAAAACCTGTTGGTGAGCTACGACATCAATCCGTTGGGCTTCTTCTAAACCTCGGGGCAACACAGATAATTTGATTCTGTGTTGCCTGTTCAATCGCCTTCGCGAGCAAGCCCGCTCCCACAGGGGACTTGCGTCGGCCCACATTATTGGATTCTGCACAAATCCAATGTGGGAGCGGACTTGCTCGCGAAGGCGTCCTAAGTGACACAACACAAAGCCTGGCCGCTCTGGCACGGGCCTTGCGTACCCGTCATTCAGGATTTGCGTGAACACTGCCGCTGCGTGAACAGCCTCCACCCACCCAACCGCTACTCCTGAAAGTCCAACAGATCGAACAATAAAAAAGACAGAGAGGACTTATGACTTCCACCACACAGCTCAAACCCACACTCGGCACCCTGCACCTCTGGGGCATTGCCGTCGGCCTGGTGATTTCCGGCGAATACTTCGGCTGGAGTTACGGCTGGGGCACCGCGGGAACCCTGGGTTTCCTGGTCACGGCCCTGATGGTCGCGACCATGTACACCTGCTTCATCTTCAGTTTCACCGAACTGACCACCGCGATTCCTCACGCGGGCGGGCCGTTTGCCTACAGCCGTCGGGCGTTCGGCGAAAAAGGTGGATTGATCGCCGGCATCGCCACCCTGATCGAATTCGTGTTCGCCCCGCCGGCCATCGCCATGGCCATCGGCGCCTATCTGAACGTGCAATATCCGGGGCTCGATCCAAAACTCGCGGCGGTCGGCGCGTATTTTGTGTTCATGACCCTGAACATCCTTGGCGTCAGCATCGCCGCGACCTTCGAGCTGGTGGTGACCGTGCTCGCCGTCGCCGAACTGCTGGTGTTCATGGGCGTGGTCGCGCCGGGCTTCAGCTTCAGCAACTTTGTGCTGAACGGCTGGTCCGGCGCCAATGAATTCACGATGGGTTCGATTCCGGGCATTTTCGCCGCGATTCCCTTCGCGATCTGGTTTTTCCTCGCCATCGAAGGCGCAGCCATGGCGGCCGAGGAAGCCAAGGATCCGAAACGCACAATTCCACGGGCCTACGTCAGCGGCATCCTGACTTTGGTGTTTCTCGCTATCGGTGTGATGGTGATGGCTGGCGGCGTCGGCGACTGGCGTCAACTGTCGAACATCAACGATCCGCTGCCGCAGGCAATGAAAGCGGTAGTCGGCAACAATTCGACCTGGATGCACATGCTGGTGTGGATCGGCCTGTTCGGGCTGGTGGCGAGTTTCCACGGGATCATCCTCGGCTACTCGCGACAGTTCTTTGCCCTGGCCCGGGCCGGTTATCTGCCCAAAGGTCTGGCCAAACTCTCGCGCTTCCAGACGCCGCACCGGGCGATCCTGGCGGGCGGCGTGGTCGGCATCGCGGCAATCTACAGCGACGGTGTGGTCAATCTGCAAGGCATGACCCTGACGGCGGCGATGATCACCATGTCGGTGTTCGGCGCCATCGTGATGTACATCATCAGCATGCTCAGCCTGTTCAAACTGCGCAAAACCGAGCCGAATCTGGAACGCACCTTCCGCGCGCCCGGTTACCCGGTGGTGCCGGCCATCGCGTTGTTTCTGGCGCTGGTGTGCCTGGTGGCGATGGCCTGGTTCAACACGCTGATCGGTTGTGTGTTCCTCGGGTTCATGGCCGCCGGTTACCTGTATTTCCAGCTGACCGCCAAGCAACGCTCCGAAGCACCGACAGACGCTATGCTCGAAGGTATATGAATTGCACCGGCACCGCGCCTTTCGCCCGGTGCCCGCTATATAGAAGTGCATAAAGATCCAATGTGGGAGCGGGCTTGCTCGCGAATGCGGTGCGTCATTCAACAATGATGTCGCCTGACACGACGCCTTCGCGAGCAAGCCCGCTCCCACAGGGGATCGAGTTATCCACAGAACCAGGAGGAACGCGCCCAATGGCCGCATTTGCCCATACCGTCGGCGCCCAGACCTATCGTTTCGACAGCCTCAAGGACGTGATGGCCAAGGCCAGCCCGGCACGCTCCGGGGATTTCCTGGCCGGCGTCGCCGCGCTCAACGATGGCGAGCGGGTAGCCGCGCAAATGGCACTGGCCGACATCCCGCTCACGCATTTCCTGCAGGAAGCGCTGATTCCCTACGAAACCGATGAAGTCACCCGACTGATCATCGACACCCAGGATAAACAGGCTTTCGCCGTGGTCAGCCATCTCACCGTCGGCGGCTTTCGCGACTGGCTGCTCAGTGACGCCGCCGATGAAACCAGCCTGCGCGCCCTCGCCCCCGGCCTGACGCCGGAAATGGTCGCTGCCGTGTCGAAGATCATGCGCGTGCAGGATCTGGTGCTGGTGGCGCAGAAAATCCGCGTGGTCACGAAATTTCGCGGCACCCTCGGCCTGCGTGGACGGTTATCCACAAGGCTGCAACCCAATCACCCGACCGACGAACCGTCCGGCATCGCCGCGAGCATTCTCGACGGTCTGCTGTACGGCAACGGCGACGCGATGATCGGCATCAACCCGGCCACCGACAGCATCGCCTCGATCTGCGCGATGCTGGAAATGCTCGACGCGATCATCCAGCGCTACGACATTCCGACCCAGGCCTGCGTGCTGACCCACGTCACCACCTCTATAGAAGCGATCAACCGTGGCGTGCCGCTGGATCTGGTGTTCCAGTCGATTGCCGGCACCGAAGCGGCCAACGCCAGTTTCGGTATCAACCTGAACATCTTGCAGGAGGGTTATGAAGCGGGCCTGAGCCTCAATCGCGGCACACTCGGGCAAAACCTGATGTATTTCGAAACCGGTCAAGGCAGCGCGCTGTCGGCCAACGCCCACCACGGCGTCGATCAACAGACCTGCGAGACCCGGGCCTACGCCGTGGCGCGCCATTTCAAGCCGTTTCTGGTGAACACCGTCGTAGGATTCATCGGCCCGGAATACCTCTACAACGGCAAACAGATCATCCGCGCCGGCCTCGAAGACCACTTCTGCGGCAAGTTGCTCGGCGTGCCGATGGGCTGCGACATCTGCTACACCAACCACGCCGAAGCCGACCAGGACGACATGGACACCCTGCTGACCCTGCTCGGCGTGGCCGGGATCAACTTCATCATGGGCATCCCCGGCTCCGACGACATCATGCTCAACTACCAGACCACTTCGTTCCACGACGCGCTCTACGCGCGCCAGACCCTGGGCCTGAAACCGGCGCCGGAGTTCGAGCAGTGGCTGGCGAACATGGGCATCTTCACCCAGGCGGACGGCAAGGTCCGCTTCGGCAACAACCTGCCGCCGGCCTTCCGCCAGGCCTTGGCGCAACTGGGATGAGTCAGATGGAAAAACCGCCCGTCGATCCGCAAAACCCGTGGCTGGAGCTGCGTCGTCTGACCCCGGCGCGCATTGCCCTCGGTCGTACTGGCACCAGCCTGCCGACCCGCGCACAACTGGATTTCCAGTACGCCCACGCCCAGGCTCGGGATGCGGTGCATCTGCCGTTCGATCACGCCGGGCTCAGCGCCCAACTGACCGAGCGCCAACGCGACAGTCTGCTGCTGCACAGCGCGGCGGTGGATCGCAACAGCTACCTGCAACGCCCGGATCTGGGGCGCAAGTTGAGCGATCAATCGGCGCAAACCCTGCGCGAATACGCCGAGGCGCATCCGGGCGGTGTGGATCTGGTGATTGTGGTGGCGGACGGTCTATCGGCGCTGGCGGTGCATCGGCATACCCTGCCGTTTCTCACCCGCCTGGAAGAACAGATGAGCGCCGACGAATGGTCGACTGCACCGGTAGTGCTGGTGGAACAGGGTCGAGTGGCGATTGGCGATGAAATCGGCCAGTTGCTGGGCGCCAGAATGGTCGTGATGCTGATTGGAGAGCGTCCGGGCCTCAGTTCGCCGGACAGCCTGGGTTTATATTTCACCTACAATCCCAAGGTCGGCCTCACGGATGCTTACCGCAATTGCATCTCCAACGTGCGGCTGGAAGGGCTCAGCTACGGCATGGCGGCACATCGCTTGTTGTATCTGATGCGCGAAGCCTGTCGGCGCCAGCTGTCGGGCGTCAATCTGAAGGACGAAGCGCAGGTTCAGACGCTGGAATCGGAAGCCGGTGCAGACATGAAGAGTAATTTCCTACTCGATCCGCCCCCAGCCTGAACCGTTTCCGCATTGCCTTTCTGCGCCGGTTTCAGGCAGCATCGATGCACGGCCGCCCGGGTTTCCCATCGCCGTCAGAGCACGTGAAGACAGCCACTTGAAGGACGAGACCTACCATGCGGATTATCCAAGCGACCCTCGAACACCTGGATTTGCTGACCCCGTTGTTCGTTAAGTACCGCGAGTTCTACGGCTCCCTGCCCTATCCGGACTCGTCCCGGGCCTTTCTCGAAAAGCGCCTGCGACGCAAGGAATCGGTGATCTACCTGGCCCTGGCCGATGACGACGACAGAAAACTCATGGGCTTCTGCCAGCTCTACCCGAGCTTTTCCTCGCTGTCGCTCAAGCGCGTGTGGATTCTCAACGACATCTATGTCGCCGAAGACGCCCGCCGCCAGCTGGTGGCCGACAACCTGATCCGCACCGCGAAGAAAATGGCCAAGGAAACCCAGGCCGTGCGCATGCGCGTCTCCACCAGCGCCGACAACGAAGTTGCGCAGAAAACCTACGAATCCATCGGGTTCAAGGAAGACACCGAGTTCAAGAACTACGTGCTGCCGATCAGCGAAGAACTCTGATCGCGAGGTGTCCTGCGGGGAGGGAGCAGACTTCCTCCCCAAAATGAATCCCAACCCGACATTTATTCACACCGACATCCCCCGCTACAAAACCAACGCGCTTTTCACCCCTCAGCCCGTATAATCCCGATCTTTCCGGCTTGTAAGAAAAACTACACCCGCTTGTAGGCTTACACGAAGTCATCCGCACAGGTCTGCCGAGTCAGACCGTCACCACAGGTGCCTCCATGGATTTCAACCCGCTCGACCTTATCCTGCATCTCGATGTTTACCTCGACCTGCTGGTGAATAATTACGGGCCATGGATCTACGCCATCCTGTTTCTGGTGATCTTCTGCGAGACCGGTCTGGTGGTGATGCCATTCCTGCCGGGTGATTCCCTGCTGTTCATCGCCGGCGCAGTGGCTGCGGGCGGCGGTATGGACCCGGTATTGCTGGCGGGCTTGCTGATGCTCGCGGCGATTCTCGGCGACAGTACCAACTACGTGATCGGGCGAACGGCGGGTGAAAAGCTGTTCAGCAATCCGAACTCGAAAATCTTCCGCCGCGACTACCTGCAACAGACCCACGATTTCTACGACAAGCACGGCGGAAAAACCGTGACCCTGGCGCGCTTCCTGCCGATCATCCGCACCTTTGCACCGTTCGTCGCCGGTGTCGCGAAGATGCCTTACCCGCGGTTCTTCGGCTTCAGCGTGTTCGGCACGGTTTTGTGGGTCGGCGGTCTGGTGACGCTGGGTTATTTCTTCGGCAACGTGCCGTTCATCAAGAAGAACCTGTCGCTGCTGGTGGTCGGCATCATCCTGCTGTCGCTGATTCCGATGATCATCGGCGTGGTTCGCAGCCGTTTCGGCGGCACCAAAGCCCAATCGCACTAAGCCGATGTGGTCGCTGAGCGCCTGGCGCCGCCGGCGCATTCTGGCCAGGCACCCGATTGCCGACGAACTGTGGCAGCGGGTGCGCCATCACCTGAGTTTTCTCGATGGCATCACGCCCGCTGAAGACCAGTGGCTGCGTGAAGCCAGCGTGCTGTTCCTCGAAGACAAACACCTGACCGCCCTGCCCGGCGTCGAACTGCACCAGGAACAACGCCTACTGCTCGCCGCCCAGGCCCAATTGCCGCTTTTACATCTCGGCGATCTGAACTGGTATCAGGGTTTCCACGAAATCGTCCTCTACCCCGACGACTTCCTCAGCCCCCAGCGCCATCGCGATGCCAGCGGCGTCGAGCATGAGTGGGACGGCGAACACAGCGGCGAAGCGTGGCAACAAGGGCCGATCATCCTCGCCTGGCCCGGCGTAATGGCCAGCGGTGGCTGGGAAGGCTACAACCTGGTGATCCACGAACTGGCGCACAAGCTCGACATGCTCAACGGTGACGCCAACGGCCTGCCCCCGCTGCATGCCGACATGCGGGTGAAAGACTGGGCCGAAGTGATGCAGACAGCGTACGACGACCTCAATCGCCAGCTCGACCGCCATCCCGACGCCGAAACCGCCATCGACCCCTATGCCGCCGAGAACCCGGCCGAGTTCTTCGCCGTCACGAGTGAGTACTTCTTCAGCGCTCCGGACTTGTTGCACGAGGCTTACCCACAGGTGTATGCGCAGCTGCGGCTTTTCTATCGCCAGGATCCGTTGACCCGCCTGAAGCAACTTCAGGCCAGCGACCCGGTCTATCAGGCTCACGAGTAAAGGTCTGCACGACTTCCGGTACATGGCGTCCACGGCAGAATATGCCTATAATCGCCGCCACTTTTTGGTCAATCCGGCCAAGTGTTTTTGGTCAACTAACGGGGGCAAAGCCCAATGAGCTACAGCAAGATTCCGGCTGGCAAAGACCTGCCGAACGACATCTACGTCGCGATCGAGATCCCGGCCAACCACGCGCCGATCAAATACGAAATCGACAAAGACAGCGATTGCCTGTTCGTTGACCGTTTCATGGCCACCCCGATGTTCTACCCGGCCAACTACGGTTACATCCCGAACACCCTGGCTGACGACGGTGATCCCCTCGATGTGCTGGTCGTGACCCCTTACCCGGTTGCTCCAGGTTCGGTGATCCGCGCGCGTCCAGTCGGCATCCTGAACATGACCGACGACGGCGGCGGCGATGCCAAAGTCATCGCCGTTCCACACGACAAGCTGTCCCAGCTGTACGTGGACGTGAAGGAATACACCGACCTGCCAGCCCTGCTGATCCAGCAGATCGAGCACTTCTTCGCGAACTACAAAGATCTCGAAAAAGGCAAATGGGTGAAAATCGAAGGCTGGGACGGCGCTGACGCTGCCCGCGCCGCGATCACCAAGTCGGTTGCTGCCTACAAAGGCTAAGCCTCGCGACCTGCGACACGCTTGAAGAAAACCCCGGTTGATCCGGGGTTTTTTGTGCCTGCCTGATAAGTGCTTAAACGACTTGTTTATAGCGGCCTACAGAAAAGTTTTAGTGTGTGTAATTTCCCACAAGGGCGTCTTACATCCCGTCGCAAAATTTGCCCTGATTTTGAACGCAAGGTTTATTCAAACCGCTCTAGGCCGGTCGTAGACTCGTGTTTATGAGAAAGAACACTAGCGGTCCAAGATTCAAGGCACTCCTGGAAGCTGCGAACATCACCACCACGGGATTCGCAAAGTTCTGGGGCACGGAAGCCCAAAACGTTCATAACTGGTACACCCGGGGCGTACCCGCGTACCGCATGGAAGAAGTTGCGCGCCTGCTGTCCGTCAACAGCCAATGGCTGAAGACCGGCGAAGGCCCGAAAGACGCCCCGCACCTGCATACGGAGTCGGGCGACATCCTCGATGCCCATGCCATTCGCGGCGTCTACACGGTGCTCGAAACCAACGACATCGAACTGCCGCTCTACAAGGAAGCCCCGACTGCCCCTGGTTCCGACAAGACCCACGTCATCAAGGACCCGGAGCAAACCATCCGTCTGCCCCGCAGCCACCTCGAAGCCTTGGAAATTCGTCACACCGATGCCATCTGCACCCACATGATCGGCAACAGCATGGCCGAGAAAATCGAAGACGGCTCAACCCTCGCCATCGACCGCGGCCTCACCCAGGTGGTGGACGGCGAAATCTACGCCATCGAACACGACGGCATGCTGCGCATCAAATACCTGCACCGCATGCCCGGCAACGCCCTGCGCCTGCGCAGCCACAACAGCGCCGAATACCCGGACGAGATCTTTCGCGCGGCGCAGATCGAGGAGCAGCGGATTCATGTGCTGGGATGGGTGTTCTGGTGGTCGACGCTGGGGAAGCGGCGGCCGGTGGTGCCGTTTCTCTGATCCAGCTTCTGTCGTGAGGGGGCAACCGGCCCGGATAGTCGGTACAAATACGGGATTTTTCATGGATAGAACGCTCTATCCCGCACTTCGCACTGGGAATCCCCAACAAAACTCAGTATCCTGCGCCCCACATTCGCGCATCGGCCCGCCAAGCGGCCCAGATGACGCCTGACGCGGCAGACCACTGTCTGACCAAGTCCCACAGCCGGACGCAAGATCCGGATGTACGTTTTGAAGGCTGGCGCGGTTTACCAAAAATAAACCAAGCCAGTCCCCGAGAAGCCGGCCACAAGCCGGCTTTTTAATGCCTATTGGAAAAGTGGTTTTCGAGAGCCGCTCAGCCAATGGCTGATCAGTACGCAAATCGTGCAGGCGCTACTTGCACAATTGTTCAGCAAAAAAGCTCTTGGCAATTTCGATGCTTAAAGCACTACAAGGACGTTCTAGATTGCTCCCATCTGCCCTGAACTCACGCCTGAAATACGTCGGACTGGTTTCGACCATATGCCTCAGCCTGCCAGCTTGCGTGGGAGTAGGCATTTCCTTCCCTGAAAAAACCACACTCAAAACCGACGCATACAAAACACAAAGTTACCGCTCGCTTCCCCCACAGATCACCAGAACATCAAAATCGACACCCGTCCGAGAATGGTGCGGAGTTACTGTCTGGGCGTTGGTGGTTCCGGTGCCGTTGAAGCTGCCGGTTTGCACGTCGTACTTTGAGCAATCCTTCGGCAAAGACGAGTTCGGAAACGAAGCCGTTCTGCTCAACACACAGCAAAAAGTGCCATCTTCGCTATACGCTTGTGGCCCATTCATGATGTTGGGACCGATCGTCCACGGTTACCAAGGCAACGCGCTTTGCGGTGTTTTCCCGGATTGATGGCGACCATGACAAAGCGGTTTACTCTTTCCCCTCCCAACACTTTCATTTGATTATTCAACCATCGCAATAAGCCATTAGCACATCCGCCCTAATTGCCGCTCACCCAACCTCGCCACTAAATTTCCATTCTGTTTTTGTGCATTGCAAAAGCACCAAGGAATGGAGCAACACCATGTCGTCGTTTTTCAAACTCAATCAATCCCTTGTTCTAGCAACCGCACTTCTGACCGCCACTACTTGCGCGCAGGCAGAAGAACCGAACCCCGTCGGTGACTGGTGGATCATTTACGGCAACGGCATTCCCAACAAGAACATCATGTATGTGGCCGACAGCACTTCAGTCGTGCCGTCGAACCATACCAAGGGTGCGAAATTGGTGGCCGTGACGCTGGTGTATGAAGAACCCGGCAAACCGATGATCGATGCCTACAACCTCGAAGTGCAGTGCTCCACGAACAAGGTCCGCTTTCTTAATGGGCAATCCATAGATCGCATTGCCTACATGATGCGGCACCTGAAAGTTAACAACCAATGGCAGCAGCCGAAGGAGTTCTGGGTACAACGCGCCGCCGAGTTTGTTTGCTCCCCCGCTAAAAAGGACATGATCGCGCTGGGCAAGATGGAGCCCTTGCAGATGATTCAGGGCATGCAACAGATGTTCTTCAAGCTGGCACCGATTCAGGAGAAGGGGCAGATGATGGACAATCTGGATTCGATCCTCGGTAACAAGTAAGCGGCGGAACGCATGATGAATCAATGGACTAAAACGTTACTGGCGGTGCTGCTGACACCCACACTATTGCTGCTGCATGGCTGCCACCTGATTGCTCAGTCTCGCTGGGAAGGACGCGATGTCCAGGAAGCACTCGACCTGTTCGGCAAACCCGACTCGATGAAAAAACAGACCGGTGCCAACGGTGAGAATCTGGCGGTTCTCACTTGGTTCAAATCCTCCAGCTGGACCACTACAGAAGCGGCCGGGACTTCAATGAACCATACCGGCAACGGCATGGTTTACACCGAGTACTACGAGACGGTCGGTCACAGTTCGGATTGCAAACTGGAGGCCACCGTCAATAAGGCCAAGAAGATCGTGCTGTTCAGGATTGAAGACGGGAAGATCATTCACGGGAAGTGCATCAACGTTCCGTTCGTGCCCGGCTACATTCCACCCGGCTTCTAATGCAACCCTGAGCAGGCTCCTGCTCAGGGATAACTAAACGACTTCACCAACGTCAACTCCCCCACCGCCCGCATCGGCACGATGAAAGTCTCCATCTTCTCGCTAGGCGTCCCCTCTTCCGTAATCACCGTCACCTGTGCGGTCGTCAACGGCTGCACCGCCTCTTCCCCACCTTCGTCATCCCCGCGATACCCACCACCAAAATAATTCACGTACACCAGATACTGCCCCTTGATCGGCGCCGGCATGGCGAAAATTTCCGGGCCGTAACCGGTGGTCACGTCAACGTCCAAAGCCGCGCCGTTGGGCGCGACGCGGTCGCCGTACCAGATGTGTGCGCCGTCAGGTGTGATGAGGTGCAGGTCGAGGTCGGTGCCGTCACTGTCCCACGCCAGCAACACCCGCAGTTTGGCCGGAGTAGCGCCACCGCTGGTGTTGAGAAACTGCGTGCGATGCCGTTGCTGGCCGTCCGGGCTGCGGACTTCGACGCTGTTGCTGCCGTTGGGAAACGAGAACGGGCGGTCGAAGCGGCCGCTGTCGTCGATTTTCAGCGGCATGCTGACGCCGTTGACGATCAGTCGGCCGGGCTCTTTGTTTTTCGGTGTGGCTTTGATTTCGCCGCTGATGCGGGCGGTGTTGGCCTGGCCGAGCGGTGTGTTCACCGAGGAGGCTGGATAGTTGACGGTCTGGCGGAAGCTCTCGCCCTCGCCTTCGGGCGCGCCGCTGCGCCAGCCGCCGACCGGGGTGTCGAGTTTGACGCCGTCAGCGGCGACCACCGGCGAAACCGCGGCAAATACGCAGAGCAACAGCAAGACCTGTGGATAACGGAGTGTCATGGTCTATTCCAGCAAAAGGTGACGGGCGAGCCCTTCGATATAGGTTTCATCCTGGCCATTGGGGTGAGCTTCAAAGGCCAGGTGCAGGTATTCGTGAGTCAGGTCGAGGCGGTCCTGCAGGGACAGCACGCCGCGCACGTAGATGCGCTGGCGTTCGCGGTCGACGAAGGGGCGGCCGAAGGCGAGTTTGCAGACGGCGAAAGTGCTGACTTCGTTGTAACCGGTTTCGCTTTCAAGCGTCGGACGCCAGCCGCGACGTTGCTTTTGCAGCCAGTCTTGCGCGGCGGGCAGCGCTTCACAGGACGCCACCGGATTGTCCCAGCGACTGAGGCTCGCGCGCGGATAGGCGTGCAGCAAAATAGCGTCGTAACGCTGGCCGGCATTGGCTTGCTCGACGGCTTGCTGCCAGGCGAGTTTGTCGGGGCCGGGTTGATCGGAGTGATAGGTGACGGTGCTGCCGGCCAATACCAGGTCCGCCGTCCAAGCGGCGATGCTGCGAGATTCGGCGGAGGCCGGACGCGGGGCAACACGCTGGCGAGTGCTGCTGTCGTCGATGCTCAAACATTCGCCGTTGCGCGTGGCGTTTTGCAGCAGATAGGTGCGGATCGCCACGGCCAATGCTTTGGCGGCTTCGGCGGGTTCGGGTTTGGCTTCACGCTCCAGCACGCGGGCGACGTACTCTTCGCGATCCAGCCGGGCGACCAGTTTGTCGTTGAGCAGAAACAGTTCGCCGTCGCTGTGGATATCCAGCGCATTGCCATTGGCGAATTCGACGCGGTAATCGCCCTGCAACGGGCCGGAGCCCGCAACGCGCTCACCCGACAGCACTCGCGTAACCGGATAACGCGAGAACAGTCCGACCTCAACACAACGCCCCGCCTCCGCCGGCCACGATGCGGGCAACACCGTCGCCAACGCCGAACCGTAATGCCGCAGAACCATCTGACTGGTGCCCCGGCCACCGGCCCAGATCGGCGAGCCACCCGCCGTCCACCCAGCGAATCCACCCTGACGTGATTGCGGATCCTGATCGCCGAGCCAGCTCCAGGTTTTTACCCGCAAGCGTCCGCCAAGTTCACCGACGACATTGCCGTCCGCCGCGTTCAGCACCACGTCGAACAGCACACGACGCATCTGCTCCTGAGCCGGCAGCAAAGCCAGAACCTTCAGCAAGTCAGCCACGGAAACCCGAGTAGCCGGCTGCAACGATGGCAAATCCAGCAACCACGACGGCGCCTGTCGCGCCTGCCAATAGGTTCTCCAATCGCCAGCGGTTATGCCCAACCGCGCCGGCTCGAAATACAACCCGCAGGATTTCACCAACGCCTGATCACGCTCGATCTTCCCGCCCGCCGTGCAGCAATAAACCTCTTCCTTCGACTGCCCACGACATTCATAAGCCGGTTCCCGCGCACCGGTATCCACCAGCCACGCATAAACGAACACCTTCCACAGACTGCCCAGCGGTGTCTCCAGCGAAGAAGGCAACGGCTCGCGAGCAGTCAGTTGTGTGGTGTTCAGCGACAGCAACTCACCCTTGTAGGCCACGCGCAACGGCTCATCCTGCGCCGTCGCCAGCGCAGGAATCACACACATCAGCAGCCAGACCAGCAGCCGGGTCATGTCAGTTGACCGTGACCTGACCAAGGGCCGCTTTCGCTTCGCGGGCCTGATGCTGCGGCGCGTAGACCTGAGTGAAGCGCACCGGCGGCAGGTTGAACTGGCCCTTCTGCGAGAACCGCACCAGATGCCGCAGACGCAATTCACCGCTCAGTGCATCCACCGGCACCGCGTAGGCCAGTTGACCCGGTTCGAATCGCGCCTTCTCCAGCGCGGTCGGCTCGGTGCCGTCCTTGCCCTGCAACTTGATGCCCCACGTGGTGCGCTCAACATCGGCGCCCGGCGGCAACGGCACTTCGAGCATGCCGTAGCGCAACGGTTTTGGTGCTTTGCTGGTGAGGATCACCTCGTCCAGATACAGGCTGTCGCTGGACAGCGGTTTAGTGCCGACCGGCTCCAGTTTGAAGGTGAACGCTTCATCACCCGGCACCAGACGCGACAGGCGACGCGTGATGGTCACCGCCATCGGATCGACCGCCGGTTGCTGGGTCTGGTAACTCAGCGCGGCACGCAACGGACGCTCCTGAGTGCCCGATACCGACAACACGCTCGGCACCGGCGCAACACCCTGCCACGTCCAGTACATCTCGCCGGTCGCGCCGTAGTTTTTCTTCCAGCCTTCGCCCGGTGCCAGCGCGATGGTCGGCGAAGCCTGGGCGATGCTGCGTTGCAGCCAGGTCAGCGCCAGCGCACGTTCAAGGGTCGACTGCTGTGGCAACAGGCGTTGCAGCAGCGCGTTCGCGCGAGCCTGATCGAACGGTTGCAGCGACAGGTTCAGCGCTTCGGCAAACGGCTGCGAACTGACCGACAAACGCTGTTGCGCAGCACCCAACTGACGATTGAACGCGTCCGGCAAAGCAACTTTCGACTGGGTCGCCAGCGATGCGGTCAAGACCCGCGCCGCCGCCAGCCCGAGCGCCGAATCCGGATCGCCCATCACCAGACTGTCTTCGCCGTCGTCCATCAGGGTTTCGGCATTGCCTTCTCCGGCCTTGGCCAGATCCTCCATCAAGCCGCTGAGCAGCGTGTTGACCGGCAGATGCATCTGCTTGGCAAACGACAGAATCAGCGCCCGTTGCAGCAACGGCGTGTTCGGCGCCTGCTTGGCGTAAACCTCCAGCACCCGCTGCCAGTGCTCCGGCGGCAAGGTCAGATCCAGCACCTGACTGGCGTTCCAGTCGGCGTAATAGGCGTAAGCGGTGAGGAACGCATCCGGCTCGCCGTCGAAGCCCCACCAGGTGAAGCTCGCCGACGGCCCGGCCATCTGCACCAGGCGCAAACGGCTGTTCTGCATGATCAGGCGCAAGCGGTCGCGGATCTGCGGGCTCGACGCCAGCGACGGATAAGCGATGCTCAGCGGCAGCAAGCGGCTGGCGGTCTGTTCGACGCCGCCGTACGGATAGCTGAGCAGATCATCGAGGGCCGAACGGAACAGCGCTTGCGGGCTGTCATCCAGACGCAGGCGAATGTCGGTGGCGTCCGCCGGCAGGCTCAGCGGCGTGTCGCCGCTGGCCACGTCGAGACTCTGGGTCTGCGTCACTTGCCAGCCTTCGCCGGTGGCGGTCAGGCGTACCGCGAGGGCGTCGGCGGTCTTGCCGTCCTGCACCAGTTCGGCGGTCCATTCGCCGGAGGCCAATGCGAAGGCCGGTAGCGGCAGGTAGTTGATGCCGTTATTGAGGGTCACCGGCAGACGCTGCTCGGCGCCGGCGTAGTGCGTCACCAGCTCAGCCTTGACCGGTTTCTCGGCCTGCCTGAAGGCGAATACGCCGAGTTGCGGCTGATCGCCCTTGCGGAATTTGCTCGGCCCGCTCCACTTCAGGTACAGCGGTTTTTCCGAGCGCACGAACTGCTTTTTCTGCCCGACCTGACCATCATCGGCAATCGCTCGCGCGGTGATGCGCCAGCGGGTCAGCGAGTCCGGCATCTTGAAGGTGAAGCGAGTCTTGCCGTCGGCATCGGTCAGCAATTCTGGCTGCCACGCGGCGGTATCGACGTCTTCGCGGCGCGGCCGCTCCAGCACTTTCACCCCGCGTTCGCTGCGGTTGGCCTTGCCCGGTGCGCCCGGGCTGCCCGGCAACGCCACGTCGTAGCTGATGAACGACAGGCTGGCGCTGGTGCGCACGTTGTTGCGGCGCGGGTGGTAGAAGAACTGGTCGATGGTCGGCGCGACTTCCGGTTGCAGCGCATAGACCATTTCGTCGACCACGCTGACCGTCAGGTGCGCCGGCACAGCCTTGCCGGCGAACTGCGTGGTCAGGTCGACCGTCACGGTATCGCCCGGCTGATAGGTCTCTTTGTCGGTTTTGATTGCCACGTCGATCTGCGGCGCAACAACCTTGATCCCGGCGTTCTGGAAGCTGTACTGACCGCCTTTGGTGTACAGCACGGAGAACGTCAGGTTCGGCGCGAAGTTGTCCTTCACCGGGATGCGTGCGCGGTATTGGGTTTCGCTGAGTTTTTCCAGTTTCAGCCAGTCACCGCCCTTGGCCAGCAGCGCGGTGGCTTCGACCTTGTCACGCTCCAGCGACAGCAGCGCATCGCTGACAGGCTCCGGGAAAGTGATCAGCGCCAGCGCTTCGTCGCCGGCCTTGTACTCGGGTTTGTCGAGGACGATTTCCACGGTGCCCGGCACAGCCTTGACGCCGTCACCGGTGACGGAATGACCAGTCGCACCAAGCACTCGGCCGTGCTGATCTTTCAGCGACAGGTTGTAGGTGCCCGGGCGATCGAACGTCACGCTGAAGCCTTTGTCTTTCGCCGCCAGTTTGCCTTCGCCGGTGGTCTGGTCTTCCAGACGCACCCAGCTGTAGCTGCTCGGCACAACGGCCTGCGCCTGTTGGCTGCCGCCCTCGTTGGCGTAGCTGAACGCGACCTTGTCACCCACCGCGCTGAAGCGCTGCGGCGCGGTCAGGCGGAAGCTGGCGGCGCCGCGGTCGATGAGGATTTCCTTGGTGGTCTTGACCCGATACGCCGCGCCATCGCTGGCAAACACGGTGAGCATGTAGCGGCTTGGCTTGTCGGCGGCCGGCAGGTCGAGGGTCGCGTTGCCCTTGCTGTCGGTGGTCAGTTCGGTGCTGGTCAATTCCACCGGGAATTGCCCGAGGTATTGCAGCTCGTTGTCGACCATCGACAGTTGCTGGGCGCGCAGGCTCAGGGTCAGTTTGGCGTTGGCCACCGGTTTGCCGTCCGGGTACAGCAGCACCAGGCTGCCCTTCACCGGTTCGCCGGTGCGGTAATCCTGCTTGGCCAGATTCAGCGAGATTTCAAAGTGCGGCTTGATGTACTCGGCCACACGGAACGCGCTGCTGTAGGCCTGATCCTTGTAGTTGAAACGCAGCTCGTAACCACCGGCCACCGCGTTGTCCGGCAACTGGAAACGGCCCTGAGTACCGGCCTTGGAATCGAGTTTCAGATCGAGGCGCTGCAGCTCGGTGCCGGTCGCATCGAGCACGCTGAAATTGACGTCCGCTGCACCCGGCAGCACCGAGTCCCGCGCATTCTTGAATTCGCGACCGACGATTTTCAGCGACACCCAATCGCCCGGGCGATACAGCGGCCGGTCGGTGAAGGCGTAGAGTTTGGTGTCGTAGATTTCGCTGTCGTAATAGAAGTTTTCCGAGACGAATACGCCGCCCTCTTCGTCCTCGCCGATCACGAACGAACGCTCGGGGCTGACGTGTTTCAGACGCAGCAGACCATCGGTGTCGGTGGCGCCGCTGCTCATCACGCCGAGGCCGTCGGTCCACAGCACGTTGACCTTCGGCACCGAACTGCCTTCGTGTTTGCGCGCGGCCCACACCAGCAATTCATCACCGGCAATCTTGCTCACCGCCACGGTGTTGGAAACGAACACCATGGTGGTTGCGCGGTACTTGCCGATCAGCGCTTCGACCAGGTACAGGCCCGGTTTCAGATTGCCCAACGGGATGTAGACGTTACCCGGCGCAACGCTGACGAACTCGCTGGAAGACCCGGCCAGATTGACGCCGGTCGGCGGCTGGATCGGCTTCGCTTGCCACAGCGGATAACGGAACTGGCTGACCACCGGCAGACCCGGAATCAGGGCGAACTGCGGTTGCGCGTCGTACGGCGTCGGCGCGGCGATGGCATTGCCCATCTTCAGCTCCGGCACTTCCTCGGTGACTTGCTGGCGCGACTCGTAAGAGAAGGCACGCTGCATCACCCGACGGGATTTGCGATACCAGTTATCCCACAGGTACGCGAGGGTGTTCGACAGGCCTTCGCCCTTGAACTGGCCGTCGCTGACCACGCGGTGCAGGTTCTTCTGGCGCTTGAGGAAGTCCAGCGGCTTGTCGATCTTGTACACGCGGATGTCGGCGCCGCCGTACGGTTCCATGCGGAAACGACGATAGTCACGGCCCGGCGCTTCGAGGCGTACCACCGCCTGTTCGTCGGCGGCGAAACTGCTGTCGGCCAGCAGGAAAAAGCTTTCACCGGACACCGGCGTGTAGCCGCTTGGCTCCACGGTGTCTTCGGCATTCACGGCCGAAAACGGCAGGGTCAACAGCAACAGAAAAGGCAGTAAACGCAGCATGCGGGCACCGGTCATTGGGAGAGAAAATTCAGTCGATAGACGCCGATGAAGTTGGGGTTGGCTGCGTCGGGTATCCATCGGGTGTCCTTCCATGTCATGAGTTGCTGCAGGCTTGCCGAACGCATGCCGTTGTCGGTTGGGGTGGTCGTACCGGTGTGATAGGCGATGTAGCGGCCCATCCAGATCATCAGGTGCTGGTCGTCGCCCTGATCGAAAAACATCAGATCGCCGGGCCGTGCCTGGGACACGTCGCGGCCAATCAGATGGCTGTTGAACTGAATCAGTTTGATCGCGTTGACGTAGGGCCCGACCTTGCCGCCGCCCTGCTGCCATTGCTGGGCGAGCTTGCGCTGGTCGGCGCTCAGGTCCATCTCCGGCGGCAGATAGCGATTGGACACGCCATTGCTGCGCAGCCATTTGTCGTCGTGGACTTTCAGCGCTTCGTTGGCGGCAAACCGCACCAGGCCGGCGCAATCCTGCTGATACCAGCGCGGGCTCGGGCCTTTGCTCAATTGTTCCCGGGCGATGCGCACGAACCAGGCGCGAAACACCTGAGACTGCTGCGGATCGAGGGCAGGGGCCTCAACGGCTCGGACGCCGGCGCTGAGCAAAAGCGCCAGCAAGCCGAGGCTGCGAATCAGTCCGGTCACAGCGCTTTCCACTCCAGCGGCAGCCATTGCCAGTGACCGTCAGGCTCGCTGCCTTCAGGCAGGGTCAGAGCGTATTTGCCCATGCCGCCGAGAGTGCGCAGTTTCGGGATCAGGTAGGTTTGCGCGGCGTTGTAGAACACCGGCTCCATGTCCTGCGGCAGGCTGTCGAGGGTTTCCTGCTGGATCAGCTGTGCCATCGAATCCGGGCCGAAGTAGATCGGCATCAGCACGTCTTTGGGCAGCACGTCGGCCATCGGCGGGAAGCGCTTGTCGAGGGTGCCGAGGGCCTTGTCGACCAGTTTGTCGTCGAGGGAAAACAGCAGCGTCGAACCGTGGCGCGCCAGGCTGACTTTCATGAAGGCACGGCCGGTGATTGCGTCCGGGTTCTCGGCATCCTTTGCCGCGTACGGGCCGAAATTGGAACTGACCTGACGCTGCCAGAGATGGCTCTGGCCTTCCTGTTTCTCGACCACCGGGAACGCGTGTTCTTCGACCTTGCCTTCGTAGGCGCCGACCATCGAATCGAACAGCGTGCCGATATCTGCGTCGAGTTTGCCGTTGTCTTCGTCGTTCAGACTGGCCACCAGCAACGGCGTGTACAGCCGCGAATCGGCGTACCAGCACAGGCCCGCGGCGCCGGCCACGTGTTCGGTGAGTTTTTGCGCCACCGCTTCTTCGGCGCCGAGTTTCACCAGCAACGGTTTCTGCGGCTCGGCCGCCACCGGCAAGGTCACGCAGGCGCTGGCGCCCAGTGGCATGGCTTGCCAGACCGGTTTGAAATCGAAGTCCGGCTGGTTTTCCAGCTCATCCATGGCCAGAAAGCTGTGCCAGCCCTTGTCGTCCATGTCGAAACGCAGGCCGGCGAAGTTCGGGATGAAGCGCTGGTAACCCATGGCCAGGACGCTGGAATTGACCGACAGGCGCTGCTTGGTTTCCGGCGTCTTGGCCGGCAATCCGAACGCTTCGGGGAACAGTTTTTCGCCATTGAGCAACGCCGCCAGCGCCTGCGGCGAAACATGGCCGGATTCCTCCGAAGCACCACTTTCCGGGTCGTAGAATTTGGCCGGATTGGACAGCACCACCAGTTTGTCGCCACGGGAGGCGAACAGCAGGGATTTGCCGGCGTTGTAGGTCAGCTGATACAGCGGCACTTCATCGCCACCGACTTTCAGGGTGCTGAGCACGCTCAGTTGCGAATCATCCAGGGCGACTTTCGCCAGCGGCTCCAGCACCTTGGCCAGACCGCCGCGATCCATCACCAGCAGGAAATCCTTCAAGCGACCATCGGCGCCGCGCCACAACGCTACGTCTGCCGGTTGATCGAAGAGCTGCTCGATCAGGCTGTCCTGCAACTTCAGGTCATGCTCGTAAATGATCCGCCGCAGACTGCCGATCAACCCGAGACGGTCGGCGTGGGTTTCGTAATAGAAGACGAAATCCTCGGTGAGCGTGGCCTTGAGGAACGGCACCGTCAGCAGGTCCTTGGGCAACTGGCTCAGGGAGCGGGTTTCCAGCAGCGCGTCCGGGCGGCTCAGGCCAAGCTTGTCGCTGGCCAGCTCCGCCGGTGGCGCCTTGGGTTTGTGCATCAGCCAGCCGAGCCCGCCCGCCACGCCGGCGACAAGGCACAGCCCGACCGCCAGTAACGGCCAGCGCCGGGAAGGTTTGCCGACAGGTGTTACGGCGGCCGGTGCAGCAGTGTTATCGCTCATCTTTCCAGAACCCGAGTTCATCCGTGGCGGGATGCTTAATAGTTGAAAGTCTTGACCAGCAGCAGATCACCGATGGCCCGCAGGGGCACGATGAACGTTTCGCGTTTTTCGTCGACGGTGTTTTCGTTGAGCACCAGCGTGATCTGCGAGGTGATCACCTCGTTCTGGTTGCTGGTCTCCTCGAAGTTATAGCCGCCGTTACCGAAGTTGCCCCAATAGTTGACGTAAACCAGATAGGTGCCGTGCAGCGGCGCGGTCATGGTGAACATTTCCGGGCCGGGGCCGTCGACACCGTCCGGATCGAGGCCGCCGCCATTGCTCATCGCCGGGCGCGCCCAGAAGGCGTGCTGGCCGTCAGGCGTAATGACGTGCAGGTCGAGTTCGGCTTTAGGGTCGTCCCAACCGAGCACCACGCGGATCCGCGCCGGCGTGCGCAGGTTATTGGCTTCGTAGAATTGAACGCGCTTGAGCGACTGGCCGTCGGCGCTGATCACTTCGACGCTGTTGGAGCCGGCGCCGAACGCATACGGCCGGGCGAAACGCCCATCGTCGTCGGTGTACAGATTCAGTGGATTGCCATTCACCGCCAGGCTGTGGGGCGGGCGCAGATGCCCGATGGCCTTGAGCTGGCCCTGGATCATTGTGCGATTGCGCTGGATGCCGCGATCGATGGGCGGCGTGGGATAGGCGACTTGCGGGTTTTCCGTGCGGTCGAGCAGCCCGTGATAGCGCCAGCCGCCCACCGGCTCCGACAGCTCCGCGCTCGGCGCCGCCAGCAGCGCGGGCGCGCAGGCCAACCCGATCAGCAGCAAAAGAAGTGAACGCATGTGATGCCTCCTGCCATGCCTGACGAAACCTTGCACCCGATCCTCGGCGCTTCACAGTGGGCGATACTGCGTTTCGTCTGAAAGACCCGTGACTGTCGGGTCGTAGAAGGCGCGAAGGTTAGCGATTCGGCAGTTTTTTAACAATCGGATACATCTGGTTTTGCGGTGGGAATCACGCACATTGACGGGGCGTGAGCCGAATAGCGGACTTATTCGGCTCACAAAATGAGCCGAATAACTTTCGGGCCAGACAAGACCGATATCGACACCATGATGAAACGGCCACAACACCCCGCTCATTTGCCCATACCCCCCCTATCTGCTAGTGTCGCGCCGGTTTAACGTCAACCGGAATTAGCCGCCATGGCCCGCAAAAAAGCTGCACTGGATTTCGAACAGTCCCTCGCCGACCTGCAAACGCTGGTGGAGCGTCTGGAGAACGGTGAATTGTCGCTGGAAGACTCGCTGACCGCTTTCGAGCAAGGCATCGGCCTGACCCGTGACTGCCAGGCGGCGCTGGCCCAGGCCGAGCAGAAAGTCCAGGTGTTGCTGGAGCGCGATGGCGAACTCGCCGAGGAACCCTTCGACGCGGATCAGCCAGAATGATTGCAGCGTATTCGGCCACCAGCCAGGCGCGGGTCAACGCGGCACTGGAAACCCTGTTCAACGCCCCGCTGCCAGAACTGGCGCGCCTTTATGAAGCCATGCGCTATAGCGTGATGAACGGCGGCAAACGCGTGCGTCCGCTGCTGGCGTACGCGGCGTGCGAAGCCCTCGGCGGCAAGGCCGAACAGGCCAACGGCGCGGCGTGTGCGGTTGAGCTGATCCACGCGTATTCGCTGGTACACGACGATTTGCCGGCGATGGACGACGACGATCTGCGTCGCGGCCAGCCGACCACTCACAAGAAATTCGACGAAGCTTGCGCGATCCTGGCCGGCGACGGCTTGCAGAGTCTGGCGTTCAGCGCCCTGCTCGACCCGCGTCTGAGCGACCTGAGCGCGGACATCCGCCTGCAGCAGGTCACAGCGCTGGCACACGCGGCGGGCCCGGCCGGCATGGTCGGCGGTCAGGCCATCGACCTCGGTTCGGTCGGCCTCAAGCTTGATCAGAAAGCGCTGGAACAGATGCACCGGCACAAGACCGGCGCGCTGATCGAAGTCAGCGTCAAGCTCGGCGCCCTGGCCAGCGGCCGTGCCGAGAAGGATGAACTGAAGTCCCTGCAGACTTATGCACAGGCCATCGGCCTGGCGTTCCAGGTGCAGGACGACATTCTCGACGTCGAAAGCGATACCGAAACCCTCGGCAAACGCCAGGGCGCCGACATTGCCCGTGACAAGCCAACTTACCCGGCCCTGCTCGGCCTCGACGCCGCCAAGGCTTACGCGCTGGAACTGCGCGATCAGGCCCTGCACGCGCTGCGACCGTTTGACGCGGCTGCCGAGCCGTTGCGCGATCTGGCCCGGTATATCGTCGACCGGCGCAACTGAAGGCTTATCTGCCAAAAAAGACCAACGCGTGGGCAGGGGGCGATGCATCAGGTAAACTGCCGCATCTTTTATACCTATAACGATTCGCCTGATGCCCACGACGTTTCATGAGATTCCCCGCAAGCGCCCGACCACGCCCCTGCTCGACCGCGCTAACACGCCGGACGGCCTGCGCCGGTTAGGCGAAGCCGAGCTGGAAACCCTGGCTGATGAGTTGCGCCTGGAATTGCTCTACACGGTCGGCCAGACCGGTGGGCATTTCGGTGCCGGCCTGGGCGTCATCGAGCTGACCATCGCGTTGCATTACGTCTTCGACACCCCGGATGACCGGCTGGTGTGGGACGTCGGTCATCAGGCCTATCCGCACAAGATCCTCACCGGTCGTCGCGAGCGCATGGAGTCTTTGCGCCAGAAGGACGGCATCGCCGCCTTCCCGCGCCGCTCCGAGAGCGAGTACGACACCTTCGGCGTCGGCCACTCCAGCACCTCGATCAGTGCCGCGCTGGGCATGGCCATCGCCGCCCGCCTGCAGAACAGTGATCGCAAGGCCATCGCGGTGATCGGCGACGGTGCACTGACCGCCGGCATGGCGTTCGAGGCGCTGAACCACGCGCCGGAAGTCGACGCCAACATGCTGGTGATCCTCAACGACAACGACATGTCGATCTCGCGCAACGTCGGCGGGCTGTCGAACTATCTGGCGAAAATCCTTTCCAGCCGCACTTACGCGAGCATGCGTGAAGGCAGCAAGAAAGTGCTGTCGCGCCTGCCCGGCGCCTGGGAAATCGCCCGCCGCACCGAAGAATACGCAAAAGGCATGCTGGTCCCCGGCACCCTGTTCGAAGAGCTGGGCTGGAACTACATCGGCCCGATCGACGGTCACGACCTGCCGACCCTGATCGCCACCCTGCGCAACATGCGCGATCTGAAAGGTCCGCAGTTCCTGCACATCGTCACCAAGAAAGGCAAAGGCTTCGCCCCGGCGGAAGTCGACCCGATTGGTTACCACGCCATCACCAAACTCGAACCGCTGGACGCCCCGGCCGCTGCGCCGAAGAAGGCCGGCGGGCCGAAGTATTCCGGCGTGTTCGGTGAATGGCTGTGCGACATGGCCGCTGCCGACCCGCGTCTGGTGGGCATCACCCCGGCGATGAAGGAAGGCTCGGATCTGGTGGCGTTCAGCGAGCGTTTCCCGCTGCGCTACTTCGACGTGGCGATTGCCGAGCAACACGCCGTGACCCTCGCTGCCGGCATGGCCTGCGAAGGCGCGAAACCGGTGGTGGCGATCTACTCGACGTTCCTGCAACGCGGTTACGACCAGTTGGTGCATGACGTCGCGGTGCAGAACCTCGATGTGCTGTTCGCCATCGACCGCGCCGGTCTGGTGGGCGAAGACGGCCCGACCCACGCCGGCAGCTTCGATCTTTCGTACCTGCGCTGCATCCCGGGCATGGTCATCATGACCCCGAGCGACGAAAACGAATTGCGCAAAATGCTCACCACCGGCCACCTCTACAACGGCCCGGCGGCGGTGCGTTACCCACGCGGCAACGGCCCGAACGCGACCATCGAAAAAGACCTCGAACCGATCGAGATCGGTAAGGGTGTGGTGCGTCGTCAGGGCAGCAAGGTCGCCCTGCTGGTGTTCGGCGTGCAAATGGCCGAAGCCCTGAAAGTGGCCGAGACGCTGGACGCGACCGTGGTCGACATGCGTTTCGTCAAGCCGATGGACGAAGCGCTGGTACGCGAGATCGCCGACAGCCACGAGCTACTGGTGACCCTCGAAGAGAACGCGATCATGGGCGGCGCCGGTGGCGCGGTCAGCGAATTCCTCGCCCGCGAGAACATCCTCAAGTCGGTGCTGCACCTGGGCTTGCCGGACGTTTACGTCGAGCACGCCAAGCCGGCGCAGATGCTGGCCGAGTGCGGGCTGGATGAAGTCGGGATCGAAGCGGCGGTGCGGGAGCGCCTGGAACTGCTTAACCGCTAATTCGCTGGATAAACGCAAAACCCCATGTGGGAGCGGGCTTGCTCGCGAAAGCGTCGGATCAGTCGATGATGAGTTGACTGACAAACCGCCTTCGCGAGCAAGCCCGCTCCCACATTTGATTTGTGTACACCTGAAAGACCTACGGAATACCGATGAACCTCTCGCGCGTCGCCCTGCCCCTCCTGCTGCTGCCATCCGCCAACACCCTCGCCGACACCTTCGAACGCGACCAGGCCCTGAAGCTGCCGGACGTGCTGATCAGCGCCAACCGCCAGGTCGAAGCGCGCAACGACAGTAGTGCCGCCAATACGGTTTTCACCCGCGAAGACATCGAGCGCCTGCAACCGCGCAGCGTCACCGATCTGCTGCAACGGGTGCCGGGCGTGCAAGTGGCGCAAACCGGCGGGCGCGGCAGTCTGCCGGGGATCTACATTCGTGGCACGCAATCGGCGCAAAGCCTGGTGCTGGTCGACGGCCAACGCATCGGCAATTCGACGTCCGGCGACAGCAACCTGCAACACCTGAACATCGAACAGATCGAGCGCGTGGAAGTGCTGCGCGGTTCGCGTTCGGTGATTTACGGTAGCGATGCAATTGGCGGGGTGATTCAGATCTTCACCCGACGCGGCGGCGAACAGGGCTTGCAGCCGCGGATGCATGTGGGCTTCGGCAGCAACCAGACCTGGGAGCGCAGTGTCGGTCTGTCCGGAGGCGATGAGAAAACCCGTTTCAACCTCGGCGCCAGTCTCGATGAAACCGCCGGGATCGACCGCACCCACGAGTCCTATCCCAGCGACAGCGATCACGATGGCTATCGCAATAAGTCCATCAGCCTGAGCCTCAGCCATGCGCTGAGCGATGACATCGAACTCGGTGCCAACCTGCTGGATAACCGTGGCAAAAGCGAGTTCGACAGTCCATGGGGACGTTACGTTGAAACAACCGGCCGATCCTATGAAGAGCAGCCTTACAGCGATTTCACCGTCAGCAGTTTCAGCAGCTACATCGATGCGCGGATCAACGAGCGCTGGAAGTCGCGTCTGGAACTCGGCCACAGCGAAAACCGCGAGGAGACCTTCGACAAGCTCAGCGACGAACGCTCGGTGTTCAACACCTATCGGGATTCGGTGACCTGGCAGAACGACCTGACCCTCGATGCGCGCAACAGCCTGATCCTTGGCGGCGACTGGTACGAAGACCGGATCAACAGCAGCACCGCGTTCGACGAAGACAGCCGCTGGAACCGCGCCGCGTTCATCCAGCATCGCTTCCAGGCCGACAGTTTCTCCACCGAACTGGGCCTGCGTCGTGATGACAATCAGCAGTTCGGTGGCCAGAACAGCTGGAGCGGCACATTGACGTTGCCGGTCAACCCCGACAACGATCTGCTCTTGAGCTACAGCGAAGGCTTCCGTGCCCCTACTTTCAACGATCTGTACTACCCCAAGTACAGCAATCCGGATCTGAAACCGGAAACCTCCAAAAGCTATGAGTTGCAGTGGCGCAGCCAGTTAAATGACAGCAGCCGCCTAGAGGCGTCGATTTATCGTACAGATCTGAAGGACGCGATTATCGCCGCTGACGGCAACCCTCCAGAGAACGTCGCCTCGGCGCGGATCAACGGCTTCGAAGCAGCGCTGAAACAGGAGCTGTTCGGCTGGCAGAGCAACCTCGGCGTGGCGATCATCGATCCCCGCGACCGCGACACCGGCCACACCTTGGCACGTCGTGCTAGGCGCACCTTGAGCTGGGATCTGGACCGACAGTTCGATCGCCTCGGTCTTGGTGCCAGCTGGCAAGCGGTCAGCAGCAGCTATGACGATCTGAACAATCAGCAACCACTGGGCGGTTATGCACTGCTAGGACTGCGCAGCAGCTGGGCGCTGAACCGCGAGATCAAGCTGGATTTCAAGGTCGACAACCTGCTGGACAAGGGTTACAGCCGGGCGCTGTACAGCCATGACGGCAGTCAGTATGACTATCGCGAGGAAGGTCGGGCGTTCATGTTCGGGGTGACCTGGACACCGCAGCTCTAACGGTCTGGCGCGATCAGGTGGCAGAGTTTGGCGGTCGCCTCGATCATCTGCCCGCTCGGGCGCTCCAGGCCTTTGTCGGTGACCAGCAGCAACTGCCCGTGCTTGGCCGCTGCCACCTGCGGCCAGGCGTTCCACGCGTCCAGTTGCAGCTGATCGCCGGCCAGAATCACTTCGGGATCACGCTGTAAAACGGCCTCGATGCTCACCTGCGGCGCCGGCAGACTCAAGTCGGCAAACACATTGCGTGCGCCGCACACTTCAAGCGCATCGCTGATGATCTGCCCGCCACCGACGGTGTACAGCGGCTTGTCCCAAACCTGATAGAACACCCGCAGCGGTACTTCGCGGCGGTAGCGCTGGCGCAGCTTATCGAGTTTTTGCCGCAACTCGCTGGCCCGCGCGATCCCACGCTCAGGACGACCGAGCTGTATCGCGATGCCCTCAATCTGCGCAGTCAGCTGTTCGAGACTGTGAGGCTCGGCAACGAACGTCGGGATGTTCAGGCGCTTGAGCTGATCACGCTGGGCCGGGCCGACACTGCCGGGCCATAGCAGCAACAAGTCAGGTTTGAGGCTGAGCAGCCGTTCCATGTCGAGCTGGCCATAACGGCCCACCGAAGGCACGTCCTTGATAGCAGACGGACGCTCACCGGCATCCAGCACGCCGACCAGCAGATCGGCCGAATCCAGTTCAACCACGATTTCAGACAGGGATGGCGCGAGGCTGACCACCCGTAGGGCGGCCAGCGTTTCACCGCTGACGGCCAGCAGCAGAACCGCCAGCCAGAGACGACGCATCAGGCGAGTTGACGCGGGATACGGTAGAGGTAGAACAGCACCGCCGTGGACAGCGCCAGCAACATCAGCGGCACCGCTTCAAGACCGACAAACACCGCCAGCGCGCCAATCCATGCCGGCAGCGCCGCGACCACGAATGCACTGCGAAGGCAGGCCGCCAGGGCGATCCAGGCGGCGGGCTCGTCAGGGGTATCGAGGGCTTTTTGCGTGGCGATCAGCGCATGCTTGTAGCGGCCGAAAAACTTCAGGCTGACAAACATGGAGGCCACGCCCGCGATAAAGAAAGGCATCGCCAGCACCGGCAGAATTGCCTCGCCCTGACCGAATACAGCGTTGATCACGAACAGCGGCAACAGCGCCAGCGCCAGGTATTTCCACCAGGCGATCGACAGACGGCGCCGCACTTGCCCGCGGGTCACGCCCGGTCTACCTCGCCCTGATGCTCGTTACCCATCATGTGGTCGAGCTTGCTGGCCTTGGTCGCCAGATAGAGTTTGTTGTGCGGGTTGTGGCCGGTGTGCAGCGGCACGCGCTCGGCGACGACAATGCCCATGTCGGTCAAGGCTTTGACCTTGCGCGGGTTATTGGTCATCAGGCGCAGGGATTTGACGCCCAGATGCTCGAGCATCGGCAGGCACATGGCATAGTCACGCTGGTCGGCGGCAAAGCCCAGACGCTCGTTGGCTTCAACGGTGTCGGCGCCGCCGTCCTGCAATTCGTAGGCACGGATCTTGTTCAAAAGACCGATGCCGCGCCCTTCCTGACGCAGGTACAGCAACACACCACGGCCTTCGCGAGCGATGGCCTTGAGGGCGCCTTCCAGTTGCGAGCCGCAGTCGCAACGCTGGCTGAACAAGGCATCGCCGGTCAGGCATTCGGAGTGCAGACGGCCGAGTACCGGGGCACCGTCGGCAATCTCGCCCAGGCTCAGCACGACGTGCTCGCGGCCGGTGGCTTCATCGAGAAAACCGTGCATGGTGAATTGCGCAAAAGGCGTTGGCAGCTTGGAAGCGGCGACAAAAACGACAGGCACCGGTGTGCTCCTGATCTGAAAAGTCCGAGATTCGCTGGGCGGCATTGTAACAGCAGGTTCCTACAGGCGCTTAGGCTGAATTATCGGGGATAACTATCAAAAAGTTTGATGACAGGCTCGTCGCTATCGCCTTTACTCGAACGGATACGGCTGCTTCCAGCGCTCGAAGATCGGCTTCAACTCGCCGCTTTTCACCAGTTGCTCCATGCGCTGGTCGTAGATCGACATCAGCGCCCGGCCTTGCGGGGTGTCGGCGAAGCCGAGGTACAGCGGCAACTCTGCCAGATGCGAATAACGGTACGGCGAAGGATCGGCGGCGTTTCGCAGCACCGCTTCGATTTCCGTCAGCGCATCGATGTAGTAATCCGCCCGCCCCTGCTTGAGCATCGACAGGATCCCGGTGCGGCGCTCGATCTGGTTGAAGCGTTTGACGTTCGGCAGATAGGTTTCGTAGCGATAGCCGCGCACCCAGGCCAGTCGGTACTTGCCCAGGGTCGCCTGGGTCGGCGAAGGATTGCTGGCCAGGCCGAGCGCGTAGATGTGGTCGGAATCGAAATTCCATTTCGGGTACAGCACCTGCTCGGCTTCGCCGCGATAGGAACCGACCAGTGCATCGACTTCCTTCAGTTGTACCAGCCCCACCGAACGAGTGTAGGGCACGGTGCGAATATCCAGGGTCACGCCGGCCGGCTCGAACACTTTGCGCAACACATCCCAGGCCAGGCCATGGCCGTCGGCGGCGGTGTAGTCTTCCCAGTCTTCGCTGGCCAGGTGAATGACCGACGGCGATGCGTCCTGTGCCTGGGCCACGGCACCAAGCAAGGTCAAAACCACTATCGCCAACCAGCGTCGAGTCATCCCTGCGTCCCTCCTCCACGCCCGGAAATCAGGCGAAAATCCACACCAGTCCCTGCATCGCCAGCCAGGCAAACACGCCGGCCAGCACGTCGTCGAGCATGATGCCGACGCCGCCGTGAACATGCCGGTCGATCCAGCGGATCGGCCACGGTTTGAGAATGTCGAAGAAGCGGAACACCAGGAACCCGGCGAGCAACCAGTACCAGCCTTCCGGCACCAGCCAGAGGGTGATCCACATCCCGACCATTTCGTCCCAGACGATGCCCTCGTGGTCGTGCACCCGCAGATCGTCGGCCACTTTGCCGCACAGCCAGAAGCCGAACAACATGGTGATCCCGAGCATCAGCCAGTAACCCCAGTCCGGCAGCATCTGCCACAACGGGATAAAGGGTAGCGCAACTAACGAGCCCCAAGTGCCCGGCGCCTTGGGCAAGGTGCCCGAGCCAAAGCCGAACGCGAGGAAATGCCAGGGATTGCGCCAGACCGACGGCGGAACGAATTCGGCCGGAACCTGTTTCGGGTGATCTGTCACGGTGACTCCTGAAAATGTTGATAACCCCGGATTTGCGGGGTGATGTCGTGCCCGTCGCGATCCAGCAACACTACGCCCTGCCCTTGCGTCACGCGGCCGATCACATGGATCGACCAGCCATCGGCGAGCAGCGCCGGCAACTCGACGGCCGGCAGGGTGAAGGCCAGCACGTAGTCATCGCCACCGCTCAACGCCGCACGTTCGGCGCCGCGCTGACCGAGAAACGCCACCAGCGCCTCCGACAACGGAACGCGCTCGCGCTCGACTTCGAGGCGGACCTTCGAGGCCAATGCGATGTGACCGCAATCGGCGAGCAGCCCATCGGAGATGTCCAGCGCCGAAGTGGCCTTGCCACGCAGGGCCTGACCGAGAGCGAGTTGCGGTTGCGGCGACCAGTAATGATCAAGCAGCGGCTGGGCAATGTGAGGCTCGGCGTCACGCTGACCCAGCACCAGCGGCAAGGCCCCGGCGGCATTGCCCAACTCACCGCCGACACACAGCAGATCGCCCGGCTGCGCGCCGCTGCGGGTCAGCGCTTTACCGGCCGGGACGCGACCAAACACGGTGACGGTCAGGCTCAACGGCCCGCGGGTCGTGTCGCCGCCGACCAGTGCCACGCCGCAGTCCTGCGCCATGCGATTCAAACCGCGGGCATAGGCTTGCAGCCAATCGGCGGTCACCGTCGGCAAGGTCAGGGCAAGGGTAAAGGCGACGGGCGTGGCGCCCATGGCAGCGAGGTCGCTGACCGCCACGGCCAGCGAGCGCTGACCGAGCAGAAACGGATCGCAGGGATCGGCGAAATGCACGCCGGCCACCAGCGTATCGGTGGAAACCGCCAGCTGTTCCCCGGAAGGGACCGCCAGCAAGGCGCAGTCGTCACCGATCCCCAGTGCAACGCCTTCGCCGCCCTGCGCACAAGGCGCGGCGGCGAAGAAATTGCGGATCAGCTCAAACTCGCCCATGGCTGAGAAAAAGTATTCAAGCGCGGATCAGCGCTTGAACGCCTTCACTTCAGCTTCACGCAGGCGCGGAGCCAGCTTGTCGAGCACGCCGTTGACGAACTTGTGGCCGTCGGTCGAACCGAACACCTTGGCCAGCTCGATACCTTCGTTGATCACAACGCGGTACGGCACGTCGACGCGCTTGAGCAGTTCCCAGGTGGACAGGCGCAGAACTGCCAGTTCAACCGGGTCCAGCTCTTCGATCGCCAGGTCCAGGCAAGGCGTGAGCGCGGTGTCGATTTCGGTCTTGAACTGCGGAACCCCGTGGAGGATTTCGCGGAAGTAAGCCCCGTCGACATCGGTGAAATCGTTATCGACCCGGAACTGCGCTTCGATCTCGTTCAACGATTGCCGAGCCATGTGCCATTGATACAGGGCCTGGGTCGCGAGCTGACGGGCTTCGCGGCGCTTGGCGCTCTTCGATGGCTTGCCGGCATCCGCAGGTTTCGGATCGCGCGGGTTGAAACGATCGCTTTCGTCGCTAATCACTTGGCCTCCAACTGCGCCAGCAGGCTGACCATTTCCAGAGCGGACAGGGCAGCTTCAGCACCTTTGTTGCCGGCCTTGGTGCCGGAACGTTCGATGGCTTGCTCGATGGAATCAACGGTCAGGACGCCGAAAGCGACCGGTACGCCGAACTCCATGGACACCTGGGCCAGGCCCTTGGTGCACTCACCCGCCACGTATTCGAAGTGCGGAGTACCGCCACGAATGACCGCGCCCAGGGCGATGATTGCTGCGAACTCGCCTTTCTGGGCGACTTTCTGCGCAACCAGCGGGATTTCGAAGGCGCCAGGTGCGCGGATGATGGTGATGTCGCTTTCGCTCACGCCGTGGCGAACCAGGGCATCAACTGCACCGCTGACCAGGCTTTCAACCACGAAGCTGTTGAAGCGGCCCACTACCAAAGCGTAGCGGCCTTTAGGGGCGATGAAGGTACCTTCGATGGTCTTCAGGGTCATTCGTCAGATCTCTTAAAGAGCCGGGACGCGTCTGTTTCGCGTCCCTCAGTGATTTATTTGCCGCGAATACAGGGCCGGAAACAACCGGTCATTATTCGGAGGGCACGTATTCTACAACTTCCAGATCGAAACCGGATATCGCATTGAACTTCATCGGTGCCGACATCAAACGCATTTTGCGCACACCGAGGTCACGCAGGATCTGCGAACCGGCACCGACGATGCTGTAGGTGGTCGGTTTTTTCGGTGCGGCCTGATCGCCGGTTTCGCGGATGTGCGCCAGCAACACGTCGCCATCCAGTGGGTGACCGAGCAACAGCACCACACCGCTGCCGGCCTCGGCAACCGCAGCCATGGCGGCGCGCAGACTCCAGCGGCCCGGTTGCTTGACCATCAGCAGATCGCGCAGCGGGTCCATGTTGTGCACGCGAACCAGGGTCGGTTCTTCGGCGCAAACGGTGCCCAGGGTGAGTGCCATGTGCACGTCGCCTTCCACCGAATCACGATAGGTCACCAGGTTGAATTGGCCCAGTTCGCTGTCCAGCGGCTGCTCGGCAATCCGCTGAACGGTACGTTCGTGGATCATCCGGTAGTGAATCAGGTCGGCGATGGTGCCGATCTTGATGTTGTGTTCAGCGGCGAAGGCTTCCAGCTCGGCGCGACGGGACATGGTGCCGTCATCGTTCATCACTTCGCAGATCACGCCGCTCGGCTCGAAACCGGCCATGCGCGCCAGGTCGCAGGCGGCTTCGGTGTGGCCGGCGCGGGCCAGGGTGCCACCGGCCTGGGCCATCAGCGGAAAAATGTGGCCCGGGCTGACGATGTCTTCGGCCTTGGCGTCTTTCGCGGCGGCCGCTTGCACGGTGCGCGCACGGTCAGCGGCGGAAATGCCGGTGGTCACGCCTTCGGCCGCTTCGATCGAGACGGTGAACTTGGTGCCGAAACCGGAACCATTGCGTGGCGCCATCAGCGGCAGCTTCAGGGTTTCGCAGCGCTCGCGGCTCATCGGCATGCAGATCAGGCCACGGGCGTATTTGGCCATGAAGTTGATGTGCTCGGCCTTGCAGCATTCGGCGGCCATGATCAGGTCGCCTTCGTTCTCGCGGTCTTCGTCATCCATGAGGATGACCATCTTGCCTTGGCGGATGTCTTCAACCAGTTCTTCGATGCTATTGAGCGCCACAAGGCACCCCCTTCAGTCAGGATTTGAGGTAGCCGTTGGCGGCCAGAAAGCTTTCAGTGATGCCACCGCCAAGCTTTTGTGAAGAGTCAGGCTCAGCGGCCCTGTCGCCCAGAAGCAGACGCTCCAGATAACGCGCCAGCAAGTCGACTTCCAGGTTCACCCGGCGACCTGGCTTGTAGGACGCCATAATGGTTTCGCTCAGGGTGTGCGGAATGATCGTCAGCAGGAACTCGGCGCCATCGACCGCGTTCACCGTCAGGCTGGTGCCATCAACGGTGATCGAGCCTTTATGGGCGATGTACTTGGCCAGCTCCTTCGGCGCGCGGATGCGAAATTCCACGGCGCGGGCATTGTCGCTGCGCGAAACCACTTCGCCGACACCGTCGACGTGACCGCTGACCAGATGGCCGCCGAGACGGGTGGTCGGGGTCAGGGCTTTTTCCAGGTTGACCGGGCTACCGCTTTTCAGGTCATTCATGGCGGTGCAGTCGAGGGTTTCGCGACTGACGTCGGCGGCGAAGCCGTTGCCCGGCAGTTCAACCGCGGTCAGGCACACGCCGTTGACCGCGATGCTGTCGCCGAGTTTGACGTCGCTCAGGTCGAGCTTGCCGGTTTCGACATGCACCCGCACATCACCGCCCTTTGGGGTCAGTGCGCGGATACTGCCGATGGATTCGATGATGCCGGTAAACATGGGGTTCTCCTTGAGAACGAAGCCAGCGCTAACGCGATGGCCGGGAATTATACGCTCGCCGATGGGACAGGGATGGCAGTGACTCGCCAGTCATCGCCAACCGCGCGAATTTCAGTGATTTTCAGCTCCGGCGCATCCTTCATACAGGCCAGCGGCCAGTCCAGAAGCGGACGCGCCGTGGAGCCGAGGAACTTGCCAGCGATGAAGATCACGAACTCGTCGACCAGTCCGAGCTGGGCAAACGCGCCGGCCAGTCGCGGACCGGCCTCGACCAGCACTTCGTTGACGCCACGGTTGGCCAGTTCGACCAGTAACTGGTGCAGATCGACCTGACCGTCATCGCCCGGCACGATCAGGCATTCCGGACCATGGGCGTACTGTTCTTCGATGGCCACGCAGGTGGCGACCAGCGCCGGGCCGGCCTTGAAAAACGGCGCGTCCAGGGGCACTCGCAGACGCCCGTCGATCAGCACCCGCAGCGGCGGACGGCTCAAGGCCAGCGCGGTTTGTTCGGTATCCAGCCCCAGCTCGTCACCGCGAACGGTCAGGCGTGCGCCATCGGCCAGCACCGTGTCGGCGCCGGTCAGCACGACGCTAGCCTGGGCGCGCAGACGCTGCACCGCCGAACGCGCGGCCGGGCCGGTGATCCATTGGCTCTCGCCGCTTTCCATCGCCGTGCGACCGTCGAGGCTCATGGCCAACTTGACCCGCACGAACGGCAAGCCGTGCTCCATGCGCTTCAGAAAACCTTGATTGAGCTTGCGCGCCTCAGCTTCCAGCACGCCGCTTTCGGTGGCGATGCCGGCATCGCTCAAGCGCTGCAGACCGCGTCCGGCGACTTGCGGATTGGGATCACGCATCGCCGCGACCACCCGGCCAACACCGGCATTCACCAGTGCATCGGCGCACGGCGGTGTGCGGCCATGGTGGCTGCAAGGTTCGAGGGTCACGTAAGCCGTGGCGCCCCGGGCCAGTTCACCGGCGGCGCGCAGGGCGTGGACTTCGGCGTGGGGTTCGCCAGCGCGTTCATGCCAGCCTTCGCCGACAATCTGCCCGTCGCGCACGATCACGCAGCCAACCCGTGGATTGGGGTGCGTCGTGTAATGCCCCTTGCGCGCCAGCTCCAGGGCCCGGGCCATGAAGTGGGCGTCGAGGATGGCCTGCTCGGCGGCGGCGGTCATTCTTTCACCGGTTCGCGGGCGAGGCGGTCGATCTCTTCGCGGAATTCGTTGAGGTCCTGGAAGCGGCGGTACACGGAGGCGAAACGGATGTAGGCGACTTCATCGAGCTTTTGCAGCTCGGCCATCACCAGTTCGCCGACCACGAGGGATTTGACCTCACGCTCGCCGGTAGCGCGCAGCTTGTGTTTGATATGGACCAGCGAGGATTCGAGGCGCTCGACGCTCACCGGACGTTTCTCCAGGGCGCGTTGCATGCCGGCGCGGAGTTTTTCTTCGTCGAACGGTTGGCGGCTGCCGTCGGTTTTGATCAGGCGCGGTAACACCAGTTCGGCCGTCTCGAACGTCGTGAAACGTTCGCCGCAGGCCAGGCATTCACGCCGGCGGCGCACCTGTTCGCCCTCGGCGACCAGACGCGAGTCGATGACCTTGGTGTCGTTGGCACCGCAGAAGGGACAGTGCATGGTGGCTGGCAACAAAAAAAGGGAGGGCCATGGTAGCGCATCCCGGTGGCAAGACAAGCCATAGGCTTTGCGGTATACAGACTGCCATGATCGATTGATCCATGGATTTCATTTTGCTGGAGCCACCAATGTCCCTACGACCGCTCGTTTTGCTCAGTGTTTTCAGCCTGCTGGTGGCCTGTGGCAGCGACGCGCCCAAGCCTCAGCCGCCCACGCCGGGCCCGGCGCCGCAACAGGCGCAGAAAAAAGCCCGGGAAGCTGCTGATCTCGGCCCGCTGCCCGCGTATCAACGCGAACTGAGCGGCACCCTGCAAGGCGTGCCGGCCGGTGCCGAAGTCGAACTGGCGCTGCTGGTGATCGACGAGAAGGATCGCCCGCAACAATTGCTCGCCAGTTCCAGCCTGATCGGCAACAACCAGATTCTGCCGTTTCACCTGCGCTTCAACCCCGAATCCTTCCCGGTTGGCGCGCGGGTTGAATTGCGCGGCCGCGCAAGCCAGTCCGGCCAGTTGATCCTGCACCTGCCGTCGCAGACCATCACTCAGCCAACCACACAGGCGCTGGGCCAGCTGCAATTTGTCAAAGCCCCATGAATGCCCCGTCAGACCTGCAACAGTCGCTGGGCGAGTTGCTCGGCGACGCTCGACTGAAAGCCTGTACATTGCCGGACACCGATTTGCAGCTGTGGCTGATCGATGGCGACAACATGGCGCGTGAATTCAGCCAGGAAGAAACCCAACGAATCCTGCATGAACCGCCGTACTGGAGTTTCTGCTGGGCCAGCGGTCTGGCGGTGGCGCGCTATCTGGCGGAGTTTCCCGAGTGGGTGCGAGGCAAGCGCGTACTGGATTTCGGCGCCGGTTCCGGGATCGCCGGCATCGCGGCGGTGAAGGCCGGCGCGCTGGAAGTGGTGGCCTGCGACCTTGACCCGCTGGCGATTGCCGCCTGTCGGGCGAATGCCGAGCTCAATGATGTGCAGATGAGTTATTCCACGGATTTCTTCGCCGAGGCGGATCGCTTCGATCTGATCCTGGTGGCCGACGTTCTCTACGACCGGGAAAATCTGCCGCTGCTCGACGCATTCCTGAGCCGTGGCCGCGAAGCGCTGGTGGCGGATTCGCGGGTTCGCGATTTCCGCCATCCGTTGTACCGGCGCATCGAAATGCTCGAAGCCATGACCCTGCCGGATCTGGCCGAGCCGGAAGAGTTTCGCCATGTCAGCCTCTACCATGCGGCCCGCGCCTGACCGTATAGTTGCCCCATTCACGCTTTTACGAGATACCCCATGAGTCAGCAAACGCCGTACATCTTCGACGCCACGACGGCCGACTTCGACCAGTCGGTGATCGAGGCTTCCTTTCAAAAACCGGTGCTGGTGGATTTCTGGGCCGAATGGTGTGCGCCGTGCAAGGCGCTGATGCCGATGCTGCAAGGGATCGCCGAGAGCTATCAGGGCGAGTTGCTGCTGGCCAAAGTCAATTGCGATATCGAGCAGGACATCGTCGCCCGCTTCGGCATCCGCAGCCTGCCGACCGTGGTGCTGTTCAAGGACGGCCAACCGGTGGACGGCTTTGCCGGCGCGCAACCGGAATCCGCCGTGCGCGCCCTGCTCGAACCCCATGTACAGATGCCCGCGCCGTCGGCTGCCGATCCATTCGAACAGGCTCAGGCACTGTTTGACGAGGGCCGTTACGCCGACGCGGAAGCGACGCTGGTTACGCTGTTAGGCGAAGACAACACCAACGCCAAGGCGCTGATTCTCTACGCTCGCTGCCTGACCGAACGCGGTGAACTGGGCGAAGCGCAAACCGTGCTCGACGCGGTCAAGAGCGATGAGCACAAAGCCGCGCTGGCTGGCGCCAAGGCGCAGATCAAATTCCTCGGCCTGGCCCGTGACCTGCCAGATGCTGCCGACCTGAAAAGCCGTCTGGCGCAGAACCCGCAGGACGATGAAGCAGTGTATCAACTGGCGATCCAGCAACTGGCCCGTCAGCAATACGAAGCGGCGCTGGACGCACTGCTCAAGCTGTTCATCCGCAACCGCAGCTACGGCGAAGGCCTGCCGCACAAAACCTTGCTGCAAGTGTTCGAACTGCTGGGCAACGATCACCCGCTGGTGACCGCTTACCGGCGCAAGGTGTTTGCCGCGCTGTACTAACCCCCTTACTCGATCCAGCTGTAGAGCGGCGTATCCCCGCCGCTCGCCACCTTCACATCTGCCGAATGACGCAGACGCACCAGCAAGCGCTTGCCCGCCGCTGCGCTGCCGGTCAGCCCTTCGAGCTGATCCAGCAGATCCGGGCCGCTGAGCTGCCCGGCCTTGCGCAGCAAATCCCTGGCGACCTGCCACAACGCATCGTCCTGATTCACCGGTTTCGCCACCGCCGCCGCTGCTGCTTGCGGCTGGGCCGTCTGCACCTGCACGCCAAACTGCGCACCGAGCCGCGCCCAGTCGCTTTCATCCAGTTCCAGGGTCAAATCCACCGGCAAGTCGCCGACGGTTCCGCGTATCCGCAACATAAGCTTTCTCCCGCACATTTCTGACCTGCATGCTCCCATGGGACTTGTGTAACGCCAAGCGGGCGGGCAAACTCTGCGCACTTTCGTTATAAGATTACATAACAAACTCTTCACTTTACTTCCCGGAGACCGCCATGCGTCGTCTGCTGCTCGCTTTGCCGTTTGCCCTGTTGCCGCTGGCCATCGCCCAGGCTGCCGATGAGCATGATCACGACCATGAGCACGGCAGCCTCGCTGCCCACGAACATGGCGTTGGACGCCTGAACGCCGCGCTCGACGGCCAGACCCTGGAGCTGGAGCTGGAAAGCCCGGCGATGAACCTTGTGGGTTTTGAACACGTCGCCACCAGCGATGCCGACAAGGCCAAGGTCGCCGCCGCCCGCGCGCAACTGGAAAAACCGCAGGCTCTGTTCAGTCTGCCGGCCGCCGCCGGTTGCAAAGTCACCAGCCAGGAGCTGGAAAGCCCGCTGTTCGGCGACAAGCCGGATGCCGACGACCACGACGAAGAGGAGGCCGGCAAGGACGGTCACGAGCATCATCACGACCACAGCGAAATCCACGCCCACTACCAGTTCAGCTGCGCGGCGCCGGGCGCGTTGAAAACCCTGGATCTGGCGAACCTGTTCACTACCTTCCCGGCCACCCAGAAAATTCAGGTACAACTGATCGGCCCGAGCGGCCAGCAAGGCACGGAAGTGACGGCCAAGGCCGCCGCCCTGAAGTTCTGACACGAAACGGCGCCATGACCCAAGCACTCATCGAACTGTCCGACCTGGGCTTCAACTGGCCCGGTCACCCGCCGCTGCTGGACATCCCGGCGTTTCGCCTGGAAGCCGGCGAAACCCTGTTCCTCAAGGGCCCCAGCGGCAGCGGCAAGACCACCCTGCTCGGCCTGCTCGGCGGGGTGCAGAAACCCGGTCGCGGCAGCATTCGCCTGCTCGGCCAGGAACTGACCGAACTGGGTGCTGGCGCCCGTGATCGCTTTCGCGTCGACCACACCGGCTACATTTTCCAGCAGTTCAACCTGCTGCCGTTTCTCTCGGTGCGCGAGAACGTCGAGCTGCCGTGCCACTTTTCGAAGCTGCGCGCCGAGCGTGCGAAACAGCGTCACGGCAGCGTTGATCAGGCCGCCGCCACCCTGCTCGCCCACCTGGGTTTGAAGGACGAAAGCCTCCTGAGTCGCCGCGCCGATTCGCTGTCGATCGGTCAGCAGCAACGGGTCGCCGCTGCCCGTGCATTGATCGGGCAACCGGAACTGGTGATCGCCGACGAACCGACATCGGCACTGGATTACGACGCCCGGGAAAACTTCATTCGCCTGCTGTTCGCCGAGTGCCGCGAAGCCGGCTCGAGCCTGTTGTTCGTCAGCCACGACCAGAGCCTCGCGCCGCTGTTCGACCGTCACCTGTCCCTGGCCGAACTCAATCGCGCCGCCACGTCTGCCGAGGTCTGAGATGTATCTGTTCCGTCTGGCCATGGCCAGCCTCGCCAACCGTCGCTTCACCGCCCTGCTCACTGCTTTCGCCATTGCCCTTTCTGTCTGCCTGCTGCTGGCAGTCGAGCGGGTGCGAACTGAAGCCAAAGCCAGTTTTGCCAGCACTATCAGCGGCACCGACCTGATCGTCGGCGCCCGCTCGGGCTCGGTGAACCTGTTGCTGTATTCGGTGTTCCGCATCGGCAACGCCACCAACAACATCCGCTGGGACAGCTTCGAACACTTCGCCAGCAATCCGAAGGTGAAGTGGGCGATCCCGATGTCCCTCGGTGACTCTCATCGCGGCTACCGGGTGATGGGCACCACCGAAGCCTATTTCGAGCATTACCAGTACGGGCGTCAGCAGCATCTGGAACTGGCCGACGGCCGCGCCTTCGCCACCGATCCGTTCGAAGTGGTGCTCGGTGCCGAAGTGGCCGAAGCGCTGCATTACAAGCTCGGCGACAAACTGGTGTTGGCTCACGGTGTGGCGGCGATCAGTCTGGTCAAGCACGACGACAAACCGTTCACTGTGGTCGGGATTCTCAAGCGCACCGGCACCCCGGTGGACCGCACGCTGCACATCAGCCTCGGCGGCATGGAGGCGATCCACATCGACTGGCACAACGGCGTCCCGGCCCGTGGCAACGGCCGGATCAGCGCCGATCAGGCACGCAACATGGACCTGACGCCGCAAGCCATCACCGCGTTCATGCTCGGCCTCAACAGCAAGATCTCGACCTTCGCCCTGCAACGGGAGATCAACGAGTTCCGTGGCGAGCCGATGCTGGCGATTCTGCCGGGTGTGGCCTTGCAGGAGTTGTGGAGCCTGATGAGCACCGCTGAAAAAGCGCTGTTCGTGGTCTCGCTGTTTGTGGTGCTGACCGGGTTGATCGGCATGCTTACGGCAATTCTCACCAGCCTCAACGAACGCCGCCGCGAAATGGCGATCCTGCGTTCGGTGGGCGCGCGGCCGTGGCACATCGCGAGCCTGCTGGTGCTGGAAGCATTCGCTCTGGCGCTAACCGGGGTGATCGCCGGGCTGGCGTTGCTGTACATCGGCATCGCTGCGGCACAGGGTTATGTGCAGGCCAATTACGGTCTGTATCTGCCGCTGGCCTGGCCAAGCGAGTATGAATGGACGCTGCTCGGTGGCATTCTGGCGGCCGCGCTGCTGATGGGCAGCGTGCCGGCCTGGCGCGCGTATCGCCAATCTCTGGCCGACGGCCTGTCGATCCGCTTATGAGGATGTTCACCATGCCCCGCGCCGTGCTTGCGCTGCTGTTGCTGGTCGCCCTGCCCGTGTGGGCGGCGGCGCCAAAAGACCTGACCTGGTCGGAAATGATCCCGCCGGACGCCGCGCCCGAAGTACCGAACATGACGCCGCTGCACGACCTGTCGAAGATGGGCGACGCGCTGTCGGCGGAGTCCGCGCCAGCGGCCAAACAGGACATGCCCAACGCCCCCGTGGTGCAAAGCCTCGATGGCCAGAACATCCGCCTGCCGGGCTACATCGTGCCGCTGGAAGTGAGCGAAGAAGGTCGCACCACGGATTTCCTGCTGGTGCCATATTTCGGCGCCTGCATCCACGTGCCGCCACCGCCGTCGAACCAGATCGTGCACGTAAAAAGCGAACTCGGCGTGAAGCTCGACGAGCTGTATCAGCCGTACTGGGTGGAAGGGCCGTTGCAGGTCAAGCAGTCCACCAGCGAACTGGCCGATGCCGGGTATCAGATGGAAGCGGACAAGATTTACGTCTACGAACTGCCGGAGTAAATCCGTTGCTCTGTGTTGATTGATCGATTGCCATCGCCAGCAGGCTGGCTCCCACAGGGGATCTTGTGTTGATGCAAATATCCATTGTGGGAGCCAGCCTGCTGGCGATGAGGCCATGAAAGTTCCACAAAATCCCGGGGCATCACTGTTTCATTGAGCTGAGTCAAAAGACCGTATCAGACGGATTCGTACCATAGGACATCAAACATTTTTAACGTCCTTTGGGAGCTTCCATGAACAAGTCCTTGCTCAGCGCCTCGCTGTTTGCCCTCGCGCTCGCAGCCCCGCTCGCCCACGCCCACGAAGCCGGCGACATCATCGTTCGTGCCGGTGCGATCACCGTCAACCCGAAGGCCGACAGCTCCAGCGTCAAGGTCGATCAGGGTCCGCTGAGCGGCGCCAACCTGGGCGGCAAGGCGACCATGAGCAGCGACACCCAACTGGGCCTGAACTTCGCCTACATGCTGACCAACAACATCGGTATCGAGCTGTTGGCCGCCTCGCCGTTCGAACATGACGTGAAGCTCAAGGGCACCGCCCTGCCAGCCGCCAACGGCAAACTCGGCACCCTCAAACACCTGCCGCCGACCCTGAGCGTCGTCTACTACCCGCTGGACGCGAAGTCGCCGTTCCAGCCGTACATCGGCGGCGGCATCAACTACACCTGGATCTACGACGAGCACGTCGGCAGCGAAGCCCAGTCCAACGGCTTCAGCAACTTCAAGGCGAAAAACTCCTGGGGCCTGGCCTGGCAGGTCGGCGCCGACTACATGCTGACCGACAACATCATGCTCAACGCCCAGGTGCGCTACATCGACATCGACACCCGTGCCACCGTCGAGAACAACGCCGTAGCCCCGGGCACCCGTGCACGGGTGAATGTGGACGTTGATCCCTTCATCTACATGGTTGGTCTAGGCTACAAGTTCTAAATAACGTTCACGTGGTGGTGAATGAGGCTTGGTGGCGGGCAGCTCAGAACTGACTGCGATGTTACGCAATCGACCGGGGAGCAAGCTCCCTCGCTACAGGAAACAGGTTTGAAACCCGATTTCCAGCCGTGAAAAAGGCGCCTGTCAAAAGGCGCCTTTTTCATGTCTGCGAAAAGCTCAGCGGCCGAGCAGACGGGCCAGGCCGACGTTCATCGGCGTTGGCGTCGGGCACTTGAATCGCTCCAGCAACCGGCTGTTGTTCGCCCGCGAGTGGCGGATGTCACCGGAGCGCGCCGGGCCATAGCTGACGGGCGGCAACTCGCCGACCACCGCTTCGAGCGCGGCCAGCATCTGCTTGAGGTTGGTCGCCTGATTCCAGCCGACGTTCACCGCACCGACGTCCACTTGCGGCTTCTCGATCGCCTGCACCAGGACGTCGACCAGGTCTTCGACGTACATGAAATCCCGGGTCTGCTCGCCATCGCCGAACACGGTGATCGGCAGGCCTTTCTGCGCGCGTTCGCTGAAGATGCTGATCACCCCGGAATACGGCGAGGACGGATCCTGGCGCGGGCCGAAGATGTTGAAGAAACGGAAGATCGCCGGTTCCAGACCGTGCTGGCGGCGGTAGAAATCGAAGTACTGCTCGCCGGCCAGTTTGTCCGACGCATAAGGCGTCAGCGGCGCCTTGGGCGTGTCTTCGTCAATCGACTCGCCTTCGCCGTTGTTGCCGTAGACGGCTGCGCTGGAAGCGTACAGCACGCGTTTGACGCCGGCCTCGCGCATGGCTTCACAGACGTTCAGCGTGCCGATGAAATTGCTCTGATGGGTTTTCACCGGATCGTCCACCGACGCCTGCACCGAAGCGACGGCGGCGAGGTGTGCGACCGCGCTGCAACCCTGCATCGCCTGTGCAACCAATGCGGCATCGGCCACATCGCCGACGATCAGTTCGACCCTGGGATTATCCAGCGGCAGATTGCTGCGCTTGCCGGTCGACAGGTCATCGAGGATCCGCACCGAATGGCCCTTGGCAAGCAGCGCGTCAGTCAGGTGCGAGCCGATGAAACCGGCGCCGCCGGTGATGAGGACGGGGCCTTCAGCCATGACGATAAAACCTATCCAGTAAGCCCGGGAGCGCGGCACGCCAGGCGCGCGGCTTGATCCCGAAGGTGTGCAGAATTTTCTTGCAGGCGAGCACTGCGTGTTGCGGCTCTTCGGCGGCATCCGGCCGCGCGGCGTGGGCCTGGGCGGTCGGGGCTTCGATGGCCAGCGGGTGCAGGCCGCGCGCTTCGGTGAGAATCGCCTGGCCCAGCGCCAGCGGTGTGGTCGCCTCATGCCCGGCGTAGTGGTATGTGCCCCACAGCGGCGCGGCGCAATCGAGTTGCTTGAGCACCGAAATGATCACCCGCGCGGCATCGTCGACCGGGGTCGGATTGCCACGGCGGTCATCGGCCAGCAGCAGTTCTTCCGGCTGTTCGGCACGGGCCAGGAAGCGCCCGAGGATCCCATCCGGGCTGTCGTCGAGCAGCCAGCCGAAGCGCAGCAGCACATGTTGCGGGCAAGTGGCGCGGACGCTCTGTTCGATCCGCCACAGCGCCTGACCGCGCAGGCCCAATGGCACCGGTTCGTCCTTTTCGCTGTAGGCGGTGGCGCGGGAGCCGTCGAACACTCGATAACTGGAAGGCTGCACCAGCACGATGTTGTGGTGCTGGCACAGTTCGGCCAGGCGTTCGATGGCGCGTTCCTGCCCGGCCAGACGGCTTTCACTGACGACCTCGGCCTGGAACCAGTCGAAATAGTAGGCAAGGTTGATCAATGCATCGGGACGGGTGTCGTCGAGCAATTGGGTCAGGCTCGCGGCATCCCAGCCGTCTTCGGGCGGGCGGGGGGCGAGGAAACCGATGTCTTCCTCCGCACCGAGGCGAATCAGCGCCTGCCCAAGGGCATTTCCGCCGCCCAGTAACATAAGGCGCATTCGCATAGAGTCAGCAGGCCCAGTCTGATTGGAACGATGGCTTTGGCGACGATGCTTTGTGACACCGTCGTCGATAATTGCCGGAATCGTTGCATTTTGCGGGTTTAGTGCGCAACCGTCACCCGTAAAGTGTAGATCCCGAGCGGTACTTGCAACTTCGCCCACCCACCCGCATAACTGGAGCCATGAATCTGCCCCTTCCCACGGACGCGGCGCTGGCAGGCTTTCACCCCGCCGTCAGCGCCTGGTTCAGCAGCACCTTCCCGACGGTAACCGCCGCCCAGGCCCGCGCATGGCCGTTGATCCGCCAGCGCCGTTCGACGCTGATCGCCGCGCCCACCGGTTCCGGCAAGACCCTCACCGCGTTCCTCGCCGTGCTCGACGAACTGGTCCACCGCGGCCTGGAAACCCCGGAAGGTCTGCCGGACGAAACCCTGGTGGTCTACGTTTCGCCGCTCAAGGCGCTGTCCAACGACATCCGCATCAACTTGCAGAACCCGCTGGCCGGGATTACCGAGCAGTTACGCCAAATGGATCGGCCGGCGCTGGAAATCACCACCGCCGTGCGCACCGGCGACACCCCGCAGAAAGACCGCGCCGCCATGCGCAAGAGTGCGCCGCACATACTGGTGACCACCCCGGAATCGCTCTACGTGCTGCTCGGCTCGGAGTCCGGGCGAAAAATGCTCGGCACCACGCGCACCGTAATCGTCGACGAGATCCACGCCATCGCCGCCGGCAAACGCGGCAGCCACCTGGCCTTGAGCCTCGAACGCTTGCAGGCGCTGTGTCCTGAACCACTGACCCGCATCGGCCTGTCGGCCACGCAAAAACCGATCGATGCGGTCGCACGATTTCTGGTCGGCCATGACCGCCCGTGCGAAATCATCGACATCGGCCACGCGCGCCCACGGGATCTGGGCATCGAAGTGCCGCCGGTGCCGTTGACGGCGGTGATGGCCAACGACGTCTGGGAACTGGTCTACGACCGCCTCGCAGCACTGGCCCATGAACACCGCACCACGCTGATTTTCGTCAACACCCGACGTCTGGCCGAGCGCCTGAGTCGACACCTCAGCGAACGCCTCGGCAAACACGCGGTGGCGGCGCACCACGGCAGTCTGGCCAAGGAGTTTCGCCTCGACGCCGAACAACGGCTCAAGCGTGGCGAGCTGCAAGTGCTGATCGCCACCGCCTCGCTGGAGCTGGGGATCGATATCGGCGAAGTCGACCTCGTCTGCCAGATCGCTTCACCGCGCTCGATTGCCGGTTTTCTGCAAAGAGTTGGCCGCTCCGGGCACCAGGTCGGCGGCACGCCCAAGGGGCGCCTGTTCGCCACCACCCGCGACGACCTGATCGAATGCGCTGCCCTGCTCGACTGCGTGCGGCGGGGTGAACTCGATACGCTGCACATCCCCGAAGCGCCGCTGGATGTGCTGGCGCAGCAGATCATCGCCGAGGTCAGTTGCCAGGAATGGGCCGAAGACGGTTTGCTCACGCTGTTCCGCCGGGCCGAGCCCTACGCCCGCCTTGACGAAAAACATTATCAGGCGCTGCTGGGCATGCTCGCCGAAGGCTACAACGGCCGTCAGGGCATCCGCAGCGCCTATCTGCACCGCGACGCCATCAGCCGAACCCTGCGCGGACGACGCGGTGCAAGGCTGACGGCAGTCACCAGCGGCGGCACCATCCCCGACAATGCCGACTACAGCGTCTTGCTCGAACCCCAGAGCCTGAACATCGGCAGCGTCAACGAAGACTTCGCCGTGGAAAGCATCGCCGGCGATGTGTTCCAGCTCGGCAACGCCTCTTACCGGATCCTGCGGGTGGAAGCCGGCAAGGTGCGGGTCGAAGACGCCCGGGGCCTGCCGCCGACCATTCCGTTCTGGCTCGGCGAGGCGCCGGGACGCAGCGATGAACTGTCGGCGGCCGTGGCGCGCCTGCACGCGCAGCTCGATCAACTGCTCAGCGCCAGCCCCGGCAACCTGCAACCGGCCCTCGACTGGCTGACCGACACCCTCGGCCTGAACCTGGCCAGCGCCGAGCAACTGGTGGATTACCTGGCCCGCGCCCGCCTCGCCCTCGGCGCCTTGCCGTCGCGCGACACGCTGCTGATGGAGCGGTTTTTCGACGAGTCCGGCGGCACCCAGTTGATCATCCATTCGCCATTCGGCAGCCGAATCAACCGCGCCTGGGGCCTGGCCCTGCGCAAGCGTTTCTGCCGCACCTTCAACTTCGAATTACAGGCCGCCGCCAGCGAAGACGCGATCGTGCTGTCGCTGTCCACCAGCCACAGTTTCGAACTCGATGAAGTCTGGCGTTACCTGCACAGCAACAGTGCCGAGCACATCCTGACTCAAGCGGTGCTGGATGCGCCGCTGTTCGGTGTGCGCTGGCGCTGGAATGCCGGGGTGGCGCTGGCCCTGCCGCGCTTCACCGGCGGGCGCAAGGTCGCGCCGCAATTGCAGCGGATGAAAAGCGAAGACCTGATCGCCAGTGTGTTTCCCGATCAGATCGCCTGCCTGGAAAACCTCGCCGGTGAACGGGAAATTCCCGAGCATCCGCTGGTGGAACAGACCCTCGACGATTGCCTGCACGAAGCGATGGACAGCGAAGGCTGGCTGCAACTGCTGCGGCGCATGGAGCGCGGCGAAGTGCGCCTGATCGCCCGCGACCTGCCGGCGCCCTCGCCGTTGGCGGCGGAAATCCTCAGCGCCCGCCCCTACACCTTTCTCGACGACGCGCCGCTGGAAGAGCGTCGCACCCAGGCCGTGCTCAACCGCCGCTGGAGCGATCCGCAATCCACCGACGACCTCGGCGCGCTGGACGCCGACGCGATCAACGCCGTGCGCGAAGAAGCCTGGCCGACGCCGAACAGCGCCGATGAAATGCATGAAGCGCTGATGAGCCTGGCCTGCATCAGCGATCGCGAAGTCGAGGCCAATCCGCAATGGCGCGAGTGGCTGAATGCTTTGGCCGAAACCGGGCGAGCCTGCCGATTGCAGATCGATCCCGAGCACTCACTGTGGCTGGCGAGAGAACGCCTGACCTGTCTGCAAGCGCTTTATCCACAGGCGCATTCTGAACTGGCCGCTTTGCCCGGTTTCGACGAAGCATGGACCGCCGATGAGGCACTGATCGAAGTGATCCGCGCGCGGCTCGGCGCATTCGGTCCGCTACCGCTGGCGGCGATTGCAGAACCGCTAGCCCTGATGCCGGCCGCTGTTCATCAAGCCCTCGCTCATCTGGAGCGCGAAGGTTATGTACTGCGCGGCCACTTCACGCCGGGGTCGACCGTTGAAGAATGGTGCGAACGGCATCTGCTGGCGCGCATTCACCGCTACACCGTCAAGCGTCTGCGCCGGGAAATCGAGCCGGTGGCGTTGCAGGATTTCATGCGGTTTCTGTTCGACTGGCAGCACGTGTCCCCGTCCACCCGTGGTCAGGGCAACGCCGTATTGCCGGCGATTGTCGGCCAGTTCGAAGGCTACCCGGCCGCCGCTTCGGCCTGGGACAGCGACATTCTTCCGGCGCGGCTCAAGGATTACTCACCGAGCTGGCTGGATGATCTGTGCCGCAGCGGCAAACTGGTATGGACGCGCCTCAGCGCCCGGCAAAACAGCAGTGGCACGGCATTGCGCAGCACCCCCATCGTGTTGCTGCCGCGCAGTCAGGTCGGCTTGTGGAGCGCGCTGGCCGAGGAGACGCCGGTCAGCGAACTGTCGCCCAAGACCCGCAAGGTGTTCGACGCGCTGAGCCAGCACGGTGCGTTGTTTTTCGATGAGCTGATTCATGAAGCACACCTGCTGCGCACCGAGCTGGAAATCGCCTTGCAGGAACTGGTCGGCGCCGGGCTGGTGAATGCCGACAGCTTTGCCGGATTGCGGGCGCTGATCACCCCGGCGAGCAAGCGCCAGCAGCGCAGCAGTCGACACGGGCGCGGGGCGTTTGTCGGTGGCATGGACGATGCCGGGCGCTGGGCGCTTTTGCGTCGCGGGCCGGTGGTGGAAAACCGTCAAACGGCGTCGCCCGAAACCCTCGAACACATCGCCATGACCCTGTTACGCCGCTATGGCGTGGTGTTCTGGCGCCTGTTGGAGCGCGAAGCAGACTGGCTGCCGAGCTGGCGCGAGTTGTTGCGCACGTTCCATCGACTGGAAGCGCGGGGCGAGATTCGCGGCGGGCGTTTTGTCAGCGGTCTGGCCGGCGAGCAATTAGCCCTGCCCGAGGCGATTCCGCTATTGCGCGAAGTCCGCCGTCGCCCCCATGACGGCAGCCTGATCGCGGTGTGCGGCGTCGATCCGCTGAACCTCGCCGGGACCTTGTTGCCGGGGGCGAAAGTGCCGGCGCTGGCGAGCAATCGGCTGGTGTATCGCGATGGGTTACCGGTCGCTGCCGAGGTCGCGGGCAAGCCGCAATTCTGGGTGGAGCTGGACTCCGCCGCCATGAGCGAAATCCGCAACAAGCTGACCCGTCACTGAGTGCGCGCCTGCTCCGGCAACACCACCGACGAATGCACCGGCGGCGCCTCTTCGTCCTGCCGCTTGGGCAACAGAACCTGCTGTGGATAAGTCTGCGCGAAATGCACCCAGGGGCTGTTATCCACAAGTTTTTTCAGGCGCTGATTGAACGCGCGGCTCACCGCATATTGCCCGCCCGAGACCGTGCGGAACTGCGCGGTCAGCACCACGCCGTTCAGGTCCATCCTGTCCACGCCGAACACATCCAGCGGACCCTGCAGGTTGTACTTGAGGAACGGGTCTTCGCGGATCGAATCCCCCGCCTCACGGATCAGCTCGATGGCCTTGTCGACATCAGTGTCATAGGTGAACTGCACCGAGAAAAACGCGAACGCAAACTGTCGCGATTGATTGGTCACGGCCTTGATCTGGCCGAACGGCACCGAGTGCACGAAGCCCTTGCCGTCGCGCAGGCGCAGGGTGCGAATGGTCAGGCCTTCGACCGTGCCGGCATGCCCGGAGTCGAGCACCACCCAGTCGCCGATCGACAGGGTGTCTTCGATGATGATGAACAGCCCGGTGATCACGTCCTGCACCAGTTGCTGCGAGCCGAAACCGATGGCCAGGCCGACCACCCCGGCACCGGCCAGCAGCGGTGCGACGTTGATCCCGAGATTGGCCATGGTGGTGATCGCGCAGATCACCACCAGGATGATTTTGATCGCGTTGCGCAGCAGCGGCAGGATGGTTTTCACCCGGGTGCTGGGCTGGCGCGCCGAGCGTTTGCTGACCGGTGGTTTGAGTGCTTCCTGAATCGCCGTGTCGAGCACCACCCACAGCAGCCATGTCACGAGGAAGATCAGGCCGATGCTGCTCAGAGCATTGCTGATCGCCCGACCGACCGTGCTGCTCTGCGCAAAATCGAGCAGCGACACCCCCCAGATCCGCCCGAGAATATCGATGAACGCAATCGCAATGACGATCCGCAGCAAGGCGTGCAACAGGCTGAGAAAGCGTTCCTTGTAGGCACTGCTGCGCTGGATCGCCTCGGCCCTGCGCGATTTGAACAGGTGTTGCAGCACGGTGCTGAGAAACACCGTACCGATCAACAGCACCGTGGTGAGCAACGCGCAGCGCAAGGCCTTTTGATTGTCCTCGCCAATGCCGATCAGATTGACCGCCGAGACCAGCACCATCAGCACGATCGGCCAGTACCAGAGCCCGGAAAAAATCCTCAGGGACTCCTGCAGCGACGGCTGTTTCAGGCGCTGTGCCAGCGGGCGATTGCGGATCAGGTGCGCCACCGGCCGACGCAGGCGAATTACCAGCAGACCGAAGATGATCGACGCCAGCAGACCGGTGAACACCGCGATGCTGCTGGTGATGTTGCCGCCCAGTTGCCGGGCGATCTGCGGGCTGGTCAGGGCGTCACTCAACGCGGCGAGAAAGCCGATCAGGAACAGCGGTTTCGGGCAGTAGTCGCGGATGATCTGCACGGCGCGGCGCTTGTGGCCGACATTGAACATCACCACCACGCACAACAGCATCGACGTGGAAAATATCCCGCTGCTGGTGGCGTAGGCAAAACACAGCGCCAGCGCTCGCCCCACCGAGGCCGACAGAAAATGGCTGACGTACAGGGTCAGCGGCAGGCAGATCAGCGCGGGCAGCGTGTAGGGCAACAGGTAACCGAGCAGGTCCTGACTGCGCTGGCGGGTGCGCAGCCAGCGCCCTTCCCGCAGACGCTTGCCCAGCACGCTGCCGAGCACCGTCAACACGGCAAACGTGCCCAGCCACACGCCGGACAGCATCATGAAATCCCCCGCCACGCTCCAGCCTGAGCGGTTCGAAGGTTGATTGACCAACCTGTCGACTTCATCCGCCGCCCGATCGGCGCGCAGGCGCCAGGCGTCGACCAGATGTTCGTTGAGGTCGAGCTTGTCCTGCACGTCGTCGATGCTGGAACTGATGGCGCCGAGCAGTCCGCCCTGGACGATCGGTTCCGGTTTGGCCGGCTCTTCACTGGCCGCCGGAACGCCCGGCAGGCTGGCGGCTTGCACTGCATGGCCGCCGAACAACAGCAATGCCCCCAATAGAATCGCGATCCTGAACCTGGTCAAAACGCAGAGCTCCCTTGGTTGAACCTGTAAGGAACTGATCGACATTTGACCGACAAAGTTCAAGAGCCCCCTCACCCCAGCCCTCCCGAAACGTCGGACCGCCCGGAGGGAGAGGGAGCCGACCGAGGTGTTTTCACGAGTTACATCGACCTGCAAAGTTCGTTTTGTTCTCAAGTCCGAGAGCCGGCCTATGCTGCGTCGAAACCTGAGTATGGCTCGGTGTATCACGTCGGCGTAACTCAAAAGGACACATCGATCAGTCCCCTCTCCCCCCGGGAGAGGGTTAGGGTGAGGGGGTGCTTTTGATCTTTGCGCCCAGATCAAATATCAAATGCCCACCCCTGTATTTTTCCACCCCCACCAAACCCCGACACTGCGCTCCATTCAATCCCCCACCGGAGTGCCGTCATGCCCATTGCCCTGCTCGCGCTGACCCTCAGCGCCTTCGCCATCGGGACGACCGAGTTCGTCATCGTTGGCCTGCTTCCCACCATCGGCGCCGATCTCGGCGTCAGCTTGCCGTCCGCCGGTCTGCTGGTCAGTCTCTACGCCCTCGGCGTAGCCATCGGTGCGCCGGTCTTGACCGCCCTCACCGGCAAAGTCCCGCGCAAACTGTTGCTGCTGTCGCTGATGGTGCTGTTCACCCTCGGCAACCTGCTGGCCTGGCTGGCGCCGAGTTATGAATCGCTGGTATTGGCGCGGATCGTCACGGGTCTGGCCCATGGCGTGTTCTTTTCGATCGGCTCGACCATCGCCACCAGCCTGGTGCCCAAGGAGAAAGCCGCCAGTGCGATTGCGATCATGTTCACCGGCCTGACCGTGGCGCTGGTCACCGGCGTGCCGCTGGGCACGTTCATCGGTCAGCATTTCGGCTGGCGTGAAACCTTCCTTGCCGTTTCAGCACTGGGCGTGATCGCGTTTATCGGCAGCCTGCTGTATGTGCCGAACAACATTGCCCACAGCAAACCGGCGTCGCTGTTGCAGCAATTGCAGGTGCTCAAGCAACCGCGTCTGTTGCTGGTCTACGCCATGACGGCCATCGGTTACGGCGGCTCGTTCATCGCCTTCACGTTCCTGGCGCCGATCCTTCAGGACATCTCCGGCTTCAGCGCCGGCACCGTCAGCCTAGTGCTGCTGGTGTACGGCGTGTCGGTGGCGGTCGGCAACCTCTGGGGCGGCAAACTGGCCGACAAACGCGGGCCGATCAGCGCACTGAAAATCATCTTCGCCCTGCTCGCCGCCGTGTTGTTCGTGCTCACCTTCACCGCCGCCAACCCGTGGCTGGCACTGGCCACCGTGCTGGTCTGGGGCGCGGTCGCCTTCGGTAACGTGCCGGGCTTGCAGGTGTACGTAGTGCGTCAGGCTGAACATCACACACCGCACGCCGTGGACGTGGCATCGGGCCTGAACATTGCCGCATTCAACCTCGGTATTGCCGGTGGCGCGTGGGGTGGTGGTCTGATCGTCGAGCACATCGGCTTGATTCACACCGCGTGGATCGGCGGCCTGGTGGTGCTGGTGGCACTGGCCCTGACCGCCTGGAGCGGTCGCCTTGATCGCCTGGGCCCGGTGTACGCCGAACCCGCCGAAGGCTCGGCCCGGATCGTCACCGGGCACTGATCCGTATCAGCCCGACCGTCCGTAATCCCGTCGAAACTTTCCGCGACCGCCCGCAGTCATCCACAGACAGAGGCCGTATGGGGACTTTCGACGGGAGGCGGCATGGCTACGATTCATATCGGCATTTCAGGCTGGCGTTACGCCCCGTGGCGCGGGGACTTTTACCCGAAGGGGCTGGCGCAGAAACGCGAATTGCAGTTCGCCTCTCGGGCGGTCAACAGCATCGAAATCAACGGATCGTTCTACGCCTTGCAGCGGCCTGAACGTTATGCCCAGTGGTACGCCGAAACGCCGGACGATTTCGTGTTCAGCATCAAGGCGCCCCGCTTCATCACCCACATCCGCCGTCTGCGCGATATCGAAAAACCCCTGGCCAATTTTTTCGCCTCCGGGGTGCTGGAACTGAAGGAAAAACTCGGGCCGGTCCTTTGGCAATTCCCGCCCAACTTCACTTTCGACCCCGAGCGTTTCGAAGCCTTTCTCGACCAGTTGCCCCACGACACCCAGGCCGCTGCCGCCCTCGCCCGTCAGCACGACTCACACCTGCACGGCCACGCGAGCCTGAAGGCCTACGGCAAAAAAACGCTGCGCCATGCCGTGGAAATCCGCAACGACAGTTTCATTGACCCCGACTTCGTGCGCCTGCTCAAGCGCTACAACACTGCGCTGGTGATCGCCGACACCGCCGGGAAATGGCCGTACCGCGAAGACCTCACCAGCGACTTCGTCTACCTGCGCCTGCACGGTGCCGAAGAACTTTACGCCAGCGGCTACACCCCAGCTGCGCTGCGACGCTGGGCCGAACGGATTGATGACTGGCACCATGGCCGGCAACCGGGCGACGCCCATTTGATCGCCCCGCGCCTGAAGCCTCGGGCCCGTAAATCCCGTGAGGTATTCTGCTACTTCGACAACGACATCAAGGTCCGCGCGCCGTTCGATGCCCGCAGCCTGCTGCAGCGCTTCGATCTGGATAAAACACTCGAAACCGTGCCCGGCGAACCGGCTGCCGAGGGGGTACTCGCATGAGCATTCCCGAGCCGCTCGGCTTCACCGACGAGCAGTCCACGGTCATCACCACCGAGCGCCGTTTTACTGTGCTGACGGTAAACACCCACAAGGGCTTCACCGCCCTGAACCGGCGCTTCATCCTGCCGGAATTGCGCGAAGCGGTGCGCAGCGTGTCCGCCGACGTGGTGTTTCTTCAGGAAGTTCACGGCACCCACGAACATCATCCCAAGCGCTACAACAATTGGCCGACGATGCCGCAGTACGAATTTCTCGCCGACAGTCTCTGGCCGCAGTTCGCCTACGGCCGCAACGCCGTGTACCCGGAGGGCGATCATGGCAATGCGGTGCTGTCGAAATTCCAGATCGTGCGCCATGACAACCTCGACGTGTCGATCAGCGGCCACGAAAACCGCGGGCTGCTGCATTGCGTGCTGCGCCTGCCGGGAGACGACCGTGAAGTGCACGCGATCTGCGTCCATCTGGGCCTGCGCGAAAGCCATCGCAACGATCAGTTGGCTCTGCTGAAAAAGCGCCTGGCCGAACTGCCTGAGGATGCGCCGGTGATCGTCGCCGGCGATTTCAACGACTGGCGCCAGCGCGCCGATGCCTTGCTTGAACCCTGCGGTCTGCATGAGGTGTTCGCTGCGCATCACGGCCGGGCAGCGCGCAGTTTTCCCGCACGTCTGCCGTTGCTGCGCCTGGACCGCATCTACGTGCGCAACCTCAAGGCCAGCCAGCCCAAAGTGCTGGCGAACCGTCCCTGGTCACACCTTTCCGACCACGCACCGCTATCGGTGGAGATTGAACTATGAGCAGTGCACCGTTGGAGAAATCCGCCGTAGAGCCGGTCAGCATCAACCCACCCGTGCGCGAGCCCGGCACCGTCGATGTCGAGTATCGCTGGCAGGGTAACAACCGCGTCGAGTTGCTGGAAAACGGCGAAGAGTATTTCCCCCGGGTCTTCGAAGCGATGCGCGCAGCGAAAAGCGAAATCCTGCTGGAGACCTTCATCGTCTTCGAAGACAAGGTCGGGAAAGAGTTGCAGGAAATTCTGATCGATGCCGCCCGGCGTGGCGTGCGCACCACCGTCAGCCTCGACGGCTTCGGTTGCGGCGAACTGAGCACCGGTTATCTGGCCGCGCTGAGCGAAGCCGGCGTCCACCTGCAGATCTTCGATCCGGCCCCCAAGCATCTGGGTATTCGCACCAACTGGTTCCGCCGTTTGCACCGCAAGATTGTGGTGGTCGACGGGCTGGTTGCGTTCATCGGCGGGATCAATTTTTCCGGCGATCATCTGGCCGATTTCGGTCCCGAAGCGAAGCAGGATTACTCGGTGGAAATTCAGGGCCCGGCGGTGGCCGACATCCATCATTTCGCCCTGCTGCAAAGCGGCCGCCCGGGACGCGCAAGGTTCTGGTGGCAACGCCGTCGACAGCGGCGCGCCGAGATGGCAATCGATGATCACGACGGTCAGGTGCGTCTGGTGTTCCGCGACAACGATCGCCACCCCACCGATATCGAAGACGTCTATCTGCAGGTGCTGCGCCGCGCCCAACGGCGGGTGGTGATCGCCAACGCCTACTTCTTTCCTGGCTACCGCCTGCTGCGCGAGCTCCGCAACGCCGCCCGGCGCGGAGTCGAGGTGCGGCTGATTCTGCAAGGGCAGCCGGACATGCTGGTGGCCAAACTCGCCGCGCGCATGACCTACGACTACCTGCTCAAGGCCGGGGTGCAGATTCACGAATATTGCGAGCGGCCGCTGCACGGCAAAGTGGCGCTGGTGGACGAGGAATGGAGCACCGTCGGCTCAAGCAATCTTGATCCGCTGAGCCTGTCGCTGAACCTGGAAGCCAACGTGCTGATCCGCGACCGCGCCTTCAATCGGCACCTGTTCGAACGCCTCGAAGACCTCAGCCACAACCACTGCAAGGCGATGGACGCCACGAAATCGCCACGCGGACGGATCTGGCACATGACCGTGGGCTTTCTGGTGTTTCACTTCCTGCGGCATTTTCCGGCCATGGCCGGTTGGCTGCCGGCGCACAAGCCACGACTCAAACCCTTTTCCCATGCCGCCGGGAGCGATCCTTCATGAGCCAATCCGAAGCCCACGCGGCGGTGCATCCGGCACCGGCGAGCAAGTCCCGCTGGAGTCGCTGGAAACGTCCGCTGACCCTGCTGTTTTTTCTGGCGCTGATCGTCCTGCTGACGATGTTCGCCAGCCGCATCGAATGGGCCGAGGTATTGCAAACCCTTGCCGACTTCAAGGTACGCACGCTGATCATCGCCTCCAGCCTGACCTTGCTGAGCTTTTTGGTGTACGCCAGTTTCGACCTGATCGGCCGCACTTATATTCGTCAGGACCTGACCTGGAAACAGATCCTGCCGGTGGGCGTCATCAGCTATGCATTCAACCTCAACCTCAGCGCATGGGTCGGCGGGATCGCCATGCGTTATCGGTTGTACTCGCGGCTCGGGGTGAGCAAAAGCAACATCGCCAAGATCCTCGGCCTGAGCCTGGCGACCAACTGGTTCGGCTACATGACCATCGCCGGCGTGGTGTTCGCCAGCGGGCTGGTGCGCATGCCGCCTGGCTGGAAAGTCAGCAGCGGCGCATTGCAGGGCATTGGCGTGTTGCTGCTGTTGGTCAGTGTCGGTTATCTGGTTGCCTGCCAGTTTTCCCGGCGTCGCGAGTGGTCGATTCGTGGGGTGGAAATCAACCTGCCGTCGCTGCGCATGGCGGTTCTGCAATTGCTGCTCGGGGCATTGAACTGGTCGCTCATGGCAGCCGTGATTTTCACCTTGCTGCCGAGCAAACTCGACTATCCGCTGGTGCTCGGAGTGCTGTTGATCAGCGCGATTGCCGGGGTCATCACCCACATTCCCGCTGGGCTCGGCGTGCTGGAAGCGGTGTTCGTGGCGCTGCTGCAACACGAGGCTTCGCGCGGCAGCCTGGTGGCGGGGCTGCTGGCGTATCGGGCGATCTATTTTCTGCTGCCGCTGCTGATCACCGTGGTCATGTATCTGGTGGTAGAAGCCAAGGCCAAGGCGTTGCGGATCGAGAAGAAACCCAAATCTGATCAGCGCGACTGAATGATGCTCAACCGCTCACCCACCACCATCTCGGTGATCCAGTCGACGAGGATCGAGGTGTAGGCCTGCTGCGAGGTCGGATCGCTCAGGGCATGGTCGGCGCCATCGATGATGCGGTGGGTCAGCGAATGGGTCTGCTGGCACGCGGCGCGGTAACTCATGATGGTCGCGTGGGGCACGTACTCATCGGTTTCCGACTGCACCAGCAGCACGTCCCCGGTGAATTGCGAGCAGGCGTGCAAGGCGCGGTTGCTGTCGGCGCGGATCAGCGTGCTGCGATAATCGCGCAGATCGGCCTTGTCCAGCTCGCGCTTGGGCGTGTGCCATTGCTCGTCGCGGTACAGCGCCGGCACCCGCAGCGCCAGCCAGCGCACCGGACGCAGCGAGGTAAGAATCGAGGCGAGGTAACCGCCATAGCTGGTGCCCACCACCGCGATGGCCGAAGTATCCAGCGCCGGGTGGGCGAGCAGCCGGTCGTAGGCCGCCAGCAAGTCACGCAGATTGTCTTCACGGGTGACCCGGCTCAGCGGAATGCCGGTACCGCCGGTGTGCCCGCGCAGGTCGAACGTCAGACACACACAGCCCAGACCGGCGATGCCTTTGGCCCGTTCCAGATCCCGCTCCTGGCTGCCACCCCAGCCGTGTACGAATAACACGCCGGGGACTTTCGATTTGGGACTGAGGAAGGTCCCGCTCATCTGCTCGTCATCAATGTCGATTTGAATGCTTTCGCTTCTAGCCGTCATAGGATTTGACCATCACGTATTTGAGAAGAAAGTCGCTGTTTTCGGCCGGCCCGCGATACACCTCAATGGCATCCGCCGGCAGGGCTTGATCGGTATAGGTTTCCACCGATGACACGCGGATCGCGCGCATCGAAGGATCGTTGACGAAACTTTGCAACGCCGCCACTTCCGCGCTGCTGGCGCCGCCCATGCGCCAGGACTGCTCGAGCACGCCACTGCGCGGCCGGCCTTCGCTGTCCAGGCCCTGGGCGATGTCGTAATTGCGCCGCGAGGCATAGAAGCGCGGATAGGCCTCGTCCGCCGCCCGGTCGAACACCTGCGCCTGCCGGATCGCCAGACGCACGTCGTCGGGCAGATCCAGCGCCAACAGATCCTCGTAACCGCCCTGCACCACCAGCAGGTTCGAGCCGCCGTACACCTCTTCGCCGTGGGCGTCCTTGGTCAAGTATTGATCACCGCAGTAACTCAGCACCCTGCCGCCGATGAACGACTGGCCGACGCTGTGGGTAACCACCTGACTCAAATCCTGCTCCAGCACCACGCCATCGCTGAACAGTTCTCCAGCCTCGGGTCGGGCGAGGATTTCGTCGAACGCATCGAGACTCTTGATCACTTCCTGCCCACGCCCGGCACAGGCATGGATCGGCTTGATCCGGATCGGCCCGCTGTACAACAGATGTTCGGCGGCGGGCCGTGCATCCTCAAGCGCAAAAACACTGAGCCCGTCCAGCACCACGGTGCGCACCCGTTCGGAAAACAATGGCGACCAGCCGTGCGGCGCATGAGCCTGATGGCTGCGCAAACCGTGGCTGATGGCTTTGGTGCAGATGAAATCGTGCTCGACAAAACCGCCCCACAAATCGTCCGGGCCGCTCACGCCCAGTTCGCGGGCCGCAGCGCCAACGAGGGTCTGGGTCGGCAGCAGATAAATATCCCGGCCGCGATGTTTTTCAGCGTCGTAACTGCCGCCGAACTTGAGGCCGAGGATCTGCGCCAGCCATCGCGCGAGGGCCTTGTTGGTCTGCACTTCATGTTGTGGTGCGCCGGGCCGGACCGAATGGGCGACGACCACTTTCCTGCGGGATGTCGGGGTCATGCGTCCCCCTCCAACGGCGGGTTGAATGTAGGTCAGAGGGTGCAGAGATCAGGCCAACCGGGGCTCGCCTGAAACACTCTGAAAATCAGCCACTTGAAAAACCCGTACTGGCACCGCGCCCGTTTCAATCTGCACGACCGCGCTGCAGGGTCCGGCATTTTGCACGACGGGTACGTTTTACTTCGCCACGGCAGGCGGCGGACTGACGCCGAATCGCGCGCGATATTCACTCGGCGCCAGCCCGGTGATTTTCTTGAACGTCGCGCGAAAGGCGCCCGGATCCTGATAGCCCACCGTCCACGCAATGTGATCGATGGTGCCATTGGTGAATTCGAGCATTTCCCGGGCCTTGCCGACCCGCAGGTGCTGGCAGTATTCGGTGGGTTTCAGGCCGGTCGCCGCACGGAACCGGCGCAGAAATGTTCGCTCCTCCAGACCCGCACGTTCGGCCATTGCCGTCAGCGAGACATCGGTTGCGCCGGTGCCCTGCAGCCAATGCTGAACCTGAAGAATCGGCCCGTCGCCATGATTGAGAATCGGCGCAAAATTGCTGCCGCACGCACTGGCACTGTCGCTGTGCTCCACCACCAGAAACCGCGCGGTGCTGCTGGCGATGCTCGGCCCGAGCAATCGGTCCACCAGACGCAAACCAAGCTCTGACCAGGCCATCAGCCCCGCCGTCGTTATCAGGTCACCGTCGTCGACAATCGGCGTGTCGGCCTTGAGCCTGATCTTCGGGTAACACTCGGCGAAGGCCTTGGCCGAAGTCCAGTGCGTGGTAGCGCTGCGACCATCGAGCAACCCGCTCTCCGCCAGCAGCCACGAGCCGACACAAACCCCGCCAAGCGTCGCGCCACGAGCATGTTGTTCACGCAGCCAGGGCAGCAGCCCGGCCGGCATCTGTTCCGCGGAAAAACCGGCAATCGACGGCGGGATCAACACCGCCAGCAAACCGTTGTCGGCTCCGGGATGACTGTCGTAAACCCGCACGGGCGGGTGGTCGTCATCGACCTGCCAGTGGCTGATCCGCAGCAGCGGCAATTGCGTGGCCTGGTGTTCGGCGGCGATCCGGTTGGCGACCCCGAACAGGTCGGTCAGGCCATGCACCGCCGCCATTTGCGCCCCGGGATACATCAGCACGCCCAGTTCCGCGACGGTCCTTTCTGCACCCATTGTCAGTTTTCCCCTGTGTATTGTCGGTGCGGCCAATCCTCGAAACCGTGGCCAGCGCCAATACTGAACCCACGCCAACCCACACTTCGAGGACACACCCATGGCCAAGCAAGCGCTCATCGTAGTCGATATCCAGAACGACTACTTCCCCCAAGGCAAGTGGCCGCTGGCCGGTGCCGACGCCGCCGCCGACAACGCCGCCCGGCTGATCGCGGCCTTCCGTGAAGCCGGTGATTCGGTGGTGCATATCCGCCACGAATTCACCTCGCCCGAGGCACCGTTTTTCACCCCGGGCTCCGAAGGCGCGAAGCTGCATCCGAAAGTGCTCAACCGCACCGACGAGCCGGTGGTGCTCAAGCACTTCGTCAACTCGTTCCGCGAAACCGAGCTGCAATCGATCCTCGACGAACAAGGCATCAAGGAGCTCGTGGTGGTCGGCAGCATGAGCCACATGTGCGTCGACGGCATCACCCGTGCGGCGGCGGATCTGGGTTACACCGTTACGGTGATCCACGATGCCTGCGCCAGCCGTGACCTGGAATTCAACGGTCTGACCGTGCCCGCCGCCCACGTGCATGCGGCGTTCATGTCGGCGCTGGGCTTTGCCTACGCCAGCGTGGTGTCCACCGACGAATTCCTCGCCGCCAGCCGCTGAGCCCGCTCTGATACAACTGGAAATACCTGCGCCCGCCTCGTTGCGGGCGTTTTTCCGTGGGTCATGAAAATCTCACGCGTGAGCCATTGATGGCATTTTGATTTGGTTGTAGTGTGGCTCACGCGTGAGATGTTCATAACGGAGTCATCGCCATGAAAAGCCGCTCCCCTGCCACCAAGTCAGAGAGCCCAAAGGGAGTGCGCTCGACACCGTCCGCGAAAAAACCGTCGAGCTTCTACATGAAGCAGATGCGCGCGGGCCTGGCTGCCGCCGGTTATGTGAAACACGAAACTTGGGTGCTTCCGGAAAACCGAAGCTTGCTCAAGCAAATGGAGCAACAGCTACGCCAACCGATTCTGGCTGGCTCTTTCATGTCGGAGAATTACATGAGCGCAGGCAACAACTGGAACATCGATAGCCTCTACAACGCTTTCAAGGCGCTGGACGAGGTGGCTTCGCAAGAGATCACGCTGTCTCTGATCCAGAGCTCCGAACCCAGCCTCAAGCTGGAAATGAACGAATTCGGCGGTCTGCCGATTCACATCGCCCTCGCCGGTCAGCAGATCATCGTCGACACCGTGCTGGTGGACATCGATTCGATCACCGACGTGCGCGCCTTCAACGACGCCGTGCTGCGCAGCCGGGAAATGTTCCCGCTGTCGTCGATCGGCATCGAGACCATGCCCAACGGCCAGACCGTCTACAACATGTTCGGTGCACTGAGTGCCGACTCGAGCCTGACCAACGTGGTCACCGAGGTGAAAACCCTGGTCGACAACGTGCAGCGCGCCAGCGAAGCCTTCGAACACTTCTTCAAGTAATCAACAGGGAATATCCAATGACTCAGTCCATCTGGAGCAAGTTGTTCACCGCGCTGCGCGGCGGCGCCAACGAAGTCGGCGAAGCGATCGCCGATCAACAGGCCCTGCGCATCCTCGATCAGGAAATCCGTGACGCCGACAGCGCGCTGTCCAACGCCCGTCGCGAACTGGTCACCATCATGGCCAAGCACAAACTCTCCGCCGACCGCGTGAGCGAATACGAAGCCAAGATCAGGGACCTGGAAGCCAAGGCCGTTTCCGCCCTGAACGCCGGCCGCGAAGACCTGGCGCTGGAAGTGGCCGAAGCGATCTCGACCCTGACCAACGACCTGGGCGTCGAGAAGAAACAAAGCGACGAGTTCGGCACCTACGCCGACAACATGCGCAAGGACATCAACAAGGCCGAAGCGCGGATCAAGAGCCTGCGCCAGCAAGTGGACATGGCCAAGGCCCGTGACAGCGTGCAGAAGGCTCAGGTCAGCGCCTCGATCGCCAGCGGCGGCGCCAACGGCAAGCTGGAAACCGCCGTCGGCACCCTGAACCGTCTGCAAGCCAAGCAGCAGCAACGCGCTGCCGAGCTGAGCGCTGCCGACGAGCTGGCCGATGCGTCGACCGGCAACGACCTGGATCGCAAGCTGCGCGAAGCCGGCATCACGCCGAACGAAGGCAGCGCCAACGCCATCCTCGAGCGTCTGAAGCAGAAGTCCGCCCAGTAACGGCGGCGGGAGTAAAGAAGGGCACCGGGTGCCCTTCTTTTTTGCCTGCTCGTTCGCCGCGCGCCCGGTACACTAGCGGCGTTTTTGCAAACGAATACCTCCACCCGCTTCAAGGAATGTACCCATGGGATGGTTCAAAGATTTGCTCGGCACCAGCAACTGGCAGTCGGCCGCGCCGGCGTCCGGGTCTGCCGGCGGCCCCCTCGGACTGGCGCAGGGCAAGGCGATCCGCTTCGACACGACCCTCGGCCTGTTGCTCGACGGCAGCACTTCAGTGCGGGTTCCCGACGCCCAGGCCATCTGGAGCGCCGGCTGGATCGACCTCGGTCAGTCGAACAAACTGCATCGCTACTACCTGAACGATGAAGAATTCTGGGTACAGATCCATGTCACGGGCGACGATCAGATCGAATCGGTGACGCTGTTCAATTACGTCAGCTATGTGACGGTCAACAGTGACGCCGAATTGCAGCGCCTGGCCGGGCCGAACAGCCTGATCGGCCTGCCGACCTACCGCCACGAAGGTGTCGAATACACCCGTGAATGGGGCACCGAACGCGGCCAGACCGAACTGGTGCCGCTCACCGAACAGGTGGTCAACCCGGACGAGTCCTACACCATCAACCATCACTCAATGCTGTACGCCCGCGAGACCGGCCTGACCGATCGCCGCGAGCTCTTGCTGTTCTCCGTCGAACAGGACGAAGAAGGCACCGTCAGCCTGAGCACCTCGCTGGGCATCTCGCTGTACACCACCGATTTGAGCACCATCTAAAAGGAAGTTTTCCATGCTGGAAGCGTTGTCCATCTCCCTGAACAAAGCCGCGCTGGTCGGTTTCGTCGCCTACCTGATCGGCGCCGTGCTGCTGTTCATGCTGTTTCAGTTCGTCTACACCCGCATCACGCCGCACAAGGAATTCGAGCTGATCCGTGCTGGCAACAGCGCCGCCGCGATCGCACTGTCCGGCGCAATCATCGGCTTCGCGATTCCGGCCAGCAACGTGATCGCTCATTCGATCAACGTCCTCGACTTCGTTCTCTGGGCGGTGATCGCGGCCGCGGTGCAATTGCTGGCTTTCCTGGCGACCGGGCTGGTGCTCAAAGGCACGTCCCAGCGCATCGTTAACGGTGAAATCGCCGCCGGCATCTATGTGGCGGCGGTGGCGATCAGCGTCGGCATGCTCAACGCCGCGTGCATGACCCCGTCCTACTGATCGGCAGGAAGCCTGAGATGAAACGAAGCAAGTACGTTCAACTGTCGCTGGCCGCTTCGGTAGCCCTGGCGATTTCCGCTGAAGTGGCCGCCCAGGAGCAGCAACGCAACTTCCAGAGCGTCGAACAATGCGTCGACGCCGAAGTGGCGCCGGATGTCTGCTCGAACGCCTACGTCGCAGCCCTGGCCGAACACCGGCGGATCTCCCCGGCCTACGACGACAAGGCTGCCTGCGACGCGGACTTCGCCGCCGACTGGTGTCAGAAAAATTCCGCCGGCCGTTTCGTACCGAAACTCGGTGGCTTCAAAGTGCCGCAGGACGGTGAGCCGGCGCAGAACCTCGATGCGATCGCCAATGCCCAGATGCCCGCCGGCGACGCGGCCGCCGTGCAGAGCAATCAGACCAGCACTTCGCACTCGTCCAGCGGTGCAGGCAACGGCTGGCTCACCGGATGGCTGATCGGCAATGCCATGAGCAACAACCGCGCGATCGACTCGCGGCCGGTTTATCGTGAGCGTAATACCCGCCAGACCTACGACACCTCGACGCTGAACCGTCGCATCGAATCGGCGCCGAGCCGCAGCCAGCGGGACTACGACAGCGATTACCGCAAACCGGTCAATGTCGCTGCGTCCACCTCCCGTGGCGGCTTCGGCAGCCAGTCCAGCGCACGCAGCGGTTGGGGCGGCTGGGGCCGTTCGAGCAGCTGACCATGAAGAAGATCCACTGCGCCGAGCGCCACGACTGGAAACAGACCGCCGAAAGCCTCGGCTTTCTGTTTCACACCATCGACGACGAGCCGTACTGGGACGAGCGCGCCTACTACCAGTTCACGCTCGCGCAGATCGAAAACGATCTGGAGGATCCGACCACTGAACTGCACGAGATGTGCATGGACCTGGTCGACCGCGTCGTGCACAGCGAAGAACTGCTGGATCGCCTGAGCATTCCGGCGTCGTACTACGACATGATCCGAACGTCCTGGCTGGAAGGTCATCCGCATCTGTACGGGCGTATGGACTTCTCCTACAGCGGCAAGGGCCCGGCGAAGCTGCTCGAACTCAACTACGACACGCCCACCAGCCTTTATGAAGCGGCGGCGTTTCAGTGGGGCTGGCTGGAGGAATGTATCGAGCGCGGGATGCTGCCGCGCCATGCCGACCAGTTCAACAGCATCGACACCCGGCTGCACGAAGCCTTCGCCGAACTGAAACTCACGCGGCCGTTTTACTTCGCCTCGATGAAAGACTCGGTCGAAGACAAGGGCACCACGGATTACCTGCGGCTGATCGCAGAAAAGGTCGGCATCGAATCGCGGCACATCGACATCGAAGACATCGGCCTGAGCGCTGACGGTCGTTTCGTGGATCTCGAAGATCGCTGGATTCCGCACCTGTTCAAGCTGCACGCCTGGGAGTTCATCTTCCACGAACCGTTCGGCGCGGCGATCGCCGAGTGCGACACCCAGTTTTTCGAACCGGCGTGGAAATCCATTCTCTCCAACAAGGGCGCCCTGCCCCTGCTATGGGAGTTTCACAAGGGCCACCCGAATCTGCTCGCCGCGCACCTCGACCCGAATCCGGGCAGCGCGGTGCCCAAGGGCTGGGTGCGTAAACCGTACTTCTCGCGGGAAGGCGCCAACATCGAGTTGCAGACCGCTGAAGGCCTGATCGTCAAAGAGGATGGGCCCTACACCGATGCGCCCTTCATCCTGCAGGAACTTGCCCCTTTGCCGAAGTTCGACGACAGCTACACGCTGATCGGTTCCTGGGTGATCGGCGACCAGGCGGCCGGGATTGGCGTGCGCGAAGACAACAGCCTGATCACCAAGGATTCGAGCCGGTTTTTGCCGCATTTGATTCTTGACTGAAAAACCTGCGGGCATGAAAAAGGCCCGTCGTGTTCAGCGACGGGCCTTTTTTATTCAGCGCGAATTCAGCAGCGACTCAGAACGGAATATCGTCATCGAAGCTGTCGAAATCCGGGGCCGGTTGCGGTGCGGCCTGCTGTGGAGCCGGGGCCGAACGCTGCTGAGGTGCCGACTGCTGCGGACGCGGAGCCTGCTGGCGTGGCGCCTGCTGCTGGTAGTTGTTGCCACCGCCTTGTTGGTCGCCCTGTTGTGGACGGCCGCCCAGCAGTTGCATGGTGCCCTGCATGTCGACCACGATCTCGGTGGTGTAACGCTTGATACCGTCTTTTTCCCACTCACGGGTCTGCAGCTTGCCTTCGATGTAGACCTGCGAACCCTTGCGCAGGTATTCGCCGGCGATTTCAGCAACCTTGCCGAACATCGATACGCGGTGCCACTCGGTCTTCTCGACCTTCTGACCGGTCTGCTTGTCGGTCCACTGCTCGCTGGTCGCCAGACTCAGGTTGGTCACGGCGTTACCGTTGGGCAGGTAGCGTACTTCGGGATCCTGGCCGCAAGTACCGACCAGAATGACTTTGTTAACCCCACGGGCCATAACGTTCTCCTAGGCTTCGCACGCAGTCTGCGCCGGGTTGTTCACCAGGCGTTCGAGAGTGGTGCGATCCATTAATTCGGTGTCCAGTTTGATGTAGATCGCCGCTTCATCAGCGACTATCACTGCATCAGTTACCCCTACGAGGGCCTTGAGACGCTCGACCAGACCCGCTTCGCGGATCGCTTCGGGCGACAACGGCAGGCGCAGGCTCGTCACGTAGGGAGGTTCGCGCATGGTAACAGCAAAGGCCAGCCAAAGTGCAGCCAGCCCGGCACATCCGAGGAACACAACCGACAGACCGCCATGCTGGAACATCCAGCCGCCGAGAATCCCGCCGAGTGCCGAACCGAGGAACTGACTGGTGGAGTACACGCCCATGGCCGTGCCTTTGCCACCCGCCGGTGAAACCTTGCTGATCAGTGACGGCAGCGATGCCTCCAGCAGATTGAACGCGGTGAAGAACACCACCGTCCCGATCACCAGAGCCCGCAGGCTGTCGCCGAACTGCCAGAAGAATAGCTCAGTCAGCATCAGCGTCATCACGGCGCCGAGCAGAACTCGTTTCATTTTGCGTCTCTTCTCGCCGTAGATGATGAACGGAATCATGGCGAAGAAGGAAATCAGCAGTGCGGTGAGGTACACCCACCAGTGCTGCTCCTTGGGCAGACCGGCCTTTTCGACCAGCGCCAGGGGCAGTGCGACGAAGCTCGACATCAACATCGCATGTAACACAAAAATGCCCAGGTCCAGCCGCAGCAGGTCCGGGTGCTTGAGCGTCGGCATCAACGCTTGGCGTGCAACGCCGGACTCGCGATGACTCAGCGGCCCGGTGGACTTCGGCACCATGAACATCACGATCACGATCCCGACCAGGGCCATGCCGCCGGTGGCGAGAAACAGGCCGGACAGGCCGAACGCACGGGTCAGCAGCGGGCCGACAACCATGGCCACGGCGAACGACAGGCCGATGGTCATGCCGATCATGGCCATGGCTTTGGTGCGGTGCTGTTCGCGGGTCAGGTCGGAGAGCAGGGCCATGACTGCCGCCGAAATCGCCCCGGCGCCCTGCAGGATCCGCCCGGCAATCACGCCCCAGATCGAATCGGCCTGAGCCGCCAGCACACTGCCGAGGGCGAAGACGATCAGCCCCAGGTAAATCACCGGACGCCGGCCGATTCGGTCGGAAATGATCCCGAACGGAATCTGGAAAATCGCCTGGGTCAGGCCGTAAGCGCCGATCGCCAGCCCGATCAGGGCCGGGGTCGCTCCCGCCAGATCCATGCCGTAGGTCGCCAGTACCGGCAACACCATGAACATGCCAAGCATACGGAAGGCGAACACCAAGGCCAGACCGCTCGCCGCGCGGGTCTCGCTGCCACTCATGCGTTCGCTGTGGGGATCGTGCATGGAAAAACCTCGTGTGAACCGGCGGCGATTCTACCAGTCCCATCGAGAGACGGGGTATATCGCGACGCTTTGACGCGTACAGATGAAACTCTCTTCATGTAAGGCAAAAAACCCTTCACTTGATAGTGTGCATCCATCCAGTATTTGGCCGTATACTCCTGTGTTTTCGACGCCCGCCGAGCGAGGCCATTTTGGACAAGATCCTGATTCGTGGGGCCCGCACCCACAACCTGAAGAACATCGACCTGACCCTGCCACGGGACAAACTGATCGTCATCACCGGCCTGTCCGGATCCGGCAAGTCTTCCCTGGCTTTCGACACGCTGTACGCCGAAGGTCAGCGCCGCTATGTCGAATCCCTGTCGGCCTATGCCCGGCAGTTCCTGTCGATGATGGAAAAACCCGACGTCGACACCATCGAAGGCCTGTCGCCGGCGATCTCCATCGAACAGAAGTCGACCTCGCACAACCCGCGTTCCACGGTCGGCACCATCACCGAAATCTACGACTATCTGCGTCTGCTTTATGCGCGCGTCGGTACGCCGCGCTGCCCGGATCACGACATTCCGCTGGAAGCGCAGACCGTCAGCCAGATGGTCGACCTGGTGCTGGCTCAGCCGGAAGGCAGCAAGCTGATGCTGCTGGCGCCGGTGATCCGCGAGCGCAAGGGCGAGCACCTGTCGGTGTTCGAAGAACTGCGTGCCCAGGGCTTCGTCCGGGCCCGGGTCAACGGCCGGCTCTGCGAGCTGGACGAACTGCCGAAACTGGATAAACAGAAGAAGCATACGATTGAAGTCGTTGTCGACCGCTTCAAGGTTCGCGCCGACCTGCAGCAGCGTCTGGCCGAATCCTTCGAAACCGCGCTGAAGCTGGCCGACGGCATCGCTTTGGTTGCCCCGATGGACGACGAGCCGGGCGAAGAGATGATCTTCTCCGCGCGCTTCGCCTGCCCGGTCTGCGGCCACGCGATCAGCGAGCTGGAACCCAAGCTGTTTTCCTTCAACAACCCGGCCGGCGCCTGCCCGACCTGCGACGGTCTGGGGGTGAAGCAGTTTTTCGACATCAAGCGACTGGTCAACGGTGATTTGACCCTGGCCGAAGGCGCGATCCGTGGCTGGGACAGGCGCAACGTCTATTACTTCCAGATGCTCGGCTCGCTGGCCGCACATTACGGCTTCAGTCTGGAGCAGCCGTTCAACGAGCTGCCGGCCGATCAGCAGAAGTTCATCCTGCACGGCAGCGGTTCACAGAACGTCGATTTCAAATACCTCAACGACCGGGGCGACATCGTCAAACGCTCACACCCGTTCGAAGGCATCGTGCCGAACCTAGAGCGCCGCTACCGCGAAACCGAATCGGCCAGCGTGCGTGAAGAACTGGCGAAGTTCCTCAGCACCCAGTCCTGCCCGGACTGCCGTGGCACCCGCCTGCGTCGCGAAGCGCGGCATGTGTGGGTCGGCGAGAAAACCCTGCCGGCGGTGACCAACCTGCCGATAGGCGATGCCTGCGATTACTTCGGCGCGCTGAAGATGACCGGCCGCCGTGGCGAGATCGCCGACAAGATTCTCAAGGAAATCCGCGAGCGCCTGCAGTTTCTGGTTAACGTCGGTCTCGACTACCTGTCGCTGGATCGCAGTGCCGACACTCTGTCTGGCGGTGAAGCGCAGCGGATTCGTCTGGCCAGCCAGATCGGCGCGGGCCTTGTGGGTGTTCTGTACATCCTCGATGAGCCGTCGATTGGTCTGCACCAGCGCGACAACGATCGGCTGCTCGGCACCCTCAAGCACCTGCGCGACATCGGCAACACGGTGATTGTGGTCGAACACGACGAAGACGCGATTCGACTGGCCGACTACGTAGTGGATATCGGCCCGGGCGCCGGTGTTCATGGTGGGCAGATCGTCGCTGAAGGCACGCCGGACGAGGTCATGGCGCACCCGGATTCGTTGACCGGTAAATACCTCTCGGGCCGGGTCAAGATCGAGGTGCCGGCCAAGCGCACGCCGCGCAACAAGAAACAGGTGCTGTCGCTCAAGGGCGCGCGGGGCAACAACCTGCGCAACGTCGACCTTGAAATCCCGATCGGCCTGCTGACCTGCGTGACCGGCGTCTCCGGCTCCGGCAAATCGACGCTGATCAACAACACGCTATTCCCGCTGAGTGCCACGGCACTCAATGGCGCGACTACCCTGGAAGCGGCAGCCCACGACAGCATCAAGGGCCTGGAACATCTGGACAAGGTCGTCGACATTGACCAGAGCCCGATCGGCCGCACGCCGCGCTCCAACCCGGCGACCTACACCGGCCTGTTCACGCCGATTCGCGAACTCTTCGCCGGCGTGCCCGAGTCCCGCTCCCGTGGTTACGGGCCGGGGCGTTTCTCGTTCAACGTCAAGGGCGGGCGTTGCGAGGCCTGCCAGGGCGACGGTCTGATCAAGGTGGAAATGCACTTCCTGCCGGACATCTACGTCCCGTGTGACGTGTGCAAGAGCAAGCGCTACAACCGCGAAACCCTGGAGATCAAATACAAGGGCAAGAGCATCCACGAAACCCTCGAGATGACTATCGAGGAAGCGCGGGAGTTCTTCGACGCGGTGCCGGCGCTGGCGCGCAAGCTGCAAACGCTGATGGATGTGGGCCTGTCGTACATCAAGCTCGGGCAGTCGGCCACGACGCTGTCTGGTGGTGAGGCCCAACGGGTCAAGTTGTCCCGCGAACTGTCCAAGCGCGATACCGGCAAAACCCTGTACATCCTCGATGAGCCGACCACCGGTCTGCACTTCGCGGATATCCAGCAACTGCTCGACGTACTGCATCGCCTGCGCGACCACGGCAACACCGTGGTGGTGATCGAGCACAACCTCGACGTGATCAAGACGGCCGACTGGCTGGTGGATCTTGGCCCCGAGGGTGGTTCGAAAGGTGGACAGATCATCGCCACCGGTACGCCGGAGGAAGTGGCCGAGATGAAGCAATCTCACACCGGTCACTATCTCAAGCCGCTGTTGATTCGCGATCGGGCCTGATTGCCGGGCATGAAAAAGCCCCTGTCACTTCGTCAGTGACAGGGGCTTTTTTTGTATCAATTGCAATCAGGACGCGTGGGACTGCAGGTAGTTCTGGATACCGATCAGCTTGATCAGGCCGAGCTGCTTTTCCAGCCAGTAGGTGTGATCTTCCTCGGTGTCATTGAGCTGAACCCGCAGGATCTCGCGGCTGACATAGTCGCCGTGCTGTTCGCACAGTTCGATGCCCTTGCACAGCGCGGCGCGCACCTTGTACTCCAGGCGCAGATCCGCTTCGAGCATGGTTTGCACCGTAGTGCCGACATCCAGATCATCCGGGCGCATGCGCGGGGTGCCTTCAAGCATCAGAATCCGGCGCATCAGCGCATCGGCATGACCGGCCTCTTCTTCCATCTCGTGGTTGATTCGTTCGTAGAGCTTGGTGAATCCCCAGTCCTCATACATCCGCGAGTGAACGAAATATTGGTCACGCGCGGCCAGTTCGCCGGTCAGCAACGTGTTGAGGTAATCGATAACGTCTGGGTGGCCTTGCATCGCCCTACATCTCCCTGCTTGAAAGTCTGTAGTTTGAACCAACCTGACTGGAAGGTCACTCACTTAGCGCAATAAAAGCGAAGATATTCTGAGAAAAGCGGCCTAAATAACGCAAAAACCGCCCAAATGAGGGCGGTTCTGCTTCTCGTTTAGACTTCGTTAAGCTGTACGTTGAGCAGCTTTGCGATTGCTTCTCCGTACGCCGGATCGGCCTTGTAGAAATGCTGCAGCTGACGATCGACGACGTCACTCGACACCCCCGCCATCGCCCCGGCGATGTTGCTGACCAGCAACGCTTTCTGTTCGTCGCTCATCAAGCGGAACAGCGCGCCAGCGTGGCTGTAGTAGTCGGTGTCTTCGCGGTGATCGTAGCGATCAGCCGCGCCGTTCAGGGCCAATGCAGGCTCGGCAAAGTGCGGCGCTTGTTTCGGCGACTCTACGTAGCTGTTCGGCTCATAGTTCGGAGCTGCGCCACCGTTACTGCCAAATGCCATCGAACCGTCACGCTGGTAAGTATTCACCGGGCTGCGTGGGGCGTTCACTGGCAGTTGCTGGTGATTGGTACCTACGCGGTAACGGTGGGCATCGGCGTACGCGAATACCCGACCTTGCAGCATGCGATCTGGCGACAGACCTACGCCAGGCACCATGTTGCTCGGGCCGAACGCGGCTTGCTCGACTTCGGCAAAGTAGTTGAGCGGGTTACGGTTCAGTTCCAGTTCACCCACTTCGATCAGTGGAAACTCCTTTTGCGACCAGGTCTTGGTCACGTCGAACGGGTTCTCATAGTGCGCAGCGGCTTGGGCTTCGGTCATGATCTGGATGCATACGCTCCATTTCGGGAAGTCACCACGCTCGATGGCTTCGAACAGGTCACGCTGTGCGTAATCGGGATCTGTGCCCGCCAAACGTGCCGCGTCTGCCGGCGCGAGGTTCTTGATCCCTTGCTTGGTCTTGTAGTGCCACTTCACCCAGTGGCGCTCGCCCTGAGCACTGATCAGGCTGTAGGTGTGACTGCCGAAGCCGTGCATATGGCGGTAGCCGTCCGGAATGCCGCGATCAGAGAACAGAATCGTGACCTGGTGCAGCGCTTCAGGCGAATGCGACCAGAAGTCCCACATCATCTGAGCGCTTTTCAGGTTGCTTTGCGGCAGGCGTTTCTGGGTGTGGATAAAGTCAGGAAACTTCAGCGGATCGCGAATGAAGAACACCGGGGTGTTGTTGCCAACGATGTCCCAGTTGCCTTCTTCGGTATAGAACTTGAGGGCGAAGCCACGCGGATCGCGCTCGGTGTCGGCCGAGCCACGCTCACCACCGACAGTTGAGAAACGCAGGAAGGTCGGCGTCTGCTTGCCGACAGCAGAGAACAGCTTGGCGCTAGTGTACTGAGTAATGTCACGGGTGACGGTAAAAGTGCCGTAGGCACCCGACCCCTTGGCGTGTACACGACGCTCAGGAATGTTTTCCCGGTTGAAGTGGGCGAGCTTCTCGATCAAGTGGAAGTCATCGAGCAGCAACGGGCCACGAGGGCCAGCGGAGCGAGAGTTCTGGTTATCGGCGACAGGTGCGCCACTGGCGGTCGTAAGCGTCTTGTTCTGGCTCATGCGATCTTCATCCTCTATCGGTCTTGAACTGCCGGCTAATCGGCTTGCTGGGGAGTATCGATCATCAATATGACAGCCACAAATTCATTAACTTATGGTCATCAATAGATAAAAACTAACGATCAATCCGCACACATAGTGCAGACCCAAACAGGGTAGAAGCTTGTACGAACAGCGCATTTCTTACAGGCACAAAAAACCGGGCACTAGGCCCGGTTCTTTGTTTCAGACTGATGTCTTACTCAGCGGATACAGCTTCACCGCCGACAGCACGATCAACCAGTTCGACGTACGCCATAGGCGCGTTGTCGCCAGCGCGGAAACCGCACTTGAGGATGCGCAGGTAGCCACCCTCACGGGTAGCGTAACGCTTGCCCAGGTCGTTGAAGAGCTTACCAACGATAGCTTTCGAACGAGTACGGTCGAAAGCCAGACGACGGTTAGCAACGCTGTCTGTCTTGGCCAGAGTGATCAGCGGCTCGGCAACGCGGCGCAGTTCTTTGGCTTTTGGCAGAGTAGTTTTGATCAGCTCGTGCTCGAACAGCGACACCGCCATGTTTTGGAACATGGCCTTGCGGTGCGAGCTGGTGCGGCTCAGGTGACGCCCACTTTTACGATGACGCATGGTTCATTCCTTACCAAACACTACGTTCGGTGATTACGACGATCAGGCAGTCGCCTTGTCGTCCTTCTTAAGACTTGCAGGCGGCCAGTTGTCGAGGCGCATGCCGAGGGACAGACCGCGGGAGGCCAGAACGTCCTTGATTTCAGTCAAGGATTTCTTGCCCAGGTTCGGAGTCTTCAACAGCTCTACTTCGGTACGCTGAATCAGGTCGCCGATGTAGTAGATGTTTTCCGCCTTAAGGCAGTTAGCCGAACGTACAGTCAGTTCCAGATCGTCAACCGGGCGAAGCAGGATCGGATCGATCTCGTCTTCCTGCTCGACAACCACTGGCTCACTGTCACCTTTGAGGTCGACGAACGCAGCCAACTGCTGTTGCAGGATGGTTGCAGCGCGGCGGATAGCCTCTTCAGGATCCAGGGTACCGTTGGTTTCCAGATCAATAACCAGCTTGTCCAGGTTGGTACGCTGCTCGACACGGGCGTTTTCCACCACGTATGCGATACGGCGAACCGGGCTGAACGAAGAGTCAAGCTGCAAGCGACCGATGCTGCGGCTTTCGTCTTCATCGCTCTGACGCGAGTCGGCTGGTTCATAACCACGACCACGAGCTACAGTGAGCTTCATGTTCAGGGCGCCGTTAGACGCCAGGTTAGCGATTACGTGATCGGGATTAACGATCTCGACATCATGATCCAGCTGAATATCGGCAGCGGTAACCACCCCCGAACCCTTCTTCGACAAGGTCAGCGTAACTTCGTCACGACCGTGCAGCTTGATGGCCAGACCTTTAAGGTTCAACAGGATTTCAATTACGTCTTCCTGTACACCTTCGATGGCGCTGTACTCGTGGAGCACACCGTCAATCTCGGCCTCGACTACTGCGCAGCCGGGCATTGAGGACAACAGGATGCGGCGCAGCGCGTTGCCCAGGGTGTGGCCAAAACCACGCTCGAGAGGCTCGAGAGTGATCTTGGCGCGGGTTGGACTGACAACCTGCACATCAATGTGGCGGGGTGTCAGGAACTCATTTACCGAAATCTGCATGGATGCACCTATTTTCTAGCCCTTACTTACTTGGAGTAGAGCTCGACAATCAGGCTTTCGTTGATGTCGGCGGACAGATCACTGCGAGCAGGAACGTTCTTGAAAACGCCCGACTTCTTCTCAGCATCTACCTCTACCCATTCTACGCGACCACGTTGGGCGCACAGCTCGAGAGCTTGGACAATGCGAAGTTGGTTCTTTGCCTTCTCGCGAACAGCAACCACGTCACCAGCACGAACCTGGTAGGACGGAACGTTTACGGTCTGGCCGTTAACGCTGATCGACTTGTGCGATACCAGCTGACGGGATTCGGCACGAGTCGAACCGAAGCCCATACGGTATACAACGTTGTCCAGACGGCATTCGAGCAGTTGCAGCAGGTTTTCACCAGTTGCACCTTTCTTGCTGGCAGCAGCTTTGTAGTAGCCGCTGAACTGACGCTCGAGAACGCCGTAGATACGACGGACCTTCTGCTTTTCGCGCAGTTGGGTGCCGTAATCGGACTGGCGACCGCGGCGTTGGCCGTGGATACCAGGTGCTGCTTCAATGTTGCACTTCGATTCGATCGCGCGCACGCCGCTCTTCAGGAAGAGATCGGTGCCTTCGCGACGAGCGAGTTTGCATTTTGGACCAATGTAACGAGCCATTCTTTACAATCTCCTGGATTACACGCGGCGCTTCTTCGGCGGACGGCACCCGTTGTGCGGGATTGGCGTCACGTCGGTGATGCTGGCGATCTTGTAGCCACAGCCGTTCAAAGCGCGGACTGCGGATTCACGACCTGGACCTGGGCCCTTGACGTTCACGTCGAGGTTTTTCAGGCCGTATTCCAGCGCAGCTTGACCAGCACGCTCAGCAGCTACTTGAGCAGCGAACGGGGTGGACTTGCGGGAACCGCGGAAACCCGAACCACCGGAGGTAGCCCAGGAAAGAGCGTTACCTTGACGGTCGGTGATGGTCACGATGGTGTTGTTAAAAGAGGCATGGATGTGGGCGATGCCATCAACCACTGTCTTTTTAACTTTTTTACGAGGACGAGCAGCAGGTTTTGCCATGATTAAATTCCTGTCGATTCGCTGGGGCGATTACTTGCGGATCGGCTTACGCGGACCTTTACGGGTACGCGCGTTGGTCTTGGTACGCTGACCGCGTACTGGCAGACCACGACGATGACGCAGACCGCGATAGCAACCGAGGTCCATCAAGCGCTTGATTTTCATGTTGATTTCGCGACGCAGGTCACCTTCAGTGGTGAACTTCGCCACTTCGCCACGCAGCTGTTCAATCTGCTCGTCGCTCAGATCCTTGATCTTTGCGGCTGGGTTTACCCCAGTCTCTGCACAGATCTTCTGTGCAGTAGTGCGACCAACACCATAGATGTAGGTCAGCGAGATAACAGTATGCTTGTTATCTGGAATGTTAACGCCTGCAATACGGGCCATTCAGTGGGACTCCAATTGACAGCTACCTACGCCCCGGAAGCCAAGAAATAGGGCGCGAGATAATATCGCTGTAATAACAAATAATCAACCCGGTAGCGCACTAGCTACCGGGCTTGAAGCACAATCACACTCAGCCTTGGCGCTGTTTGTGACGCGGTTCCGCGCTGCAAATTACTCGAACAACACCTTCGCGGCGAATAATCTTGCAGTTACGGCACAGCTTTTTCACCGATGCACGAACTTTCATCACCAACTCCTCGAACCTTATGGGTACTCAGCGCAACATGCCGCTGCCGTAACCCTTCAGGTTGGCTTTCTTCATCAGGGATTCGTACTGGTGCGAAACGAGGTGCGATTGTACTTGGGACATGAAGTCCATCACAACCACGACCACGATCAGCAACGAGGTCCCGCCAAGGTAGAACGGAACGTTTGCTGCAACCACCAGGAACTGGGGCAACAAGCACACGGCCGTCATGTAAAGAGCACCGAACATGGTCAAGCGAGTCAGAACGCCATCAATATAGCGTGCGGACTGCTCACCTGGACGGATGCCCGGAATAAAGGCACCGGACTTCTTCAGGTTTTCCGCTACGTCTTTCGGATTGAACATCAACGCCGTATAGAAGAAGCAGAAGAAAATAATCCCTGCACTAAACAGCAGAATATTCAACGGCTGACCAGGAGCGATCGACTGCGAGATGTCCTGCAACCAGCCCATACCTTCAGACTGACCGAACCAGGCACCCAACGAAGCCGGGAACAGCAAAATGCTGCTCGCGAAAATAGCCGGAATAACACCGGCCATGTTCACCTTCAGCGGCAAGTGGCTTGTCTGCGCAGCAAAAACCTTGCGGCCCTGCTGACGCTTGGCGTAGTGAACAGCGATACGACGCTGACCACGCTCAATGAACACCACGAAACCGATAATCGCTACTGCCAGCAAACCGATGGCAACCAAGGCGAAGATATTGATATCGCCCTGACGCGCAGACTCGAAAGACTGCCCGATTGCTCTCGGAAGACCGGCGACGATACCCGAAAAAATCAACATCGAGATACCGTTGCCTACACCACGCTCAGTAATCTGCTCACCCAGCCACATCATGAACATCGCGCCAGCCACAAACGTGGAGACCGCGACGAAATGGAAGCCAAAGTCACCAGTGAACGCAACGCCCTGCCCCGCCAGACCAATGGACATGCCAATGGCCTGAACGAGAGCGAGGACGACGGTGCCGTAGCGGGTGTACTGGCTGATCTTGCGACGGCCAGCTTCACCTTCCTTCTTCAACTGCTCCAGCTGCGGGCTGACGGCGGTCATCAGTTGCATGATGATCGATGCCGAAATGTACGGCATGATCCCCAGTGCAAAGATGCTCATCCGCTCCAGCGCGCCGCCGGAAAACATGTTGAACAAGCTAAGAATGGTCCCCTCATTCTGTCGAAACAGGTCTGCGAGTCGGTCCGGGTTGATACCTGGAACCGGGATGTGTGCGCCTATTCGGTAGACGATAATCGCCAGGAACAGAAAACGCAGACGAGCCCAAAGTTCAGACATACCGCCTTTGCCGAGCGCAGAGAGAGCACCTTGCTTAGCCATTTATTCCTCGAACTTGCCGCCAGCTGCTTCGATAGCCGCACGCGCACCTTTGGTGGCGCCGATTCCCTTGCCGATAGTGACAGCGCGAGCCACTTCACCGGACAGCATGATTTTCACACGCTGCACGTTGACGTTGATCACGTTGGCATCTTTCAGGGACTGCACGGTGACGATGTCGCCTTCCACTTTAGCCAGCTCGGACAGACGCACTTCTGCGCGATCCATGGCTTTCAGGGAAACGAAACCGAACTTCGGCAGGCGACGATGCAGCGGCTGTTGACCGCCTTCAAAGCCTGGAGCGATGGTGCCACCGGAGCGGGAAGTCTGACCTTTGTGACCACGGCCACCAGTCTTACCCAAACCACTACCGATACCACGGCCCGGACGATGCTTTTCGCGACGGGAACCCGGCGCTGGACTCAGATCATTGAGTTTCATCGATTAACCCTCGACACGCAGCATGTAGTAAGCCTTGTTGATCATCCCGCGATTCTCGGGAGTATCCTGGACTTCTACAGTGTGACCGATGCGACGCAGACCCAGACCCTTCACGCACAGTTTGTGGTTAGGGATGCGGCCGGTCATGCTTTTGATCAGCGTAACTTTAACGGTAGCCATGATTACTTGATCTCCTCAACACGCAGGCCACGCTTGGCTGCAATGGACTCAGGAGACTGCATAGCCTTCAGACCCTTGAAAGTGGCGTGAACCACGTTTACCGGGTTAGTCGAGCCGTAGCACTTGGCCAGAACGTTCTGAACGCCAGCAACTTCGAGGACAGCACGCATAGCGCCGCCAGCGATGATACCGGTACCTTCAGAAGCAGGCTGCATGTACACCTTCGAAGCGCCGTGAGCGGACTTCATTGCGTACTGCAGAGTGGTGCCGTTCAGATCAACCTGGATCATGTTGCGGCGAGCAGCTTCCATTGCCTTCTGGATCGCAGCAGGCACTTCACGCGACTTGCCACGGCCGAAGCCAACACGCCCTTTACCATCACCAACCACGGTCAACGCGGTGAAAGTGAAGATACGGCCGCCTTTAACGGTTTTGGCTACGCGGTTAACTTGAACCAGCTTCTCGATGTAGCCTTCGTCGCGCTTTTGGTCGTTATTTGACATAACTTAGAACTCCAGCCCAGCTTCACGAGCAGCATCAGCCAGCGCTTTAACGCGGCCGTGGTACTTGAAGCCAGAGCGGTCGAAAGCCACCTGCGAGACGCCAGCGGCCTTAGCACGCGTAGCGACCAGCTGGCCAACCTTAGTGGCCGCGTCGATGTTGCCAGTGGCGCCATCACGCAGTTCTTTATCCAAAGTCGAGGCGCTTGCCAGGACTTTGTTGCCGTCGGCCGAAATGACCTGGGCGTAGATGTGCTGCGAAGAGCGGAACACGCAGAGACGCACGACTTCGAGTTCGTGCATTTTCAGGCGTGCTTTGCGAGCGCGACGCAGTCGAGTAACTTTTTTGTCGGTCATTTGCTATGCCCTACTTCTTCTTGGCTTCTTTACGACGGACGACTTCGTCCGCGTAGCGCACACCTTTGCCTTTGTACGGCTCTGGTGGACGGAAGTCGCGGATCTCGGCGGCCACTTGACCTACCAGCTGCTTGTCGATGCCCTTGATCAGGATATCGGTCTGGCTAGGAGTCTCAGCGGTGATGCCTTCCGGCAGTTCGTAATCCACTGGGTGCGAGAAGCCAAGAGCCAGGTTCAGCACCTGACCTTTTGCTTGCGCTTTGTAACCAACACCGACCAGCTGGAGCTTGCGCTCGAAGCCTTGGCTTACGCCCTGGACCATGTTGTTTACCAACGCACGAGTGGTACCGGCCATTGCGCGAGTCTGTTGATCGCCATTGCGAGCAGCAAAACGCAGCTCACCGGCTTCTTCAACGACTTCAACGGACGAATGGACGTTCAGTTCAAGAGTACCCTTGGCACCCTTCACCGAAAGCTGTTGGCCTGCGAATTTTACTTCGACACCGGCTGGCAGCTTAACGGGGTTCTTAGCGACGCGAGACATGCTTATCCCCCCTTAGAACACAGTGCAAAGAACTTCGCCGCCGACACCGGCAGCGCGCGCAGCACGATCAGTCATCACACCTTTGTTGGTGGAGACGATAGACACACCGAGGCCGCCACGTACTTTTGGCAGATCTTCGACGGACTTGTACTGACGCAGGCCTGGACGGCTAACGCGCTTCACTTCCTCGATGACCGGACGGCCTTCGAAGTATTTCAGCTCGATGGACAGCAGCGGCTTGGTTTCGCTGCTGATCTGATAACCCGCGATGTAACCTTCGTCCTTCAGGACTTTTGCTACAGCCACCTTCAACGTGGAAGACGGCATGCTTACGACGGACTTTTCAGCCATCTGGGCATTACGGATTCGAGTTAGCATGTCCGCTAACGGGTCCTGCATACTCATGGGCTAGACGCTCCTAATACAGAAAAATTAGCCTTGCGGCTACTACTTGTCGCCGAGGAATTCCGGGCGTAAAAAACACGGGCTCAGGCGAGCCGATCATTCTAGACACACCCCAGAAATGAATCAAGCCCCAAAAGGGGCTTGATTCAAGTTCAAGGCCACCGATGGTCAGGTTCTTGCGACCCCGACCATCAAGGCTTTGACAGCAATTACCAGCTGGCTTTAACCAGACCTGGTACGTCACCACGCATTGCCGCTTCACGCAGTTTGTTACGGCCGAGGCCGAACTTGCGGTAAACGCCGTGCGGACGACCGGTCAGACGGCAACGGTTACGCATGCGCGAAGCGCTTGCGTCACGCGGTTGCTTCTGCAGAGCTACGGTAGCTTCCCAACGCGCTTCTGGACTTGCGTTCAGATCGACGATGATAGCTTTCAGCGCTGCACGCTTGACGGCGTATTTGGCAACAGTGAGCTGACGCTTCAGCTCACGGTTTTTCATGCTCTTCTTGGCCATTTTCCTACTCCAATCAGTTGCGGAACGGGAATTTGAAAGCACGCAGCAGAGCGCGGCCTTCGTCATCGTTCTTGGCAGTGGTGGTCAGGGTAATGTCCAGACCGCGGAGAGCATCGATCTTGTCGTAGTCGATTTCCGGGAAAATGATCTGCTCTTTCACGCCCATGCTGTAGTTGCCACGACCATCAAAGGACTTGGCATTCAGGCCGCGGAAGTCGCGAACCCGAGGCAGGGAGATCGACAGCAGACGATCCAGGAACTCATACATACGCTCACGGCGCAAGGTCACTTTGACGCCGATCGGCCAACCTTCACGGACTTTAAAGCCAGCGATGGATTTGCGAGCGTAGGTCACAACGACTTTCTGGCCGGTGATCTTTTCCAGGTCAGCAACAGCGTGCTCGATGACTTTTTTGTCGCCGATCGCTTCGCCCAGACCCATGTTCAGGGTGATCTTGGTAACGCGCGGAACTTCCATCACGTTCGAAAGCTTAAGTTCTTCCTTAAGTTTCGGAGCGATTTCCTTCCGGTAAATCTCTTTTAGTCGTGCCATGGTCTTCTACCTAGCAGTGTTCAAGCATCAACCGCTTTTTGGGTCGACTTGAAGACACGAATTTTCTTACCGTCTTCTACTTTGAAACCAACGCGGTCAGCCTTGTTGGTTTCGCCGTTGAAGATGGCGACGTTGGAAGCGTGCAGTGGCGCTTCTTTCTCGACGATACCGCCCTGTACGCCCGACATCGGGTTAGGCTTGGTATGACGCTTGACCAGGTTCAGACCACCAACAACCAGACGGTTGTCAGCAAGAACCTTCAGCACCTTACCGCGCTTACCTTTGTCTTTGCCGGCGATCACGATGATCTCGTCGTCACGACGAATCTTTTGCATGTCGGATCTCCTTACAGCACTTCTGGGGCGAGCGAGACGATCTTCATGAACTTCTCGGTACGAAGTTCACGGGTCACTGGCCCAAAGATACGGGTGCCGATCGGCTCTTGCTTGTTGTTCAGAAGAACAGCAGCGTTGCCATCAAAGCGGATAATGGAGCCATCAGCACGACGTACGCCGTGACGAGTGCGGACTACAACAGCAGTCATCACTTGGCCTTTTTTCACCTTACCGCGAGGAATTGCTTCCTTCACGGTAACTTTGATGATGTCACCGATACCAGCGTAACGACGATGGGAGCCACCCAGCACCTTGATGCACATAACACGGCGAGCGCCGCTGTTATCGGCCACATCGAGCATGGATTGAGTCTGAATCATATAATTTCTCCGACCCCTAGCCCTTAGACTTCCACAGCGCGTTCGAGAACATCAACCAGCGCCCAAGACTTGGTCTTGGCCATCGGACGAGTTTCACGAATAGTGACTTTGTCGCCGATGTGGCACTGATTGGTTTCGTCGTGCGCGTGCAGCTTAGTCGAACGCTTAACGTATTTACCGTAGATCGGGTGCTTAACGCGACGCTCGATCAGAACGGTGATGGTTTTGTCCATCTTGTCGCTGACAACACGGCCAGTCAGCGTACGGACAGTTTTTTCGGCTTCAGCCATGATCACTTACCTGCCTGCTGGTTGAGCACAGTCTTCACGCGAGCAATGTCACGCTTAACTTGCGAGAGCAGATGAGACTGCCCCAACTGGCCAGTTGCTTTCTGCATGCGCAGATTGAACTGGTCGCGCAGCAAGCCGAGCAGTTGCTCGTTCAGCTGCTGTGCGGATTTTTCACGAAGTTCATTCGCTTTCATCACATCACCGTCCGTTTAACAAAGGAGGTGGCGAGCGGCAGCTTTGCAGCAGCCAGGGCGAAAGCCTCACGCGCCAGCTCTTCAGAAACACCCTCGATTTCATACAGGACTTTGCCTGGCTGAATCTGGGCAACCCAGTACTCCACGTTACCCTTACCTTTACCCATACGAACCTCGAGAGGCTTCTTGGAGATCGGCTTGTCCGGGAATACACGGATCCAGATCTTGCCGCCACGTTTTACGTGACGGGTCAGTGCACGACGCGCTGACTCGATCTGACGAGCGGTGAGACGACCACGAGCTACAGACTTCAGCGCGAACTCGCCGAAGCTGACTTTGCTACCGCGCAGTGCCAGACCACGGTTGTGGCCGGTCATCTGCTTGCGGAACTTCGTACGCTTAGGTTGCAACATTTGGCGTACCCCTTACTTAGCAGCTTTTTTACGAGGCGCTGGTGCTTGTGGCTTCAGCTCTTCTTGGCGACCACCAATTACTTCGCCTTTGAAGATCCAAACCTTTACACCGATCACACCGTAAGTGGTGTGAGCTTCGTAGTTGGCATAGTCGATGTCGGCACGCAGGGTGTGCAGTGGCACACGACCTTCGCGATACCATTCAGTACGTGCAATTTCAGCACCGCCGAGACGACCGCTCACTTGGATTTTGATGCCTTTGGCACCAATGCGCATGGCGTTCTGTACAGCGCGCTTCATGGCGCGACGGAACATTACACGACGCTCCAGCTGCTGAGCTACGCTCTGCGCAACCAGCATACCGTCGAGCTCCGGCTTGCGGATCTCTTCGATATTGATGTGCACAGGCACACCCATTTGCTTGGTCAGGTCCTGACGCAGTTTCTCAACATCTTCACCTTTCTTCCCGATAACAATACCTGGACGAGCGGTGTGGATGGTGATGCGTGCAGTTTGAGCCGGACGATGGATATCGATACGGCTTACGGACGCGCTTTTTAGTTTGTCTTGGAGGTATTCACGCACCTTCAGATCAGCGAACAAGTAGTCCGCATAAGTCCGACCGTCTGCGTACCAGACGGAGGTGTGCTCCTTGACGATTCCCAGGCGAATGCCAATGGGATGTACTTTCTGACCCATCTCTTCGACTCCGTTACTTGTCAGCAACCTTGACAGTGATATGGCAAGACCGCTTGACGATGCGATCAGCACGGCCTTTGGCACGTGGCATGATGCGCTTCAGCGAACGCCCTTCGTTGACGAAAACGGTGCTGACCTTCAGGTCATCAACGTCTGCGCCTTCGTTATGCTCGGCGTTGGCTACGGCCGACTCCAGCACTTTTTTCATGATCTCGGCGGCTTTCTTACTGCTGAAAGCCAACAGGTTGAGCGCTTCGCCCACCTTCTTCCCGCGGATCTGGTCGGCGACCAAGCGGGCTTTCTGGGCGGAGATTCGAGCGCCCGACAACTTAGCGGCTACTTCCATTTCCTTACCCCTTAACGCTTGGCTTTCTTGTCTGCCACGTGCCCGCGATAGTTGCGGGTACCGGCGAACTCGCCCAGTTTGTGGCCGACCATGTCTTCGTTAACGAGAACTGGGACGTGCTGACGACCGTTGTGTACTGCGATGGTCAGACCGACCATTTGTGGCAGGATCATCGAACGACGCGACCAAGTCTTAATTGGTTTGCGATCGTTCTTTTCCGCCGCCACTTCGATCTTCTTCAGTAGGTGAAGATCAATAAAAGGACCTTTTTTCAGAGAACGTGGCACTGTCGTATCCCTCTATTTACTTGCGACGACGGACGATCATTTTGTCGGTACGCTTATTACCACGAGTCTTCGCGCCCTTAGTCGGGAAGCCCCATGGCGATACCGGATGACGACCACCAGAGGTACGACCTTCACCACCACCATGTGGGTGGTCAACCGGGTTCATGGCAACACCACGAACGGTTGGGCGAACGCCACGCCAGCGCTTGGCACCAGCTTTACCCAGCGAACGCAGGCTGTGCTCGGAGTTCGAGACTTCGCCCAGGGTCGCACGGCACTCAGCCAGTACTTTACGCATTTCACCGGAACGCAGACGCAGGGTCACGTAAACGCCTTCACGAGCGATCAGCTGAGCCGAAGCGCCAGCGGAACGAGCGATTTGCGCGCCTTTACCTGGCTTCAGTTCAATGCCGTGTACGGTGCTACCAACTGGAATGTTGCGCAGTTGCAGAGCGTTGCCCGGCTTGATCGGTGCCAGAGCACCTGCGATCAGCTGGTCGCCAGCGCTCACGCCTTTAGGGGCGATGATGTAGCGACGCTCGCCATCTGCGTACAGCAGCAGAGCGATGTGAGCAGTACGGTTTGGATCGTATTCGATACGCTCGACAGTGGCAGCGATGCCATCTTTGTCGTTGCGACGGAAGTCGACCAGACGATAATGCTGCTTATGACCACCACCGATGTGACGAGTGGTAATACGGCCATTGTTGTTACGACCACCAGACTTCGATTTTTTCTCGAGCAGCGGTGCGTGAGGAGCGCCTTTATGCAGCTCCTGGTTGACCACCTTGACCACAAAACGGCGGCCAGGGGAAGTCGGTTTGCATTTAACGATTGCCATGATGCACCCCTTCCTTACTCAGCACTGCTGCTGAAATCGAGATCTTGGCCTGGCTGAAGGGAGATAACTGCCTTCTTCCAGTCATTACGCTTGCCCAGACCGCGAGCGGTGCGCTTGCTCTTACCCAGAACATTCAGGGTAGTAACACGCTCAACTTTCACGCTGAACAGGCTTTCGACGGCCTTCTTGATTTCCAGCTTGGTTGCATCAGTAGCAACCTTGAAAACGAACTGGCCTTTCTTGTCTGCCAGAACCGTAGCCTTCTCGGAAACGTGCGGGCCAAGCAGAACTTTAAATACGCGTTCCTGGTTCATCCCAGCAGCTCCTCGAATTTCTTCACGGCCGACACGGTGATCAACACCTTGTCGTATGCGATCAGACTAACTGGATCGGAACCTTGCACGTCACGTACATCAACGTGTGGCAGGTTGCGAGCAGCCAGGTACAGGTTCTGATCAACAGCGTCCGACACGATCAGAACATCGGTCAGGCTCATGTTGTTCAGTTTGCCCAGCAGGTCTTTGGTTTTCGGAGTTTCAACTGCGAAATCCTGAACCACGACCAGACGATCAGTACGCACCAGCTCAGCAAGGATGGAACGCATTGCTGCGCGATACATCTTCTTGTTCAGCTTCTGGGAGTGATCCTGTGGACGAGCTGCAAAGGTGGTGCCGCCGCCGCGCCAGATTGGGCTGCGGATAGTACCGGCACGAGCACGGCCAGTACCTTTCTGACGCCATGGGCGCTTGCCGCCACCACGAACGTCGGAACGGGTCTTCTGCTGCTTGCTACCCTGACGGCCGCCTGCCATGTAGGCCACGACTGCTTGGTGAACCAGCGTCTCGTTGAACTCGCCGCCAAATGTCAGTTCGGAAACTTCGATCGCTTGAGCGTCATTTACATTTAATTGCATGTCAGCTTCCCCTTAACCGCGAGCCTTGGCTGCCGGACGTACAACCAGGTTGCCGCCAGTAGCGCCAGGTACAGCGCCCTTGACCAACAACAGATTGCGTTCAGCGTCCACGCGCACTACTTCCAGGGACTGCACGGTCACGCGCTCAGCGCCCATATGACCGGACATTTTTTTGCCCTTGAATACACGACCAGGAGTCTGGCACTGGCCGATAGAGCCTGGGACGCGGTGGGATACGGAGTTACCGTGGGTGTTATCTTGCCCGCGGAAGTTCCAACGCTTGATCGTACCCTGGAAGCCTTTACCTTTGGACTGACCGGTTACATCAACCAGTTGACCAGCAGCGAAGATTTCAGCGTTGATCAGATCGCCGGCCTGGTACTCGCCTTCTTCAAGACGGAATTCCATTACGGTACGACCAGCGGCAACGTTCGCCTTGGCGAAGTGGCCAGCTTGAGCAGCTGTAACACGGGAAGCACGACGCTCGCCGACAGTGACTTGCACTGCACGATAGCCATCGGTTTCTTCAGTTTTGAACTGGGTGACGCGATTCGGCTCGATCTCAATGACCGTGACCGGAATGGAGACACCTTCTTCGGTGAAAATACGGGTCATACCCGCTTTACGACCGACTACACCAATAGTCATGTTGTAAACCTCATGAGTGTACGGGGCTTTCACCCGCTATGGCCGCCCATTTCAGAGCGTTACACGACCAAGACCGAGTCTTAGCCGAGGCTGATCTGCACTTCCACACCGGCCGCAAGATCAAGCTTCATAAGTGCATCAACGGTTTTATCCGTTGGCTGGACGATGTCCAGAACGCGCTTATGAGTGCGGATCTCGTACTGGTCACGCGCGTCTTTGTTGACGTGCGGAGAAACCAGAACGGTGAACCGCTCTTTACGGGTAGGCAGTGGAATTGGACCACGCACTTGAGCACCAGTACGTTTCGCGGTTTCCACGATTTCCTGGGTTGATTGGTCGATCAGGCGATGGTCAAAAGCCTTCAACCTGATACGGATTTGCTGATTTTGCATTGGATTTCAGACTCCGGCTGCTATTCCCACCGGGCGCAATACGCCCGTTAAAAGGAGGCGCAATTCTATAGACGCCCCAGATAGGTGTCAACCCAATAAAAAAGCCCCCGCTAAGCGGGGGCTTTTTCAACTCATCAAAGCTGACTCAATAAAGAGATCACTCGATGATTTTAGCTACGACGCCAGCACCAACGGTACGGCCGCCTTCACGGATTGCGAAACGCAGACCGTCTTCCATCGCGATGGTTTTGATCAGGGTAACAGTCATCTGAATGTTGTCACCTGGCATTACCATTTCAACGCCTTCTGGCAGCTCGCAGTTACCAGTCACGTCAGTAGTACGGAAGTAGAACTGTGGACGGTAGCCTTTGAAGAACGGAGTGTGACGGCCGCCTTCTTCCTTGCTCAGAACGTAAACCTCTGCGGTGAACTTGGTGTGCGGCTTAACCGAACCCGGCTTAACCAGAACCTGACCACGCTCAACGTCGTCACGCTTGGTACCACGCAGCAGAACGCCGCAGTTCTCGCCAGCACGACCTTCGTCCAGCAGCTTGCGGAACATCTCAACACCAGTGCAGGTGGTGGTGGTGGTGTCACGCAGACCAACGATTTCCAGGGCGTCTTGCACGCGAACGATACCGCGCTCGATACGACCGGTCACAACAGTACCGCGACCCGAGATCGAGAACACGTCTTCGATTGGCATCAGGAACGGCTTGTCGATAGCACGCTCTGGCTCTGGGATGTAGCTGTCCAGAGTTTCCACCAGCTTCTTAACAGCGGTGGTGCCCATTTCGTTGTCGTCTTTGCCTTCCAGCGCCATACGAGCAGAACCGATGATGATCGGAGTGTCGTCGCCTGGGAAGTCATAGGTGGACAGCAGGTCGCGAACTTCCATCTCAACCAGTTCCAGCAGCTCAGCGTCGTCTACCAGGTCAGCCTTGTTCAGGAAAACCACGATGTACGGAACGCCTACCTGACGGGACAGCAGGATGTGCTCACGGGTTTGCGGCATCGGACCATCAGCGGCCGAGCAAACCAGGATCGCGCCGTCCATCTGCGCAGCACCAGTGATCATGTTCTTCACGTAGTCAGCGTGACCTGGGCAGTCAACGTGAGCGTAGTGACGAATGTTCGAGTTGTACTCAACGTGCGCGGTGTTGATGGTGATACCGCGAGCTTTTTCTTCTGGTGCGCTGTCGATCTTGTCGAATTCAACTACGGCCGAACCGAAAACTTCGGAGCAGACGCGAGTCAGAGCAGCGGTCAGAGTGGTTTTACCGTGGTCAACGTGGCCGATGGTGCCAACGTTTACGTGCGGTAGGGAACGATCAAATTTTTCTTTAGCCACGACAATTAACTCCTAGCCTAAAGGGGCTGAATCAGCCTTGTTTTTTGGTAACGGATTCGACGATGTGCGACGGAGCCGTATCGTATTTTTTGAATTCCATAGAGTAGCTTGCGCGACCCTGGGACATGGAACGAACGTCGGTCGCATAACCGAACATCTCACCCAGTGGAACCTCGGCACGGATAACCTTGCCGGACACTGTGTCTTCCATACCCTGGATCATGCCGCGACGACGGTTAAGGTCGCCCATCACATCACCCATATAGTCTTCAGGCGTAACAACCTCTACCGCCATGATCGGCTCGAGCAACTCACCACCGCCCTTCTGGGCCAGTTGCTTGGTCGCCATGGAAGCAGCCACTTTAAACGCCATCTCGTTGGAGTCGACGTCGTGGTAAGAACCATCGAACACGGTAGCCTTCAGGCCGATCAGCGGATAGCCGGCAACAACGCCGTTCTTCATCTGCTCTTCGATACCCTTCTGGATAGCCGGGATGTATTCCTTAGGAACCACACCACCCACTACTTCGTTCAGGAATTGCAGACCTTCCTGACCTTCGTCAGCAGGAGCAAAGCGAATCCAGCAGTGACCGAACTGGCCACGACCGCCGGACTGACGAACGAACTTGCCTTCGATTTCGCAGTTCTTCGTGATGCGCTCACGGTACGAAACCTGTGGCTTGCCGATGTTGGCTTCGACGTTGAACTCACGGCGCATCCGGTCAACCAGGATGTCCAGGTGCAGCTCGCCCATGCCGGAGATGATCGTTTGACCAGTCTCTTCATCAGTTTTAACGCGGAAAGACGGGTCTTCCTGAGCAAGCTTGCCCAGAGCGATACCCATTTTTTCCTGGTCATCCTTGGTCTTAGGCTCTACGGCAACCGAAATAACCGGCTCCGGGAAGTCCATGCGAACCAGGATGATTGGCTTGTCAGCGTTGCAGAGGGTTTCACCAGTGGTGACGTCCTTCATGCCGATCAGGGCCGCGATGTCGCCAGCGCGTACTTCCTTGATCTCTTCACGGGCGTTTGCGTGCATTTGCACCATACGACCCACGCGCTCTTTCTTGCCTTTAACCGAGTTGATCACGCCGTCGCCGGAGTTCAACACGCCCGAGTAAACGCGGACGAAGGTCAAGGTACCCACGAATGGGTCGGTAGCGATCTTGAACGCCAAGGCCGCGAACGGCTCGTCGTCGCTTGCATGACGCTCCATCTCTTCTTCCTCGTTATCAGGGTTGGAACCCTTGATAGCAGGAATGTCGGTCGGAGCAGGCAGGAAGTCGATAACGGCGTCGAGAACCAGGGGAACACCCTTGTTCTTGAACGAAGAACCGCAAACAGCCAGAACGATTTCGCCGGCGATAGTACGTGCACGCAAAGCAGCCTTGATCTCTTCGATCGACAGCTCTTCACCTTCCAGGTACTTGTTCATCAACTCTTCGCTGGCTTCGGCGGCGGCTTCAACCATGTTGTTGCGCCATTCTTCAGCCAGTTCAAGCATGTCCGCAGGGATTTCCTTGCGAACCGGAACCATACCCTTGTCAGAGTCGTTCCAGTAGACAGCTTGCATGTTGATCAGGTCGATCTGGCCCTGGAAGTTATCTTCCGAACCGATAGCCAGCTGGATCGGCACCGGAGTGTGACCCAGACGCTGTTTGATCTGACCGATCACGCGCAGGAAGTTGGCACCAGCACGGTCCATCTTGTTTACGTAAACAAGACGTGGAACGCCGTATTTGTTGGCCTGACGCCATACGGTTTCCGACTGAGGCTCAACACCCGAAGTACCGCAGAACACAACGACAGCGCCGTCGAGTACACGCAGGGAACGCTCTACTTCAATAGTGAAGTCTACGTGGCCCGGGGTATCGATTACGTTGAAGCGATGCTCGTGTGGGTACTGCTTCTCGGAACCTTTCCAGAAGGCGGTAATGGCAGCAGAAGTAATGGTAATACCACGCTCCTGCTCCTGAACCATCCAGTCTGTGGTCGCGGCGCCATCATGCACCTCGCCCATTTTGTGACTTTTGCCAGTGTAAAAAAGGACGCGCTCGGTGGTGGTGGTTTTACCAGCATCCACGTGAGCGACGATACCGATGTTACGGTAGCGACTAATCGGAGTAGTACGAGCCATAAAGCCCTCGCAAAATTAGTGAAGCTAAAATTAGAAGCGGTAGTGCGAGAAAGCTTTGTTAGCTTCGGCCATACGGTGCACGTCTTCACGCTTCTTAACAGCAGCACCTTTACCTTCAGCAGCATCCAGCAGCTCGCCAGCCAAGCGCAGAGCCATAGACTTCTCGCCACGCTTGCGGGCGAAGTCTACCAACCAGCGCATTGCCAGAGCGTTACGACGGGACGGACGAACCTCGACCGGAACCTGGTAAGTAGCACCACCAACGCGGCGCGACTTCACTTCGACCAGCGGAGCGATGGCGTCGAGTGCTTTTTCGAAGAGTTCCAGGGGATCGGTGCCGGTCTTGCGAGCCGCAACGGTTTCCAGGGCACCATAAACGATACGCTCGGCAACGGCTTTCTTGCCGCTTTCCATAACGTGGTTCATGAATTTGGCGAGGATTTGGCTTCCGTATTTCGGATCGTCCAGAATCTCACGCTTTGCTGCTACGCGACGTCTTGGCATTGATAAGCCCTCAAACGGTCTTCAGGTTAGCTCGGGACAGATCCAGTGGATGCGCGCCCGACCTTACTCTTATCGACTCAATAAAATGAAAATCTGCAAAACGGCCGATTACTTCGGACGCTTGGTACCGTACTTCGAACGACCCTGGTTACGGCCTTTAACGCCGGAAGTATCCAAGGAGCCGCGAACGGTGTGGTAACGAACACCTGGCAAGTCTTTTACACGACCGCCGCGGATCAGTACCACGCTGTGCTCTTGCAGGTTGTGGCCTTCACCACCGATGTACGAGGAAACCTCGAAACCGTTGGTCAGACGCACACGGCATACTTTACGCAGTGCCGAGTTAGGTTTTTTCGGCGTAGTGGTGTACACACGGGTGCACACGCCACGACGTTGCGGGCAGTTCTGCAGCGCAGGCACGTCGGATTTCTCGACGATACGCTTACGCGGCTGACGTACCAGCTGGTTGATAGTTGCCATCTACTAGCTCCACTGTTGTCTTGCGACGCTATTGTCTTGCAAGAAAAGCAAAATGGCAGGAACGAATTCCCGCCAAATTTAGGGGATCAAGAGTCTAAAGAGGATCTTGTCCCCAGTCAAGGCAAGGCCCCGACCTCCCCGCTCGTCGAACCTCGACAAATTGTCTCGATTCGATGAACGGCTTGATCAGGGCCTCAGCTCATTTTTCGCAGAACTCAGTTACCGCTCGAGTTCAGCGCTTCGGTCAGTGCAGCTTCCACTTCACTGGCGCTTACGCGCAACGGCTTGTCTGCATCACGACGACGCTTGCGCTCGCTGTGATAAGCCAGACCGGTACCGGCCGGGATCAGACGACCCACAACCACGTTTTCTTTCAGGCCGCGCAGGTAATCGCGCTTGCCGGTTACCGCTGCTTCGGTCAGTACGCGAGTGGTCTCCTGGAAGGAGGCCGCCGAGATGAACGATTCAGTCGACAACGACGCCTTGGTGATACCCAGCAGCACGCGAGTGAACTTGGACACGAATTTGTCTTCGGTCGCCAAGCGCTCGTTTTCAACCAGTACGTGAGTCAGTTCCATCTGGTCACCCTTGATGAAGCTGGAGTCGCCGGACTCGGAGATCTCAACTTTACGCAGCATCTGACGCAGGATGGTCTCGATGTGCTTGTCGTTGATCTTCACGCCTTGCAGGCGGTAAACGTCCTGGATCTCGTTGACGATGTACTTGGCCAACGCGCTTACACCCAGCAGACGCAGGATGTCGTGCGGATCGCTCGGACCGTCGGAGATAACTTCGCCGCGGTTTACCTGTTCGCCTTCGAACACGTTCAGGTGACGCCACTTCGGAATCAGCTCTTCGTACGGATCGCTACCGTCGTTCGGGGTAATGACCAGACGGCGCTTGCCCTTGGTCTCTTTACCGAACGCGATGGTGCCGCTGACCTCAGCCAGAATCGACGCTTCTTTCGGACGACGGGCTTCGAACAGGTCGGCAACACGCGGCAGACCACCGGTGATGTCACGGGTTTTCGAAGTTTCTTGCGGGATACGAGCGATAACGTCACCGATCGCAATCTTCGCACCGTCCGCAACACCGACCAGGGCGTTGGCTGGCAGGAAGTACTGAGCGATAACGTCAGTGCCTGGCAGCAACAGATCCTTGCCGTTGTCATCGACCATCTTCACCGCAGGACGGATGTCCTTGCCGGCGGCCGGACGGTCTTTGGCATCGAGTACTTCAATGTTGGTCATACCGGTCAATTCGTCAGTCTGACGCTTGATCGTGATGCCTTCTTCCATGCCCACGTAGGTCACGGTACCTTTCATTTCGGTAACGATCGGGTGAGTGTGCGGATCCCACTTGGCCACGATTGCGCCAGCGTCGACCTTGTCACCTTCTTTAACCGAAATCACGGCACCGTACGGCAGCTTGTAACGCTCGCGCTCACGACCGAAGTCGTCAGCGATTGCCAGCTCACCGGAACGAGACACGGCAACCAGGTTGCCATCCACACGCTCAACGTGTTTCAGGTTGTGCAGACGGACGGTACCGCCATTCTTCACCTGAACGCTGTCGGCTGCGGAAGTACGGCTTGCCGCACCACCGATGTGGAACGTACGCATCGTCAGCTGGGTACCCGGCTCACCGATGGACTGGGCAGCGATAACGCCGACCGCTTCACCGATGTTCACCTGGTGACCACGAGCCAGGTCACGGCCGTAGCACTTGGCGCAAATGCCATAGCGGGTTTCGCAGCTGATCGGCGAACGCACGATTACTTCGTCGATGCTGTTCAGCTCGATGAACTCAACCCACTTCTCGTCTACCAGAGTGCCTGCAGGAACGATAACGTCCTCGGTACCCGGCTTGAATACGTCACGGGCGATGACACGACCCAATACGCGCTCACCCAACGGTTCTACAACGTCACCGCCTTCAATGTGCGGAGTCATCAGCAGACCGTGTTCGGTGCCGCAATCGATCTCGGTCACGACCAGATCCTGCGCCACGTCTACCAGACGACGAGTCAGGTAACCGGAGTTCGCAGTTTTCAACGCGGTATCCGCCAGACCTTTACGAGCACCGTGAGTCGAGATGAAGTACTGGAGTACGCTCAGACCTTCACGGAAGTTCGCAGTAATCGGCGTTTCAATGATGGAACCGTCCGGCTTGGCCATCAGACCACGCATACCGGCCAGCTGACGAATCTGTGCTGCGGAACCCCGCGCACCCGAGTCGGCCATCATGTACATCGAGTTGAACGATTCTTGCTCGACTTCGTCGCCGTGACGGTCGATGACTTTCTCTTTCGAGAGATTGGCCATCATCGCCTTGGAGACTTCGTCGTTCGCTTTCGACCAAAGGTCGATCACTTTGTTGTACTTCTCGCCCTGGGTTACCAGGCCGGAGGCGTACTGGCTCTCGATCTCTTTCACTTCGTCGGTGGCAGCACCGATGATGCGGGCTTTTTCATCCGGGATAACGAAGTCGTTAACACCGATGGAAACGCCGGAGATGGTCGAGTAGGCAAAACCGGTGTACATCAACTGGTCAGCGAAGATCACGGTCTCTTTCAGACCAACCACGCGGTAGCACTGGTTGATCAGCTTGGAGATCGCCTTTTTCTTCATCGGCAGGTTGACGACGTCGAACGACAGACCTTTTGGCACAACCTGGAACAGCAGCGCACGGCCGACAGTGGTGTCGACGATACGGGTGTTGTTCACGCTGTTGCCGTCACGATCGTTCACGGTTTCGTTGATACGAACCTTGATCTTGGCGTGCAGTGCGGCTTCGCCGGCACGGAACACACGGTCAACTTCCTGCAGATCCGCGAACACACGACCTTCGCCCTTGGCGTTGATCGCTTCACGAGTCATGTAGTACAGACCCAATACAACGTCCTGCGACGGAACGATGATTGGCTCACCGTTGGCTGGCGACAGAATGTTGTTGGTCGACATCATCAACGCACGCGCTTCGAGCTGGGCTTCCAGCGTCAGCGGTACGTGCACGGCCATTTGGTCGCCGTCAAAGTCGGCGTTGTACGCGGCGCAGACCAGAGGGTGCAGCTGGATAGCCTTACCTTCGATCAGTACCGGTTCAAACGCCTGGATACCCAGACGGTGAAGGGTCGGTGCACGGTTGAGAAGAACCGGGTGTTCGCGAATCACTTCCGCGAGAACGTCCCAAACCTCTGGCAGTTCGCGCTCGACCATTTTCTTGGCCGCTTTGATGGTGGTCGCCAGACCACGCATTTCCAGCTTGCCGAAAATGAACGGCTTGAACAGCTCGAGAGCCATCTTCTTCGGCAGACCGCACTGGTGCAGACGCAGGGTCGGACCAACGGTAATTACCGAACGACCGGAGTAGTCAACACGCTTACCGAGCAAGTTCTGACGGAAACGACCTTGCTTACCCTTGATCATGTCAGCCAGGGATTTCAGAGGACGCTTGTTCGAACCGGTGATAGCGCGGCCACGACGACCGTTGTCGAGCAGTGCATCGACAGCTTCCTGCAACATACGCTTTTCGTTGCGCACGATGATGTCCGGAGCGGACAGATCCAGCAGGCGCTTCAAACGGTTGTTACGGTTGATCACTCGACGATACAGATCGTTGAGGTCGGAAGTCGCGAAACGACCGCCATCCAGCGGGACCAGTGGACGCAGATCTGGCGGCAGAACCGGCAGAACGGTCAGCACCATCCACTCTGGCAGGTTGCCGGAACCCTGGAAGGCTTCCATCAACTTCAGACGCTTGGACAGCTTCTTGATCTTGGTTTCGGAGTTGGTTTGCGGAATCTCTTCACGCAGACGGCCAATCTCGTGTTCCAGGTCGATAGCGTGCAGCAGTTCACGGACAGCTTCGGCACCCATGCGGGCGTCGAAATCGTCACCGAACTCTTCCAGCGCTTCGAAGTACTGCTCGTCGTTCAGCAGCTGACCTTTTTCAAGAGTGGTCATGCCCGGATCGATAACGACATAGCTCTCGAAGTAGAGAACGCGTTCGATATCACGCAGGGTCATATCCATCAGCAGGCCGATACGGGACGGCAGCGACTTCAGGAACCAGATGTGGGCAACTGGCGAAGCCAGTTCGATGTGCGCCATGCGCTCACGACGAACCTTGGCCAGTGCAACTTCAACGCCGCACTTCTCGCAGATCACACCACGGTGCTTCAAGCGCTTGTACTTACCGCACAGGCACTCGTAATCCTTTACCGGGCCAAAGATCTTGGCGCAGAACAGACCGTCACGCTCAGGTTTGAACGTACGGTAGTTGATGGTTTCCGGCTTTTTAACTTCACCGAACGACCACGAGCGGATCATCTCAGGCGAGGCCAATCCGATACGGATGGCGTCGAACTCTTCGACTTGACCCTGGTTTTTCAGCAAATTCAGTAGGTCTTTCAAGGCCTTTCCTCCTGGCGGAGCAGAGAGCGGGCAATCCTGCCCCGCTCTCGATCGCGTCACGTGTTATTCGGTTTCCAGATCGATATCGATGCCGAGGGAACGAATTTCCTTGATCAACACGTTGAAGGACTCGGGCATGCCCGGCTCCATACGGTGATCGCCGTCCACGATGTTTTTGTACATCTTGGTCCGGCCGTTCACATCGTCCGACTTCACTGTGAGCATTTCTTGCAGAGTGTAAGCAGCACCGTATGCTTCCAGTGCCCAGACCTCCATCTCCCCGAAACGCTGACCACCGAACTGCGCCTTACCACCCAGCGGCTGCTGGGTAACCAGGCTGTACGAACCGGTAGAACGCGCGTGCATCTTGTCGTCTACCAAGTGGTTCAGCTTCAGCATGTACATGTAGCCAACGGTAACTGGACGCTCGAACTTGTTGCCGGTACGGCCGTCGGTCAGCTGCATCTGGCCGCTTTCTGGCAGGTCTGCCAGTTTCAGCATGGCCTTGATTTCGCTTTCCTTGGCACCGTCGAACACTGGAGTGGCCATTGGAACACCGCCACGCAGGTTCTTCGCCAGATCCAGGATTTCCTGATCGGAGAAGCTGTCCAGATCTTCGTTACGACCGCCGATCTGGTTGTAGATCTCGTCCAAGAAAGTGCGCAGTTCAGCGACTTTACGCTGCTCTTCGACCATCCGGTTGATCTTCTCGCCCAGACCTTTGGCCGCGAGGCCGAGGTGGGTTTCAAGGATCTGACCAACGTTCATACGCGAAGGTACGCCCAGCGGGTTGAGGACGACGTCGACCGGTGTGCCATTAGCATCGTGCGGCATGTCTTCAACCGGCATGATCACGGAGACCACACCTTTGTTACCGTGACGACCGGCCATCTTGTCGCCCGGCTGGATGCGACGACGGATTGCCAGGTAAACCTTGACGATTTTCAGCACACCTGGAGCCAGGTCATCGCCCTGCTGCAGTTTGCGCTTCTTGTCTTCGAACTTGTCGTCCAGCAGACGGCGACGATCAACGATGTAGGCCTGGGCCTTCTCGAGCTGCTCGTTCAGAGCATCTTCAGCCATGCGCAGTTTGAACCACTGACCATGCTCAAGACCGTCGAGTACTTCGTCGGTGATGTCCTGACCTTTCTTCAGGCCCGCGCCGCCTTCAGCCTTGTGGCCTACCAGAGCGGAACGCAGACGCTCGAAGGTCGCGCCTTCAACGATGCGGAACTCTTCGTTCAGATCCTTGCGGATCTCGTCCAGCTGGGACTTCTCGATCGACAGTGCACGAGCATCACGCTCAACGCCGTCACGAGTGAAGACCTGTACGTCGATGACAGTACCTTTGGTGCCGGTTGGCACACGCAGGGAAGTGTCTTTAACGTCGCTGGCTTTCTCACCGAAGATTGCGCGCAGCAGTTTTTCTTCCGGAGTGAGTTGGGTCTCGCCTTTCGGAGTGACCTTACCTACCAGGATGTCGCCTGCGCCGACTTCAGCACCTACGTAAACGATACCGGCTTCGTCCAGCTTGTTCAGTGCAGCTTCACCCACGTTAGGGATGTCCGCAGTGATTTCCTCTGGGCCAAGCTTGGTGTCACGAGCCACACAGGTCAGTTCCTGAATGTGGATCGTGGTGAAACGGTCTTCCTGAACCACACGCTCGGACAGGCAGATGGAGTCTTCGAAGTTGAAGCCGTTCCATGCCATGAACGCGATGCGCATGTTCTGACCCAGAGCCAGTTCACCCATGTCGGTGGACGGACCGTCTGCCATGATGTCGCCACGCTGAACACGATCACCCTTGCTCACCAGCGGACGCTGGTTGATGCAGGTGTTCTGGTTCGAGCGGGTGTATTTGGTCAGGTTGTAGATGTCGACACCAGCTTCGCCGGTTTCAACTTCGTCATCGGCAACGCGAACCACGATACGGCTGGCATCAACAGAGTCGATCACGCCGCCACGACGAGCCACGACGCAAACGCCGGAGTCGCGAGCCACGTTACGCTCCATGCCGGTACCGACCAGGGGCTTGTCAGCGCGCAGGGTTGGTACAGCTTGACGCTGCATGTTCGAACCCATCAACGCACGGTTGGCGTCGTCGTGCTCGAGGAACGGAATCAGCGACGCTGCAACCGAAACTACCTGCTTCGGCGAAACGTCCATCAAGGTGACGTCTTCCGGCGCCTTGACGGTAAATTCGTTCAGGTGACGTACGGCTACCAGTTCGTCGATCAGGACTTTCTGCTCGTTCATGGTCGCCGAAGCCTGCGCGATCACGTGATCGGCTTCTTCAATGGCGGACAGGAACACGATGTCGTCGGTGACCACACCCTCTTTCACCACGCGGTACGGGCTCTCGAGGAAGCCGTACTGGTTGGTGCGAGCGTAAGCAGCCAGGGAGTTGATCAGACCGATGTTCGGACCTTCCGGCGTTTCGATCGGGCAGACACGACCGTAATGAGTCGGGTGTACGTCACGGACTTCGAAGCCCGCGCGCTCACGAGTCAGACCGCCAGGGCCGAGTGCAGAGACACGACGCTTGTGGGTGATCTCGGACAGCGGGTTGTTCTGGTCCATGAACTGCGACAGCTGGCTGGAACCGAAGAACTCTTTCACCGCCGCAGCCACTGGCTTGGCGTTGATCAGGTCTTGCGGCATCAGACCTTCGCTTTCAGCCATCGACAGACGCTCTTTGACCGCACGCTCAACACGTACCAGGCCAACGCGGAACTGGTTCTCTGCCATCTCGCCTACACAGCGAACACGACGGTTACCCAGGTGGTCGATGTCGTCGACGATGCCTTTACCGTTACGGATGTCGACCAGAGTCTTCAGTACCGCGACGATGTCTTCCTTGCACAGCACGCCCGAACCTTCGATCTCGGTACGACCGATACGACGGTTGAACTTCATCCGGCCGACCGCAGACAGGTCATAGCGCTCAGGGCTGAAGAACAGGTTGTTGAACAGGGTCTCGGCAGCGTCCTTGGTTGGCGGCTCGCCTGGACGCATCATGCGATAGATCTCGACCAGCGCTTCCAATTGGTTGCTGGTGGAGTCGATCTTCAGCGTGTCGGAGACGAACGGACCGCAGTCGATGTCGTTGGTGTACAGAGTTTCGATGCGTACGACGCCGGCCTTGGCGATTTTCGCCAGGATCTCGGTCGACAGCTCGGTGTTGCACTCTGCCAGGATCTCACCGGTAGCCGGGTGCACGATGGCCTTGGCGGTGGTACGACCCAGAACGTAATCCAGAGGCACGTCCAGCTCTTTGATCCCGGCTTTTTCCAGCTGGTTGATGTGGCGGGCAGTAATACGACGGCCCTGCTCAACGATCACCTTGCCTTTGTCATCCTGGATGTCGAGAACAGCAACTTCACCACGCAGGCGCTGAGGCACCAGCTCCAGGCTCAGGCCTTCGCCTTTCACGTGGAATACGTTGGTGGTGTAGAACGCGTCCAGCACTTCCTCGGTGGTATAACCGAGCGCGCGCAGCAGTACCGAGGCCGGCAGCTTGCGACGACGGTCGATACGCACGAATACGCAGTCTTTCGGGTCGAACTCGAAGTCCAGCCACGAACCGCGGTAAGGAATGATGCGCGCGGAGTACAGCAGCTTGCCGGAGCTGTGCGTCTTGCCACGGTCGTGGTCGAAGAACACGCCCGGGGAACGGTGCAGCTGGGAAACGATAACACGCTCGGTACCGTTGATTACGAAGGTACCGTTCTCAGTCATCAATGGGATTTCACCCATGTAGACTTCTTGCTCTTTGATGTCCTTGATCGCTTTGTTCGACGATTCTTTGTCGAAAATGATCAGGCGCACTTTTACCCGCAAAGGTACGGCGAAAGTTACACCGCGCAATACGCATTCTTTGACATCAAATGCCGGTTCGCCCAAGCGATAACCGACGTACTCCAGCGCAGCATTGCCGGAGTAGCTGATGATCGGGAAAACGGATTTGAAGGCCGCATGCAGGCCCACGTCGCGGAACTGATCTTTAGTCGCTCCCGCTTGCAAGAATTCACGATACGAATCCAGCTGGATGGCCAGGAGGTAAGGCACATCCATGACGTCCGGCAACTTGCTAAAGTCCTTGCGGATACGTTTTTTCTCAGTATATGAGTAAGCCATCAGCGTTCCCCAGCTTGGTCACCTGCTTGTTTGGCCCCTCCCGACGGGAGCAGCCAGAAAATCGTGCAAACCCCATGGTTTGCGCCACCGCATCGGGTGGTTGCAGCTCGCTATCGACACCGACCCAGTCGGCTGCCAATAACGGAAAAAGGCCGGTGGCAAGAGCCACCAGCCATCAGCCTGTCGCTTGACGCTCGGGCTGGAGGTGCAAAGTCGATGCTTACTTCAGCTCGACTTTAGCGCCTGCTTCTTCCAGCTTCTTCTTAGCGTCTTCAGCCGCTTCTTTCGAAACGCCTTCAGCTACAACCTGAGGAGCGCCGTCTACTTTCTCTTTGGCTTCTTTCAGGCCCAGACCGGTCAGTTCACGAACTGCCTTGATCACGTTTACTTTCTTCTCGCCGGCTTCAACCAGAACAACGTTGAACTCGGTTTGCTCTTCAACAACAGCGGCAGCAGCAGCTGGACCAGCAGCAGCAACAGCAGCGGTCACGCCGAAGGTTTCTTCCATTGCTTTGATCAGCTCAACAACTTCCAGAACGGTTTTCTGGCCGATTGCTTCGATGATTTGTTCGTTAGTCAGAGACATGACTCAATTCCTGATTTGGTGGACAGCCTGTACGGCCGTCGAAATAAACAAAAATACGCGAGAGTGGAAACGCTCAGCCTCAGGCTGCAGCAGCTTCTTTCTGATCGCGAATTGCCGCCAGAGTACGAGCCAGCTTGCTGGTAGCGCCTTGAATCACGCTCATCAGTTTCGCAATAGCTTCGTCGCGAGTTGGCAGGCTTGCCAGCACGTCGATCTCATTCGCTGCGAGGAACTTGCCCTCGAACGAAGCTGCCTTGATCTCGAACTTGTCCTGACCCTTGGCAAATTCCTTGAACAGACGAGCAGCAGCGCCCGGGTGTTCGTTGGAGAATGCGATCAGGGTCGGGCCGGTGAACGCGTCGTTCAGCACTTCGTACGAAGTGCCAGCAACAGCGCGCTTGAGCAGGGTGTTACGTACAACACGTACGTAAACGCCAGCTTCACGAGCCTCTTTACGGAGTCCGGTCATTGCGCCTACTGTTACGCCACGGGCATCAACCACGACAGCGGACAGAGCGACTTTGGCAGCCTCGTTGACTTCAGCGACGATGGCCTTCTTGTCTTCGAGATTAATTGCCACGGGTTTAACTCCTGCTTGTTACCGTTTCATTCGATCGAAACCGAATGTCGTTTTGGTGTCTGATTCGGTAAGGAACCGGGAGCACCATCTGCGTAGGCTTGAGGTTTAAGACTTGCGTCGCCTACGGTCTTGGATAGCCCCCGCCAGGCAGGGACCCCAATCTTTCAATTGGCGCAGTCAACTGCGCCAATTTTTGTCTTACGCGTCCAGCGAGCTCTGGTCGATAACCAGACCTGGGCCCATAGTGGTGCTCAGGGTAACGCGCTTGACGTAGATACCTTTCGAAGAAGCTGGCTTGATACGCTTCAGATCAGCGATCAGGGCTTCGACGTTTTCCTTCAGCTTGACGGCATCGAAGCCGATCTTGCCAACGGAAGTGTGGATGATGCCGTTTTTGTCGGTGCGATAACGAACCTGACCAGCCTTGGCATTTTTAACCGCGGTAGCGACGTCTGGGGTAACAGTGCCGACTTTCGGGTTAGGCATCAGACCACGTGGACCGAGGATCTGACCCAGTTGACCTACAACGCGCATGGCATCCGGGGATGCGATCACTACGTCATAGTTCAGGTCGCCGCCTTTCATTTCGGCAGCCAGGTCGTCCATACCTACACGGTCAGCGCCGGCAGCCAGAGCGGCCTCAGCAGCTGGACCCTGGGTGAACACAGCAACGCGAACAGTCTTGCCAGTGCCGTGTGGCAGCACAGTAGCGCTACGAACAACCTGGTCGGATTTACGCGGGTCTACGCCCAGGTTTACAGCTACGTCGAACGACTCGCTGAACTTGACAGTCGACAGCTCGGCCAGCAGTGCAGCGGCGTCTACAATGTTGTAGGCCTTGCCTGCTTCGATTTTGCCGGCGATAGCCTTTTGACGCTTGGTCAGCTTAGCCATTACACACCCTCCACGTTAAGGCCCATGCTACGAGCAGAACCGGCGATAGTACGCACGGCTGCATCCATATCAGCTGCAGTCAGATCCGCGTTTTTGGTTTTCGCGATTTCTTCCAGCTGAGCACGGGTAACAGTGCCAACCTTAACGGTGTTCGGACGAGCGGAACCGCTGGTCAGACCGGCCGCCTTCTTCAGCAGAACCGAAGCAGGGGTGGATTTGGTTTCGAAAGTGAAGCTACGGTCGCTGTAGACAGTGATGATCACTGGAGTCGGCAGACCAGCTTCCAGACCCTGGGTACGGGCGTTGAAAGCTTTGCAGAATTCCATGATGTTCACGCCGTGCTGACCCAGAGCAGGACCAACAGGTGGGCTTGGGTTAGCCTGAGCGGCCTTCACTTGCAGCTTGATGTAAGCGGTAATCTTCTTGGCCATGAGGCACTCCAATTACGGGTTCGAACGCCTCGAAAGGCTCCCCGGTTACTTGCGCGTTTATCCCAGTGACGACAAAACCCCACAGCCTAGGGCTGCGGGGTTGGGATGCTTGCTCAGCTAGACCTTTTCGACCTGACTGAACTCCAACTCTACCGGAGTAGAGCGTCCGAAAATGAGCACTGCCACTTGGATCCGGCTCTTTTCGTAGTTAACTTCTTCAACAACGCCGTTAAAGTCAGCGAACGGCCCGTCATTGACTCGAACGGTTTCGCCTGGCTCGAACAACGTCTTCGGCTTCGGCTTGTCGCTACCATCGGCAACGCGACGCAAAATCGCCTCAGCTTCTTTATCGGTGATTGGTGCCGGCTTATCAGCAGTACCGCCGATAAAACCCATCACCCGAGGAGTATCCTTGACCAAGTGCCAAGTACCCTCGTTCATATCCATCTGAACCAGCACATAACCTGGGAAGAATTTGCGCTCGCTTTTGCGTTTCTGGCCATTACGCATTTCAACCACTTCTTCAGTGGGAACCAGAATTTCGCCGAAGCCATCTTCCATGCCAGCCAGCTTTACACGCTCGATCAACGAACGCATGACATGCTTCTCGTAACCCGAGTAAGCATGCACAACGTACCAACGCTTAGCCACGGGACACCCTTAGCCGACAATCAAGGAAACAAGCCAACCGAGCAGGGAATCAAGCCCCCACAACAGCAACGCCATAACCAGGACAACAGCCACAACAATCAGTGTGGTCTGCGTGGTTTCTTGGCGAGTTGGCCATACGACTTTACGAATCTCGGTGCGAGCTTCCTTAACCAGTACAAAGAAAGACTTGCCCTTGGCAGTCTGCAGGCCTACAAAGGCAGCTACAGCAGCAATGACAAGCAATACGAGTACACGGTACAGGATCGGCGAAGCAGCGTAATACTGATTACCGACAACGCCAACAATTACCAAAGCGACTACTACAAGCCACTTGAGCAAATCGAAGCGAGAGCCTTGAGCTTCAGCTTTAGGAGTCATCTATGAAGATCCTGTGAAAAGAAAGCCAGACACACCAAGTTAATCTGGCAGGTCAGGAGGGAATCGAACCCCCAACCTACGGTTTTGGAGACCGTCGCTCTGCCAATTGAGCTACTGACCTAAAACAAAATCAGGCCGACCATTATGCCGGCCTAAAAAAGACATTACAACTGTTTACTCGATGATCTTGGCCACTACGCCAGCACCAACGGTACGACCGCCTTCACGGATTGCGAAACGCAGACCGTCTTCCATCGCGATGGTTTTGATCAGGGTAACAGTCATCTGAATGTTGTCACCTGGCATTACCATTTCAACGCCTTCTGGCAGCTCGCAGTTACCAGTCACGTCAGTAGTACGGAAGTAGAACTGCGGACGGTAGCCCTTGAAGAACGGAGTGTGACGACCGCCTTCTTCCTTGCTCAGAACGTAAACTTCTGCGGTGAACTTGGTGTGTGGCTTAACCGAACCCGGCTTAACCAGAACCTGACCACGCTCAACGTCGTCACGCTTGGTACCACGCAGCAGAACGCCGCAGTTCTCGCCAGCACGACCTTCGTCCAGCAGCTTGCGGAACATCTCAACACCAGTGCAGGTGGTGGTGGTGGTGTCACGCAGACCAACGATTTCCAGGGCGTCTTGCACGCGAACGATACCGCGCTCGATACGACCGGTCACAACAGTACCGCGACCCGAGATCGAGAACACGTCTTCGATTGGCATCAGGAACGGCTTGTCGATAGCACGCTCTGGCTCTGGGATGTAGCTGTCCAGAGTTTCCACCAGCTTCTTAACAGCGGTGGTGCCCATTTCGTTGTCGTCTTTGCCTTCCAGCGCCATACGAGCAGAACCGATGATGATCGGAGTGTCGTCGCCTGGGAAGTCATAGGTGGACAGCAGGTCGCGAACTTCCATCTCAACCAGTTCCAGCAGCTCAGCGTCGTCTACCAGGTCAGCCTTGTTCAGGAAAACCACGATGTACGGAACACCTACCTGACGGGACAGCAGGATGTGCTCACGGGTTTGCGGCATCGGACCATCAGCGGCCGAGCAAACCAGGATCGCGCCGTCCATCTGCGCAGCACCAGTGATCATGTTCTTCACGTAGTCAGCGTGACCTGGGCAGTCAACGTGAGCGTAGTGACGAATGTTCGAGTTGTACTCAACGTGCGCGGTGTTGATGGTGATACCGCGAGCTTTTTCTTCTGGTGCGCTGTCGATCTTGTCGAATTCAACTACGGCCGAACCGAAAACTTCGGAGCAGACGCGAGTCAGAGCAGCGGTCAGCGTGGTTTTACCGTGGTCTACGTGACCGATGGTGCCAACGTTGACGTGCGGCAGGGAACGATCAAATTTTTCCTTAGCCATCGATATCACCCCTAACAGAAGAAATTGAGCAAACAACACAAGCCATTAAAACAAAGGCAGATATTTTCATATCTGCCTTGTTATATGGAGCTCTTGAGCGGATTTGAACCGCTGACCTCACCCTTACCAAGGGTGTGCTCTACCAACTGAGCTACAAGAGCGTAACACTTTGCACAACCTGCAAACTTGGAGCGGGTAGCGGGAATCGAACCCGCATCATCAGCTTGGAAGGCTGAGGTTCTACCACTAAACTATACCCGCGGAGCCTGCAGCTCACGCTAAAATCTGGTGGAGGGAGAAGGATTCGAACCTTCGAAGTCGTAGACGTCAGATTTACAGTCTGATCCCTTTGGCCGCTCGGGAACCCCTCCTAATCAGGCCGGCATTCTATACTATGCCAAACCCCTGTCAAGCATTTTCTCATTTAAAAACCTGAGGTTAGCTGCATTGACACCACCCCGCTGCTGCTACCTTTTCAGGTCTTCGCTGTGGAGCGGGCGCCATTCTATGCAAACTATTCAGTAGGTGCAACCCCCTCGCACAGCATTATTTTATGTTTTAACTCATTGAATTCCTTGGAAAGGTTTTGCAGCTGAGCATCACCCAACAAACGCTGGGTTTCGGGCGTAACCTGGAACCAATATGAGCCGCCGGAAGACTCTTTTGACGAAGGAAGAACTTTTGCACCAAGCTCCGCCAAACGCTGCTCCAACGCCTGAGCGGACTCGGGGCGCGCCAAACCACCCACATAAAGGCACTGCCCATCAGGCTTTCCTCCAGTCCTTTTTTCACGGGAAGCATCACCACCAGCCTCACTCAGCAAGCGAATATCCTGTTGCGAGCCACGATAAAGACTGAGCGGCGTGACATCCTTTGCGCGTAGCGGGGCCTCCTGCTGATGCCAGACGTAATAAAAAACATTGAGTACCAGAAGCAGAAGGAACAACCAACGCATACAAACCTCAGGACAAAGGACACGCCATAGCCAAACCCACGAACACCAGATCGGAAACAACCCGAGCGTCAGGCGCAACATCCGAGACCAGTTCGGCATCACCACCCGTAATGAAGACACTGTAGTCATCACCCCAATAGGAATGCGCCATCTCCAGCTGCGTCAATACGAACCCTCTGAGCATCAACGAACAGCCACGCTCTACAGCCTCAGCCGTGTTGCGCCCAGGAGCCTGACTCGCCAATGCCCGCTCCGCCGCCAGATCCCCATAGCGAATTTTCCGAGTATGCGTACGCAACTGATTACGCATCAGCGGCATGCCAGGACAAATGAAGCCTCCCAGATGTTCACCGTCCGCGGAGACAAAGTCCGCGGTCACCGCCGTCCCGAAATCAAGAACCAGACAAGCACCTTTAGCCAGGTGAAAACCACCAAGCATCGCCAGCCAGCGATCGAGACCGAGGCGCTCATAGTCGTCGTAACCGTTCGTTACGCCAGACATCTCACGAGCGGGCGACGCACAGACAACGGAAATGCCGAACTCGCGCCTGAGCAAGCCAATAAGCAAATTGGTCTCATCTTCAGTTCTTACGCTGACAAGGCGACATTTACCGAGAGATATCTTCTCAAGCGACCGAAGACTATCGACCAAGGCGCCATCAGAGTCGACCACACCTTCTGCGACCAAGGCGCCCAACTCTGCACTCAGCACCCGCCATTTGATAAAACTGTTTCCACAATCGAGCTCAAGAATCATGACGCAACCTCAAGCTGAGCTCACCACCACTAAAGACCTTTTCCACACCATCTACCTTTAGCCGCAGCGCGCCTTGATTATCGATTCCCAGCACCACACCCTCTACCTGATTGACACCGGCAGTGAGAGAAACCTGCTGCCCCTGCCACAAATGGCTCGCCTCCCACTCCGCCTGAAGCGCAGAGAAGCCGTCTGACTGGTGACGTCGCAGATAGAGTTGCAGCTGCTTACTCAGCTCAACCGCCAGAATATTGCGATCACAAGATTTACCCGACTCTAGACGCAGTGAAGTCCATTGCTGATCGACTTCGTCTGTAGCCTGCATGTTCACATTAATGCCCACGCCCAACACTACATGACAAACGTCCGCTGGATCTCCGACGAGCTCCAGCAGGATGCCTGCAATTTTTTTTCGCCCGACCAAAACATCATTGGGCCATTTCAGTCCCGCACCTGGCACCCCAAACGCGCGCAGGGTCTGCATGACCGCGAGACCGACAACGAGACTTAACCCCTCGAGCTGACGCATCCCTCCATCGATACACAACACGAGGCTGTAATAAAGGTTTTCAGCAAACGGGCTTACCCATTTACGCCCCCTGCGCCCGCGCCCGGAACTCTGACGCTCAGCCAGTATTAGAAAAGGCGCAACCCGCCCTCGATCTACCGCTCGCAACGATTCAGCATTAGTTGAGTCGATGGAATCGAAGACACTGACAGACCAGCCGGCAAGACCTTCCTCTATTGCGAGCGAGTCAAGCAACGCCAGCGGCGAAGCCAATTGATAGCCCCGCCCTCGAACTTTATGTATGGATAACCCAAGCTCCGTCTCCAGATGCTGAAGCTGCTTCCACACCGCACTTCGACTAATTCCCAGAGCAACGCCCAGGGCCTGACCGGAATGGAATCGACCATCCTTCAGAAGGTTCAACAACGTCAGCATGCAGGTCTCGCCTCAGAATGAGGCCCGAATAATAGCCATGCACCGGGCCGCTGCATAGAATTCAAACAACCCATTTTCTTGCGGACAAAACAAAACCCCAACTGCTTTCGCAATTGGGGTTTCGGAATTTAATCTTGACGATGACCTACTCTCACATGGGGAAACCCCACACTACCATCGGCGATGCATCGTTTCACTTCTGAGTTCGGGATGGGATCAGGTGGTTCCAACGCTCTATGGTCGTCAAGAAATTCGGGTACTGACTCGTGACCAGATGGCCTCGCTTCAGCAAATTGGGTATGTGACAGCTAGGTGTTTTGTGAGCATCGAACTTTCGGTTCATTGCGTCTTCACACACCGCAATCTGGTCTCTTTCGAGTCTACAGATTGCTTGGGTGTTATATGGTCAAGCCTCACGGGCAATTAGTATTGGTTAGCTCAACGCCTCACAGCGCTTACACACCCAACCTATCAACGTCGTAGTCTTCGACGGCCCTTCAGGGAACTCAAGGTTCCAGTGAGATCTCATCTTGAGGCAAGTTTCCCGCTTAGATGCTTTCAGCGGTTATCTTTCCCGAACATAGCTACCCGGCAATGCCACTGGCGTGACAACCGGAACACCAGAGGTTCGTCCACTCCGGTCCTCTCGTACTAGGAGCAGCCCCTCTCAAATCTCAAACGTCCACGGCAGATAGGGACCGAACTGTCTCACGACGTTCTAAACCCAGCTCGCGTACCACTTTAAATGGCGAACAGCCATACCCTTGGGACCGGCTTCAGCCCCAGGATGTGATGAGCCGACATCGAGGTGCCAAACACCGCCGTCGATATGAACTCTTGGGCGGTATCAGCCTGTTATCCCCGGAGTACCTTTTATCCGTTGAGCGATGGCCCTTCCATACAGAACCACCGGATCACTAAGACCTACTTTCGTACCTGCTCGACGTGTCTGTCTCGCAGTCAAGCGCGCTTTTGCCTTTATACTCTACGACCGATTTCCGACCGGTCTGAGCGCACCTTCGTACTCCTCCGTTACTCTTTAGGAGGAGACCGCCCCAGTCAAACTACCCACCATACACTGTCCTCGATCCGGATGACGGACCTGAGTTAGAACCTCAAAGTTGCCAGGGTGGTATTTCAAGGATGGCTCCACGCGAACTGGCGTCCACGCTTCAAAGCCTCCCACCTATCCTACACAAGCAAATTCAAAGTCCAGTGCAAAGCTATAGTAAAGGTTCACGGGGTCTTTCCGTCTAGCCGCGGATACACTGCATCTTCACAGCGATTTCAATTTCACTGAGTCTCGGGTGGAGACAGCGCCGCCATCGTTACGCCATTCGTGCAGGTCGGAACTTACCCGACAAGGAATTTCGCTACCTTAGGACCGTTATAGTTACGGCCGCCGTTTACCGGGGCTTCGATCAAGAGCTTCGCGTTAGCTAACCCCATCAATTAACCTTCCGGCACCGGGCAGGCGTCACACCCTATACGTCCACTTTCGTGTTTGCAGAGTGCTGTGTTTTTAATAAACAGTCGCAGCGGCCTGGTATCTTCGACCGGCGTGGGCTTACGCAGCAAGTGCTTCACCCTCACCGGCGCACCTTCTCCCGAAGTTACGGTGCCATTTTGCCTAGTTCCTTCACCCGAGTTCTCTCAAGCGCCTTGGTATTCTCTACCCAACCACCTGTGTCGGTTTGGGGTACGGTTCCTGGTTATCTGAAGCTTAGAAGCTTTTCTTGGAAGCATGGCATCAACCACTTCGTCGCCTAAAGGCAACTCGTCATCAGCTCTCGGCCTTGAAACCCCGGATTTACCTAAGATTTCAGCCTACCACCTTAAACTTGGACAACCAACGCCAAGCTGGCCTAGCCTTCTCCGTCCCTCCATCGCAATAACCAGAAGTACAGGAATATTAACCTGTTTTCCATCGACTACGCTTTTCAGCCTCGCCTTAGGGACCGACTAACCCTGCGTCGATTAACGTTGCGCAGGAAACCTTGGTCTTTCGGCGTGGGTGTTTTTCACACCCATTGTCGTTACTCATGTCAGCATTCGCACTTCTGATACCTCCAGCAAGCTTCTCAACTCACCTTCACAGGCTTACAGAACGCTCCTCTACCGCATCACTTGCGTGATACCCGTAGCTTCGGTGTATGGTTTGAGCCCCGTTACATCTTCCGCGCAGGCCGACTCGACTAGTGAGCTATTACGCTTTCTTTAAAGGGTGGCTGCTTCTAAGCCAACCTCCTAGCTGTCTAAGCCTTCCCACATCGTTTCCCACTTAACCATAACTTTGGGACCTTAGCTGACGGTCTGGGTTGTTTCCCTTTTCACGACGGACGTTAGCACCCGCCGTGTGTCTCCCATGCTCGGCACTTGTAGGTATTCGGAGTTTGCATCGGTTTGGTAAGTCGGGATGACCCCCTAGCCGAAACAGTGCTCTACCCCCTACAGTGATACATGAGGCGCTACCTAAATAGCTTTCGAGGAGAACCAGCTATCTCCGAGCTTGATTAGCCTTTCACTCCGATCCACAGGTCATCCGCTAACTTTTCAACGGTAGTCGGTTCGGTCCTCCAGTCAGTGTTACCTAACCTTCAACCTGCCCATGGATAGATCGCCCGGTTTCGGGTCTATTCCCAGCGACTAGACGCCCTATTAAGACTCGCTTTCGCTACGCCTCCCCTATTCGGTTAAGCTCGCCACTGAAAATAAGTCGCTGACCCATTATACAAAAGGTACGCAGTCACAGAACAAAGTCTGCTCCCACTGCTTGTACGCATACGGTTTCAGGATCTATTTCACTCCCCTCTCCGGGGTTCTTTTCGCCTTTCCCTCACGGTACTAGTTCACTATCGGTCAGTCAGTAGTATTTAGCCTTGGAGGATGGTCCCCCCATATTCAGACAAAGTTTCTCGTGCTCCGTCCTACTCGATTTCATGACTAAGAGACTTTCGCGTACAGGGCTATCACCCACTATGGCCGCACTTTCCAGAGCGTTCCGCTAATCTCAAAGCCACTTAAGGGCTAGTCCCCGTTCGCTCGCCACTACTAAGGGAATCTCGGTTGATTTCTTTTCCTCAGGGTACTTAGATGTTTCAGTTCCCCTGGTTCGCCTCTTGCACCTATGTATTCAGTACAAGATAACCATCTTGTGATGGCTGGGTTCCCCCATTCAGACATCTCCGGATCAAAGTCTGTTTGCCGACTCCCCGAAGCTTTTCGCAGGCTACCACGTCTTTCATCGCCTCTGACTGCCAAGGCATCCACCGTATGCGCTTCTTCACTTGACCATATAACCCCAAGCAATCTGGTTATACTGTGAAGACGACATTCGCCGAAAATTCGAATTTCTCAACTAAGAGAACTCACAAATTTTACCTTAGCCTGATCACCACCAGTGAAAGTGGCCATCAGTCTATCTTTCTATCACATACCCAAATTTTTAAAGAACGATCTAATCAAAAGACTAGAAATCAATATTCAACTCGAATATTCATTTCTAAACTCTCAAACTTTCGAAGCAGTTTATGGTGGAGCCAAGCGGGATCGAACCGCTGACCTCCTGCGTGCAAGGCAGGCGCTCTCCCAGCTGAGCTATGGCCCCATAACAAAATTGGTGGGTCTGGGCAGATTCGAACTGCCGACCTCACCCTTATCAGGGGTGCGCTCTAACCAACTGAGCTACAGACCCAATTTCGAGCTTGTAACTGCTAGCTGTGAGCTATCAGCTTGGAGCTTAAAGCTGCTTCTATCGTCTTCTTCAATGAATCAAGCAATTCGTGTGGGAACTTATGGAGCAGCTGATGTCGTCGATTAAGGAGGTGATCCAGCCGCAGGTTCCCCTACGGCTACCTTGTTACGACTTCACCCCAGTCATGAATCACACCGTGGTAACCGTCCTCCCGAAGGTTAGACTAGCTACTTCTGGTGCAACCCACTCCCATGGTGTGACGGGCGGTGTGTACAAGGCCCGGGAACGTATTCACCGCGACATTCTGATTCGCGATTACTAGCGATTCCGACTTCACGCAGTCGAGTTGCAGACTGCGATCCGGACTACGATCGGTTTTATGGGATTAGCTCCACCTCGCGGCTTGGCAACCCTTTGTACCGACCATTGTAGCACGTGTGTAGCCCAGGCCGTAAGGGCCATGATGACTTGACGTCATCCCCACCTTCCTCCGGTTTGTCACCGGCAGTCTCCTTAGAGTGCCCACCATAACGTGCTGGTAACTAAGGACAAGGGTTGCGCTCGTTACGGGACTTAACCCAACATCTCACGACACGAGCTGACGACAGCCATGCAGCACCTGTCTCAATGTTCCCGAAGGCACCAATCCATCTCTGGAAAGTTCATTGGATGTCAAGGCCTGGTAAGGTTCTTCGCGTTGCTTCGAATTAAACCACATGCTCCACCGCTTGTGCGGGCCCCCGTCAATTCATTTGAGTTTTAACCTTGCGGCCGTACTCCCCAGGCGGTCAACTTAATGCGTTAGCTGCGCCACTAAGAGCTCAAGGCTCCCAACGGCTAGTTGACATCGTTTACGGCGTGGACTACCAGGGTATCTAATCCTGTTTGCTCCCCACGCTTTCGCACCTCAGTGTCAGTATCAGTCCAGGTGGTCGCCTTCGCCACTGGTGTTCCTTCCTATATCTACGCATTTCACCGCTACACAGGAAATTCCACCACCCTCTACCATACTCTAGCTCGCCAGTTTTGGATGCAGTTCCCAGGTTGAGCCCGGGGATTTCACATCCAACTTAACGAACCACCTACGCGCGCTTTACGCCCAGTAATTCCGATTAACGCTTGCACCCTCTGTATTACCGCGGCTGCTGGCACAGAGTTAGCCGGTGCTTATTCTGTCGGTAACGTCAAAATTGCAGAGTATTAATCTACAACCCTTCCTCCCAACTTAAAGTGCTTTACAATCCGAAGACCTTCTTCACACACGCGGCATGGCTGGATCAGGCTTTCGCCCATTGTCCAATATTCCCCACTGCTGCCTCCCGTAGGAGTCTGGACCGTGTCTCAGTTCCAGTGTGACTGATCATCCTCTCAGACCAGTTACGGATCGTCGCCTTGGTGAGCCATTACCTCACCAACTAGCTAATCCGACCTAGGCTCATCTGATAGCGCAAGGCCCGAAGGTCCCCTGCTTTCTCCCGTAGGACGTATGCGGTATTAGCGTTCCTTTCGAAACGTTGTCCCCCACTACCAGGCAGATTCCTAGGCATTACTCACCCGTCCGCCGCTGAATTCAGGAGCAAGCTCCCTTCATCCGCTCGACTTGCATGTGTTAGGCCTGCCGCCAGCGTTCAATCTGAGCCATGATCAAACTCTTCAGTTCAAACATCTTTGGGTTTTTAAGAAACCCTAAACTTGGCTCAGCAATCGTTGGTTACATCTTTGATTTCTCGCGGAGTAACTTGTGATGCTGATAATCTTTCTGACTATCAGTCTGACTCCACAAGCACCCACACGAATTGCTTGATTCAGTTGTTAAAGAGCGGTTGGTTAAGATCTTTCGTCTCAACCGAGGCGCGCATTCTACAGCAGCCTCATTTACTGTCAAGTGATTATTTTCAGAAGTTTTCGAAGATTTCTTCAACAACTTCAACCACTTGCGCTTCCGATCTCTCGTTAGCGGGAGGCGAATTCTACAGCGTTACACGCTGCTGTCAACACCTCTTTTTCTCCGCTTTCGACCGAGAAGATCGAACCGTTGAAAGCACCCAACAAACCGGCATCTCCAACTCCTTCCAGGCTTCGATGAACTGAAGCAATCCACTATCGAAACCTACTTAACTCATTGAATTTCAAAGAGTTTTCCGTTTCGACTGCGCCGGAAGTGGGGCGAATTATAGAGACTCAGAATTCGCCGTCAACCCCTTATTTCAACTTTACTCAGATTTCAGCGTAATCCGTGCAAAAGCCTTCTTGCCCGCCTGGCAAACGTGGGTTGCGCCCAGTACATATATAAAGGAACGATCAACCACCTCACCATCTACACGCACACCACCGGAAGCCAACAGATCACGAGCAGCCGCAGAGTTCTTCACCAGTCCTGCCTTATTAAGGACAGCAGCAATCGGCATATCCTCGGCAGCAGTCAGTTCGACCTCTGGGAGATCATCCGGCAACTCACCATCCTTCATACGGTTACCCGCACCACGGTGAGCATTGGCCGCAGCCTCTTCACCATGGAAGCGCGCAACAATCTCTTCGGCCAGCTTGATCTTGATATCACGCGGGTTGGCACCCGTTTCAACATCAGCACGGAAAGCATTGATCTCATCCATCGAACGGAAGCTGAGCAACTCGAAGTAGCGCCACATCAACGCATCAGGAATCGAGACCAGCTTACTGTACATGACGCCCGGCGCTTCCTGGATACCAACGTAGTTGCCCAGCGACTTGGACATCTTCTTCACGCCATCCAGACCTTCAAGCAACGGCATCGTCAGGATGCACTGCGCTTCCTGGCCATAACCTCGCTGCAGCTCACGCCCCATCAGTAGGTTGAACTTCTGATCGGTGCCACCCAGCTCAACGTCAGCGCGCAAAGCAACCGAGTCATAACCCTGCACCAGCGGATAGAGGAATTCGTGAATGGCAATCGGCTGATTGGTGGTGTAGCGCTTGTCGAAGTCATCACGCTCGAGCATACGAGCAACGGTGTACTGCGAAGTCAGACGAATAAAGTCCGCAGGCCCCATCTGATCCATCCAGGTAGAGTTGAACGCGACTTCGGTTTTCGCCGGATCAAGAATCTTGAACACCTGAGTCTTGTAGGTCTCGGCGTTTTCCAGAACCTGCTCACGAGTCAATGGAGGGCGAGTGGCGCTCTTGCCGCTCGGATCACCGATCATTCCGGTGAAATCACCAATAAGGAAGATCACCTGATGCCCCAACTCCTGGAACTGGCGCAGCTTATTAATAAGCACAGTGTGACCAAGGTGCAGGTCCGGCGCAGTTGGATCGAAGCCGGCCTTGATTCGCAGCGGCTGGCCACGCTTGAGCTTTTCGATCAGCTCGGACTCGACCAACAGTTCTTCCGCACCACGTTTAATCAGCGCTAGCTGCTCTTCAACCGACTTCATAACAGACCCGCAAGGCTCAGATTCAAAGGGAACCAACCATACAAGATCGCGCACCAAATACAAGTTTTGCCCGGCACACGGACACCAATCCACGGACAGGGCGTCCGCAGACTTGCTTCAGAGATGATTTGGTTATATTTTATACAGTTATTTCATCTTCATCATGTCATTCATCTTTTCCAATTCATCTTTTTCAAAGTCAAATTACTTATGACCACTGAGCCGTCTAAAGCGCCACCGCTTTACCCGAAGACCCACCTGCTCGCCGCAAGTGGTATCGCCGCCCTTCTCAGCCTGGCGCTCCTGGTGTTTCCATCCAGTGATGTTGAAGCCAAAAAGACAACGCTGAGCCTTGAACTGGAAAGTCCTGCTGAACAACTGACACAAGATCAAGACGCTGCCGACGCAGCTCAAGCCACAAATGAGTCCGTAGCTTCCCCTTTCGCGCAGATCGAAAACAGCGCCGAAGAGACGCAGGAAACCGCTCAGGCTGCACCAGCGCCGACACCGGTAGCTGAAGAAAAGAAGGCCCCAAATCACAGGGAAGTGATCGTCTCCAAGGGCGATACGCTTTCTACACTGTTCGAGAAAGTCGGCCTCCCGGCCGCGGCCGTCCATGAAGTGCTGGCCAGCGATAAACAAGCCAAGCAGTTCAGTCAGCTCAAACATGGCCAGAAACTCGAATTCGAATTGAATCCACAAGGTCATCTGACCAACCTGCACAGCAAGATCAGCGACGTTGAAACCATCACCCTGACCAAGAATGACAAGGGTTATGTGTTCAACCGCGTTACCGCTAAACCGACTGTTCGCACCGCTTATGTACACGGTGTGATCAACAGCTCGCTGTCGCAGTCCGCCGCCCGTGCAGGCCTGTCCCACAGCCTGACCATGGACATGGCCAGTGTCTTTGGCTACGACGTCGACTTCGCCCAGGATATCCGCCAGGGTGACGAGTTCGATGTGATCTATGAGCAGAAAGTGGTCAACGGCAAAGCCGTTGGCAACGGTCCGATCCTGTCCGCCCGCTTCACCAACCGCGGCAAGACTTACACCGCCGTGCGTTACACCAACAAGCAGGGCAACAGCAGCTACTACACCGCAGATGGCAACAGCATGCGCAAGGCGTTCATCCGTACACCGGTGGACTTCGCCCGCATCAGCTCTAAATTTTCCATGGGCCGCAAACACCCGATCCTCAACAAGATCCGTGCCCACAAAGGCGTCGACTACGCCGCCCCGCGCGGTACGCCGATCAAGGCTGCCGGCGACGGCAAAGTGCTGCTGGCCGGCCGTCGCGGCGGTTACGGCAACACCGTGATCATCCAGCACGGCAACACTTACCGTACGCTGTATGGACACATGCAGGGCTTCGCCAAGGGCGTGAAGACCGGCGGCACAGTTAAACAGGGCCAGGTGATCGGTTACATCGGCACCACCGGCCTGTCCACCGGCCCGCACCTGCACTATGAGTTCCAGGTCAACGGTGTCCACGTCGATCCATTGGGCCAGAAGCTGCCGATGGCCGACCCGATCGCCAAATCCGAACGCGCTCGCTTCCTGGCGCAGAGCCAGCCACTGATGGCTCGTATGGATCAGGAAAAAGCCACCATGCTGGCTTCGAGCAAACGTTAACCCATGGCTCTGTATATCGGCGTGATGTCCGGCACCAGTCTCGACGGGCTGGACATCGCCCTGATCGAGCAATCCTCGGCGATCAATCTGGTCGCCACGCACTACATCCCCATGCCTGACACCCTGCGCGCCGAGCTGCTTGGCTTGTGCGCCAGCGGCCCTGACGAAATCGCCCGCTCGGCGATTGCCCAGCAGAATTGGGTGAAGCTCGCCGCGCAAGGGATCCATACCCTCCTCGAACAGCAACAGCTCAAGCCTGAAGCCATTCGCGCGATCGGCAGCCACGGCCAGACCATTCGCCATGAACCGGCGCGCGGTTTCACCGTACAGATCGGTAACCCCGCCCTGCTCACTGAACTGACCGGCATCACCGTCGTCAGCGACTTCCGTAGCCGCGATGTAGCCGCCGGTGGCCAGGGGGCCCCGCTGGTTCCGGCCTTTCATGAAGCGTTGTTCGAAGAGCGTACCGGTAACCGTGCGGTCCTGAATGTCGGCGGTTTCAGCAATCTCAGTCTGATCGAGCCGAACAAGCCTGTAGCCGGTTTCGACTGTGGGCCGGGGAATGTGCTGATGGATGCCTGGATTCATCAGCGCCGGGGCGAGAACTACGACCGCAACGGGCAATGGGCAGCCAGCGGCAAAGCTGAGCCCACCCTGCTGAAAGCCCTGCTCAGCGATCCGTTTTTCGTGACGCAAGGCCCGAAGAGCACCGGTCGCGAAGTCTTCAACCTGCCCTGGCTGGAGCAACACCTTTCGCGCCTGCCAGTGTTCCCGGCGGAGAACGTGCAAGCGACGCTGCTGGAGCTCACCGCACTGACTATTGTCGACTCACTGCAAAGCGCTCAGTCCGACACTCGGGAACTGCTGGTCTGCGGCGGTGGCGCTCACAACGCCACACTGATGAATCGTCTGGCCGGGTTGCTGCCGAACGCCAAGGTCGCCAGTACGTCGACTCATGGCGTTGATCCGGACTGGGTCGAGGCCATGGCCTTCGCCTGGCTGGCTCACTGCTGTCTGGAAGGCATCGCCGCCAATCGCCCGAGCGTCACCGGCGCCAAAGGCCTGCGTGTACTCGGCGCCATCTACCCCAACTGACAAATTGCAGATAACAAAACGCCGCAGAACCGTGAGGCTCTGCGGCGTTTTATTGTGTTCGGTGAAACGCGATCAGATCGAGAACGAGGAGCCGCAACCACAAGTGGTGGTGGCATTCGGGTTCTTGATCACGAAACGCGAACCTTCCAGACCTTCCTGATAATCCACCTCGGCACCTGCCAGGTACTGGAAGCTCATCGGATCAACCACCAGACTGACGCCTTCGCGCTCGACGATGGTGTCGTCCTCGGCCACATCCTCATCGAAGGTGAAGCCGTACTGAAACCCTGAACAACCGCCGCCCGTAACGAATACGCGCAGCTTCAAGCGATCATTCCCCTCTTCATCGACCAGGCTCTTCACCTTGTGCGCGGCACCTTGAGTGAATTGCAAAGCCGTGGGGGTGAAGGATTCGACGCTCATGCTGACTATCTCCCGGCGTTACGCCGCCATAATGCGTGATGACGCGCATTATCCGCTTGTCCTAGAAAATCGGTCAACTATTGTTACGGTATATCAATAAAGCTGATCCACTCACCAGAATGCAAAAAGGCCCGTTAGACGGGCCTTTTTACCAAGCAAGATCGGTCGTTACGGCAGCATGCCAGCGTGGGACAGGCCCAGACGCTCATCCAGCCCGAACAGGATGTTCATGTTCTGCACGGCCTGACCCGACGCGCCCTTGACCAGATTGTCGATCACAGAAAGCACCACCACCAGATCGCCATCCTGCGGACGGTGAACCGCGATGCGGCAGACGTTGGCGCCACGCACGCTACGGGTTTCCGGGTGGCTGCCGGCCGGCATCACGTCGACGAACGGCTCATTGGCATAACGCTTCTCGAACAGCGCCTGCAGATCCACCGAGCGATCCACCACCGTCGCGTAGAGCGTGGAGTGAATGCCACGGATCATCGGCGTCAGGTGCGGCACAAAAGTCAGACCGACATCCTTGCCCGCCGCACGACGCAGCCCCTGACGAATTTCCGGCAGATGACGGTGACCTTTGACCGCATAGGCCTTCATGCTTTCCGACGTCTCGGAGTACAGCGAGCCTACGGCAGCACCACGACCGGCACCGCTGACACCGGATTTGCAGTCGGCGATCAGGTGCGAAGCATCGGCAATGCCCGCCTCAAGCAACGGCAGGAAACCCAGCTGCGTCGCGGTCGGATAGCAACCCGGCACCGCGATCAGGCGTGCTTTCTTGATTTGCTCACGATTGACTTCCGGCAAGCCGTAAACCGCCTCGTCCAGCAGCTCCGGCGCGCCGTGCGGCTGGCCGTACCACTTGGCCCATTCATCGGCGTCCTGCAGACGGAAATCAGCCGACAGGTCGATGACCTTGGTGCCGGCCGCCAGCAGTTCGCCAGCCAGTGCGTGGGCAACGCCGTGGGGAGTGGCGAAGAACACCACGTCGCAAGCGCCCAGGGTCTTGATGTCCGGCACGCTGAATGCCAGACCGTCGTAGTGACCGCGCAGGTTCGGGTACATGTCAGCCACGGCCAGACCGGCCTCGGATCGGGAAGTGATGACCACCACTTCTGCCTGCGGATGCTGTGCCAACAGACGCAGCAGTTCGACACCGGTGTAACCCGTGCCGCCGACGATACCGACCTTGACCATAAACCTGCCCTCAACGAACCCACTGGAAAGCCGTCGATAATAGGGGCCGCGCGCCCCTGCGACAACCGCCAAGGTGACGTGCGGACGCTCAAGCCTCTACTATCCGGCCTACCGTGAATCAGGGAATAACCAAAAATGCTCTATCTGTGGATCAAAGCGCTACATATCGTCAGCATCGTGTGCTGGTTTGCCGGGCTGTTCTATCTTCCGCGACTGTTCGTTTATCACGCGCAAAGTGAAGACACGATCAGCAAGGAACGCTTCAGCATCATGGAGCGCAAACTCTATCGCGGCATCATGGGCCCGGCGATGATCGCCGCGCTGATCTTCGGCGGCTGGCTGATCTACCTGAACCCGAGCATCTTCAGCAGCGGTGGCTGGATCCACGCCAAACTGACCCTGGTCGTGCTGCTGATCGGTTACCACCACATGTGCGGCGCGCAGGTAAAACGTTTTGCCCGTGGCGAGAACACCCGCAGCCATGTCTTTTATCGCTGGTTCAATGAAGTGCCGGTTCTGCTATTGCTGGCTATCGTAATTCTGGTCGTGGTCAAGCCGTTCTAACTTCAACAAATACAACTTTCCGGGGTACTTCCGATGTCGCTGCCCGCACTGCTCGAACAACGTCTGCGTCTGCCTGTGGTGGCGGCGCCGATGTTCCTGATCTCCAACCCCGAACTGGTGCTGGCGTGCTGTCGCAACGGCGTGGTCGGCAGCTTTCCGGCGCTGAATCAACGCGAAAGCAGCGGATTCAAGGCCTGGCTGGAGCAGATCGAAGCAGGACTGGCGACACTGGATAACCCGGCGCCGTATGCCGTGAACCTGATCGTCCACCACAGCAACCCGCGCCTGCAGGCGGATCTGAACATCTGCGTCGAGCACAAGGTGCCCATCGTCATCACCAGCCTCGGCGCAGTGAAGGAAGTGGTAGACGCCGTACACAGTTACGGCGGCCTGGTCTTCCACGACGTGACGACCCGCCGCCATGCCGAGAAAGCCGCCGAGGCCGGTGTCGATGGCTTGATCGCCGTCGCGGCCGGTGCCGGTGGGCACGCCGGGACCTGGAGCCCGTTCTCGCTGATCGCCGAGATCCGCGAGTTCTTCGAAAAGACCCTGTTGCTTGCAGGATGTTTGAACCATGGGCACGAGATTCTCGCCGCACAACTGCTCGGCGCGGATCTGGCCTACTTCGGCACGCGATTTATCGGCACCACTGAAAGTCATGCGCCTGACGCCTACAAGCAGATGCTGCTGACTGCCAAAGCCGCCGACATCATTCATACTCCTGCCGTGTCCGGTGTTCCGGCCAGTTTCATGCGTCAAAGCCTGGAGGCCGCCGGTTTCGACATGGCAGCCCTGCAGGGCAAGGGTGAGGTGAACTTCGGCGACAAACTCAAGCCGATCAATGACGAAGCCAAGGCCTGGAAAACCGTGTGGTCGGCGGGTCAAGGCGTCGGGCAGATCGACGATCTGCCAAGCGTGGATCAACTGGTGGCGCGTCTTGATGCGGAATATCGCCAAGCCCTGGAGCACGCAGCGCAACTGCCGAAACGCTGGCCGCGCTGAATGAAACCTGGCCGGTCGCTGTCTGACTGGCCTTAGACTCAATTTATCTCGCGACAAGGATGCCTCGGCCATGAGCGAACCCCGTTACAAGATCGTTTTCGACGGCGCGCTCCAGCCCGGCGTCGATGTCACCACGGCCAAGCTCAACCTGGCCGATCTGTTCAAAAGCGATGTCGCCGCCATCGAGCGTCTGTTCAATGGCCGCACCGTCGCACTCAAGCGTGATCTGTCCCACAGCGATGCGCAGACCTATCTGCAAGCGCTGGGCAAGACCGGAATCGATGCCCGGATCGAAACGGAAACACCCATCGAACTGAATCTTTCGGATGTCCACGAGCAAAGTGCCGCTGTGACGGAGCCCGACTCGCCTTACGCGCCTCCTCGCGCCGCCGTCGGTGAAAGCCTGCCGGCATTCGCGCCTCTTAAACCGTTCAGTGTTGAAGGCCGGATCGGCCGTTTGCGTTATCTGGCATGGTCGATGGTGTTGAGCCTGGTCGCCCTGCCAATCGTCAGCGTGTTCGCACTGATCGGTCTGGGCCTGGTGAGCGCCGACTCGACGACCGGCCTGATCATCGGCGGCCTCCTCGCCTTCTTCCTGTTTTTGGCCTTCGCGATTGTCGGGATCCTGTTCAGCATCCAGCGCCTTCACGATATTGGCTGGTCCGGCTGGCTCTGGCTGCTGACGCTGGTGCCTTTCGTGGGCAGCTTCTTCCCGCTGGTGATCATGGTCGTGCCGGGCAATACCGGCGCCAATCGCTACGGTCCACCCCCTCCGCCGAACAGTACGGCAGTCAAAGTGCTGTGCTCTTTGTGGATCGTGTTTATCGGGCTGTTTTTCATGGGCGGCATGCTGGGCGGGATTACCGCCATCCAGGAAGAGTACGAAAGCAATCTTGAAAGCAGCTATGAGAGCGGTTCGGTGACCACCGATGAAATCGAGGTCGAAGTCGAACCCGCCGCGAATTCGGCAGACGATGCAGCCGAAGCCGCCCTCGCCCCTGTAGACTCTGCGAAAGAATGAACAACGCTCCCCGCCGTGACACCTGCGTCGACGGCGCGGCGCTGTTGCGATGGAGATTTGCATGACCCGTTACGCTCTGATCACCGGCGCCTCCAGTGGCATCGGCCTGGCCATGGCCGAAGCCCTGGCGCGCCGTGGCCGCAGCCTGATTCTGGTGGCCCGCCAGCGTGATCAGCTGGAAAGCATTGCGATTGAACTGACCCAACGCTTCGGCGTGGAGGTGCTGTTCCGCGCCTGCGACCTCGGTGAGCCGCTGCGCCTGTCCGGTTTCCTGCTGGAGCTGGAAGAAGGCGACCGGCAGATCGATCTGCTGGTCAATTGCGCCGGCATCGGTACTTGCGGCCCGTTTCTGGCCCAGGACTGGATGACCGAACAGGACCTGATCGAAGTGAACATCCTCGCCCTCACCCGCCTCTGCCATGCCATCGGCAACAGCATGGCGTTGCAGGGCGGCGGGCAGATTCTCAATGTCGCGTCGGTGGCGGCCTTCAACCCCGGGCCCTGGATGAGCACCTACTACGCCAGCAAGGCGTATGTTCTGCACTTCTCGGAAGCACTGCGGGTGGAATTGAAGAAGTGTGCGGTCAAAGTGTCGGTGCTCTGCCCCGGTCCGACCCGCACCGCGTTCTTTCGCACCGCGCAACTGAACAACGACAAACTCAACGCCAGCAAATTGCTGATGAGCCCCGAGGAGGTCGCGCTGTATACCGTGCGCGCCCTGGAGAAAAACCGCGCAATCATCATTCCCGGACGCCGAAACCGTTGGTTCGCCTTTCTGCCACGGCTCGGTTCGCGCTGGCTCAATCGCACGATTATCGGCATGGTCAACAAGGCTTACTGCCCGCGCTGAAAAGTCCTACGGCAAAACACTGGGCGGCCTTATCACCCTATGAGTACACTCAGGCCAGCCCAAACAACGGAGAAAACAGCTGTGGATACTCTGTTCACCAAAATCATCAACCGGGAAATCCCGGCGAAGATCATTTACGAGGACGACCAGGTTCTGGCGTTCCACGATATCGCCCCACAGGCACCGGTGCATTTTCTGGTGATCCCGAAGAAACCGGTGCGCACCCTCAATGACCTGACCGAAGACGACAAGGCACTGGCCGGGCATATCCTGTTCACCGCCCAGCGTCTGGCGCTGGAGCTGGGCTGCGAGGAAGGCTTCCGGGTGGTGATGAACTGCAATGAAATGGGCGGGCAGACGGTCTACCACATTCACATGCACGTGCTCGGTCAACGCCAGATGAACTGGCCGCCGGGCTGATTGAACCCAGAGATCGGTGGGAGCGCCCCGCTCCCACATGACCCAGCGCAAACCTTCCCCGGCCGATTCGGTTAAACTGGCCGCCGAGATTCTTCCCGGAGGTCAGCATGACTACCCAACGTCACTACTCGCCCATTGATCGTCTTCTGCTGCAAGCCGATGCCGCGATGCGTACCTTGCTGCCCTTCAGCGGCCAGCCGTACCGTCCGTCGCCAGCGATCGTGCAGCCCGATGTGCAGATGAGCGATGAAGACACCCGCCACGTCGCCGGTCTGATGCGCATCAACCACACCGGCGAAGTCTGCGCCCAGGCGCTGTATCAGGGCCAGGCGCTGACCGCCAAGCTGCCGCAGGTGCGCGAGGCCATGGAGCATGCGGCTGAAGAAGAGATCGATCATCTGGTCTGGTGCGAACAGCGCATTCACCAGTTGGGCAGTCACACCAGCGTGCTCAACCCACTGTTCTACGGCATGTCGTTCGGGATCGGCGCAGTCGCCGGGCTGATCAGCGACAAGGTCAGCCTCGGATTTGTCGCGGCGACCGAGCATCAGGTCTGCAAGCATCTGAACGAGCATCTGGAGCAACTGCCGGCCGAGGACGAAAAATCCCGGGCGATTCTGGAACAGATGCGCATAGATGAAGAACATCACGCGGAAAGCGCACTGGAGGCCGGCGGCTTCCGCTTCCCGGCGCCGGTGAAGTTCGGCATGAGCCTGTTGGCCAAAGTGATGACCAAGAGCACTTACCGGATCTGAAAGACGCCCACAAAAAAGGCGACTGCCGCAAAGCAGTCGCCTTTTTTTGTGCCCGGATTTCTTAGCTCGGCATATTGCGCGCGTAGAAGATTTCCAGCATTTCGTGCTTCACACGCTCGGTCACCTGAGCGCGTTGCTCGGAAGACAGGTTGCTGGTGGCATCGCCGAACAGGTAGTTGTCCAGTTCGAAGTTCTTCAGCAGCATTTTGGTGTGGAACAGGTTTTCCTGGTACACGTTCACGTCGGTCATCTGGTACGCGTCGCGGGTGTCTTCGGAGAGGTAGTTCTGGATCGAGTTGATCTCGTGGTCAATGAAGTGCTTGTTACCTTCAACGTCACGGGTGAAGCCGCGCACACGGTAATCCACGGTCACGATGTCCGAATCGAACTGGTGAATGAGGAAGTTGAGCGCTTTGAGCGGTGAAATGACACCACAGGTCGACACATCGATGTCCACACGGAAGGTCGCAATACCGGCGTCCGGATGGATTTCCGGGTAGGTGTGCACCGTGATATGGCTCTTGTCGAGGTGGGCCAGGATGATTTCGGGCAATGGGCCCGGGGACTCTTCGATCTGGCTTTCGGTGGGGGTCACCGGCTCTTCCGAGATCAGAATCGTGACGCTGGCACCCTGAGGCTCATAGTTCTGACTCGCAATGTTCAGAATGTTGGCACCAATGATTTCGACAACTTCCGTGAGGATCTGCGTCAGGCGTTCGGCGTTGTACTCTTGATTGATGTACTCGACGTAAGCCTGCTGGTCTTGCGGGGTTTCCGCGTAGCAGATGTCATAGATGTTGAAGCTCAAGGTCTTTGTCAGGTTATTGAACCCGTGGAGCTTGAGTTTGCTTTTCACCGTTAAAAACTCTCTATGTATGCGGCACGGCCGCGTGATCAAGCATGCCCGTCAAGTGCGAACAACGCACCTGCGTAGGACGGTTAACACCTCTTCGCGATGGCGATTTTGGTTATCTGTTCAGGCGGATGACCCGTCGATTGACTGATCACGGCCCTGAAAAAAGTGGCGCATTATGCAGACGTCAGCGGGGGATCGCCAGAGTCTGCACTGCTTTTATGATAGTTGAATGTCGGCTCAGCCGAGTTCAACGATTTCGTAGTCGTGGGTGATCGCTACGCCAGCCGCGCCGAGCATGATCGAGGCCGAGCAATACTTCTCCGCAGACAGTTCGATGGCGCGTTTGACCTGGGCTTCTTTCAAACCCCGACCCTTGACCACGAAGTGCATGTGGATCTTGGTGAACACTTTCGGATCTTCGGTCGCGCGTTCGGCATCCAGAAAGGCTTCGCAGCTTTCAACGGCCTGACGGGACTTCTTCAAAATGCTGACCACGTCGAAATTGCTGCAACCGCCGACACCCAGCAGGAGCATTTCCATCGGGCGGACACCCAGGTTACGACCACCGGCGTCCGGCGGACCGTCCATGACCACGACATGACCGCTGCCGGATTCGCCGAGGAACATGGCTTCGCCAGCCCATTGGATGCGTGCCTTCATCGCCAAGACTCCACTGTAGAAAAAAGGGTCGCCAGCTTAGCACAGGGCCCTGCCCGGACAGCGAGCAGGTTCCTAGGACGAATGCACCTTTAACGTAGGTGATTTCTCGAAATTTCGACGAAGTGTCTGGTAAGCTGGCGCCAATTCACTGGCGCCTTCGCCAGACTGTGTAGCGACCGCCTCAGCGCCTCATATAAAAACCAAATATAACCGTGCAGTCTTTTCGGGATACAACCATGGTTGGTATTACCCCCACACCCAAAATCAAGAACCTCGACAAGCTGCTGATGCATTGCCAGCGCCGCCGTCACGCGGCCAAGAGCAACATCATCTGCGCCGGGGATCGTTCCGACACGCTGTACTTCATCATCCGCGGTTCGGTCACGATCCTGATCGAGGATGACGACGGCCGCGAGATGATCATCGCCTACCTGAATGCCGGGGACTTCTTCGGCGAGCTGGGTTTGTTCGAAGAAGCCGGCCAGGAACAGCAGCGCAGCGCCTGGGTGCGGGCAAAGGTTGAATGCGAAGTCGCGGAAATCAGCTACGCCAAGTTCCGAGAACTGTCGCAGCAGGATCCGGACATTCTTTACGTGCTCAGCGGACAAATCGCACAACGTCTGCGCAACACCACACGCAAGGTCGGCGACCTGGCATTCTTTGACGTCACCGGTCGTGTCGCTCGCTGCCTGCTGGAACTGTGCAAGCAACCCGACGCGATGACTCACCCGGACGGCATGCAGATCAAGGTGACCCGTCAGGAAATCGGCCGGATTGTCGGTTGTTCGCGAGAGATGGTCGGTCGCGTGCTCAAGGATCTTGAGGAACGCAACCTGGTGGATGTGAAAGGCAAGACCATGGTGGTCTTCGGCACTCGCTGAGTTCCAAAGCTCAGCCGGCGTAGACCTGCGCCAGCATCAAACGGAAGAGTTCATCGAGACGCGCCAGTGCATGGGGCGCCGGGAATTTTTCATGCAGAGCGATGTGGCTGGCGGCACGAACCCGCTGCTCCAGACCACACGCTTCGTTGAAGCGGTTGACCGCCGCGACCATCGACTCACGTTCGTCATCCACCAGCATCGCCCCGTGAACCAACCCCACCGGACGCTGACCACCCTGACTCTGGCGCCAGCGCTGCGCGGTGCCGACCATCTTGCGACCGTCGAGATTGACGTTGAAGCGACCGTCGCAGAACGCACCGTCGATTTCACCCAACGACGAAGTCCCACCCAACTCATCCAGCAACTCGCAGATCGGATCGCACAACCGCCGGTAGCCGGTTTCGATGCGGTTCAAATCGCCTTCGCTGCGAGGCGGTGCGTAGACCAGTGCAATGTTGATGGTGGAAGCCGATTGCGGAACCGGTTCGCCGCCGGTTTCACGCAGCAACACCGGCCAACCGGCAGCAGCGGAGACTTCGCAGGCGTGATCGAATCCGGGCAAGCGGTTCAAACGGCGCGGCATGACCAAAGCGCGATCGCTGGGCTGCCAGAACAGCAAGCCAAATTCGGCATCACCGGCGCAGACCGAGGCCAGCAGATCCTGTTCGGCTTGCAGGCCGGCTTCGATGGTCAGGGAAGTGGGGATCATAAGGTTTCCATAGGACGTTGAGTCTGAGGTGAATCTTATGCCGCCTTCGCGGGCAAGCCCGCTCCCACAAGGGGACGGGCGCCTGCGAAGACTCGATCAGTCGAGGGTCGAACCGCTCACCGGAACGCCGCGCTCCGGGAAGAACAGACGCTGCAGTTCAATGCCCGGGCTTTCGGCGCGCATGAACGCTTCGCCGACCAGGAACGCATAGACATCGCTGATTTCCATCAACTCGACATCGGCACGATTGAGGATGCCGCTCTCAGTGATGACCAGGCGATCACGCGGAATGCGCGGCAGCAAGTCGAGGGTGGTTTCCAGACTCACGTCAAAGGTGTGCAGATTGCGGTTGTTGACTCCGACCAGCGGCGTGTCGAGGGTTTTCAACGCGCGTTCCAGCTCATCGCCGTCGTGCACTTCCACCAGCACATCGAGGCCGACATCTTTGGCCACCGACGCCAGTTCGGCCATTTTCACGTCATCCAGCGCGGAGACGATCAACAACACGCAATCGGCGCCCAAGGCACGGGCTTCGACGATCTGGTACGGATCGATCATGAAATCCTTGCGGATCACCGGCAGCGAGCACGCAGCGCGGGCCTGTTGCAGGTAGGCATCGGCGCCCTGGAAATAGTCGATATCGGTCAGCACCGACAGGCAGGTCGCCCCGCCCTTCTCGTAGCTTTTGGCGATCTCGGCGGGAACGAAGTTCTCGCGGATCACGCCTTTGCTCGGCGACGCCTTCTTGATTTCGGCGATCACTGCCGGTTGTTTCTTCTTGGCCTGCGCCAGCAATGCCTGGGCAAAACCACGGGGTGCATCGGCCGCCTTGGCCAGACTTTCCAGCTCGCTCAGGCTCACACGAGCGCTACGCTCGGCGACTTCCTGAACCTTGCGGGCCAGAATGTTTTCCAGAACCGTCGGTACACTCATCCCTCATTCTCCACTTTGAATACCGCGGTAAAGGCACCCAACTCCTCGAGTTTTTCCCGAGCAAGACCGGTGTGCAGAGCGTCGTGGGCCAGTGCCACGCCCTCTTTCAGACTTGTCGCCAGGTCGGCGGCGTACAGCGCCGCACCGGCATTGAGCACGATCATTTCGGCAGCCTTCTGGCCGTTCTCGGTCTTGCGCTTGCCCAGTGCATCGCGGATCAGCGCCAGCGACGCTTCCGGGCCTTCGACCGACAGGCCATGCAGGCTCTGGCTCTTCATGCCCAGATCTTCCGGCTCGACCCAATACTCGGAGATCTGATCGTCTTTCAGCTCGGCGACAAAGGTCGGCGCCGCCAGGCTGAATTCGTCCAGACCGTCCTTCGAATGCACCACCAGCACGTGCTTGCTGCCCAGACGCTGCAAGACTTCAGCCAACGGCCGGCACAGCGCCGGGGTGAACACGCCCACCACCTGATGTTTCACACCGGCCGGATTCGTAAGCGGGCCGAGCATGTTGAACAGGGTGCGCAGACCGAGATCGCGACGCGGGCCGGCGGCGTACTTCATGGCTTTGTGGTGAGTCTGGGCAAACATAAAACCGATGCCGACGTTATCGATGCAGCGCGCCACCTGAACCGGGGTCAGGTTGAGGTAGATGCCGGCGGCTTCCAGCAGGTCGGCACTGCCGCTCTTGCCCGACACCGCACGGTTACCGTGCTTGGCCACGGTGCAACCGGCCGCAGCGACCACAAAGGAAGACGCGGTCGACACGTTGAAAATGTTTGCCCCGTCACCGCCGGTGCCGACCACATCGACCACGCCGTCGAGGGTCTTGAGTTCGACCTTGTCCGCCAGTTCGCGCATCACCGACACGGCGCCGACGATTTCGTCGATGCTCTCGCTCTTCATGCGCATGGCCATCATGAACGCGCCGATCTGCGCATCCGTGCATTGGCCGGTCATGATTTCGCGCATCACGTCGCGCATTTCATCGGTGCTGAGGTCGAGATGATCGACGATACGGCTCAGGGCTGTCTTGATATTCATGGAAAGTCCTTAGCGCGTGCCGCCGGTTTGTTTGAGGAAGTTGGCGAACAGTTCATGGCCCTGCTCGGTGAGGATCGATTCCGGGTGGAACTGTACGCCCTCGATGTTCAGGGTCTTGTGACGCAGGCCCATGATTTCGTCGACCGAACCGTCATCGTGCTGGGTCCACGCGGTCAGCTCCAGGCAATCGGGCAACGTTTCGTGTTTGACGATCAGGGAATGATAGCGGGTGACGGTCAGCGGACGGTTCAGACCGGCAAACACGCCCTTGTCCTCGTGGAATACCGGGCTAGTCTTACCGTGCATCACCTGGCGGGCGCGGACGACATCGCCGCCAAAAGCCTGGCCGATGGACTGATGGCCGAGGCAGACGCCGAGGATCGGCAGTTTGCCGGCGAAATGCTTGATGGCTTCGATGGAGATGCCGGCTTCGGTCGGTGTGCACGGGCCCGGGGAAACCACGATCCGCTCAGGGTTGAGCGCTTCGATTTCGGCGATGGTCAGTTCGTCGTTGCGCACCACCTTGACCTCGGCACCCAGCTCGCCGAGGTATTGCACAACGTTATAAGTAAAGGAGTCGTAGTTGTCGATCATCAGCAACATGGCGTTTCGAACCTCTTGAATTCTGACTTGAAGACAGCCTTCGGATGACTTGCCAGGGCGCTGCACACGGTCAGACGCGCAGGTCGCGTCGGCACAGCGGCATTTCAAACGGGCAAGGAAGGCAAAGCGATACAGATCCGGCGGGGCCGGCAGAATAGATTCAGGCGCGCCAACGCCAGCGGGCGTGTGCCTTGATGACTTGATCCAGAAGTTTGCTGGTGATCAACACGGGGAAGGTCTCGTTCATACGTTTCGGCACAGTAACTTAGCTGGGCGGAGCGTGCAATATGGCCGGGGCCGTGGGGGATAAAACAATGGGAGGGTTGACGACCGATGGCAAATCGCCGGAAGTTTTTGGTACTGTCGTTTCGTTCACTACAACAATAAATAAACGGACTTGCTCATGATCAAACAGACGTTGTTTGTACCGCTCGCCGGATGCCTGCTCGCGATGGCCTGCGCCCAGGCGAACGCCGCACCCAATCCTTATTCGAATTTCGTGGTCTTCGGTGACAGCCTGAGCGATGCCGGGACTTTCACTGACAGCGGCGGCCCGGCCGGCGCCACGCAGCGCTACACCAACCGCACCGGCCCGGTCTATCTGGACGGCAGCGGTGAACTCCGCTCGCTGAACTCGACGCAACTGCTCGGTGGCCGACTTGGCTTCACACCGGATCAAACCGCCTCCTCGTCCTCAGCGGTACGTGCCGGCCAAGGCCAGCCGGACGGTAACAACTGGGCCGTGGGCGGCTATCGTACCGACCAGATTCTCGACTCGATCACCAGCCAGTCCGCCACTGGTGAACGTACCCGCGCCGGTTATCTGCCGTCGAACGGTTTCCGTGCCGACCCGAATGCCCTGTATTACCTGACCGGGGGCGGCAACGATTTCCTCCAGGGCCGCGTCACCAGCCTGACTCAGGCGAATGCCGCCGCTGATCGACTGGTCGACAGCGTACGCACACTGCAAGGCGCCGGCGCCCGTTACATCATGGTCTGGCTGTTGCCGGACATCGGCCTGACGCCAGCCATCAACGGTTCGCCGCTGCAAGCGTTCACTTCGCAACTCAGCGCCCAGTTCAACACCGAACTGGTCAGCCAGTTGCAGAGCGTCAATGCCAACGTCATCCCGCTGAACGTCCCGGTTCTGCTCAAAGAGGCATTCGCCAATCCGGCGCAGTTCGGCCTGGCGACCGACCAGAATCTGGTCGGCACCTGCTTCAGCGGCAACAGCTGCACGGAGAACGCGCGGTACGGGATCAACAGCGCCACCCCGGATCCGACCAAGCTGATTTACAACGACGCCGTTCACCCAACGGAAGCCGGGCAACGCCTGATTGCCGATTACGCCTACTCGCTGCTGGCCGCACCATGGGAAGCGACCCTGTTGCCGCAAATGGCCCAAGGCACCCTGCGCTCGCATCAGGATGAACTGCGCAACCAGTGGCTGGCGGATTGGCAAAACTGGCAGGCCGTTGGCCAATGGCGGGCGATTGTCGCCGGTGGCGGCCAGCATCAGGACTTCGACAGCCAGCGCAGCGGCGCCAGCGCCGACGGCAACGGTTACAACCTGAACATCGGCGGCAGCTACCGCCTCAACGACGCATGGCGCGTGGGCGTGGCGGCCGGTTTCTACAATCAGAAACTCGAGGCCGGCGACAACGACTCGGACTACAAGCTGAACACTTATCTGGGCACCGCATTCGCCCAGTACCAGCAGAACCGCTGGTGGGGTGACGCCGCCGTGACCGCCGGGCATCTGGATTACGACAGCCTCAAACGCAAATTCCAGCTGGGAGTCAACGAACGCGGCGAGAAAGGCGATACCGACGGCTATGTTCTGGCCTTCAGCGGACGCGTGGGTTACGACATTGCGCCAGAAGCGAGCAGCCCATGGCACCTGTCGCCATTCGTCAGTGCCGACTTTGCCAAGGTTGAAGTCGATGGCTATTCGGAAAACGGCGCCGACTCCACCGCGCTGACGTTCGATGACCAGTCGCGCATTTCCCGCCGTCTCGGCCTCGGGATCCAGGGCAAGTACCAGATCACCTCGCAGACCCAGGTGTTCGGCGAACTGGCCCATGAGCGCGAGTACAACGACGACACCCAGCATGTGACGATGAACCTCAATAGCCTGCCGAACAACCGCTATACCCTGGCCGGCTATGCCCCTCAAACCAACCTCAACCGCCTGAACCTCGGCGTGAGCCACAACCTCACCAAGGATCTGGCATTGCGCGCCAGCTACGACATCCGCAAGGATGACGACTTCACCCAGCAAGGGATCAACGTCGGCGTAGCGCTCGACTTCTGATTCGCAGGCCATAAAAAAACGCGGCGCCCTCACAGGCGCCGCGTTTTTTTTGGCTGAATCAGCAATCACTCAGTCCGGGGTTTGCTCGGCCAGTGCAACAGCGCGGAACATCGCCCGGCGCTTGTTGATGGTTTCTTCCCATTCCAGCGCCGGCACCGAGTCGGCGACGATGCCGCCACCGGCCTGCACGTGCAGTTCGCCGTTCTTGATCACTGCGGTACGGATCGCAATCGCGGTGTCCATGTTGCCGTTCCAGGCGAAGTACCCGACCGCGCCGCCATACACGCCACGCTTGACCGGCTCCAGCTCGTCGATGATTTCCATCGCCCGGATCTTCGGCGCGCCGGACAAGGTGCCCGCCGGCAGAATCGCTCGCAGCGCATCCATCGCCGTCAGCCCGGCTTTCAACTGGCCGGTGACGTTGGACACGATGTGCATCACGTTGGAATAACGCTCGATGACCATTTTCTCGGTGAGCTTCACCGAGCCGATCTCCGATACGCGCCCGGTGTCGTTGCGACCGAGGTCGATCAGCATCAGGTGCTCGGCGATCTCCTTGTCGTCGGACAGCAGGTCTTCTTCCAGCGCCACGTCCGCCTCTTCGGTGGCCCCGCGAGGACGGGTGCCGGCAATCGGGCGCACGGTGATCAGGTTGTCTTCGACCCGCACCAGCACTTCGGGCGAACTGCCGACGACGTGGAAATCGCCGAAGTTGAAGAAGTACATGTACGGCGTCGGGTTGAAGCAACGCAGTGCGCGGTACAGATCGATCGGCGCCGCCTTGAAGTCGATCGACATGCGCTGGGACGGCACCACCTGCATGCAGTCACCGGCGAGGATGTATTCCTTGATGGTGTCGACGGCTTTTTCGTAGTCGTCCTGAGTGAAACTGGAGCGGAACAACGGCTCGGCCGCCTGCTGCTTGCTGAAATCCAGGCCACGGCGCGGGGTGATCGGCTGACGCAGTTTTTCCAGCAGTTGCTGCAATTGCGCCTGGCCCTGCTCGTAGGCATCGGCCTGTGCCGGGTCGGCCAGCACGATCGCGTGCATCTTGCCGGCGAGGTTGTCGAACACCACCACCGCATCGGAGACCATCAGCAGAATGTCCGGCACGCCCAGCGGATCCGGATTCGGGCATTTGCCGAGGCGCTTCTCTACATAACGCACGCAGTCGTAACCGAAGTAACCCACCAGACCGCCGTTGAAGCGCGGCAGACCGGCAATGGTCGGCACGTTGTAGCGGGCCTTGAAGGTTTCGACGAAGGCCAGCGGATCTTCGACGTCATGGCTTTCGGTCTCGACGCCATCGACGGTGATACTCACGTGATGGTCGTGAACCCGCAGCACGGTGCGGCACGGCAGGCCGATGATCGAGTAACGGCCCCATTTCTCGCCGCCCTGCACCGATTCGAGCAGGTAGGAGTTGGGCTGGTCGGCCAGTTTCAGGTAGATCGACAGCGGGGTGTCGAAGTCGGCCAGGGTTTCGCAGGCCAGCGGAATGCGGTTGTAGCCGTCAGCGGCCAGACGCAGGAATTCTTCGCGGATCATAGGGTGCCTCGTGGTGTGAGGGGCAAATCAGTCAGGTGTGCAAACGCGCCGGCAGGCCGGCCAGGAACAAGTCAGGCGCGCCAACGCCAGCGGGCCAGGGCCTTGATGACTTTCATCCAGAGTTTGCGGGTGACCACCACGATGGCGTTTCCAGAAGGGGATTGAGAAGCGTCGGGCAACGTTATCTCAGCGGCCGTATCCAGGCAACCGGGAATTAGCTTGCGCAGATCGTCGATTACCAGCGCCGGGGATTCCTCGGCAATCGGCCGGCCATGGTTGTAGCCATAACTGAGCCCAACGCATTTGACCCCCGCCGCTTTCGCCGCCAGCACGTCGCTGCGCGAATCGCCGACGAACAGCGATTGCGAGGCCGGAATGCCGGACATCTTCATGACGAAGAACAGCGCCGCCGGGTCAGGCTTCTTCTGCGGCAGGGTATCGCCGCCGATGATCCACTTGAAGTAGCGGCCGATCTTCATCTGATCCAGCAGCGGCGCGACGAAGCGCTCCGGCTTGTTGGTGATCAGCGCCATGGCCACGCCCTGCTTGTGCAGCCATTTCAGGGTGTCGCGCACGCCGGGATAGACCACGGTCAGCTCATGGCTGGCGCCGTAGGCTTCCATGAAAACCTCCAGCGCATGCTCGGCTTCGACGTCATCCACGGAGGAATGATCGATACCGCCGGCCAATGCGCGGCGCACCAGCACCGGCGCACCGTTGCCGACCCACTCGCGTACCGACTCGATACCGGCAGGCTTGCGCCCGAGCGAGAGCAGCATGTTATCCACAGCCGCCGCCAGGTCGGGTACCGAATCGATCAGCGTGCCATCCAGATCGAACATCACCAACCGCGGCAGTTGCCCCGGGAACAGCTGCTCAAAACCGCTCATGGGCGAGCCAGCGCCAATTCGGAACGCATCTTGTCGATGACGTCCTGATAGTTCGGCGCATTGAAGATCGCCGAGCCGGCCACGAAGGTGTCGGCGCCAGCGGCAGCGATTTCACGGATGTTGTTGACGTTGACGCCGCCGTCGATTTCCAGGCGGATGTCACGGCCCGAGGCATCGATGATCGCCCGCGCTTCGCGCAGCTTGTCGAGGGTGCCGGGGATGAATTTCTGCCCGCCGAAGCCCGGGTTGACGCTCATCAGCAAGACCATGTCGACCTTGTCGATCACGTACTTGAGCACGTCCAGCGGGGTCGCCGGGTTGAACACCAGGCCGGATTTGCAGCCGCCTTCACGGATCAGTTGCAGCGAACGATCGACATGCAGCGTAGCTTCCGGGTGGAAGGTGATGTAGGTGGCGCCGGCCTCGATGAAGTCGCCGACGATGCGATCCACCGGGCTGACCATCAGGTGGGCGTCGATCGGCGCGGTCACGCCGTACTTGCGCAGCGCGGCGCAGACCATCGGGCCGATGGTCAGGTTCGGCACATAGTGGTTGTCCATGACATCGAAGTGGACGAAGTCGGCACCGGCGGCCAGAACGTTGTCCACTTCCTCGCCCAGGCGGGCGAAGTCGGCGGAGAGAATCGACGGAGCAATAACGAAGGGCTGCATGACGCACCTTTTCTGAGCTAAATCACGATGGCGCGCATTGTATACCTCAAGTTTCCGCGCGCGCACCGTGACCGCGATGATTGGGTTGTGCCATGACCGATGACCGGCGGGTTCTCAGTACGCCGCCCGGTAGATCTTCTCGATGTCGGCGGCGCTGAGCTTGCGCGGGTTGTTGCGCATCAGGCGCTCGATTCCCGCGGCCTCTACGGCCATGGCCGGGATCGCTTCTTCAGGCACGCCGAAACTGCGCAGACCCAGCGGGATTTCCACCGCCGCGCACAGTTCGGTCATCGCCGCGACGGCGCTATCGGCGGCTTCATTGAGACTCAGATGAGCGGTCTTCACTCCCATGGCTTCGGCAATATCCTGCATCCGTTCGACGCAGGCCATCTTGTTCCAGGTCATGACATACGGCAGCAGCAAGGCGTTGCTGACACCATGGGCAATGTTGAAGCGCCCGCCCAGCGGATACGCCAACGCATGCACCGCGCCGACCCCGGCATTGCCGAACGCCATGCCGGCCATCAGGCTGGCGGTGGCCATGTCCTCTCGGGCTTGCAGGTTGGAGGGATTGGCGTAGGCCTTGGGCAAGGACCGGGCGATCAACTTGATCGCGCCGATGGCCAGCGAATCGGTGATCGGCGAGGCATTCAGCGACAGGTAGGACTCGATGGCATGCACCAGCGCATCGACGCCGCTGGCGGCGGTGACGCTGCGCGGACAGGTCAGGGTCATCTGCGGACTGACCAGCGCCACATCCGGCAACAGGTAGTTGCTGACGATGCCCTTCTTCAGTTGGGCGACCTTGTCCGAAAGAATCGCGACGTTGGTCACTTCAGAACCGGTGCCGGCCGTGGTCGGGATGGCGATCAGCGGCGGGCCTTTGCGCGGCACCTGATCGACGCCGAACAGATCCTCCAGCGCGCCGTGATAACCGGCGTACGCCGCGACGCTCTTGGCGATGTCGATGGCACTGCCGCCACCGAGGCCGATCAGCCCGTCATGCCCGCCTTCGCGGTAGACACGCATACAGTCCTCGACGATGGCGATTTCAGGATCGGGCAACACGCGGTCGAAGATTTCATATTCACGCTGGCCGATCTGCGCCAGCGCCAGCTCTACAGTCCCGGACTTGACCAGCGCGGCATCGGTGACGATCAGCGGGTTGTCTATATCCAGCCGCGTTAGCTCGGCCGCCAGTTGCTCGATGGCCCCGGCGCCGGTGATCAGTTTGTGAGCAATCTTGAACGAGGAAAGACTCATCGTGCGCAGCCTCTTATAGATGTGGGAGCTGAGCACAAGCGTAGCTGGGGAAATCGGGTTGTCTGGTATTCAGGGTGTGAATGACTGAAGCAGGATCAAGAGCGCCCTCACCCTAACCCTCCCGAAACGTCGGACCGCCCGTAGGGAGAGGGGACTGACCGTGGTGAGTTTTCGCTATAACCGACCTGAATTACCGAGTCGAACTCAGGTTTTGAAAAGCGTGTAGATCAGCTCCCTTCCTCAAGTCGAACACAGATTCTGAACTGCACGAATATCTGCTCCCTTTCCCCTCGCCCCCTTGGGGGAGAGGGTTGGGGTGAGGGGGTAACGATCTCAAGCCGAACACTAAACCTGAGCAGTACGCAGTTTTTCACTCCGCCCACGCAACCATTCCAGCGTCAGCAACAGAATCACCGAGAAGGCAATCAACAACGTCGCAGCCGCCGCAATCGTCGGACTCAGGTTCTCGCGAATCCCGCTGAACATCTGCCGTGGCAGCGTCGCCTGCTCGGGACCTGCAAGAAACAACGTCACCACCACTTCATCGAACGAGGTTGCGAAGGCAAACAGCGCCCCGGAAATTACCCCCGGCGCAATCAGCGGCAAAGTCACCCGGCGGAACGTGGTCAATGGCGAAGCACCAAGGCTGGCCGCCGCCCGCACCAGATTATGGTTGAAACCCTGCAACGTCGCCGACACCGTGATGATCACGAACGGCACACCGAGCACCGCGTGCACCACAATCAGCGAGAAGAAACTGTTGCCCAGGCCCAGCGGCGCGAAGAACAGGTAACTGGCCACACCGATGATCACCACCGGCACCACCATCGGTGAAATCACCAGCGCCATCACCAGCGGCTTGCCGGGGAAGTCGCCACGGGTCAGGCCGATGGCCGCCAGCGTGCCGAACACCATCGCCAGCACGGTCGCGGCCGGGGCGACGATGATGCTGTTCTTCAGCGAGCGCATCCATTCCGCCGAGGCGAAGAAGTCCTGATACCAGTGCAGCGAAAAGCCCTGCAGCGGGTACACCAGAAAACTGCCCGAGTTGAACGACAGCGGCACGATCACCAGCACCGGCAGGATCAGAAACAACAGGATCAAGCCGCAGAGGATCCGCAAGCTGTAGAACCACACCCGCTCGACGGGCGACATATAAGGACTCAGCATTTCAAATTCCCCTTAGCTCAGGCGCAGGCGACTGGCGCCTACCAGCCAGCTGTAGATCAGATAAAGCACCACAGTCGCCAGCAGCAACAGCCCGCCCAGTGCGGTGGCCATGCCCCAATTGATGCTGGTGTTGGTGTAGAACGCGACGAAGTAGCTGACCATCTGATCGTTCGGGCTGCCGAGCAGCGCCGGGGTGATGTAGTAGCCGATGGCGAGGATGAACACCAACAGGCAACCGGCGCCGACACCTGCGTAAGTCTGCGGGAAGTACACCCGCCAGAAACTGGCGAACGGATGGCAGCCGAGGGAAATCGCGGCACGCATGTAAGTCGGCGAGATGCCTTTCATCACGCTGTAGATCGGCAGGATCATGAACGGCAGCAGGATGTGCACCATCGAGATGTAAACCCCGGTGCGGTTAAACACCAGCTCCAGCGGTTTATCGATGATCCCCATCGCCATCAGCGCGCTGTTGATCAATCCGCCGGATTGCAGCAACACGATCCACGCGGCGACTCGCACCAGGATCGAGGTCCAGAACGGCAGCAACACCAGAATCATCAGCAGGTTGCTTTGACGCGACGGCAGGTTGGCCAGCAGGTACGCCAGCGGATAAGCGAGCACCAGGCAGATCACGGTGATGATCAGGCCCATCCAGAAAGTCCGGGCGAAGATGTCGAGGTAGATCGCCTGATCCGGGGTCGCCGGAGCAATTTCGCCGAGGTCGTCGATGCGATGATCCACCGCCGCCAGCAGATAGAACGGGGTGATGCTGCTGGTGTTGCGCTTCACCGCTTGCCAGTAGGCCGGATCGCCCCAACGCTCGTCGAGGCCTTCCAGTGCTTCTTTATAAGAGGCCGGTTCGCTGGCGAATGGCAGCGAGCGGGCGGTTTTGGTCAGCAGGCTGCGATAGCCGGCCAACTCCATGTTCAGGCGCTTGGACAGATCGCCCAGGGTCTGGTTTTTCCGCGCTTCGGCGAGGTCTTCGCTGGCAGCTTTATAGACCGGTTCGGCGGGCAGGCCTCGGCCGTCCCACGCAGCAATCGCGGTCACGGTGCGCGGCATGCCGCCGACCACTTCCGGGTTGCCGACGCTTTTATAGAGCAGCGCCACGATCGGCACCAGGAACACCAGCAACAGAAACAGCACCAGCGGCGCGATCAGCGCCTGGGCCTTCCAGCGGTTGACCCGCTCGGCGTGCTTGAGCCGCTGCTTCAAGGTGGGGCTGTTGCCCTCGTTCAGGGGAACGGCGATGGCCATGACGTACTCCGCAAATCTTTGATCGTTACAGAGGCGGCAAGCCACCTCGAACTTTTAATGTGGGAGCGGGCTTGCTCGCGAAGGCGGCGTGTCAGTCGACATCAAGGTGAATGTGCTGACGCTTTCGCGAGCAAGCTCGCTCCCACAGGAGGGCGAGCCCTCTGGTTACTTCGCAGCCCAGGAGTTGAAGCGCTGCTCCAGTTGCTCACCGTTGTCAGCCCAGAAGCTGACGTCGATCTGCACCTGGTTGGCGATGTTTTCCGGGGTGGTCGGCATGTCTTTCAGGATTGCCTTGTCCAGCAACGGCACAGCCTGGGAGTTGGCCGGGCCGTAGGCGATGTTTTCCGAGTAGGTCTTCTGCTGTTGCGGCTGCACCGAGAACGCGATGAATTTCTTCGCCGCTTCGGCACGCTTGGCGTCCAGACCTTTCGGGATGGCCCACGCATCGAAGTCGTAGATACCGCCGTTCCACACCACTTTCAGATTGGATTCTTTCTGCACGGCAGCAATACGACCGTTGTAGGCCGAGCTCATGACCACGTCACCGGAAGCGAGGTATTGCGGCGGCTGGGCGCCGGCTTCCCACCACTGGATGTTCGGTTTCAACTCATCCAGTTTCTTGAATGCGCGATCCTGACCGCCCTTGCTGGCCAGTTCCTTGTACACGTCTTTCGGCGCTACGCCGTCGGCCATCAGTGCGAATTCGAGGGTGTACTTGGCGCCTTTGCGCAGGCCGCGCTTGCCCGGGAATTTTTTCGTGTCCCAGAAATCCGCCCAGCTGGTCGGTGCGGTTTTCAGCTTGTCGGCGTTGTAGGCCAGCACGGTCGACCACACGAAGAAGCCCACGCCGCACGGCTGGATCGCGCCTTTGACGTAGTCTTCGGATTTGCCGAACAGCGCAGGATCGAGTTGCTCGAACATGTCTTCGTCGCAGCCACGGGACAGCTCCGGCGATTCAACCTCGACCAGATCCCAGGACACGCTCTTGGTGTCGACCATGGCTTTGACCTTGGCCATCTCGCCGTTGTACTCGCCGGCGACGATCTTGCCGTTGCCCGCCGCTTCCCACGGTGCGTAGAAGGCTTTGACTTGCGCCGCCTTGTTCGCCCCGCCAAACGACACCACGGTCAGATCCGGGCCGGCGGCCATTGCGCTTGCCGCACCCATCAGGCCCAGGGTCAGGGCTGTGAACTTCAGGGATCTCAACATTTATTGTTCTCTCCACGTGCAGGGTTGGTGTTGGTATTGCGGGGCGTTTCAGTGCGCCTCATGGGGACGCCCTCACTTAGTTTCCTCACCGCGTTGTCGCCTTAAAGCGGGCCAGGCAAGGCGCAGGCCGAAGGGAATGGTGTTCCCTTTCCAAGGCCTGCAACGCAGCATGGCCCGCTTTAAGGCACAACCCGAAGGGCCGGGCCTGCTGTTGTGCAGGGCTGCGTTGCTCGAAGCTTATTTGGAATGACCAAACCACGCTTCTCGCGCCTTGCCCTGCACAACAGCAGACCCGGCGCGGTGTGGAAACTAAGTGAGGGCGTCCCCTAGTGGATCGAGCGCGCGAACGTGCTCGACCTGCCAGCCAAGCGGAACCACGTCGCCGACCGCGAGCGCTGGATCGAGCTCGGCAATCGGTTGTTTCACGAAGAAGTCGGTCTTGCCGCAGACTTCCAGGCGCACCCGGACGTGGTCGCCCAGATAGATGAATTCGGCCACCCGCCCGGAGAAGCGGTTGACGCATTGGTCGCTCGAACCGTTGAGGCTGACGCGCTCGGGGCGGATCGACAGGGTGACCGGTTCGCCGGTCTGGCCGATGTTGACCGCCAGCGCCTCGACCTTTTCCCCGCGCCCCAGCTCGACCACGCAGCGCTCGCCGCTCTGGCTGAGCAGGCGACCGTTGAGGCGGTTGTTCTCGCCGATGAAGTTGGCGACGAAAGTGTTTTTCGGTTCTTCGTAGAGGGTGCGCGGCGGGGCGATCTGCTGGATCTCGCCCTGATGGAACACGGCAACGCGGTCGGACATGGTCAGGGCTTCGCCCTGGTCGTGGGTCACGTAGACCACGGTCACGCCAAGGCGCTGGTGCAGGTGTTTGATTTCCATCTGCATGTGTTCACGCAGTTGCTTGTCGAGGGCGCCGAGCGGTTCGTCCATCAGCACCAGTTGCGGCTCGAACACCAGCGCGCGGGCCAAGGCCACACGTTGTTGCTGACCGCCGGACAATTGCGCCGGATAACGCGATGCGAACGCATCAAGCTGGACCATGCTCAGGACTTTCTTGACCTTGTCGCTGACGTCGCTTTTGTTCAGGCCACGCACGGTCAGCGGAAACGCCAGGTTTTCAGCGACGGTCATGTGCGGGAACAGCGCGTAGTTCTGGAACACCATGCCGATGTCGCGTTTGTGCGGCGGCACGTTGTTGATCGCCCGCCCGGCGAGGAGGATTTCACCGGCGGTCGGCGTTTCGAAACCGGCGAGCATCATCAGGCTGGTGGTCTTGCCCGAGCCGGACGGCCCGAGCAAGGTGAGGAATTCGCCCTTGCGAATGTCCAGGTTGAGGTCTTTGACGATCAGGTTCTCGCCGTCGTAGCTCTTCTGCACTCCACGAAAGCTGACCAGCACATCGCTGGCCCCTGCGTTTGATTCGACCTGGCTCATACCCACACCTTTGTTATTGATGACTGCTGTGGGATTAAGCCTAGTGGCTGCTTGCAGTCACGCAAATCGGGGCGCAGGAGAGAATCGCCTCAGCCGGATGGAAGGCCGGGCGTAGGGATTGCCCTACAAGGATGGCGCGTTTTGGCAAACCCGCCGCATGGGTCGGGGCTCAAGCCGTCAGAACCGGCAAAAGCGCCTGTCGCTATTGGATATGTCGCTCAGAGGAGCTTGTGTTCCATCGCGTACTTCACCAGCTCGGCGAGCGAAGTGATGTTGAGTTTCTGCATCAGCCGCGCCTTGTGGGTGCTGATGGTCTTGCTGCTCAGGGCCAGTTGCTGGGCGATGTCGTTGACGTTAGCGCCTTGCGCCAGGCGTTCGAACACCGAGAATTCGCGCTCCGACAGCAACGAGTGCAGTGGTCGCGCATCGGTCAGGCCGACTTCGAAGACCATGCGGTCGGCCAGCTCCGGGTCGATGTAGCGCCCGCCCGCCGCCACTTTGCGAATGGCCGTCAGCAGCAGCGCCGGATCGCTGTCCTTGGTGGCATAACCGGCGGCGCCGACCTTCAGCGCCCGGGCGGCCATCTGTGCTTCGTCGTGCATCGACAGCACCAGAATCGCCGGCGGATGGTTCAGCGCGCGGATTCGTGGAATCGCTTCGAGCCCGTTGACGCCGGGCATCGAGATGTCCAGCAACACCACTTCGCAGGGCACATTGCGCAGGGTTTCCAGCAATTGCTCGCCGTTGCTCGCCTCCCCCACCACTTGCAGATCCTTGGCCAGGCCGATCAATTGCTTGATGCCTTCGCGAACGATGGTGTGGTCTTCGGCTACCAGTACACGGATCACTTACTTCTCCTCATCCAGTGGCACCCGCACGCTCAGCGTGGTGCCCTCGCCCGGCTCGCTGTCGAGTGACAGCTGCCCGCCCATGATCAACACCCGCTCGCGCATGCCCACCAGTCCAAAGGATGTCGGCCTGCCGGCAGCGGCGACAAATCCTACGCCATCATCGCTGACCGTCAGACACAATTCGTTGCCTTCCTGCGTCAGCGTCAGTTCCACAGTATGCGCCTGAGCATGGCGCATGACGTTGGTCAACGCCTCCTGAAGAATACGGAACAGGCCGATGGCCTTGGCGTCGCTGAGGGGCGCAAGGTTGTCCGGCACCTGCACCAGACACGGAATCTGCGTGCGCGCCTCGAACCGCCGCGCCTGCCACTCGATGGCCGAGGCGATCCCGGCATCGAGAATCGGCGGGCGCAGCGCCGTCGCCACATCCCGCACCAGCTGGAACAACTGGGCAATCAGGCGCTTCATGCTGTTCAAGCGCTCGTTCAGACCCGGGTCGAGTTGCGCGTAGGCCAGTTCGCACATCGACGTTTCCAGTTTCAGCACCGTCAGCATCTGCCCCAGTTCATCGTGAACCTCCCGGGCGATGCGCGCCTTTTCCTCTTCCCGCACGCTTTCCAGGTGCGCCGACAGTTCGCGCAGTTGTTCGCGGGAGGCCGCCAGCTCCAGTTCGATGCGTTTACTTTCGGTGATGTCCCAGACAATGCCGTCCCAGACATAGGCACCGCCCTCCAGCTGACGGGTGATGGCCTTGATCTCAGCCCAGCGCTGCTCGCCCTGGCGCGTGAGAATCCGGCCCTGCCACGACCAGTCGCTGTCGGTGTCCAGCGCCTGGTCCTGAGTCTGGTGATAAGCGGCCCGGTCATCCGGATGCACCAGACTGCGAAGTCCCATGTCGCGATGGGCGATGGCGGCCGGCGCGTAGCCGACCAGACTTTCGCTGCCCTCGCTGATGTAGGCAAAGTCGATCTGCCCGGTCACCGGTGCGCGCTCAAGGCGGAATACCAGCCCCGGCACGTTAGCCGCGATGCCTTGCAGCCGCGCCTCGCTTTCCTGCAACGCAGCCAAGGCACGACGACGCTCGGTGACATCGGTGAGATAGACCACCAGATACTCGCCATCGCGAAAACGCAGGAAGCTCAGCGACACGTCCGCCGGCAGCACACTGCCATCGGCCCGCACACAGTTGGCTTCAAAACTAAGTGGCCCTTCTTCGCTGGCTCGGGCGCGTTTCCACAGGTTGAGCCAGCGATCCATGTGCAGCCCCGGCTCAAAGTCGATCAACGGCCGGTCGATGATCGCGCCCTGTGGATAACCAAGCATGTTTTCTGCCGCGCGATTGGCGTAGCGCACATGGCTGTCCCAATTGACCCAGAGAATGCCGACGGTGCTCTGATCGATGGAAAACTGGGTCAGGCGCAAGGCCTCTTCGCTGGCGGCGCGCAGGGCGATGTCTTCACGCGCGTCGAGCAGGCGCTGTTCAAGACTGCGATGCTGGCGGCGCTGCCAGAACACGATGGCCACGCAACTGAGCAGCAGCACCGCGAACAACAGACTCAGGTTCTGCCAGAAGCCCGGCGATTCGGAGAGTCGCGGATATTTGGGTTGCAGCCATTGCGCATGCAGGCGCTCCAGATCCTTGGCCGGGATTGCGCGCAAGGCACTCTCGACGATCCCGGCCAGCTCCGGCCAGTCACGACGGGTGCCGATGCGCAGCAGTTGCGGCAGACCGATGTCGCCGACCACCACCAGCCCGGCAAACTCCGGTTCCGCCGACAGCCGCCCGAGCTGCGCCTCATCGACCACCGCGTAGGACGCCTGCTGACTCAGCAACAGTTGCAGCGCCTGACGCTCCATCGGTACGCCTTGCAGATTCAGGTGCGGATAGTTGCCGCGCAGATAATCGGCGGTTACGCCGGGCATACGCACGGCGACGCGGGTCTGGCTGTCGAGTTTTTCCAGCTCCACGGTCGCGCTGCTTTTCTGGTCGCTGACCACCAGTTGCGGCACGCGCATGTACGGATCGGAAAACTGCCACAGACGCAGCCCGCCCGGAGTCTGGGTCAGGCCTGGGGCGATGTCGATTTCGCCGTCCCGGGCAGCGGCCTCGAGTTGTGCCAGATCCTGAAAGTTGCGCCAGCTCAGCTCGACATTCAGCGCACGGGCCAAGGCTTTCATCACTTCGACGTTGGCCCCCGACAGCCGCTGCAACCGCCGGTCGTATTGCGCGTACGGCGCCTGCAGCACCAGGCCCACGCGCAATTCATTGTGCTGTGCGAGCCACTGTTGTTCGCTGGCCGACAACCGCGCGAGGTGGCTCGGTGGCGCAGGCGCCGCCCAGCCCATCAAGGGAAACGCCAGACAGCCGATAACCCACAGGCAGCAAAAACGCATCATTGAAGTCTCATACACTGACAAATTCTGACCAACCCATTAGGCTGCCGGGATAACTTCTGGCCTGGAATAACCGATGCCCCCTGTCTATCGCCTGGCAATGCCAGCATTGTGCCTGTCGCTGATCCTGCCTTGTGCGTTTTCCGTCGAAGCCGCGGATCCGGCACCCGCCCCCGCCGCAGAAAAAGCCGCCGAAGAAAAACCGGTCGAACGCCAGCCACTGCTTGAGCGTAGTCAGGAAGAAGCCGCGGCACTCGAACGCAAGGTTCCAGCCCAGGAACAACAGCAACTGCAAGCGGGCAGCGACACCTTCCTTGCCCTGTGGAAACCGGCCAACACCGCCGAACCCAAAGGCGCGGTGATCCTCATTCCCGGTGCCGGCGAAACCGCTGACTGGCCCCAGGCGATCGGCCCGTTGCGCCGCAAGTTGCCGGACGTCGAGTGGAGCAGCCTGAGTATCACCCTGCCCGATCTGCAAAGCGATGCCATCGCGCCGCGCGTGGTCGAAGCACCCGCCGCAGCGAAAACCGCCGACCCGGGCAGCAAGGATTCGACCACCGCCGAGCCGATCGAACAAGCCGCCGGCGGCGAAGCCGATGTGGCCGACAAGGTCGTTGCCGAATCCACCGAGGAACAGTCCAAGGCCGACGCCGAGCGAATTTTCGCCCGCATCGACGCCGCGCTGGCCTACGCCGAACAACAGAGCGCGCGCAGCATTGTCGTACTTGGTCATGGCACCGGTGCTTACTGGGCGGCGCGCTACATGAGCGAGCGACAAAACTCGCAGGTCGAGAAGCTGGTCCTGGTAGCCGCGCAGACCCCGGCCAAGGCCCAACCGCAACTGGTGGAACTGACGCCGACCCTGAAGCTGCCGACCGCGGACATTTTCTACATGGATAAAGCGCTGGACCGCAACGCGGCACTGGAGCGCATGCAGGCGAGCAAGCGACTGAAGACCTCCGCGTTCAGTCAGGTTGCACTCAAGGCTTTGCCGGACAACAAGGCCGAGCAGGAGCAGTTGTTCCGCCGGGTGCGTGGCTGGTTGAATCCGCAGAGCCCGGACTGACAAAGCGCAGAAAAAAAATCGCAGCCCAACGCTGCGATTTTTTTATGCCTAGCGAAAGTCCCGCCGTTCGCGAATCAACGTGTAGGCATTGTGCAATTCGCGGGTCCTCTCGGTGGCCTCGCGCACCTGCGCCGGCGTGGCCCCCGTCCCGGCCACCTTGTCCGGGTGATGCCGGCTGAGCAGACGCCGATAGGCGCGTTTGATCTGTGCCGGTTCGCTGGTGGCTGAGACGCCGAGCAGGCGCATCGCTTCCTGATAGCTCACCGCCGCGCTGACGATCGGACGCTTGTGTGGCTCGTAGTCCGCCGCCAGCGCCTGGATCTGCTGGGTCGTCCAGCCCAGCCACTTGCCCCACTGCGCCAGCAATTCCCGCTCGCTGACGCCGGCCCGACCATCGGCGAAGACCATTCGCCAGCAGGCGCGCAATACACCTTCAGCCGCGTGAGGTTGAGTGCTCAATCGACGCAGATAACCGCGCAGATTGTCGTTGCCGGACTTGCCACGATTGAACGCGGCAATCGCCCGGCGCTGCGCCGGCTCGCTCATTTCCAGCGCGCGCATCTCATGCCGCGCCTGCTGGATGTGACCGTCCGTGACCCGCCCGTCGCTCTTGGCCAGACGCCCGAGCAACACGAATAACAGTTCGTCGTTGCGCAGCATCGGCCGGCCGCCGAGTTTTTCCCGCAAATGCCCCCAGCTCTGCAAATGCAGGCGCCGATCCAGCGCCTGCCCCAACAAAGCCCCAAGCATGGCCCCCGGAATGCTCGCGATAGCAAAACCCGCTCCGGCTCCAATCAGAGTCCCTGGCCACAACATATCAGCGACTCGCTTCTATCAAGGCTTCGGCTTCGGCCAGACGCTCGTGGGTACCGACATCGACCCAGTGACCTTTCAGTCGCTCGCCGGTCACCTGCCCCTCCGCCATGGCTTTACGCAGCAGCGGCGCCAGTTTGAAGGCACCGTTGCTGCAGCCATCGAACAACTGCGGGTGCAGCACGGCGATGCCGCTATAGGTCAGGGTCGCCGCGTCGGCCTGGCCATCACGCACCTGGCCGTCGGTCAGGGTGAAGTCGCCTGACGGATGATGGGCCGGGTTGTCCGCCAGCACCAGATGCGCCAGCCCGGTGATCGGCTGATGCAGCACGCTGAAGTCGTAATCCGTCCAGATGTCACCGTTGACCACCAGAAACGCGTCGTCGCCCAACAGCGGCAAGGCGCGGAAAATGCCGCCGCCGGTTTCCAGTGGCTCGCCCTCCGGCGAGTACTGGATCGACACGCCGAACTGCGAACCATCACCCAGATGATCTTCGATCTGCTGGCCGAGCCAGGCATGGTTGATCACGATCTCATTGAAACCGGCTGCGGCCAGGGCACGCAGGTGATATTCAATCAGCGGCACCCCACCGGCTCGCACCAGCGGTTTGGGGGTGGTCAGGGTCAGCGGGCGCATGCGCTCGCCTTTGCCGGCCGCCAGAATCATTGCCTTCATGCCGTCACTCCACCACGCAGGCTGGCGAGCAGTGCCTGCAGATCCGCCAGCTCGGGACGGCGGGCGACGACCGCTTCTATATAAGAGAAGAAACGCGGCACATCACCGAGGTAACGCGGCTTGCCGTCGCGATGGCAGATACGGGCGAAGATGCCGATGACTTTCAGATGACGCTGCACGCCCATCAGATCGCTGGCGCGCAGAAACTCTTCGAAGTCCGGCTGCACCGGGATGTTCAGTGCTGACGCCTGCTGCCAGTAGCTTTCCAGCCAGCCGCGCACACGCTCTTCTGGCCAGCTGAGGAAGGCGTCCTTGAACAGGCAGGTCACGTCGTAGGTCACCGGGCCATACACCGCGTCCTGGAAATCCAGCACGCCGGGATTCGGCTCGCTGAGCATCAGGTTGCGCGGCATGTAGTCGCGGTGCACCAGCACTTTCGGCTGGGCCAGGGCGCTGTCGATCAGCAGCTCGCTGACCTTTTGCCACTGCTGCTGTTGGGTGGCATCGAACTCGACGCCCAACTCGCGTTTCACGTACCACTCGGGAAACAGTTCCAGCTCGCGGCGCAACAACGCGACGTCATAGCTCGGCAGCGGTGCCACCATCGGCAACTGCTGAAAAGCCAGCAGCGCTTGCAGGGCATCACTGAATAACGCGTCGGCATTTTCGCTGTCGATCACGTCCAGATAGGTCTGGTTGCCCAGGTCATTGAGCAAAAGAAAGCCACGTTCGAGGTCTTCGGCATAAATTTTCGGCACGTTGATACCGGATTTCGCCAGCAAAAAGGCGATATCCACGAACGGTTTGCAGTTTTCCTGAGGCGGCGGCGCATCCATCACGACGAAGCTGCGACCCGCGCCTTCCCAACGGAAATACCGGCGGAAACTCGCGTCGCTGCTGGCCGCGGTCAACGTGGCCGGGGGTACGGCTCCCCAGCCCTGATCTGCAAAAAGGGTTGCCAACTGTTCATCGAGCCAAACTTTCAGGTGTTGCAAGCGTACATCTTGATCAGGCATTGCAAGGGTCTCCGACGGCGCTAGCCGTCAAGCGGGTCATGCTTTATTATCCAGCATCTTTTTCAGACCATCGAGAGGCGTGCGGCCCACACCGCGGGCAGATGGCACGCAGGAAGCCCGGACTAATAAGATGGCATTGAAATCCCCCGCGTTTCGTAAAAAATTTCCGTTGTTGGTAACCGGCAGTCTGCTGGCTATGCAACCTCTGGCCAGTTCATTCGTTGTTGCCGCCGAGCAGTATGACTGCGCCGTCTCGGCAACGGGTGGCTGGGCCTGCTCGCCGAAGACGCCGGCCGCTGCCTTGCCGCCGCGTCCCGTGCATGACGGCAGTGCCGTCAGCGCCGCTGGCGAAGCCCCGGCCCAGAGCGGCTCCACTGCGGAGTCCGGGCCCAAGCCGGTACTGGTTACCGAGTCCAAGGGCCGCGGCCTGAAATCCCGTAGCGAAGACTACAGTCACCTCGACTGGGTTCCGCGCGAGAAGCTCACCGCCGCCCAACTGGCCGAGACCGGTCCTTACTGCTCTGGTTCCTATATCGAACCGATTCGTCCTGGCATGAATGACAAGACGAATAAAAGTGACGCCCCGACCTTCATCGGCGCCAAGGCATCGCGTTATCAGCAGGATTCGCAAGTCGCGAGTCTGGCCGGTGACGTGGTCATGCGTCAGGGAAGCATGCAGGTCGAAGCCGACGAGGCCAACCTGTATCAGGCCGAAAGCCGTGGCGAACTGGCGGGCAACGTGCGCATTCGCGACAACGGCGCGCTGATCGTCGGCGACCACGCCGACGTGCAGCTCGACACCGGTGAAGCCAAGGTCGACAACGCCGAATACGTGATGCACAAGTCGCGCATTCGCGGTAACGCGCTGTACGCCAAGCGTGCCGAAAACGCGATCATCCGTCTGAAGGACGGCACGTACACCACGTGCGAACCGAACAGCAACGCCTGGCAGCTCAAGGGCAACAACATCACCCTGAACCCTGCCACCGGCTTCGGTACCGCGACCAACGTGACGCTGCGGGTCAAGGACATTCCGGTCCTTTACACGCCGTACATCTATTTCCCGATCGACGATCGTCGTCAGTCGGGTTTCCTGCCGCCGACCATCGGCACCGGCAGCGACACCGGCTTCATGCTGGTCACCCCGTACTACTTCAACCTGGCGCCGAACTACGATGCCACGTTGTATCCACGTTACATGGCTAAACGCGGCCTGTTGATGGAAGGCGAATTCCGCTACCTCACCAAGTCCAGCGAAGGTCAGTTCGGTGCGGCGTACCTCAACGACGAGGAAACCGAGCGCAGCAAACAGACCGACTACCAAAAGAATCGCTACATGTACAACTGGCAACACAAGGGCGGTCTCGACTCCCGCGTGTTCACCCAGGTGGATTACACCAAGATCAGCGATCCGTATTACTTCCAGGATCTGCAGACCGACCAGATCGGCGTGAAAAGTGCCGACTACGTGAACCAGCAGGGCTCGGTCACTTATCGTGGCGACAGCTACACCGCCCGTTTGAATGCCCAGGCGTACCAGCTGGCAACCGTATCGAACATCACACCGTATGACCGCCTGCCGCAGATCACCTTCAATGGTCAGCTGCCGTATCACCCGCAAGGTCTGAAATTCGATTACGAAACCGAGATCGTACGGTTTGATCGCGACCTGAAAAACGGCGACTTTGTAAACGAAGACGGCACTGTCTCGCCACGTCTGGATAGCAACGTGGCCGGACTGGCCCGTGCCAACGGTGACCGCCTGAACCTGAAGCCAGGTGTCAGCCTGCCTATGAACTGGACTTACGGGTTCTTGAAGCCGTCGCTCAAGTACCAATACACCCAGTACCAGCTTGATCTGGATCAGCAAGGCAAAAACACTCTGCTGGCCGGCGAAAAATTCAGCAGCAGCCAAAACCGTGGTGTGCCAATCGCCAGTATCGACAGCGGCCTGTACTTTGACCGCAATACTCAATGGTTCGGCAAGAACTACCGTCAGACACTGGAACCGCGCCTTTTCTATCTCTATGTCCCCGAGAAAGACCAGTCGGACATTCCAGTCTTCGACACCAGCGAATACACCTTCAACTATGCATCGCTGTTCCGCGACAACCGCTTCTCCGGCTCCGACCGTGTCGGCGACGAGAACAAACTGTCGCTGGGCGTGACCAATCGCTGGATCGAAGACGACGGATTCGAGCGTCAACGCATCAGCGTTGGCCAGGCTCTGTACTTCAAGGACCGCAAGGTTCAGCTCCCGGGTATTGCGTTCAACGATCGGGATGATGCCAAGTCCGATGTTTCGCCTTACGCACTGGAATACGAATACCGCTGGAACCGCGACTGGCGCACCACGGCCGACTACAACTGGGATCCGGACAGCCGCAGCCCGCGTTCCGGTAGCGCCATGTTCCACTACCAGCCGGAAGACAACCCGAACAAGGTGGTCAACGTCGGCTATCGCTATCGCAACGACCAGGTCCGTTACGACCAGAACACCGGTAAATGGTCGGTGGGTGGTGGAGACTACGGCACCCCGGGCCAGCCTGGCTACGTGAAGGACTACTACAAGATCCAGCAGCATGACTTCTCGGTCATCTGGCCGATCGTTCCACAGTGGAGCGCGATCAGCCGCTGGCAGTACGACTACAACCGCAACCGTACACTGGAAGCCTTCGGTGGTTTCGAGTACGACAACTGCTGCTGGAAACTGCGCCTGATCAACCGTTACTGGGTTTCCTACGACGAATTCAGTCAGGAAGCTCCGCAAAACGAAAAAGGCGACCACGGCGTCTTCCTCCAAATTGTTCTGAAGGGACTCGGCGGCCTCACCGGCGCCAAGGTAGAGAGCTTCCTCGACAAAGGCATCCAAGGTTATCGTCAACGTGAAGACCAAGCTTTCTGATTGTCTGCGCCCGCTGATGCTGGGCGCGCTGTTCCTGGGTACCGCGGCCAACGCCGCGGTGCAGTCCATCGATAAAGTGGTGGCCATCGTCGACAACGACGTGGTCATGCAGAGCCAGCTGGATCAACGCGTCCACGAAGTTCAGCAAACCATCGCCAAGCGCGGCGGCGGCTTGCCGCCTCCGGGCGTACTGGATCAACAGGTGCTCGAGCGCCTGATCGTCGAAAACCTGCAATTGCAGATCGGCGAACGTTCCGGTATCCGCATCACCGATGAAGAGCTGAACCAGGCGGTCGGCACCATTGCCCAGCGCAACAACATGACCCCGGAGCAGTTCCGCATCGCCCTGTCCCGCGATGGCCTGTCCTATGAGGACGCTCGCGAGCAGATCCGTCGTGAAATGATCATCAGCCGTGTACGCCAGCGTCGTGTGGCCGAACGCATTCAGGTCTCGGAACAGGAAGTGAAGAACTTCCTCGCCTCCGATCTGGGCAAGATGCAACTGTCCGAAGAGCTGCATCTGGCCAACATCCTGATTCCGACCCCGGAAAGCGCCAATTCCGAAGCGATTCAGAGTGCTGCTCGCAAGGCAATGGACGTTTACCAGCAGCTCAAACAAGGTGCCGACTTCGGCCAGATGGCCGTGGCCAACTCCGCCAGTGACAACGCCCTGGAAGGCGGCGATATGGGCTGGCGTAAAGCCGCTCAACTGCCACCGCCGTTCGACCGTGAACTGAGCAGCATGACGGCTGGCGACATCACTCAACCGGCACGCACCCCAGGTGGTTTCATCATCCTGAAGCTGCTGGAAAAGCGTGGTGGCGAGAGCCAGATGCGCGACGAAGTGCATGTGCGCCACATCCTGGTCAAGCCGAGTCCGGTTCGCGACGAAGCCAAGACCAAGGAACTGGCTCAGTCGCTCTACAACCGCATCGAAGCCGGTGAAGATTTCGCCGAACTGGCCAAGAAGTATTCGGAAGACCCGGGCTCTGCCCTCAACGGCGGCGACCTGAACTGGATCGACCCGAACGCACTGGTACCGGAATTCCGCGCCGTGATGGCCAAGTCCCCGCAGGGTCAGCTGTCCAAGCCGTTCCAGACCCAGTACGGCTGGCACGTTCTGGAAGTCCTTGGCCGTCGCGCCACCGACAGCACCGAACAGGCCCGTGAGCAGCAAGCAATGACCGTACTGCGTAACCGTAAATACGACGAAGAGCTGCAAACCTGGCTGCGTCAGATCCGTGACGAAGCGTACGTAGAGATCAAACTCCCTGGTGCAGACCAGGCAGCGCAGTGAAACCCAAGCGTTTCGCGCTGACACCCGGCGAACCGGCCGGCATCGGTCCCGACCTGTGCCTGCTGCTCGCCTCGCAAGCCCAGCCACACCCCCTGATTGCCATCACCAGCCGCGACCTGCTCCAAGAGCGGGCCGCGCAGCTGAGGCTGGCCGTCAGTCTGCTGGAAGTCGCACCGGGCAATTGGCCGGACGCTCCGGCGCCCGCCAACAGCCTGTACGTCTGGGACACCCCGCTCAGCGCCCCGGTGGTCGCCGGGCAACTGGACAAGGCCAACGCCGCATTCGTCCTCGAAACCCTGACCCGCGCCGGCAATGGCTGCATGAGCGGCGACTTCGCCGGGATGATCACCGCTCCGGTTCACAAGGGCGTGATCAACGAATCGGGCATCGCGTTTTCCGGTCACACCGAATTTCTCGCCGACCTGACCCACACCGCCCAAGTGGTAATGATGCTCGCCACCCGCGGTTTGCGCGTGGCGCTGGTCACCACTCACCTGCCCTTGCGCGACATCGCCGATGCGATCACACCGGAGCGGCTGGAACGGGTCACGCGGATTCTGCACGCCGACCTGCAACAAAAATTCGGCATCGCCCAACCGCGCATCCTGGTCTGCGGGCTCAATCCGCACGCCGGTGAAGGCGGACACCTGGGCCATGAAGAAATCGACATCATCGAACCCACATTGGAGCGCCTGCGCGGCGAGGGCATGGACCTTCGTGGCCCGCTGCCTGCCGACACTCTGTTTACCCCCAAATATCTGGAGCACTGCGACGCGGTGCTGGCGATGTACCACGACCAGGGCCTGCCCGTGCTGAAATACAAAGGCTTCGGCGCTGCGGTCAACGTGACCCTGGGCCTGCCGATCATCCGCACATCGGTCGACCACGGCACCGCCCTGGATCTGGCCGGCAGCGGCAGGATCGACACCGGCAGCCTGCAAGTCGCCCTGGAAACCGCCTACCAGATGGCCGAGACCCGTTTATGACCGAGCAATACCAACACAAGGCGCGCAAACGCTTTGGCCAGAACTTCCTGCACGATGCCGGCGTCATCGACCGCATCCTGCGCTCCATCAGTGCCAAGGCCGGCGACCGCATGCTGGAGATCGGGCCGGGCCAGGGCGCATTGACCGCCGGCATCCTCAACTCCGGCGCACAGCTGGACGTGGTGGAGCTGGACAAGGACCTGATCCCGATCCTCAACCAGCAGTTCGCCGGCAAGAGCAATTTCAACCTGCATCAGGGCGATGCGCTGAAGTTCGACTTCAACAGCCTGAACGCTGCGCCGAACAGCCTGCGCGTGGTCGGCAACCTGCCGTACAACATCTCCACGCCGCTGATTTTCCACCTGCTGAACAACGCCGGCATCATTCGCGACATGCACTTCATGCTGCAGAAAGAAGTGGTCGAGCGTCTGGCCGCAGGTCCGGGTGGTGGTGACTGGGGTCGGTTGTCGATCATGGTTCAGTACCATTGCCGCGTAGAACATCTGTTCAACGTGGGGCCGGGCGCATTCAACCCGCCACCGAAAGTCGACTCGGCCATCGTTCGCCTGGTGCCACACGCGGTTCTGCCACACCCGGCCAAGGACCATCGCCTGCTCGAACGCGTGGTTCGCGAAGCTTTCAACCAGCGCCGCAAAACCCTGCGCAACACCCTCAAACAACTGCTCAGCAACGCTGAAATCGAAGCCGCCGGCGTTGATGGCAGTCTGCGTCCCGAGCAACTGGATCTGGCGGCATTCGTACGTCTGGCCGACCAGCTCGCGGTACAGGTCCCGGCAACCCCCGCCGCCGACTGACAGCCGATGAACGCTATCGGGCAGGACGCCACTCTGGTTTACTGCCCGATACTTGCCTAGACTGATTCCCCATCAGCTACGCCTCGCGTTCCGCTTCGTTTAAGGCCCTTTTGCATGTCCGATCCTCGTTATCAGGTCGATGTCAGCGTCGTTACCCACTATCTGGCAGACCAATCGCAACCCGAGCACGACCGCTTCGCCTTCGCCTACACCATCACCGTACAGAATAATGGCGAGCAGCCCGCACGCCTGATGTCGCGTCACTGGGTGATCACTGACGGCGACGGCCATGTCGAAGAAGTCCGCGGCGCCGGTGTCGTTGGCCAGCAACCACTGATCGACTCAGGCAAAAGCCACACCTACAGCAGCGGCACGGTCATGACTACCAAGGTCGGCACCATGCAAGGCACTTACGAAATGGTTGCCAGCGACGGCAAACATTTCGACGCAATCATCAAGCCCTTCCGCCTCGCCGTCCCCGGAGCCCTGCACTGATGGCGACGTATGCCGTGGGGGACCTGCAAGGCTGCCTCGAACCGCTGAAATGCCTGCTCAAGCAGGTTGCGTTCGATCCGGCGATCGATCGGCTGTGGCTGGTCGGCGACCTGGTCAACCGTGGCCCGCAATCGCTGGAAACCCTGCGTTTTCTATATGGCATGCGTGAATCGCTGGTTTGCGTGCTGGGCAATCACGACCTGCACCTGCTGGCGGCCGCTAAAAAGATCGAGCGCCTGAAAAAGTCCGACACCCTGCGAGAGATTATCGAAGCCCCCGACGGCCCGGTGCTGATGGAGTGGTTGCGTCAGCAAAAGCTGATGCACTACGACGAAGTGCGTGATGTCGCCATGGCCCACGCCGGCATCCCGCCGCAATGGTCGCTGCGGCGCGCTCTGAAGTGCGCCGCCGAAGTCGAAACCGCCCTGCGCGACGACAATCTGTTTCCCGCCTACCTCGACGGCATGTACGGCAACGAACCGGCGAAGTGGGACAACGATCTCAAAGGCGTCACCCGCCTGCGAGTCATCACCAACTATTTCACGCGCATGCGCTTCTGCACCGCCGAAGGCAAGCTTGACCTCAAGAGCAAGGAAGGCCTCGACACCGCGCCACCGGGGTATAAGCCCTGGTTCCAGCACAAGGAGCGCAAGACCAAAGGTCTGCGGATCATCTTCGGTCACTGGGCGGCGCTGGAAGGCAATGTCCATGAGCCAGGCATCTGCGCACTGGACACCGGTTGTGTCTGGGGCGGCAGTCTGACCCTGATGAACGTCGACAGCGGCGAACGCCTGTCATGCAAATGCGATGAGCATGGAGGCATTGCCCCAACCGTCGCACCACTTATCCCCGAAACTTCGCCAGTCAGCGTCCCGCGTTAGACTGCGCTATCAGCCGAGCAACAGGAACCCGCCATGAGCGAATTCAAACGTATTCCCCCGGAGCAGGCCCAGGCCCTGCGCGAGCAAGGTGCAGTCGTGGTCGACGTTCGCGACCCGGCGACCTTCGCCGCCCTGCACATCAGCGGCTCGAAGCATCTGGATAATCATTCCCTGCATGCGTTCATCCAGGGCGCCGACCTCGATGCTCCGACCGTCGTGGTCTGCTATCACGGCAACTCGAGCCAGGGTGCTGCGGCGTACCTGGTGAGCCAGGGCTTCTCCGACGTCTACAGCATGGACGGCGGCTTCGAACTGTGGCGTACGACTTTTCCTTCGGAAACCGCGCAAGGCACCTCCGAATAATTTTTTTGTAACGCGCAGGCCCCGGCTCCCGTGGGCCTGCGCCGGCAGACGAACGGTCTTGCCACAACTAATTACGTATCTCGCCTTTACCTCCCGAATTCCCAACTATCCTTAAGCCCAGGCCATCCAAAACAGGGGAGAGCCGGTACACCGGCGCACGGGTCATCGGGAGTGACTTTCAAGGTTGTCGACCGCGAAAGTGTTCTGGGGGGTAAACAATCAGCTGCCACAGCGGCTGCTTGCCAGCATCGACTGAGTGATCCGGCGTCGGCTCCACGTATCGAGCGAGGTGACGTCATGAGTATCTTTAGCCACTTCCAACAACGCTTCGAGTCCACACGCCAGGAAGAATTCTCCCTGCAGGAGTACCTGGAACTGTGCAAAAAGGATCGCAGTGCCTACGTTTCCGCCGCCGAGCGTCTGTTAATGGCCATCGGCGAACCGGAACTGCTCGACACCTCGACCAACTCGAGGCTGTCACGAATCTTTTCCAACAAGGTGATCCGCCGCTATCCGGCCTTTGAAGACTTCCACGGGATGGAAGAATGCATCGACCAGATCGTGTCGTATTTCCGGCATGCGGCCCAGGGCCTGGAAGAGAAGAAACAGATCCTTTACCTGCTCGGCCCCGTCGGCGGTGGTAAATCGTCCCTGGCCGAGAAGCTGAAACAACTGATGGAAAAAGTGCCCTTCTATGCCATCAAGGGCTCGCCGGTATTCGAATCGCCTCTGGGCCTGTTCAACGCCACCGAAGATGGCGCGATCCTCGAGGAAGACTTCGGCATTCCACGGCGCTACCTGAACACCATCATGTCGCCATGGGCCACCAAGCGCCTGGCCGAATTCGGCGGCGACATCAGCCAGTTCCGCGTGGTCAAGTTGTACCCGTCGATCCTCAACCAGATCGCCGTGGCCAAGACCGAACCGGGTGACGAAAACAACCAGGACATCTCCGCACTGGTGGGCAAGGTCGATATCCGCAAACTCGAAGAGTTTCCGCAGAACGACGCCGACGCCTACAGCTACTCAGGTGCGCTGTGCCGGGCCAACCAGGGCCTGATGGAATTCGTCGAGATGTTCAAGGCACCGATCAAGGTGCTGCATCCGTTGCTGACCGCCACCCAAGAAGGCAACTACAACAGTACCGAAGGCCTGGGAGCGATTCCTTTCACCGGGATTTTGCTGGCTCACTCCAACGAGTCGGAATGGCACACCTTCCGCAACAACAAGAACAACGAAGCCTTCATCGACCGGATCTACATCGTCAAGGTGCCGTACTGCCTGCGGGTCAGTGACGAAGTGAAGATCTACGACAAGCTGCTGTTCAACAGCTCCCTGTCCAAGGCCCATTGCGCGCCGGACACCCTGAAGATGCTGGCGCAGTTCACCGTGCTGTCACGCCTGAAAGAGCCGGAAAACTCCAACATCTACTCCAAGATGCGCGTGTATGACGGCGAAAACCTCAAGGACACCGATCCGAAGGCCAAGTCGATCCAGGAGTACCGCGATGCAGCGGGCGTCGACGAGGGCATGAACGGTCTGTCGACCCGGTTCGCGTTCAAGATCCTGTCCAAGGTCTTCAACTTCGACCCGCACGAAATCGCCGCCAACCCGGTGCACCTGCTCTATGTGCTGGAGCAGCAGATCGAACAGGAACAGTTCCAGGCAGAAACCCGCGAACGCTATCTGCGCTACCTGAAAGAGTACCTGGCACCGCGTTATATCGAATTCATCGGCAAGGAGATCCAGACCGCCTACCTCGAGTCTTACAGCGAGTACGGCCAGAACATCTTCGACCGCTACGTGCTGTATGCGGACTTCTGGATTCAGGATCAGGAATACCGCGATCCGGAAACCGGCGAGATCCTCAACCGCGTCGCCCTCAACGAGGAGCTGGAAAAGATCGAAAAACCGGCCGGCATCAGCAATCCGAAGGATTTCCGCAACGAGATCGTCAACTTCGTGTTGCGCGCCAGGGCCAACAACAACGGCAAGAACCCGACCTGGCTCAGCTACGAAAAACTGCGGGTGGTCATCGAGAAGAAAATGTTCTCGAACACCGAGGACCTGCTGCCAGTCATCAGCTTCAATGCCAAGGCCAGCAAAGAGGATCAACAGAAACATAACGACTTCGTTACACGAATGGTCGAACGCGGCTACACCGACAAACAGGTACGACTGCTCTCCGAGTGGTATCTGCGGGTCCGGAAATCGCAGTAAAGCAGCTGCAAGCTACAAGCTTCGAGCTGCAAGTAAAAAGCGCATGAGCCTGATGCCAGGGCATATGCCTGCACTTGCGGCTCGCAGCTCACTACTTGAAGCTGCCCGGAGGGCCTCCTATGAGCTATGTGATCGACCGACGTCTCAATGGCAAGAACAAGAGCACGGTGAACCGTCAGCGCTTCCTGCGGCGTTACCGTGACCACATCAAGAAGGCTGTCGAAGAGGCGGTCAGCCGGCGTTCCATTACCGATATGGAGCACGGTGAGCAGATCAGCATTCCCGGTCGCGATATCGACGAGCCGGTGCTTCACCATGGTCGCGGCGGCAAGCAGACCGTGGTCCATCCCGGCAACAAGGAGTTCACCGCCGGCGAACATATTGCCCGTCCGCCGGGAGGCGGAGGTGGCCGTGGGCCAGGCAAGGCCGGCAACTCCGGCGAAGGCATGGACGAGTTCGTCTTCCAGATCACCCAGGAAGAATTCCTCGAATTCATGTTCGAGGACCTCGAACTGCCCAACCTGGTCAAGCGCAACCTGACCGGCACCGACACCTTCAAGACGGTACGTGCGGGGATCAGCAACGAGGGCAACCCGTCGCGGATCAACATCATCCGTACCCTGCGTTCGGCTCATGCACGGCGCATTGCGTTGTCGGGCAGCAGCCGCGCCAAATTGCGGGAAGCCAAAGAGGAGTTGGCTCGGCTGAAACGGGAAGAGCCGGACAACTTCGGCGATATCCAGGATCTTGAAGCAGAAATCGAGCGACTCAGTGCGCGTATCCATCGCGTGCCTTTTCTCGATACCTTCGATTTGAAATACAACCTGCTGGTCAAGCAACCCAATCCCAGCTCCAAAGCCGTGATGTTCTGCCTGATGGACGTTTCCGGCTCCATGACCCAGGCGACCAAGGACATCGCCAAGCGCTTCTTCATCCTGTTGTACCTGTTCCTCAAGCGGAACTACGACAAGATCGACGTGGTGTTCATCCGCCACCACACCAGCGCCCGGGAAGTGGACGAAGAAGAGTTTTTCTATTCCCGCGAGACCGGCGGCACCATCGTTTCCAGTGCACTCAAGCTGATGCAGGAGATCATGGCCGAGCGCTACCCGAGCAACGAGTGGAACATTTACGCCGCCCAGGCTTCCGACGGCGACAACTGGAACGACGACTCGCCGATCTGCCGCGACATCCTGATCAACCAGATCATGCCATTCGTGCAGTACTACACTTACGTGGAGATCACCCCGCGCGAACATCAGGCCTTGTGGTACGAGTACGAGCGCATCGCCGAAGCCTTTTCCGACACTTTTGCCCAGCAACAACTGGTCTCGGCCGGGGATATCTATCCGGTCTTCCGTGAACTCTTCCAGCGCAGGTTAGTGACATGACCGCCAAAGAGCAGAAGCGCCAACCCATTTCCACCGGCTCGGAATGGACATTCGAGCTGATCCAGACGTACGACCGTGAAATCGCCCGTATCGCGGCCCGCTATGCCCTGGATACCTATCCCAACCAGATCGAAGTGATCACCGCCGAACAGATGATGGACGCCTATGCGTCGGTCGGCATGCCGCTGGGCTATCACCATTGGTCCTACGGCAAGCACTTCCTCAGCACCGAAAAATCCTACAGTCGCGGACAAATGGGGCTGGCGTACGAGATCGTGATCAACTCGGACCCGTGCATCGCCTACCTGATGGAAGAAAACACCATCTGCATGCAGGCGCTGGTGGTTGCGCATGCCTGCTACGGCCACAACAGCTTCTTCAAGGGCAACTATCTGTTCCGCACCTGGACCGACGCCAGTTCGATCATCGATTACCTGGTGTTCGCCAAGCAGTACATCATGCAGTGCGAAGAGCGCCACGGCATCGATGCCGTGGAGGATCTGCTCGACTCCTGCCATGCCCTGATGAACTACGGCGTCGACCGCTACAAGCGTCCGTATCCGATTTCCGCCGAGGAAGAGCGGCGCCGGCAGAAGGATCGCGAGGAGCACTTGCAGAAACAGATCAACGACCTGTGGCGCACCATCCCCAAAGGCGCGGACAAATATAGCGACAAGGACAACGCACGCTTCCCGGCCGAACCGCAGGAAAACATTCTGTATTTCATCGAGAAACACGCCCCGCTGCTGGAACCCTGGCAGCGCGAGATCGTGCGGATCGTGCGCAAGATCGCCCAGTATTTCTATCCACAGCGCCAGACCCAGGTGATGAACGAAGGCTGGGCGACGTTCTGGCACTACACGCTGATGAACGACCTGTACGACGAAGGCCTGGTGACGGACGGCTTCATGATGGAGTTCCTGACGTCCCACACCAGCGTGGTGTTCCAGCCGGGGTTCGACAGCCCGTATTACAACGGCATCAACCCCTATGCCCTGGGCTTTGCGATGTATCGAGACATTCGGCGCATGTGCGAAGAACCTACGGAAGAAGACCGTCGCTGGTTCCCGGACATCGCCGGCAGCGATTGGTTATCGACCATCAAGTTCGCCATGAGCAGCTTCAAGGATGAGAGTTTCATCCTGCAGTACCTGTCCCCGAAGGTGATCCGCGACCTGAAGCTGTTCAGCATCCTCGATGACGACCAGAAGGACGATCTGCTGGTACCGGCGATCCATGACGAGGGTGGTTACCGGATCATTCGCGAAACGCTCGCCGCGCAATACAACCTGGGTAACCGCGAGCCGAACGTGCAGATCTACAGCATCGATCGCCGCGGCGACCGCTCGCTGACCCTGCGCCACCAGCAACACGACCGCAAACCGCTGGGCGATTCCACCGAAGAGGTCCTCAAACACCTGCACCGACTGTGGGGCTTCGACATTCACCTGGAGACCCTGCAGGGCGACCAGATCATGAAGACCCATCATGTTCCGCCCCGCAGCGAGCACAGCGAGGGGGACTACGGTCGACTCGACCTGGCCGTCATTCATCTTTGATCCCGTTCAGGCCTCCGAAAGTCCGGCGCAAGGGTTATCCTGTCGGGCCAACGGAGGTTTTTTATGCAGATTTACAAGGTCGGCGGTGCGGTACGTGATCGCCTGCTGGGCAAACCGGTCACCGATATCGATTGGGTGGTGGTCGGCGCGACCACGGAAGAAATGCTTGCCAAGGGATTTCGCCCGGTCGGCGCGGATTTCCCGGTGTTTCTTCACCCGAAAAGCGGCGAGGAGTACGCCCTTGCCCGCACCGAGCGCAAGAGCGGTCGCGGTTATGGTGGCTTCACCTTTCACGCCAGCCCGGAGGTCACGCTTGAAGAAGACCTGATCCGCCGTGACCTTACGATCAACGCCATGGCCGAAGACGATCAGCAAAACCTGACGGATCCCTATCATGGCCAGCGCGATCTCGAAGAACGGATTCTGCGTCATATTTCCCCGGCGTTTGCCGAAGATCCACTCAGGGTTCTGCGTGTTGCGCGCTTTGCTGCCCGCTACGCGGAGCTCGGTTTCAAGGTGGCGCCCGAGACCCTGGAGCTGATGCGTCAGCTCAGCGAATCGGGCGAACTGGAAGCTCTTACCGCCGAACGCAGCTGGAAAGAGATTTCCCGCGCACTGATGGAAGATCAGCCCCAGGTATTCATTCAGGTACTGCGCGATTGCGGCGCCTTGAAGGTGCTGATGCCAGAAGTCGACGCCTTGTTCGGCGTACCACAGCCGGAAGCCCATCACCCGGAGATCGACAGCGGCATTCACACCCTGAGCGTGCTCGAGCAATCGGGCCTGCACAAGCAACCGCTGACCGTGCGCTGGGCCTGCCTGCTGCACGACCTCGGCAAAGGCCTGACGCCAGAGGCGGAATGGCCACGACATATCGCCCATGAGCACAAAGGCCTGATATTGATCAAAGCGGTCAACGAACGCTTCAAGGCACCGAAGGACTGTCAGGAGTTGGCCTTGCTGGTCGGCCAATATCACACCCACGGGCATCGCGCCCTGGAGTTGAAAGCGTCGACTTTGCTTGAGTTGCTGCAAAGCTTTGACATTTACCGTCGACCACAGCGTTTCGAAGAATTTATCGCCGCGTGCGAGATGGACGCCCGAGGCCGCAAAGGGCTTGAGCAGCGCAGTTATCCACAGGCCGATTACCTGCGCGGTGCGGCCAATGTGGCGCGCAGCGTGGCGGTACAGCCGTTGCTGGAGAAGGGATTCAAGGGCCCGGAACTGGGCGAGGCACTCAAGCGCGAACGGCTCAAGGCGTTGAAGGCTTACAAGGAGTCGGCAGCTTCTTGATATCAGGTGATCCGCCCTCGTGAGGACGGATCAGGCAGTTCAACGCATGCCCAAAGGCGTGAGCTGAGCACCGCGCCACTCAAATCCGACCGGTACAAGCACCTGATCGATCTGAGCCTCGGCCCACAATGTCGCAAAGCTTTTTCCCACACCAGGATGCACCCGATCCGGCGCAATCAAAGACAGCGGCCACAGCACAAAGGCATTTTTCAGGATTTCAGCCCGAGGCAGGACCAGTCCATCGAAGTTGCCCGCCAGATCGCCGTACAGCAGCACGTCGATATCCAGCGGCAAGCCCTTGCGATCCGGCGCATAACGGCCATTGTCCGCTTCAATGAATTTCAAGCGGCGATCCAGTTCGATCAACGGCAGATCCGTAAAAGCCGACACCACGAAGTTGAAGAACGGCCCGCTCTTGATCCCCACCGGCTGGCTTTCGAACACAGGCGAACAGCGGATATCCACCAGAAACGTGGACAAGGCATCCAGACCGGCCTGCAAATGGGTTTCGCGCTCGATATTGCTACCGAGCCCGAGATAGACCTGGGTCAGCGACATCCGCGCTCGATCTCCACACCCACGCCACCCTTGGCGGCCGGTACGGCACCTGGCTTGGTCAGCTTCAGGCGCACCCAGGTGATCTTGAATTCACTCATCAGCACTTCAACCAGACGTTCGGCGAAAGTCTCGACCAGTTGATACTGGGATTGCTCGGCAAAGGCCTGGATCCGCGTGGACACACTGGCGTAATCGAGCGCCAGGGTCAGGTCGTCACCGGCGGCGGCCGGCCGATTGTCCCAGGCGAAGCTCAGATCAAGACGCAGGCACTGTCGGATGCCGCGCTCCCAGTCGTAGGCACCGATCACGGTGTCGACTTCCAGGCCCTCGATAAACACTCTGTCCAAGCACTTCTCTCCGCTGCACGACAAGGGCGCAATGCGCCGTTAGAATCAGGGCGTCCTCGCCCGGAATAGTTAGCATGTTTTGGTTACTGGCGATCCTCGCCTACCTGCTCGGCTCTCTGTCCTTCGCCATTTTGCTCAGCCGCCTGACCGGAAATCCGGATCCGCGAATGAGTGGCTCGGGTAATGCCGGCGCCACCAACATGCTGCGCCTGGCCGGACGCAAACTCGCGATCCTGACCCTGCTGGGTGATCTGTGCAAAGGCCTGCTGCCGGTGCTGATCGCTTCGGCTGTAGGCCTTTCGCTGCAGGATCAGGCGTGGATCGGCGTCTGCGCCGTGATCGGTCACCTGTTCCCGTTGTACTTCCGTTTTCGCGGCGGCAAGGGCGTCGCTACAGCGGCCGGCATGTTGCTGGGCCTTTATCCACCCGCCGCGCTGTTGGCCGTGTGCGCCTGGCTGCTGACGTTCTATCTGACCCGCACCAGTTCGCTGGCGGCGCTGATCGCCACACCCCTGACTCTGCCACTGCTGGCGTGGCAGGAACCGGCAGCGTTGTTGCCGATGAGCACGCTGACACTGCTGATCGTCTGGCGCCACCGGGGCAATCTACGCGACCTGTTCGCCGGGCGCGAACGGCATTTTTAAATACCGCACGTGAGCGCCGCTCATTACAGCGCCGACAGTTGCTCCATTGGCCAGCGCGCCTGCACGCTGATCGCCAGGCTTTCCTGCTGACCGGCCTGCAAACGCTGGCAGCCGGCAAACGCGATCATCGCGCCGTTATCGGTGCAAAACTCGGGACGGGCATAAAACACATCGCCCTTCATGTCGCCGAGCATTTTCTCCAGCGACACACGCAGGGCCTTGTTGGCACTGACGCCGCCGGCGATCACCAGACGCTTCATGCCGGCCTGCTTCAAGGCCCGTTTGCACTTGATGGTCAAAGTCTCCACCACGGCCTGCTGGAACGCCAGCGCGATGTCGCAACGGGCTTGCTCGCTGTCGTCCCCGGCGCTGACGCATTGCTGCCAGGTGTTGAGAGCGAAGGTCTTCAGGCCGCTGAAGCTGAAATCCAGGCCCGGGCGATCACACATCGGACGCGGGAAGGTGAAACGTCCTGCGACGCCCTTCTCTGCGAGCTTGGCGATTTCCGGTCCGCCAGGATAATTCAGGCCCATCATTTTGGCAGTCTTGTCGAAAGCTTCGCCCGCCGCATCGTCCAGCGTCTCGCCGAGGAGGCTGTATTGGCCGATGCCATCGACCTGAACCAGCTGCGTATGACCACCGGACACCAACAAAGCGACGAACGGGAACTCCGGCGGTTTTGGCTCCAGCATCGGCGCCAGCAGGTGGCCTTCCATATGGTGCACGCCGAGCGCCGGAATGCCCCAGGCAAACGCCAGCGCCTGGGCGCAGGAAGCCCCCACCAGCAGCGCCCCAACCAGGCCGGGACCCGCGGTGTAGGCGATGGCGTCGATCTCGGTCGGTACGCAGTCAGCCTCGGCCAGCACCTGACGAATCAGGGGCAGCATGCGCTTGACGTGATCGCGCGAGGCGAGCTCCGGCACCACGCCGCCATAGACGCGGTGCAGGTCGATCTGGCTGAACAGCGCGTCGGCCAGCAGACCGCGCTCACTGTCGTACAAAGCGACGCCGGTTTCGTCGCAGGAAGTTTCTAATCCCAGTACTAGCATGGGTTTGCGCCTTGTTTAGGCTGAATTCGAAGGCGCGCATAATAGTCGCCGCGTGATGCCCCGACCAGCGGTTTTCGATCAGAGGCTTTGCATTCCGAGCGATGAGGGGTTAACATCCGCAACCCTTAAAAACCGACGTCTTCAAGTGCTCTTTTGCCGCGAGGATGTTGACCCCGGTAATGAATGAAGGTAGCTCTGGATGCCAGCCGTCAAAGTTAAAGAGAACGAACCCTTCGACGTAGCTCTGCGTCGTTTCAAGCGCTCCTGCGAAAAAGCCGGTGTACTGGCTGAAGTTCGTAGCCGCGAATTTTACGAGAAGCCAACTTCTGAGCGTAAGCGCAAGGCAGCTGCTGCTGTTAAGCGTCACGCCAAGAAAGTTCAGCGCGAACAGCGCCGCGCCGTTCGTCTGTACTAATACACAGACGATCGTAGCAAGCTTCTGCCAAGCCCGGCCCTCAGCCGGGCTAATGGCATTTGCGTAAAACGCTTGATGCTTCACCGTCGAAGCCGCAGATGCGACCGAGACAAACCCGCTTCACCGCGTCAGGCCTGGCTCTTTTGCCAGCGGTGCACGTCTTTTCTGACGAGCCTTTCAAGGCTACTGACGAGCACACCCACTGATTCCTCTTTCGACGATCAGCCCAAGGCACCTGCTTGCGTGCCCGCTTCATGAGCTATCCGAGGCCGATTACCAGCCGTCAGCGGATTCAGCGCAACATTTTCGAATAGTCGAAGACTGATGATTACTAACGTCAGTGGATTTTCGGCAGATACACTTCCCGACAGCGATTACGCAAACGACACCGGTCGAGCCGCCCCACGTGCGCGCATCACTCATTGACCCGCGTCTGGCCGCCTTTCGCATCGGATCCATTACAGCGCAGACGAGAACGCCATGGCCGGGCTGATTCCCCAGAGCTTCATTGACGACCTTCTGAACCGCACCGACATCGTCGACGTGGTCAGCTCGCGCGTGCAATTGAAGAAGGCCGGCAAAAACTACACCGCCTGCTGCCCGTTCCATAAAGAGAAAACCCCGTCGTTCAGCGTCAGCCCCGACAAACAGTTCTATTACTGTTTCGGCTGCGGCGCCGGCGGTAACGCCCTCGGTTTTCTGATGGATCACGATAACCTGGACTTCCCCCAGGCCGTCGAAGACCTCGCCAAAGCCGCCGGCATGGAAGTCCCACGGGAAGAAGGCGGTCGCACGAACAAACCGCGCCAGCCGACCGACTCGCCACTTTATCCACTGCTCACCGCCGCCGCCGACTTTTATCGACAGGCGCTCAAGAGCCATCCGGCACGCAAGGCGGCAGTGGATTACCTCAAGGGGCGCGGCCTGACCGGCGAAATCGCCCGGGACTTCGGCCTCGGATTCGCCCCACCGGGTTGGGACAACCTGTTCAAACACTTGAGCAGCGACACCTTGCAGCAGAAAGCCATGATCGATGCCGGCCTGCTGATCGAAAACGCCGAAACCGGCAAACGCTACGACCGCTTTCGCGATCGCGTGATGTTCCCGATCCGCGACACCCGTGGACGGATCATCGCTTTCGGTGGACGAGTGCTCGGTGACGACAAGCCGAAATACCTGAACTCGCCGGAAACCCCCGTGTTCCATAAAGGCCAGGAACTCTACGGCCTCTACGAAGCACGCAAGAACAATCGCAACCTCGACGAAATCATCGTCGTCGAGGGCTATATGGACGTCATCGCCCTGGCCCAGCAAGGCCTGCGCAATGCCGTCGCGACATTGGGCACCGCCACCAGCGAAGAACACCTCAAGCGCCTGTTTCGCGTCGTGCCGAACGTACTGTTTTGCTTTGACGGCGACCAGGCTGGCCGCAATGCCGCCTGGCGCGCACTGGAAGCCACACTGCCCTGCCTGCAGGACGGGCGCCGTGCACGCTTTCTGTTTCTGCCTGAAGGCGAAGACCCGGATACGTTGATTCGCGCCGAGGGCACTGACGCCTTCCGCGCCCGGATCAATCAGCATGCACAGCCGCTGGCGGACTACTTCTTCCAGCAACTGACCGAAGAAGCCGACCCGCGCTCGCTGGAGGGCAAGGCCCACATGGCCACCCTCGCAGCACCACTGATCGACAAGGTCCCCGGCGCCAATCTGCGCATCCTGATGCGCCAGCGCCTGAGCGAGATCACCGGCCTGAGCAGTGAAAGCGTCAGCCAGCTGGCCCAGAGCGCGCCGCAGGAAGCACCGCCCGCCTACGACCCGGGCATCGACTATGACGCCATGCCGGACTACAGCGACTACCATCAGCCGCAGGCACAGGACATGTATGTGCCGCAGCAGGAATGGACGCCGAAGAAACCCGGTGCCGGCGGCAAGAAATGGGACAAGAAACCGTGGGACAAGAATGGCAAGCGTGGCGGCGATCGCGACCAGCCCCGTGCCCCGCGCGTGCCGGCCGCCGTCGAACCACCGACCCTGGCCGCCCTGAGAACCTTGCTGCATCACCCGCAACTGGCGGAGAAAGTCGAGGACGCCGGGCACTTCGCGGACGAGAACCAGACCAACGCACAACTGCTGGTGGCACTGCTCGAAGCCGTACAGAAGAATCCCAAGCTAAACTCATTTCAGTTGATCGCGCGATGGCACGGAACCGAACAGGGCCGCTTGCTAAAGGCGCTGGCGGAAAAGGAATGGCTGATTGACGGAGACAACCTTGAACAACAGTTTTTCGACACCATTACTAGCTTGTCAGCCCGCCAACGCGAGCGAAATCTGGAACAACTGCTCAGGAAAGCGCGTCAAAGCGAACTGAGCGCCGAAGAGAAAAATCAACTGCGCGACCTTTTAAGTCGCAATGTTTCCGCATCAAACCCGACCTCAACTGGCGCGTGAGGTCATAGCTCAGGTATAATCCTCGGCTTGTTTTTTGCCCGCCAAGACCTTCAGTGGATAGGGTGTTATGTCCGGAAAAGCGCAACAGCAGTCTCGTATTATTGAGTTGATCAAACTGGGTCGTGAGCAGAAGTATCTGACTTACGCCGAGGTCAACGACCACCTGCCCGAGGATATTTCAGATCCGGAGCAGGTGGAAGACATCATCCGCATGATTAACGACATGGGGATCCCCGTACACGAGAGTGCTCCGGATGCGGACGCCCTTATGCTGGCCGACGCCGATACCGACGAGGCCGCTGCGGAAGAAGCAGCCGCTGCGTTGGCGGCGGTGGAGACCGATATCGGTCGCACCACCGACCCGGTGCGCATGTACATGCGTGAAATGGGTACGGTCGAGCTTCTGACTCGTGAAGGCGAAATCGAAATCGCCAAACGCATCGAGGAAGGCATCCGTGAAGTGATGAGCGCCATCGCGCACTTCCCTGGCACGGTTGACCATATTCTCTCCGAGTACACTCGCGTCACTACCGAGGGCGGTCGCCTGTCCGACGTTCTGAGCGGTTACATCGACCCGGACGACGGCATTGCGCCGCCTGCCGCCGAAGTGCCGCCGCCGATCGACGCGAAAGCGGCGAAAGCCGAAGAATCCGACGACGATGACGACGCCGAAGCTTCCGATGACGAAGAAGAAGCCGAAAGCGGTCCGGATCCGGTCATTGCCGCACAGCGCTTCGGTGCTGTCGCCGACCAGATGGAAATCACCCGCAAGGCCCTGAAAAAGCACGGTCGTCACAACAAGGCGGCAATTGCCGAACTGTTGGCCCTGGCCGAGCTGTTCATGCCGATCAAACTGGTGCCGAAGCAATTCGAAGCCCTGGTCGAGCGTGTTCGCAGTGCCCTGGATCGTCTGCGTCAGCAAGAGCGCGCGATCATGCAACTCTGCGTACGTGATGCACGTATGCCTCGCGCCGACTTCCTGCGCCAGTTCCCGGGCAACGAAGTCGACGAAAGCTGGTCCGACGCCCTGGCCAAAGGCAAGAGCAAGTACGCCGAAGCCATTGCTCGCGTGCAACCGGACATCATCCGTTGCCAGCAGAAGCTGACCGCGCTGGAAACCGAGACCGGTTTGACCATCGCCGAGATCAAGGACATCAACCGTCGCATGTCGATCGGTGAGGCAAAAGCCCGCCGCGCGAAGAAAGAAATGGTTGAAGCAAACTTGCGTCTGGTGATCTCCATCGCCAAGAAGTACACCAACCGTGGCCTGCAATTCCTCGATCTGATCCAGGAAGGCAACATCGGTCTGATGAAAGCGGTGGACAAGTTCGAATACCGTCGTGGTTACAAGTTCTCGACTTATGCCACCTGGTGGATCCGTCAGGCGATCACTCGCTCGATCGCCGACCAGGCCCGCACCATCCGTATTCCGGTGCACATGATCGAGACGATCAACAAGCTCAACCGCATTTCCCGCCAGATGCTGCAGGAAATGGGTCGCGAACCGACCCCGGAAGAGCTGGGTGAACGCATGGAAATGCCTGAGGACAAGATCCGCAAGGTATTGAAGATCGCCAAAGAGCCGATCTCCATGGAAACCCCGATCGGTGATGACGAAGACTCCCATCTGGGTGACTTCATCGAAGACTCGACCATGCAGTCGCCAATCGATGTCGCCACTGTTGAGAGCCTGAAAGAAGCGACCCGCGAAGTGCTGTCCGGCCTTACTGCCCGTGAAGCCAAGGTACTGCGCATGCGTTTCGGTATCGACATGAACACCGACCATACGCTCGAAGAAGTCGGCAAACAGTTTGACGTGACCCGCGAGCGGATCCGTCAGATCGAAGCCAAGGCGCTGCGCAAGCTGCGCCACCCGACGCGAAGCGAGCATCTGCGCTCCTTCCTCGACGAGTGATACCAGAACCCCCGGCCCAGGCCGGGGGTTTTGTTTATATGGCAGATTAAATACTCAGCTCCGCCCTCCCCCGCGCACAGCCCGTCTACACTCGAAACATTCCCCCCGAGCCATAACGAGACCGTTATGCCCAGACTGGCGTCCGTGCTTTTTTTGCTGCCACTGATGATCTGGACCGCAACGGCTGACGCGCTGACTCTGAACGATGAAGAACGTAGCTGGCTGGCGGCTCACCCGGACCTGCGCCTGGGTGTCGATGCATCGTGGCCACCCTTCGAGTTCCGCGACGACCAGAATCGCTACCAGGGCCTGGCGGCGGACTATATCGATGTGATTCGCCAACGCCTGGCGATCAAACTCACGCCCATTGAGCCGGTGAGCTGGACCGTAGTGCTCGAACAAGCGAAAAACGGCAAGATCGACCTGTTGCCGGGCATCATGTCCACCCCGGAACGCCAGAGCTACCTGTCGTTCACCCGCCCTTATCTTGACTTTCCGATCGTCATCCTCGCCCACGTCGGCGGCCCGCAACCGCGCAAGCTCGAGGAGCTTTACGGCCTGAAAATCGCCGTAGTGGAAAACTACGCGCCCCACGAACTGCTGCGCACCCATCATCCCGACCTGAACCTGGTGGCGATGCCCAATGTCAGCTCTGCGCTGCAGGCCCTGGCCACCGATGAAGTGGACGCCGTGGTCGGCGATCTGGCCTCCAGCGTCTGGAGCCTGCGCCAGCTCAAACTGGATGGTTTGTATGTCAGCGGCGAAACCCCTTATCGCTACCAACTGGCGATGGGCGTTCCTCGGGAAAACAAAATGCTGGTGGGGATTCTGGACAAGGTGCTTGCCGATATGTCCCCGGAGGAAATCAGCAGCATTCAGGAACATTGGGTGGGCAACGTCCTCGATCACCGGACATTCTGGTCGGATCTGCTGGTTTACGGTGTACCGGGGCTCTCGCTTCTGGTCATCGTGCTGGCGGTGGTGATCCGCATCAACCGCCGCCTCAGTTCGGAAATCGCCCGGCGTATCGACCTCGAACAGGAACTGCGCAGTAGCGAATACCACTATCGCGGACTGGTGGAGAGTCTTTCGGCCATCGCCTGGGAAGCGCGGATCAGTGACTTCACCTACAGCTATGTTTCGCCCCACGCCGAAGATCTGCTCGGTTATCCGCTGTCTCACTGGCTGATTCCGGGCTTCTGGCGCAACATCATTCACCCGGCGGATCTGACCCGCGCCCAGAGCTTCTGCGATCACGAAGTCTTGGCTGGACGCGACCACAGCCTCGATTACCGGGTGATCACCGCTGACGGCCGCTGCCTGTGGGTGCGCGACATCGTCAGCCTGATCGAACACGGCCACGAACCGGTGATGCGCGGTCTGATGATCGACATCAGTGAAACCAAACGCACTGAAGAGGCGCTGCGCCTGTCGGAACAGAAGTTCGCGTCGGTATTCCAGCAATGCCCGGACATCCTGGTCATTGCACGGCTCTCCGACGGCTGCCTGCTGGAGGTCAACGAAGCCTTTGAGGAGCAGATCGGGCTCAAGGCCGAAGAAGTCATCGGCCAGACCGCCACCGAACTCAACATCTGGGGCATTCCCGGTGTTGGTCCCGGCCTGCTTCAGCGGCTGCAGGCCGGTAGCATTCGCAACCTGGAGATGCCCTTTCGCCGCAACAATGGCCAGGTGTTCACCGGGCTGATTTCCGCTGAACCCTTCGAGCTCGACACCACACCGGCACTGGTCGTGGTGGTGCGCGACATCACCCAGCTCAAGGAAACCCAGCAGCAACTGCAAACCTCCGAAGAGAAGTTCGCCAAGGCCTTCCACGCCTCGCCGGACGGTCTGCTGCTGTCGCGCCAGAGCGATGGTCTGCTGCTGGAGGTCAACGAAGGTTTCAGTCGCATCACCGGTTTCAACAGCGCCATGTCGGTGGATCGCTCGGCGCTGGACCTGGGCATCTGGGTCAACCTCAACGAACGCAAGCAAATGCTCGATCTGCTGCACCGCGACGGGTTCGTTCGCGACTTCAGCTGCCACATCCGCCGCAGCGACGGGCAGATCCGGCTCTGCGAGGTGTCCAGCCGTCCACTGCCGATCGGCGACGAAGACTGCATGCTGACCATCGCCCGGGACATCACCGAACGCCACTTGATGCAGGAAAAACTGCAGCAAGCTGCGACCGTGTTCGAGAGCACTGCCGAAGGCGTGCTGATCACCGACACCCAGCAACATATCAGTGCCGTGAACCGCGCCTTCACCGAAATCACCGGTTACAGCGAAAGCGAAGCACTGGGTCACACTCCGCGCCTGCTGGCCTCCGGACTGCACGACAGCGCGTTTTACGCGGCGATGTGGCATCAATTGACCGACGAAGGCCACTGGCAGGGCGAAATCTCCAACCGGCGCAAGAACGGTGAGCTCTACCCGAGCTGGCTGACCATCAGCGCCGTGCGCAACCGCGACAAGTTCATCACCCACTTCGTCGCGGTGTTCGCCGATATCTCCAGCCTGAAGCACGCCCAGGCCAAACTCGACTACCAAGCCCATCACGACCCGCTCACAGGCCTGCCAAACCGCACGCTGTTCGAAAGCCGCCTGTTGATGGCACTCAACAGTCAGCAGGAAAACGGCGGCCAGGGCGCGGTGTTGTTCCTCGACCTCGACCGTTTCAAACACATCAACGACAGCCTCGGTCACCCGGTCGGCGATTTGCTGCTCAAGGGCATCGCCGTACGCCTCAAGGAGCAACTGCGAGACATCGACACCGTCGCGCGGCTGGGGGGCGACGAATTCATCATTCTGCTGCCCGGCCTGCAGCAACCCGGCGATGCCGACAACATCGCCACCAAACTGCTGAACTGCTTTGGCGCGCCGTTCCAGGCCGGCGAGCATGAGTTCTTCATCAGCGCCAGCATCGGCACCAGCCTTTACCCGCGCGACGGCTGCGATGTCGCGACCCTGATCAAGAACGCAGACGCGGCGATGTACCGCTCCAAGGCCAAGGGCCGCAACCGGGTCGAAAGCTACACCCGCGACCTCACCGCCCAGGCCAGCGAACGCGTAGCACTGGAACACGAACTTCGCCGGGCCATCGAGCGCGAGGAGTTGTACCTTTATTACCAGCCGAAAATCAGCCTCGACGATCACAATCTGGTCGGCGCCGAAGCCCTGATCCGCTGGCGCCACCCGAACTTCGGCGAAGTGCCGCCAGAGCATTTCATTCCGCTGGCAGAAGAGAACGGCATGATTCTGCAAATCGGCGACTGGGTGCTGGAAACCGCCTGCCGGCAAATGTTCGAGTGGGGCCAGATCTATGAATCCCTCGGCCCGCTGTCGGTGAACCTCGCCGGCGCACAACTGCGCCAACCGAACCTGCTGGGACGCATCGAGCAACTGCTCAAGGACAACCGCCTGCAACCGGAATTACTGCAACTGGAAATTACCGAAAACTTCATCATGAGCCAGGCTGAAGAGGCGCTGGCAGTGCTGCACCAGCTCAAACACCTCGGCGTGCAACTGGCCATTGATGACTTCGGCACCGGTTATTCCTCGCTGAGTTACCTCAAACGGCTGCCACTGGACATTCTCAAGATCGACCAGTCTTTTGTCCGCGGCCTGCCCGATGACCCGCACGACGCGGCGATTGTCCGCGCCATTATCGCTCTCGGCCGCAGCATGCAATTCACAGTAATTGCCGAAGGCGTGGAAACCCAGGCCCAGCAACAGTTCCTCGCCGTCGAAGGCTGCGAACAGATTCAGGGCTACATCGTCAGCCTGCCGCTGCCACCAGAAGAGTTCGCCGCGACGTTTCTTCGTATAGCCGTATCAGATTTTTCGGATAGCACAGCCGAGAAACCGTCGCTATAATCCGCGGCCTACTGAGGGCCTATAGCTCAGTTGGTTAGAGCAGAGGACTCATAATCCTTTGGTCCACGGTTCAAGTCCGTGTGGGCCCACCAAACATGAAAAAGCCGCGCATTCGCGCGGCTTTTTCGTTTCTGCCATTCCGGCCCGGGGGCAGTCGTTCCATCTCCCTCAAAACATGCGACTTCCGAAAGCGTGAACAGGGCTTGCCTCGTGCCTGTTTAAATCGACAACTAACCATTTCGTTACACTTTTGTCCTGGCACCCAAAGCCGAGGCACATCTGATGATTCGAAAAAGGAATTTTTATGGTTGATGTCACTCGCCGCTCGCTCATGGGAATCGCCGCAGCACTCCCCCTGCTCGCGCAGTCATCCTGGGGACAGGCGCAACGTCAGGATGTACCGGCACCGGTACCCGGCGATGAGGTACTGATCAATTTCAACGAGAGCCCCTGGGGACCGGCACTCACCGCCCGACAGGCGATGCAGGAAGGCATTGCACTGTGCGGGCGTTATCCCTACAAGATCCAGTACCGACTCAACGCTCTATTTGCCCGCCAACAAGGCATACCGGAGGAGTATGTTCAGACCTTCTGCGGCTCCAAAATGGCCTTGCAGCATGCGGTTCACGCCTTCACTCGACGGGGCAGTCTGGTCGTCGCGTCGCCCTCTTATGAAGACCCTGTCGAGGCGGCGCGTGGCAGCCAGGTCGCGGTCCACGAAATAGCGCTGAATCCTGATCACGCCCATGATCTGCCACGCATGCTGGCAGCCGACCCGCAGGCGGGACTGATCTACGTCTGCAATCCGAATAATCCGACCGGTACGGTGACGCCCCACGCAGATATCCTGCTCGCGCTGGCGAACAAGCCAAAGGGAACGATTCTGTTGGTGGACGAGGCCTATATCGACTTCTCGAATGCGCCAACCTGCATCCCGTTGGTCAAGGACCATCCCGAACTGATGGTGCTGCGAACCTTCTCGAAAATCTATGGCATGGCGGGCGCTCGCCTGGGTATCGCGATAGCCAACCCGACCCTGCTGGAGCAACTGGAGGTGTTCGGCAACTATAACGTGCCGGCGGCTCCGTCACTTTTGGGCGGCATAGCCAGTCTCGAGGACACGCAGTTGCTGCCACAACGCAAGCACACCAACACGAAGCTGCGTGACGAGACGATCACCTGGCTGGCCGCTCGTGGTTTTCGCTGCACGGCGTCGCAGGCCAACTGCTTCATGGTCGACGTGAAACGTCCTGCCACGGAAGTGGTGCAGGCGTTGGCCGATCGCCGGGTAAAGGTCGGCCGCGTATGGAAAGAGTGGCCGACCTGGATTCGGGTCAGCGTTGGCACGGAAGACGACATGCGACGGTTTCGCGAGGCATTTGCCAGCGTCTGATATCAAGACAGTCTCTATGGAAAACCGCGCGAGTGTCGCCCACAAGCTTACCGCCGGCCGAGCCTGTAACATGCGCAGCCAAAGATCCGCGCCCATGGAGACGCCCCTTGTCCGACATCCGCCCACCCGTGCTCGATGAAATCGACCGCCAGCTGATCGCTGCCCTGCAAATCAACGCCCGCGAAAGCGTGGCGATGCTGGCGCGGCAATTGGGGATTGCCCGCACCACCGTGACTTCGCGATTGGCGCGACTGGAAAAGGCCAAGGTCATCACCGGGTATGGTGTGCGTCTGGGACAGCGCGTGGTGGACGGTGGCTTGCAGGCCTACGTCGGGATCAAGGTGCAGCCACGCTCCGGCAAAGAGGTGCTGCGCCGGTTGAGCGCGATGGCCCAGGTGCAGCAATTGTGCGCGGTGAGTGGTGAATTTGATTACGTAGCCTGGCTGCGAACCGATTCCCCGGAGCAGCTCGATCAGCTTCTGGATCAGATCGGCAGCGTAGACGGCGTGGAGAAGACCACGACGTCGATCATCCTAAGCAGCAAGATTGATCGCGGACATCCAGTTTGATCATCACCATCGTCATATTGCAGCTCAAACACTCAAAACGACGGCACATTGCGTCTTATTAACGTGTTCTACGCTCCCTAGAATGGCTGGCATCTTTTCCTATACTCAGACGCGCATCCAGCGTCGGGTCGCCAGCAAGGTCAGCCATGAACAAGAACAATCGCCATCCTGCAGACGGTAAGAAACCCGTCACCATTTTCGGCCCGGACTTTCCTTTCGCCTTCGACGACTGGATCGAACACCCGGCCGGTCTGGGCAGCATTCCCGAGCACAACCACGGCGCCGAAGTGGCCATCGTCGGTGCCGGCATCGCCGGTCTGGTGGCGGCTTATGAGCTGATGAAACTCGGCTTGAAACCCGTCGTGTATGAGGCCTCGAAGCTTGGCGGTCGTCTGCGTTCGCAAGCGTTCAACGGTACCGACGGCATCGTCGCCGAGCTCGGCGGCATGCGCTTCCCGGTGTCCTCCACCGCGTTCTATCACTACGTCGACAAACTCGGACTCGAGACCAAGCCCTTCCCCAACCCGCTGACGCCGGCCTCCGGCAGCACCGTGATCGACCTGGAAGGCAAAACCCATTACGCACAGAGCCTGAAGGATCTTCCTGCGCTGTTCCAGGAAGTGGCTGACGCTTGGGCCGATGCTCTGGAGGCCGGCTCGCAGTTCGCCGATATCCAGCAGGCGATCCGCGACCGCGACGTGCCACGCCTCAAGGAACTGTGGAACACCCTCGTACCGCTGTGGGACGACCGCACGTTCTACGATTTCGTTGCCACATCGAAAGCCTTCGCCAAACTGTCGTTCCATCACCGTGAAGTGTTCGGTCAGGTCGGTTTTGGTACCGGCGGCTGGGACTCGGACTTCCCCAACTCGATGCTGGAAATCTTCCGTGTGGTGATGACCAACTGCGACGATCACCAGCATCTGGTGGTCGGCGGTGTGGAACAAGTGCCGCAAGGCATCTGGCGTCATGCGCCGGAACGCTGCGTACACTGGCCGCAAGGCACCAGCCTGAAATCGCTGCACCACGGCGCCCCGCGCTCCGGGGTGAAGAAAATCGCCCACGCGCCTGACGGACGTTTCGCAGTCACCGACAACAACGGCGACACCCGCGAATATGCCGCCGTGCTCACCACCTGCCAGAGCTGGCTGCTGACCACCCAGATCGAATGCGACGAAAGCCTGTTCTCGCAAAAGATGTGGATGGCGCTGGACCGTACGCGCTACATGCAATCGTCGAAAACTTTTGTGATGGTCGACCGTCCATTCTGGAAGGACAAGGATCCGGAAACCGGTCGCGACCTGATGAGCATGACCCTCACCGATCGCCTGACCCGGGGCACCTATCTGTTCGACAACGGCGACGACAAACCGGGCGTGATCTGCCTGTCGTACTCGTGGATGAGCGATGCGCTCAAGATGCTCCCGCACCCGGTGGAAAAACGCGTGAAACTGGCGCTGGATGCGTTGAAGAAGATCTACCCGAAGGTCGACATCGCCGCGCGGATCATCGGCGATCCGATCACCGTGTCCTGGGAAGCCGACCCGCACTTCCTCGGCGCGTTCAAGGGCGCCCTGCCCGGCCACTATCGCTACAACCAGCGCATGTACGCGCACTTCATGCAGGACGACATGCCGCCGGAGCAGCGCGGGATTTTCATCGCCGGCGACGACGTGTCGTGGACGCCGGCCTGGGTCGAAGGCGCGGTACAGACCTCGCTCAACGCGGTGTGGGGAATCATGAAGCACTTCGGCGGGTCCACACATAAAGAGAACCCCGGCCCGGGTGATGTGTTCAAAGACATCGGCCCGATCGCCCTGCCCGAGTAAGAGGAATCTTCGATGCGTGTAGCCCTTTACCAATGTCCGCCGCTGCCACTGGAACCCGCCGCCAACCTTCAGCGCTTGCATCAACTGGCGATGGAGGCCAAAGGCGCCGACCTGCTGGTGGTGCCGGAGATGTTCCTGACCGGCTACAACATCGGCAAGGAGGCGGTCGCGACATTGGCCGAGGTCTATAACGGCGAATGGGCGCAGCAGGTTGGACGAATCGCCAAAGCTGCCGGCCTGGCGATTCTCTACGGTTATCCTGAGCGCACCGCCGAAGGACAGATCTACAACGCTGTGCAGTTGATCGATTCGAACGGCGAGCGCCTGTGCAATTACCGCAAGACGCATCTGTTCGGCGATCTGGACCGTTCGATGTTCAGCCCCGGCGATGGCGAGTTTCCCATCGTCGAGCTCAACGGCTGGAAGCTCGGGTTCCTGGTCTGCTACGACCTGGAGTTCCCGGAAAACGCCCGGCGCCTGGCCCTTGAAGGTGCCGAACTGATTCTGGTGCCGACAGCGAACATGATTCCTTTCGATTTCATTGCCGACGTCTCCGTGCGCTCCCGGGCTTTCGAAAACCAGTGCTACGTGGCGTACGCCAACTACTGCGGCCACGAGGGCGACATCCATTACTGCGGGCAAAGCAGCATCGCCGCGCCGGATGGCAGCCGCATTGCTCAGGCCGGACTGGACGAAGCCTTGATCGTCGGTGAGCTGGATCGCCAGTTGATGGTCGACTCGCGCAACGCCAACCGCTACTTCAACGACCGCCGCCCCGAACTTTACGACGCGCTCAACAAGCGCTAATCCGCTAGCATTGGCACTTCACTGTTCTGGAAGTGCCCATGCCTGCGTCGACTCACCCCCGCCCCCACACCGAAACCCTGGCCAACGGCTTGCGCGTGACCCTGCGCCACATGCCCGGTCTGAAGCGCAACGCCGCCGCGTTGCGGGTGGCTGCCGGCAGTCATGACGTGCCGTTGGCGTGGCCGGGGCTGGCGCACTTCCTTGAGCATCTGCTGTTTCTCGGCACCGAGCGATTTCCTGCACAGCAAGGGCTGATGGCCTACGTGCAAGGTCACGGCGGCCAGGTGAATGCCAGCACCCGCGAGCGCACCACCGATTTCTTCTTTGAATTGCCGCCAGCGTCGTTCAGCGCCGGGCTGGAGCGTCTGTCAGACATGCTCGCCCATCCGCGTATGAATCCGGACGATCAGTTGCGGGAACGGGAAGTGTTGCAGGCGGAGTTTGTCGCGTGGACGCAGGATGCTGCGGCTCAGCAGAAAGAAGCGCTGTTCGAAGGGTTGTCAGCGGAACATCCGTTGCGCGGTTTCCACGCCGGAAACCGCGACAGCCTGCCGGTGGAGCAAGCGGACTTTCAACAGGCATTGAAAGACTTCCACCAGCAGTTCTACCGCACCGGGCAAATGACCCTGAGCCTGGTCGGGCCGCAGAGTGTTGAAGAGCTGCGCACGCTGGCCGAACAGTTTGCCGCCACGCTGACGCCTGGGGATAAAACTGCACAGACAGCCCCCGTTCGCTTGATGGGCAACGCTGAGGAGAGTTATCAACAGGCCGGCGAGCATCGCGGCAATCTGCTGTTTGCGTTGGAGGAGTTACCGGAGTCGTCAGCCGAAGCGCTGGCGTTTCTCTGCCACTGGTTGAACAGCGCCAAACCCGGTGGCTTGCTCGCCCATTTGCAGCAGCAGGGTCTGGCGGAAGGTTTGCAGGCCTGTGTCCTGTATCAGTTTGCCGAGCAAGCTTTGCTGCACCTTCAATTCACGACGCCATCCGGTCCACTCGACGCCATCCGCGCACAGTTTCTCGACTGGTTGAGCTTCTTCGCAGCCCAGCAGGACTGGCCGACTTTGCGGGAGGAATATTCGGCACAGCTTCAGCGCCAGCAGCAGGTCAGCGGCGCGCTGCAACGGGCGCGACTCGACAGCGAACAACTCGAGAGCGGCCTGCCCGATTCGGCCGTGATGGCGCTCAAAGTAATTCTCGGCAAAATCGGCACTGTGGATAACTTCAGCAGTCACTGGCATCTGCCCGCTGCCAACCCGCTTCTGCGCGCAGCCGAGCCGCTGGCCAACGCCGGTCTGATCCGCGGCCAGACCAGCGCCCACCGAGGCCTGCGCACGTTTGCTCAGGATCGCTCGCGCAGCCGTCGCGAACGCTCGCCGATGCAATTCAGCCAGGCGCTGCCGGATAACGGTGACGAAGGTGCGGTGTATGTGCGCTGGCAGACGGAAGCGGCGGCCACGGCCGAGCTGCAAGCGAAACTGCAACGCAGCCTGCGGGAGGTGTCTGACGACGCGCGTCAGGCCGGGGTGGAGTTGTCCTTCAGCACTAGGGGTAATCAGTGGCTGCTGAAATTGACCGGCCTGCAGGACACGCTGCCCGTAGTGCTGGAACATGCGCTGAAATATCTGACGCAGGTCGATGCCGACTCGCCAAGCGGTGAGCCGCCAGTGCCGTCGATGCTGATCCGTCAATTGCTCAAGGCATGGCCCGAGCGTTGCCTGCCCGTGGTTGCGCAATCCGATGATGCCAAGCAGCTGTGGACAACTTCCCGATGGGATGGTCTGGCGCTGGGTCTCGATGCCCACACCCAATCGGCCATGGGACTGGCCCTGAGCCGCATTCCCGGTAAGCCATCCAATGAATTACCAACCCTGCCGGCATTCCACGCACAACTTCGCTGGGATCAGTTCGACACCGCCTCCAGCGAACACGCATTACTGCTGTTCTGCCCGACCGCCAGACCGGACATTCCCAGCGAAGCCGCGTGGCGCTTCCTTGCGCACCTGTGCCACACGCCGTTCTATCAGCTGCTACGAGGTGAATTGCAACTGGGATACGCGGTGTTCAGTGCTTTCAGACAGGTACACGGTCAAGGTGGATGGCAGTTCGGCGTGCAATCGCCGACCGCCACTCCCGCGCAACTGCTCGATCACGTTCAACAGTTCATCGAAGGCATCCCCGCGCTGGTCGAAAACATTGACGATGCCTTCCTCGTCGAGCAGCGCCAGATCCTCGCCGTACACCTGGATGCCGGCATCCTGTCCGGCAAGGAGGCTGCCGAACTTCTGTGGCAGGCAAAACTCGCCGGCCACTCGTCGGATTACCTGATTCAACTGAGCAATGCCATAAGTCAGCTTGACCGCGAGGCATTGCTGGGCGCCGCACACTGTTTAATCCGCGCCGAAGGCGGCTGGCACGTCCTGGCCAACAGCCCTTCGCCGGGCGCACCGTGGCAAGCGGCAAATTGATCATTACCGGGGCTGCAAGGAGCTTTCTCAAAGATTCACGGGCAAACCCCCTGAAATTTTGAGTAACATAGCCACCTAACTATTTGGAACATCCCTGCGCTGCCGTGGACTATACCTATGGATAGCGCTATCCCACCCACCTGAAAAAGGAGTCACCCGATGGCCTGGACCAAACCTGCTTACACCGACCTGCGCATCGGCTTCGAAGTCACCATGTACTTCGCCAGCCGCTGAGTCCTGCCTTAAGCAGAACATTGCAGTGCAACGCCTCGGCTCGCCGGGGCGTTTTATTTTCAGCGTTGAAATGATGGAGCGTTCATGTTCGTCCAGATTCTGGGTTCGGCCGCCGGTGGCGGTTTTCCGCAGTGGAACTGCAACTGCGTCAACTGCGCAGGCTTTCGCGACGGCAGCCTGAATGCCAAGGCCCGCACCCAATCGTCCATCGCCATTTCCGATGACGGCGTGAACTGGGTGCTGTGCAACGCCTCGCCGGACATCCGCGCGCAGCTTCAGAGCTTCGCCCCGATGCAGCCGGGCCGTGCCCTGCGTGATACCGGCATCAGCGCGATCATTCTGATGGACAGCCAGATCGACCACACCACCGGCCTGCTCAGCCTGCGCGAAGGCTGCCCGCATCAGGTCTGGTGCACGGACATGGTCCACGAAGACCTGAGCACCGGTTTCCCGCTGTTTACCATGCTCAAGCACTGGAACGGCGGGCTGGACTGGAACCGCATCGAACTCGACCAGAGCTTCACCGTCGCCGCGTGCCCGAACCTGCGCTTCACCCCGCTGCCTCTGCGCAGCGCCGCACCGCCTTACTCGCCGCACCGCTTCGACCCGCACCCGGGCGACAACATCGGCCTGATCGTCGAAGACCTCAGCACCGGCGGCAAACTGTTCTATGCGCCAGGCCTGGGCAAGGTCGATGCGCCGTTGCTGGAAATCATGGCCGGCAGCGACTGCGTGCTGGTGGACGGGACGATGTGGGATGACGATGAAATGCAGCGTCGTGGCGTCGGCACACGCACCGGCCGCGAAATGGGCCACCTGGCGCAGAACGGCCCCGGCGGCATGCTCGAAGTGCTGGAACAGCTTCCCGAGCAGCGCAAGGTGCTTATCCACATCAACAACACCAATCCGATTCTCGATGAGGACTCGCCGGAGCGCGCGGAGCTGGTGCGGCGCAATGTTGAAGTGGCGTATGACGGCATGAGCATCGTCCTGTAACGAATGGCCCGGAGAACCGCAATGACCGACACCCCGCTGTCCCCCGCCGAATTCGAAGCGGCCCTGCGCGCCAAGGGCGCCTATTACCACATTCATCACCCGTATCACGTGGCGATGTATGAAGGCCGGGCCACCCGCGAGCAGATTCAGGGCTGGGTCGCCAACCGTTTCTACTATCAGGTGAACATTCCCCTGAAAGACGCGGCGATCCTCGCCAATTGCCCGGATCGCGAGATCCGCCGCGAATGGATTCAGCGCCTGCTCGACCACGACGGCGCGCCCGGTGAGGACGGCGGCATCGAAGCCTGGCTGCGTCTGGGCCAGGCCGTCGGTCTCGATCCGGATCAATTGCGCTCCCAGGAACTGGTGCTGCCCGGCGTGCGTTTCGCCGTCGATGCCTACGTCAACTTCGCCCGCCGCGCCAGTTGGCAGGAAGCTGCCAGCAGCTCTTTGACCGAACTGTTCGCGCCGCAGATCCACCAGTCGCGTCTCGACAGTTGGCCGCAGCATTACCCGTGGATCGACCCGGCCGGCTACGAATATTTCCGCACCCGTCTCGGTCAGGCCCGCCGCGATGTCGAGCATGGTCTGGCGATTACGCTGGAGCACTACAGGACCCGCGAAGGTCAGGAGCGCATGCTGGAAATTCTCCAGTTCAAACTGGACATTCTTTGGAGCATGCTCGATGCCATGAGCATGGCTTACGAACTGAACCGCCCGCCGTATCACAGCGTCACCGATCAACGGGTCTGGCATAAAGGAATCGCCTTATGAGTTTCGACCGCAGCAAGACCCCGACCTGGCGTCCCGGCTACCGTTTCCAGTACGAACCGGCCCAGAAAGGCCACGTGCTGCTGTACCCGGAAGGCATGATCAAGCTCAATGAAAGTGCCGCGCTGATCGGCGGCCTGATCGACGGTGAGCGGGACGTCGCGGCAATCATTGCCGAACTCGACAGACAGTTTCCCGGCGTGCCCGAGCTCGGTGACGACATCGAGCAATTCATGGAGGTTGCCCGTGCGCAACACTGGATCGAACTTGCCTGAGTCATCGGTGCAAGTCCCGGCCAAACCGGAAGTCGGCCTGCCGCTATGGCTGCTCGCCGAGCTGACCTACCGTTGCCCGCTGCAATGCCCGTACTGCTCCAATCCGCTGGATTTCGCCGAGCAGGGCAAAGAACTGAGCACCGAGCAGTGGATCAAGGTGTTCCGCGAAGCGCGGGAGATGGGCGCAGCGCAATTGGGCTTCTCAGGTGGCGAACCGCTGGTACGCCAGGACCTTGCCGAGCTGATCCACGAAGCGCGCCAGTTGGGTTTCTACACCAACCTGATCACCTCCGGCATCGGCCTGACCGAACAGAAGATCAGCGACTTCAAGAAGGCTGGCCTCGACCACATCCAGATCAGTTTCCAGGCCAGCGACGAGCAAGTGAATAACCTGCTCGCCGGCTCGACAAAGGCCTTCGCGCAGAAACTGGAAATGGCTCGCGCCGTAAAGGCCCACGGCTATCCGATGGTGCTGAACTTCGTCACCCATCGGCACAACATCGACAAGATCGACCGCATCATCGAGCTGTGCATCGCGCTGGAGGCCGACTTCGTAGAACTCGCCACCTGCCAGTTCTACGGTTGGGCGCAGCTCAATCGTGTCGGCCTGTTGCCGACCAAGGAACAACTGGTTCGCGCCGAACGCATCACCAACGAATACCGCGCCAAGCTGGAAGCCGAAGGGCATCCGTGCAAGCTGATTTTCGTCACCCCGGACTATTACGAAGAACGCCCGAAAGCCTGCATGAATGGCTGGGGCAGCCTGTTTCTGACAGTCACCCCGGACGGCACCGCCCTGCCCTGTCATGGCGCCCGACAGCTGCCGGTACAATTTCCCAATGTGCGCGACCACAGCATGCAGCACATCTGGTACGACTCGTTCGGCTTCAACCGCTTTCGCGGTTATGACTGGATGCCCGAGCCGTGCCGCTCCTGCGACGAAAAAGAACAGGATTTTGGCGGCTGCCGTTGCCAGGCCTTCATGCTCACGGGCGACGCGAGCAATGCCGACCCGGTGTGCAGCAAGTCCGATCATCACGGCGTGATCCTCAAGGCCCGCGAAGAAGCCGAGCACGCCACCCAGACCATCGAACAACTGGCCTTTCGCAATGAACGAAACTCGCGCCTCATCGCCAAAGGCTGAGCCTTTCAGCGCCACCGCCGCGGTTGCCGCCGGCGTGGACTTCGCCGAATTGCAGCTCGGCGCCCAGGGTTTGTTCTGGAATGAATATCGCCCGACAGACGCCGCCTGCCGGATCTGGCATTGGTGCGATGGCGTGGCGAAATGTCTGACACCTGCGGGTTTCAGCGTGCGCAGCCGGGTGTACGAATATGGCGGTGGGGCGTTTTGCCTGACGCCTGACGGGGTGGTTTTTGTCAACGAGGCGGATCAGCAGCTGTATCGCCAGACGCTGAATGGCGAGCCCGTGGCATTGTCGTCTGGCGAGTGTCGCTATGGCGATCTGAACTACGCCGACGGGCAGGTGCTGGCCGTTGAAGAGAACGGTGATCGCCATCGTCTGGTGGCTATCGATCTGGCGAATGGCGACCGCCAAATGCTGGTTGAAGGCGCGGATTTTTACGCGTCGCCGATCATCAGTCCGGACGGCCAGCGCCTGACGTGGATCGAGTGGAGCCGTCCGCATCAGCCGTGGACATCCACACGACTGATGCTCGCCGAGCGCTCGGATAACGGGATTTCCGTCCCACACTGTGTGGCGGGTGAAACCCTTGAAGAGTCGATCCAGCAACCGCGTTTCGATGCCGATGGCCGACTGGGCTGTCTGACCGATCGTGCTGGTTATTGGCAACCGTGGGTCGAATCGGCAAACGGCTTGCAACCGTTAGCCAGCGCCGAAGCCGATCACGCTCCAGCCCCATGGCAACTTGGCGGCTGCACCTGGCTGCCCACCGACGAAGGTTTCTTGGCGAGCTGGAGCGAAGGCGGTTTCGGTCGTCTGGCGCTCAACGGCGAAGACTTCACCGGTGATTACAGCCGCTTCCGTCATCTGGCTGTCGATGATCAGTTCATTTACTGCATTGCCGCCTCACCGATCAGCCCTTCAGCGGTGATCGCCATTGATCGCAAATCGCGTGAAGTGAATGTCCTGGCCGGCGGTGTCGCACCGCTGCCCGCCGAGCGCATCAGCCGCCCGCAAACCCTGCGCTACCCCAGCGGTTCGGGTGAAGCACACGGATTCTTTTACCCGGCCACGAATGGCGATGCGAAACCGCCGCTGGTGGTGTTCATCCACGGTGGCCCGACGTCGGCCTGCTACCCGATGCTCGACCCGCGCATTCAGTACTGGACACAACGCGGGTTCGCCGTCGCCGATCTCAACTACCGAGGCAGCAGCGGCTATGGCCGAGAGTATCGACAGGCCCTGCATCTGAGTTGGGGAGTGGTGGATGTAGAGGATGCTTGCGCAGTGGTGGCCTATCTGGCCGAACGCGGCATGATCGATGGCGACCGTGCGTTTGTCCGTGGCGGCAGCGCCGGCGGTTACACGACGCTGTGCGCACTGGCGTTCCATCAGGTATTCCGCGCTGGCGCCAGTCTTTACGGTGTCAGCGACCCGGTGGCCCTGGCCCGTGCTACGCACAAATTCGAAGGCGATTACCTGGATTGGCTGATCGGCGATCCAGAGAAGGACGCCGACCGCTACGCCGCCCGCACGCCGTTGCTGCATGCAGGCAACATCCGCGTACCGGTGATCTTCTTTCAAGGTGAGCTGGACGCCGTGGTCGTACCGCAACAGACCCGCGACATGGTCGCGGCCCTGGAGCAAAACGGCATTGAGGTCGAGGCGCATTACTACGCCGACGAACGCCACGGCTTCCGCCGGGCCGCCAATCAGGCCCATGCGCTGGAGCAGGAATGGCGGTTCTACCAGCGAGTGATGGGCCTGACGGATTGAGACTCAGCGCTTGGCGATGATGTACACCGCGTGCACGATTCCCGGGATGTAACCGCACAACGTCAGCAGAATGTTCAGCCAGAACGCGCCGCCGAACCCGACCTGCAGAAACACACCCAGTGGCGGCAACAGAATGGCGATGATGATGCGGATAAAGTCCATGGGGCAGCTCCTGATTGGGGGTTGGCTCACCTGAGCCATACAAGCTAATCGACCTGTGCCGTTTGTCAGGGTTCAGTGCAAACCGCAATCTCGCCATCTGATTGCCATTACCCGGCCACAAAAAAACGCCCCACGCCAAAAGAATCAGGCGTGGGGCGTGCGTTATACCGCGAGACGGTTCTTGAATTCGGGTGGGAAACTTCAGCTCAGACGGCAATCCCTTTGCGGCATTGCAGCTGCGCGGTGCGTACCCGGGAGAAGGCGCGGGCCAGACGCAGGAGCATTTCGTCGATGTTGGCCTTGCTGACGTTGAGCGCCGGGGTGAAACGCAGGCAGTTGGCTTGCGGGGCGTTGAGCAGCAAACCTTCGTGAAGTGCGGCTTTGACGACGGCCTCGGCGGAGTCTTCCGACAGGGTCAGTCCCCAGAACAGCCCTTGCCCGCGCAACTCGCCATGTTCATAACGATGGGCCAGACGGGCGAGCCCTTCGCGCAGATGCTGGCCGTTGTCCCGGATCTGTTCGAGGAAGGCGCGGTCCTGCACGCTGTCGAGCACCACCAGGCCGGCGGCGGTCATCAGTGCGTTGCCATGATGCGTACCGCCCAATTCCCCAGGTTCGAAACAGCAGGCCTTGCCTCGCGCCAGCAGCGCCGCCAGTGGAACACCGCCGCCGAGGCCTTTGCCGAGCACGACGATATCGGCGCGCACTCCGTAGGACTGTTCGGCGAGCAAGGTGCCGCAGCGGCCGATGCCGGTCTGCACCTCATCGAGAATCAGCAGAATCCCCAGCTCACGGCACAGACGTTCGACACCCTTGAGGTAATGCTCGGTCGCAGGGATTACTCCGGCATCGCTCTGGATCGGTTCGAGCATGATCGCCACGGTTTGTGCGTCGACCGCTGCATGCAACGCCGGCAGGTCGTTAAACGGCACCAGATCGAACCCCGGCAGCAATGGCGCGAAGCGGTTGTGCAGGTTGCAACTGTCCGACGCCGAAATCGTCGCCAGACTACGTCCGTGGCAGCCTTGTCTGGCGACAATGATCCGCGAAGCGCCACCGCGATGCAGTTGACCCCATTTGCGCGCCAGTTTGATCGCCGCTTCACAGGCCTCACTGCCGCTGTTGAGCAGGTACGCCTGATCGCTGGCAGTGCTGGCACACAGGCGCTCGGCAAGGCTGAGCATGCCACGGTTGTGCAGATTGAAGCCGGGATTGATCAGGGCCTGGGCCTGGCTGGCGATGGCCTTGACCAGCGCCGAAGGGCTGTGGCCAAGGCTGTTGGCGCCGCCGGCCTGGGAAAAGTCCAGGTAGGCGCGGTCATTGCTGTCCCATAGCCAGGAGCCTTGGCCGCGAACGAATACCTGCCGCGGGCGCTCGACGCTGGGCATCAGACGCTCGGCATTCAGGCCATCAGTGGCGTCCGATTCTTGGGTTTCAAAAGCCAGGTCATCGAGGCTCGGCGTCTGGCGCCGCAAACTGAACAGATTCATTGAAAAAAACCTCGATCGAGGTTTTTTGAACTGCCTATGTAAAGACTTTCGAAACAAACGCTGGTCATGGCGCTTTCCGGCCCTGTAAGCCTTGTGAATGCGGTTAGACTAGGCCGGTTCACGGCGTCGAGCCATTTCGATTTCTCAGCATTTTCGATAAGTGTTACTTATGGATTTCAAACAACTGCGTTATTTCGTCGCGGTCTACGAAGAAGGGCATGTCGGACGCGCCGCCGAGCGCCTGTCGATCTCTCAGCCCGCGCTGTCCCAGCAGATTCGCCACCTGGAACAAAACCTCGACGTCACCCTGTTCGAACGCAGCAGCAAACGCCTGTTGCCGACCCTCGCCGCCCATACCTTGTACAACCACGCCCTGCCGCTGCTCGACGGCATGCAGCGGGCGCGTGAGGCGCTGGGCAACTTCAAGGGTCAGGCACTGCGCACATTGGCGATAGGCGTGCTACAGACCGTGCACACCAGCCTGGTGCCGCAAATGCTCGAGCGGGTGCGCAAGGCCCAGCCGCATCTGGTGGTGCAGATTTATGAACTGACGGGGCTTGAGATCGAGCGGCGACTGCTCAACGGCTCGCTGGATATCGGCATCAGCTATTTGCCGCCACGTCAGCCGGGGCTGCACGGCGTAATGCTGTACGAAGATGAACTGACGCTGGTCATCCCGGCGGATCATCCGCTGCGGGAATTCAAGAAAGTCTCGATGAGTCAGGCGGCCGAATTGCCGATGTTGCTATTGGGCGAAGAATTTCAGATCCGTCAGATCTGGCAGGCGCAATTGGCCAGCCTCGGACGACGCCCGCAAGTGCAGGCCGAATTGAACAATATGGTCGGGATTCTAGACAGCCTGCCGCATACGCGTCTGGCGACGGTGCTACCCGGTCGTTCGCAAAAGGAGTACGACGATCAGGATCTGTTGTGGAAACCGTTGAGTGAGCCGCGTGTACCGTTGAAGGTCGGGCTGGTGTGTCGCGATGTGCAGCGCCAGCAGGCGCCATTGGCCTTGCTGCGAACGTTGCTGGAAGAGGTGATGCAGCGTGAGGACAAACCGCTGAAAGGTGCACCACCGCTGGACGCGCTGAGCTGAAAACTTTTCTGCGGGCAATAAGAAAACCCCGCCGAAGCGGGGCTTTGCAGACTGTTTCCCTGACATCCATTTCACTCCGCCACCCTGGCAGAATCCTACGTGTCCGTGTTGTTGCTTTGCGCTTCCTGCGCGACGTCCATGGAAAGTAGATTAGCTCTGGATCCAATCTACGCCTATGGGAGAACAGCAGCACGTCATGTAAGAGATCGCTTACATGACGTTACATCATCAGAACTGCGCAGCGTCCAGCAGGAACAGCGACTCGCTGCCGGCCTTGACCGACGCGCTCAACGAGTGAATCCGCGGCAGCAGACGGGCGAAATAGAACCGCGCCGTGCCGAGTTTGCTCGCGTAGAAATCGTCCTGCGCTTCTTTGCCCAGCGATGCCTTGGCCATCAGCGCCCACATGTAGGCGTAAGCGGTGTAGCCGAACGCTTGCAGATACTCGACCGATGCCGCACCGATTTCGTTCGGGTTGGTTTTCGCCCGGTCCAGCAGCCACGAGGTCAGCTCGTCGAGGGTGTCGACAGCATCATTCAGCGGCTTGGTGAACTCGCCCAGATCGGCACTGGCGGTCGCGGTGAAATGGCGGATCTCGTCGGCGAACAGCTTGTAGAACGCGCCGCCGCTGCCGACGATCTTGCGACCTACCAGGTCCAGCGCCTGAATGCCGTTGGTGCCTTCGTAGATCTGGGTGATGCGCACGTCGCGCACCAGCTGCTCCTGACCCCACTCGCGAATGTAGCCGTGGCCGCCAAAAATCTGCTGGCCGTGGACGGTGGTTTCCAGACCCAGATCGGTCAGGAACGCCTTGGCCACAGGTGTCAGCAAGGCCACCAGATCTTCCGCACGCTTGCGGGTCGCGGCGTCTTCGCTGAACTTGGCGGTGTCGAGTTGCATCGCCACGTAGGTGGAGAACGCACGGCCGCCTTCGTTCGAGGCTTTCATGGTCAGCAGCATGCGACGTACGTCCGGGTGGACGATGATCGGGTCGGCCACCTTGTCTTTGTTCTGCGCGCCGGTCGGCGAACGGCTCTGCAGGCGGTCGCGGGCGTATTCGATGGCGTTCTGGTACGAGCGCTCGCCGGTGGCCAGGCCCTGGATGCCGACGCCCAGACGCTCGTAGTTCATCATGGTGAACATCGCGGCCAGGCCCTTGTTCGGCTCGCCGACCAGATAACCCACCGCTTCGTCGAAGTTCATCACACAGGTGGCCGAGGCCTGGATGCCCATCTTGTGTTCGATCGAACCGCAATTCGCAGGGTTGCGTGCGCCCAGGCTGCCATCGGCATTGACCATGAACTTCGGCACCAGGAACAGCGAAATGCCCTTCGGCCCAGCCGGTGCGTCAGGCAGCTTGGCCAGCACCAGGTGAATGATGTTTTCGGTCAGGTCGTGCTCGCCACCGGTGATGAAGATCTTGGTGCCGCTGACCTTGTAGGAGCCGTCGGCCTGAGGCTCGGCCTTGGTGCGGATGATGCCCAGGTCGGTGCCAGCGTGCGGCTCGGTCAGGCACATGGAACCGGCCCAGATACCGGCGTACATGTTCGGCAGGTAAGCGGCTTTCAGCTCTTCGCTGGCGTGAGCGTTGATCGACAGGCAGGCGCCGGCGGTCAGCATCGGATAAAGACCGAAGGCCAAGCTGGCGGAGTTGACCATCTCTTCGACCTGGGCCGATACGGCTTTTGGCATGCCCATGCCGCCGTAAGCCGGATCACCGCCAACACCGACCCAGCCGCCTTCGGCGTAAGTCTGATAGGCCTGTGGGAAACCGGCCGGCGTGGTGACGGCACCGTCGGCCCAGTGACAGCCTTCTTCGTCGGCGGCACGGCTCAGGGGCGCGATGCTTTTGCTGGTGACCTTGCCGGCTTCTTCGAGAATGGCTTCGACGGTTTCCGCGTCCACGGTCTCAGCCAGCGCCGGCAGTTCGGCCCAGAGTTTGGCGACTTCGAACACTTCATTGAGGACGAAGCGCATATCGCGCAGCGGCGCTTTGTAGTCAGCCATGGCAAACCTCGCAAAGATCTAAACAGGTGATTCGTGGAAGGGTGTTTTCGTTGAGCTGGAGTGTAACCCAACAACTTTTGTGACACATAGGGTCAGGCAGTGACTGTTTTGTTATTTTTAGTCACCAGCCATCCAGCATAAAGAAGCCCGCAATCAGCGGGCTCTTTTGTTTAACAGGCGCGCGTTACAGCGCAAACAACTGGGCCGGCAGCTTCATCAGGCAATCGCTGCCCGCCTCGATCGCCGCACGATGCGCAGCGGTACGCGGCAACAGACGCTTGAAGTAAAACTCGCACGTCGCCAGTTTGCCCTGGCAGAAATCGCCATCACCCTCGCCCGACTCCAGCTGCGCCTGAGCGACCAGCGCCATGCGCAGCCACAGATAGCCGAGAACGATGTAACCGCTGTACATCAGGTAATCCACCGACGCGGCGCCGACTTCATCCGGGTTCTTCATCGCGGCCATACCGACCTTCATGGTCAGCTCGCCCCACTGCTGGTTGAGGCCATCAAGCTGCGCGACAAATTCACCCAGTTGCGCATGCCCGGCATTGGCCGCGCAGAACTTGTGGACGATTTTGGTGAAGTTTCGCAGCAGCTTGCCCTGGCTGCCGAGCACCTTGCGCCCGAGCAGATCCAGCGCCTGAATGCCGTTGGTGCCCTCGTAGATCGGCGCGATCCGGCAATCGCGAACCAGTTGCTCCATGCCCCACTCGCGGATAAATCCGTGGCCGCCGAACACCTGCATGCCGTGGTTGGTCACCTCCAGGCCGGTGTCGGTCATGAACGCTTTGCAGATCGGCGTCAGGAACGCCAACAGGTCTTCGGCTTCCTGACGCGCCTCGGCGTCCGGGCTCAGGTGCGCAACATCGAGCATTTGCGCGGTGAAATAGGTCAGCGCGCGGTTGCCTTCGTTGAAGGCTTTCATGGTCAGCAGCATGCGTCGCACGTCCGGGTGGACGATGATCGGGTCGGCGGGTTTGTCCGGAGCTTTGGCGCCGGTCAGGGCACGCATCTGCAAGCGATCGTTGGCGTATTTGATTGCGCCCTGGAAGCTTGCCTCGCCCAGACACAGGCCCTGCATTCCGGTGCCGAGACGCGCGTGGTTCATCATGGTGAACATGCAGTTCAGGCCCTTGTTCGGCTCGCCGATCAGGAAGCCTTTGGCGTCGTCAAAGTTCAGCACGCAGGTGGCCGAGGCCTTGATGCCCATCTTGTGCTCGATCGAGCCGCAGGAAACGCCGTTGCGCTCGCCCGCCTCACCGGATGCGTCCGGGAGAAATTTCGGCACGATGAACAGCGAAATCCCTTTGGTCCCGGCCGGTGCGTCCGGCAGTTTGGCCAGCACCAGATGAATGATGTTGTCGCTCATGTCGTGCTCGCCGGCGGAGATGAAAATCTTGCTGCCGGTCACTGCATAACTGCCGTCGGCCTGAGGCACCGCGCGGGTCTTGATGATGCCCAGGTCGGTGCCGCAATGGGCTTCGGTCAGGCACATGGTGCCGGTCCACTGGCCGGCGGTGAGTTTGCGCAGATAGGTGTTTTTCTGTTCCTCGGTGCCGTGGGCATGGATCGCCGACATGGCGCCGTGGGTCAGGCCCGGGTACATGCCCCACGAGGTGTTGCTGGAGGCGACCATTTCGCTGATCACCAGCCCCAGCGAACTCGGCAGGCCCTGGCCGCCGTAAGCCGGATCTGCCGCCAGACCGTGCCAGCCTCCTTCCACGTATTGTGCGAAGGCTTGCTTGAAGCCTGTAGGCGTTGTCACCACGCCATTGTCGAAATGGCAGCCCTCTTCGTCGCCGCTGCGATTGAGCGGTGCCAGCACGTTCTCACAGAACTTCGCGCCCTCGTCGAGGATCGCGTTGATCATGTCCGGGCTGGCGTCGTGGGCGCCGAGGGCCGCGTACTGAGTGTGGAAGTCAAAGACGTGGTCGATCAGAAAGCGCATGTCGCGCAAGGGAGCTTTGTACTCGGGCATGGTGGCTTCTCCTTCAGCAGATTGCTTCAACCTACTGCCGGCCACCCTGCCCCACAATCACTGTCCAGACGCTGAATGCGCCGTCATCACTCAACCTGCGGCGCTGTCCATGCGCACCGCGCCACGGCGGTTCTGCCCGAACGCCATCACGCAGTTACGGCCTGCGCCCTTGGCGCTGTAGAGCGCCTGGTCGGCGGATTTCAGTACCTCTTCCGGAGTGCGCTGTTCCAGACGTTCGGCCACGCCGATGCTGACCGTGACCGACACGCTGGACGCGCCCGAACCCGAACGCCGCTGGCGGCCCTGCTGATCATCCTGCGGGCGGCTTTCCTGATTACGCAGCTGAATGTTGTAGGACGCAATCGACTCGCGAATGACTTCCAGGTGCGGCATGCACTCTTCAAGAGTCTTACCCGCAAACACCAGGGCGAATTCCTCACCGCCATAGCGATATGCCCTACCGCCGCCGCTGATTTTGGACAGCTTGCTGGCGACCAGACGCAAGACCTGATCCCCAACGTCGTGGCCGTGGGTGTCGTTGAATTTCTTGAAGTGATCGACGTCGCTCATCGCCAGCACATAGTTGCGACCCAGACGCTGCATGCGCTCGTTTAGTGCGCGGCGGCCGGGCAGGCCGGTGAGCTCGTCGCGGAAGGCCATTTGGTACGCCTCGTGCGCTACCGCTGCAGCAATCATCAGCATCACCTGGCTGCACATGATGTTCAGGGTGAATGGCAGGATGAAGGTTTTCGGCAGCATCCAGAACACCCCGAGCAACCCCACCAGTTGCGCCGCGTGCAGCGGACGCGGGTTGCGCCAGTATTGCCAGGCCAGAAGCAGAAACGCCGAGATGAACACCGGATACGACAACTGGATCAGGCTCATCCACGCGCCGTGCAGCGCTGGCCAACGGATCTCGGAAAGCCACATCAGCAAGGCCTGCGGGTAGCTTTGCTCAAGCCCCAGCGCCACGCTGCCAAAGGCCAGCAGCACGGCAAAGCGCGCGACCATGTCCTGAAACAGGTGCGTGCGTTCCTGCCACGCGGCGAACAGACCGAACAGCAAGGGCAACAGCAGACAGACCAGATGGAACACCACAGCCGCGTCTTCGCGCACCTTGCCGTTGTCGCGGTAATAGTCGGTCTGGGTATCGAGCAGGAAGTAGGCGATGTACACCGTGACCATCAGAAACAGCTCGCGCTGGCGTCGGTAAACCGCACAGTACGAACCGCCCAACAGCAGCACCAAGGTTGGCAATACGTTAAACAGCGAGGTGAAGAACACGTTGAGGTCTTTGACGTACGCAGCCGCCAACCCCGCGAGCAACAACAGCAGTGAAGGCAGGAAATGACTGAAACGTACAGCGGAAGAACGCGGCAAGGGTAAAAGCTCCGACCCGTCATGGCAAAGAGATGGCATTGTGCCTGCAATGTGGCCAGTTAAGCACACATAATGTGATCCAGATCACAGGCTGTCTCTTTAACGGCCGAAATCTGAAGTTACTGAGGGATTTAGTAAGGTTTTTTGCGCAATGGCTGCTAGACGGCCACCATGGCCATCATTCTTGATGGCCATGGTGTGTTTTTCTGCTCAGAGATCGTTGTAGAACGGCTGCAACGCCCCCTCCGCCGCCGGCCGGCCTTCAGCACCGTAAGGCTTGAGATAGAGCGATGCGTCCATCGCCTGACGGGTCGTGACTTTCGGACTGGCCGGACGCTGGGTCACGGCGTTTTCATCGCCGATGTGGCCCTGCGGAATCACCAGCGACGGATGATCGAACGGTGCGCGCTCCCACGCCACGCGCGGATCGGTCAGGCCGACCTCCATGAATTTCACCAACGCGTCGATTTCATCGGGCGTCAGGTTCAGCGCTGTCATGTCCGGGTCGAGATTGGAGGTGTTGTGCTGATTCACCGCCGGATGCTCGAAACCGCTGGTGTTGTTGGCGTCTTCGCCGCGCCGGTCACCGCCACGGTTGTAGAACTCCATCACCTGTTTGAGCGTCGAGCGGCTGCCGTTGTGGAAGTACGGGCCGGTCAGGGCGATGTTGCGCAGGGTCGGGGTCTTGAACGCGCCGTCGACCGAATCGCGGAAACCGACGTTCGGCTTGAGCGTGGCATCGCATGGAATCGCCGCACTCAACGGCGCTTCGAACGTGCAGACATCGACATCCAGCGGATCGACCGAGCGGCCGCCCTGCAACACACTGTTGTACTGCCGGGTGAACGACCATGGATTGCCCCAAGCATCCGCGCCGCCGAGGGCCAGGTCTTCCGAGGTCGGGCGCACACCGGTGTTGTAGAAGCCGTTGTCGTAAAGAGTGGTCAGGTTGTCGGCCATTACCATGCGCTCGATGCGTTCACGCGGATGCATCAGCAGGCGGCTGGCGGCGTTGGTCAGCTCCGGACCGCCGTGGCAATTGACGCATTTGCCCTTGCCGAGAAACAGGTTCATGCCCTCCACCTGTTGCGCGTTCATTGCCGTGTGATCGCCTTGCAAATAGGCATCGATCGGCGCCTGATCGGACACCAGCGTGGCCTCATACATCTGGATCGCCAGGCCGAAGAACAGCGGGAAATTGGCCTCCATCTGGGTGTACGGCGCACCTCCCACCAGAACGTTTTGCGTGGCGTTCCACAGCCGGGGCTGGAAGGCGTTCTTGATCAGCTCGCGATAGGTCGGACGCCGTGCGCCGGACACTGGAGCCAGCACCGAGTCGGTGGACGAAATCCGCTGCTGCTTGAGCATCAACGTGTCGAGCATCCTGCGGCCAATGTCGGCAAACGTACGGCCACCGCAGGACATTTCCACCGGACTGCCGGGCGGGCCGACGGCTTGCGAGGCGGCAGACGCATCGTTGAGCGCCAGCCGCACTTTGGTCGCGACTGTGCTGCGTTCGCTGGTCACGTAGATCCCGGCATCCGGATCGCGATTACCGAACGGCGAGAAGCCGTTGAACACGTTGTTGGCCCGACCGTCCCAGAAGTTGCGCACGTTGAACGCGGCGTTGATTACCGACGGCGCGTTGCGTCCGGTGCTGCGGCGAACGTTGATGCCGCCGACCTGAAACAGGCCGTCCGGCTGCTGGGTACATTTATCGAAACGCGGCTGATTGGGCTTGACGAAGTTGGCGTCAAACACGCCTTGCGAGCCGACCACATCGTCCGTCGAGTACACGATGGGCGAGTTGCGCTCCAGCGGATTGCTCAGCACGTGGGTGGGGAAGTCGGTTTTCTTCAGCGTGTAGTTCGGGCCGCCCTTGCCACCGGACAATGTCGCGTAGGACGCCACGTCACCGGGAATGTCCGACGCCACAAACGGTTTGTTGAAGATCGACGCGACGTTGGCGTTGGTGTGCGCCTGGCCGGGGTTGAGTTGGTTGGTGATGCGGTGATCCACGCCAGCGTGGTAGTGGCAGGACGCGCAGGCCGTGGAGCCATCGCTGCCGATCTCCATGTCCCAGAAGAGCGCCTTGCCCAGCAGGATCGCAGCCTGGCGATTGAGCACGTAGTCGGTCATCAGGTCGACCTTGCGTCCGCCTTCGGTCCCGGACGGATCAGGGGGCACCATTCCGCGCAACGATTGCAGCGAGGGAACCTCCGGCACGGGAGGATCGACTTCGGCGGGGTCGGCGGCCCATGCGCTGTGGACTGATAGCGCGATGGGTAACCAGAAGGTCAAACGAGCGAGTCGACTGATGTTCATAGGCTTCACCCTGACTGTTGTTGTTAAGTGCCGGGCGTCTTGCTTCTTTGAGCAGGCAGTTCTGGTTAGCACCGGTAAATCGGGCAGTGCAATTAATTGGCCATTCTTCTGGAAACATTTTGAATCAATAAGCGCAGGGATTCGGCCGAGCAGTGGCTTCATCAATGCTGGGGAATCAGCCCCGGGATTGGGGAAATCCGGGCACAAAAAAACCGCTGCCCCCGAGGGAGCAGCGGTTTTTTGAAAGACCGCGTTAAGGCTTAGTAGCCCAGTGCGAAGTCTTCTTCTTTCATGTCCATCAGGTTGTTGGCGCCCGACAGCATGGTGGCCACGTGCGTACGGGTACGCGGCAGGATGCGCTGGAAGTAGAAGCGCGCGGTTTGCAGCTTGGCGGTGTAGAACGCCTCGTCGCTGGTGCCGGCAGCCAGTTTTTCAGCAGCCAGACGCGCCATGTCAGCCCAGAAGTAGGCCAGGCAGGCGTAACCGGAGTACATCAGGTAGTCCACGGAGGCCGCGCCGACTTCTTCGCGATCTTTCATGGCGGCCATACCGACCTTCATGGTCAGTTCGCCCCACTCTTTGTTCAGTGCAGCCAACGGTGCGACGAATTCTTTAACAGCTTCGTTGCCTTCGTTGTTCTGGCAGAACTTGTGGACGATCTTGGTGAAGCCTTTGAGCGCCTCGCCTTGAGTCATCAGCACTTTACGGCCCAGCAGGTCGAGAGCCTGGATGCCGGTGGTGCCTTCGTACAGCATCGAGATGCGGCTGTCGCGAACGTTCTGCTCCATGCCCCACTCGGCGATGAAGCCGTGGCCGCCGTAGATCTGTACGCCGTGGTTGGCGGATTCGAAACCGACTTCGGTCATGAACGCTTTGGCGATCGGAGTCATGAAGGCCAGCAATGCGTCGGCTTTCTTCTTCTCTTCTTCGTCCACGCCGTATTTGACGATGTCGACCTGTTTGGCGGTGAAGTACACCATCGCACGGTTGCCTTCGGCGAATGCCTTCATGGTCAACAGCATGCGGCGTACGTCTGGGTGAACGATGATCGGGTCAGCGGCCTTGTCCGGCGCTTTCGGGCCAGTCAGGGAACGCATCTGCAGGCGATCGCGAGCGTATTTCAGGCCGCCCTGGAAGCCGATTTCGGCGTGAGCCAGACCTTGCAGTGCGGTACCCAGACGTGCGGTGTTCATGAAGGTGAACATGCAGTTCAGGCCTTTGTTCGCCGGGCCGATCAGGAAACCGGTCGCGCCGTCGAAGTTCATCACGCAGGTCGCGTTGCCGTGGATGCCCATCTTGTGTTCGATCGAACCGCAGGTCACAGCGTTGCGTGCACCGACGGTGCCATCAGCATTCGGCATGAACTTGGGAACGATAAACAGCGAGATGCCTTTGGTGCCGGCCGGTGCGTCCGGCAGGCGGGCCAGTACGATGTGGACGATATTGTCGGCCATGTCGTGTTCACCGGCCGAGATGAAGATCTTGGTGCCGGAAACTTTGTAGGAACCGTCGGCCTGAGGTTCGGCCTTGGTGCGCAGCATGCCCAGGTCGGTGCCGCAGTGCGGTTCGGTCAGGCACATGGTGCCGGTCCATTCGCCGGAGACCAGTTTGGTCAGATAGGCTTCCTGCTGCTCTGGGGTGCCGTGCTCGGAGATGGTGTTCATCGCGCCGTGCGACAGGCCCGGGTACATGCCCCACGACCAGTTGGCTTCGCCGACCATCTCGCTGACAGCCAGACCCAGCGACTCAGGCAGACCCTGACCGCCGTGCTCGACGTCATGGGCGAGGCTCGGCCAGCCGCCTTCGACGAATTGCTTGTAGGCCTCTTTGAAGCCGGTCGGGGTTTTCACGCCGGACTCGCTCCAGGTGCAGCCTTCGGTGTCACCCACGCGGTTCAGCGGTGCCAGCACCTGCTCACAAAACTTGGCGCCCTCTTCGAGAATGGCGTCAACCATGTCCGGCGTTGCTTCTGCACACGCTGGAAGGCTCTGATAGTGCGCTTCATAGCCGAGCAGTTCGTCACGAACGAAGCGAATATCACGCAAGGGGGCCTTGTAGTCAGGCATAGCGATAAACCTCTGCTGATGTAACCGGGAATGAACGACCGCGTTGATTTGTTATGACGGTCAAACAGTTGTTTGAAACATACGTTTACGCCGAAATCTTGTCAAGCGTCGATCTTTTGCCGTTCGTCATGATGTTCCCTCCAGGCGCGCGCCTGCTGAGGGCTGGCCGCCAAGGTCAGTCATTTGGCTCGCAATGAACAAAGAACTGTCATTTCTGACAGGTGCGCAAAAAACGGCGCTTCTATGAAATGAAGGTGCAGAGCAGCGGACGAATTGTTCAACCGCATGTTTGGAGTGAAGCGCTATGAACCAGCAATCAGATAACAGCAATCTGCCCAGGACAGCAGGTTTTCCCGACCGCAGCTTTGGCGACGACGGTGCTATTTCCATTGGAGGAAGAGGCACTGCCAACGCAATTGCGTCTGACAAGGACGGTAATCTTTATGTGGCTTACGCGATTGATAAAAAAATGCGACTGGCTCGCTACCTTGTCGATGGGGCCAGGGACGAGTCATTCCAGGAAACGACCTGGCAATATGATCAATACGATGAAACGCGCCCTACGCGCCTTCTGCTGGAAGAAGGCAGCGGAAAAATCATCGTGATCGGGGAATCCTTCAAGAACAACTTGACCCGGCCCGCAGTCACCCGCTTCAATCAGAACGGTAGCCCGGACCTCGTGTTTGGAAATCGGGTCATGTCGATTGACGCAGAAACAGATATCAATTGGGTCAGAGTCAAACTAGTAGATGGGTGCCTGCAAAAGGATGGAAAAATCCTCATTGCCGCAAACTTCCAAATTATTAGCTCAAGTCCGCTGAACAGATTGTATCGGCTACAAAACAGCGGCCAACCGGACGAAACTTTTGGCGACGGTGCCGGGTTCATCGATATCAATCTGCAGGGTTTCCCGAGTAACGTCTGCAATGTTGCGACGCAGGCTGACGGGAAGATCGTGGTGGCGGGCCATCAGCACGTGAATTTACTCAGAAGGGTAGCACGCTACCACACCACCGGGACTTTGGACCTCACTTTCGGTCGGGGCGGTTATGCCGATATCGAACTGGCGGAAGAGCCGCTGCCCGAAAAACAAGAGCCCAACACGTTCACTGTAAGCCTTGTCAGCCGGATCGTCATACAGAGCGACGATAAAATCCTGGTCGCAGGCGTCGGCCGTGATGCCAATAAGAGGGAACGCGGGCTGCTTACCCGGCTCGAGGCCAACGGCGAAGCGCTGGACCCTGCATTCAATTCAGGTAAACCGCTACTGATTTCGCGCTCCGAGGACAGAATCAGTTTCAATTCAATCGCCGTTCAACCAGACCAGAAAATCGTCACGGTGGGTAGTTCCCTACTGGCCCACACCTGGATGGTGGAATATCAACGATTCAGTGAAAACGGGGTCATTGAACCTTTCTGGAGCGGGTACAGGGTAGGCGATTGCATTGACGTGGTGATTCAACCCAAAGGTCGGGTGGTCGTGGCCGGGAGTAGTAGCGATAAATTTGGCTCTCCACGCATCTGCGGTTTCCTCGGTTCCTGACAAGCGCTGACATCAATGCCGAAGTGCGCCGGGGCTCGCTCACCGGCGCTCTCCTGACCGTTCAGGCGTAGGTATCGATCAAGGTGCCCAATACTTCATCGGAGGCCTTGGCCACCTTCACACCCAGCTCTGCCTGGATCTTGCCCTGCGACAGCTCGACGATATTGCTCGTCAGATCCGACTCCTGCGCGCGGTCCACACCGCGCAGGCGATTGACCTGTACTTCCGAAGACTGGCTGGTGACCGAACGCTCGATGGTGTTGCTGGCGATCTGGCTGGCGGCCTGATCGACGCGGTTCTGCCCGGTCTGAATAGTGCTCAGACCTGCATAAAAAGCTGTGTTTCCGGAGATTTCCATGGGAGCTCTCATCCTTGGGAAGGATCAATGGGTGCCATTGAACCAGAGGCGTCAGAAAAACACCCGTCAAAAACACTAATGGCACAGTGCCTTGCCATAGCCAAAATCAGTCGAGCAGATCCAGTTGCAAATGATCGGCAACCGCTTCGGCGCTGACCGCCTTGAGTTTCGGCACCCGACCCAGGCAGGGAGCCGGAATCCGCTCGGCCAGTGTCGCGAGGTTTTCTTCGAGCCGCGACGTCTTCGGATCAATGATGTTCGCCACCCATCCGGCCAATTGCAGCCCGTCCCGGGCAATTGCCTCGGCAGTCAACAGCGCGTGGCTGATGCAACCCAGGCGCACACCGACCACCAGAATCACCGGCAGCTTCAGCGCAATCGCCAGATCCGACAGATTGTCCTGATCCGCCAACGGCACCCGCCAACCGCCCGCGCCTTCGATCAGCGTGAAGTCGGCGTTCATGGCCAGAATCTCGCGCATCGGCGCCAGCAACGATTGCACGGTCAGCGCCACACCCGCCTCACGCGCTGCCAGATGCGGCGCGATGGCCGGCTCGAACGCCACCGGGTTGACCTGTTGATAGGTCAACGGCAAGGAGCATTCGGCCTGCAACGCCAGCGCGTCGGAATTGCGCAAACCTCTGGGCGTCACCACACAACCGGACGCCACCGGTTTGCCCGCTGCCGTGCTCAATCCTGCCGACCGCGCAGCGTGCAGCAACCCGGCGGCAACGGTGGTCTTGCCGACGTCAGTGTCGGTTCCGGTGATGAAATAGGCTGCGCTCATAAGGGTTTCTCCAACACGGCGTAGACCACCTGATAGGTCGCTGGCAGCCCTTGAGGCTGACGGAACTGCTCGTAAGCCTCGACCAGCCCCAGAATCCGCGCCCGCCCGGTCAATCCACCCGGCCGGCCAGGGTTCAGGTTATGCGCGCCCAGTGCCTTGAGTTCGTGGGTCAGGCTGCGCACATCCGGGTAATGCAGCACATGCGGCCGATTCTCCAGACTGGCCGTACGCAAACCACTGGCCGCGCACAATTGCTCATAGCGGGCGAACTCGCGGAAGCGGTTGACGTGCACCAGGCCATCGACCTGACGCCAGCTGTCGCGCAATTCGTACAGCGTCCCTACACAAAGACTAGCAAACGCGAAAATCCCCCCCGGTTTCAGCACCCGAAACGCTTCACCGAGCACCGCTTCGAAGTCCGCGCACCACTGCACGGCGAGGCTGGAGAAGATCAGATCGCAGGTCGAATCCTGCAACGGCAATCGTTCGGCATCGCCAGCGATAAAGTGCGTGGCCCCGCCCAGCGGCCGCGCGTGATGGAGCATGCCTTCAGCGATATCCAGCGCCAGCCCCTCACCAAATCGCTCGGCCAGCGCCCGGGTGAAATACCCGGTGCCGCAGCCCAGATCCAGCCAGCGTGCCGGCCGAAACGCCATCGGCAAGCGATTCATCAACTGCGTACCGACATCGCGCTGCAACTCGGCGACGCTGTCGTAGCTGGCCGCTGCGCGAGAAAAAGAAGCTGCGACCTGGCGCTTGTCAGGCAAGCCGCCGGGCAACGCCGCAACAGACAAATCAGTCATCACCGCACTCACTCAAAAACGCCTGGATCGCACCCGCCACACCGTGGGGGTCTTCCAGAAGAAACGCATGGCTGGCCTGCTCGATCAGACCAACTTCGACATCTGCCAGCAAGGCGAACAACTCACCCGCGGCTTCCGCAGGCACCAACCCGTCCAGCCCGCCAAACAGATGCAATTGCGGGCCGCGAAACGCCTGCAAGGCTTCACGCGTATCGATCTGCGCCAACAATTCAAGACCGGCCATCAAAGCGGCCGGCGAGGTATTCGGCGCGCCGCCGAGCAAGAGCCGCGACAAGCCGCGCGCATCTTGCGCGCCCTGGGCGCACAGCAGCGAGAATCGCTTGAGGGTCGTGCGCGGGTCGGCGCTGCAGCCGGCCAGAAACGCATCGAAGGTTTCGCCGGGCATCGCGCTCGGCCATTGTTCATGGGCGACAAACGAAGGGTTGCTCGCCAGGGTCAGCAAGCCGCAGCAATGTTCGCCACGCCGGGCCGCCAGCTCGGACGCGAGCATGCCGCCCAGCGACCAGCCGCCAAGCCAGGCATCTTCGGGGACGCGCTCATCGAGCTCGTCGAGCCAGTCGTTCAGATCGCTGGAGTCCAGCTCCGGCAGCGGCTCGATGTCGACCTGCAGGTGCTCGTCGAGTCCGCGCAGTGCAGCGGCCAGCGGCTCCAGCGGCGAAACGCCGAGCCCCCAACCCGGTAACAGAATCAGGCGATCACGCATGGCTTGGCTCCGACGTCAGTTGAGCAAAGCAATCGGCCAGTCCTTCTAACAATAGCTGCACCTGTGCCTCGCTGTGGGCGGCGGTCAGCGTGACCCGCAACCGCGCACTGCCGGCAGGCACGGTCGGCGGCCGGATTGCGGTGACCATCAACCCACGCTCGCGCAGCATCTGCGATAGACGCACGGCGCGACCGGCATCGCCGATCAGGATCGGCTGGATCGGCGTGAAGCTGTCCATCAGCTCCAGACCGATCTGCTCAGCGCCGTGGCGGAACTGGCGGATCAGCGTCTGCAAATGCTCGCGACGCCAGTGCTCGCTGCGCAGCAGTTCCAGACTTTTCAAGGTTGCGCAGGCCAGCGCCGGCGGTTGGCTGGTGGTGTAGATGTACGGGCGGGCGAACTGGATCAGGCTTTCGATCAGCTCTTCACTCCCGGCCACAAAGGCGCCAGCCGTACCGAACGCTTTCCCGAGGGTGCCGACCAGCACCGGCACGTCCTCCTGGCTCAAACCGAAATGCTCGACGATCCCGCCACCGTTTGCCCCCAGCGGACCGAAACCGTGAGCGTCATCGACCATCAGCCACGCGCCTTTGGCCTTGGCTTCCCGGGCCAGCGCCGGCAGATCGGCAAGGTCGCCGTCCATGCTGAATACGCCGTCAGTGACCACCAGCGTATTGCCGGCGGCTTTTTCCAGACGTTTGGCGAGGCTGTCGGCGTCGTTGTGCAGATAACGATTGAAGCGCGCGCCGGACAACAATCCGGCATCCAGTAACGAGGCATGGTTGAGCCGGTCTTCCAGCACCGTGTCGCCCTGCCCGACCAGCGCCGTGACCGCGCCGAGGTTGGCCATGTAACCGGTGGTGAACAACAGCGCACGCGGCCGTCCGGTGAGGTCAGCCAGGGCTTCTTCCAATTCGTGATGCGGGCCGCTGTGGCCGATCACCAGATGCGAAGCACCGCCACCGACGCCCCACTTCGAGGCACCGGCGCGCCAGGCTTCGATCACTTGCGGATGGTTGGCCAGGCCCAGGTAATCGTTGTTGCAGAACGCCAGCAACGGCTGACCGTCGACCACTACTTCCGGCCCTTGTGAGCTTTCAAGCAGCGGTCGCTGGCGGTAGAGATTTTCGGCACGACGGGCAGCAAGGCGTGCGGCGAGATCAAAAGACATGCAAGCCTCGAACAGTCAAATCACATGAATCAGGATGGACACCGACCTTGTGGGAGCTGGCTTGCCAGCGATGGCGGCGCCACATTCAACATCAGTGTCGACTGTCAGTCCGCTATCGCTGGCAAGCCAGCTCCCACAGGGGAGTGTTCCTTCAGCAAATCGGGGCGAGTTTCAGACCGCCGCGTTGTAGAACTGCTCGCTGCTCTTCTGCTCCACCAGCGCCTGCTCGATGGCGGCCTGGTGGACTTCGTCGGCATGCTCTTCGCGGGCTTCCGGCTGAATGCCCAGGCGCGCGAACAGTTGCATGTCCTTGTCGGCCTGCGGGTTGGCCGTGGTCAGCAGTTTGTCGCCGTAGAAGATCGAGTTGGCGCCGGCGAAGAATGCCAGGGCCTGCATCTGCTCGTTCATCGCTTCGCGGCCGGCGGACAGGCGTACGTGGGATTGCGGCATGAGGATGCGCGCCACGGCGAGCATGCGGATGAAATCGAACGGATCTACGTCGTCGGCGTTTTCCAGCGGCGTGCCGGCCACTTTCACCAGCATGTTGATCGGCACCGATTCCGGATGCTCCGGCAGGTTGGCCAGCTGGATCAGCAGGTTGGCGCGGTCATCGAGGGACTCGCCCATGCCGAGAATGCCGCCGGAGCAGATTTTCATCCCCGCATCGCGCACATAGGCCAGGGTCTGCAGACGCTCGGCATAGGTGCGGGTGGTGATGATGCTGCCGTAGAACTCCGGCGAGGTATCGAGGTTATGGTTGTAGTAGTCGAGCCCGGCCTTGGCCAGGGCTTCGGTCTGGTCCTGATCGAGACGGCCGAGGGTCATGCAGGTTTCCAGGCCCATGGCCTTCACGCCTTCGACCATCTTCAGCACGTAAGGCATGTCCTTGGCCGACGGGTGCTTCCACGCCGCGCCCATGCAGAATCGGGTCGAACCGATGGCCCTGGCGCGGGCAGCCTCTTCGAGGACTTTCTGCACTTCCATGAGCTTTTCTTTTTCCAGCCCGGTGTTGTAGTGACCGGACTGCGGACAATATTTGCAATCTTCCGGACAGGCCCCGGTCTTGATCGACAACAGGGTGGAAACCTGAACGCGGTTGGCGTCGAAATGCGCGCGGTGCACCGTCTGCGCCTGGAACAGCAAGTCGTTGAATGGCTGAACGAAGAGTGCTTTGACTTCGGCCAAAGTCCAGTCGTGACGCAGGGTGGCAGTGGTGCTGGCGCTCATGGGCGTTTCCTTGGTTATGCTTGGCTGGCGCCTGGGGAAACGGAATACCCACAGGCACGACACGGATGTTCGGCATATTTAAGGAAGAGTCATGCGCTGTCAACCACACTACGAAAGGCCGGTTTACATCTGGTTAAAAAACAAACAGAACTGCTTGTTGTGCGACGAACCGGCAGACGCGCAAATCCCGATCTGCACCGCCTGCGAAACCGATTTGCCGTGGCTGGGCGATCAATGCCTGACCTGCGCCCTGCCCCTCGCAGCCGGCCTGACTTGTGGTGGCTGCCTGCAGGATCCACCGGCCTTCGAACAGGTGGCTGTGCCCTGGGTTTATGGCTTTCCGGTGGACACGCTGATCACCCGTTTCAAGCACAACGCCAAATGGCCGCTTGGCCACTTGCTCGCCGACGTTCTCGGCGAGTTTCTGCAACATCGCTTCGAAGAAGACCTGCCTCGCCCGGACGCCCTGCTACCGGTGCCGCTTGCGCCGAAACGCTTGCGCCAGCGCGGCTTCAACCAAGCGGCGATGCTCGCGCAGTGGCTGGGCAAGTCACTCGACCTGCCTTGCGAGGAACACTGTCTTTTGCGGGTGCAGGATACTGACGCCCAGCAGGCGCTGAACGCCAAGGCGCGGAAACACAATCTGCGTCACGCCTTCGCCTTGAGCCCCGATGCCCAGGTGAAAGGCCGGCACCTTGCCCTGGTCGACGACGTGCTGACCACCGGCGCCACCGCCCAGGCGCTGGCCCGTTTGCTGATGGACGCCGGCGCCGCGCGGGTGGATGTGTACTGCCTGGCCCGCACGCCAAAACCCGGCGACGCGGCTTGACGGATACGCCATGAGCCGCCAACGTCCTCCCTCAACCCTTCAGTACAAAGCGTCCGCCATGTCCCTGCCCAGTCTGTTGTCCCAGCACATCGTCCGCCGTCCGCAGCGCATCGCCTTGCTGCAACACATCGCCGAACAGGGTTCGATCACCCGCGCCGCGAAGAGCGCCGGCCTGAGTTACAAGGCGGCCTGGGATGCCATCGATGAGCTGAACAACCTCGCGCAAAAGCCGCTGGTCGAGCGCGCGGTCGGCGGCAAGGGTGGCGGTGGCGCCAGATTGTCGAGCGAAGGCGAGCGAGTGCTGCGCCTCTATCAAAAGCTGCAAGCCTTGCAGGCCCAGGTACTGGAGGCGGCCGAGGATGCCAGCGATCTGGATCTGCTCGGTCGGCTGATGCTCAGGACCAGCGCACGCAATCAGCTGCACGGCAAAGTCGTGCTGATCGAAGGTCAGGGCCGCAACGACCTGATCCGCCTCGAACTGGCCGAGGGCCTGTCGATCAACGCGCAGATCACCCACGACAGCACCGTCCATCTGGAACTGCAACCGGGCACCGAAGTGGTGGCGCTGATCAAGGCCGGCTGGCTCGAACTGCTCGCTCCACAGGCCACGCCTGCGGTCGGCCACAACCTGTTGAACGGTCGGATCGAGGCGATTCTCGACGCCGAAGACGGCCCGAGCGAAGTGCGCATCGCCCTGCCCAATGGCCAGACCCTGTGCGCGCTGGCCGAACCCCTGGATTTACGCACCCGTGGCCTGACGGTCGAGCAAGCGGTGCAGGTGCAGTTTTCCCCGTCCAATGTGCTGCTCGGAACACCGCTCTAAACAGCACTGCAACGAAAGCGTCATCGACCCGCATTAAGGTGGCTGCCAAAACCATGCAGGGAGCCTGATGTGAGCCTATTAGAAGAAAACCAATCCACAGACCTGGAAAAAATGGTCGGCCTGAGCCGTCGCGGTTTCATCAGCGCCGGCGCGCTGTGCGGCGCGGCGATGTTCCTCGGCGGCAACCTGCTGAGTCGCAGCGTGCTGGCCGCCAGTGTCAGCGCCGGCAACAGCCGTCTGCTCGGCTTCGACAGCATTCCAGCCGCCACCACTGACACCATCAGCCTGCCCAAAGGCTACAAGTCGTCGGTGCTGATCAGCTGGGGTCAACCGCTGCACAAGAACGGCCCGGCCTTCGACCCGAGCGGCAATGGCACCGCGGCTGCACAGGAGGTGCAATTCGGCGACAACAACGACGGCATGAGCCTGTTCGAATTCCCGGGCGAGAAAAACCGTGCGTTGATGGCGATCAACAACGAATACACCAACTACCGCTACCTCTATCCGCACGGCGGCATGCCGCAATCGGCCGAGGACGTGCGCAAGGCCCTGGCCTGCGAAGGCGTGTCGGTGATCGAAGTGCAGCGCAAGAACGGCCAGTGGCAGTTCGTCCAGGGCTCGCGCTACAACCGGCGCATTCACGGCAACTCGCCGCTGCGCATCAGCGGCCCGGCCGCCGGTCACGATCTGATGAAAACCAGCGCCGACAAGCACGGCAAAAAAGTCCTCGGCACTTTCCAGAACTGCGCCAACGGCAAGACACCGTGGGGCACTTATCTGACCTGCGAAGAGAACTTCACCGACTGCTTCGGCAGCAGCAACGCCCAGCAACAGTTCGACCCGGCGCAAAAGCGCTACGGCGTATCGGCCGCCAGCCGTGAGATCAACTGGCATCCGTTCGATCCGCGCTTCGACATGGCGAAGAACCCGAACGAGCTCAACCGTCACGGCTGGGTCGTGGAGATCGACCCGTTCGACCCGCAATCGACCCCGGTCAAACGCACTGCGCTGGGCCGCTTCAAACATGAAAACGCCGCGCTGGCCGAGACCGACGACGGTCGCGCCGTGGTGTACATGGGCGACGACGAACGCGGCGAGTTCATCTACAAATTCGTCAGCCGCGACAAGATCAATCACCGCAACGCCAAGGCCAACCGCGACATCCTCGATCACGGCACGCTGTACGTGGCCAAGTTCGATGCGGGCGACGGCAACCCGGACCACCCGAAAGGCCAAGGCCAGTGGATCGAACTGACCCACGGCAAGAACGGCATCGACGCCAGCAGCGGTTTCGCCGATCAGGCCGAAGTGCTGATTCACGCTCGTCTCGCCGCCAGTGTGGTCGGCGCCACGCGCATGGACCGTCCGGAGTGGATCGTGGTCAGCCCGAAAGACGGCCAGGTCTATTGCACCCTGACCAACAACGCCAAGCGCGGCGAAGACGGCCAACCGGTGGGCGGGCCGAACCCGCGCGAGAAGAACGTCTACGGGCAGATCCTGCGCTGGCGCACCGACCGCGACGATCACGCGGCGAAAACTTTCGCCTGGGATCTGTTCGTGGTCGCCGGCAACCCGGGCGTCCATGCCGGTACACCGAAGGGCGGTTCGTCGAATATCACCCCGCAGAACATGTTCAACAGCCCCGACGGCCTCGGCTTCGACAAGGCCGGACGGTTGTGGATTCTCACCGACGGCGACTCGAGCAACGCCGGTGATTTCGCCGGGATGGGCAACAACCAGATGCTCTGCGCCGATCCTGCCACCGGGGAAATTCGCCGGTTCATGGTCGGGCCGATCGGCTGTGAAGTCACCGGGATCAGCTTCTCGCCGGATCAGAAAACCCTGTTCGTCGGGATTCAGCACCCGGGCGAGAACGGCGGTTCGACCTTCCCCGAGCATTTGCCGAACGGCAAGCCGCGGTCATCGGTGATGGCGATTACCCGTGAGGATGGCGGGATCGTTGGCGCCTGATCGGGCGACACTCTGATCGTTCCCGTGCACTGCACGGGAACGATCCCACTCAAGACAGCCCGTCTGCGCTACCATGCTGAGCCGGACGCGGCAGCCTGCTGCGCGCAGGAGTCAGCATGGCCCACCCGTTTGAAACCCTCACCCCAGACCTCGTGCTCGATGCCGTCGAAAGCATCGGCTTCCTGAGCGACGCGCGCATTCTGGCGCTCAACAGTTATGAAAACCGCGTCTATCAGGTCGGCATCGAAGACTCGGAACCGCTGATCGCCAAGTTCTATCGCCCGCAGCGCTGGACCAACGAAGCCATTCTCGAAGAACACCAGTTCACCTTCGAACTGGCCGACGTCGAGATCCCGGTGGTGGCGCCACTGATCCACAACGGCGAAACCCTGCACGAACACGCCGGTTTTCGTTTCACCCTGTTTCCCCGTCGCGGTGGCCGGGCGCCGGAGCCGGGCAATCTCGACCAGTTGTATCGCCTCGGCCAGTTGCTCGGGCGCATGCACGCAGTCGGCGGGACCAAACCGTTCGAACACCGCGAAGCGCTGGCGGTGAAGAATTTCGGCCATGACTCGCTGGCCACCCTGCTGGAAGGCAACTTCATTCCCAAGAGCCTGCTGCCGGCCTACGAGTCCGTCGCCCGTGACCTGCTCAAGCGTGTGGAAGACGTCTACGCCAGCACGCCGCACCAGAACATCCGCATGCACGGCGACTGCCACCCCGGCAACATGATGTGCCGCGACGAGATGTTCCACATCGTCGACCTCGACGACTGCCGCATGGGTCCGGCGGTGCAGGACATCTGGATGATGCTCGCCGGCGACCGTCAGGATTGTCTGGGACAACTGTCGGAATTGATGGACGGCTACAACGAATTCCATGACTTCGACCCGCGCGAACTGGCGCTGATCGAACCGCTGCGCGCCCTGCGCCTGATGCATTACAGCGCCTGGCTGGCGCGGCGCTGGGACGATCCGGCATTCCCGCGCAGCTTTCCGTGGTTCGGCAGCGAGCGGTATTGGGGCGATCAGGTGCTGGCGCTACGTGAGCAACTGGCGGCACTGAACGAAGAGCCGTTGAAGCTTTTCTGACACGACACGTCTATACAACTGCCCGTACAATCGCTGCTTTGTTAGCTGCCTAAGCAAGGATTCTGCATGCAAGCCGCCAACCCGCGTCGCGGGTACATTCTGGGCCTGAGCGCCTACATCATCTGGGGACTGTTCCCGCTCTACTTCAAAGCCATCGCCGAAGTGCCGGCGGTGGAAATCATCATTCACCGGGTGCTGTGGTCAGCGCTGTTCGGCGCGCTGCTGTTGATGGTGTGGAAGCATCCCGGCTGGTGGCAGGAACTGCGCGACAACCCGAAACGCCTGGCGATTCTTGCGCTCAGCGGCACCTTGATCGCGGCCAACTGGCTGACCTACGTCTGGTCGGTGAACAACGGCCGGATGCTGGAGGCGAGCCTCGGTTACTACATCAACCCACTGGTGAACGTGCTGCTGGGCATGCTGATCCTCGGCGAACGCTTGCGGCGCATGCAGTGGCTGGCGGTTGGTCTGGCGGCGGTCGGTGTTGCGCAGCAGGTGTGGCAGGTCGGCAGTCTGCCGTGGGTATCGCTGGTGCTGGCGCTGACCTTCGGTTTCTACGGGCTGATCCGCAAGCAGGCGCCGGTCAAGGCGTTGCCGGGGCTGGTGGTGGAAACCTGGATGCTGGTGCCGATCGCCCTCGCGTGGCTGCTGATCAATCCGACCGCCACCAGCGCCCAGGCCGAGTTCTGGACCACCTCCGAAGCCTGGTGGCTGGTGGCGGCCGGCCCGGTGACGCTGGTGCCGCTGGTGTGCTTCAACGCGGCCGCGCGGTATCTGCCCTACACCACCCTCGGTTTCCTGCAATACCTGGCGCCGACGTTGGTACTGCTGCAAGCCGTGCTGCTGTTCGGCGAGCACTTGTCGTCCAGCACGCTGATCGCCTTCATGTTTATCTGGGCCGGTCTGGCGGTGTACAGCGTCGATGCATGGATGAGCTTGCGCCGGCGCAGCTGATCAAAAAACGCACAAACCTCCACAGGCCACGGTTCTCGTGGCCTGTATCGTTCCTTCCCAAGGTTATCCACAGCGTGATCCCCGCCGTTTGTGCGCAAGTCACTGAATGCTGGCGGTTTTTTGATCAATCTTCGCCAAGCCACAGCGGACGTGGCCTGGCGCTCAGTCTCTACAGGTTATCCACAGGCAGGTGCACGCTAAAACTGGATAACCCATTCCGCTCTCATGGATCAGTGCGCAGCACCAGTTCCACCATCAAGTCATCGGCCAGGGTTTCCAGGCGCGATTGCAGCACGTCCAGCGACAGGGTCAGCGGCACCGCCAGGATCGCCTCGGCGTGGAACAGCGGTTCACTGCTCATTGGCGCCGGGCGCACTTCGGTCACCAGCCGTTCGAGGTTGACGCCCTGCTCGCTCAGCAGTCGAGTAATGTCGCGCACGATGCCGGGACGATCATTGCCTACCAACTCCATGGCGATCGGTTTCCAGGTGCAGGCCTGTTCGATACCGCTTTCCGCCACCAACACGCGAATGCCCTGTGCCGACAGTGCTTGTAAGGCATCGACTAATTCGTCGTAAGCCTCCGCCGGCACGCCCACCCGCAGGATCCCGGCGAACTGCCCGGCCATCCGTGACAGGCGGCTTTCCAGCCAGTTGCCGCCGTGTTCGGCGATGCATTGGGCGATGCGCTCGGCCTGCCCGGGCTTGTCCGGTGCGAAGACGGTGAGTACGAGGTGATCCATGGCGCAGCCCTCTTGTCATGACTTTTGTTATAGAAAAGCAAGTATAGGCAAGCGTTCCACAGACGCCTCAGACGCTCGAAGTCACAAATCGTGTACAACTTTTTATATTTAACTGGAACAATCCATTGGTTTTCTGAGAACATCCCGTTCCGCGCCGTGACCGCAATGCGTCATGGGGTCGCAGAACGACGTAATTAGTCCGATTTTCACAACCGCAACTCATCATGTAGTATGCCGCAGCGCGCACTACATAACGCTGGATCGATGTCTGCCCAAGGCACGTTCGCAACCCTGAAAGCCCCGTCAGCAAGGCCCCCAAGCCGTTGATTGGTCCCAGCCCAGCCGCCAGCGATGGCATGTACTGGTCGAGGGGTTTGTGGTTTAAATGGCCAGAGGCTTCATTGTTAAATTGACGAGCTGAAAAGCGAAATAGCTGAGCAGAGTGAGGCAAGCAATGACTGAACACGTTCAAGTCGGTGGCCTGCAGGTCGCCAAAGTCCTGTTCGACTTCGTGAACAACGAAGCCATTCCCGGTACCGGCCTCACCGCCGACAAATTCTGGGAAGGTGCCGACAAGGTCATTCACGACCTGGCGCCGAAGAACAAAGCCCTACTCGCCAAACGCGATGACTTCCAGGCTCGTATCGATGGCTGGCACCAGAGCCGTGCCGGTCAGCCCCACGACGCCGTGGCCTATAAAGCCTTCCTGCAAGAGATCGGTTATCTGCTGCCAGAAGCGGCTGATTTCCAGGCAACGACGCAAAACGTCGATGACGAAATCGCCCGTACCGCCGGCCCGCAACTCGTGGTGCCGGTGATGAACGCCCGCTTCGCCCTCAACGCCTCGAACGCCCGCTGGGGTTCGCTGTACGACGCCCTGTATGGCACCGATGCCATCAGCGAAGCCGGCGGCGCGGAAAAAGGCAAAGGCTACAACAAGGTGCGTGGCGACAAAGTCATCGCCTTCGCCCGTGCATTTCTCGACGAAGCCGCGCCACTGGCGACCGGCTCTCACGTCGATTCCACCGGCTACAAGATCGCTGGCGGCAAACTGGTCGTCACCCTCAAGGGCGGCAGCACCAGCGGCCTGCGCAACGACGCTCAACTGATCGGTTTCCAGGGCGACGCCAATGCGCCGATCGCGATCCTGCTGAAGAACAACGGCCTGCACTTCGAAATCCAGATCGACGCCAGCACCCCGGTCGGCCAGACCGATGCCGCCGGCGTCAAAGACATCCTGATGGAAGCGGCCCTGACCACCATCATGGACTGCGAAGACTCCGTGGCTGCTGTCGATGCCGACGACAAAGTGGTGATTTACCGCAACTGGCTGGGCCTGATGAAAGGCGACCTGGCGGAATCCGTGTCCAAGGGCGGCCAGACCTTCACCCGCACCATGAACCCGGATCGCACCTACACCAAGGTCGACGGCAGCGAACTGACCCTGCACGGCCGCTCGCTGCTGTTCGTGCGCAACGTCGGTCACCTGATGACCATCGACGCGATCCTCGACAAGCACGGCAACGAAGTGCCAGAAGGCATCCTCGACGGTCTGGTGACTTGCCTCGCGGCGATGCACAACCTGAACGGCAACACTTCGCGCAAGAACACCCGCACCGGTTCCGTCTACATCGTCAAACCGAAGATGCACGGCCCGGAAGAAGCGGCGTTCACTAACGAGCTGTTCGGTCGCATCGAAGACGTACTGGGCCTCAAACGCAACACCCTGAAAGTCGGGATCATGGACGAGGAACGCCGTACCACGGTCAACCTCAAAGCCTGCATCCAGGCTGCCAGCGAGCGCGTGGTGTTCATCAACACCGGTTTCCTCGACCGCACCGGCGACGAAATCCACACCTCCATGGAAGCCGGCCCGGTGGTTCGCAAGGCTGACATGAAGGCCGAGAAGTGGATCGGCGCCTACGAAAACTGGAACGTCGATATCGGTCTGAGCACCGGCCTGCAAGGTCGTGCGCAAATCGGTAAAGGCATGTGGGCGATGCCCGACCTGATGGCGGCGATGCTCGAACAGAAAATCGCTCACCCGATGGCCGGCGCCAACACTGCCTGGGTTCCGTCGCCGACCGCCGCTGCGCTGCACGCGCTGCACTACCACAAGGTCGACGTGTTCGCCCGTCAGGCCGAGCTGGCCAAACGTGCCCGCGCTTCGGTCGATGACATCCTGACCATCCCGCTGGCGGTCAACCCGACCTGGACCCCGGAGCAGATCAAGAACGAACTGGACAACAACGCCCAGGGCATTCTCGGTTACGTGGTGCGCTGGATCGATCAGGGCGTGGGCTGCTCGAAAGTGCCGGACATCAACGACGTCGGCCTGATGGAAGACCGTGCGACGCTGCGTATCTCCAGCCAGCACATCGCCAACTGGCTGCGCCACGGCGTGGTGACCGAAGCGCAAGTGATGGAAAGCCTCAAGCGCATGGCGCCGGTGGTAGACCGTCAGAACGCCAACGACCCGCTGTACCGTCCGCTGGCCCCGAACTTCGACAGCAACATCGCCTTCCAGGCGGCGGTCGAACTGGTGATCGAGGGCACCAAACAGCCGAACGGCTACACCGAGCCGGTCCTGCACCGTCGTCGTCGCGAGTTCAAGGCTGCCAACGGCCTGTAACCTGCGCGGATGCCGGACATGAAAAAGCCCTGATCTTTCGATCAGGGCTTTTTTGTTTGTGATGTCTGCCTGAGTTTTGAGTAGGGCTTGAGATCCATCCCCCTCACCCCAGCCCTCCCGAAACGTCGGACCGCCCCCAAGGGGGGCGAGGGGAAAGGGAGCAGATAGGGGCTTTTCAGAACCTGAGTTCGACTCAATATTTCAGGTCGGTGTATCTCGAACATTCACCTCGGTCAGTCCCCTCTCCCTCCGGGAGAGGGTTAGGGTGAGGGGGCTTCGGCGTTAAGGTTCAATCCCCAACTCATGTCTGACGAGACCGAGCAACTTGGCGGTATCAATCGGTTTGAGCAGGAAATCCACCACGCTCAGATGCATCGCCGCAATCGCGTCCTTCACGTCGGCATCGCCCGAAACAATGATGATCGGCATCGCCGCCCGTACCGATTCACGCACCTGACGAATCAGGTCCAGGCCATCGACATTGCCCATCCGCAGATCGGTGATCACCAGGCCGATGGAGGGCCTTTCCTCGAGCATCTTCAGCGCGGACTCACCGCTGGCCGCGGTCATGCAACGAATACCGTCCAACCCGAGAATCTCCGACAACAGCTCCCGGGCGTCCTTGTCGTCATCGACGATCAATACACGCTGCGGTGGCAGATCGGGTTCGAGCATTACAGCGCTGAGCGCTTCGCGCTCGGCGTCGCTCAAAATATCGTGGTCGGACATGGCGTTCTCTACGTTTTCAATTCGATCCCCTGGCACAGTGGTCAGACATCGCTGGGCAGAGCTTCAATGTGCACTTCGTCGGATTTTTTTCCAAGGGGCGAACCGAAGAATTTCCGACTGATTTTGTAGGGCATATCCGAAAATTCCCCAACGGCATGCCCAACCTAGACTTACGTCCAATGGGCACCCCGCGCGATGGGGTCGACCATGGCTGCAACGATCCGACAACAACAATTCGAAAAAGACTGCGGTAATGGTTATGAGTAAAGCGGACGCCTTCACCCAGGCAGGGAAAACCGCGGTGTTGCAGAACATTCAGGGCACTTTGCAATTCCTCCAGCGCTTCCCCCCTTTCAATCAAATGGAACACGCCCACCTGGCCTACCTGGTGGAGCAATGCCAGCTGCGCTTCTACGGTCAGGGCGAAAGCATCATCAAACCCGCCGACGGGCCGGTCGAACACTTCTATATCGTCAAGCAGGGCCGAGTGGTCGGCGAGCGTCCGCACACGGCCAAGGGCGGCACCGAAACCACGTTTGAAATCACCACCGGCGAGTGTTTTCCCCTCGCTGCGCTGCTCGGCGAACGGGCGACCCGCACCGAACACCTGGCCGGCGAAGACACCTTCTGCCTGCAACTGAACAAACTGGCGTTCATCAAGCTGTTCGCCCTTTCCAGCACCTTCCGCGACTTCGCCCTGCGCGGAGTCAGCAGCCTGCTGGATCAGGTCAATCAGCAAGTCCAGCAGAAAGCCGTGGAAACCCTCGGCACCCAATACTCGCTGAACACCCGTCTCGGCGAATTGGCCATGCGCCATCCGGTGACCTGCAACCCCTCCACCCCACTGCGCGAAGCGGTGAAGTTGATGCACGAACAACAGGTCGGCAGCATCGTCGCGGTGGACGAACACAAGGCCCCGCTGGGGATTTTCACCCTGCGCGACCTGCGCCATGTCGTGGCTGAAGGGGTTGATGATTTCAGCGAGCCGATCGAACGGCACATGACCCGCTCGCCGTTCCATCTGTCGCCGGATCACAGCGCCTTCGACGCGGCGATTGCCATGACCGAGCGGCATATCGCCCACGTGTGTCTGGTCAAGGATCGACGCCTGTGCGGCGTGGTTTCCGAACGGGATCTGTTCTCGCTGCAACGGGTCGATCTGGTGCACCTGGCGCGGACCATTCGCAGCGCCCAGCGGGTCGAACAACTGGTGACCCTGCGCGGCGAGATCGGCCAACTGGTGGAGCGCATGCTGGCTCACGGTGCCTCGTCGACCCAGATCACCCACATCATCACCCTGCTCAACGATCACACCGTGTGCCGGGTAATCGAACTGACCCTTGCCGAAAAAGGCGATCCCGGCGTGCCGTTCAGCTGGCTGTGCTTCGGCAGCGAAGGCCGGCGCGAGCAGACCCTGCACACCGATCAGGACAACGGCATTCTGTTCGACGCGCGGGATGCGGCCCATGCGGCGGAGATTCGCGGCAAGCTGCTGCCCATCGCCCAGCAGATCAATACCAGCCTGGCGCAATGCGGTTTCACCCTGTGCAAGGGCAACGTCATGGCCGGCAATCCGCAGCTGTGCCTGTCCCGCGCCGAATGGGCCCGACGCTTTGCCGCGTTCATTCGCGAGGCGACGCCGGAGAACCTGCTGGGCTCCAGCATCTATTTCGACCTGCGCGTGGTCTGGGGTGATGAACAGGGCTGCGAGCAATTGCGCCGCGGGATTCTCGATCAGGTCGGCGACAATCGTCTGTTCCAGCGGATGATGGCCGAGAACGCCTTGCGCAACCGTCCGCCGGTTGGGCGATTCCGTGAGTTCGTGCTGACCCGCAAGAACGGCGAGAAAGCCACGCTGGACCTGAAAATCCAGGGCCTGACACCCTTTGTCGACGGCGCACGTTTGCTCGCACTGGCCCATGGCATCGACGCCAACAACACCCTCGAACGCTTTCGCCAACTGGTGGATAAAGAAGTCATCGACCGGCTGGATGGCGCAGCGTACGAAGAGGCCTACCACTTCATCCAGCAGACGCGCATGCAGCAGCATCAACTGCAGACCCGGGAAAACCAGCCGTACTCGAACCGGGTCGATCCCGACAGCCTCAATCATCTGGACCGGCGCATCCTGCGTGAATCCCTGCGCCAGGCCCAGCGCCTGCAAAGCAGCCTGACCTTGCGGTATCAGCTATGAGCCTGTTTTCGTGGCTGCGCCCGGCCAGCCCCGTTGTGCCGGACGACCTGCAACAGCGCCTGACGAAACTCCCGGCCATCGGCGAGCTGCGCGAGTGCAGCCTGCGCGAACAGCGTTGGGTGGTGCTGGATCTGGAAACCACCGGGCTGAACCTGAACAAGGACCGGGTGCTGTCGATCGGCGCGGTGGTGATCGAGGATGGAGCGATCGACTTCAGTCAGCAGTTCGAACGCACCCTGCAATGCCGCGAGCTGAAACTCGGCCCGAGCGTGTTGATTCACGGTCTGGCACCGAGCGCGATTGCCGCCGGCAGCGAGCCCACCGAAGCCCTGGTCGAGCTGCTGGAGTTTATCGGCGACAGTCCGGTGCTGGCGTTTCACGCCTCCTTCGACCAGCACATGCTCGGCCGCGCGCTGAAAGAACATCTGGGGCACAAGTTGCAGACGGTGTTCCTCGATGTGGCGCAGATCGCCCCGCTGGTTTGCCCCCAGGCGCACATTCGCGAGGCGGGGCTGGACGAGTGGATCGACTGGTTCAAGCTCGAAGTGTTCGAACGTCACCATGCGAGCGCCGATGCTCTGGCCACGGCGGAACTGGCGCTGATCCTGTTCAGCCGGGCACGCCAGCAGCAGATCCACAGCCCGCTGAATCTGCAGCAACGCTTGAGTCAGTGGAAACGCCGCCAGCAGACGCATTCGTTCTGAATCCGGGTTGTCGCCCGACAACCCGACCGGTGGCCAATTGCTAACCATTCCCACCTCTGCCACAATCGCGAACAATTCTCGTTAGTTAACACTTCCCAGTCGGTGTCGTCGTGTCTTCAGCCCAAAGCCCTCACAGTGAGCTCGTCGGTGCGTTGTATCGCGACCACCGCGGCTGGCTGCTGGCCTGGCTGCGGCGCAACGTGGCTTGCCCGCAACGCGCCGAAGACCTGAGCCAGGACACCTTCGTCCGCCTGCTCGGGCGCGACGAGTTGCTGACACCCCGCGAACCCCGGGCGTTTCTGGTGGCGATCGCCAAAGGGTTGCTGTTCGACTACTTCCGCAGGGCCGCGCTGGAACAGGCGTATCTGACCGAACTGATGCTGATCCCCGAGGGCGAACAGCCCTCGGTCGAAGAACAGCAACTGATCCTCGAAGACCTCAAGGCCATCGACCGCATGCTCGGCAAGCTGTCGACCAAGGCCCGCGCCGCTTTCCTCTATAACCGCCTCGATGGCCTGACCCACGCCGAGATCGCCGACAAACTCGGCGTGTCGGTCCCGCGCGTACGCCAGTATCTGGCCCAGGGTATCCGCCAGTGCTACATCGCGCTGTACGGTGAGCCAACATGAGCCCGGCCAGTTCTAGACCGGTCCCGGCCCATGTGCTGGACGCAGCGATTGCCTGGCAATTGACCCTCGATTCCAGCACGCCACTGGAGCGCGAAGAGTTCGCCAAGTGGCACGCGGCCAACGAAGAACACGCTCGCGCCTGGCGCCAGTTGGGCATGCTCGACCAGCGTTTCAGCGTGGCCAAGGGCCCGGCACGCAACGCGTTGCTGCAATCGCGCGAAGGTATCCGCCGCCGGGTGCGCAAGCTGGGCAGCGGGCTGGCCAGTGTCGTGGCGGTGGTCGGGCTGGCGTTGTTTGCCAGCGAACGTTATCTGCCGCTGGATTACTGGCTCGCCGATCAACGCACCGCCACCGGCGAACAGCGCACCGTGCGCCTGGCCGACGGCACCGTACTCAACCTCAACACCCACAGCGCGGTGGATGTCCGTTTCGATGAAAAACAACGCCTGATCGTGTTGCAGGAAGGCGAAATCCTTGTCGAAACCGGTCACGGCGATGCGCGGCCATTCATCGTCGAAACCGCCGAGGGCAGCATGCGCGCCCTGGGCACGCGGTTCCTGGTCAAACGCGAAGACGCCGGCACGCGCCTGAGCGTTCTGCAGTCGGCGGTGGCGGCGCATCCGCAATCCGATCCGCAGGAACAGATCCTGCGCGAAGGCCAGCAAGTGCTGATCCGCCACAACGGTCTGGATTCGGTGGTGGCGCTCAACCCCGGCGCCGATGCCTGGACCCGCGGCATGCTGGTGGTGGACAACGCGCGCCTGGAAGACCTGGTGCATGAACTTGGCCGCTATCGTCGCGGCCATCTGGGCATCGCGCCGGAAGTCGCCGACCTGCGCATCACCGGCAGCTTCCCGCTGCACGACACCGACAAGGCGTTGAATGCCCTGTTGCCGACCTTGCCGGTGCAGATCGAGCAGCACACGCCATGGTGGGTGACCGTGGCCAAGGCTGATCCGAAGCCCTGACATTCAGCACTGCCTGCCCACGACAGGCCGCCTGCCACACCCCTGAAAACGGACTTTCTGCTGACTTGCGCAGCCATGTCGTTCGTTAATCGAAATTATTTTCATCCAGCCCTATCACTTTTCGAATCTCGTCCGGCACACAGGCAATTGAGAAATATTTCCATTCAGGAGCCGCCGTATGTCCCGTTCGCTAGACACCTTGTTGCGCCCCAGTTTGCTGGCGGTCGCCATTGCCCTCTGCACCCCGCTGGCCAGCAGCCAACTGATCGCCGCTGAACAGGCGTCGAGCGTACGCGCCTACAACCTGCCGGCGGCTCCGTTGTCGACCACCCTGAACCAGATCGCCAGCCAGGGCGGCCTCACGCTGTCGCTGAACCCGTCGCTGGCGGCGGGCAAGACCTCGGCGCCGGTCAACGGCCAATATGACGCGGCCGGCGCCCTGCGCGCGGCGCTGCGTGGCACCGGTCTGCAACTGGAACAGAGCGGCGCCGGCACCTACACCCTGGTCGCCGTGCCGGAAGGCGCGATGGCCCTGCCGGAAACCTCGGTGATCGGCGTGGAAAACTTCGAAAGCGCCTGGGGCCCGGTCGAAGGCTACACCGCCACCCGCACCGCCGCCGGCACCAAGACCGACACCGCACTGGTCGAAGCGCCGCGTTCGATTTCGGTCGCCACGCGCCAGCAAATGGAAAACCGAGGCGTGCACAGCCTCGATGACGCCGTGCGCTACATGCCGGGCATTACCGCCAGCAGCTACGGCAGCGACACCCGCGCCGACTGGCTGCGCGTGCGCGGCTTCGAACCGACCCAGTTCCTCGACGGCCTGCCCCTGCCAAAAGGCGTGTACGCCAACCCGAAACAGGAAACCTGGAACCTCGACCGCCTCGCCCTGCTGCGCGGCCCGGCCTCGTCCGTCTACGGCCAGACCCCGCCGGGCGGCCTGCTGGACATGGTCAGCCGTCGTCCGAGCGATGTGCAGAGCAGCGAAATCCAGCTGCAATACGGCAGCGACAACCACCGCCAGATCAACTTCGCCAGCACCGGCAAGATCGACGACGCCGGCCAGTTTCTCTACGGCCTCAGCGGTGTGGTACGTGACAGCGGCACGCAGATCGACCACGTCGACAACAAGCGCTACAACATCGCGCCGAGCCTGACCTGGAACATCGACGACGACACAAAATTCACCCTGCTGACCCAATTCACCCGCGACGATACCGGCATCACCAGCCAGTTCCTGCCGGTGCAGGGCACCAAGATCGACATGCCGTTCGGCAAGGTTTCCCACCACAAGAACCTCGGCGATCCGGACTGGGAATACTACGACCGCACCTATTACGCGCTGGGCTATGCCTTCGAACATCGCCTGAACGATACCTGGCAGTTCAAGCAGAACCTGCGTTACACCAAGTCGGATCTGTCGTTCCAGGGCATCACCGTCGGCTCGTATCCGTTCACTCAAGTGGACAATGACGGTAACGTCGGCCGTACCACGACCATCGTCGACGAAGACATCAGCCAGTTCGCCGTGGACAACAACTTCCAGGCTGACTTCGCCACCGGCGACATCCGCCACACCCTGCTGCTGGGTCTGGACCACCAGCGCAGCAATACCAACTACACCTCGATCTTCGGCAGCGCGCCGGAGATCAACGTGAACAATCCGATCCATGGTCAGCCGATCGTGCGCCCGGCGCGTTCCACCGCCTTCTATGACTACAACCAGAAGACCTACCAGACCGGCCTCTACGTTCAGGACCAAATGGCCCTGGACCAATGGCGCCTGACCCTAGGCGGTCGTGAAGACTGGGTGCACACCAACACTCAATTCATCAACAAGGGCGACGCCACCAACACCCAGCGTGACAAGGCGTTCAGCGGTAACGCGGCGATCAGCTATGTCTTCGACTCCGGTTTCGTGCCGTACCTGTCCTACGCCGAATCGTTCCAGCCGACCACTGGCGCCGACGCCTCGTCGACCGAATCGCTCAAACCCACCGAAGGCAAGCAGTGGGAACTGGGCATCAAGTACCAGCCACCGGGCAGCAAGACCCTGCTGACTGCGGCCGTGTATGACCTGACCCAGAAAAACGTCTCGGTCAGCTCGTTCGTCAACGGCGTATCGATCACCAGCCAGACCGGTGAAGTCAAAGTCAAAGGCCTGGAGCTGGAAGCCGTCTCCGACGTTACCGACAACCTGAAGGTCATCGCCGCGTACACCCTGGCCAAGTCCGAAGTGCAGAACGGCGCCGACAAGGGCAACCGCCTGCAACTGATGCCGAATCAGCAAGCCTCACTGTGGGCCGATTACACCTGGCACAGCGGCGTGCTCGACGGCTTCGGCATCGGTGCCGGCGCGCGCTACACCGGCAACACTTACGGCGACAAAGCCAACACCTGGCTGGGCAAGGCGGACGCCTACACCGTGTTCGACGCCGCCGTGCATTACGACCTCGGCCGTCTGGACAACAGCCTCAAAGGCGCGTCGCTGGCACTCAACGCCACCAACCTGCTGGACAAGGATTACATTTCCACTTGCGACAGCTTCTACTGCTACTACGGCGACCAGCGCAGCGTCGTCGCCAGCGCCACTTACAAGTGGTAAGCGCCTGAGCTGAAACAGGCCCTGCAACCAGGCCGTCCCTCGTGGACGGCTTGGGTGTTTTTGAAGGTCATGAAATGAAAAGTAAAACAATTCGCCGCTGGTCCTTCGTCCACACCTGGACCAGCCTGATCTGCACCGTGTTTTTGCTGCTGCTGGCCCTGACCGGCCTGCCGCTGATTTTCCATCACGAGATCGACCACCTGCTGGGCGATGCGCCCGAGTTGCGGGTGATGCCGGCGGGCACGCCGCATCTGAACCTGGCGCAACTGGTCGAAGCGGCGGAAAAGCATCGGCCCGGCGAGGTGGTGCAGTATTTCGGCTTCGAAGACGACGAACCGAATGCCGTGCTGACGATCATGGCCAGGACCGCCGGTACCGAGCCCAACTCCTCGCACACCTTCATGCTCGACGCGCGCACCGGCGAAGCCCTGGAAATGCCGTCGGCCAACGGCGGGCTGATGCTGTTTATCCTGCGCCTGCACGTCGACATGTTCGCCGGGCTGCCGGGCAAGCTGCTGCTGGCGTTCATGGGTTTGCTGTTCGTGGTCGCGATCGTGTCCGGCACGGTGTTGTACCTGCCGTTCATGCGCCGCTTGAAGTTCGGCACGGTGCGCCAGGACAAATCCACCCGCCTGCGCTGGCTCGACCTGCATAACCTGATCGGCGTGGTGACCCTGACCTGGGCGCTGGTGGTCGGCGTGACCGGTGTCATCAGCGCCTGCGCCGATCTGCTGATCGCCGCGTGGCGGGCCGAAGCCCTGACGACCCTGATCGCGCCCTACCGCGATGCCCCGCCGCTGACGCAACTGGCCCCGGCGACCCGTGTGCTGGAGATTGCCAGTGACGTCACACCGGGGATGAAACCGGACTTCATCGCCTTCCCCGGCACGCGCTTCTCCAGCGAGCACCATTACTCGGTGTTCATGAAGGGCGGCACCCACCTGACCTCGCACCTGCTGACCCCGGTGCTGATCGACGCCAGCACCCTGCAAGTCACGGCGGTGGCAGAGCGACCGTGGTACATGGACGCCATGGGCATGTCGCAGCCGCTGCACTTTGGTGACTACGGCGGCATGCCGATGAAAATCCTCTGGGCCACGCTGGACGTGCTGACCATCATCGTCCTCGCCAGCGGCGTGTACCTGTGGGTGGTGCGGCGCAAGGCCGCGAAACCGGTGTTGGAAACGGCGGAGGCCGCTGCATGAAACCGCGTCAGTCGAATTTCTGGAAAGTCTTCAGCACGCCGCTGGTGATCGCGCTTCTGAGTGCGGCGGGCCTGTTCGCGGCGCTGCTGGGCGACGGGATCTGGGATGGATTGAGCTGGGTGGGGCTCGGAGTGCCGGCAATTCTGGGATTGAAGGGATTACTGCAGCGAAGCTGAAAACCTGTGGGAGCGAGCCTGCTCGCGATAGCGTCTGTTCATTCACAATCCAGTTGACTGACAGTCCGCTATCGCGAGCAGGCTCGCTCCCACAAAAGGCTTGAGCCAAGGCGCTGACAGGCTATGCTGCCCGTCTTGCCCCTGACCGAGACCCTGCCAATGTCCGCTCCCAGCATGACCCTGTTCCACAACACCCTGTCCCCGTTCGTGCGCAAAGTCATGGTGCTGTTGCACGAGACCGGCCAGCAGGATCGCGTCGCGCTGCAGGATTGCGTGCTCAGCCCTGTCAGCCCGGACGCCGCCCTCAACGAAGACAACCCGCTGGGCAAGATTCCGGCCCTGCGCCTGGCCGACGGCAATGTCATCCATGACAGCCGGGTGATCCTCGATTACCTCGACCACCAGCACGTCGGCAACCCGCTGATTCCCCGCGACGGCTCGGCCCGCTGGCGGCGCCTGACCCTGGCCTCGATGGCCGACGGGATCATGGACGCCTCGGTCATGGTGCGTTACGAGCAAGTGTTGCGCGCCCCGGAAAAACACTGGGACGAATGGCTCGAGGCCCAGCGCGAGAAGATCCGCCGCGCCCTCGCCCTGCTGGAACGCGACGCGATTGCCGAACTGACCTGCCACTTCGACGTCGCCGCGATCAGCGTGGCCTGTGCACTGGGTTATCTCGACCTGCGCTTCCCGGATCTGGGCTGGCGTGACGCCAATCCGCAACTGGCCAACTGGTTCTTTGAAGTGAGCCAGCGGCCGTCGATGATTGCGACGATGCCGAAGGTTTGATGTGCCGGGCGGGAGGCAGCGAGGCAAAGATCAGCGTCATCAACAACTCGGCCTCCCGCTGCTCCTCACGCAGCCCCACGAACCGGCTCATTGCACCGCTCCGATATCGAATTCCAGCGGTTTGGCCGGTTTCTGGCCGATCCCGTACCAGTCCAGATTGCGGGTCAGCACCATGAACACACCGAGCAGACCGAACAGCAGCAGCGAGCCCATCAGCAGCGCGTAATCCTCGGCGCTCAGCAGGCCGTAGAGCAAGCCATACAACGCCGCCAGCCCCGCCGAAAAACTCAAGCCATGACGTACGCTGCGCAGCACGTGGCAGACGTAGAACCCGATCAACAGCACACAACCGCTGGCCGACAACAGATACGCCAGGGCAAACCCGATGTGCTCCGACAACGACAGCAGCAACAGATAAAAGAACGCCAGCGCCACACCCACCAGCGCGTATTGCACAGGGTGCACCGCCAGGCTTTTCAGCACTTCGAACAGGAAGAAACCGGCGAACGTCAGAACGATGAACAGCAGCGCATATTTGATCGCCCGGTCGCTCTTCAGATACTGATCCACCGGATCGATGAAGCTCACGCCGAAACTGCGCCCGTTGAACGCCTCGCAATCATTGCCCGACACACAACGGCTCATCGCTTCTTGCAAATTGGTGGAGAAAAACGAGGTCTGCCAGTCAGCGGTAAAACCCTGATCGTTGATCTCGCGCCTGGCCGGCAGGAAGTTACCGATGAAGCTTGGGTGCGGCCAGTTGGCGGCGAGGTTTACCCGGCTGGTCTTGCCCACCGGCAGCACCTGCAACGAACCGGTGCCTTGCAGGCGCAAGTCGAAACCGAAGGCCAGTTCCGTGGTCTTGCCCGTGTCCAGCGCCGGCAGCGTCACTCGCACACCCTCGCCCAGCCAGCCAACCTGAGTACCGGGCACGAAGTCCAGGCGTTGCGCGCCCAGTTCCAGCTTCAGCGCATTTTCGATCCCGCGAATGTCACTGATGCCGACCGCCAGGAACGGCGCATCGAATGTGTAATCGGCAAAATCCTCCTTGATCCCCAACTGCGCCGGCAGCGAGAAATGCCCACTGATGCGGTTGTCGGCATGGAACAGCCGCGCCTCGTAAATGCCCCGGGCACGCAGCTCGGTCTGCACCTGGCCGTCGAGTTCAAAACGCTCCGGCAGGAAATACAAACGTCCGCGCTCCTCGCCGATTTCCTGGTAACGCTCGTCGCTCTTCTCTTTGGTTTTCCAGGTGCGCACCACCTTGCGATACGGCACAACCATCACCGGCCCGCTGAGTTGCTGGCTGTAGCTTGAGCTTCTGGCAATGTCTTCCAGCACACCGTCACGCAGTTGCTGGCGATCATCGATGATGCCGTCGATCATCAACAGCGGCACCAGCAACACCAGGATCAGCAGGGCAATGGCCCCGAGTTTTATCGTCAGACTTTTGTTCATGGGACTCTCCCTGTTTCGATGGGCAGAGTCTGCGAAGGGGATGTGGGGGTTTTGTGGGAGGAATGTGGAGTTTGTGTGGAGACTACAACTGCAGGACGACTTCCACCCCACGTTCGACGTTGCCGATGCGCATCGAACCACCGTGCAACTTGATCACCTCTTCGACAAAATTGAGCCCGAGACCGGTGCTTTTACGTCCGCTGTCCGGGCGTGGCAGGGAGTAGAAGCGCTCGCTCAAGCGCGGTAAGGCGTAGTCGGGAATCGGCGTGGTTTCGTTGAACAGGCGAAGCTCGACCTTCTCGCCGATCCGCTCGGCACTGAAGCGCAGCAAACCGTTTTGCGACGTGAAATCCAGCGCATTTTCCAGCAGATTGCCCAATGCCTGACGCAGCAGAAACGGCTCGCCGATCAACGCCAGATCCGGCGCGATGGTTTGTTCGATCCGCAGTTGCCGGCCTTCGATGCGCGCCATCTGTGCCTGTAGCAGCTCACTCAGCAGCGCCGCCAACGGCACGGCGACACGCTCCTCAAGGCCCTGCCGCTGTTCAACTTGTGCAAGGTTCAGCAGGCGTTCGATCAACTGCTGCATCCGGGCACCTTCACTGTCGATGTTGCCGGCAAAACGCAATCGCTGATCCGCCGGCATCTCGTCCTGCAGCAGCTCGGCCGCACCGCGAATCGCCGCCAGCGGGCTTTTCAGTTCGTGGGTCAAGGTGTGCACATAGCGCTCGACGTAGGCTTTGCCTTCGAGCTGGGTGCGCATCTGTTCTACGGCGGTCGCCAACTGCTCCAGCTCGCCGCCGCGATAGTGCGGCACCGCCACCCGACGGCCCTCGCTCACCGCCTGGGCGTACACGGTCAAGCGGTGCAACGCGCGGCTCAGCCACCACGACAGCACGGCGCCGAGCAGCAGGCCGAGGACGATCAATCCGGCGCCGTAACCGAGCAAGCGGCGCTCGGTGCGATCGACATAGGGCTGCAGTGAACTGTTGGGTTTGGCCACGGTGACCACGCCGATGATCGCGCCGTTGTCGCGGATCGGCGCACCGACGTGCATCACTGAAGAATTCGGATCATTAGGGTCACTGCGGCTGGAGCGTGCGCCGTATTCGCCGCGCAGGGTCAGGTAGACGTCGTTCCAGCGCGAGTAGTCCTGACCGACGGCCAGACCGCTGGAGTCCAGCACCACGATGCCCTTGGCGTCGGTAACGTAGATCCGGTGGTTGACCTGGTTTTTCGCCAGGCCCCAGATCGTTGCCTTCGGCTGGCGTTCGCCATAGGCGCGGAGCAGCTCCGGCCAGCGATTCTGGTTGAGGGTGCCGGCCTTGAAATCGTCCCGCAGGATTTCCGCCATCAGGTTGGCGGTGTCGACCAGGGTTTCTTCGGTGGACTGGCGCACGCCGGGGCGAATTTCTTCCATCACGGTGTTGAGCACGAAATACCCGGTGAGGCCGATGAACAGCACGTACACCAGGAAAATCCGCAGCCCCAGCGACATCAGCTGTGCCCCGGGCTGTAGCTGTAGCCGAGGCCGCGATGGGTCTGGATCGGCTCGGCCTCGGCGCGCACCAGACGCAATTTGGCGCGTACGCTTTTGATATGGCTGTCGATGCTGCGCTCGTAACCGGCATCCGCCGCCACGCCCAGCGCATCGAGCAATTGCTCGCGGCTGAACACCCGCTCGGGTTGTTCGAGCAGGCATTGCAGTAGCCGGAATTCGTGGCGGGTCAGGCTCAGGGGCTGGCCGCGATAGCTGATCTGTACGCGCTCGGGATCGATGCGAAACAGCGCCGAGGACGCCTCGATGACCGGACGTGGCGCCATGCGCTTGAGAATCGCCCGGACCCGCGCCGCCACTTCCCGTGGGCTGAACGGTTTGACCACATAATCATCGGCACCGATTTCCAGGCCCACCACCCGGTCGATCTCGGCGTTGCGCGCGCTGAGAAACAGCACCGGCACTTCACTGAAGCGACGCAGCTGCTTGCAGGTTTCGAAGCCGCTGATGTCCGGCAGACCGATGTCGAGGATGATCAGGTCCGCCGGGGTCTGGCGCTGATGCTCCAGCGCCGCCACGCCCAGGCTCAGCCAGGTCGTGGTGAAGCCCTCGCCCTGTAAGGCAAAAATCAGCGTGTCGGCAATCGCCGCTTCGTCTTCGACAATCAGGATATGAGGCATGGCGTCCGAGCCTGTGGGTTAAGTGCGCGAACGGTGCCCCAAGCCCGGCGTTACGTCAATGAGACCACTTGTTTCAGCAATCAGGTTTGTCAGCGGTGAAGCGTCGTGCCGGGTTCACCGCCGCGCCGAACTCGCGCAAGGCCTTGGCGCCGATCAGCAACGGATAATTGAAGTTGCTGCGGTCGGTCAGGTTGACCTCCACGGTACGCTTGACGTCGCCCAGGCACAGCTCCAGATCGACCACCGGGCGCTTGGCCACTTCGGTGCTTTCGCCCTCGTCTTCTTCATCCGAGCGACTCTTGATCTTGCTGATCCGCGCGACCTTGTGCTCGTACACCTTGTTGCTGGCGTCCTTGGTGGCCAGGCGGAAACGCACCCAGTCTTCGCCGTCGCGGGTGAAGGTCTCGATGTCCTTGGCCGACAGCGAGGCGGTCAGCGCGCCGGTGTCCATCTTGGCCTTGAGCACTTCTCCGCCGATTTCCGGCAGCGCGATGTATTCGTAACGACCGTACAGGGTCGGTTCGGCGGCGAGCACCGGCAGGGCGACGAGGGAAAGCAGTGCAAGGAGGGATTTCACGTAAGGGGCTTCCTTGGGAAATGGGGGCGTCAGACGCGAGATTTTAGACCGTTGTTCGCATGAACGTTCCCGGCAGGTTATCGCGCCACAGGTGAAACATTCGTCACCGGCGGATTTGGCCTGCCGGCCGAAGCCACTTATCATGGCGCGCCCATCCGTTTTCCAAGAGTTGCTTATGCGCCGCCTGCTCACCGGCTGTTTCGTCACCCTGCTGCTGTTGTCCAACACCCTGGTATTGTTCGGCCCGCTGATGGTGTTCGCCGTGCTCAAGCTGATCCTGCCCGGGCGCTTTCGCGACTATGCCTCGTGGGCGGTGATGTGGATCGCCGAAACCTGGGCGGAGATCGACAAACTGATATTCCGCCTGTGCATTCCCACGCAATGGGACATTCGCGGCGGCGAAGACCTGCGCAGCGACACTTCCTACCTGGTGATCAGCAACCATCAGTCCTGGGTCGATATCCCGGCGCTGATCCAGACTCTCAACCGGCGCACGCCGTTCTTCAAGTTCTTCCTCAAGAAAGAGCTGATCTGGGTGCCGTTCCTGGGCCTGGCCTGGTGGGCGCTGGATTACCCGTTCATGAAGCGCTACACCAAGGCTTTCCTGGCGAAGAACCCCGAGCTGGCCGGCAAGGATCTGGAAATCACCAAGGCCGCCTGCGAGCTGTTCAAGCGCCAGCCGGTGACGGTGGTGAATTATCTGGAAGGCACGCGTTACACCGCTGCCAAAAGCACTCAGCAGCAGTCACCGTTCAGCCATCTGCTCAAGCCCAAGGCCGGCGGCGTGGCGTTCGTACTGGCGGCGATGGGCGAACAGCTGGACGCGATTCTCGATGTGACCGTGGTTTATCCACAGCAGAAGATTCCGGGCTTCTGGGACCTGATCAGCGGCAACGTGCCACGCGTGATCGTCGACATCCAGACTCGCGAACTGGACCCGGCCCTGTGGCAGGGCGATTACGAAAACGATCCGGCGTTTCGCGAGAAGGTCCAGAACTGGGTCAACCAGCTCTGGACCCTCAAGGATCAGCGCATCGCCGAACTCAAGGGCGAGCGCCGCTGAGTCAACCGTTGGTGCCGGTGCCCCAGATGCTGCCCAGGCTTTGCAGCAGCGAACCACCGACACCCTGCTGACCGAGGTATTGCAATAGGATCGGGGCAAACTGGCCGACCATCCCGCTGTCCATGCCCAACGCACCGAAGGCGTTGTTCAGGTCATTGGTGTCCTTGACGTTGCCCAGCGCATTTTCCAGCCCGGCGGACTTGCCCGACGAGCCGAGCAAGCCGCTCAACGCCGCCAGATTACCGCTGCCGCCCGACAGTTTGTCGATGCCCGGCACTTCCTTGGCCAGCTCGGAATAATCCGTGTTGCTGAGCTGGTTTTTCGCCAACCCCAGCATGGCACTGGTGCCGCCGACCGCTTGCTGCGGCGTGACGTTCAGCGCGCTCAGGGCACTCAACAGACCGGCGGTTTCCGACGTCGGCGCCGCAGCGGCGGCCTTGTCCCCACCCTGCATGCCCGATACCGCACCGGCCACGTCATTCAAACTGAAACCGGCAAACACCGGCCCTGCCGCCAGGGTCAGGAGCGATGCCAGGGCAAAACCGCGTGAAATCTTCATTCAGACATCCTCTTGTGGCGTGAAAACCCTTCGTCGACGAAGGGTAAAACTGCCGGTTTGACCGAGTGACCGTCAGCATGTTCCAGCCGAAAAAATCAATTTTCTTTTATGAAACGTCAAAAGTTAAAAGCCTTTAGCACATTTGCCTCTGAACTCGAACACCGTTATTTCGAAACAAGCTCAACGACTGTCATTTATGACAGTTACCAAATAAATCATGAGCAGAGATTATTGCGACTCGCCCCCCCCCCCCCCTTAAAGGAGTACGGGTAATGTTGAAAAAATCCTTTGCTGCTGCGCTGATCACCGTTGCTCTCACGAGTGCTGCCTATGCCGATTGCCCCAACGCCACAGCCATTACAAAACAGCCGGACGGCAGTTTCATCGTGACAACCCCCGAAGGAAAGTTTCCGGTTGAAGTTGATCCTGACAATGCCAATCAAGCGGACGTCCAGAACCTTTTATTCACAGCTGTACGCCTGAAGGAAAAAGATCAGGCAACTGCCAGAGCCGTGTGCCAGTACGAAGATGGGAAGAAACCTTCCTTACTCGGGGCATCGTTGGTATGGAAATCCGGGAAAGCCATTACTTCTTCCGGTTCGAACTGGCAGGGCGATGATTGTGCGACCAAAAACGGGAACGTTAAGGACTGCCCGTTCCAGTAACGAGCAAAACAACTTGCCTTTTCCAAGCGCCTATAACGAAAAAGGGCAACCCGACGGGTTGCCCTTTTTTCATCTACGCAACTTACGCCGCACTGAACAACTTATGCGGATCAATCACAAACTTCTTCGGCACGCCTGCATCGAACTCGCCGTAACCTTCCGGCGCCTGGTCGAGGCTGATGACCTGCACGCCCACCACTTCGGCGATGTTGATGCGGTCCCACATGATCGCCTGCATCAGCTGGCGGTTGTACTTCATTACCGGGGTCTGGCCGGTGTGGAAGCTGTGGGATTTGGCCCAGCCCAGACCAAAGCGGATGCTCAGGCTGCCCATTTTCGCGGCGGCATCGACAGCACCCGGATCTTCGGTCACGTACAGGCCCGGAATACCGATCTTGCCGGCGACGCGCACCACGCCCATCAGCGAGTTGAGCACGGTGGCCGGGGCTTCGGATTTGACGCCGTCGTGACCATGACCACGGGCTTCGAAGCCGACGCAGTCCACCGCGCAATCCACTTCAGGCTCGCCCAGCAGCGCGGCGATCTGTTCGTGCAGCGGGGTGTCTTTCGACAGGTCGACAATTTCAAAACCCTGCGCCTTGGCGTGGGCCAGGCGGATGGTGTTGACGTCGCCGACGATCACCACCGCAGCGCCGAGCAAACGGGCGGAGGCGGCAGCGGCCAGACCGACCGGGCCTGCGCCGGCAATGTAAACGGTGCTGCCCGGACCAACGCCAGCGGTAACGGCGCCGTGGTAACCGGTCGGCAGAATGTCGGAGAGGCAGGTCAGGTCACGGATCTTCTCCATGGCCTTGTCGCGGTCCGGCAGTTTCAGCAGGTTGAAGTCGGCGTACGGCACCAGCACGTACTCGGCCTGGCCGCCGGTCCAGTCGCCCATGTCGACGTAACCGTAGGCACCGCCGGCACGGGCCGGGTTGACGGTCAGGCAGACGCCGGTGTGTTGCTCCTTGCAGGAACGGCAGCGCCCGCAAGCCACGTTGAACGGAACGGAGACCAGATCGCCGATTTTCAGGCTTTCGACGTCGCTGCCCTTCTCGATCACTTCACCGGTGATCTCGTGCCCCAGCACCAGACCGACCTGAGCGGTGGTTCGGCCGCGCACCATGTGCTGGTCGGAGCCGCAAATGTTGGTTGAAACCACACGCAGGATGACACCGTGCTCGATCTTCCTGCCGCGCGGATCCTGCATTTTCGGATAGTCGATTTTCTGTACTTCGACCTTGCCAGCGCCGAGATACACCACACCACGATTGCCAGACATGCTTTCACCTCGCTGTTGTTTTTATGGAACCGCGTTGCCCAGGCAGGCAGCGCGTAAATGCTCGGGTTATTGCTTGTTGGTTTTGCGTTGTCAGTTATGACTCTTTCGCGGGCAAGCCCGCTCCCACATTGGCTCTCTTGGGTGCATGCCATCTTGCTCAAACCACAAATCCCCTGTGGGAGCGGGCTTGCTCGCGAAAGCGATCTAAAGAACGACGGTTCTGTTGGCGTTCAAAAAAACCCTTCTTTCAATGTGATACCCGACAGCCCGGGCCAGGGTCAGGCCTTCGATGTCGCGGCCCTTGGCGATCAGGTCCTCGGGGTAATGACTGTGATCCACCGCCTCGACGCCCTGGGCGATGATCGGCCCTTCGTCGAGGTCGTTGTTGATGTAGTGCGCGGTGGCGCCCACCAGCTTCACGCCCTTGTTGTAGGCCTGGTGATACGGTTTTGCGCCCTTGAAGCCCGGCAGCAGCGAGTGGTGAATGTTGATCGCCTTGCCATCGAGCTTGCGGCACAGCTCCGGCGACAACACCTGCATGTAGCGAGCAAGGATCACCAGTTCGGCGCCGGCCTCCTCGATCACCTGCCACACCTGCCGCTCCTGGGCCGGTTTATCGTTCGGATCGAGGGGAAAATGGTAGTAGGGAATCTGGTGCCAGTCGGCCAGCGGCTTGAGGTCCGGGTGATTCGACACCACCGCCGCCACGTCCATCGACAACTGGCCGATGCGCTGGCGGTAGAGCAAGTCGTTGAGGCAGTGATCGGCCTTGGAGACCATGATCACCACTTTTGGCCGGTAGTTCGGCGCGGTCAGCTCGAAGATCATGCCGAACGCCTGTCCGCGTTCGGCGAGGCCGGCGCGGAAGGACTGCTCGTCAAAACCGTCGGGCTGACGGAATTCCACGCGAATGAAGAAACGCCCCGAGAGCCGGTCATCGAACGAGTGGTGCTCGGTGACGTAGCAACCCTGCTCGAACAGAAAACGCGTCACCGCGTCCACGGTGCCGAGAACGCTGGGGCAGTCGGCGGTCAGAATCCATGTGTCTGGGGCGCGGCTCATGGTGCGGTGACTCCTGTTCTTTGTGCGGGGTGTCAGGGAGTTTCCCCTCACCCTAGCCCTCTCCCCGAGGGAGAGGGGACTGACCGGGTTGTTCTTTCGAGCTACGCCGACGTGAGAAACCGAGTCGAACTCAGGCTTTGAAACCAACCGAGATCAGCTCCCTTTCCCCCTCGCCCCCTTGGGGGAGAGGGTTGGGGTGAGGGGGCAAAAATCTCAGGCCCTACACGCAAGCAAGATCGACGCAATTCACCTCAAGCCTGAACGCTAAGGCCGTATTCGGCGGACGCATCCTGCAACCACAACCACCAGTAATCCGAGAAGCTGCGACGAATAAGCAGCTCCCAGGTGTCTTCGGCGGTGTGGCGGATCATCAGCTGCGACTTGGCGAACACCGTGCCAACAGCCTTGCCGACCGGGAAGTTGTTCGGGTGCACGTCGTAGCTGGTGGATTTCATCAGCACCTGACGCACGTTCGGGCCGCTCAATTCCAGCACCTGCTGGCCGCCGCTGACGTTGACGATTGCGATGTGCAGATCGCCCAGCGCTTCGCGCAGTTTCTGCTCGGCGGCGAACTCTTCACCGCTCGGCACGATCAGCAGCCACTCGTCCGGGCCCATCCATTGCAGGCTGGTTTCACCTTTGACGATGACGCTCAGGGCGCCCGGCAACTCGATGCCCAGCGCTTTGTGCACACCGGCGGCGAACGCGGCATCGTGGCCGTCGCCGCGGATGGTCAGATGGCCGAGGAGTTTCTTTTCGCGCACGGTCACGCCGGCGGTCTTGCGGCCTTTGCCGACCAGGCTGGCGAGGTCGGCGTGATGCAGCGACGACTCGGCCTTGGCCCCGGTGGTCGGGCGTTGTTGGTAAACGTTGGCTGCGGTCATAAAGCACCCTTCCTGAATTCGGTGTCGCTCCCGCGCCAGGCGCGGGAGCGATCAGTTAGATGTTCTGGCGATCGCCTTTCGGATCGAAGAACACCGAAGAAACGATTTCCGCCTCGATCACGCTGCCATCCGCCAGCGGTGCGAACACCCGCTCGCCCATGCGCTTGAGACCGCCCTTCACCACGCCCATGGCAAACGAATAACCGAGGGAGTTGTGCGCGTAACTGGAGGTCACGTGGCCGACCATGGTCATCGGGATCGACTGCTTGGTGTTGAACACCAGTTGTGCACCTTCCGGCAGCCAGACGTTCGGATCGATCGGCTTCAGGCCCACCAGCTGTTTACGCTGGTCACGCACGCAGTCTTCACGGTTCATGCCGCGCTGGCCGATCCACGAGAACGGTTTGGTGCGACCGACACACCAGCCCATGTTCAGGTCGTCCGGGGTCATCGAGCCGTCGGTGTCCTGGCCGACGATGATGAAGCCCTTCTCCGCCCGCAGAACGTGCATGGTTTCGGTGCCGTACGGGGTCAGGTTGTACTGTTTGCCCGCCTCGACGATTTTTTCCAGCACGCCCATCGCGTAATCGGCCTGGACGTTGACTTCGTACGACAGCTCACCGGTGAACGAGATGCGGAACACCCGCGCCGGCACACCGCCGACCAGACCTTCTTTCCAGGTCATGAACGGAAACGCTTCGTTGGCCAGGTCGATGTCGGTCACGGCGCTGAGCAGCTTGCGGCTGTTCGGACCGGACAGGGTCATGGTCGCCCAGTGGTCGGTGACGGAAGTGAAGTAGACCTTCATCTCTGGCCATTCGGTCTGGTGGTACAGCTCCAGCCACTGCAGTACGCGAGCCGCGCCGCCGGTGGTGGTGGTCATGACGAAATGGTTGTCGGCCAGACACGCCGTCACCCCGTCGTCGAAGACCATGCCGTCTTCCTTGCACATCAGGCCGTAACGGGCCTTGCCCACGTCGAGCTTGGTCCAGGCGTTGGTGTACACGCGGTTGAGGAACTCACGGGCGTCCGGGCCCTGGATGTCGATCTTGCCCAGGGTCGAAGCGTCCAGCAGACCGACGCTGTCGCGCACAGCCTTGCATTCGCGTTTGACGGCGGCATGCATGTCTTCGCCGTTTTTCGGGAAGTACCACGGACGTTTCCACTGGCCGACGTCTTCGAACTCGGCGCCGTTTTTCAGGTGCCATTGATGCAGTGCGGTGTAACGCACCGGTTCAAAGATGTGCCCGCAGTGACGGCCGGCCACCGCGCCAAACGTCACCGGCGTGTAGTTCGGACGGAACATCGTGGTGCCCATCTGCGGGATGGTCACGTTCAGCGAGCGGGCGGCAATCGCCAGGCCGTTGACGTTGCCGAGCTTGCCCTGATCGGTGCCGAAGCCCAGCGCCGTGTAGCGTTTGACGTGCTCGACCGACTCGAAACCTTCGCGGGTCGCCAGTTCGATGGCGGCGGCGGTCACGTCGTTCTGCAGGTCGACGAATTGCTTCGGCGCCCGGGAAGTGCCCTTCTCGTGGGGCACCTGGAACAGCGCCAGGGTTGGTTCTTCGAGACGGCTCAGGGCTTTCGGCAACACGGCTTCAACGGCCTGGAAACCGGCTTCGGACGCAGCGCGCACGCCGCCTTCAAAACCGTCAGCCAGAGAATCGCCGAGACCGTAGACGCCGTTGATGCCACCGACGCACACGCGTTTCTGCGGTGCTTCGCCCGGTACGAAACCGAGGATGTCTTCGCGCCAGATCGGCTTGCCGCCCAGGTGCGACGCCAGGTGAACCACCGGACTGTAACCGCCGGAGCTGGCGATCAGGTCGCAGTCGAGCCATTCGCCCGGGCTGGTGACCTTGTGGCCTTTGACATCGATCGCCGCCACGCGGGCAGCGGTCACGTGCTTGCTGCCACGGGCCTCGATCACGGCGCTGCCGGTGAGGATGCGAATGCCTTTGGCGCGCGCCTCTTCAACCAGTGCGCCACGCGGATTGCTGCGGGCGTCGGCGATGGCGACCACTTGCAGGCTGGCGTCGAGCCAGTCCAGCGCCACGCGATAGGCGTGATCGTTGTTGGTCGACAGTACCAGCTTTTTGCCCGGTGCCACGCCGTAACGGCGCACGTAAGTCGAGACCGCGCCGGCGAGCATGTTGCCCGGCACGTCGTTGTTGCCGTAGACCAGCGGACGCTCGTGAGCGCCGGTCGCCAGCACCACACGCTTGGCGCGGACGCGGTGGATGCGCTGACGCACCTGGCCGATCGGCGCGCGGTCACCGAGGTGATCGGTGAGGCGTTCATGAATGGTCAGGAAGTTGTGGTCGTGGTAGCCGTTGACCGTGGCGCGCGGCAACAGCAGCACGTCCGGAGTGCTCTTCAATTCAGCGATGACGCCGGCCACCCATTCCATCGCCGGTTTGCCGTCGAGGCTTTCGCGGGAATCGAGCAGGCTGCCGCCGAACTCTTCCTGCTCGTCGGCGATGATCACCCGCGCACCGCTGCGCGCAGCCGCCAGTGCAGCGGCCAGACCGGCCGGGCCGGCGCCGACGATCAGCACGTCGCAGTGCTGGTTCATGTAGTCGTAGGTGTCCGGATCGACTTCGGTCGGCGAACGACCAAGACCTGCGGCCTTACGTATGTATTTCTCGTAAGTCATCCAGAACGATTGCGGGTACATGAAGGTTTTGTAGTAGAAACCCGGCGGCATCAGCTTGCCGCCGACCTTGCCGAGAATCCCCATCATGTCGTTGTTGACGCTCGGCCAGCCGTTGGTGCTGGTGGCGACCAGGCCCTGGTACAACGCCTGTTGCGTGGCGCGCACGTTAGGGATCTGGGTGGCTTCGGTAGCACCGATCTGCAGCACCGCGTTCGGCTCTTCGGCACCGGCGGCGAAGATGCCGCGCGGACGTGAATACTTGAAGCTGCGGCCAATGATGTCGACGCCGTTGGCCAGCAGAGCTGCGGCCAGCGAGTCGCCTTCAAACCCTTTGTAGGTCTGGCCGTTGAAGGTGAAGCTCAGCACTTTGTTGCGGTCGATCCGTCCACCGTTGGACAGGCGATTGGTCTGGCTCATACCTTCTCTCCCAGCGCCGTCGTGGCTGTTTTCGCAGTGTCAGCCTTGTCGGTGAATTGCGGCTTGGTGCCGATCTTGTAGGTTTCGAGAATCTCGTAGGTCACGGTGTCGCGGGTGACGTTGAAGTACTGGCGGCAACCGGCGACGTGATCCCACAACTCGTGGTGCAGACCGCGCGGGTTGTCGCGGAAGAACATGTAGTCGCCCCACTCCTCGTCGGTGCAGCTGTTCGGATCCAGCGGACGCGGGATGTGCGCCTGGCCGGATGCGTGGAATTCCTCTTCGGAGCGCAGTTCGCCGCAGTGAGGACAGAAGATGTGCAACATGGGGATTTCTCCTGTTAGTGGGCGACAGCCGCAGCGCCGTGTTCGTCGATCAACGCACCGTTGTGGAAACGGTCGATGGAGAAAGGTGCGGCCAGCGGGTGCATTTCACCCTTGGCCAGGCTTGCGGCAAACACGTTGCCCGAGCCAGGTGTGGCCTTGAAGCCACCAGTGCCCCAACCGCAGTTGAAGAACATGTTCGGGACCGGGGTTTTCGAAATGATCGGGCAGGCGTCCGGCGTGGTGTCGACGATGCCGCCCCACTGACGGTTCATGCGCACCCGCGACAGCACCGGGAACATCTCGACGATGGCCTGGATGGTGTGCTCGATCACCGGGTACGAACCGCGCTGGCCGTAGCCGTTGTAGCCGTCGATACCGGCGCCGATCACCAGGTCGCCCTTGTCGGACTGGCTGATGTAACCGTGCACGGCGTTGGACATGATCACGCTGTCGATGATCGGCTTGATCGGCTCGGACACCAGCGCCTGCAACGGGTGGGACTCGATCGGCAGACGGAAACCGGCGAGCTTGGCCATGTGCCCGGAGTTACCGGCGGTGACCACGCCGACGCGCTTGGCGCCGATGAAGCCCTTGTTGGTTTCAACACCGATGCACACGCCGTTTTCCTTGCGGAAACCGATCACTTCGGTCTGCTGGATCAAGTCCACGCCGAGGGCGTCGGCGGCACGGGCAAAGCCCCAGGCCACGGCATCGTGACGGGCCACGCCGCCGCGGCGCTGAACGGTTGCGCCCATCACCGGGTAGCGGGTGTTTTTCGAGCAGTCGAGGTACGGAATTTCATCCGCGACTTGCTTGGCGTTGAGCAGTTCGCCGTCGACGCCGTTGAGGCGGTTGGCGCTGACCCGACGCTCGGAATCACGGATGTCCTGCAGGGTGTGGCACAGGTTGTAGACACCGCGCTGGGAGAACATCACGTTGTAGTTCAGGTCTTGCGACAGGCCTTCCCACAGTTTCATCGCGTGTTCGTACAGGTGCGCCGACTCGTCCCACAGGTAGTTGGAGCGAACGATGGTGGTGTTGCGCGCGGTGTTACCGCCGCCCAGCCAGCCCTTCTCGACCACGGCCACGTTGGTGATACCGTGCTCCTTGGCCAGATAGTAGGCCGTCGCCAGACCGTGCCCGCCGCCGCCGACGATGACCACGTCGTAGACCTTTTTCGGGGTCGGCGTGCGCCACATGCGCTGCCAGTTTTCGTGGTGGCTGAGGGAGTGTTTGAAGAGGCCGAAGCCCGAATAGCGTTGCATAGTCATGTACTCCAGAACGCTCAGCGATAAACCGGGAAGTCAGCGCACAGGGCCGAAACCTGCTGGGCGACGTTGGCCTCGACATCGGCATCGCCGAGGTTGTCGAGGATGTCGCAGATCCAGCCGGCCAGCGTCACGCACTGGGTCACCTTGAAGCCGCGAGTGGTCACCGCCGGGGTGCCGATGCGCAGGCCCGAGGTCACGAACGGCGACTGCGGGTCGTTCGGTACGGCGTTCTTGTTGACGGTGATGTGCGCGCGACCGAGGGCAGCGTCGGCGTCCTTACCGGTGAGGCCCTGACGGATCAGGCTGACCAGGAACAGGTGGTTGTCGGTGCCGCCGGACACTACATCGTAGCCACGTTTGATAAAGACGCTCGCCATCGCCTGGGCGTTGTCGATCACTTGTTGCTGATAGGCCTTGAAGCCCGGCTCCAGCGCTTCCTTGAAGCACACGGCCTTGCCGGCGATGACGTGCATCAGCGGGCCGCCCTGGGCGCCGGGGAATACCGCCGCGTTGAGCTTCTTCTCGATTTCTTCGTTGGACTTGGCCAGGATCAGCCCGCCACGCGGACCGCGCAGGGTCTTGTGGGTGGTGGTGGTGACCACGTCGGCATACGGCAGCGGGTTCGGGTACAGACCGGCAGCCACCAGACCGGCAACGTGGGCCATGTCGACGAACAGCAGCGCACCGACCTTGTCGGCGATCTGACGGAAGCGCGGGAAGTCGAGGGTTTTCGAGTAGGCCGAGAAACCGGCGACGATCATTTTCGGTTTGCACTCGACGGCCAGACGCTCGACTTCGTCGTAATCGATCAGACCGGTCTTGGTGTCGATGCCGTACTGCACGGCGTTGTACAGCTTGCCCGAGGACGAAACCTTGGCGCCGTGGGTCAGGTGACCGCCGTGGGCCAGGCTCATGCCGAGAATGGTGTCGCCCGCTTGCAGCAGGGCCAGGTACACGGCGCTGTTGGCCGAGGAACCGGAGTGCGGCTGGACGTTGGCGTAATCGGCGCCGAACAGTTGCTTGGCGCGTTCGATGGCCAGCGCTTCGACCTTGTCGACGTGCTCGCAGCCACCGTAGTAGCGCTTGCCCGGATAGCCTTCGGCGTATTTGTTGGTCAGGCCGCTGCCTTGCGCTTGCATCACGCGTTTGCTGGTGTAGTTCTCCGACGCGATCAGCTCGATGTGATCTTCCTGACGTTGCTCCTCGGCATTCATCGCCGCCAGCAGTGCATCGTCGTAACCCTGGATCTGGTCTTGCTTGCTGAACATCGCGTCTCTCCCAGCGGCATCTGTGCGCCATTCGTCTCGGTAAGGCACGGCGTTCAGCCAGTGCCCTTTGATGCGATGGTATGGCCGGCGCAGGGAGGTCAAATGCCTACGGACGCCACGCAAAGGTGCGTTTACGACATGGCGGCGGCGACGGACTCAAACAAGCAGCTGGCGCAAGGCCAGAAGAACCATGAAATGCGCGGGATAGAGCGCATACGCCCAGCGCCGCATGGGTGGCGCGTGGAGGCAAGTGGCGTGTCGCAACAGGAACATTCCGAGCAGTGGCGCGATCAGACAGGTCGCAATCCCGAGGATGGCGACGATGTTGCCGAACTGCGCGGATTCGTAGAGCACCCGCCATTGATTAGCGGCCAGACACAGCAGGCCCGGCAACAGGCTGAAAAACCAGGGTTTGCGAAACACCAGCAACATCGCCAGCGGCAGCAGGACACCGAACAAACCGAACATCAGTCGCTCCGGGAACAGCGCGGCCACCAGCAAAGCACTGACGCCCAGCAGTCGCGAAATCAGCGCTCGATCCTGCCAGCCCCGCGACACCAGCAGGCCCAGCGCCAGCGTCGGCATCACGTTCAACGTGTCGGGCTCTGGAATGTACAAACGGTAGGGAATCTCGCTGAGCAGACTGAACAGCAACAACCAGCCCAGATAACGCCATTCGGTCTTGCGCGCGCCGTCTCGGGCCAGATTCGCCGCCATCGCCAGGCAGAACCACGGGAACGCCAGCCGTCCCGGCACATACAGCCAATCGGCGCTGATCCCGACATATCGCAGGTGATCGAGCAGCATGCTCAGCAACGCCAGCCACTTGAGCAGATCGAGTGCTCCGTCACGCTGGCTCAGGTGCATAATCGGCTCGCATCCTTGTAAAGTTCTGACAGCGACATCCCGTGTGCTCCCCGGATGATCTTCGGTACAGTGCGCACCATCATTGACCCCACGAAGCGCCACAAGCGCCTCGATCACGGAAGCCGGCCATGACCGACAAGAGCCAACAATTCGCCAGCGACAACTACTCCGGTATCTGCCCCGAAGCCTGGGCTGCCATGGAACAGGCCAACCACGGCCACCAGCGCGCCTATGGCGACGATGAGTGGACAGCCCGCGCCTCCGATTATTTCCGCAAGCTGTTCGAGACCGACTGCGAAGTGTTCTTCGCCTTCAACGGCACCGCCGCCAACTCCCTCGCGCTGTCGTCGCTGTGCCAGAGTTACCACAGCGTGATCTGCTCGGAAACCGCCCACGTCGAAACCGACGAATGCGGCGCGCCGGAATTCTTCTCCAACGGTTCGAAACTGCTGATCGCCGGCACCGAAAACGGCAAGATCACCCCGGCCTCGATCCGCGAAGTCGCACTCAAGCGCCAGGACATCCACTACCCGAAACCGCGCGTCGTGACCCTGACCCAGGCCACCGAAGTCGGCAGCGTCTACACCCCGGAAGAAGTCCGCGCCATCAGCGACACCTGCAAGGAGCTGGGCCTGAACCTGCACATGGACGGCGCGCGTTTCTCCAACGCCTGCGCCTTCCTCGGCTGCTCGCCGGCAGACCTGACCTGGAAGGCCGGCGTCGACGTGCTGTGCTTCGGCGGCACGAAAAACGGCATGGCGGTGGGTGAAGCGATCCTGTTCTTCAACCACAAACTGGCCGAAGACTTCGACTACCGCTGCAAACAGGCCGGGCAGCTGGCCTCGAAAATGCGCTTCCTGTCGGCCCCGTGGGTCGGCATTCTGGAAAATGACGCATGGCTCAAATACGCCCGCCACGCCAACCACTGCGCGCAACTGCTGGCCGAACTGGTCAGCGACATCCCGGGCGTGGAACTGATGTTTCCGGTCCAGGCCAACGGCGTGTTCCTGCAACTCTCGGAACCGGCCATCGCCGCCCTGACCGCCAGGAACTGGCGCTTCTACACCTTCATCGGCAAGGGCGGCGCCCGCTTCATGTGCTCGTGGGACACCGAAGAAGAACGCGTTCGTGAACTGGCGCGCGACATCCGCGAAGTCATGTCTCACTAAAGTCCCGGCTTATACAGCCCCCCCTGTGGGAGCGAGCCTGCTCGCGATGAGGCCAGCACATCCAACATGGATGCAAGCTGATATTCCGCCATCGCGAGCAGGCTCGCTCCCACCAAAGCCCACCTGATCGCCCCTCACCTTCTGCGCCTGAAGACTTGGTCTACATTGTCTGTCGAGCCATCGCTCACATAACAATAAGCAGGAGCTTGCGCATGTCGCTAAAAGGCAAAACCTTGTTCATCACCGGCGCCAGCCGTGGCATCGGGCGCGAGATTGCGCTGCGGGCTGCACAGGACGGGGCCAATATCGTGATCGCGGCCAAGAGCGCCGAGCCGCACGCCAAGTTGCCCGGCACCATCCACAGCGTCGCCGCTGAAGTCGAAGCGGCCGGCGGCAAGGCTTTGGCGCTGCAACTGGATGTGCGTGATGAAGACGCGGTGCGTCAGGCGCTGGCCCAGGCCAACGAACACTTCGGCGGAATCGACGCACTGGTGAACAACGCCGGGGCGATCAAGTTGACCGGTGTGCAGCACATCGAACTCAAGCGTTTCGACCTGATGCATCAGATCAACACCCGCGCGGTGTTGCTGTGCAGCCAGGCCGCCCTGCCCTACCTGAAGAAATCCTCCGGGCACATCCTTAACCTGTCACCGCCGCTGAATCTGGCCAGCAAATGGTTCGCGCAATACAGCCCCTACACCGTGACCAAGTACGGCATGAGCATGCTGACGGTCGGGATGAGCGAGGAGTTCGCCAACTACGGGATCAGCGTCAATTCGCTGTGGCCGCAAACCATGATCGCCACGGCGGCGATCGAGTTTCAGCTGGGCAATCGCGAGTCGTTCAAGCATGCGCGCACGCCAGCGATCATGGCGGATGCGGCGCATGTGATTTTGAGCAGCAGCGGGCGGCGGATTACCGGGCGGTTGTTGATTGATGAGGAGATTTTGCGGGAGAGCGGTGTGACCGAATTTGATCGTTACCGCTTTGAACCGGGGAGTGATGCGAGGTTGATGACGGATTTGTTTGTGGATTGATCAGTGTGTCTGTGAGCCCCCCCTCACCCTAGCCCTCTCCCGGAGGGAGAGGGGACTGATTGGGGGATGCTCAAGAAACACGCCGACCTGAATCTGCTTTGCCGAATCCATAATCGCCACGTTTCATCAGGTCGATGTATAGCGCAAGACACCTCGGTCAGCTCCCTCTCCCTCCGGGAGAGGGCTGGGGTGAGGGGCAAGCCTGGCGCAGGGGGCTGCCCCACCTCCGATCAGTAGTCGATCCGAACATCCCCCTTCGGCACACTGCAGCAAGAAAGAATGTACCCCTCCGCCTCGTCGTCCTCGGTGATCCCGCCGTTGTGATCCATCTCCACCTCGCCGCCCAGCTTAAGTACCTTGCACGTCCCGCAGATCCCCATGCCGCAGGCTTTCGGGATCATCAGGCCGACCTTGGCAGCCGCCGCATGCACGGTCTCGCCCGGCGCAACACGGATGCTCTTGTCCGAAGAGGTGAATTCCACCAGGTGCAGATCCGCCGCCGGGACTTCCGGTGCTTCCGCTGCTTGTTCGGCCTGTTCCACCGCGTCGGCACGAGCTTCCGGCGGCGTGGCGCCGAAGGATTCCTCGTGATAGCGCTTCATGTCATAGCCGGCGTTTTCCAGCAGGCGCTTGACCGCGGTCATGTACGGCGTCGGGCCGCAGCAGAAGACTTCGCGCTCGAGGAAGTCCGGCACCATCAGTTCCAGCATCTTGTGGTTGAGGTAGCCGCGATAGCCGGCCCACGGCTCACCCAAACCGTGCTTTTCGCAGATCAGGTGCAGGCTGAAGTTGTCGATCCGCGACGCCATGTGTTCCAGCTCGCGGTGGTAAATGATGTCTTTCGGCGAGCGGGCGCTGTGGATAAACGTCATGTCGACGTTGCCGTTGGTGTCGTAGAACCAGCGCGCCATCGACATCACTGGGGTGATACCGACGCCACCGCTCAGGTACAGCACTTTCGGGCTCGGGAAGTCGATGGCGTTGAACAGCCCGACCGGCCCGTGTACCGCCAGCTCCTGGCCTTCATGCAGCGTGTCGTGCAGCCAGTTGGAGACCTTGCCCCCCGGCACGCGTTTGATGGTCACCGAAAAGCTGTACGGCACCGATGGCGAGCTGGAGATGGTGTACGAACGCATGATCGGCTGGCCTTCGATCTCCAGCTCCAGGGTCACGAACTGTCCGGGCTTGAAGAAGAACAGGATCGGCTGGTCGGCCATGAAGCAGAAGGTGCGCACATCCCAGGTTTCCTGGATGACTTTGACGCAACGGACGATGTGTCGGCCATTGGCCCAGGTCTGGGTGGTGACCGGATTCAGGAAGCTGTTCGACATGCTGTTCTCCACGGCCGACTGTCGGCCTTCATGTGGCGATTCTGCGTATAGCGCGAACGCCCCGTTTACCTATCCGCGACATTCACATACTTATCGCGACCAGCCCCCAACCACCGGGGGTTGCGCGTCGGGAACAGATTGCACCATGTCGCCCATGGATAAGGTTCACGCCTGCGCCGGCCCCACACTCGCCCTCAACACAAACAGATTCTTTACACCTTGCGCTGCAACCCTGATCAGCCACTTTCGCGGCCACGCAGATGGCCTTGAGGAATTCATCGATGGACACCGCAAAAATCAGCCTGGGCGACCCGCTGGAACCCGCACGCAAGGCCACCGCACAAATGCTGCAGGAACGCGAGCGCACCTATTCGCTGCCGCAGCCGTTCTACAGTGACGAGCGCCTGTTCGATATCGACATGCAGGAGATCTTCCAGAAGGAGTGGTTGATCGCCGGCATGACCTGCGAAATCCCGGCCAAGGGCAACTACATCACCCTGCAGATCGGCAAGAACCCGATCATCGTCATTCGCGGTGCCGAAGGCGTGGTGCATGCGTTCCACAACGTCTGCCGCCACCGTGGCTCGCGCCTGTGCACCAGCGACAAGGGCAAGGTCGCCAAACTGGTCTGCCACTACCACCAGTGGACGTATGAGCTGGACGGTCGCCTGCTGTTCGCCGGCACCGAGATGGGCGCCGACTTCGACATGAAGCAGTACGGCCTCAAACCGGTGAACGTGAAGACTGCCGGCGGCTACATCTTCATCAGCCTGGCGGAGAACCCGCCGGCCATCGATGACTTCCTGTCGACGCTGAACCACTACATGGAACCGTACGACATGGAAAACACCAAGGTGGCGGTGCAAACCACCTTGATGGAAAAGGCCAACTGGAAACTGGTGCTGGAAAACAACCGCGAGTGCTACCACTGCAACGGCTCCCACCCTGAACTGCTGAAAACCCTGCTGGAATGGGACGACGTCACCGACCCGCGCGCCGATCAGGCGTTCAAGGATCACGTCGCCGCCTCCGCCGCTGCCTGGGAAGCCGAGAAAATCCCTTACGCCCACGCCAGTTTCGGCCTGCGCAACCGCATCGTGCGCATGCCGCTGCTCAAGGGCACCGTATCGATGACCATGGACGGCAAACAGGGCTGCGCCAAGCTGATGGGCCGGATCAAGAACCCCGATCTGGGCTCGATGCGCATCCTGCACCTGCCGCACTCGTGGAACCACTGCATGGGCGACCACATTATCGTGTTCACGGTGTGGCCGATCAGCGCTCAGGAAACCATGGTCACCACCAAGTGGCTGGTGCACAAGGATGCCGTCGAAGGCGTGGATTACGACGTCGAACGCATGCGCCAGGTGTGGGATGCGACCAACGATCAGGACCGTCGTCTGGCCGAAGAGAACCAGCGCGGGATCAACTCCACGGCGTACCAGCCGGGCCCGTACTCCAAGACCTATGAGTTCGGCGTGGTCAACTTCGTGGATTGGTACAGCGAGCGGATGCTGAGCAACCTCGGCGCCGAGCCTGCGCCGTACCTCAAAGGCGTGCCGGTCCAAGGCTAAAAGCAAAAGCATCGCCAGCAGGCTGGCTCCCACAGGGGATTTCTGTGCACCGGAGATCCAGTGTGGGAGCTAGCCTGCTAGCGATGGCGTCATCACTCTCATCACATCACTGGGATGACCACCTGACCGAGCCATCCTCACCAATAAACTCCTCGAAAATCTCCTCCCCCACCAACCTGATCTTGGCGTAGCCGTTCAACACCCGCAGCGGATAGTCCGGATCGTTGGCATCCTGCGTCTCCGAAAACAGTACCCGCGAATGTCCGTTCAGCTCGCTGGTAGTCCCGTAGGGAATCGCTCCATGCCCGGCACAGCGCGCGTGCAGCCCACCCTGCGGCGCATAGACGATGCCATTGTGCAGATGCCCCCAGTACCAGTAATCCGGCTCGCGCCCCAGTGCATCGCACACCGGTTGATACAGCGCGGTCTTGTTGTGTCCGGTGATGTCGAAGCCCTGATGGTGGCTGAGCACCATGAGCTTCTTGCGTTTGGGCAGGCTTTTCATCCAGTCGATCTGCGGTTTGTTGAGTGTGCCGTCCATGTACAAGTTCATGACGTCCGAGGCGTACGCGGTGTCCAGACCGACAATCAGCCAGTCGTCATTGATCAGGGCAAAGTAGCTGGTGCCCTGCTGCCCCGGAAAACGCGCGGCCAGTTCCTTGAAATAACCATGGGCGCCGCTGTACATCTCGTGATTGGAGTTGAGGGTGAACGAACCGTGGGTGCCCATCGGCCACCCGGCCATGTCGGTGTCCTCCTGGGAGTGGGTGCCGGCGTAATAAACGTCCCCCAGGTGAATGGTGAAATCGGCATTAGCCAATTGCATCTGGTTGGCCACCGACACCGCCGGCGCATGGCTGTTGAACGGCCCGGTGCCCCAGTCGCCGGCAATCGCCAGCGTCACCTCGCGCTCCATGGTCACCAGCGCCGGATCGGTGCCGAAGGTCGCGTGATGGCGCAGGTTCTCGATCCACTTCAGCAGCGCCTCGCTCCACAGCAGATCCAGCAGCTCCCATTTGCGGCAGCCCAGCAGCGTGCCGTCCTTGAGCACCTTGGTCTGCAGTTGATCGGGCGATTGCGGCAACGGCGTCGCATTGCCGATGCGCAGGATCGACAGGCCGTGGGACAACTCCCACGGCACCGCCGGTTCGTCGTCCGGCAGCTCGCCGTGCTTGAGCACGTATTGCGCCTGATCGTGACCGCGCTGGAGCAACTTGATGATGGCTTGAAACTCCTGCGGCTCCAGCTCGCTGATGAGCTTCATCCAGGCCATTTCGATGCGCGTGAACAAGCCGTGCAGGCGCAGCTTGACCTTGTCGTATTCGTGTTTCAGATGACCGACCGCTGACATGGCGTAATCCTCTATCCGTAGGGGTTCACAGGGTTTTCATGAATTCGATCAGCGCACGCTTGTCGTCGTCCGACAGCGTCGTGCCGTACAGGTGACCGCTGTTGTGGTTGCCCTCCAGGCGCGTGTCGTAGGTGAAATCCGCCGAGGCTTTGGCCTGGGCGCCACTGGTCACGAAGCCAACGTTGACCGGGTCGTAGACATCGGAGCCGGTGATGAACACCTGTGGACGTTTTTCCGGCGGTTGCAGCAAGTCCCACAGGGTCGGCACCGAGCCGTTGTGCAGATACGGCGCGCGCAGCCAGATGCCGTCGGTGGGCGTGTTGCTGTAGCTCTGGGTCTTGCGGTAGGCGCCGAAATCGAACGGCGGTTTCTTGAAGGTGTGGAACGCCGCCACCAGCCCGGTGGTGAACGAGTTCAGCCGGTGCGGATCGGTGCCGAGCTGGTCGATATTGGTGGTCACCTGCCCGGTGTCGACGCGACCGAAATCGTGACAACCCGCGCAGTTAGCCTCCCACACCGGTTTGCCCTGAGCGACCTTGGCCTGATCCAGTGCCCACGGCCACGCCGGCGCCTTGTGCCCGAGCAGCCAGTTGGTCACCCGATTGAAGCTCGGCGGCAGCACTGACTCCGGCGTCGCGCCCACGGCCATCGCGGCGGCGTAGTTGCGCTCGTGGATCTTGTTGTTATTGCCGTCCCAGTGCAGGTACATCGATTCCCGGGGTTTCTGGTTCCACACTTGCGGCAGGTCGACGGTGCCGATGGTCGAGTCATCCGGGAAGCCGAACACCACCATCTTCGTCGGGTTGAAGGTGTCGGTTCGCCCGGGTCCCTGTTGCGGGCGCAGCTTCTGCCAGGCGTAGGCCTGCTTCTGTTTGAGCAGCGCGCTCTTGGCCATCGGGATGATCAGGTAACGGTTGTAGAGCTTCTCGAAAAAGCCGAGCTGGAACTTGCTGTTGATCGCCACCATCACCGCGTCGGTGGTGAATTTCGGATCGCTGGCGCAATCGTAGGCGAACCACTGGAAGGCTTGCAGTTGCAGGGTGTTGGCCGGTGCGCTCGGCACATTCACCGCGACGTCGCTGGCATTCGCCCGGTAGGAACCGGTGTGGCACAGCGCGCAGTTCGGCTCGACGGTCGGGTAGCCGATCTGCCGCTTGGCCATGCCGATCGGCAGGTCCTTGCCGTTCTCGAACAGGAAACCGAAGACTTCCCAGCCACCGGGTTTCGGCAGCTTTTCCGGGCACATCTGCGGCAGCACCGAGAACAGGTAATAGGGAATCCGCGCTTCGATGCCCAGGCCAATCGCGGCGTATTTGTAGTGATCTTCGTCGGAGGCGTAGTCCTGCTCCGGCACCACGCGCAGCATCTGATACCAGGTCTGGTAACCGATGAACGCCAGCAGCGCCACCACGACCAGCGTGCCGACCTTGAACGCATGACTTTGCCAGTGCCGCGCCCACGCCGCCCGCCATTCGCGCCAGCCGTCACAGAGCAGCGCCAAGGGTCGGTTTTCAGGAGGGGTGCCGAGGTACAGCAGGATGCCGAGGATCAGGAAAAAGCTCAGGTCGCCCATCAGCATCGGCACGAACACCGAGCCCTGGCTGCTGGTGTTGATCAGGTAGATCCAGAACGCCACGGCGATCAACCGCGTCAGCACGCACAGCCAGGAATGCACCACATAGCGCGGCGCGTTGAAGCCCGACGGCATGTAGAACACGCTGATGCCCACCAGCAGCATCCCGGCGTTTTCCAGCCACGGGTCGGAGAGTTGCGGCGGCAGGCCGACCACCGATGTCAGCAACCCCGGCGCGAACAGCGCCGGGATCGCGAACACCATGTTCATCGCAATGCCGAGCCAGATGAAGCGTTGAAACCAGCGGATGTAGCTGTCCATGTCTTCCATTTCCTTGTGCAGACCGGAGAGATATAGCGCCCGACACCCCGCCATCGCTGGCAGGCCAGCTCCCACCAATGCGCATCGCATTCCAATGTGGGAGCGAGCCTGCTCGCGATTGCAGTCGACTCGGTTTCAAGTCAACCGAGGGCCGTTTTCTCCAGGTGTTCAAGGATGATCGGATACACATCGACCACCGCGTTCTTGCCGAACATGCAGTCGATGTGGCCGTAACCCGGCACCACATGCCGGCTGTAGCGTTCCGGCCCGTGCTTCTCGCAAACCCGCTGATAGGTCTTGAGCGTGCTTTCCGGCAGATAACACTGGTTGTCGGCACCGCTGATGAAGCAGATCGGCATGGTCAGCCGATCAAAGTGCGGCATGTACACGTCGTGCCCTTTGAAATCCACCAGATGCCCTTTGCGCACGATCAGCGCCAGGTGCTCGAAGGTCTCGATGTTCGACTCGCCGAACAGCTCGTGCAGGTTGTCGTGCAGCGTTTCATTGAGGGTGTCGTGGCGATACAGCGAGGCGTACATGAAGGTGATGCGGTGGCACACCGGATTGGTGCAATAGCCCTGGGCTTCGATTCGCGCGTAGCCGTTGAGCGCCTTGTCGTAGAGCCGGTTGAACCAGTTCTCCTTGCTGTCGGCGTAGGCGGTCATGGATTTGATGCCGATCGCGTCGAGCATTCCCGGCAAGTGCAGACCGGCCTTCAACCCCGTTGCGGTCGCGACCACCGTGTCGGCGGCAATCTGCGAGCAGACCACCGAACGCACGCCCTGCAAGCCGGCGAGCAATGACATGAAGAACGTGGTCGCGCCATAGCAATGCACCACGCACTGCACGTCCTTGGCTTTGGTTTCCTGCTGGATCTGCGCGATGGCGGCCTTGAAGTCGTACTGGGCGATCTGGTCGCCGTTCCATTCTTTCTTGCTTGCCGGCAGCAGGATGCTCACCCGGAAATCCAGCAGCCACACGTCGTAGTCGTGCTTGCACAGAAACTCCAAAAGGTTGGTCTGGATCGTATCGGTGGAAAAGATATTTGAGCCCACCCCCAGACCATGCACCAGCATCACCGGGCCTTTGCTGCCGGCCTGATAACGGGTCAGACGCAACTGCACGCCATCTTCGGTGGAGAAGAAATGCACGGCCGGCGTCGGCGCATCCAGCGGCCGTTTCAGCCGTGGCGGCGCGTCGGGGTTGAAGTATTTGTCACCGGCGAACACTCCGCCGTAACTCTCCCAGAGAATCCCGGCGAAGAACTTGCCGAACCGCGCCAGCCCTTCGATGCGCTCACGCTCGTTGCGCGCATTGAGGACTTTCATGGTGGTCATCTGCTTGGCGAAATCGGTCGGTTTGATGTGCATCACTCCGGAGCCGATCACCTCGCCGGTCTTGTCCGGCCCGCGATACAGCGTGACGTAGAGGGTGCTGGTGTCATGCCAGATATTCAGCACGCCGTTGTCTTCCGGCACGGTCTTGAAGGCGCTGAAGAAGTAGTCGTTGCCGTCCTCGGCGGTCAGTTTCATGTCGTACTTCATGTGGCGCGTATCGACCTGCTGTTCGAATTGCTCGAACAGGTTGAACACACCGTTGCTGGCGGTCAGCGGTTCTGGCGACAGCGCCGGAGCGATCACCGTGCCGACGATGGTCGCGGCGTGTTCCGGCTCCTTGATCATCCGGTTGAGGTCGTTGGCGGTGATGGTCAGGGTGAAGTCGATCGGCGAGTTGTCCGCCTCGCCGCGTTTGGCGGCCGCCTCGTAAACCTTCAGGTCGGTGCTTTGCGCGGCGGTGAAGGCGCGGGAGAAGTAGCCTTTCATGGTTTCAGTGAACTGCACGCCAAGGGTCGGCGGCGCGGTCTGTTTGCGCGGCGCCGACGGCAGCGTGTAGTCGATCGTCCAGCCTCGGTCTGCCGCCAGCAGGCCCATGTTGCGCTCGCTCACGGCGGAGATGGTCAGCAGCGGATTGACCGCCAGTGACGTCGGGATCACCGCGCCGTCGGTCACGTACAGGTTGGCGTAGACATCGGTGCCGCTGGCGCCGCTGAACACCTGGCCCTTGTGGTTGACCACGCCTTGCGCGGCGTCTTCACCCATCACGCAACCGCCCAGCGGATGCACCGAGACGATGCTGTGCTTGAGCAGCTTGGTCCAGATCGGATTCTCGACCCAGATCCCGCCCAGGGCCTTGGTGCTCTGGTACAGGCGTTGGTTGCCGATCTTGAAGTTTTCCTGCTCGCCGACGCCCGGCCAGTCGATGCGCAGTTGATCCTTGCTGTCGAGAACCATGCGTCCCTGACCGCTGTCGTGGCTCATGATCAGATAGGTCTGCATGTTGTGCAGCGCCCCGTGATACGGGCCGCGCAGGAAGCTTTCGGCTTCGCGCTCCTTGTACTTCACCTTGCCACTGAAGCTGTCGTCGGTGGGCTTGCCGATCATTTCGGCGAACCCGGCCATCGCCGGCACCATCGGCCGGCCGAGCGCGCCGGGGATCGAGCCTTCCTCGATGACCATGCGACTGCTGCGGTCACCCTCGGTGCGCATGTCGATGATCGAGGTGATGCACGGGCCGACCGGTTGCAGTTCCTTGGCCGAATGCGCGCCGAAACCGATGCCGTTGATGGTCTGCTCGCAGTTGTGGCCGAAGCCGAGGATGTCGCCGTTGCCGCTCATGTTCTCGCCGAGCTGGCCGGACATCGCCAGGCCTTTGTCCCGTGAGCGCAGCAGAATTTCGGTAGAGCCGAGGGTGCCGGCGGACACCACGACGATGTCAGCCTTCACGAACAAGGTCGGCGCGTCGAATTTCTCGCGACCGCTGTCCAGATACTGGAAGTGCACGATCCAGCCATTGCCGTCCCGCTCCAGATGCCGCACCTGGGCCTGACAGAAAATCTCCGCGCCGTGATTGGTGGCGTCCGGCAGGTAGTTCATCAGCGTGGTGTTCTTGGCCTTGTTGTTACAGCCCGAAACGCAGTCGCCACAGTGGTTGCACGGCAGTTGCTCGACGCCGACGTGGTTGAGGTTGTTCGGCAGTTTGTCGAAGGTCACGTTGATCGGCGGCTTGTAGAAATGCGCACCTTGCTTGAGGAAGTCCGCAGATTTTTTATTGGCATCGAGTTTCGGCAGGTTCGGCGCGGTGCGCGGGTAGGGATTGGGTTTGAGCATCTCCCGGGCCCTGGCGTAACCCGCCTTGAGCAAGCCGTCGTGGTCCTCGCGTACCGCCAGGGGCCAGCGCGGATCCTGAAACACATCGACAGTCGGCTCCAGGGAAACGTTGGCATTGATCAATGACGTGCCGCCGAGGCCGCAACCGACCACCACGTTCTGCTGCGCGTTGACGTGCAGGTCGAACAACCCGGTACGCGAGCCGATGTGGCCGTCCGGGTCGTGCACCTGCAATTCTTCGGTCGCGGCGATCATGGTGTTGGGGTATTCGCCGGGCTGGATCTCCCGACCGCGTTCCAGCAGACAGACCCTTTTACCGGCCCGGGACAGGCGCGAAGCGGCAATGCCGCCGCCGTACCCGGAGCCGATGACGATCACGTCGTAGTGTTCCTTGATTTCGCTGATGGGCGTTGCGATCCGTGTCATGAGGTGGTTCCTCTCTCAGGCAGATGGGGCAACTCTGCGGTTGCCTGCAATCGATGGGCGAACGGGCACCTGGCCTTCGGGTAATCCCGACGGCAGTACAGCGGTTTGGGCAGGAATCAGGCGCTACAGACGGGCGTGCTGATTGGCGGCACGACGCAACGTGCGCTTGCGCGGCGAAGGTGCCGGCAGAGCACGGAGCGTGCAGGGATTGAGGGGTAAGCGGTGGGGCCGGGTATCCATCACGCGTTCTCCCTGAACCAGATGTGGATAAGTGACAGCTGTCCTTGTGCCATTGCAGTGAAGACAGGCACCGAATCGAAGTCAAGGAAGCCTCTTAGAACTGTATGAAATCTGATCAATCGCCTTTTGGACTAAGCCCGCCGGGGGTTGCAGGGTTTAGCGAACAAGTTATCCACATAGCCACCCACAGCTAATGGGGACAACTGTGGATGACCTGGAAAAATAATCGAGGTTTTGTGAAGAAAAACCGTGACTTATCCAGAAGCAGGGTTTCCATTAGCGATTGACTGTTTTTTGATCAAGTCGCTACATGGCACGGATTACGTGGCTTGCAGAGGATGGCGAACACCTTATCCACAGAAGCGCCAACAGAGTTCGGGGGTAACTTGGCGGATGCTGTGGAAAAGCGCTGGGGGCGTTGATAAATCGGGGTTTGCGTGGGGATCGGTGGTTTAAAAAGCTGAATTGAACGTTTTTTGATCAGATCCTTGTAAGCCACGGTTTATAGGGCTCTTAGCGGATAGCGAACATCTTATCCACAGAAGCGCCAACAGAGATTGGGGGCAAGTCCGGGAGTTGTTCTGGAGAAAAACTCAGAAAAAACCGCTAGTTAGACTGGTTGTTTTTTGATCTGGGGGCTGGAGAGCTTGATTGGCGTGGGGTGCAGGGAGGGGCGAACACGTTATCCACAGATCCGCCAACAGAGATTGGGGGTAATTAACAGATTGTGGAGGGCCGCTGCCCTCACCCCAGCCCTCTCCCGAAGGGAGAGGGAGCCTACGGTGGTGATCTCGCGGGATACATCGACCTGAGCGTTTACCGCGACCTCAGGTTTAATCAAGCTAACGCCATATCAAGTGGTTAATGCTTGGCGAACCAAGGTCACCGCCGGGTCGCAGGTCGATGTAAATGGCCAATACTTCTCGGTCAGTCCCCTCTCCCCCCGGGAGAGGGCTAGGGTGAGGGGGCTTCTAGCGGACAACACCCTCTTCAATCAGCAACTTCAAAATCGCTTCCGCACCAGCCTGCGCCGTCACGCCCTTAAGCACTTGCCCACCACCGCCACTGGCCTTGGCCGTCGCCGCCTTCATCCGGTCCGCCCCGCTCTTGGCCTTGATCACCTTCAACCGTTTCGGCCGGGGCTTGGCCGGTTGCAGGGTCGCCACCGCGAGCAGTTCGTCATCCACCACTTCCACGTCTTTCGCCTGAAGAACACCACGCCGCGCCGGACCGTAAGCACTCTGCCGAGGCTTGGGCGCAGCGTTATCCACAGTCGCCAGAAACGGCAGGCGCACCTTCAACCGGCGCCGCTGCCCGCGAGGCAACGCTTGCAGCACCAGCGCCGAGCCGTCGTTGATCGACTCGACCTGCGCCAGACCCACCACCAGCGGCCAGCCCAGTCCTTCGGCCAGCAGAAACGGCAGCATCCCCGAACCTTCTCCGGTTTCCGCCTGACTGCCGGTCAATACGACCTGGGCGCCAGCATCACGCAGATAGTCGGTCAACGCCGGCAGCGCATCGGCGCCCGCCGGTTGTTCCAGCACATGCATCTGCGCAAGCCCCATGCCCAGATAGGCGCGCAGCGCCGGTTCCGCGATGTCGCCGGCGTGCAGCACTTGCAGGTTGTCCCCCGCCAGTTGCAGGCCGAGTTCTACCGCGCGAGCGTCCTGATCGGCGCGTCGCGGGCGGCCGGAGGTCGGGTGGGCGCCGATTGAAACCAGACTGATGATCTTTGTGCTCATAACCGTTCCTTAAGCCGCATCGCGCTTGGCTTCGTTGCGGTAAGCCTCTACCGCCGCGATCAAGGCCTGAAGAATTTCCGCGCTTTCGCCGATCACCGACAGGTCGGCACGCTTGATCATGTCGCAGCCCGGATCGAGGTTGATCGCCACGACCTTGTCGCAGGCACCGATGCCTTGCAGGTGCTGGATCGCCCCGGAAATCCCCACGGCCACGTAAACCCGCGCCGTCACCCAGGTGCCGGACGCGCCGACCTGGCGGTCGCGGGCCATGAAGCCGTCGTCCACTGCCACCCGCGAGGCGCCTTCGGTGGCGCCGAGAGCGGCGGCGGTCCTGTGGAAAAGCTCCCAGTCCTTGACCCCGTTACCACCTGAGAAGATGAACTCGGCTTCGGCCATCGGAATCGCCGCCGGATCCACCGCCACCGCACCCAGATCCTCGATCCGCGACAGGCTGCGTGCGACGGGTGTGGATAACTCCACCGGCAGCGCTTCGTGACGGGTTTCGCTGACCGGTTCGGCACATTCGGCGGACGCCAGAATCAACCGCGCCACCGGGCGGGCCAGATCCTGCAACCCGGCACCGGCGCGGCCGATGCACTCCTGATCCTTGACCTGCCACACCCGTGTCGCCGGGCGTTCACCCAGTGCAGCGGCAAAGCGCCGACCGAGTTCGCCGCCACCGCTGCGACTGTCCGGCAGCAGCCAGTGACGCGGGTTGAACTGGTTATCCACAGCCCGCAGACCCTGGATCCGTTGCTCCGGTGCATAACCGCTGAATTCTTCGCCTTCCAGCACCAGCAAGCGGTCAACGCCTGCGGTGGCGAAAGCGTTTTCCTTGTGCTCGCCGAACACCACGGCCAGCACCGCGCCGTCGCTGCCGGCCAGTTGATGAGCCAGACCAAGCAGGTCACGGTCGTGGCTGCTCAAGCGGCCGCCGACCATGTCCGGCACCACGCTGATATAGAACGCCGGGGCCGGCACCTGATGCAGCGGCAATTGCACTTCGACCGCGGCCGAGCGTTTGACCGCCCCGCCCTGTTGAGCGCCGCTGCGGTCGATGCGCTTGATGCCGTTCGGTCCGATGAAGCCGATGCCGTGCAGGTTCTTGCGGATGATCCCGTTGGGGCCCATCCAGCTGTGTTGCGCCGGTTGCATGGCCGCGTGCAGCGGGTGCAGGCGGTTGCGTGCGATCCATTCGGCGCGGGGGTCGCGGCGGATAATGTCGCTCATCAGTGGGCCTCCGCGGGTTCACGTTTGGCCGGAGTGGCAGGCTTGTTCGGCGCGGCGTCTTCGAGCAGCGCGTCGGCCACCAGTTCGGCGATGTCCTTGATCAGCGGGCGCGGTTCGACCACGCCTTCGAGCATCGCCGTGCACTGTGGACAACCCACGGCCACCAGTTCGGCACCGGTCTCGCGAATGTCTTCCATGCGCATGTCGGGGATCCGCTGCTTGCCCGGAATGTCAGTGATCGGCGCCCCGCCACCGCCGCCGCAGCAGCGCGAACGGAAGCCGGAACGTTGCATTTCCTTGATCTCGATGCCGAGGGCGCGCAGCACTTCGCGCGGCGCTTCGTACTCGCCGTTGTAGCGGCCGAGGTAGCACGGATCGTGATAGGTCACGCTGTTGCCTTTGTGCTGACCGAGGTTCAGCGCGCCGGCCTGAATGATTTCCGCCAGATAAGTGCTGTGGTGCTGCACGAGGTAGTTGCCATCGAACGCGCCGTACTCGTTTTTCAACACGTGGAAACTGTGCGGATCGCAGGTGACGATGCGGTTGAAGCTGTATTTGGCCAGGGTCTGGATATTGCGTTTGGCGAGCAACTGGAAAGTCGCTTCATCACCCAGACGGCGAGCCACGTCGCCGCTGTCGCGCTCTTCCAGCCCCAGTACCGCGAAGTCGACCTTGGCCGCTTTCAGCACTTTGACGAACGCACGCAGAGTGCGCTGGTTGCGCATGTCGAAGGCACCGTCGCCGACCCAGAACAGCACGTCGGTGGACTTCTTCTCGCTGAGCAGATTGAGGTTCAGGTCCGCCGCCCAGTTCATCCGCCCGCCCGGGGCGAAACCGCCCGGGTTGTCGGTGGCGATCAGGTTTTCCAGGACTTCGGCGCCCTTGTTCGGGGTCGCGCCTTTTTCCAGGGTCAGGTGCCGGCGCATGTCGACGATGGCATCGACGTGCTCGATCATCATCGGGCATTCCTCGACGCAGGCGCGGCAGGTGGTGCACGACCACAGGGTTTCGGCATCGACCAGACCGTTGACGATCGGTTGATGCGGATTGCCGCTGTGTTCGCCCACCGGTTTGCCCGGATACGGGCTGCCGGCAAACTTGGCATCGGTGCCGCCGGCGAGGCCGACCACCATGTCCTGAATCAGTTTTTTCGGGTTCAGCGGCTGGCCGGCGGCGAACGCCGGGCACGCCGCTTCGCACTTGCCGCACTGCACGCAGGCGTCGAAACCGAGCAATTGGTTCCAAGTGAAATCCTTGGGTTTCTCCACGCCCAATGGCGCGGTTGGATCACTCAGGTCCAGCGGTTTCAAACCAGTGGAACGGCCGCCACCAAAACGTTCGGCGCGGCGGTGCCAGGCCAGGTGCAACGCACCGGCGAAGGCGTGTTTCATCGGCCCGCCCCAGGTCATGCCGAAGAACAGTTCCGACACGCCCCACAACACACCGATGCCGAGAATCGCTGCAAGCACCCAGCCGCCGAAGTTCTCCGGCAGGATCCCGGCCACCGGCAAGGTCACCAGGAAGAACGAGGCCGAGAACGCCAGCAGGCTTTTCGGCAGGCGCATCCACGGGCCTTTCGACAGCCGCGCCGGCGGGTTGAGCCGGCGCCGATAAACGAAGACCGCCCCGACGAACATCACCGCCGTCATCAGCAGCAACGCGTAGCCGAGAATGCGGTTATGCAGGCCGAAACCGTGCACCAGAATCGCCAGCACGATCGACGCCACCGCACCGCCCGCCGTGGCGACGTGGGTGTTGGCGATGTATTTGTCCCGCGCCACCACGTGGTGCAGATCGACCATGTAACGCTTGGGCATGGCGAACAGGCCGCCGATCAGATCGACCTTCGAGGCCCGGCCCCGGCGCCACATGGCCACCCGCCGCAACGCTCCCAGCACCGCGAGGGCCAGGGCTGCGAACAACAGGATTGGAAGAAGGGTGTTCAACATGGTGAAGCTCCCACCAGTACAGCCTGGAGAAACACGTTCGGCGTGTTCCTGTGGGAGCGAGCTTGCTCGCGAAAGCGCCGGGTCAGTCGATGCAACGGTGACTGACAGAATGCATTCGCGGGCAAGCCCGCTCCCACAGGGTCTTGTGCAAGCTTTTAGAAATCCTTGCAGAGGCGCAGGGCGTCGTAGATGGCGGCGTGGGTATTACGCTGCGCCACGCAGTCACCGATGCGGAACAGCAAGTAACCGTCGCCGGTGCTGCTCAACGAAGGTTGCGGCTGGATCGCGAACAGCGCCTCGACGTCGATCTGGCCCTTGTTGCGCGAGCCGTCCTTGAGGGCGTAGTAGATTTCCTCGTCCGGGCGCACGCCGTTCTCGACGACCACCTGATCCACCACCCGCTCCTCTTTGGCGCCGGTGTATTCGTTCTCCAGCACCGCGACGAGCTTGTCGCCTTCGCGGTAGACCTTCTCCAGCATCATGTCGCCGGTCATGATCACTTCTTTCGGGTACATGCTGCGGTAGTAGGTCGGGAACGACGTACCGCCGATGGCCACGCCCGGCTTGATGTCGTCGGTGACGATCTCGACCTGGCTGCCCTTGTCGGCGAGGAAGTCGGCCACCGACATCCCGGTGAACTCGCAAATGGTGTCGTAGACCAGCACGTTCTTGCCCGGCGCAACCTTGCCGTCGAGCACGTCCCAACTGCTGACCACCAGCCCTTCGGCGGCGCCCCAGTGTTCGTTCTGTTCCAGGTACGGGTGACCGCCGACCGCCAGCACCACGATGTCCGGACGCAGGTCCATGATGGTGTCGGCGTCTGCGGCAGTGCCCAGGCGCAGATCGACTTTCAGGCGTGCCAGTTCCAGCTGGAACCAGCGGGTGATGCCGGCGATCTGGTCACGCTGCGGCGCTTTCGAAGCGGTGGTGATCTGGCCGCCGATGAATTCCTTCTTCTCGAACAGGGTCACGTCGTGGCCACGTTCGGCCGCCACACGGGCAGCTTCCATCCCCGCCGGGCCGGCACCGACGATCACCACCTTGCGTTTCGGCCCGGTGGATTTCTCGATGATGTGCGGCACGCCCATGTATTCACGGGAGGTCGCGGCGTTCTGGATGCACAGCACGTCCAGACCCTGGTACTGACGGTCGATGCAATAGTTGGCGCCGACGCACTGTTTGATCTGGTCGACCTGGCCCATCTTGATCTTGGCGATCAGGTGCGGGTCGGCGATGTGGGCGCGGGTCATGCCGACCATGTCGACGTAACCGCCCTCCAGAATCCGCGTGGCCTGGTTCGGGTCCTTGATGTTCTGCGCGTGCAGCACCGGAACCTTGACCACTTCCTTGATCCCGGCCGCCAGGTGCAGGAACGGCTCCGGCGGATAACTCATGTTCGGAATCACGTTGGCCAGGGTGTTGTGGGTATCGCAACCCGAGCCGACGACGCCGATGAAATCGAGCATGCCGGTGTCGTCGTAATACTTGGCGATCTGCTTCATGTCTTCGTGGGACAGACCGTCCGGGTGGAACTCGTCACCGCAGATGCGCATGCCGACGCAGAAGTCGTCACCGACTTCGGCACGCACGGCTTTCAGGACTTCCAGACCGAACTTCATCCGGCCCTCGAAAGTGCCGCCCCATTCGTCGGTCCGCTTGTTGACGCGCGGGCTCCAGAACTGGTCGATCATGTGCTGGTGCACGGCCGACAGTTCGACCCCGTCCAGGCCACCGGCCTTGGCGCGGCGCGCGGCTTGCGCGTAGTTGCCGATCACCCGCCAGATTTCTTCCGGCTCGATGGTCTTGCAGGTGGCGCGGTGCACCGGTTCGCGGATGCCCGACGGCGACATCAGGGTCGGCCAGTGGAAACCGTCCCAACGGGAGCGACGGCCCATGTGGGTAATCTGGATCATGATCTTGGCGCCATGCTTGTGCATGGCGTCGGCGAGATTCTGGAAGTGCGGGATGATCCGGTCGGTGGACAGGTTCACCGAACTCCACCATTGCTGCGGGCTGTCGATCGCCACCACGGACGAACCGCCACAGATCGCCAGGCCGATGCCGCCCTTGGCTTTCTCTTCGTAATACTTGACGTACCGCTCGGTGGTCATGCCGCCGTCGGTCGCGTAGACCTCGGCGTGCGCGGTGCTGAGCACGCGGTTGCGGATGGTCAGTTTGCCGATCTGGATCGGCTGGAACATTGCTTCGAAAGCCATGGCGGGTTCCTCGACTTACAACGGCTTGACGGTGAACAGGCCGTCGTCGTGGCCTTCTTCGGAGCCACCGTAAACCTGCTCGGCCACGGTGCGGATCTGGCTGCCGCGCGCGGCGAGGATCTGGTCCATGGCACCGGCAAACCAGCCGGTGAACATGTAGTCGACCTTGCGCCCGACCTTGCCGTAGACGTAGACGAACGCCGAGTGTTCGAGCTTGACGCTGGCGGTGCCTTTGTCGAGGTCGATGTCCTGGATCTTGAACAGGCCCCAGCCGCGCTGCGACAGGCGCTTCATGTAGTGTTCGAACACCGCGACGCCTTCGAGGCCGTGGCACTCGGCTTCTTTTTCACACCAATGCCAGGCGGACTTGTAGCCAGCCTTGTAGAGGATTTCGGCATAGGCGTCAGCGCCCAGCACTTCCTCGATGCCCATGTGGTTGTTGACGAAGAAATGGCGCGGCACGTACAGCATTGGCAGGGCGTCGGAGGTCCAGACACCGGTCTCGCTGTCGACTTCGATTGGCAATTGCGGGGCGATCTTGGCCATGGAAACTTAACTCCAGAAAAATTTTGGTGTTGCCCCCGGCGCGGACGGCCGGGGGAAAGTATTCGGGAAGCGGCGGCTTATTCGCCCCAGACGTCTTTCAGGACGTTCACCCAGTTTTCGCCCATGATCTTGCGTACCACGCGCTCGGAGTGGCCGCGCTTGAGCAGGGTTTCGGTCAGGTTCGGGAACTCGCCGACGGTGCGGATGCCCAGCGGGTTGATGATCTTGCCGAAGTTGGTCAGACGGCGGGCGTAGCCCTTGTCGTGGGTCAGGTATTCGAAGAAGTCCTGGCCGTGACCCTGGGTGAAGTCGGTGCCGATGCCGATGGCGTCTTCGCCGACCAGGTTCATGGTGTATTCGATGGCTTCGGCGTAGTCGTCGATGGTCGAATCGATGCCCTTGGCCAGGAACGGCGCGAACATGGTCACGCCGACGAAACCGCCGTGGTCAGCAATAAACTTAAGCTCTTCATCGGATTTGTTGCGCGGGTGCTCTTTCAGCCCCGACGGCAGGCAGTGGGAGTAGCAGACCGGTTTTTTCGATTCGAGGATGACTTCCTCGGAGGTCTTGGAGCCGACGTGGGACAGGTCGCACATGACACCGACGCGGTTCATCTCGGCGACGATTTCGCGACCGAAACCCGACAGGCCGCCGTCACGTTCGTAGCAACCGGTGCCCACCAGGTTCTGGGTGTTGTAGCACATCTGCACGATGCCGACGCCGAGCTGCTTGAACACCTCGACATAGCCGATCTGGTCTTCGAACGCGTGGGCGTTCTGGAAGCCGAAGAGGATGCCGGTCTTGCCCTGCTCCTTGGCCTTGCGGATGTCGGCGGTGGTGCGGACGGGGATCACCAGGTCGCTGTTTTCACGAATCAGTTTCTGGCTGGCGGCGATGTTGTTGACCGTGGCCTGAAAGCCCTCCCACACCGACACGGTGCAGTTGGCCGCCGTCAGACCGCCCTTGCGCATGTCTTCGAACAGCTCGCGGTTCCATTTGGCAATGATCAGACCGTCGATAACGATGCTGTCGGCGTGTAATTCGGCTGGGCTCATCAGGCGTCCCCTTATTGGCGATTCATGCGCCGAATCGTCTGCCGGCGCTTTGGGGCCAGCATATGCCTCGGTGCGCGACCAGCCGGGTGCAAAAACGACAGGGGAATTGCCGAAAGCGTCAATCCGCGACAAAGGGTCGCCAACCGGTCCGACCGGCCACCTGTTCAAGCCCGCGAGCTTGAGCCAGAATCTGCCGCATCCCGGAAACACCACTGGATTAGAGCGGCGACATCAATGAAATCGATCTTCCTGGCCCTGGCCCTGATTGCGACCGGCGTACACGCCGCCGAAGAGTCCGACAACAACCCGTGCGACGCGGTGGAAAACGACATCCAGACCCTGGAATGCTCGGCCTACAGCCGCACCACCGCCGAAGACCTGCTCAAGGACAACTACGCCAGCCTCAACGAACGCATGCAGACCGCCTACGGCAAGAACCCGGCGCAACTGGCGGACATCACCGCCAAACTCAAGACCGCCCAGCAACAATGGCTGAAAACCCGCGACGCCGACTGCGCCGTCGAAGCCTTCCCGGCGACGGACGGCAGCAAGGCGTTCAAGATTGCGCAGAATGACTGCGTGGCGCGGATGAGTGACGAGCGGTCGGAGTTTTTGGAGTCGATTGGACAGGAGTGAGGGCTTGAGCTGTAAGCTGCACCTCTTCAGCCAATCAAGGGATTCACATGAATATCTGCGGTATCGAAATCAAAGGCAGTGAAGCGATCATCGCCGTGGCGTCCCTCGACGGTTCGGTGTTGAGCCATGTCGCGCTGAACACCAAGAAAATCGCGCTGGACGATGACGACGAGGCGGCCAACGTCAAACTGTTCGCCGCTCAGGTGGCGTCGTTCGTGCGCGAGAACTCCATCGATCGCATCGCGATCAAGAAGCGCAGCAAGAAGGGCGAGTTTGCCGGTGGGCCGACCACGTTCAAGATCGAGGGCGTGTTTCAGTTGCTGGACGGTTGCGAGGTGACGCTGCTGTCGCCGCAGACGATCAATGCCCAGGCCAAGAAGCACAATTTCGAGCTGCCGGGCACGCTGAACAAGTATCAGCATGAAGCCTACAAGGCAGCGTGTTCGGCATTGGTGAAGAAGTAACTAGCCCTTTTTACGCGCGCTCAGCCAGTCGCCAAAGGACTTGTCTTCCAGCGCATAGCCACCACGGCTCGACTTCCACACCAGTTCCTTGTCGCGCAGGGCATCGATGCAGGCCTGAATGGTCTGGGTGCCCGGCACCACGTCGCTGCCCATGTTTTCCAGTGCCTTGCCGACTGCCATGAGTGTGCTGTCGGTGAAAGGGGCAAAAGGCTCGTTGTTCTGTGAGCGCTCCACCATCACCTCCAGCACGGCGCGCTGAGGGATGGTCAGAGCGTTCCAGGCGCTCTCGAACTCGGTCCACACGCCTGCGCGCAACAATTCGGCACGGCTCTGCAGCAACTGCCCCAGATTGCTGGCCTCGCCCAGCTCCAGTGCCACTTCGCCGATGATGGTGCGCAACATTTCCGGGCGCCGCCCCACCAATTCAAAGGCGTCGTCGATATCGGCCGCACTGAACTGGTTGGTCTCGGCCAGATGGGCGTTGAGGTGCAAGGTGTACGCCTGGGTGAACTCTTTTCCCAACAATGGAAAGGGCGTGATGCTCGAGCCGAAGAACGGTTGGCTCTTGCCCAGCACCAGATGGGCGAGTTTGTCGCGATTGGAACCGGTGAACACCAGATGCAAACCGCTGCCCTCGCCTTCACGTCCCTGATTGAGCTGGTCCCGTGCGGCCTTCAGGGCAAACATTGCGTTAATGCCTGCGGCGGTGGTGAGCGCGTGCTGGGCCTCGTCGATCACCAGCACTACGGATTTTTCGGCGGCGCTGTGAAGCAGCTCCAGCGCTTGCGTCAGGGTCGCGCCCGCCGGCAGTTGCGGCTTGGTGAAATCCCAGGACAAGGTGCGCAGAAAGCTGAGTTTTTCGATGCCGATATTCTTTGCCAGTTTGCGGATGCCCTTTTCAAAGGGGACCAACGCGCCTGCAATGGCGCTGGCGATCAAGTCAGCAGGGTCTTTTTCCTTGTCGGCCCACAGGTCGACGTAAACCGTCAGCCAGCCTCGGGCCTGGCATTCCGGGATCAGGTCCTCGCGCAGAAAGGTGCTTTTGCCGGTGCGGCGCGGCGCTGCCAGAAAAAGACCGGAGGTGAAATCCTGCAGACCTGCACCCACCAGACCATCGGCAACGCTGCGGGCCAGAGCGGGGCGGCGGAAAACGAAGCCGTTGTTTCGGGACATGGTTTTACACTCAATTATTCAAACGACTGTAATTTATACCTGAAAGTATAATTAACTATAATCGTCCGTCAAACGGCCTCCCGTCGCCGATCCTCCCGCGGACACCGGGCAAACTTCGCCCGGTAGCTGCGGGTGAAATACGACGGGGATTCAAACCCGCAGGCGATGCTGACTTCCAGCACGCTCATGTCGGTCTGGCGCAACAGCTGCCGGGCCTTTTCCAGTCTTAGGCGCAGATAGAAATTGCTCGGTGTGTCGTTCAGGTGCAGGCGGAACAGGCGCTCCAGTTGCCGCCTTGTCACCTTGATCGATTCCGCCAGTTCCAGGGTGGTCAGCGGCGGTTCGCTGTGCTGCTCCATCTCGCCAATCACATGCACCAGCTTCTTGTTGCTGATGCCGTAGCGCGTGGCGACTTCCATGCGCTGGTGGTCTTTGCGCGGACGAATCCGCCCCAATACAAACTGCTCGCTGACCTGGATCGCCAGCTGCGGGCCGTGGGCCTGGGCGATCAGGTCGAGCATCAGGTCGATGGACGCGGTGCCGCCGGCCGAAGTGATGCGCCGACGGTCGATCTCAAACAGCTCCTGGGTGACGCTGAGCTGTGGATAAGATTCCTTGAAGGCGTCGATGGCCTCCCAGTGCAGGGTCAGGCGATGACCATCGAGCAGGCCGGCCTCGGCGAGGACGAAGCTGCCAGTGTCGATGGCGCCGAGGGTCACGCCTTCGTTGTCCAGCCGTCGCAGCCAGTGCTCCAGCGCCGGGGTGGCGAACTTCAGCGGTTCAAAACCGGCGACCACCAGCAGCGTCGCCCCTTTCTTCAGCGGCTCCAGCGCCGCATCGGCGTTGACCGACATCCCGTTGCTCGCCAGCACCGCCCCGCCATCGGCGCTCAACACGTGCCAGCGGTACAGCTCGCCGCGAAAGCGGTTGGCCACCCGCAGCGGTTCGATCGCAGAGATGAAACCGATGGCGGAAAAACCCGGCATCAACAGAAAGTAGAAATCCTGGGACATGGCGCGCACTCGGTCAGCGGGTAGCGTGCAACGTTGATACGCCAGTTGTCGGCGGCATTCAAGAGCACAGGTCGCTGCAGTGCAAGAGCTGGTCGCCGCAGTGCGCTTTTACGGGGGCATTGCTGCGTAATTTGAGCATCACCGGCGCATCAGACACCGGAACCCACAATAACGACCTGCCGAGGAACCCGACATGAAACGACTGATCAGCAGCTGTGTTCTCGCACTCAGCGGTACCGCGTTTTTAAGCGCCAGTGTCATGGCGGCCGATTCCGCATCGTGTCAGAACGTGCGCATGGGCGTGGTGAACTGGACCGACGTGATCGCCACCAGCGCCATGGCCCAGGTTCTGCTCGACGGCCTCGGCTACAGCACCAAACAGACCAGCGCCTCCCAGCAGATCGTCTTCGCCGGCATCCGCGACCAGCGTCTGGATCTGTTCCTCGGCTACTGGAACCCGTTGATGACCCAGACCATCACCCCGTTCGTCGACGCCAACCAGGTCAAGGTGCTTGAAGCGCCAAGTCTCAAGGACGCCCGCGCCACCCTCGCCGTGCCGACCTATCTGGCGGACAAGGGCCTGAAAACCTTTGCCGACATCGCCAAGTTCGAGAAAGAGCTGGGCGGCAAGATCTACGGCATCGAGCCAGGCTCGGGCGCCAATACCCAGATCAAGGCGATGATCGCCAAGAACCAGTTTGGCCTCGGCAAGTTCCAGCTCGTGGAGTCGAGCGAGGCCGGCATGCTCGCCGCCGTCGATCGCGCGGTGCGCCGCAAGGAAGCCGTGGTGTTCTTCGGCTGGGCGCCGCACCCGATGAACGTCAACGTGCAGATGACCTATCTGACCGGCAGCGACGACGCCCTCGGCCCGAACGAAGGCATGGCCACCGTGTGGACCGTCACCGCACCGAAATACGCCGAACAATGCCCGAACGTCAGCCGCCTGCTGAGCAACCTGACGTTCACCGCCGAAGACGAGAGCCGGATGATGCAGCCGCTGCTCGATCACAAGGACGCTTTCGAATCGGCCAAACAATGGCTCAAGGATCACCCGCAGGACAAACAGCGCTGGCTCGAAGGCGTTACCACTTTCGATGGCAAACCGGCGGCTGAAAACCTCCAGCTCACCAGCAAATAAACCGCAACGAATGAACCACTTCGCAGCCCGCACGGGCTGCGAACAGACCCATCACGCCTGAAGGAAAACGCACCATGAATCACGACGTCATCATCACCTGCGCACTCACCGGTGCTGGCGACACGACCGCCAAAAGCCCACACGTGCCGGTCACCCCGAAACAGATCGCCGCAGCTGCGGTGGAAGCGGCCAAGGCCGGCGCCACGGTCGTGCACTGCCACGTTCGTGACCCGCAGACCGGCAAGTTCAGCCGTGACGTGGCGCTGTACCGCGAAGTCATGGAGCGCATCCGCGAATCCGACGTCGACATCATCGTCAACCTCACCGCCGGCATGGGCGGCGACCTGGAAATCGGCCCTGGCGAGAGCCCGATGGAGTTCGGCCCGAACACCGATCTGGTCGGCCCGCTGACCCGTCTGGCCCACGTCGAAGAACTGCTTCCGGAAATCTGCACCCTGGATTGCGGCACCCTGAACTTCGGCGACGGCGACACCATTTACGTTTCCACCCCGGCCCAACTGCGGGCCGGCGCCAAACGCATCACCGAGCTGGGCGTGAAGGCGGAGCTGGAGATTTTCGACACCGGTCACCTGTGGTTCGCCAAACAGATGATCAAGGAAGGCCTGCTCGACAATCCGCTGTTCCAGCTGTGCCTGGGCATCCCGTGGGGTGCGCCGGCCGACACCACCACCATGAAAGCCATGGTCGACAACCTGCCCGCCGACGCGGTGTGGGCCGGCTTCGGCATCGGCCGGATGCAGATGCCGATGGCCGCGCAAGCGGTACTGCTCGGCGGTAACGTGCGGGTCGGTCTGGAAGACAACCTGTGGCTGGACAAAGGCGTGCTGGCGACCAACGGCCAACTGGTCGAACGTGCCAGCGAGATCCTCAGCCGCCTCGGCGCCCGCGTGCTGACCCCGGCTGAAGGTCGCAAGAAGATGGGCCTGACCCAGCGCGGCTGAAATCACCCTTTCCCCCGGTGGGCGGGCCATTGACGCCCACCGTTTTTTTGCCTCATTCCAGGAAGTGACCATGAGCTTTATCACCGAAATCAAAACCTTCGCAGCACTGGGCAGCGGCGTCATCGGCAGCGGCTGGGTCGCCCGCGCCCTCGCCCACGGCCTCGACGTGGTGGCCTGGGATCCGGCGCCGGGTGCCGAAGCAGCGCTGCGCAAACGCGTGGCCAATGCCTGGGGCGCGCTGGAGAAAAACGGTCTGGCGCCGGGCGCGTCGCAGGATCGCCTACGCTTTGTGGCGACTATTGAGGAGTGCGTGCGCGATGCGGATTTCATTCAGGAAAGCGCCCCCGAACGCCTCGAACTGAAACTGGATCTGCACAGCAAAATCAGCGCGGCGGCCAAGCCGAATGCGTTGATCGGTTCCAGCACTTCCGGCCTGTTGCCAAGCGAGTTCTACGAGAGCTCGACCCACCCGGAACGCTGCGTGGTCGGTCACCCGTTCAACCCGGTTTACCTGCTGCCGCTGGTGGAAGTCGTCGGTGGCAAAAACACCGCGCCGGAAGCCGTGCAGGCCGCGATGAAAGTCTACGAATCCCTCGGCATGCGCCCGCTGCATGTGCGCAAGGAAGTGCCGGGATTCATCGCCGACCGCCTGCTCGAAGCGCTGTGGCGCGAGGCGCTGCATCTGGTCAACGACGGGGTGGCAACCACCGGTGAAATCGACGACGCGATCCGCTTTGGCGCCGGTCTGCGCTGGTCGTTCATGGGCACGTTCTTGACCTACACCCTGGCCGGTGGCGATGCCGGTATGCGCCACTTCATGTCGCAGTTCGGCCCGGCGCTGCAGTTGCCGTGGACGTACCTGCCGGCACCGGAACTGACCGACAAGTTGATCGACGATGTGGTGGACGGCACCAGCGATCAACTGGGCCGGCACAGTATTTCGGCGCTGGAGCGCTATCGTGATGATTGCTTGCTGGCGGTGCTTGAGGCGGTGAAGACCACCAAAGAGAAGCATGGGATGAGTTTCAGCGAGTGATGTGTCTGGCTTGAAACTGCTGCCCTCACCCTCGCCCTCTCCCGGGGGGAGAGGGGACTGACCGAGGTGAATGTACGAGCTACACCGACCTGAAAGTCCCAAGTCGAACTCAGCTCTCGAAAAGCTTGAAGATCGGCTCCCTTTCCCCCTCTCCCTGAGGGAGAGGGCTGGGGTGAGGGGGTAGCTTTTGATCTTGAACACCAACTTCCAGCGGAACCCAATCATGCCCACCCTCACCACCTACCAAACCCGCATCATCCCCGACTGGGTCGACTACAACGGCCACCTGCGCGACGCCTTCTATCTGCTGATTTTCAGCTACGCCACCGACGCCCTGATGGATCGCCTCGGTATGGACAGCAACAACCGCGAAGCCAGCGGTCACTCGCTGTTCACTCTCGAACTGCACCTCAACTACCTGCACGAAGTGAAGCTCGATGCCGAAGTCGAAGTGCGCACGCAGATCATCGGTCACGACCAGAAGCGCCTGCACCTCTATCACAGCCTGCATCTGGCCGGCGGTGACAAGGAGCTGGCCGGCAACGAACAGATGCTGCTGCACGTCGATCTGGCCGGGCCGCGTTCCGCGCCGTTTACCCCGGACACCCTGGGCCGTCTGCAAGCCATCGTCGCCGAGCAGGCCGACCTGCCCGCCCCGGCTTACATCGGCCGGGTCATCGCCCTGCCCCCAGCCCGGTAAACTCATCCATCGCAAGGAGCCACCATGCAAACCGCCGCCGCAGTTGCCGATTTTCGTACTTATCCGTTGATCAGCGCGCTGAACGGCGTGCAGAACCTGGCGGATCGCGTCCTGATTGAATGGGCCGACGGGCGCGTCAGCACCTTCCACCACGTGTGGCTGCGGGACAACTGTCCGTGTCCGCACTGCGTCTACAGCGTCACCCGTGAGCAGGTGTTCGAGATCATCGATGCGGCTCCCGACCTGACGCCATCCGCGGTGCACATCGACACCGATGGCTGCCTGCGTATCGACTGGCAGGACGGCCACCTCAGCCGCTTCGACGCAGGCTGGCTGCGGGCCCACGCCTATGACGACGAATCCCGCGCCGAACGCCTCGCCACCAAGCCGAAACCCTTCCTGTGGCGCAGCGATTTGCAGTTGCCGGTGTTCGACTATTCAGCCCTGATGAACGACAACGCCGCGTTGCTGCAATGGTTGCTGGCGGTACGCGACATCGGCCTGACCCAAGTGCGCGGCGTACCCACCGAACCCGGTTCGCTGAAGCTGGTCGCCCAGCGCATTTCGTTCATCCGCGAGAGCAACTTCGGCGTGCTGTTCAACGTGCAATCCAAGGCCGACGCCGACAGCAATGCCTACACCGCTTTCAACCTGCCATTGCACACCGACCTGCCGACCCGCGAGCTGCAACCGGGCCTGCAATTTCTGCATTGCCTGGTGAACGACGCCGAGGGTGGCGAGAGCATTTTCGTCGACGGCTTTGCGACAGCCGAAGCGTTGCGCCAGGAAGATCCCGCGTCGTTTCAGGCGCTGTGCGAAATCCCGGTGGAGTTTCGCAACAAGGACCGCCACAGCGACTATCGCTGCCTCGCACCGATCATCGCCCTGGATGCCTTGGGCCGGGTCGCGGAAATCCGCATGGCCAACTTCCTGCGCGGGGCGTTCGACACGTCCGTGGAGCAGATGCCCCTGCTGTATCGCGCTTATCGGCGCTTCATCGCCATGACCCGCGAGCCACGTTTCCGGGTCATGCAGCGGCTCAATCCGGGCGAGTTGTGGTGCTTCGACAACCGCCGCACTTTGCACGCGCGCAATGCGTTCGACCCGACCACCGGGGCCCGGCATTTTCAGGGCTGCTACATCGACCGGGATGAATTGCTGTCGCGGATTCTGGTGTTGCAGCGCTAGACCGCGTCATCGTTCATCGCCAGCAGGCTGGCTCCCACAAAGAGCGCATTTCAATGTGGGAGCCAGCCTGCTGGCGATGAATGCACCTCGATTTACCTGACACACAGGCAAAAAAAGCCCCGATACAAGCCGTGACAGGATCGGGGCGAGGGTACTGTTGAGGAGCTGCCGTGGCGAGGGTGACCAAACCTTCGTGAAGCGAGCTGAGGCCAGTGTGCCCACTCCCCTTGACGGCGAGTTAGCCGAAAACGACCTGTTCATAGCCGTCGCGGCCACTGCGACAAATCGCCCTTGCCGTGCCTGGGCAGGCCTACCAGAATCGAGCCACGACCTCCGTTGCCGAAGAAGGATTCGCGTCATGATGTATGCCGATTTGATCGATCAGGAAGACCTGTTGGGCCAACTCAAGTCGTTGGGTTTTCAAGTGCCGAGCGGTTCAACTGCCGAGCAGGCCTGTGAGTATGCGGTGCGCGGTCTGGATAACGTTCGCGCCTTTGAACTGCGCAAGATGGTCAAGGACATGTACACCAGCGGCGCCAGCATCCAGCCTGCAGTGCGTCAGGCCATCGACAAACAATTGTTGCCGGCATTGGCGCAATACCAACAAACCCATAGCGCCTGAAAAATTCATTCGCGAGCAGGCTCGCTCCCACATTGGAATGCATTTCTGTGTGGGAGCGAGCCTGCTCGCGAAAAACGATGACGCGGTCTACAGCCTTACACTGGCGAATGTGGATTCGTTGCGTGCCTGGCTCAGCGCCGACATTGGCCCGGACAGCGGCGACATCACAATGGCCTGCGGCAGCGGCATCATCGCCACCTGCTGGGTGGTGTTGGAGCCGACGCGCTCGTCACGCGGCGGAATGCCGAAGTACTCGCGATAGCACTTGGAGAAGTGCGGCGTCGACACAAACCCGCAGACCGACGCCACTTCGATGATCGACATCGGCGTCTGCTTGAGCAGTTGCCGCGCGCGGATCAGGCGCAGCTTGAGGTAGTAGCGCGACGGCGAGCAGTGCAGGTATTTCTGGAACAGGCGCTCGAGCTGGCGACGGGACACGGCGACGTACACCGCCAGTTCGTCGAGGTCGATCGGTTCTTCCAGGTTGGCTTCCATCAGCGCAACGATTTCCTGCAGTTTCGGCTGGTTGGTGCCGAGCATGTGCTTGAGCGGTACGCGCTGGTGATCCTGCTCGTTGCGGATGCGTTCGTAGACGAACATCTCGGAGATCGCGGCGGACAGTTCACGGCCGTGATCGCGGCTGATCAGGTGCAGCATCATGTCCAGCGGTGCGGTGCCGCCGGAGCTGGTGAAACGGTTGCGGTCGAGGGTGAACAGACGGGTGCTCATCGCAACGCGCGGGAAAGCTTCCTGCATCGCCGCCAGACATTCCCAGTGCACGCTGCAATCGAAGCCGTCGAGCAGGCCGGCGCAAGCCAGGGCCCAGCTGCCGGTGCACACGGCGCCGAGGCGGCGCGACTGGCGCGCCTGGCTTTGCAGCCACGACACGTGTTCACGGGTAACGGTGCGTTGAATGCCGATCCCGCCGCACACGATAACGGTGTCGAGGGCCGGGGCTTTGTGCATGGAAGCGTCGGGGGTGATCTGCAGACCGTCACTGGCCCAGACCTGGCCGCCGTCGACGGTGAGGGTGGTCCAGCGATACAGCTCGCGACCGGACAACTGGTTGGCCATGCGCAGGGGTTCGACTGCGGAAGCCAGGGAAATCAGCGTGAAATTGTCCAGCAGCAGAAAGCCGATGGATTGAGGCGCACGGTTCTGGGGTTGAGCCCCGGAGTTGAACGACGTCATCGCGGTATCTCCTCACACAAAGCGGGTGATGGCCTCAGGCGGAGGCTCTTGTTATTGCCATCGTTCTCTTGCGTGAGACGGGCTTTGTTATGACAGAGCAATTGCCATGCCTAAAATTGAATGGCTGTTCAATAACTCCTGAAAACGACGTCGCGACGCGTCTATACAAGCGCTCCGCCGGAGGGTAATTCGAAGTGCCATCAGCGGCCGCGAAAGCCCTGCCCCGGAGCGTGTGAGCAAATCGGTAGCACTTGTGGGAACTGGCCTGCGCGCGATTGTCCTACAGTGTCACCGCAGGCACGGGTGACGGACGGTAGCGCCTGCGAATCAGGCGCTGGAGGCAGGAAAGACTCTTATCCGATAGCGACGCGCCAAAAGGTGGCGCGTTTGATATCCGGTGCTCACTTGGTGCGCAGTTTTGACTGGTCCGGCCTCATCGCCAGCAGGCTGGCGATAGGAGGCAACTCGGAATCAGCACTCCACCGCGCTGACCGCCAACCCGCCCCGCGATGTCTCTTTATATTTGTCATGCATGTCGGCGCCGGTATCGCGCATGGTGCGGATCACCCGGTCCAGCGAGATGAAGTGCTGACCGTCCCCACGCAAGGCCATCTGCGCGGCATTGATCGCCTTCACCGCCGCAATCGCATTGCGTTCGATGCACGGCACTTGCACCAGGCCGCCCACCGGATCGCAGGTCAGACCCAGGTTGTGTTCCAGGCCGATTTCCGCCGCGTTGCACAATTGCTCCGGACTTGCGCCGAGAATTTCCGCCAGCCCTGCCGCCGCCATCGCACAGGCCGATCCAACCTCTCCCTGGCAACCCACTTCAGCACCGGAGATCGAGGCGTTCTTCTTGCACAGAATCCCCACCGCCGCCGCCCCGAGGAAGTAGTCGACCACGTTGGCGTCGGTCACTGCCTCGCTGAATTTCATGAAGTAATGCAGCACCGCCGGAATGATCCCCGCCGCGCCGTTGGTGGGCGCCGTGACCATGCGCCCGCCGGCGGCGTTTTCCTCGTTCACCGCCAGGGCGAACAGGTTGACCCACTCCATCGCGCTGAGGGTCGAGCCGATCACGTTGGGCTTGTTCAGTTCCTGAAGGCTGCGGTGCAACTTCGCCGCGCGGCGGCGCACGTTGAGACCGCCGGGCAGGATGCCTTCGTGCTTGAGGCCCTGCTCGACGCAATCCTGCATCGCCCGCCAGAGCTTCATCAGGCCGGCGCGAATTTCCTCTTCGCTGCGCCAGACCTTCTCGTTGGCCATCATCAATTCGGCCACGCGCAGGTTGTGGGTCTTGCACAGCTCCAGCAGCTCCACCGCGCTGGAAAAGTCGTAAGGCAACTCGGTGCGATCCAGATCCACCACGCCGCTGGAGGCCTGCGCCTCGTCCACCACAAAACCGCCGCCGACCGAATAGTAGGTGTCGCGATGCAACTCGCCGTGATCGCCTTCGGCAACCAGGGTCATGGCGTTGGGGTGGAACGGCAGGTTCTCGTCGATCAGGCGCATGTCGCGGGCCCATATAAAGGGCACCGACAAACGACTGTCGAGCAACAGCGTGTGGGTTTCACGCAAGGCCTGGATCCGCGGGCCGATCTGCGACGGGTCGATCGCGTCCGGCCACTCGCCCATCAGGCCCATGATCACCGCGTTGTCGCTGCCGTGACCGACACCGGTGGCCGACAGCGAACCGAACAGCTGCACCTCGATGCGACGCACCTGCTCCAGCAAATGTTTGTCGCGCAATGACTCGACAAACAGGGCGGCGGCGCGCATGGGCCCGACGGTGTGGGAACTGGAAGGGCCAATGCCGATTTTGAACAGGTCGAAAACGCTGATAGCCATTGCTGCAGAGCTCCTGAGAGTGCCGGTCCGGGGCGTGAAGCGCCCGCTGGCGGAGCTGCTACGCTCAAGCTGCGATCCGCCGGAATGCCCGCATCATCAGGCTTTTCCCCGGTCGCTCGGCGTCTGACACCGACGCACTCATGCCCACTAACGCCGTGCCGGTTTCAGCCCGTGTTTTCGCCGTTTTTATGCGGTTCAGATGGCCAGAAAGGGCAGAAAAAAGCTGTAAACGACGTCACTGACACTGGATGCGACCATCCCTGTACTGGATACGACGCACCCTGTAGGCGTCAGATTTTCACTGGTACATGATCGTATCGACTCGATTGCAAGGCGCTGCGGTAGAGCTGTCTCCAGAACGCCATCCAACCGCAACCCATAAGTGCGGTGGTCCAATCGGAACACTGCCAAAAAAAACACCAAGGAGTCCATTCATGAAAGGTTCCCCGTCGTTGTTGTTGGCCGCCATGCTGAGTCTGCCGTTACTGGCTCAAGCCGCAGAACCGGCGCAGTGCAGTACCGTGAACTTCTCCGATGTCGGCTGGACCGACATCACCGCAACCACCGCCACCACCTCCGTCGTGCTTCAGGCCCTCGGCTACAAGACCAAGACCACCATGATCTCCGTACCCGTGACCTACAAGTCGCTGGCCGACGGCAAGAACATGGACGTGTTCCTCGGCAACTGGATGCCGACCATGGAAAACGACATCAAGGCCTACCGCGACGCCGGCACCGTGGAAACCGTGCGCACCAACCTCAAGGGCGCCAAGTACACCCTCGCCGTTCCGCAAGCCTTGTATGACAAAGGCCTGCACGACTTCGCCGACATCGCCAAATTCAAGAAAGAACTCGACGGCAAGATCTACGGGATCGAGCCGGGCAACGACGGCAACCGCCTGATCCAGAGCATGATCGACAAGAACGCCTTCGGCCTGAAAGACGCCGGCTTCAAGGTCGTCGAATCCAGCGAGGCGGGCATGCTGTCGCAGGTCGACCGCGCGCAGAAACGCGACACCGCCGTGGTGTTCCTCGGCTGGGCGCCGCACCCGATGAACAAGCGCTTCAAGATTCAGTACCTGACCGGTGGTGACGATTTCTTCGGCCCGGATTTCGGCGCCGCCACCGTGGCGACCAACACCCGCAAGGGCTACGCCGAGGAATGCAGCAACGTTGGCCAACTGCTGAAAAACCTGGAGTTCACCGTCGACATGGAAAGCGAACTGATGGGCAACATCCTGGACGACAAGATGAAGCCTGACGCGGCCGCCAAGGCCTGGCTGAAAAAGAATCCACAGGTGCTCGATACCTGGCTCGCTGGCGTGACCACCATTGACGGTAAACCTGGCCTGGAGGCCGTGAAAGCCAAGCTTGCCCAGCCTTGAATTAAGGAGCATCGCTTATGCCGGGCGGCGTACGCCGTCCGGGCTGTTTATTTCCTTGCATGCGGACGTTCACTACCATGCTGATTGATCAGAAAATCCCTTTAGGCCAGTACATCGCGGGCTTCGTTGAATGGTTGACGCAACACGGCGCCAACACCTTCGACGCAATCGCCGTGACCCTGGAAACGATGATCCACGGCGTGACGTTTGCGCTGACCTGGTTCAACCCGCTGGTGCTGATCGGCCTCATCGCCCTGCTGGCCCACTTCATTCAACGCAAATGGGGCCTGACCGCGTTCGTGGTCGCCTCCTTCCTGCTGATCCTCAACCTGGGGTACTGGCAGGAAACCATGGAAACCCTCGCCCAGGTCATGTTCGCAACCCTGGTCTGCGTGGTCATCGGCGTGCCGCTGGGCATCGTCGCCGCGCACAAACCGATGTTCTACACTTTGATGAGACCGGTACTCGATCTGATGCAGACCGTACCGACCTTCGTTTACCTCATTCCTACCCTGACCCTCTTCGGGCTGGGTGTGGTGCCGGGCCTGATCTCGACAGTGGTGTTCGCCATCGCCGCGCCGATCCGCCTGACCTACCTGGGCATCCGCGATGTCCCGCAAGAACTGATGGACGCCGGCAAGGCCTTCGGCTGCTCGCGTCGCCAACTGCTTTCACGGATCGAACTGCCTCACGCCATGCCGAGCATCGCGGCCGGCATCACCCAGTGCATCATGCTGTCGCTGTCGATGGTGGTGATCGCGGCACTGGTGGGCGCCGACGGACTCGGCAAACCGGTGGTCAACGCACTGAACACTGCTGATATCGCCCTGGGCTTCGAAGCGGGCCTGGCGATCGTACTGCTGGCGATCATGCTCGACCGTATCTGCAAACAACCCGACGCCAAAGTAGGGGGTGACGCATGAGCATAATTCGCTTCGATAACGTTGACGTGATCTTCACCAAGGATCCGCGCGAAGCACTGAAACTTCTCGATCAGGGCCTGACCCGCAGTGAGATCCTGAAAAAGACCGGGCAGATCGTCGGCGTTGAAAAGGCCAGCCTGGACATCAACAAAGGCGAGATCTGCGTGCTGATGGGCCTGTCCGGCTCCGGCAAGTCGAGCCTGCTGCGCTGCATCAACGGCCTCAACACCGTGAGCCGCGGCAAGCTGTTCGTCGAACACGAAGGCAAGCAGATCGACATCGCCTCCTGCTCCCCGGCCGAGCTGAAAATGATGCGCACCAAACGCATCGCAATGGTGTTCCAGAAGTTCGCCCTGATGCCCTGGCTGACGGTGCGCGAGAACATCAGTTTCGGTCTGGAAATGCAGGGCCGTCCGGAGAAGGAACGGCGCAAACTGGTCGATGACAAACTCGAACTGGTGGGCCTGACCCAATGGCGCAACAAGAAGCCCGACGAACTGTCCGGCGGCATGCAGCAGCGTGTCGGCCTGGCCCGCGCGCTGGCGATGGACGCCGACATTCTGCTGATGGACGAACCCTTCTCCGCGCTCGACCCGCTGATCCGTCAGGGCCTGCAGGATGAACTGCTGGAACTGCAACGCAAGCTGAGCAAGACCATCGTATTCGTGAGCCACGACCTCGACGAGGCGCTGAAACTCGGTAGCCGCATCGCGATCATGAAGGACGGCCGGATCATCCAGTACAGCGTGCCGGAAGAGATCGTGCTCAACCCTGCGGACGATTACGTGCGCACCTTCGTCGCCCACACCAACCCGCTGAACGTGCTGTGCGGTCGCAGCCTGATGCGTACCCTGGACAACTGCAAACGCATCAACGGTTCGGTGTGCCTGGATCCGGGCGGCGATTCGTGGCTGGACCTGGCCGAGGGCAACACCATCAAGGGTGCGCGGCAGAACGGTTCGGTGCTGAACCTGCAGAATTGGGCACCGGGGCAAGCCGTGGAAGGGTTGGAGCGCAAACCAACGCTGGTGGACTCGAACATCGGCATGCGCGACGCCTTGCAGATCCGTTACCAGACCGGCAACAAACTGGTGCTGCATGACAACAATCATGTGGTGGGGATTCTTGGCGACAGCGAGCTGTATCACGCGCTGCTCGGCAAGAACCTGGGGTAAGGCGGGATGAAAAAAAGGGATCGCGGTGAGCGATCCCTTTTTTATTGGGTCAGGGAAAAGAGCCCCTCACCCTAGCCCTCTCCCGGAGGGAGAGGGAACTGATTGGGGGATGCTGCAGATATACGTCGACCTGATCTTGCTTCACCGAATCCATAATCGACTCGATTTTTCAGGTCGATGTACAACGCCAGACACCTCGGTCGGCTCCCTCTCCCCCCGGGAGAGGGCTGGGGTGAGGGAGCTTTTGACTTTAGCTATAAACCCGGCCAAGGAGCTGCCGATGGCTTTCAAACTGATCGAGCACATCACGCGTGATCTGATCCTGTGTGAAGCCCATCAGGTCGTAGTCCTGGCTGCCGTTGTGCAGGTACACCTCGGCGCGGTAGAAACGCTGACGCGCTTCATCGGACTGGACCGACTCGCTCGGGGTGGCCAGGTAGCCGTCCAGGCTCACTTCGTAAACAAAAGGGTTGCCCTCTTCCATCTCGACCCGCACGCCCATGCAGCGCTTGGATTTGCCCAGCAGCGTCTGCACTTCCAGACCCTGTGCACGCATTTGCGCCGCGGCATCTTCCAGCGCCGGGCTGACGTGTTTGTCCATGAAGCGCTGCACCACCGACTGGCTCGGTTGCAGATCCAGCTGGGTCAGGCGCTCGCTGAAACCACGACGACCGCGTTCAGCCAGTTGCGCCTGCTCCTGTTCGATCTGCATGTCCTGGCGCATCGCCTTGTGCAGGCCGAACATGAAGCACACCAGCACCACCGAGAACGGCAGACCGGCCAGCACCACCATGGTCTGCATGGCTTCGAAGTTACCGGCGAACAGCAGGCCGATGGTCACCAGCGTGATCACGACCGACCAGAAGATCCGCAGCCAGTGCGGGGCGTCTTCGTCGACGTTACCGCCCTTGCAGGACAGGTTCGCCATCATCACCGCACCGGAGTCGGCCGGGGTCAGGAACAGCACGAAACCAACGAAGATCGACACGCCGATCACGACTTTCGACGCCGGGTAGTGTTCCAGCAACTGATAGATCGCCATCGACGGCTGTTCCAGCGCCGTCTTGCCGAGTTCCACCGCGCCCTGGTTCATCACCAGATCCAGCGCCGAGTTACCGAAGATCGACAGCCACGCCAGGGTGAAACCCAGCGGAATCAGCAGCACTCCGGCCACCAGTTCACGCACGGTACGACCACGGGAAATACGCGCGATGAACATGCCGACGAATGGGGCCCAGGAAATCCACCAGGCCCAGTAGAACAGCGTCCACAGACCCAGCCAGCGGTCGGACTTCTCGCTGTCGCCTTCATAGACGTACAGGTCGAAAGTCTTCAGCACCACGCCGTTAAGGTAGTCGCCGATGTTCTGCACGAAGCCGTTGAGCAAGTGCAGGGTCGGGCCGAACAGCAGGACGAAAATCAGCAGGCCGCTGAACAGGATGATGTTGAGGTTGGACAGACGACGGATGCCATTTTCCACACCCGACACGGCAGCGATGGTCGCCACGGTGCTCATCACGATGATCACGATCAGCAGGTTGGTGTTGCTGTGTTCCATGCCGAACAGGTTTTCCAGGCCCGAAGACACTTGCAGCGAGCCGATCCCCAGGTTGGTCACCAGACCCAGCAGGGTCACGAACATGCCGAAACCGTCCACCGCATGACCGGCAGCGCCCTTGACCCAACGCTCGCCAACCAGCGGGTACAGTGCCGAACGCAGGGCCAGCGGCTGGTTATGACGGTAAGCGAAATAGGCCACGGCCAGACCGACCAGTGCGTAGATCGCCCAGCCGTGCAGGCCCCAGTGCAGGAAGGTCAGCTGAACAGCCTGACGTGCCGCCATGTTGGTAGCGGACGCGCCTTCCGGCGGATTGAAGTAGTGATCCAGCGGCTCGGAGGCGCCAAAGTACAGCAGCGAAATACCGATACCCGACGAGAACAGCATCCCCGCCCAGGCGCCGTAACTGAAATCCGGGGTGTCGTCCTTGCTGCCCAGTTTGAGTTTGCCGTACGAGGAAAACGCCAGGCCCACCACAAATACCAGGTAAGCGGCGATCACCACCATGTAGTACCAGCCGAAGCTGCGGGACAACCAGGCCTGAGCCACTCCCAGCATTCTGCCGGCCTCTTGCGGGGCGATGATCAGAATGGCGGTCAACAACAGAATCAGCGCGGTAGAGGTGTAGAACACCCAACCGTTGACCGTCACCTTCTCGGGCGGGGTCTTTATAAGCGAGGCAGAACTCATGGCACAAATGCTCCAGGCAGTGCGAGAGAAGAACACAAGGCAACACGGAACCCGACCAATCGGTTAGTTGGCAGCCGACCGGCGGGTGATATAAAGACACCCCGAAAAAAGCCCGAACCTGCAGAGATGGCAACGCGAATCGCCGTCGTGGCCGAGGCATGGACGTTCATCCGAAACCTGGCCTTGAGCGTCTTGCCCATTCAACACGTCCATCGAACGTCGAACCGCGCCTTGCCCCGCGCAGGTTTCGAGCCTTTTTGGATGTCGGTTTTATCGCCACTTACACGTAAGAAAATTCTGTAGGCAGCGACGATTTGTCGCAGATCTTATTCTTTGTTGATTGAACGTTCAATCAAAACAAAATAGACTGGCCCTCAATCCGATAGGCGTCATTCGCCCGTCGGAAGGCCTAAGGAGATGTGCAAGATGCCCAAGGTCGGTATGCAACCCATCCGCCGCCAACAACTGATCGAAGCCACTTTGCAGGCGGTTGATCAGGTCGGAATGGGGGACGCCAGCATTGCGCTGATCGCCCGTTTGGCCGGTGTCTCGAATGGCATCATCAGTCATTACTTTCAGGACAAGAACGGCCTGATCGCCGCCACGATGCGGTATCTGATGAGCGTCCTCAGCGAGAGCGTCACCGCGCGCCGTCAGGCGCTGGCAGACAGCAGCCCCCGGGCGCATCTGCAGGTGATCATCGAAGGCAACTTCGACGCCAGCCAGGTCAATGGCCCGGCAATGAAAACCTGGCTGGCCTTCTGGGCCACCAGCATGCACCAGCCGTCTTTGCACAGGTTGCAGCGGATCAACGATCACCGTCTGTATTCCAACCTGTGCTGCGAGTTCCGCCGTGTGTTGCCGCTCGAAGATGCGCGCACCGCCGCCCGTGGACTGGCAGCTCTGATCGACGGCTTGTGGTTGCGCGGCGCGCTGTCGGGAGACGCTTTCGACACTGCGCAGGCGCAACAGATCGCTTACGAATACATGGATTTCCAATTGGCCAAGCAGGTGAGCTAGAGCACAGAGAAAACGCTCGGCCCCTGAACTGTCACCGACCCGCGATGCCACAGCTACATGGCTCACCCGGTGATCAACGCCAACCACTAATGCACTTGCGAGGACACTATGGCCCGTTTCGAACTGCAAAAACTCTACATCGATGGCGCGTACTCCGACGCCGGCAGCGATGCCACCTTCGAAGCCATCAACCCGGCTAACGGTGAAGTCCTCGCACTGGTGCAACGTGCGACCAAGGAAGACGTCGAGCGTGCTGTGGTCAGCGCCGAAAAGGGCCAGAAGATCTGGGCCGCAATGACCGCCATGGAGCGTTCGCGCATCCTGCGTCGCGCCGTCGACATCCTGCGCGAGCGCAACGATGAACTGGCAGCCCTGGAAACCCTGGACACCGGTAAAGCCTTCTCCGAAACCAAGTACGTCGACATCGTCACCGGCGCCGACGTGCTGGAATACTACGCAGGCCTGGTACCCGCCATCGAAGGCGAACAGATCCCGCTGCGTGACACTTCCTTCGTTTACACCCGTCGCGAGCCGCTGGGCGTTGTCGCCGGTATCGGCGCGTGGAACTACCCGATCCAGATCGCCCTGTGGAAATCCGCGCCAGCCCTGGCGGCCGGTAACGCGATGATCTTCAAGCCAAGCGAAGTCACCTCGCTGACCACCCTGAAACTGGCCGAGATCTACACCGAAGCCGGCGTTCCGAACGGTGTGTTCAACGTACTGACCGGCAGCGGCCGTGAAGTCGGCACCTGGCTGACCGAGCACCCGCGCATCGAGAAGATCTCCTTCACCGGCGGCACCGACACTGGCAAGAAAGTCATGGCCAGCGCTTCGGCTTCGTCGCTCAAAGACGTGACCATGGAACTGGGCGGCAAGTCCCCGCTGATCATCTGCGACGACGCCGACCTGGATCGCGCCGCCGACACCGCCATGATGGCCAACTTCTACAGCTCCGGTCAGGTCTGCACCAACGGCACTCGCGTGTTTGTGCCGAGCCACCTGAAAGCCGCTTTCGAAGCCAAGATCGTCGAGCGCGTTGCGCGCATCCGCATCGGCAACCCGGAAGACGAAAACACCAACTTCGGCCCGCTGGTCAGCTTCCCGCACATGGAAAGCGTGCTGGGCTACATCGCCAAGGGTAAAGAAGAAGGCGCCCGCGTCCTGTGCGGCGGCGAACGTCTGACCGACGGCGAGTTCGCCAAAGGCGCGTTTGTGGCCCCGACCGTGTTCACCGACTGCACCGACGACATGACGATCGTCCGTGAAGAAATCTTCGGCCCGGTGATGGCGATCCTGAGCTACGAAACCGAAGAAGAAGTGATCCGCCGCGCCAACGACACCGACTTCGGCCTGGCCGCCGGCATCGTCACCCGCGACCTGAATCGCGCCCACCGCGTGATTCATCAACTGGAAGCCGGTATCTGCTGGATCAACGCCTGGGGCGAGTCCGACGCAAAAATGCCGGTTGGCGGTTACAAGCAGTCGGGCGTTGGCCGTGAGAACGGCATCAGCTCGCTGAACAACTTCACTCGCATCAAATCGGTACAGGTCGAGCTGGGCGATTACGTCTCGGTGTTCTAAGGCATCAATCGCTTCGCCTGCGAGGCCGTCATCGCCAGCAGGCTGGCTCCCACAGGTTTGGTGTCATCCACCAAGCCTGTGTCACCCCCGATTCACTGTGGGAGCGAGCCTGCTCGCGATTGAGTGCGCAGCACTCACCCAGGCCTGACCTGACCAACTTCAAAGAGGGTGCATTCAATGTCCCAAGAATTCGATTACATCATCGTCGGTGCCGGCTCTGCCGGTAACACCCTGGCGACCCGTCTGACTGAAGACGAAGGCGTCACCGTCCTGCTGCTCGAAGCCGGCGGCCCGGACTACCGTCTCGATTTCCGCACGCAGATGCCGGCCGCTCTGGCATTCCCGCTGCAAGGCCGTCGCTACAACTGGGCGTACGAAACCGATCCAGAGCCACACATGGACGGTCGCCGGATGGAATGCGGTCGCGGCAAGGGCCTCGGCGGCTCCTCGCTGATCAACGGCATGTGCTACATCCGCGGCAACGCAATGGACTACGACGGCTGGGCCAAACTGCCAGGTCTGGAAGACTGGTCGTACCTCGATTGCCTGCCGTATTTCCGCAAAGCGGAAACCCGCGACATCGGCCCGAACGACTACCACGGTGGCGACGGCCCGGTCAGCGTGACCACGCCGAAAGCGGGCAACAACCCGCTGTTCCACGCCATGGTTGAAGCCGGCGTGCAGGCCGGTTACCCGCGCACCGAAGACTTGAACGGCTACCAGCAGGAAGGCTTCGGCCCGATGGACCGCACCGTGACGCCGAACGGCCGTCGTGCTTCCACCGCCCGCGGTTACCTGGACGTGGCCAAGAAGCGTTCGACCCTGACCATCGTCACTCACGCCCTGACCGACAAGGTTCTGTTCGAAGGCAAGCGTGCGGTCGGCGTGCGTTACCTGGTCGGCGCGGCTGAAGAGCGCGTTGAAGCCCGCGCCCGCAAGGAAGTCATCGTCTGCTCCGGCGCGATCGCCTCGCCGCAACTGCTGCAACGCTCCGGCGTCGGCCCGGCGAAACTGCTGGAAAGCCTCGACATCCCGGTGGTTCACGATCTGCCGGGCGTTGGCGAAAACCTGCAGGATCACCTCGAGCTGTACCTGCAATACGCTTGCACCCAACCGGTCTCGCTGTACCCGTCGCTGCTCTGGTACAACCAGCCGGCCATCGGTGCCGAGTGGCTGTTCAACGGCACCGGCATCGGCGCCAGCAACCAGTTCGAAGCCGGCGGTTTCATCCGTACCCGTCCGGAATTCGAGTGGCCGAACATCCAGTACCACTTCCTGCCAGTGGCGATTAACTACAACGGCAGCAACGGTGTGAAAGAGCACGGCTTCCAGGCGCACATGGGTTCCATGCGTTCGCCGAGCCGCGGTCGCATCCAGGTCAAATCCAAGGATCCGCGCCAGCACCCGAGCATCCTGTTCAACTACATGGCCACCGAGCAGGACTGGCAGGAATTCCGCGACGGCATCCGCCTGACCCGTGAAATCATGCAACAGCCTGCACTGGACGCGTTCCGTGGCCGTGAAATCAGCCCGGGCATCGAAGTGCAAACCGATGAGCAGCTGGACAAGTTCATCCGCGAGCACGCCGAAACCGCGTTCCACCCGTCCTGCTCGTGCAAGATGGGCACCGACGACATGGCCGTAGTGGACGGCGAAGGCCGCGTGCATGGCATGCAGGGTCTGCGTGTGGTCGATGCGTCGATCATGCCGATCATCACCACCGGCAACCTGAACGCGCCGACGATCATGATCGCCGAGAAAATCGCCGACAAGATCCGTGGCCGCCAGCCGCTGCCGCGCAGCAAGGCGCCGTACTACGTCGCTGGCGATGCGCCGGTGAAAGGCAAGCCGATGCGTGATGTGAGTGCTGTTGCTCAGTAATTCAGCTACACCGCATCAAGGCTAATCGCGAGCAGGCTCGCTCCCACATTTGGAATGTATTTCAACTGTGGGAGCGAGCCTGCTCGCGATGAGGCCCTACTAATCACCACCTATCTCCCTGCTTCCTACAGTAAATCCCCCTACACCCCCTCTTCACTTGATCCTACACCCCACGCAGGCCTACTCTAGTCCTCGCCTGATCGCTTCATCCCTCCCCGCCGAATCCGCTCCGCCGCTGCTCCCATGACAAGGAGGTTCCCTGATGTTCGATTTCCACCCCCAGCTCAAGCAGCGCTTCGCTGCCTTGCGCACGGGCGCCGAATTTTTTTCCCTGCGGTATGTGCGCGAATCCGGGCAGTACCTGTCGGTGCGCAAGAACGTCGCCGAACCGCCGAGCCTGAGCCGCGACGAAGGCGCGATGCTGACTGTCCGGGTCAATGGCGTCGAGGCCTACGCAGCGACCAATGACCTGTCGCAACAAGGCCTGCAAGCCGCCCTCGAGCGCGCCGAGCAGCAGGCCCGGCGGCTCAAGCCCCATGCCCTGCTCGACCTGAGCCAGCAGCCGGTTTCCAGCGACCGCGCCGATTACTTTTCACCCAATCTCGAACAACCCTTCCCGTCGCTGAGCGAATGCTTCGAGCTGCTCGGCGCGGAATCCGCCTCGGTGCCAAAGGATGAGCGCCTGGTGAATTGGCAAGTGAGCATCGGCATCACCCACGTCGAACAGATCTACCTGAGCAGCGCCGGCGCCGAATTGCGCCAGGCCCAGCGCTTCGTCTACCCGGGCCTGGACGTCACCGCCTACGACGGCAACGACAGCCAGACCCGCAGCCTCGGCCGCGAGAACTTCGGCCAGCAGGGCGGCGCCGACGTAATCAGCCGCTGCGGCCTGATAGGCGCCGGCCCGCAAGTCGCCGATCAGGCGCTGCAACTGCTGCTCGCGCCGAACACTCCGCAAGGCCCGCGTGATTTGCTGCTGATGCCCGACCAGATGATGCTGCAGATCCACGAATCCATCGGCCACCCGCTGGAGCTCGACCGGATTCTCGGCGACGAGCGCAATTACGCCGGCACCAGTTTCGTCAAAGCCTCGGATTTCGGCAGCCTGCAATACGGCTCGAAACTGCTCAATGTGACGTTCGATCCGGACATTCCCGAAGAACTGGCGAGTTACGGTCACGATGACGACGGCTCCAAAGCCAGCAAACAATTCCTGATTCGCGAAGGCCTGCTGGTCCGGCCATTGGGCGGTGCCTTGTCGCAATTTCGCGCAGGTCTCGACGGCGTCGCCAACAGCCGCGCCTGCAGTTGGAACCGACCACCGATCGACCGCATGGCCAACCTCAACATCGAGCCGGGCGACCAGTCGCTGGAGCAACTGATCGGCGGCATCGAAAACGGCATCCTGATGAGCACCAACCGCTCATGGTCGATCGACGATGCGCGCAACAAATTCCAGTTCGGCTGCGAATGGGGCCAGTTGATTGAAAACGGCGAACTCAAGGGTGTGGTGAAAAACCCGAACTACCGGGGCATTTCCGCGCACTTCTGGAAGAGTCTGCGCGCCGTCGGCAACGCCGCCACCACCCAGGTGCTGGGCACGCCGAACTGCGGCAAGGGCGAACCGAACCAGGTGATCCGCGTCGGCCACGCTTCACCGGCCTGCGTGTTCAGCAATGTTGATGTGTTTGGGGGAGACGCCTGATGAGTATTTCCAAGAGCCAGTCCGAGGCGTTCAAGCTGCTGGTCAACTGGCTGCGCGATGCGGTGCGCGAGCCGGAACAGTTCACCCTGAGTTACGACGCCGAATCGTCGGCCTTCGTCCGTTTCAACCACGCCAAGGTGCGTCAGGCCGGGCAAGTTCAGCAAGCCGGTATCGGTCTGAAACTGATCGACGACGGTCGCCATGCCGATCTGCAGATCACCTTGTCCGGCGATCAGGAAGCCGACCTGCAACGCCTTGCCGAAGGCCTGCAACAGCTGCGTGAAACCCTGCCGCTGCTGCCGCAGGACCCGTACCTGCTGCTCAACCACAACGGCTGGCAGAGCAAGAATGTGCAGGAGCATCCGCTGCCGGACACCGAGCAAGTTGTCGCTGAAATCGCTCAAGCGGCCGAAGGTCTGGATCTGGTCGGTTTCTACGCTGCTGGCCCCATCAGCCGTGGCTTCGCCAGTTCTTCCGGCGCATTCGGCTGGCATCAGGCCAACAGCTTCAACTTCGACTTCAGCCTGTTCCACGAGAACGGCGAAGCGGTGAAGGCCAGCTACGCCGGACATGACTGGAACAGCGAAGACTTCGCCCGCCGCTTCCAGCAGGCCCGCGAGCAACTCGAATTTCTCGGTCGCCCGCTGCGCACCTTGCCGCCCGGCCAGTACCGCGCCTATCTGGCGCCGGCGGCGCTGGAAGAAATCATGGGCATGTTGTGCTGGGGCGGTTTCTCGGCGCAGTCGATTGCCAGCAAGAGCAGCCCGTTGCAGAAGCTGTATGCCGGCGATCAGGCGTTCAGCCCGCTGGTGTCCCTCGATGAAAAAGTCAGTGGTTCGCTAAGTCCGGCGTTTTCCGGCGAGGGTTACCCGCGCAGCGATCTGCGGCTGATCATCGAAGGCCAGGCCGGCGAGCAACTGGTCGGTTCGCGCAGCGCAGCCGAATACGGCCTCACCGCCAACGGCGCCGGCGGCGGTGAATCGCCCAGCGCGCTGAACATGGCCGCCGGCGACTTGTCCCAGGCCGAGATCCTCAAGCAGTTGGGTACCGGGTTGTATATCAGCAACCTTTGGTACCTGAACTTCTCGGACCAACCGGCGGCGCGCCTGACCGGCATGACCCGATTTGCCACGTTCTGGGTGGAAAACGGCGAGATTCAGGCGCCGGTCAGCACCATGCGTTTCGACGACAGCGCCTACAGCCTGCTGGGTTCGCAGCTGGAAGCGTTGACCGCCGAGCGTGAGTTGCTGCTGTCGGCGAGCACCTATAGCCAGCGCAGTACCTCGTCGGCGTTGTTGCCGGGGGCGCTGGTGAGCCGTTTGACCCTGACCTTGTAAAAGCATCGCGAGCAGGCTCGCTCCCACAGGTTCGCGCAGTCCATGTGGGAGCGAGCCTGCTCGCGATGAAGTCACCTCGGATTTACTGCGCTCATCACCAGAGGTTCCATGCCCAACCGCCCGCCTCTCGACGCCATCACCGCCCGCTGGTTGCCATGGGTCGTCGCCATCGCTTTCTTCATGCAGTCCCTCGACGGGACCATCCTCAACACCGCCCTGCCGGCCATGGCCCGGGACCTGGCCGAAGACCCGCTGCGCATGCAGGGCGTGATCATCGCCTACATGCTCACCGTGGCCCTGCTGATTCCGGCGTCGGGCTGGATCGCCGACCGCTTCGGCACCAAGAAGATCTTCTTCGGCGCGATCCTGCTGTTCAGCCTGGGCTCGCTGCTCTGCGCCTTGTCGAGCAGCCTGAGCATGCTGATCGGCGCGCGCGTGATCCAGGGCCTCGGTGGTGCGCTGATGCTGCCGGTCGGGCGTTTGGTGGTGCTGCGCGCCTACCCGCGTTCGGAACTGGTGCGGATCATGGGCTTCATCACCATTCCCGGCCTGCTCGGCCCGCTGATCGGCCCGACCATGGGCGGCTGGATGGTGGAATACCTGACGTGGCACTGGATCTTCCTGATCAACCTGCCGGTCGGCGTCATCGGATGCTACGCGGTGTGGAAGTTCATCCCCGACCTGCGCGGCACCGAGCGCACGCGTTTCGATAGCCTCGGTTTCCTGCTGTTCGGCGCAGCGATGGTGCTGATCACCATCGCCATGGAAGGCCTCGGCGAACTGCACCTGCCGCACCTGCGAGTCATGCTGTTGCTGTTCGGCGGCATGGCCTGTCTGGCGGCGTACTGGCTGCGCGCCGGGCACATTGAAAACCCGCTGTTCGCGCCGTCGCTGTTCAAGACCCGCACCTTCGCGGTCGGCATTCTCGGCAACCTGTTCGCCCGCCTGGGCAGCGGCGCCCTGCCGTTTCTGGTGCCGTTGCTGCTGCAAGTGGCGCTGGGTTATTCGCCGTCCCAGGCCGGGATGAGCATGCTGCCGCTGGCGGCTGCGGCGATGGTCGCCAAATGGGGCGCGCGGCCGCTGATCGAGCGCCTGGGCTATCGCATCGTGCTGACCGGCAACACCCTGTTTCTGGGGATCATGCTGGCGAGCATGGGGCTGGTCAGCGAGCAGACGCCGTACTGGCTGCTGCTGTGCCTGCTGGCGGTTCTCGGGGCGATCAACTCGCTGCAATTCACCGCGATGAACACCGTGACGCTGATCGACCTCGACGACGCCAGCGCCAGCAGCGGCAACAGTTTGCTGTCGGTGGTGGCGCAGTTGTCGCTGAGCCTTGGCGTGGCGTGTGCCGGTGCGCTGCTCGGCGGCTTTACGGCGGAGATCGGCAACGATGGCGTCGAGACCGTGTTGGGCGCTTTCCAGCTCACGTTCGTGACCGTCGGGATCATGGCGATGCTGGCGGCGACGATTTTCTCGCAGCTCTCGAAAGAGGACGGACGGCGCGCCAAGCGCCGGGAAGAACACATCGAGCATTGACCGGGGTCTGCGTGGCGAGGTTACCGGCCCTCGTCACAGGCTTTGCGTTCGTCCAGAACTTTCGAGGAAAGTGGCCAGAGGCTGCTACACTGCGCGACATTTTGTTTTGCAGGCCAGTCCCGTGACCACCATCGCCACCGCTTTTAATACTTTGCCGCTGTCCGCCGCCATGCTGGCTAACCTCGACTCCCTCGGTTATGCCCAGATGACGCCGATCCAGGCGCAAAGCTTGCCGGTGATCCTCAAGGGGATGGACCTGATCGCCCAGGCCAAGACCGGCAGCGGCAAGACCGCCGCGTTCGGCATCGGCCTGCTGAACCCGATCAATCCGCGCTACTTCGGTTGCCAGGCACTGGTGATTTGCCCGACCCGCGAGCTGGCCGACCAGGTCGCCAAGGAAATCCGTCGTCTGGCCCGTGCCGAAGACAACATCAAGGTCCTGACCCTGTGCGGCGGCGTGTCGTTCGGCCCGCAGATCGGCTCGCTGGAGCACGGCGCGCACATCATCGTCGGTACGCCGGGCCGCATCCAGCAGCACCTGCGCAAGGGTTCGCTGGTTCTCGACGGCCTCAACACGCTGATCCTCGACGAAGCCGACCGCATGCTCGACATGGGCTTCTACGACGCCATCGAAGACATCATCGAACAGACCCCGGCCCGCCGTCAGACCCTGCTGTTCTCGGCCACCTACCCGGTGGGCATCAAGCAGCTGGCGTCGAAGTTCATGCGCGATCCGCAAACGGTCAAGGCCGAAGCGTTCCACGACGACACCCAGATCGAACAGCGCTTCTACGAAATTTCCCCGGAAGAGCGCATGAGCGCGGTGACCAAGGTTTTGCACCACTTCCGGCCGGCCTCCACTGTGGCGTTCTGCTTCACCAAGCAGCAGGTGCAGGAAACCGTCGACCACCTGACCTCCAAAGGCATTTCCGCCGTCGGCCTGCACGGCGACCTGGAACAGCGCGACCGCGATCAAGTACTGGCGATGTTCGCCAACCGCAGTACTTCGGTACTGGTCGCCACTGACGTTGCCGCCCGTGGTCTGGACATCGATGCACTGGACATGGTGATCAACGTCGAACTGGCCCGCGACTCGGAAATCCACATTCACCGCGTCGGCCGTACCGGTCGTGCCGGCGAGAAAGGCATCGCGGTCAGCCTGGTGGCGCCGTCCGAAGCGCACCGCGCGCAAGCCATCGAACAATTGCAGAAAACCCCGCTGAACTGGGATCAGGTGGATAACCTCAAGTCCCAGGGCGGTGCCCCGCTGCAACCGCCGATGAGCACGCTGTGCATCGCTGGCGGCCGGAAAGACAAGGTACGTCCGGGCGACATTCTTGGCGCACTGACCGGTGAGGCCGGGATTCCGGGCGCCCAGGTCGGCAAGATCGCGATCTTCGACTTCCAGTCCTATGTAGCCGTTGAACGCACCGTGGTCATGCAGGCGCTGCAGCGTTTGAACAACGGCAAGATCAAGGGTCGTTCGCTGCGCGTTCGCGTTTTGTAAGCGATCTACCATCCAAAGTAGATCCTTGTGGGAGCGGGCTTGCTCGCGAAAGCGGTCACTCAGGCGACATATGTGTCAACTGACACACCGCCTTCGCGAGCAAGCCCGCTCCCACAGTTTGTTTTGTGGTGAACAACGTGAGGACACCGTTTTGCGCTCTACCGAAGTCGTGATCATTGGCGCTGGCGCCGCAGGGTTGATGTGTGCACTGACCGCCGCCGGGCGCGGGCGTCAGGTGTTGCTGCTCGACCACGCAAACAAGGCCGGCAAGAAAATCCTGATGTCCGGCGGTGGACGCTGCAACTTCACCAACATGTACACCGAACCGAGCAATTTCCTCTCGCAGAATGCGCACTTCTGCAAATCCGCGCTGGCCCGCTACACCCAGTGGGATTTCATCGGCATGGTCGCCAAGCACGGCGTGCCGTACCACGAGAAAAAACTCGGCCAACTGTTCTGCGATAACAAATCCAGCGACATCCTCGGCATGCTGCTGGACGAGTGCGATCAGGTCGGCGTCAACCTGCACCTCGACACCTCGATCCAGACCATCGAGAAAATCGAGGGCGGTTACTTGCTCGACACCACCCTCGGCCAGATCCAGTGCCAGTCGCTGGTGATCGCCACCGGCGGGCTGTCGATCCCGACGCTGGGCGCGACCGGTTTCGGTTATCAAGTCGCCAAGCAATTCGGCCACGACCTGCTGCCGACCCGCGCCGGTCTGGTGCCGTTCACCATCACCGATCAGCTCAAGGACTTGTGCACCGAACTGTCCGGCACCTCGGTGGATTGCCTGGTCAGCTGCAACGACCAGAGTTTTCGCGAGAACATCCTGTTCACTCACCGCGGCCTCAGCGGCCCGGCGATTCTGCAGATTTCCTCGTTCTGGGAGCCGGGCGACACGGTCGAAATCAACCTGCTGCCCGATCATGACGCCGCAAGCTGGCTGCAACAGCAGACCGCCGAGCGCCCGAACAGCGAACTGAAAACCCTGCTCGGCGAGATCTTCACCAAGAAGATGGCCAACCTGCTGGCGGACAACTGGTTCGTCTCCAAACCGATGAAGCAGTACACCCACGCCGAATTGGCGGAGATCGCCGAGAAGCTCGGCAGCTGGAAAGTCGTCCCGGCCGGCACCGAGGGCTACCGCACCGCCGAAGTGACGCTGGGCGGCGTCGACACCCGAGAAGTCTCGTCCAAGACCATGGAATCGCTGAAAAGCCCGGGCCTCTACTTCGTCGGCGAAGTGCTGGACGTCACCGGGCATCTGGGCGGGTTCAACTTCCAGTGGGCCTGGGCATCGGGTTACGCCGCCGCGCAGTACGTCTGACCCAAAGCCATACACAAAACCCTGTGGGAGCAAGCCCGCTCCCACAGTGGTGTGTGGTGCATGAAAGGAACACTTTTTGCTGTCAGATGTGATCGGCGCCATTGCGTCGGCGTCATTACTGGCTCAATTTAGCGGCATCGCCTCGGAAGGCCTTCGCACTTCATGTCCTCGACCTCGTTTCGTCAGTCTTTGCGGCGCCTGTGGGCGCTGGATAAATTCAGCTACAGCGTGCGGGTATTCATCGCCCTGACCGGCAGCATGGCGCTGTGCTGGTATCAGGATGAAATGGGGCTGCTGATCCCGCTGTTCCTCGGGATTATCGCCAGCGCCCTGGCCGAGACCGACGACAGTTGGCAGGGCCGCCTCAACGCACTGGCGGTGACGCTGGTGTGTTTCAGTGTCGCGGCGCTGTCCGTGGAATTGCTGTTCCCCTACCCCATCGTGTTCGTCATCGCGTTGGCACTGGCCAGTTTCAGCCTGACCATGCTCGGCGCGCTCGGCGAACGTTACGGGGCGATTGCTTCGGCGACCCTGATTCTTTCCGTCTACACCATGATCGGCGTGGATCAGCGCGGCGGCGCGGTCACGGATTTCTGGCATGAGCCGATGCTGCTGGTGGCGGGTGCCGCGTGGTACGGCCTGCTGTCGGTGCTGTGGCAGGCGATGTTTTCCAATCAGCCGGTGCAGCAGAGTCTGGCGCGGCTGTTCCGCGAACTCGGCTATTACCTGAAGCTGAAATCCTCGCTGTTCGAGCCGATCCGTCAGATGGACGTCGAAGCACGGCGACTGGAGCTGGCCCAGCAGAATGGCCGGGTCGTCGCAGCCCTGAACAGCGCCAAGGAAATCATCCTGCACCGGGTCGGCAACGGTCGTCCGGGCTCGAAAGTCAGCCGTTACTTGAAGCTGTACTTCCTGGCGCAGGACATTCACGAACGCGCCAGTTCTTCGCACTACCCGTACAACGCCCTGGCCGATGCGTTCTTCCACAGCGACGTGCTGTTCCGCTGCCAGCGCCTGCTGCGCCAGCAAGGCAAGGCCTGTCGGGCGCTGGCCGAATCGATCCAGATGCGCCAGCCGTTCACCTACGACTCGAGTTTCGCCGAAGCCCTGAGCGACCTGCACGCCTCCCTCGAACACCTGCGCATCCAGAGCAACCCGGCCTGGCGTGGCCTGCTGCGTTCACTGCGGGCACTGGCGGCCAACCTCGGCACCCTCGACCGTTTGCTCAGCGACGCCAGCAACCCCGATGCCCTGGCAGATGCCACCGACAGCAGTCTGCTTGACCGCTCGCCGCGCAACTTCAAGGACGTGTGGATTCGTCTGCGCACGCAGCTGACGCCGACCTCGCTGCTGTTCCGCCATGCCCTGCGCTTGCCGCTGGCGTTGAGCATCGGCTACGGCATGGTGCACCTGATACACCCGTCGCAAGGCTACTGGATCATCCTCACCACGCTGTTCGTCTGCCAGCCGAACTACGGCGCCACCCGGCGCAAACTCGGCCAGCGGATTTTCGGCACGGCGATCGGCCTGACGATTGCCTGGGCGCTGTTCGATCTGTTCCCAAGCCCGCTGGTGCAGTCGTGCTTCGCCATCGCCGCCGGCGTGGTGTTCTTTACCAACCGCACCACCCGCTACACCGTGGCGACCGCCGCGATCACGATCATGGTGCTGTTCTGCTTCAACCAGGTGGGCGACGGTTACGGGCTGTTCGTGCCGAGACTGTTCGATACCTTGCTCGGCAGCCTGATTGCGGGGCTTGCGGTATTCCTGTTCCTGCCGGACTGGCAAGGTCGGCGCCTGAACAAAGTGCTGGCCAACACCCTCACCTGCAACAGCATCTACCTGCGCCAGATCATGCAGCAATACGCCGCCGGCAAGAGCGACGACCTCGCCTATCGCCTGGCCCGGCGCAACGCGCACAACGCCGACGCCGCACTATCAACAACGCTGGCGAACATGCTGATGGAGCCGGGGCATTTCCGGAAGGAAGCCGATGTCGGCTTCCGCTTCCTGGTGCTGTCGCACACCTTGCTCAGCTATCTGTCAGGCCTCGGCGCGCACCGTGAAACCCAGTTGCCGGCCGAGGTGCGCGAACATTTGATCGACGGCGCCGGGGTGAGTCTGGCGTCGAGCATCGATGAGATCGCCCAGGGTCTGGCGAGCAAACAGCCGATTGCCATTCAAAGTGATGAGGAAGAAGCGCTGGCCAATGAACTTGAGCAGATGCCGGACGAAATCGACGAAGGCCAGCGGCTGGTGCAGACGCAACTGGCGCTAATCTGCCGCCAGCTCGGGCCGTTGCGCACGCTGGCGGCGCATCTGATCAAGGACACAGCCGAGGATTGAGCCGCCTCACATTCCGTGCTGCCTGAGCAGCTTTTCATAGCTGCCATCGGCCTTCATCGATGCAATCGCCTTGTCGAACCCGGCCACGATCTGTTCGTGCTGCGGGTTCTTCAGGCTGACCAGAATATGCAGGCTGTTCTCGCTCAGCGGCTTGGGCAGAAACTCCACCGCGTTACGTACCTTCTGTGATTCCCGGGCCAGGTAATAGCGGGCCACGTATTCGTCTTCCAGGGTCAGCTTTACCCGGTCCGCCGCGAGCATGCGCACGGCCATGGCGAAGTTATGCACAGGGACTTTCTGCAACGCGGTGTCGGCATCGAACGGCGCCGAATAGGCGTAGCCGCGCACTACCGCAACCGGATAGGTGTGCAGCTCCTGCAGGTTGTTGTATTCGATGGGCGCGTCTTTGCGCTTGAGGAAGCGCACGCGATTGAGCAGGTACTCGGCGGAAAACTGCCCGATCTTCGTGCGCTCGTCGTTGTACCAGGCGTTGACCAGCACGTCGTAACGTCCTTCGCCAACACCCAGCAACGCCCGCGCCCACGGCACCTGCTCATAACCGCTGGCATAACCGGCACGGGCCAGGGCCGTGCTGACGATGTCGGTCGCCAGCCCACCGTTGACCAGCGTGTCATCGGTAAAGGGCGGCCAGACGTCGAACACCAGACGCAATTTCTCCGCTGCCGCGCTTTGACCCAGCAACAGCAATCCGATCAAAGCAAAGGCTCGATGCAATCGCGGCATGCTTGAAAATCCTTAGCGGGCGGGCTGCCCGGCGTGTTTTCAGTCAAAACCCCAAGGCCCCTTACCGGCGAATCCCAGGCCCTAACCTTAGCTCATTGAAGCCATTGCACAGTGCTTCCCAGCAGATTACACAAAGTACGGCGAGCCGCGATATTGGAATGATGGCATTTTGGCCTTTGTCACAGATTTCTCAGCCATACAGACATATTTCGGCGGGGCGCTTAGTATCGGGCGACGTTGTTCAAGGAATCGGAAGATGACAATCGAGTGGGTCTGCAAACATCACAGCGATCTGGGACTGGAGCAGCTGTACGCCATTTTGAAATTGCGCTCGGAAGTGTTCGTGGTCGAACAGCGCTGCGCGTACCTGGATCCGGACGGTCAGGATCTGGACGGTGACACCTGCCATCTGATGGGCTGGGACGATGATCAACTGGTGGCGTACCTGCGCCTGCTGGACCCGGAATCCCAGGGTGGCGACGTGGTGATCGGCCGCGTGCTGACCGCGCCGGCCGGGCGTGGCAAAGGGTTGGGGCATGAAATGATGGAACAGGCGCTGAAACAGGCGCAGAAGCGTTGGCCTGAAGTGCCGATCTATCTGTCGGCCCAAGCGCATTTGCAGGGGTATTACGGGCGGTACGGGTTTGTGGTGGCCGGTGAGGAATATCTTGAGGATGACATTCCACACATAGGTATGCGGCGGTCCTGAAAAAGCCCCCTCACCCTAACCCTCTCCCGGAGGGAGAGGGGACTGATTGGGGAATATTCAGGAGATACAACGACCTGAACGAGCGTTGTTGAATCCATATTCGCCACACTTGATCAGGTCGATGTATGACGCAAGACACCTCGGTCAGCCCCCCCCTCTCCCTCCGGGCGGTCCGACGTTTCGGGAGGGCTGGGGTGAGGGCAACAATCCAGAGGCGAACACCCAACTCAGGGATATTCCAAAACCGCTTTTATCTGCCGCAAATTCCGCTCGATCCACCCCCGATCAATCGCCCCCCACTCCCGAATCCGGTAGCGCCCCGCATGATTGCGCGCGCCCTCTTCCTGTTCGAACTCACAGACGATATCCAGATCCGCCAGCGCCGCAATCGTGTCCTGCGCCGTACGCCGGGGCATGCCGGTGACCTCGGTCAACGCCGGCACGCTGCTGGCCAGGCCGCTGTCGATCAGGTACGCCACGTACAAGCGCCGGTAGAAACTGCTCTTGGTCTTGCTTACGTCCATGCATGCGCTCCGTTGTTTGATGTCTTATTGCATGTCCCGCCAGGTCAGATACACCCGCAGGTCGAACTCGACCTGGTGGTAGCCCGGCAGCATGTGCTCACATAACTTATAGAACGCCTTGTTGTGATCCGACTCCTTGAAGTGCGCCAGCTCGTGCACGACGATCATCTTCAAAAACTCCGGCGCGGCGTCCTTGAACAGCGAGGCGATGCGAATCTCTTTCTTGGCCTTGAGCTTGCCGCCCTGCACCCGCGACACCGTGGTGTGCAGGCCGAGGGCGCGATGAGTCAGATCGAGGCGGTTGTCGAACAGCACCTTGTCGATGGCCGGGGCGTTGCGCAGGTATTCCTGCTTCAAGTCCAGCGCGTAGCCGTACAGCGCCTTGTCGCTCTGCACATCGTGGCGGCCCGGGTAGCGTTGGCTCAGGTAATCACCGAGGCGGTTGTCGGCGATCAATTGGCGCACCTGATCCTGCAGATTCGCGGGATAGGCCTGGAGGTATTTCAACGCAGTCATGGGGCAGCACGGGTCATGAAAAGGCCGCCAGTGTAGCGAATTCAACCGGCCAACGCGCTCCAGTCGAACGGCTCGGTAAAGCGTGCGGTGTCCTCGGCGACCAACGGCCGCGCCACCAGAAAGCCTTGCACGTACTGACAACCATGGGCTTGCAGCCACTGGTATTGCTCGACGGTTTCCACGCCTTCGGCAATCACCAGCAAGCCGTATTCCTTGCACAGGTCGATGACCGTGCGCACCAGTGAAGCGTCGCGGGACGAGTCCGGCAATCGGGCGATCAGGTGGCGATCGAGCTTGAGAGTGTCCAGTTCCAGATCGCGCAGATGCGCCAGCGAGCAGGCTCCGGAACCGAAATCATCCAGCGCCACCCGCACCCCGAGATTGCGCAGCAGCTTCAGCTGCTTGCGGGTCTCGTCCGGGTTGACCGTCAGCGCCTCTTCGGTGACTTCCACTTCCATCTGGTGCGGCTGCAAACCATGGCGCTCCAGCACCTGGCGCAATTCAGTCACCAGATTCGGCAGGCCGAACTGAGTGTTGCTCAGGCTCACGCCGATCACCAGATCCTTGGAGAACTCGGCCTCCCACGCCTTACGCTGCCCGGCGCTGCGATGATAGATCCAGCTGCCGAGGCGACTGATCAACGTCGCCTCTTCCAGCAACGGCAGGAACAGCCCCGGCGGTACGTCGCCGACGCTCGGATGCTGCCAGCGCAGCAACGCCTCGAAACCACGAACGCGACCATCGCCAATGGCCACCTGCGGCTGATACACCAGATTGAAATCGCGGTTCTCGATGGCATTACGCACGCTTTCTTCCAGCATCAGCCGTGAGCGCGCGCGGCCGTTCATTTCATGATCGTAGAAGCGATATTGCTGACGCCCGGCACGCTTGGCCTCGTACATGGCGATGTCCGAGGCGCGCAGCAAACCGTCGAGATTGTTGCCGCAATCCGGGTAAGTGGCGATGCCGATACTCGCACCCAGCGCAATATCCAGCCCTTCAATCTGCTGACAGATCGACACCCGCTCGATGAGCTTCTCGGCGATCTTCGCCGCTTGCTCGGGGAATTCCAGATCCAGCAGCGCGGTGAACTCGTCACCGCCCATTCGCGCCAGAATGTCGAACGGCCGCAGGCAGGCTTTCAATTGTTCGGAGACCCAGCGCAACACCCGGTCCCCGGCATCATGGCCGAGGGAATCGTTGACCCTTTTGAAGCCGTCGAGATCGAGGTACATCAACACCCAACTGCTGTCCGTGCGCTCGCCGCGCAACAGCAGGTTTTCCACAGTCTGGTAAAAACCCCGGCGATTGAGCAGCCCGGTCAGCGGGTCGGTGACCGCCTGAAATTCCAGCTGTTGATGCAGATGACGCACCACCGACATGTCCAGCACCGTCACCACCATCGCGTGCTGTTCACTCGGCAGCGGCGCACAGGACAAGGCCACCGGCACCTGCTGCCCCGGCGCGGTGCGCAGCGACGCGTCGTGTAGACGCAGGGTCTCGCCACGTTTGTAACCGGCGTAAAACTCGGAATCGGCCCACAGCGGAATATGCGGTTTCTGCAGGTAATCGAGAAATTCCTGCCCTTCCAGCTCCTTCACCGGCGCATTGAGCAGCCGGGAAATCGCCGGGTTGGCGAAGCGGATCAAGCCATCCTCGCCCAACACCAGAATCCCTTCGGCGGCGTTATCCAGCACCGAGGCATTGAAGGCCCGCGCCGATTCCAGATCCTGACTCAAGCGCTGCAAGGCCCGGCGATTGCGCTGGTGTTCCAGCAGCGCCTGGACTTTGGGTTTGAGAATCTGCGGATCGAAGGGTTTGAACAGGTAATCCACCGCACCGCTGGCGTAACCCTTGATCACGGCGTCCTGGGACTGCTCGTTGGCGGTGAGGAAAATGATCGGGGTCAGGCGCGTGCGCTGACTGCCGCGCATCAGCCGCGCGACTTCGAAACCGTCCATGCCCGGCATCTGCACATCCAGCAGCACCAGGTCGATGTCGTGTTCGAGCAACAGGTTGAGCGCTTCGTAACCGGAAGCGGCGGTCAATACCTGCCAGTCCTGGCGCTGCAGCAACGCGCGCATGCTGATCAGGTTTTCAGGGTAATCATCGACGATCAAAAGGACTGAGCTGCCTTCACCTGGCTGGGGTTGCGCGCATTCCATGCTGCTTCTCTTGTCGGGACAACTCGTGTCGGGGCATCTCGGGTCAGTGTTCCGGGCGGCTTCTCGTGAAAACCGTACAGTCACCGAGTCTTCACTCTAGTCCGGGATCTGTAAAAGCAATAGCTGTCATCCAGCCATCATTTAAACAAACCAGCAGGCAGCCGACTAACGGTCACCGCTGAAGCCCCCGAAAACCGGGAAAGGTGGCATTTCGACAGGATGTTGACGCCAATCATCTGCCGGACGGCCATTAACAAAAAATCCCTCTACGCTTATAAAGGCCGCCCCCAAGAGGCGCGGGCTAGAGCTTCTGGCACGCGCGTGCAAGAGAAATAGAGTGGAAGAACCGACATGATCGACCTCGCAACCTGGAACCTCAGCGTTCCCGTTGGCAGCCCGCCCTACACCGTCGAAACCTCCAAACTGGTGAACGGCTTCAAGGATCAGTACTTCCATTCCGACACCGGCACCTTGTTCTTCTGGTCCCCGGTGACCGGCTCGAAAACCGAAAACGCCATCTACCCGCGCACCGAACTGCGCGAAACCTACAGCAACGGAACATTGCGCAACTGGTATTACCCCGACGCCGACAACCTGCTGCGCGCGACCCTGTCGGTCAACAAGGTGCCAAGCTCGGGCAAGATCGTCATCGGCCAGATCCACGCCTACGAAAGCCAGAAGCCGATGCTCAAGCTTGAGTACCAATACAAAGAAAAAACCGAGACCGGCAACCTGGTGATCAAACTGCGCACCCATCCGGATCAGGACGAAAGCCGCGTTATCACCCTCGCCACCGGGATCAAACTCAATCGCGAGTTCAACTACCTCATTCATCTGAGCCCCGGCGGTGCACTGGGCGTGAGTGCGGCCGGGTATCAGTGGGATTCGCAGATCAGCGCGACGTGGCGCAACAAACCGCTGTACTTCAAGGCGGGCGTGTATGTGCAGGACAACACCGGGTACACCAGCGAGGGTGGGCAGGTGACGTTCAGCAAGTTGGATATCGATCATGACAAATAACAGGACACTGACCTGAGCATCAATTATCGATGACATAGAATAAAAAACGGCAGACTTTCGAAAGTCTGCCGCATGAAACTGATATCGCACCGATGATGAAAAATTAATTATTTTTAAAGTCAAACATCGCAATCAAAGAAAATGCCTTTTCTTCCGCACAAAAGATCACCCCTTTCGGATAATCTCCGCCTCGTTCCAAACAAACAAAGCCCTTGGCCCTCCTGGAATTATCAATCCCGTCCAACTCCAGATGCACGCCGGCAACTGATCCAGGGCCTCCCAGTTCGTGCGGCACATTAAGCTGAAGGTTTTTGTAGAATGTGGAACCAACATAAAACTCATTACTGCCTAGATACTGGAAAAATTTAAAATGGAAATTTTCGCCAGAGTGTTGCAAAAACTCTCTTCCACGAATTGAGACGGTAAAGTGCTCCCCCCCCGGGAATCGCCAGAAACATTTGAACATCGCCAACACCAACACTAGTGACTCCTTTGTCCTTTTGCATTTTTTCCATCCTGAAAGATAATTGAGCCCTAACAATAATTCGCTAACGAACTCTCCACACCTGTAACATCTGACAGTTTTTTATATTTCAAAAGTATAGACAGAGCAGTTTTTACAACTAAACAAACAAATCCTAGTCATTTATCCAGTTAAAAGCTGGATAGTGGGTTGAACGCTCTCAAATTCGGAATGACATCAGCGCACTGATTGCGTACTGCAGATCCATCGGCATCAACAGCACGCTTCTCGAAGCCATCGTAAAGCGCAATAGAGAGCTACGTCTGGGGCCTTGACTCTATCGAGTGTGCAAAGCCGCCGAACGCGCCCTCGACCACTACCTCTGCTCCGGCGCCCGCATCATGGCCACGGTCAACGAACCCGACTGCATGTACTTCGCCAACCCCGCCTACAACACCGAATCCCTGCTGGCCAACGCCAGCGAAACCCTCGGCTCCGCCAGCGAAATGCACAACAACTTCGCCGCCTCCCTCACCCCCGCCGACCGCAAAACCGCGATTGGCATTGCGCAACCTGACATCATGAACAATTTACGGACTTGGTTGAACTGTCAGTTATGACAGTTGACCTACAAATTACTACAGCGATACTGAAAGCCCTCTTGGCAGGGCCATCGTAAAAATATCAAAAACTGGAGATACCGATATGAGCACCACAAATTTCAATGCCATTCTAACTACTGGCAGTGCCGACGTTGTCGTTTCGGTCAACGGCCCTTTCAAAGCTGACAATCTATTAATATTTGAGCAACACGACGAAAGCATTAAACTACTTTTCACGAATAATGGGACAACTAACGGTGACCTGGGAGTTTCTTTTACAATCCCAAAAAGAAATGGAAGATATTCGGGCCAGGTCGATCTCATCGGGTATACCGCTTACGCGGCCTATCTTTATAGAATGGGATCCGCAACAGGATTTCTTGATTCAATAGAAGGGCATTACGATGTGGAACATAACCCGGCGAACCAGGAATTAACCGGCAGATTTTATTTCATCGTATGGAACAATCAAGGTTACAAAGCCCCGATTGATGTAACTTTTACAGCTAAAGGCTATTCCCAACAATCCGCCCCAGCTATTTGACTGTCTACTCAGGTGGTGAGACCCGAGAGCTGACCCTGCCAAGTAATACCTACCGCCCAGATACGTTGATCCTCACCCCTACCTCCTTCACCGTTGCCCAACCTTAAACGTCAGCCGCTTAAAGACACTTCGCGTTACTTCATCCAGCCGTAAACTTGTGCCATTGCCTACCAGCACGCCAGACTCCACCGGTTTGGAGAACCAAAGAGAACCAGAGGCAACCGAAGGGGACGGAACCAAAGGCAACAGATTTATTTATCAGCTCTGTATTTCAAGGCGGCCGTGTATATGCAGGACAACACTGGGTACACCAGTGAGGGTGGGCAGGTGACGTTCAGCAAGCTGGATATCGATCACGATAGATAGCGGCGGCGCGCACGTTTAAGGCCGCTGTTTAAAAGCTGTGCGCGTAACGTCCCGAAGCCTACAACGGCTTGCGTCACGGCCTACCGGTACGCCAGAATCCGCCGGCTTGTGCGCCTGGAGGGCCATCGGTAACTTGATTCGGGTCACTGATTCGCAGTGATCGGGTTTAGTAGCCCGTGGTGTTTTCAGCTACGTGCAACGCGCTATCCATCAGACGTTCCCGTTTGATTGTGATGGCGGCTGTGTGCAGGGCGCTTCGGCGCGCCGGTCAATGCTGAATACTCCCCGGTCTACTAACCTGCGCACAGCTGCCACCCTTCTTTTAGTAGGGAAGGACCGGCAGCTCCTTACAGGAGTTTTCAGCATATGTTCAAAATTACACCGAATCCGCCAGAAACCGATCTGGCCTCCCCCTACGATCCCCTCGACCCCACCAAACTCAACGAAGCAGCCGAACGCGCCCTCGACCACTACCTCTGCCCCGGCGCCCGCATCATGGCCACGGTCAACGAACCCGACCGCATGTACTTCGCCAACCCCGCCTACAACACCGAATCCCTGCTGGCCAACGCCAGCGAAACCCTCGGCTCCGCCAGCGAAATGCTCAACAACTTCGCCGCCACCCTACCCCCCGCCGACCGCAAAACCGCGATAGGCATAGCGCAACTGGTGATGCTTGGGGAATTGGCGGTGAATCAGGCGCTGGATCATGTTGAGCTGACGCCGTAACCGGGAACCGGCTACACAAGGAAACCGCCTCTCGGCGGTTTTCTTTCAAATCTGAAGTCACTAGCTTTTGCTGCGTTTTCTCCACTCGAAATAAAAACCTGCTTTCTAATTCTCAATAAATCATCTCACCTGTAAAAACTGACAGTTGGCAATCCGCTTTCGCCCATCAACAATGATGGCGTACCCAAAAACTCCACAACAATAAGTTATCAAGCATTGGCCCGTTTCGATTCAAAAAAACTTCTGCATAAAACACTTGATAAACACTGGAGAAAAAAATGCCAACGTTAACGAGCATCCTTCAACCAGCGGTTTCCGGCATCAACCCCGGCTCACAACCAAAAATATACAATGCGCAACCGCCCGGCTCGTTTGCTACAGGCCCGCAAGTGATGCCAACCTTCAAATTTTCCAATAACTACATGGTGCTTTACCACCTGCTCGACCCCGACACCCGAGTAAATGACGTAATTACCTATTACACTTATCCGATCCCTTCGGCGGGCATCCCTACCGTCACGATTTGTACTGTAACGCTAACCCTGCAATATCTGACACCCTGCATTAACAACAAACGGGAACACTTTGAGTTCGAGGCATTTTATAAATTTCCTCGACCAGGGACCTACGACGTTTATTTTGAACAAGTAAATGCCAGCGGCACCTATAACGTAATTTCGCAAAACCTTCGCTTCATTGTTCAATAGAGAAAAAGACTCTCATCTAACGACGATGAAAGTGAGCCGGCTAAATCCCGACCATAAAAACCCGCCTCACGGCGGTTTTTTATGGTCGCGGTAAACGCTAAGACTTAGTTAACCTTCGCGTTCAACTCACCCTTCAGATAACGCTGATAGATCGACTCCAGCGAGATCGACTTGATCTTCGAAGCGTTGCCAGCGGTACCGAAAGCTTCGTAGCGAGCGATACATACATCGCGCATCGCCTTGACGGTTTCGCCGAAGAATTTACGCGGGTCGAACTCGCTCGGGTTGGTGGCCATCAAGCGACGCATGGCGCCGGCGGATGCCAGGCGCAGGTCGGTGTCGATGTTGACCTTGCGCACGCCGTGCTTGATGCCTTCGACGATCCGTCTGCGGTAAGCCTACGAAACACTACCCCTACGAGAATGTTGTGCTAACGTAACATACATATATTTATGTTCCGGTAGCAGCACATGGATTATTTTTTGTTGATCGCTCGCCTTGGCGACCAGTTGCGCGAAAAGCGTATTCGCCGAGGCCTGACCCAAGCTCAGCTTGCCGACCTCGCCGGGCTGACACGATACAAGGTCATCGCCGTAGAAAAAGGCACCCTTTCTGTTGGCATGATCGCCTATGCGCGCGTGCTCGGTGCACTGGATTGCGAACTCGCTGTCGTCCCAGCCGCCATGCCAACCCTTGAAGAGCTTGGGGATTTATTCGAATGAAAATGACCTCTCTCAAAGTCAGTACGCCTGAGGGGCATAGTGGCAGGCTTTTCAGCGATGGCGAGGACTTCACGTTCCGTTATCACGACGATGCATTGCCAGATGTGGCTATCAGCCTGTCGATGCCAGTGCGGCATGACGAGTTTCGCCGACGCGAGCTCCACCCTGTTTTTCAGATGAACCTGCCGGAAGGCTATGTGCTGGAGCAGCTGCGTAATCGCCTGGCCAAGACCGTGAATGTCGACCCGATGCTGTTGCTGGCGCTCTCCGGTAGCACCTCTCCCATTGGCAGGGTTCAAGTGCGCTCTGAAACGGTTGATGCCTTGCTGGAAGAACAACAATTTCCAGGAGAAAAACTTGAGGAGATTCTGACGTGGGACGGCACGGAAGATATTTTCGCCGGCCTGATGGATCGCTACATTCTGCGAGCAGGCATTTCGGGTGTTCAGCCAAAATTGCTGGTTCCGGAACAACAGGAAGCCGCGTTACACCGCGAGACCTCGAAAACCTCAGACTTGATTATCAAAAGTGGCCGAGACGAATTTCCCGGTCTGGCAGTCAACGAATTCCTTTGTATGTCCATGGCGAAAGAAGCGGGTATTCCCGTTCCGCCGTTTTACATTTCCGATAATGCCAAGCTGTTCGTCATGCGCCGCTTTGACCGCGACGATCAGCTCAACCCGATCGGTTTTGAAGACATGGCAGTGTTGATGGGGTTGTCGGCCAGCCAGAAGTACAGCAAAAGCTATGCGGCAATTGCCAAGGCCATCCGTGTGTACTGCCCGGCCGAGCATGTACGCGCATCACTTGATCAACTTTTCGATAGTGTTGCCTTGAGCTGCATTGTCGGGAATGGCGACGCTCATTTGAAAAACTTTGGATTGCTTTACTCCGAACCGACTCAGCGCGACGCGCGCCTGGCGCCGGCTTATGACATCGTCAACACCACGGCTTATATTCCGGAGGATGTGCTGGCTCTGGATCTGGCGGGCAACAAGTCGATGCTTGCCTCGCGACAGGGATTGCTGGAGTTTGCCCACACCTGTGAGATCGAGCAGCCGAGGGCGCGCATTCAGCGATTGCTTGCCTCGGTTGAAGCGGTACTTGCGCGCTATCCACAATATCGGGAACAGGCGCCTCATGTGGTGAGTGCCTTTGAGCGAGCAGCAGCGCCGTTTACTCTGACTTTTGGATAGCCTCATGACCCGAGGATATCGTCGCTCATAAAAAATCCGCCTCTCGGCGGATTTTTTATTCAGTCAGCTCAACACCCAGTCTCAATTGACCTTGGCGTTCAACTCACCCTTCAGATAACGCTGATACATGCTTTCCAGCGAGATCGGCTTGATCTTCGAAGCGTTGCCGGCGGTACCGAAAGCTTCGTAGCGAGCGATACATACATCGCGCATCGCCTTCACGGTTTCACCGAAGAATTTACGCGGGTCGAATTCGCTCGGGTTGGTGGCCATCAGGCGACGCATGGCGCCGGTGGATGCCAGACGCAGGTCGGTGTCGATGTTGACCTTGCGCACACCGTGCTTGATGCCTTCGACGATTTCTTCAACCGGTACGCCGTAGGTTTCTTTGATGTCGCCGCCGTACTGGTTGATGATCGCCAGCCACTCTTGTGGAACCGACGAGGAACCGTGCATCACCAGGTGGGTGTTGGGGATGCGTTTGTGGATTTCCTTGATGCGGTCGATCGCCAGCACGTCACCGGTAGGTGGCTTGGTGAACTTGTAGGCGCCGTGGCTGGTGCCGATGGCGATGGCCAGGGCATCAACTTGGGTCTTCTTGACGAAGTCAGCGGCTTCTTCCGGGTCGGTCAGCATCTGGCTGTGATCCAGAACGCCTTCGGCGCCGATGCCGTCTTCTTCACCGGCCATGCCGGTTTCCAGCGAACCCAGGCAGCCCAGCTCGCCTTCAACCGAAACGCCGCAGGCGTGAGCCATGGCCACGGTTTGTTGGGTAACGCGGACGTTGTATTCGTAGTCGGTCGGGGTCTTGCCGTCTTCGCCCAGGGAACCGTCCATCATGACCGAGCTGAAGCCCAGCTGGATCGAGCGTTGGCAGACGTCAGGGCTGGTGCCGTGGTCCTGGTGCATGCACACCGGGATGTGCGGGAATTCTTCGATTGCCGCCAGGATCAGGTGACGCAGGAACGGGGCGCCGGCGTATTTGCGGGCACCGGCCGAAGCCTGAACGATCACCGGGGAGTCAGTCTTGTCAGCGGCTTCCATGATCGCGCGCATCTGCTCAAGGTTGTTGACGTTGAAGGCTGGAACGCCGTAGCCGAACTCGGCTGCGTGGTCCAGCATCTGGCGCATGCTGATAAGTGCCATTGTGTGTGTCTCTCCCGGTTTGGGTCGTTAATCGTGCCAGCCTGCCGGAGCGGCGGCGGCTATTCAAGTGATTGCAGATCGGGGGTTGAGGCCCGGCCTGGTGATTCGATAAAGCAAATTCTGTTTTATTCGGCTTTGCAGCCCCGACCGATCAAATCATTGGTGGCGACCCAGTAGACCAGGCCTTCATTACCTTTGATGTGAAACGCCAGCATGTCGTCGCTGTACAGCGCGCCCGAGGCACCCGGCTCTTCTTTCAGGCGATAGACCTGATCGCCGCCGCCCAGACGCACATCGACTTCCTTGCGGGCGGCATCGGTGTAGCGCCACAGCACCCTGGCCTGGCTGTCGCAGGTCCAGGTGGTCCAGTTATCCACAGGGGCGGATGACTGGAACGGGTTCCACTGCGCACAACCACCCAACAATCCCAGTGCCGCAACGGCGATCAAGCCTTTCATCCGTGTTCCTCGACCGGCAGCGCACGCCGCCGGCCCTGAGTTAAAGAGTCAGACCGGTCAAGGACAACCATGTTCCTTGGCCGGGGTTTGCGTCTCGTATTTGTCCAGACCGTCCGGGCCCGAGCGCTTGTTCAGCACCGGGTTGGTTTCGGCCTGCCAGTCGGCCTGGTAGCAGCCTTTCTGGGCCTCGCCCGGTGCCGGTGTCGGCTCGGCCTTCGGGTTACTCCCGCAGGCCGCCAGCGTACCGGTCAGCAGCAACAGCGCTAACGACTTGACCATCTGAACACTCCTTTGCCTGGCCAATCGGGCGGCCTCAGGCCTTGGCCCGGCTTTCCAGGACTTCAACGGCCGGCAGCACCTTGCCTTCGACGAATTCGAGGAACGCGCCACCGCCGGTGGAAATGTAGGAGATCTTTTCAGCCACGCCATATTTATCGATGGCCGCCAGGGTGTCGCCACCGCCGGCAATCGAGAACGCCGCGCTTTCGGCGATGGCTTCGGCCAGCACTTTGGTGCCGTTGCCGAACTGGTCGAATTCGAACACGCCGACCGGGCCGTTCCACAGGATGGTTTTCGACGACTTCAGCAGTTCGGCGAAGTTGGCCGCGGTTTGCGGGCCGATGTCGAGGATCATGTCGTCGGCAGCCACGTCAGCGATCAGCTTGACGGTCGCTTCGGCGCTTTCAGCGAATTCCTTGGCAACCACCACGTCGACCGGCAGCGGCACGCTGACCTTGGCGGCGATGGCGCGCGCAGTGTCCAGCAGGTCCGGCTCGTACAGCGACTTGCCGACCGGGTGACCGGCCGCAGCGAGGAAGGTGTTGGCGATGCCGCCGCCGACGATCAGTTGATCGCAGATCTGGCTCAGGCTGTTCAGCACGTCGAGTTTGGTCGACACCTTGGAGCCGGCAACGATGGCCGCCATTGGCTTGGCCGGGGCGCCCAGGGCTTTGCCCAGTGCATCAAGCTCAGCAGCCAGCAGCGGGCCGGCAGCGGCGACCTTGGCGAACTTGGCCACGCCGTGGGTCGAACCTTCGGCGCGGTGAGCGGTGCCGAAAGCGTCCATCACGAACACGTCGCACAGGGCGGCGTATTGCTGGGCCAGTTCGTCGGCGTTCTTTTTCTCGCCCTTGTTGAAGCGCACGTTTTCGAACAGCACGATGTCGCCGGCCTTGACGTCAACGCCGCCCAGGTAGTCGGCCACCAGCGGCACTTCGCGGCCCAGGGCCTTGCTCAGGTAGTCAGCGACAGGCTTGAGGCTGTTCTCGGCGGAGAATTCGCCTTCGGTCGGACGACCCAGGTGCGAGCAGACCATCACGGCCGCGCCTTTTTCCAGGGCCAGCTTGATGGTCGGCAGCGAAGCCAGGATACGCGCATCGCTGGTGACAACACCGTCCTTGACTGGGACGTTGAGGTCTTCGCGGATCAATACGCGCTTACCTTGCAGATCGAGGTCGGACATCTTCAACACGGTCATGGGTCGCACTTCCTACGGTTTTTTTGAAGTCGCTGTTTGCAGATAGTGTTCTGCAACATCCAGCATTCGGTTGGCAAAACCCCATTCGTTGTCGAACCAGGCCAGGATGTTCACCAGCCGAGGGCCGGAAACGCGGGTCTGACTGGCATCGACGATGGCCGAATGTGGGTCATGGTTGAAATCACAACTGGCGTGAGGCAATTCGGTGTAGGCCAGCAGACCTTTGAGCGGGCCGCTGGTGGCGGCGTCGCGCAGGATCCGGTTGACCTCGCCGGCGTCGGTGTCGCTCGCGGTCTGCATCGTGATGTCGAGGCAGGACACGTTGACCGTCGGCACGCGTACGGCTTTGGCCTGAATTCGCCCGGCAAGTTCCGGCAGCAGGCGCTCGATACCACGCGCCAGACCGGTGGACACCGGGATCACCGACTGGAACGCAGAACGGGTGCGGCGCAGGTCTTCGTGGTGATAGGCGTCGATCACCGGCTGATCGTTCATCGCCGAGTGAATCGTGGTGATCGACACGTAATCCAGGCCGACCGCCTGATCCAGCAGACGCAACAGCGGCACGCCGCAGTTGGTGGTGCAGGAGGCGTTGGACACCAGCAGTTCGTCGCCGGTCAGGCAATCCTGATTGACGCCGTAGACGATGGTGGCGTCGACATCCGCCTCGCTGGCCATCGGCTGCGAAAACAGCACACGCGGCGCGCCGGCGTCGAGGAAACGCTGGCCGTCTGCGCGGGTGTGCCAGGCGCCGGAGCATTCGAGCACCAGATCGACGCCCAGCGACGCCCAATCGATGCCTTCGGGGGTGGCACTGCGCAGGACCTTCACGCAGTCGCCATTAATATGCAGACAATCGCCGTCGACCTTCACTTCGCCGGGGAACCGGCCGTGGGTGGAGTCGAAGCGTGTCAGGTATTCGATGCTGGCCATGTCGGCCAGATCGTTGATCGCGACAATCTCAAACCCTGCCGCCGGGCCTCGCTCGAACAACGCACGCAAGACGCAACGACCAATCCGGCCGTAGCCGTTGAGTGCAACTTTGTAGGGACGCGGTTGAGGCATGGGGTTCTCGATTACCGTGGTGAATCAGGCAGTGCGATGTTGCCCGAACCACCGCTTTCGCGGGCAAGCCCGCTCCCACAGTGTTCTAGGCTGGTCACACATTTTGTGTACACCAAAGAACCTGTGGGAGCGGGCTTGCCCGCGAAGGCGTCAGTTCAGGCGACACCTTTTCTGGATCAGTCTTCCAGCAGCTCTTCAGCCTGACCCAGGATGTTTTCCAGGGTGAAGCCGAACTCTTCGAACAGTGCCGAAGCCGGAGCCGATTCGCCGTAAGTGGTCATGCCGATCACGCGACCTTCCAGACCCACGTACTTGAACCAGAAGTCGGCGTGGGCCGCTTCGATCGCGATACGCGCGCTGACCTGCAACGGCAGGACCGATTGCTTGTAGCTGGCGTCCTGAGCGTCGAACGCGCTGGTGCATGGCATGGAAACCACGCGCACCTTGCGGCCCTGCTCGGTGAGTTTGTCGTAGGCCTGAACGGCCAGACCGACTTCCGAACCGGTGGCGATCAGGATCAGCTCAGGCTCGCCTGCGCAGTCCTTGAGCACGTAACCACCACGGCTGATGTCGGCGATCTGGCCGGCATCGCGGGTTTGGTGCTGCAGGTTCTGACGCGAGAAGATCAGCGCCGACGGGCCGTCCTTGCGCTCCAGAGCGTTTTTCCAGGCCACGGCCGATTCAACGGCATCGGCTGGACGCCAGGTGTCGAGGTTCGGCGTGCTGCGCAGGCTGGTCAGTTGCTCGATCGGCTGGTGCGTCGGGCCGTCTTCGCCCAGACCGATGGAGTCGTGGGTGTAGACGTGGATCACGCGCTGCTTCATCAGGGCGGACATGCGCACTGCGTTGCGGGCGTATTCCATGAACATCAGGAAGGTCGCGCCGTAAGGCACCAGACCGCCGTGCAGGGCAACGCCGTTCATGATCGCGGTCATGCCGAATTCGCGCACGCCGTAGTACATGTAGTTGCCGCTGGCGTCTTCGGCGCTGACGCCTTTGCAGCCTTTCCACAGGGTCAGGTTGGAACCGGCCAGGTCAGCCGAACCGCCCAGCACTTCCGGCAGCAGCGGACCAAACGCGTTCAGGGCGTTCTGGCTGGCTTTACGGCTGGCGATGGTTTCGCCTTTGGCCGCGACTTCAGCGATGTAGGCATCGGCCTTCTCGGAGAAGTCGGCCGGCAGTTCACCGCTCAGGCGACGGATCAGTTCGTTGGCTTCGGTCGGGAACGCGGCGGAGTAGGCAGCGAAACGCTGATCCCACTCGGCTTCGGCGGCGCGGCCTTTTTCCTTGGCATCCCACTCGGCATAGATGTCGGCCGGGATTTCGAACGGGCCGTGGTTCCAGTTCAGCGCCTGACGGGTCAGGGCGATTTCCGCGTCACCCAGCGGGGCGCCGTGGCAATCTTCTTTGCCTTGCTTGTTCGGCGAACCGAAACCGATGGTGGTCTTGCAGCAGATCAGGGTCGGCAGCGGGCTCTTGCGAGCGGTCTCGATGGCGGTCTTGATCTCTTCCGGGTCGTGACCGTCGACGTTGCGGATCACTTGCCAGTTGTACGATTCGAAACGCTTCGGCGTGTCATCGGTGAACCAGCCTTCGACTTCGCCGTCGATGGAGATGCCGTTGTCATCGTAGAAGGCGATCAGTTTGCCCAGGCCCAGAGTGCCGGCCAGGGAAGCGACTTCGTGGGAAATGCCTTCCATCATGCAGCCATCACCCAGGAACACGTAGGTGTGGTGGTCGACGATGTTGTGGCCGGGACGGTTGAACTGCGCGCCCAGTACTTTTTCTGCCAGGGCGAAGCCCACGGCGTTGGCCAGACCCTGACCCAGCGGGCCGGTGGTGGTTTCAACGCCCGGGGTGTAACCGAATTCCGGGTGACCCGGGGTACGGCTGTGCAGTTGACGGAATTGCTTGAGGTCGTCGATCGACAGGTCGTAGCCGGTCAGGTGCAGCAGCGAGTAGATCAACATCGAGCCGTGACCGTTGGAAAGCACGAAGCGGTCACGGTCGGCGAACGATGGATTGCTCGGGTTGTGCTTGAGGTAGTCGCGCCAAAGCACTTCGGCGATATCTGCCATACCCATAGGGGCACCGGGATGGCCGCTGTTGGCTTTTTGCACGGCATCCATGCTGAGGGCACGAATGGCGTTGGCACGCTCACGACGGCTAGGCATCGCTGATCTCCTGGGTGTGAATAGATTGAAACGGAAAAAAGGAGGGCATTTTCCCTCACCCGAGCGCCTCGGGGCAATGACAGATAGTCATCTGGAGGCGTTTTTCCCATGGATAACATCGGTTTCGGTTGGTGAAACCTTTCCGCTGTTGGTTTGTAGAGTTAGCCGGGCGGTGAGAAGTGCTATCGAATGCGCCATCCATCGAGCAATATCAAAACTTTTTGATATAGACCTTGCGATGCTTCCGGGCCGTCACTAGACTTCCAGCCCTATGAACCTACGCGTGCCTTCCATTCGCCATGACGATTGCGACGAGCTGGCGGCCCTGTGCAAGGCCGGCGGCGATCCGCTGCGGCTGAATGTATTGCGCGCTCTGGCCAACGACTCGTTCGGCGTACTGGAACTGGCGCAGATTTTCGATATCGGCCAGTCCGGCATGAGCCATCACCTTAAAGTGCTGGCGCAGGCGGATCTGGTGGCGACTCGCCGCGAAGGCAATGCGGTTTTCTATCGCCGTGCCCTGCCCCACACCGAGTTGCTGGGCGGCAAGTTGCACGCTGCATTGTTAGAAGAAGTCGACAATCTGCCGCTGCCGGCCGACGTGGAAGCCCGAATCGCACAGGTCCACGGGCAACGCGCGGCCAACAGCCAGGACTTTTTCGCCCGGGTCGCGGAGAAATTCCGCGCCCAGCAGGATTTGATTGCCGGTCTGCCGCAGTACCGTGAAAGCGTGCTGGCCCTGCTCGACAAACTGAATTTCAATGGCGCTGCCACGGCCATTGAAGTCGGCCCCGGCGATGGAGCTTTCCTGCCGGAACTGGCGCGTCGCTTCAGCACGGTAACCGCTCTGGACAACAGCGCGGCGATGCTCGAACTGGCTCGCCAGGTATGCGTTCGTGAACAGCTGGCTAACGTCAGCCTGCAATTGGCCGATGCATTGAATGGCACAAGCCTTCAGGCCGATTGCGTGGTGTTGAACATGGTGTTGCACCATTTCGCCGCGCCGGCCGAAGCGCTCAAGCACATGGCCAGCCTGCTGCAACCGGGCGGTAGCCTGCTCGTGACAGAGTTATGTAGCCACAACCAGAGTTGGGCCAGGGAGGCCTGCGGTGATCTGTGGTTGGGGTTTGAACAGGACGATCTGGCCCGTTGGGCCACCGCTGCGGGACTCGTTCCCGGGGAAAGCCTCTATGTAGGCTTACGTAATGGTTTCCAGATCCAGGTTCGCCATTTTCAGCGACCGGCTGGCGACACTCACCATCGGTAAATTCAGGAAAACATCGAGATGAGCGAATACTCCCTCTTCACCTCCGAGTCCGTGTCCGAAGGACATCCGGACAAAATCGCCGACCAGATTTCCGATGCAGTGCTGGACGCCATCATTGCCCAGGACAAGCACGCACGCGTTGCGGTGGAAACCCTGGTCAAGACTGGCGTGGCCATCGTTGCCGGTGAAGTGACCACCAGCGCCTGGGTCGACCTGGAGCAGATCGTTCGTGACGTGATTTGCGACATCGGCTACACCAGCTCCGACGTCGGCTTCGACGGCGCGACCTGCGGCGTGATGAACATCATCGGCAAACAGTCCCCTGACATCAACCAGGGTGTTGACCGTGCCAAGCCTGAAGATCAGGGCGCCGGCGACCAGGGCCTGATGTTCGGCTACGCCAGCAACGAAACCGACGTACTGATGCCGGCACCGATCACCTTCTCGCACCAACTGGTGCAGCGTCAGGCCGAAGCCCGCAAGTCGGGTCTGCTGCCCTGGCTGCGTCCGGACGCCAAGTCGCAAGTGACCTGCCGTTACGAAGGCGGCAAGGTTGTCGGTATCGACGCTGTGGTTCTGTCGACCCAGCACAACCCTGAAGTGTCGTACAACGACCTGCGCGAAGGCGTGATGGAGCTGATCGTCAAGCACGTGCTGCCTGCCGAACTGCTGAGCAAAGACACCCAGTTCCACATCAACCCGACCGGCCAGTTCATCATTGGCGGCCCGGTAGGTGACTGCGGTCTGACCGGTCGCAAGATCATCGTCGACAGCTATGGCGGCATGGCCCGTCACGGCGGCGGCGCGTTCTCCGGTAAAGATCCATCCAAGGTTGACCGTTCGGCGGCCTACGCTGGCCGTTACGTTGCCAAGAACATCGTGGCGGCCGGCCTGGCCGAGCGTTGCGAGATCCAGGTTTCCTACGCGATCGGTGTGGCCCAGCCTACCTCGATCTCGCTGAACACCTTCGGCACCGGCAAGATCAGCGATGACAAGATCATCAAACTGGTCCGCGAAGTGTTCGACCTGCGTCCATACGCGATCACCACCATGCTCGACCTGCTGCACCCGATGTACCAGGAAACCGCAGCCTACGGCCACTTCGGCCGCGCTCCGCAGACCAAGACCGTTGGCGAAGACACCTTCTCCACGTTCACCTGGGAAAAAACCGACCGCGCCGACGCTCTGCGTTCCGCTGCCGGCCTGTAATTTTCCTGGCGGTACAAGAAGCCCCGCACGGTTCGCCGTGCGGGGCTTTTTCATGGCCGCGAAACAACCGGCAAAACAGCCGCCCGGCCCGCTTCAAAATCCCGGCTAGCCTTCAGGTATCTCTCTGAGCAAGGACGCTCACGATGCTTGCCACACTGCGCCTGTTTTTGTTTTTCCTGCCGTTTTTCCACCTCAACACCTTCGCTGCCGACTGCCCCGACTGGGCCGCCGCCCGGGCTTCGAGCGAAGTCGCCGCCCTGCAACAACAGATCGACCGCTGGGACGACGCCTATCATCGCGAAGGTCGTTCGGTGATCGCCGATGAGCTCTACGATCAGTCCCGCCTGCGCCTGAGCCAATGGCGCCGGTGCTTCAAACTTCCCTCACCGCCCGAGCCGTTGCGCACCGCATCAGGCCCGGTTGCGCACCCGGTCGCTCACACTGGTCTGGACAAACTTCATGACGCGGCGGACATCGCCACCTGGCTGCGCGACCGCCAAAACGTCTGGGTGCAACCCAAGGTCGATGGCGTGGCGGTCACCCTGATCTATCGCAACGGCCGACTGCATCAGGCGATCAGTCGCGGGGATGGGGTTCGCGGGCAGGACTGGACCGTATCGGCAAAAAGAATCGGAGCCATTCCGCAACAGCTGACGCAACCGCAGGACCTGCTGGTGCAAGGCGAACTCTACTGGCGTTTGAACGACCATAAGCAGGCACGTGCCGGCAGCGCCAACGCCCGCGCCACCGTGGCCGGGCTGCTGGGGCGCAAGGATCTCGACGCGGAACACGCTGCAGGCATCGGGCTGTTTGTCTGGGACTGGCCGCAAGGGCCGAAGGACTTGCCGGAGCGAATCGCGGCCCTTACGCAGTTCGGTTTTCCTACCACGGAGCCCTACACCCAGGCCGTCGCCAGCCTGAACGAAGCGCAACACTGGCGCGATCACTGGTATCGCTCGCCACTGCCATTTGCCACGGACGGAGTGGTTCTGCGCCAAAGCCTGCGGCCACCGGCAGAGCGCTGGCAGGCTCGTCCGCCCTACTGGGCTGTCGCCTGGAAATACCCTTTTGCCCAGGCACTGGCCGATGTGCGCAAGGTGAACTTCAAGATCGGCCGCACCGGGCGCATTACGCCGGTGCTTGAACTGTCGCCGGTGATGCTCGATGACCGGCAGATCAAACGGGTCAGCGTCAGTTCGCTCAGGCGCTGGCAGGAACTGGACATTCGGCCCGGCGATCAGGTGGCAATCAGCCTGGCCGGGCTGACGATTCCGCGCCTCGACAGCTTGGTGCTGCGCAGCACTGAACGCGTGGATCTGAACGTTCCGCTCGCCCGCGACTTTCACGCCCTGAGCTGCTGGCAACCGACGCCGGGCTGCGAAAGCCAGTTCCTCGCCCGCCTGACCTGGCTCAGCGGCAAGCAGGGACTGGCCCTGCCCCATGTCGGTCGCGGCACCTGGGAGAAACTTCTGGAAACAGGCCGCCTGAACAGCCTGCTGGATTGGTTGACCCTCGACGGGCCGGAGCTTGCTAACATTGCCGGTCTCGGCGAGCGCAGCAGTGCCCGCCTGCTGCACAGTTTTCACAGCGCCCGCCAACGGCCGTTCCTGCAGTGGCTCAAAGCCCTGGGGCTGCCACCGACCGGTCAGGCAACACTCGCCGATTCATGGCAGACGCTGGCACAACGCAACACCGAACAATGGCAGGCAGAAGCCGGAATCGGCCCGGGTCGCGCGGCGCAATTGAGCGCCTTTTTTCGTGACCCGCAGGTACTGGCCCTGAGTAAAACCTTGCAAGCCGCCGGTGTCGACGGCTTCTGAACACGCAATCCCCGGCCCACCGGGAACCCAAGTCCGCCGGAGCGCTCCAACAGCGCAGTGCTTCACCGATACGATTGCCTTTGCACATGGAGCTTTTATGAAATTTCTCGCACCGCTCGCCCTGCTGTCTTTCTGCGCAGTCCTCGCCGCCCCCGTGATGGCCGACGAAGACGCGCCGGGCCTGACCGGTTGTGCTGCCAAGAAGCAGGGCATCATCAATCAGATCGAACAGGCCAAGTCCCGCGGCAATGCCGACCAGCAGGCCGGCCTCGAAACCGCCCTGCGCGAAGTCACCGAACACTGCACCGACGCCGGCCTGAAGAAAGAGCGGGAAAACAAGGTACTCGACGCCAAGCACGAAGTGAGCAGGCGTCAGGCTGATCTGGACAAGGCCATGAAGAAGGGCGATCCGGAGAAGATCGACAAGCGCAAGAACAAGCTCGCCGAATCGCGCAAGGAATTGCAGGACGCGCTGGACGAACTCGACAAGTAAGAAAGCCGGGGATCACGGCCAAAGGCTGTGATCCCTTGAACATCAGTGGTCGCGAAACTCTTTATGGCAGGCACTGCAGGCATCTTCGACTTTCTGCACCGCCGGCCCCAGGTTGCTGGCCTTGTAGGGTTGAACCTTGCTGGCGATCACCAGTTCACCGGTGGCCGCTTCAAGGGTGCGGGCCATTTCCTGGAAACGGGCCTGTTTCTGCCAGACATCGTCCTTGGCGCTGGTGTGATCTTCTTCGCGCACCTGCGGAAAATGTTTCCACGGCTCATGAGACAACGCATCGAGCTTGACCGCGCCTTCGGCGAATTTCGCTCCGTCGAACGGGATGCGCCCACGCAACATGCCACCCAGGTCTTCGCCGGTCCTGAGCATCTGCTTGAAGATCGCCTTGCGCTGACCCAGCGGGGAATTCGGGTCGACACCGCCACAGGCGGACAAGGTCAGACAGGCCAGCAATACAACAGAAATTCTTTTAAGAGTCATGGTGGCTTCAGGTCACGGAAATCGGCGGCCAGTATCCTCGCGTCACCGCCAAACACCAATAGCCCTATTAACAATAAGGGTTGCTTGAGCGCATGGAGCACTTCAGCAACCGGCACAGGAAATTCTCCATGAACAGCCGCTTCAAGGCCTGGCGTCATCCGCTCATCGTCACCCTGCCGCTGCTGGCGATCCTCGCCGGCTGCACCGGTGGCGACAGCGCCAAGCCGAAAACCCACGCCCTGGCCACCTACTCCAGCGCCACTTGGGAAGCGTTGCCTGCGGTGTCCGACAGCGATCTGGTGGCCGGATTCAGCTCGTGGCGCAGCGCCTGCACCCGGCTCAAGGCTGACCCGGTCTGGGGCCCGACCTGTGCAGCCGCCGCCAATGTCCCGCAAAAAGCCGGCGACATCCGCGCCTTCCTCAAGCAGAACCTCGACGTCTTCGGCCTGCGCGCCGAAAACGACAATCCCAACGGCCTGATCACCGGCTACTACGAACCGGTCTATCCCGGCAGCCTGACGCAAACCGCCACCGCCAACGTGCCGGTGTATGGCGTGCCCGAAGACATGATCATTGTCTCGCTGGAAAGTATTTACCCGGAACTCAAAGGCAAGCGCCTGCGCGGCCGCCTCGAAGGTCGCGTGCTCAAGCCTTACGACGACGCAGCGACCATCGAGACCAAAGGCGTCAAGGCGCCGGTCGTGGCGTGGCTGACCGACCCGATGAACCTGCAATTCCTGCAGATTCAGGGGTCGGGGCGAATTCAGACCGATGACGGCCGACAACTGCGCATCGCCTACGCCGACCAGAATGGTCACCCGTACCGACCGATCGGCCGCTGGCTGGTGGAACAGGGCGAGCTGAAAAAAGAAGAAGTCACCATGGGTGCGATCAGCAACTGGGCCAAGGCCAACCCATCGCGCATTCCGGAACTGCTGGCGAGCAATCCGAGCTACGTGTTTTTCACCCGCAACCCGGACAGCAACGAAGGGCCGCGCGGCTCGCTGAATGTGCCGCTGACCGCCGGTTACAGCGCGGCAGTGGACCGCAAGGTGATTCCGCTGGGCAGCCTGTTGTGGCTGTCGACCACTCGCCCCGACGGCACGCCGCTGGTACGCCCGGTGGCTGCGCAGGACACTGGCGGCGCGATTGCCGGTGAGGTTCGCGCGGATCTGTTCTGGGGCACCGGCGATGCCGCCGGGCAACTGGCGGGCGACATGAAACAGCAAGGACAGATCTGGATGCTCTGGCCAAAAGGCGCGGCGTTGCCGCAAGTGCCGCAGGTAGCCGACAAGCCGTAAGCACAATGCAAAAGATCGCAGGCCTCGTCAGCCTGCGATCTTTTCAGGTTCAGATCGAAACGAAGAAGAAGCTGGCAATCAGCACCATCCCGACAAACCAGACCAACGAGCGCAAAGCCGCCCAGTCCGCCAGATAGCAAATGATGTAGAGCAGGCGACTGGTAATGAACAGCACCGCCAGCACATTGACCGTCACCAGCTCTGCCGTGCCCACCAGGTGCGCGACGATCACCGCCGCCGCAAACGCCGGGGTCACTTCAAAACTGTTCAGTTGCGCCGCATGGGCACGGCGCGCCACGCCATCCACGCTGTCCAGAAAGTCCCGGGGATCATGATTGTCCCGCAGTCTGAAACCGCCCGAGGCCTTGGCCACGACGGTGCACAGATAGGGCAGAAAAATCGCGATCAACACACACCACAAAGCCACCGTCATAACACCGTCCTTCTTTCGAGTTTTAGAGTTGCCGGGCGGTCAGAACTTCATCACCAACATGCCGATCAGCACCAGCCCACAGGCTAAGAGCCGCGGCCGGCCGAAAGGTTCTTTCAGGTAACGCATGCCGAACAGCACCACCAGGATCACGCTGATTTCACGCAACGCCGCCGCTTCGGCAATCGAGCCCAACTGCATCGCCCACAGCACCAGAGCGTAGCTGAACAACACGCAGAACCCGACCGCCAGTCCCAGCTTCCATTGCTCGCGCCAGAACAGCTTGAACGCCGGACGCTTGGCCACCCACGCCAGCAGCGGGAACGGCCAGGCACTGAGCAGCGTGACCCAGACCAGGTAATCCAGCGGATGCGACCAGCGCCGCAACGCCTGACCGTCGATGTAGGTGTAGCAACCGATGCACAAGCCGATCAGCGCCACTACCGGCAGCATCGCCCACGGCAAATGTTTCCCGCCGCCGCCCTGCCAGAGCAGGCAAGCCATGCCCAGCGGGATCAGCAGGATCCCGAAGATTTGCTGGGTGGTCAGCACCTCGCCGGCAAAGATCAGAGTCAGCGCCAGCACCACCAGCGGCGACAGTCCGCGCATCAGCGGATAGACCAGCCCCAGGTCGCCGACCCGATAGGCCTGAATCAACAGGTAGCGATAAAGCAGCTCGAACGCCGCCGACGCCAGAATCCACGGCCAGATTTCCGCCGGCGGCAGGCTGATGAAAGGCATCGCCAGCGCCACGAACAACAGCGCCACGGTGTCCATGCAGGCCACCACCAGCAGCCGTTCGGCGCTGAACTTGATCAACGTGTTCCACGCTGCGTGCAACAGCGCCGCCACCAACACCAGAGCTGTCGCCAGCACGTGCCACTCCTTTGTTCTTGTTGTTGAACCTGAGCCAATTAGTCAGATTATTGATTCGCGATGTGTCAGCAGCTGTTTATACTGCAAGCGACCACGCCGCACTCAGTTGCGCACAGATAAATTCCAATAATTCCTGCCTGCCCCGTTCTCGCCCGAGACCGGTCGCCGGCCTGCGTATGCCTGATCAAAGCGTCAAGACTACCGACAGAGACCTTGCGCATGCCACTCGCTTTGCTTGCCCTCGCTGTTGCCGCTTTCGGCATCGGCACCACTGAATTCGTCATCATGGGCCTGCTGCCCGATGTCGCCCGCGACCTCGCGGTGAGCATTCCCCACGCTGGCCTGTTGATCACCGGCTACGCCCTGGGCGTGGTGTTCGGTGCGCCGATCCTCGCGATCGGCACCGCCAACATGCCGCGCAAGGCCACGCTGCTGGGCATGACGCTGATGTTCATCCTCGGCAACGTGCTGTGCGCACTGGCGCCGAACTACGCAACGCTGATGGCGGCGCGAGTGGTCACCGCGCTGTGCCACGGCGCGTTCTTCGGCATCGGTTCGGTGGTGGCCGCCGGGCTGGTCGCACCGAACAAGCGGGCGCAGGCGATTGCCATGATGTTCACCGGCCTGACCCTGGCCAACGTCCTCGGCGTACCGCTGGGCACCGCGCTCGGCCAATACGCCGGCTGGCGCTCGACCTTCTGGGCGGTCTCGGTGATCGGTGTGATCGCCGCCCTCGCCCAATGGCTGTGGTTGCCGAAACACATCCCGATGGACAAGGCCAACCTCGCCAGCGAGTTCAAGGTGCTGGGCAAGGTCAACGTGTTGCTGGCACTGGGCATGAGCGTGCTGGCGTCCACCAGTCTGTTCAGCGTGTTCACCTACATCGCGCCGATTCTGCAGGACATCACCGGCGTCAGCCCCCACGGCGTGACGGTGATGCTGCTGTTGTTCGGTGTCGGCCTGACCGGCGGCAGCATGCTCGGCGGGCGCCTGGCCGACAGTCGTCTGTTGCCGTCGCTGGTGGGTGTCGCGCTGGCGGTGGTGGTGATTCTGGCGGCGTTCAGCCAGACCAGTCGCTCGGTGGTTCCGGCGGCGATCACGCTGGTGCTGTGGGGAATTTTCGCCTTCGCCCTGTGCCCGATCCTGCAACTGCTGATCATCGATCAGGCTCACGAAGCACCGAACCTCGGCTCGACCCTGAACCAGAGCGCCTTCAACCTCGGCAATGCCGCCGGCGCATGGATCGGCGGGCTGGTGGTGGCCAGTGGCGCGGACCTCGCGGACTTGCCCTGGACCGGCGCACTGGTAGGTGTGCTGACCGTGCTGACGGCGCTGTTTTTCATCTACCTGCAACGTCGGGGTGTCGCTGCGGTCAATGTGTCCGGCTGATTTTCCCGGGGGACACAATTGTGTCCCCACCCGGCGTCAGCCCATCCAACCCTTGCGTCCATGAATGGCCGCGCTGTCTTTCACCCCCATCCAAAGGACCCCGGATGCTTGAACTCGTCGCCGCTTTCATCTGCCTCACCACCCTCCTCACCTTTGTGAATTTCCGCTTCATCGGACTGCCTCCGACCATCGGCGTGATGGTTACCGCACTGATGTTTTCCCTGTTGCTGCAAGGCTTGAGCCTGCTCGGTTACCCCGGTCTGGAAGAGCGCGTGCAGCAACTGATCGGCCAGATCGACTTCGGCGATCTGCTGATGAACTGGATGCTGTCGTTCCTGCTGTTCGCTGGCGCCTTGCACGTGAACCTGAACGACCTGCGCAGCTACCGTTGGCCCATCGGCCTGCTGGCGACCTTCGGCGTACTGATCGCCACCGCCGTGATCGGCAGCCTCGCCTATTACATTTTTGCCCTGTTCGGCTGGCACGTGAGCTTCCTCTACTGCCTGTTGTTCGGCGCGCTGATTTCCCCGACCGACCCGATTGCGGTCCTCGGCGTGCTGCGTACGGCCAATGCCTCGAAGCCGCTGAAGACCACCATCGTCGGCGAATCGCTGTTCAACGACGGCACCGCCGTAGTGGTGTTCACCGTGCTGCTGGGCATCGCGCAACTGGGCGAAACCCCGACTATCGGCGCCACGGCCATGCTGTTTGCTCACGAAGCCATCGGTGGCGTGCTGTTCGGCGGGCTGATCGGTTATCTGGTGTACCTGATGATCAAGAGCATCGAGCAGCACCAGATCGAAGTCATGCTGACCCTGGCGCTGGTGATTGGCGGTTCGGCGATGGCCACCGAGCTGCACGTCTCGGCACCGATTGCGATGGTGGTCGCCGGTCTGATCATCGGTAACCTGGGTCGCAACCTGGCGATGAACGACATGACGCGCAAATACCTCGACGGTTTCTGGGAATTGCTCGACGACATGCTCAACGCCCTGCTGTTCGCGCTGATCGGCATGGAGCTGTTGCTGCTGCCGTTCAACTGGCTGCACGTGGCGGCGGCTAGCCTGCTGGCGCTGGCGATTCTGCTGTCGCGCCTGCTCACCGTGGCCCCGGCCATCGTCTTGCTGCGGCGCTGGCGCACCGTGCCGCGCGGCACGATCCGGATCCTGACCTGGGGTGGTTTGCGCGGCGGTGTTTCGGTGGCATTGGCCCTGGCCCTACCGTTGGGCCCGGAGCGCGATCTGCTGCTGAGCATCACCTACATCGTGGTGCTGTCGTCGATCCTGTTGCAGGGCCTGACCATCGGCAAACTGGTCAAGCACGCAACACGCGACGAGCCGGCGACCGCTGCCGAGCCCGCGCACCATTGATCATTTCTTGATCCGCTGCGGATCGGGCTTTTCGGCCTGGTCCGCAGATTCCTTCGGCGCATCCGTTTCTTTCGGCGCACCGCTTTCACTGCGGATCTGCGCATGACTGATCAGGGCAAAGATGAAACTGCCGCCGATGATGTTCCCCGCCAGGGTCGGCCCGGCAAACACCGCCCAGAAATCACTCCACGGCAACTCGCCGGCAAACACCAGATACGACACCTCCGCCGATCCCACCACGATGTGCGTGAAATCGCCCAGTGCCATCAGATAGGTGATGAGGATGATGATCCACATCTTCGCGCTTTCCATGGACGGGATCATCCAGACCATGGTGGCGATCATCCAGCCCGAGACGATGCCCTTGGCGAACATCTGACTCGCGTGGTTCTCCATGACCTTGCGGCCGATTTCGAGGAAGGCCTCGTCGGTCTTGCTGTCGAAGATCGGCAGTTCGAGCATCACGTACGCCACCAGAATCGTCCCGCACAGGTTGCCGAACAGCACCACGGTCCAGAGCCGGATCAACCGGCCGAAATTGCCCAGGGTTGGCTTGGTCATCACCGGCAGCACGGCGGTCAGGGTGTTTTCGGTGAACAGTTGCTGGCGGGCGAGGATCACCGCGAGAAAACCCGCGCAGTAGCCGAAGCTGGCGATCACCTTGAATTCGTCGCCCTCGGGCAGACGCGAGTTGAGCAGGCCCATGCCCATCAGCGACAGGCCCATGGTCAGCCCGGCTGCCAGCGCCGACCACCACAGCGCGGCGATGCTGCGCTCCAGTTCCTGGTCGCCTTGTTTGCGGATGATTTCATGCAGGACCGCCGCCCGGGGCGGCTGGTTTTTCTCGACTTCGTGTTGTTCCTTGGCCGAGAGGTCGGGGGTCTTGCCGTCTGTTGGGGTGGTCATGGCGTGGGAACCGTAGAGGGGCTTTTAGCTACGACCCCTGCGGTTCATGGCTGTTCAGTAGCCAGATAAATCTTCGGTGACTGCACAACCGCTTTCGCGAGCAAGCCCGCTCCCACAGTTGACCGAGTTGCGGGGGAGCACGGGGTCTAATGTGGGAGCGGGCTTGCTCGCGATGGGGGCACCGCCGATATCATTCGGTAACGGGCACGTCATCCTTGAACTGGTCTTTTACGTACCTGATTTCGGTTCGCCCGTGCGGCGCCGGCAGGCCGTCTTCGCCGAGGTTGACGAAGACCATCTTCTCGACGGTCAGGATGCTCTTGCGGGTGATCTTGTTGCGCACTTCGCAGGTCAGGGTGATCGAGGTGCGGCCGAACTCGGTGGCGGTGATGCCCAGTTCGATGATGTCGCCCTGGCGCGAGGCGCTGACGAAGTTGATTTCGGAAATGTACTTGGTCACCACACGCTGGTTGCCCAGTTGAACGATGGCGTAGATCGCGGCTTCCTCGTCGATCCAGCGCAGCAGGCTGCCGCCGAACAGGGTGCCGTTGGGGTTGAGGTCTTCGGGTTTTACCCACTTGCGGGTGTGGAAATTCATCTTCACTCCTGAGCGTCTTGCCGAATGATGGCGCCATCTTGGCAGACTGAGCGGTCATGCTCCATGAGGCTTCTACTATGGTCGCGATTGGCGATCTTCATCTGGCCGACAGAAACCCTTTGGAAGATCAGTCTAGACGGCTATAATCGCCCCCGTTTCAAAACGGTAACCTTCACTTGATACCGTTTTCCCGCCACCTGTCCGAGGGGCGCTGCAGCAGGTTCAACCTGTCAGGCTCGGATGGGGCGTTGACCGGCTCAGGCCGGACACTAAACGCACAACGGCGCCCATTCGCATACATTACGAATGGAGGCTCTTCATGAGCGCTGTTATCACGCCTGCCGATTTTAACGATTACAAAGTTGCCGACATGTCCCTGGCTGCCTGGGGCCGTCGCGAAACCATCATCGCCGAGTCGGAAATGCCGGCCCTGATGGGTCTGCGCCGCAAGTACGCTTCCGAGCAGCCTTTGAAAGGCGCAAAAATCCTCGGCTGCATCCACATGACCATTCAGACTGCCGTGCTGATCGAAACCCTGGTTGCCCTGGGTGCCGAAGTACGCTGGTCGTCCTGCAACATTTTCTCGACTCAGGATCAGGCCGCTGCTTCCATCGCTGCTGCCGGCATCCCGGTTTTCGCCTGGAAAGGCGAGACTGAAGAAGAGTACGAGTGGTGCCTGGAGCAGACCATCCTGAAGGATGGCCAGCCATGGGACGCCAACATGATCCTCGACGACGGCGGCGACCTGACCGAGCTGTTGCACAAGAAATACCCACAGGTTCTGGACCGCGTTCACGGCGTGACCGAAGAAACCACCACCGGCGTGCACCGTCTGCTGGACATGCTGGCCAAGGGCGAGCTGAAAATCCCGGCCATCAACGTCAACGACTCGGTGACCAAGTCCAAGAACGACAACAAGTACGGCTGCCGTCACAGCCTGAACGATGCCATCAAGCGCGGTACCGACCACCTGCTGTCCGGCAAGCAAGCGCTGGTCATCGGCTACGGTGACGTGGGCAAGGGTTCGGCCCAGTCCCTGCGTCAGGAAGGCATGATCGTCAAAGTCTCCGAAGTCGACCCGATCTGCGCCATGCAAGCCTGCATGGACGGTTTCGAACTGGTTTCGCCGTTCATCGACGGTATCAACGACGGCACTGAAGCGAGCATCGACAAAGCGCTGCTGGGCAAGATCGACCTGATCGTGACCACCACCGGTAACGTCAACGTTTGCGACGCAAACATGCTCAAAGCCCTGAAGAAGCGCGCCGTTGTCTGCAACATCGGTCACTTCGACAACGAAATCGACACCGCTTTCATGCGCAAGAACTGGGCATGGGAAGAAGTGAAGCCACAGGTACACAAGATCCACCGTACCGGTGCTGGCTCGTTCGACCCACAGAACGACGACTACCTGATCCTGTTGGCCGAAGGCCGTCTGGTGAACCTGGGCAACGCCACCGGTCACCCGAGCCGCATCATGGACGGTTCGTTCGCCAACCAGGTGCTGGCGCAGATCTTCCTGTTCGGCCAGAAGTACGCCGACCTGTCGCCAGCCCAGAAAGCCGAGCGTCTGACCGTTGAAGTACTGCCGAAGAAACTCGACGAAGAAGTGGCCCTGGAAATGGTTCGCGGCTTCGGCGGCGTGGTCACTCAACTGACCAAGCAACAGGCTGACTACATCGGCGTGACCGTCGAAGGCCCGTTCAAGCCACACGCTTACCGCTACTAAGAGCAGCTGCGAGCTTCAAGCTTCAAGCGGCAAGCAAGGCCACAAGCCGGGCTTGCCGCGCGAAGCCCGAAAGCTCTGCCCCTATTTGTCAAAACAGTGTCAGGCCGCAAGCTTCAGGCACAAGAGACCAGCGCACCTCCGCTGCTCTTGCAGCTTGAAGCTTGCAGCTTGTAGCTGGAGGTCCCCTCCATGTCCCAAGACCGTCGCTACAGCTTCGAGTTCTTCCCGACCAAGACCGATGCTGGGCATGAAAAACTGCTCGCCACTGCCCGTCAGCTGGCCACCTACAACCCCGACTTCTTTTCCTGCACCTACGGCGCTGGCGGTTCGACCCGTGACCGCACGCTGAACACCGTGTTGCAGCTGGAAAGCGAAGTCAAAATCCCCGCCGCCCCGCACCTGTCGTGCGTCGGCGACAGCAAGGACGACCTGCGCGGCCTGCTGAACGAGTACAAGGCCGCCGGCATCAAGCGCATCGTCGCCCTGCGCGGTGACCTGCCGTCCGGCATGGGCATGACCAGCGGCGAGCTGCGTCACGCCAATGAACTGGTTGAATTCATTCGTGAAGAAACCGGCAATCATTTCCACATCGAAGTCGCCGCCTACCCGGAAATGCATCCGCAAGCGCGCAACTACGAGGACGATCTCGCCAACTTCGTGCGCAAAGCCCGTGCCGGCGCCGACAGCGCGATCACTCAGTACTTCTTCAACGCCGACAGCTACTTCTACTTTGTCGACCGTTTGCAGGCGCTGGGCGTGGACATTCCGGTCGTGCCGGGGATCATGCCGATCACCAACTACAGCAAACTCGCGCGTTTCTCCGATGCCTGCGGTGCGGAAATCCCGCGCTGGATCCGCAAGCAGCTGGAAGCCTACGGCGATGACAGCCAAAGCATTCAGCGTTTTGGCGAACAGGTCGTCACGGAAATGTGCGAGCGCCTGCTGCAAGGCGGCGCACCCGGCCTACACTTCTATTCCATGAACCAGGCCGAACCGAGCCTGGCGATCTGGAACAACCTGAAGCTGCCGCGCTAAAAAGACGTCACCGCAAGACCAGAAGATCGCAGCCACGACAGTGCCTACAGCGCTTTCGCCGCTGCGATTTTTTGCTTTTAACGCCCGAAACAGAGCTTCTGCGGCCAGTTTCTGGCTCTTTGCCGTTTCTCGTCGTAATCTCAAGCCATGCCTTTGATCACGCAGTTATTCGCCGTGCTGGTTTTTGCTTGCCTGAGCTTTGCCGCTCGGGGCGAGAAGCTGCGTATCGTCACCGAACCGTGGGCGCCGTACGTCTATGAACAAGACGGCAAGAACCTCGGACTGGACTACGAAACCACCGCCATCGTGTTCAAGCGCCTGGGCATCGAAGTCGAATGGCAGTTCCTGCCTTGGAAACGCTGCCTGTCGATGCTCGAAACCGGTCAGGCCGACGGCGCGCTGGACATCTTCCACAGCGACGAACGCGACGCCACCCTGCTCTATCCGAGCGAACCGCTGTCGGACGTCGAGTTCGTGATGTTTTACGCCAACGACCGCCCGCACCCTTTTCGCAGCCTCGAAGACCTCAAGGGCCTGACCATCGGTACGTCGCCGGGCTATCTGTACAGCCCCGATTTTCGCGAATCGACCCTGTTCACTCGGGAACCGGCCCCGACCCACGAAGCCAATTTCGGCAAACTGGTGCGCGGGCGCATCGACCTGCTGATCACCGACCGCCGCGTGGGCCAGCATTTGCTCGATGAATTGGATATCCGCAACCAGATCACTGAAAACCCCACGGTCATCAGCCGCCAGAGCCAGTTTCTGGCCGTGCGACGCAATGCCGGGATGGATTTGCTGGTACAGCGCTTCGGCGCCGAACTCAAGCGTTTCAAGCGCGAACCGGCCTATGCCGAGCTCAGCGCCCGCTACGGCGCAGCCCCCGCCCTGACGTCGCCACTGAGCAACGCCACCGCCAGCGGCAAAACCGTTGAGCAGCAGGAAAGCGGCGCGCAGTGATTGCTCTGTTATACTCCGGCGTTCCCGCCAGGCTCACGCCCGGACGCCCGGAACCGTAACAGGCCTCCCGACCCGCTACAGCGCAGCTTTTCAGCCCGCGCGAGCGCTCCGGACGTGCCTTCGGAACCGCAGCAGGACCGGACGGGATTGCGTCCTCTTAAACGCCATTCGCGCCAGGCAAGACTCCCATTGGGCCAAGCCCTAACTGAAACAGGATTACTCATGTCCTTTGCTTCCCTCGGTCTCTCCGAGGCTTTGGTCCGCGCTATCGAAGATGCGGGCTATACCGAGCCTACTCCGGTGCAACAGCGGGCCATTCCCGCCGTGTTGCAAGGTCGCGACCTGATGGTTGCGGCTCAGACAGGTACTGGTAAAACCGGCGGTTTCGCCCTTCCGATCCTGGAGCGGCTGTTTCCCAACGGTCACCCGGACAAATCCCAGCGTCACGGCCCGCGCCAACCGCGCGTGCTCGTGCTGACCCCTACCCGCGAACTCGCGGCGCAGGTTCACGACAGTTTCAAGATCTACGCCCGCGACCTGAAATTCGTCAGCGCGTGCATCTTCGGCGGCGTCGGCATGAACCCGCAGGTTCAGGCCATGTCCCGTGGCGTTGACGTGCTGGTGGCGTGCCCCGGTCGACTGCTCGACCTGTGCGGCCAGGGCAGCGTCGATCTGTCCCACGTCGAAATTCTCGTGCTCGACGAAGCCGACCGCATGCTCGACATGGGCTTCGTCCACGACGTGAAGAAAGTCCTCGCGCGCCTGCCGGCCAAACGCCAGAACCTGCTGTTCTCTGCGACCTTCTCCAAAGACATCACGGATCTTGCCGGCAAGCTGCTGCACAACCCGGAACGCATCGAAGTGACGCCGCCGAACACCACGGTCGAGCGCATCGAACAACGCGTCTTCCGTCTGCCGGCCAGCCACAAGCGTGCGCTGCTGGCCCACCTGATTACCGCCGGCGCGTGGGAACAGGTGCTGGTGTTCACCCGCACCAAGCATGGCGCCAACCGTCTGGCCGAGTACCTGGACAAACACGGCCTGCCGGCTGTGGCGATCCACGGCAACAAGAGCCAGAACGCCCGCACCAAAGCCCTGGCCGACTTCAAGGCCGGTGAAGTGCGCATCCTGGTTGCCACCGACATCGCCGCCCGTGGCCTGGACATCGACCAGTTGCCACACGTGGTCAACTTCGAACTGCCGAACGTCGATGAGGACTACGTCCACCGTATCGGCCGTACCGGCCGGGCCGGTCGTTCGGGCGAGGCGATCTCGCTGGTCGCGCCGGACGAAGAAAAACTGCTGAAAAGCATCGAACGCATGACCAAGCAGAAAATCGCCGACGGCGACCTGATGGGCTTCGATGCCAGCACCATCGAGGCCGAGAAGCCGGAAGCCCGTGAACGTCCGGACATGCGCAACCCGCGCAATGCCCGTGGCCCACGCGGCGACGGCCCGAATGGCGGCGGCGGTGGCGGCGGTCGTAAAGACAAAGGCAAAGACAAGGGCAAGGAAAAACCGGCCGGCGAACGTGGCGAGCGTCCAGCCCGTCAACAGAAGCCGCGTGAAGGCACCCCGGCCCGCGAACAACGCCAGCCAAGCCAGCCGCCACGCGCCGCTGCTGACCGTGCTCCGGACGAATTCCTCGACGACGATATCGATAACTTCGGTAACCGCGTTGATTACGTGCCGAAGCAGGCTCCGGCCGGAGGTCGCAACCGTCGCCCGGGCGCTCCGGCGCAAGGCGCAGGTTCGGGCGCACCCCGCGGCGGGCAGTCGCAAGGTCGCCAGAACGGCCCGCGCAACAGCAACGGTTCGAGCACCGGCACCCCGCCAGGCAAACGCAGTGGCCCACGCAATGGTGCACCGCGTGACGGTCAGGGTCGTCGCGACGAAAACCCGCGCAACCGCCGCCCGGCCCGTGACGATCAGCAGCGCGCTGAACCGGCCGTGCAGAACCCGCGCAGCAGTGGCCCGAAGATCATGCACAAGGAGTCGAAAGCCGACCGCTTCCCGACGCCTGAGCAGCTGGATCAACTGCCAAGCCGCCCACGCGGTGAAAAACCGGCCTTGCTGACCCGCAATCGCTGAGTTTTCGACTGCCATGAAAAATGCCCCGGCCTGAAAACCGGGGCATTTTTTTGCGCGCCTCTAAGGCGAAGTTTGCTGCAGGCAATAAAAAACGCCCTCGTTCGCTAGACCGAGGGCGTTTTTGTGAGACCGGCGAAAATTACTTCGCTTTGACACCTTCGAACGAGATGTACAGGTCGACTTTGTCAGACTGTGGACCCAGGTCCATCATCTTGCCGAAATCAGAACGCTTGATGCTGGTAGTGCCTTCGAAGCCGGCACGGTAGCCGCCCCATGGATCCTTGCCTTCACCCAGGAAAGTGGCCTTGACCACGATCGGCTTGGTCACGCCGTGCAGGGTCAGGTCACCCGTCACGTCGGCAGTGTCTTTGCCATCGGCGTTCTTGCCGGTGGACTTGACGCTGGTGGAGACGAACTTGGCATCAGCGTATTTGCCCACGTCCAGGAAGTCTTTGCTGGAGATGTGCTTGTCACGCTCGGCGTGGTTGGTGAACACGCTGGCGGTCTTCACGTCGAACTCGATCTTGCTGTCTTCAGGCTTGGCAGCATCGAAGCTGAACTTGCCGCTGATGTCCTTGAAGGTACCGGTGATGTAGCTGTAGCCCAGGTGGCTGATTTTGAAGTCGACGAAGGCGTGCTGGCCTTCTTTGTCGACTACGTAGTCAGCGGCCATCACATTGGCGGACAGGACGGCAGAGCCGATTGCCAGAGCGGCCAGAGTCTTTTTCAACATGCTTTGTTTTCCTTTGGAGTCGAGGTTGAACATCAGGCTTTGCGTCCCAGCATTCGTGTCAGGGTCGCATCACGATCGATAAAGTGGTGCTTCAATGCTGCCAACGCATGAAGGCCGGAAAAAATTACCAGCGCCCATGCCAGGTACAGATGAATCACACCGGCGGTATCTGCCTGATCCGGTAGTCCGGAAACCAGTGCAGGAACTTCAAACAGGCCAAACACCGGAATCCCGACACCGTCTGCGGTGGAAATCAGGTAACCGGCAATCATCACGGCGAACAGCGCAAGGTAGAGAAACCCATGGCCGAACTTGGCGCCGATGCGGGTCATGCGGCTGTAGCTTTGCAGCGTTGGCGGCGGTGGGCTGACAAAGCGCCACAACACCCGCAACACCATCACACCCAGCAGCACCAGACCGATGCTCTTGTGCAGATCCGGCGCGTCTTTGCGCCAGGTGCTGTAGTAATCCAGCCCCACCATCCACAGACCCAGCGCGAACAGTCCGAAGACCACCAGCGCCACGCCCCAGTGCATGAAGATGCTGACCCAACCGTAGCGCGAAGAAGAGTTACGTAGCTGCATTGCCCAAATCCTGTGAGAACTGCGAACCAAGACTAGCGAGTTATCTATCGAATTAAAGCGGAAAATTTTGCTTTGAAATATCGAGAAATACGATCAAGAGTCTTGAACAGGGGAGTTAAGGAAAGATTAAAGACAAAAGTGTGGCGGGATGTTGTGAATCCCACGCAAAAAAAAGCGCGGCCTGAAAGCCGCGCTTTTTCATTCACCGCAAAGCCTTACTGCGCTTTGGTCTCGGTGGTTGCCGCCGGTTTGGCCGCTGGCTTCTTCGCCGGTTCAGCTTTTTTCGCCGCAGGTTTCGCCGCAGGTTTTTTCGCTTCGGTCTTGGCCGCCGGTTTCTTCGCTGCTGGTTTGGCTGCCGCTTTCTTCGCCGGCTCGGCTTTCACCGGGGCCGCTGGCTTCGGTGCTTCCACCGGGGCTGGCGCAGGGGCCGGAGCCGGTGCAGGCGCTGGAGCGGCTGGAGCAGGTGCCGGCTCTGGCGCTTTCACTGGCTCTGGCTTCTTGTCGTCGTCCGAACCGCCGAACAGGTTGGTGAAGAAGTTGCCTTTCTTCGCCGCTACTGCCGCACCCGCACCCGCCGCTGCGGCGGTGGCCGCTGCCGGGCCGACCTTGACCGGTTCGAAGGATTTGCCCGCCGCCAGGTCTTCAACCTGACTGGCTGCACGCTGACCGGTGCGCAGTGCGCCTTCCAGCGTGCCCGGGTACAAGGTGTCGGTGTGTTCGCCGGCAAACGCTACGCGCTGCAGCGGACGCTCCCACAGGCGCCAGTATTTGCTGATCTGGCCAGGGCCGAAGGCCAGGTAGGAACCACCGGTCGACGGGTCGGTGCTGTAGCGACGGATTTCATAACCGGTAAACGAACCACGGGCCTGTGGATAAAACGCGTGCAGACGGATCAGCACCTGATCGACCATCTGCTTGTCGCCGAAGGCCTGCATGACGCGGGCGTTATCGCCGGACAGGTTGATCACCACGTTGGCGCCGCCCTTCAGGGCCGGCTCGATCCACAACATGCCAAGGCCGGTGTTGCTGTAGATCTCGCCGGACATCCGCGCCTTGCTTTCCCATACCGGCGTCTTGAACTTCAGCATGATCTGGTCGCGCCAGCCGTAGTTGGTGCCTTTGATCGCGGCCAGGTGCTGGGCGTCCAGCGCCGGAGTCAGCTGGATCTTGTTGAGGGCGCGCAACGGCACCGCCAGCACAACGTAATCGGCCTGGTAGCCGACGCTGCCGACCTTGACGGTCACGCCGTCCTTGTCCTGGGTGATGGCAGATACTGGCGAGTTGGTCTTGATGGTTTTCAGTTGTTTGACGAAGGCCTGGGCCAGCACCGGGCTGCCACCGACCAGACGCGAAGCGCGCAGGTCACGGTCGGACACGCCGCGATACACCCGGCTCTGCTGCGCGAAGTACAGCAGCGACAGGCGCGAAGGCTCGTCGTAGTGGGTGCGGATATCCTGGTTGATCAGCTGACGCGCGGTGGCCGGCAGGTTCTGCTTGTCGAGCCAGCTCGAGACGTTGATCTGGTCCAGGGCGTGCAGGGTGTTGGTGGCCGCCGGGTTCTGCGGATCGTCGATCGAGCGCGCCAGATCGTCACGGGTTTTCTCGTAGCGCTTCAGCGCTTCGGCCGTGGCAGGCTGTTTGGTGGTCAGGTCAGCGGCGGAGAAATACTCGCCATCGATCAGGTAACCCGGGGTCCGTACGAATTCAGGGGCCGGCGTGGTGCTCAGCTTGAACGTCGAAACGTACTTGTTCAGCACCGGTTGAGTCTTGTCGTTGCCGATCCACTCGCTGGTGGCCATGCCCGAGCGGCCGCCCAGGCTCGGCTTGGCTTCGAGCAGCGTGACCTGCCAGCCCTTGTTCTGCAGTTCGTAAGCCGCCGTCAGGCCCGACAGGCCGCCGCCGATCACGATCGCGGTTTTATCCTTGGCCAGCGCCGTAACGCTGAACAGCCCCAACACCACCAGCGCACAGGCGCGCAGCCAACCGACAGACATTCAGCGAACTCCGGAAATACACGTAGGAAAAAGCAGTTTTGCGGGTCAGACGACCCAAAGAACCGCGAAGAATACGTCAGCCATCAAAACGCCGCCAGCGACGTCTATCGGCCCATACAAAGTAGCTCAATCGACACAATGGGTTGTTCCGGCGCGATGCATTGCATAGGCTTGCGCGATTGTTTGCCCGCGCCTGACGCGAGCCGCCTCGAGGAGACTGAACATGGGCCTGAACAACCAGTGGATGCAACGCGATCTCGCGGTGCTGTGGCATCCCTGCACCCAGATGAAAGACCACGAACAGCTGCCGCTGATCCCGATCAAGCGCGGTGAAGGCGTCTGGCTCGAAGACTTCGAAGGCAAGCGTTATCTGGACGCGGTCAGCTCCTGGTGGGTCAACGTGTTCGGCCACGCCAACCCGCGCATCAACCAGCGCATCAAGGATCAGGTCGATCAGCTGGAACACGTGATTCTGGCCGGTTTCAGCCATCAGCCAGTGATCGAGCTGTCCGAGCGTCTGGTGAAGATGACGCCGGAAGGCCTGAACCGGGTGTTCTACGCCGATAACGGTTCGTCCTGCATCGAAGTCGCGCTGAAAATGAGCTTTCACTACTGGCTCAACCGCGGCCAGCCGAACAGGAAACGCTTCGTCACCCTGACCAACAGCTACCACGGCGAAACCATGGCGGCGATGTCAGTCGGTGACGTGCCGTTGTTCACCGAAACCTATAAAGCACTGCTGATGGACACCATCAAGGTGCCGAGCCCGGATTGCTACCTGCGCCCGCAGGGCATGAGCTGGGAAGAACACTCGCGCAATATGTTCGCGGCCATGGAACAGACGCTGGCGGAAAATCATGACAGCGTCGCTGCCGTAATCGTCGAGCCGCTGATCCAGGGCGCCGGCGGCATGCGCATGTATCACCCGGTGTACCTCAAGCTGTTGCGCGAGGCCTGCGACCGTTATGGCGTGCACCTGATCCACGACGAAATCGCCGTCGGCTTCGGCCGCACCGGGACCATGTTCGCCTGCGAACAGGCCGGCATCCGCCCGGACTTCCTGTGTCTGTCGAAAGCCCTGACCGGTGGCTATCTGCCGTTGGCCGCGTGCCTGACCACCGACGAGGTGTACAGCGCGTTCTACGACGATTACCCGACCCTGCGCGCCTTCCTGCATTCGCACAGCTACACCGGCAACCCGCTGGCCTGTGCGGCGGCGCTGGCGACTCTGGATATCTTCGAACAGGACAACGTGATCGAGAACAACCGGGCGCTGGCTCAACGCATGGCGTCGGCGACGGCGCATCTGGTGGATCATCCGAATGTTTCGGAAGTGCGGCAGACCGGCATGGTCCTGGCGATCGAGATGGTCAAGGACAAAGCCACAAAAGAGGCTTATCCGTGGCAGGAACGTCGCGGCCTGAAGGTGTTCCAGCATGCGCTGGAGCGTGGCGCGCTGCTGCGACCGCTGGGCAGCGTGGTGTATTTCCTGCCGCCGTACGTGATCACCCCGGAGCAGATCGACTTCCTCGCCGAAGTCGCCAGCGAAGGCATCGACATCGCCACTCGTGACAGCGTCAGCGTGGCGGTGCCGAAGGATTTCCATCCCGGGTTCCGCGATCCGGGCTAAGCATCACTCGCCACAACAGCGATCCTGATCCAATTTTCTAGAGAACCACCATGAGACTGTCCCGCTTCTTTATCGACGCCCCGCTCAGCACCGGCGAACACGAACTGCCGGAAGCCCAGGCGCACTACATCAGCCGCGTGCTGCGCATGGCCGAAGGCGATGCGGTGCAGTTGTTCGACGGCTCCGGCCATGAGTTTCGCGGATCGCTGGTGGAAGTCGGCAAGAAGCGCGTGGTGGTGCAGATCGACGAGCAGTTCGCCGGCCAGGTCGAATCGCCGCTGCACATCCACCTCGGCCAGGGCCTGTCCCGGGGCGAGCGGATGGACTGGGCGATCCAGAAAGCCACCGAACTGGGCGTGACCGAAATCACCCCGATCTTCAGCGAGCGCTGCGAAGTCCGCCTCAAGGACGAACGCGCCGACAAACGCCTGCTGCACTGGCGTCAGGTGGCGATCAGCGCCTGCGAGCAATGCGGTCGTTCGCGGGTGCCGGTGATTCATCCACCGCTGTTGCTGGCCGACTGGCTGAAACAGACGCAAGCCGAACTGAAACTGGTGCTGCACCCGGTGGCCGAGCCGCTGGTCAGCCATGCCAAGCCATCAACGCTGGCGTTCCTGATCGGCCCTGAAGGCGGTTTGTCCGACGCCGAAGTCGAGCAGGCCAAGGCCAACGGCTTCCACGCCGCCCGCCTCGGCCCGCGCGTGCTGCGCACCGAGACCGCGCCGGTTGTGGCACTGGCGGTAGCGCAGCAACTGTGGGGTGATTTCTAACCCGTCACTGCACCGGATCACTGGTTGGTCTGGCGATGATTGCCTTGAGTTCGCCGGTCATCGGGAATTCAAGGTTCAAGCCCTTCGGCGGGATCGGCTGCTCGAACCACTTGCGGTAAATCCCGTTGATCTCCCCCGAGCTGTACAGGTCGGCCAACACGCCGTTCACCAGCGCAAGAAACTGCGGATCATCCTTGCGCACCATGCAGCTGTAGATTTCCCGCGACTGCTCCTCCCCCACCACGACCCAGTTGTGCGGATCGCGTGCCTTGGCCCGCTCGCCGTAGAGCAACGCATCGTCCATGTAGAATGCCGCCGCGCGCCCCGATTGCAGCATCTGGAATGCCTCGCCGTGATCCTTGGCGCTGATGACGAACATGTTCAGTTTGTGGTCGAGGTTGTAGCTCTTCAGATAACGCTCGTTGGTGGTGCCGGCGGTGGTCACCACGTTCTTGCCGCGCAGGTCATCGAAGCTGTGGATGCCGCTGTCCTTGGCGGTCAGCAACTGACCTTTGACGTAGATGAAACCGTAGGAGAACGCGACCTGCTTCTGCCGTTCGGCGGTCACCCCGGTGGAGCCGCATTCAAGGTCGACCGTGCCGTTCTGCACCAGCGGAATCCGCGTCTGCGACGTCACCAGGTTGTACTTCACCTTCAGTTCCGGCAGCGCCAGTTGCTGCTGGATGCGCTCGACGATCTTGCCTGCCAGTTCCACCGAATACCCCATCGGCTGCCCGGTGTGATCGCCCACATACGAAAACGGCACCGACGCATCGCGATAACCCAGGGTGATGCTGTTGGCGCTGGCGATCTTGCCGAGCGTACCGGTCAGCGGCACTTCATTGGCCTGAGCCTGAGCACCGAAAACCAGCGCCAGAGTGCAGCCGAGCAACGTGATTTTTTGCATTGTTATTCTCCGTTGTGGGTGGGGTGTTTTAGCAGAAACCGTCACGCCGCACGGGGATTGAACCCGTGCAGATCAATGGATGTGCGCTGCTCGCCGATCAGTTCGCTGAGCAACTGTCCGCTGCCGCAGGCCAGGGTAAAACCCAGCGCGCCGTGGCCGAGGTTGAGCCACAGATTGCGATAGGAAGTGGCACCCAGCAGCGGAACGCCGGTGGGCGTGGCCGGGCGCATGCCGGCCCATTCGACGGCGGCGTCGTAGTGGCCGGCGTCGGGAAAGGTGTCGCGGGCCTGACGCTTGATCAGCGCCAGTCGCTCGGGGTCCACCGCCGGATCGAAACCGACGATGTCGACCATTGCCGCCACGCGCAGTTGTTCGCCGATACGCGCGTAGACGATCTTGCGGTCGTAGTCGGTGATGCTCACATCCGGTGCTCGATGCTCGTTACCGATCGGCACGGTCAGGCTGTAGCCCTTCAGCGGGTACAGCGGCAAGTGCAGGCCGGGCAGCGCGAGCAACGGGCTGCGATGGCCGGCGGCGATTACCAGTTGTTCGACCGGCAGGGTTTCGGCGCCAAGTTCAATGGCCGTTACCACGCCGTGGCTGTGGCGAATGCCGGTGACTGCCTGACCAAGGCGAAACTCGCAGCGACCCGACGCCTTCAAGCGCGCCGCCAACTGCTGGCAGAAGCCATGACAGTCGCCGACTTCTTCATCCGGCGTGTAGATCGCGCCTACGAACGGCGCATCGGTCAGTGCCGATTCCAGTTGCGCACATTCGGTGGCGGACAACACCTGCTGTTGCTGCGGATCGGCGAGGCCTTTGCGTGCATGCTCGAAGCTGGCGGCGTTGCGGAAGGTCACCAGTTTGCCGTTGCGCCGCCAATTGAAACCGGTGAGCCCGTCGTCCTCACGCCAGCGTTTCAGGGTGCTCTGGCTGAACAACGCCAGACGCAACAGGTGCGCGGCGTTTTCGCGGTTGACCGAGGAGCGGCACGCGGCGAGAAACGAGGCCATCCAGCGCCACTGCGCCGGGTCCAGGCGCGGGCGCAATTTCAGCGGTGAATCTCCGCGCAGCATCCAGCCGATTGCCTGCAACGGTACGCCGGCATCGGCCAGTGGCGCGACGTAGCGGTAGGACAACTGGCCGCCGTTGGCGAAACTGGTTTCGCTGCCCAGCGCCTGCCGCGCCTCGACCACCGTCACCTCGAAGCCGTCGCGCACCAGCGCCCAGGCCGTTGCCAACCCGATCACGCCGCCGCCGATGATGCACACACGCTGAGCCATGTCCGTCCTTAATCGTTCTTGAAGACGAGGCCGAGGTTAGGACGAGGTGACAGGCGCCGAACAATGAATAAAGATGCCAAACCTATAAACAAAGGTTATGGGATCGCCATGCGCCTTCGTCACATCGAGATTTTCCAGGCCATCCGCCAGACCGGCTCGATCAGCGCCGCTGCGCAATTGCTGCATGTCTCGCAGCCGGCGGTGACCAAGGTCTTGCAGCACGCCGAGCAGCAACTCGGTTTTCCGTTGTTTCTGCGGGTGCGCGGCAAGTTGCAGGCTACCCCGGAAGCGCTGGAGCTGGAGCGCGAAGTCGATAAGGTCACCGAAAGCCTGCAAGGCGTGCGGCGTCTGGCCCAGAGCCTGCGCCGCGAACCCGGCCACAGCCTGCGGATCGGCGCGACCCCGGCGCTGGCGCTGTCGTTGCTGCCGCCGGCGATCCGGCAGTGGACGGCGCAGTTCCCGGACATCGCCTGCGAACTGTCGAGCGCCCACAGCCGCGAGCTGATGCAGAACCTGCTGATGCGCGAAGTGGACGTGGCGCTGACGTTGCAGCTGCCGGACCATCCGGGGCTGAAGGCCCAGGCATTGGCCTCGGGAGTTCTGGTGGCATTGGCACCGAGAGGTTATTGGCCGGAGGAAGATGCCGGTCAGCCGTTGCCGCTGATGGCGTTGGCGGGAGCGCCGCTGATCGGGCTGTCCAGCGCCGACCCGCTGGCCGCCCGCCTCGATAGTTATCTCGAAGCGGTCGAGCCACCGCCGCGTGTGCGGATTGCCGTGCAGACGTATTCGCTGGCGCGGGCGATGGTGGAGTCCGGCGCCGGGGTCGCGGTGATCGATCCGTTCACCGCGCTGGGTGCCTCATCGGCCACCACCACTATCCGCCCTCTCGCCCCGCCGCTGCCGATCACGCTGTACGCGGTGACTCGCGCCACCGAACCACCGCCACATACGCTGAGTGATTTGCTGCAGATCTTCAGTCAGCGCGCCAGCGAACAACTCGGCCGACTGATAGGCGCTTAAAGGACGTAAAACAAAATCGCCACAAAATGCAGCAGGCTCCCGGCGATCACGAACAGATGCCAGATCCCGTGGGCATGTCGCAACCGATGGTCGAGGGCGAAGAAGATGATCCCCACGGTGTACAGCACGCCGCCCGACGCCAGCCAGGCAAACCCCGCCGTCCCGAGCGCTGCGATCAGCGGCTTGACCGCCACCAGCACGATCCAGCCCATCACCGCGTAAATCACGATCGACAGGATCCGCGCCTCCGAGCGTGGCTTGATCTCCTGCAGGATGCCGATCAGCGCCAGGCCCCAGACAATCCCGAACAGCGTCCAGCCCCACGGCCCACGCAGGGTCACCAGGCAGAACGGCGTGTAACTGCCGGCGATCAGCAGGTAGATCGAAAAGTGATCGACCTTCTTCATGATCGCTTTCTTGCGCCCGCGCACGCTGTGGTACACGGTGGACGCGCTGTAGAGCACCAGCAACGTAAAGGCATAAATCGCCACGCTGACGATCTTCCAAGGGCTGCCGTCGAGGCTGGCAATCACCAGCATCCACACGCCCCCGACAAACGCCGCTACCGCACCGACCAGATGCGTCCAGGCGTTCAGTTTTTCTCCGTGATACATGTGTCGCACACCTCGATTTCATTTACCGCAACGCGCAAGGCTCGGGCCTTGAGCGTAAAAGCGCAATGTTTCCGTTCAACGCGAGCCTGCACCTGTCCTGATATTTGGGCACAATCGAGCGATACCAAGAAGAGTCCGCGCCATGCTGATCGACGAAGAATTGACCCTGAAGAAACTCGAGGTGTTCCTCGCCTTCATGCGCACCGGCAACCTCGCCCGCGCCGCCGCCGAGTTGCAGACCAGCAACGTCAGCGTGCACCGCGCGATCCATTCGCTGGAAAGCGCCCTGCGCTGTCCGCTGTTCAAACACGAAGGGCGCAACCTGACACCGCTGGAAAGCGCCTACGTGCTCGAGGAGCGGGCGCAGAAGCTGATTCAGGACGTGGTCGAAAGCGTGCGCCTGACGCGCGAAGCCGCCGGGTTCTCGGCCGAGCGATTCAAGCTCGGCTCACTGTATTCGCTGACGGTGAAGACCGTGCCGCAATTGATCATGGGTTTGAAGATCCGCCGCAGCGAACTCAACATCGACCTGATCCTCGGCTCGAACATCGACCTGCTCTACAAGCTGAAAAACATGGAAGTCGACGCGATCCTGGTGTCGCTGGACGACACCGTCAACGACCCGGACTGCGAGCAGATTCCACTGTTTTCCGACGACATTTTCCTCGCCACCCCGGCGGATTCGCGATTCGCCCAACGCAGCGAAGTGGATCTGGCGGAGGTGCGCGACGAAACCTTCATCACCCTCACCCAAGGCTTCGCCACCCATCAGGACGGTATACGGGTGTTCAGGCAGGCGGGGTTCGAGCCGAAGGTGGCGATGCAGGTCAACGACATCTTCACCCTGCTGAGCATGGTCAGTTCCGGGGTCGGTTATGCGTTGCTGCCGGGAAGGATTGCGGCGGTGTACGAGAACCGGGTGAAGCTGATTCCGTTGCAGGAGAAGTACCGGTTGCAGCAGCACATTGGGGTGGTGTTTTTGAAGGCTAAAGAGCGGGATCCGAATTTGCTGGCGTTGTTGGCGGAGTGTCGGATGTATGCGAATCGCCAGTTGGCGGTGTGATTAAAAGCAGATCAAAAGCTTACCCCCTCACCCCAGCCCTCTCCCCCAAGGGGGCGAGGGGGAAAGGGAGCAGATCTCCATCGGTTTCGAGTCCTGAGTTCGATACGGAAATTTCAGGTCGATAAAGCTGACCCATCCAACTCGGTCAGTCCCCTCTCCCTCCGGGAGAGGGTTAGGGTGAGGGTGCTTTTGACTGTTAGCCAACAATCCCGCGAACAATGAAGAACAGCAGCGAAGGCCCAAGCAGGCACCCAAGTCCGGTGTGGAAGGTCGCGGTCAACGCCCCATAAGGCACCAACCGCCGATCCGTCGCCGCCAGCCCCGCCGTCACGCCACTCACCGTCCCGGCCAGCCCGCCGAACACCATTGCCGAGCGCGGATTGTCGAGGCCCATCCAGCGCGCCGCCACCGGCGTGCCGACCATCACCAGAATCGCCTTGATCAACCCGGTGGCAATCGACAGCGCCATCACATCCGACGTCGCGCCAATCGCTGCGCCGGTCACCGGCCCGACGATGTAAGTCACCGCACCGGCGCCGATGGTGGTCATGCTCACCGCATCGCGATAACCGAACGCGTAAGCCATGCACGCACCGACAATGAACGGCAGGATCGTGCCCAGCAGCAGCGCAATCACGCCGATCATCCCGGCCTTCTTCGCCTCGGTCGCCTGCACTTCAAACGCCGTGGCAACAATGGCGAAGTCCCGCAGCATCGCGCCACCCATCAGGCCGATGCCGGAGAACAGCGTCAGGTCCGCCAGGCCCTTCTGCCCGCCGGTCATGGTGCCGCCGACCCAGGCCAGCACCAGGCCGATGACGATGGCAATCGCTGAGCCGTGAATCCGTCCGAAGGTCAGGCGTTTGGAGAGGATCACCGAAACCCACATGATCACGCCGACGAAGGCGAACGCGGTGATCAGACCGTTGTGTTCCAGACCCTTTTCAATGAGATCCCACATATCAGCGACCTCCTACCGGTGTGCCGACCGGGGAGATTTCCGCCGGTTCGTCGGGCAAGGGCTCGCCCTTGTGGGTGCGGCTGATCAGGGCAATGGTGCAGCCACAGACCAGCACCGAACCGATCGCCGCCAGCACCGCCACCGGGCCGCCGTGCAGGGCGGTGACGACGTTCTGTTGCGCGGCCATCGCCACCACCACGGGAATGTACATGGCGCCCCAGAAGCCGACGCCCATCTCGCAATCCTTGGTCATGCCGCCGCGTTTCTGCATCCACAACCGCGCGCAGATCAACAGGATCATGGCGATGCCGACCCCGCCGACGTTGGATTTGACGCCCAGAAGAACACCGAGCAGGTCACCCATGATCACCCCTGCCAGCGTACAGATCGCCAGCAGCGCCACACCGTAAATAATCATTGTTGTAGTCCTCAAAGTGCATCGTCGAATTGTTTTTGTTGTTCGAAGCCTGAGTCGCAGCGGTCTAGAGTCGGCGGCCCTCCTCTTCACGCAACAGTGCCTGCAAGGTGTCGAGCCGGGCACTGTCGAAGGCAGTGACAGTCCCCTGTTCGAACACCCGGCGCGCCAGCCCGGTCAGCACCGCACCGGGCGGCAGTTCGATCTGTAGACGTACGCCGCGCTCGTAGGCGCTTTGTACGGTGCCGCGCCAGTCCACCACGCGGCACATGTTGAAGGCGAGATCGTCGCGCAGCGCTTCTACCTTGGTCACAGGCCTGGCGCGACTGCCGCTCAGGTAAGCGATGTTCGGTGTTTTCAGTTCTACCCTGGTGAACGCTTCGGCGAGGGTTTGCGCAGGCTGATCCAGCAACGGGCAGTGCGACGGCACGCTGACCGCCAGCCGTTTTGCCAGACCGGCGCCACGACTGCGCGCCAGCTCGGCGACCGCTTGCATCGCCTTGTCGCTGCCGGCAATCACCACCTGGTTATCGGCGTTGATATTGGCCAGGTACACCGGTGTTTCTGCGCCGTGCACCTGCGCCAGCAGCATTTCGACTGTGGATAATTGCAGGCCGATGATCGCGGTCATGCCGAAGCCCTGTGGATAAGCCTGCTGCATCAACTCGCCGCGCAGGCTGACCAGATGCAGCGCATCGCTGAAGCTCAACGCTCCGGCGACCACCGCTGCCGGATACGCTCCAATGGACAGGCCGGCGACGTAATCTGCGGTGAGTCCGTCCTGCAACAACTGCCGCGAGGCTGCAACGCCGGCGATCAGCAAGCAGAGCTGAACCGCCCGGGTGCTGCGCAGCGCTTCGCTGGAATCCAGCCGCAAGACATCTTCACCGAGCTCGTCGCTGGCCTCGATCAGCGTTTCCCGAGGCAAACGCTGAAGCATGCCGGGCTGTTGCGCGCCCTGGCCGGGAAACACCAGCAGGCTGCTCACGCTGCCTGCTCCTGCGGGTTCCACGGATCAGACACCAGACAGGCTTCATGGGCGTTTTTCAGCAGCACCCGTGAAGCATTCCCGGCCCATTCGCGCAGGGCGACGGCACCGAACGGCGTCTGCAATTGCAGGTCGACCCGGCAGATCGCCTGATCGAAATGCGCCACCAGTTTGCGCGCCTGGTTACGGGTAATGAGTTGCGGTGTACGCAGAATCAAGTCGAGATCGCTGCGCTCGTGCATTGCCGTAAATCCACTGGCCAGCTCAAACCCGACACTGCCACTGACACCCCAGATCCAACCGCAATCATCGAGCACCGGCCGCAGTTGCCGCAGCGCCTGCATGACCGGCAGATCACGCGCGCTCTCTACATGACAAAGCGCTTCCGGGCTGACCCGACAGGCAATCGAATCGACAGAGATAAACGCCGCCAGCCGCTGCTCGCGCAACCGACCGCGCACGCCCACTGCCACGAATCCGTCTTCACTCAACGCCCGCCGCACCACCACCGGTTGCCCGCCAGCCAGCGAATCAATCGCCCACTGCGGCGCATCCGCCGGCAACTGCGCCGGCGTCATGCCCCACAGCAGGTCGTGGGCCAGAGGCGTGTTCACCACTGCGCCCTCAGCAATTCACGTACGCGGCTGGAGGCTTCGCGATTTTTCGCGCCGAGACGATTGCTCAAATCAGTCGCACCAACATCTTCGATGGCTTGCTTCAGGCATTCGCCGACCCGCGCCAGATCCTCCGCCGTCGGCTGTTCGATCTGCTGCACCGACAAGGTTTCCCAGAGCAATCCGAGGCTGGCATAGCTGTCGATGTCATAGGCCATCGGCGGCACGCTGGACGCCAGAGCTTCCAATTCTTCGACGCTGCGCAAGGTCACCCGCGCCGCCGAAGCCTTGCCCATCGCGTGCACCATCACCCCCGGATCGCGCAGGGCGATCAAGCGATTGGCCTGATAACCGTGGGCCAGAAACGCCCCGGACATGGCCTTGCCCACCAGCAGCGCAATCACCGGATGCCCGGCCAGACGCGCGCGGGCATAAGCGTCCGCCGCGCCGGCCAGGGCCTGGTGAATGCCGAGGGTTTCTTCGCGGCGACCGTAGGCCTGGCTCGGCACATCGACGATGGCGATCAAAGGGCGTTTTTGCGTCTTGTCGCGGTCAGCGGTGATCGCGTCATCCACCGCCTTGGCCAGGCCCCAGCCTTCGAGCAATCCGACTTCGCCGTTGCGGGCGCGAGGGAAACGGTTTTGCGGATCGGCGACCACCGCGATAAAACGCCCGAGTGCCCCGTCAGCGACCTTCAGCGATGGCGGCAAACCTTCAACCGCATTCGCGCCAGCGCTCAAGGCGTTGAACCAGTTCAAACCGCGCACGGAATAACCACTCATGAGCGCTCTCCTTTATACAGATCGCGAACCACCGAAGGCTCGATTTGCTTGTCAGTGTCCAGGCTCGTCAGGCGTTGCAGGAACCACTCGGCCCGTTGACTGCGCGGTTGCGCTGGCAGGCCTTGGTGCAGCAACTCGCCGACCTGCCCGCGAATCTGCGCCACGTCATCGGCGACATAACGGTCCACCAGACCACTGGCGAAACGTTGCTCGCCACCGGTCAGGCTCCAGATGAAGGGCCGGTCGCGAGAGTCGTATTCCTCGATCCCGGCTTCCTGCTCGATCACCTGCGGGCCGTTCAGGCCGAGGCGTGCTTCCTGGGTCACCAGCAAATAGCTGCACAGCGCGGCGGCAATCGACATCCCGCCAAAGCAACCGACGCTGCCGGCCACCACGCCAACCACCGGTTGGTATTGCTGCAGATCGACAATCGCCGCGTGGATGTCGGCAATCGCCGCCAAGCCAAGGTTGGCTTCCTGCAGGCGCACGCCGCCGGTTTCCAGCAGCAGGATGGCGCGGGTCGGGATTCCTTTGCGGTTGTCTTCGGCGGCCAGTTCCAGCGCGCCGGCGATTTTTGCGCCGCCGACTTCACCGAGGCTACCGCCCTGAAACGCGCCTTCGATGGCGGCAATCACCACCGGCAAACCGTCGAGGCTGCCCTTGGCGATCACCACACCGTCATCGGCCTGGGGCACCACGCCCTGGCGTTCCAGCCACGGCGACATGACGCGTTGAAACGGATCGAGCAGTTCGCGGAAGGTGCCGGCGTCGAGCAAGGCTTTCGCCCGCTGCCGTGCGCCGAGTTCGACGAAGCTGTGTTTGTGTAGAAGTGCCGAGGTGTCAGTCATGGCCGATCTCCTCGAAGCCTTGTTCCAGCCGCAGGCGCACCACGCCAGGGGTCGCGCCGAAGTCGTGGATATCGATGGCCATCGCCGGTGGCGTGGTGCCGTCGAACATCCGCGCAAACAGATGCTGCCAGCGCTGCTGCGCGCCGTTGACCGAGGTCTGCACGTTGATCGTCAGCTTGCCGGCCAGGCCCGGTTCGATCAGCACTTCCAGATCGCCCGAACCGACACAACCGACCAGCGCCCGACCGCGTGGCGGCTGCCCGGCGGGGAATTCAAAGGATAAGGTTTCCATCAAAACGCTCCCTGAAGGATGCCGTCGCGCTCGATCCGGTCAAGCAGCAGGCTGGCGGCGAGCAAGTCGGCGGCGCCACCGGGCGAGGCATTCAATGCGATGAGTTGTTGATCGAGTTCGTGCAGGCGACGGCGACCGGTGAGGCTGGCGCTGCCACCGGCGTCGAGCACTGCCTGGGCGCCGTGTTGCATGGCGTGCAGACCCTGTTCGCCAGCGCGGTACAGCACGCAGGTGTCGGCCAGCTCAGTCATGATTGCGAGCAAGGCATCGAGCCGGGCGTTCTGCTCGCCATGGCCGGCGGCGCGGCTGCGTTTGAGCTGCGGCAGACCGCGTTGCACCACCGACGGGAAGCCAAGTTGCGCTTCTTCCCGGGCACCGCGAGCGCCGTAGCGTTGAGCGACCTGTGCGCCGTGGCTCAGCGGGCGCGGCGCATAACGGTCATCGAGCAATGCCAGACGCGCAGCGCGCAGAGTGACGGCACTGGCGCTGGTGGATTTCGTGTCCAGCGCAGCAGCCGTGACCAGCAGGCCCAACGCCCAGATTGCCCCGCGATGGGTGTTCACGCCATTGGTGGTGGCGAGCATCGCTTGCTCGCCTTCCCGGCCGATGCGGCCAATGGCTTCGCGCAGGGGAAAGCCGATCTCGCCGAACTCAAGTGCCGCTTCGGCCATTTTCTTGAACGCCGGCCACAGCGCCAGCGCCGAGGCATGCATCAATCCAAGGTGCAGATCGGTGTGGGCACCGTTGCCGCGACGGTCGACCAGCGCCGGTTTCGGCGACAGGTCGGCTTCGTCGATCAGGGCGTCCACGGCCAGATCCGCCAGCCGTTCCGCGAGGGTGATGGTTTTGGGTTGCAGGTTGAGTGCGTGCATTACCAACTCCTGAACTTGGCGGGCGGGTTGTAGAGGCCGCCGGACCACTCGACCAGATCGGCCACGCTTTTCGCCGCCAGCAATTCGCGGGTGGCGTCGGTGCGACGGATGCCGAGGTCTTCGGGCAAGGCAATCAAGCCTTCGCGGCGCATGCGTTCGGTGTCTTTCGGGTTGTGCCGCAGGCCGATGGCGGTGACGCCGGCCACCGCTGCGATCATCGCCTGACGCTCTTCCAGCGAACGCGCCTTGTACAGGTAGGCGATGCCCTCTTCGGTCAGCAGGTGGGTGACGTCGTCGCCGTAGATCATGATCGGCGCGAGCGGCATGCCGCTTTTCTTCGCCACCTCCACCGCGTCGAGGGTCTCGACGAAGGTCGGTTTGCCGCCCTCCTGGAACGTCTCGACCATCTGCACCACGAGTTTCTTGCCACGTTCGAGCATCGGTTGCTGCGAATCGTCATGGCGCATATCGAGCCAGGCCGGAGTGCCGTGACGACGGCCGCGCGGGTCGTGGCCCATGTTCGGCGCGCCACCGAAACCGGCGAGGCGGCCACGGGTCACGGTGGAGGAATGACCATCGCCATCGACTTGCAGGGTCGCACCGATGAACAGGTCCACCGCGTATTGCCCGGCCAGTTGGCAGAACATCCGGTTGGAACGCAGCGAGCCGTCACGGCCGGTGAAGAACACATCAGGCCGGGCGGCAATGTAGTTTTCCATGCCCAGTTCGGTGCCGAAGCAATGCACACTTTCGACCCAGCCACTCTCGATAGCCGGGATCAGGGTCGGGTGCGGGTTGAGCGTCCAGTTGCGACAGATCTTGCCCTTGAGGCCGAGGGATTCGCCGTAGGTCGGCAGGATCAGTTCGATGGCGGCGGTGTTGAAACCGATGCCGTGATTCAGCGACTGCACGTTGTGTTTTTCGTAGATCCCGCGGATCGCCATCATCGCCATCAGCACGTGCACTGGCTTGATGTGGCGAGGGTCACGAGTGAACAGCGGCTCGATGTAGAACGGTTTGTCCGCCACCACCACGAAATCGACCCACGACGCCGGAATATCCACCCTGGGCAGTTCGCTGACATCGTCCACCAGTTGATTGACCTGGACGATGACGATGCCGTCGCTGAACGCCGCCGGTTCGATCAGCGCCGGGGTGTCTTCGGTGCTCGGGCCGGTGTAGATGTTGCCGGCGCGGTCAGCCATGAACCCGGCCGAGAGCACGACGTTGGGGATCAGGTCCACCACCAGCCGGGCGTAGAGTTCGATGTAGGTGTGGATCGCGCCGATTTCCAGCAGACCGTCTTCGAGCAACTGGCTGATGCGCAGGCTCTGGGTGCCGGCGAAGGAGAAATCGAGCTTGCGGGCGATGCCGCGTTCGAACAGGTCCAGATGCTCGGAACGGCCGACGCTGGGCATGATCATGTGCAGGTCGTGGAGCTTTTCAGGATCGGCCTTGGCCAGAGAGCGCGAAAGGAAATCCGCCTGCTTCTGGTTGTTGCCCTCCAGCACCACACGGTCGCCCGGATGGATCAGCGCTTCGAGTGCCGCAACGATTTTGTCGGTGGGCAACACCGCACCGTCGGCCAGCCCGCGCACCTTGTCGAGGCGCCGCTGCTTCTCGTCACGCCGCCGCGTCCAGCGCGAGTCGGGGGAATTGGTTGTTGTCATGCTCACTCCACGGGGTTCGCTGTCGTGGAGCTACCTTAGGAGTGTCGGGTGGGGGCATCAATCAAGCGCGGTGGTGAATCATTACGGTCAGCGTAACGATCAAAAACGCCCTCACCCTAGCCCTCTCCCGGAGGGAGAGGGGACTGACCGTGGGATATTAGCGAGATGCACCGAAATGAACGATTTGCTCTGAATCCATAATCAACTCGGTGGCTCAGGTCGATGGATGATCCAAGACACCTCGGTCGGCCCCCTCTCCCTCCGGGAGAGGGCTGGGGTGAGGGGAATGGGGGAAGCGCAAAACTCAAGCGAGAATCAAACCAGCCCCGCATCCACCAACAACGTCTCCAACGCCAACAAATCCGGGACCTTCGCCACCTGCTCCCCCACCTGCACCGCCGCCTGCTCCAGCGCACACAACGGCACGTCGACATAACTCAACTGGCTGTCGAGCTTGTACGAGCGCGGAATCCCCTGCACCAGCAGCGCGATGAACTTCAACTCCGGCCGCCCGCCCAGGGCATTGAGGATGACAATCCGTGCCCGCTCGCCGATGACGATTTTGTTGCCGCACGCCGACTCGAAACTCAGCAGCGGAATCTGCCGCTCACGCCAGGTCACCCGACCGAGATACCACGGCGGTGTGTCGAGATCGAAGGCGCTGGACTGGTAGTCGATCAGCTCGGCGACGGCGACGTTGGGCAGGATCAGGTTGCGATCCGCCAGCGGCAGCAGCAGCCCGGTGAGCTGGCTGGCGCGTTGATTGTGCTGGCGTTCATGCATGTTTTTTGCTCCACAGGGCGATGCTTTCGAGCAGCACCGATTCCTGGTACGGCTTGCCGAGGTAGTCGTTGACGCCGATGGCCATCGCGCGGTCGCGGTGTTTCTGCCCGGTGCGCGAGGTGATCATGATGATCGGCAGATGCTGCAGGCGTTCATCTTGGCGTACCTGGGTCGCCACTTCGAAGCCATCCATGCGCGGCATTTCGATGTCGAGCAGCATCAGGTCCGGCATGTGTTCCTCCAGCAGCAGCATGGCATCGACCCCGTCCTTGGCGGTCAGCACGTTCATACCGTGGCGTTCGAGCAGACGGCTGGTGACCTTGCGTACCGTCACCGAGTCGTCGACCACCATCACCAGCAACGGCTTGTGCGGTTCGCTCTCGATGTCGTGACTGGCCGGGCGCTGCGGCAACCGCGCCTGCATCGCGCGGATCGGCGCCAGCAGATCGAGAATCAGCACCACCCGGCCATCGCCGAGAATCGTCGCCCCCGAAACGCCCTGCACCGAGGCGAACTGCGGGCCGAGGCTCTTGACCACGATCTCGCGGGTGCCGGCCATCGTGTCGACCTGCACCGCGATGTGCCGGTCGTTGCACTGCACCAGCAAGACCGGCACCGGCAGGCTCTGGCCGGACAGTTTCGGCCGTGGCGCGGTTTTCAGCAGCTCGCCCAGATAGCACAGTTCATAACGCTGGCCGCCGTACTGATAAGTCGGCGGGTCGAGACGGAAATGCCCGTCCAGTTCATTCGGCAGTACGCGGACGATGCCGTCGATGGTGTCCAGCGGAATCGCGTATTGATCCTCGCCGCACTGCACCATCAGCGCACGGTTGACCGACACGGTAAACGGCAGGCGAATGCGAAAATGCACGCCCTGCCCCGGCACCGAATCGATGCTCATGGTGCCGCCCAGTTGCCGCACTTCTTCGTGCACCACGTCCATGCCCACGCCGCGCCCGGAAATCTGGGTGATTTTCTCGGCCGTGGAAAAACCTGGATGGAGGATGAACTGCAACACCTCGCGGTCGCTGATCTCGGCGTCCGGCGCCAGCAGGCCGCGCTTGATCGCCTTGCGCCGCACGGCATCCAGCGGCACGCCGGCGCCATCGTCGCGGATGTCGAACACGATGTCGCCGCCCTCGCGGGACAGGTCGAGGCTGATCTGCCCCTGCGCCGGTTTGCCCGCCGCCAGCCGGACTTCGGCGGACTCCAGGCCATGGTCGACGGCATTGCGCAGCATGTGCTCCAGCGGCGCCGCCATGCGCTCGAGGACGTTGCGGTCCATCTCGCCTTCGGCGTTGCCGACGCTGAACGCCACGTCCTTGCCCAGCTCTTCGGCGACCTGGCGGACGATGCGTTTCAGACGCGGCAACATGCGCTCGAACGGCACCATGCGCGTGCGCATCAGGCCTTCCTGCAACTCGGTGTTGATCCGCCCCTGCTGCTGCAACAGGTTCTCCGCGTCGTGGGTGCGCCGGTCGAGGGTTTCCTTCAAGTCCAGCAAGTCGGAAGCAGACTCGAACAGCGCCCGTGACAACTGCTGCAACTGCGAATGGCGGTCCATTTCCAGCGGGTCGAAATCTTCGTAACCGAGGCGTTCGGCATCCACTTGCTGACGGCTGAGGATCCGCCCCTGGGTTTCGGTGTCGAGCCGGCGCAACTGGTCGCGCATGCGCTCGATGGTGGTTTCCATCTCGTGCAGGGCGGTCTGCGCATCGTTGACTTGCTGCTCGATGCGCCCACGGAAAATCGAGGTTTCGCCAGCGAGGTTGACCAGCTCGTCGAGCAGTTCGGCGGAGACCTTGACCATGTCCGCCCCGGTCTCGGGCGCCGGGGCCGCAGGCTCGGCCTTGACCGCAACCGGCGGCACGGGCGCCGGGGTTTGCACCAGCACGGGATGGCTGAAATTCTGGATCGCGCTGATCAGGCGGTCCGCCGGCGGACACGGCTGACCGGCGCGTACCCCGTCGAGCATCTGCGCCAAGCGGTCATGGCCACGCTGCAACAGCGCGAACAGTTCGGCGCTGCCCTGCAGGGTGCCGGCAGACAGGCTTTCGTAGAGGTTTTCCAGCTCATGAGCGAGGTCGCCGATCGGGCCGATTTCCACCATCCGCGCGCCGCCCTTGAGGGTGTGCAGATCGCGCAGCAGAGTTTCCACTTCCTGGCGATTACCGGGTTCGGCCTGCCAGCGCAGCAACGCGGCGCCGGAGTTTTCGATGATGTCGAAACCTTCCTCAAGGAAGATCTCCAGCAGCTCCGGATCGTGTGCGGGGCCATCCTGCGTGGCGGAAGCGGTCGGCGTCTCAGGACTGGCGCTCGAGCCCTGGCGAAAGCGGCGGATCGCCTCGATCAGGTCCTGCGCCGGATCCAGCGGCTGGTGCCGGTGCAACTGTTCGAGGAACAGCGCCAGGCGCTCGTGGCTCTGGCGCAGCAATCGATCCAGAGCTTCGCTGTGGCTGTACCGACGATCCACCAGCCCTTGGTAAAGGCCTTCCAGCTCATGGGCCAGATCACCGACGGCCGCCACCTCGGCCATCCGCGCGCCGCCCTTGAGCGTGTGCAAATCCCGTTGCAGCGACGACAGCGGTGCGCCGTTTTCCGGATCCTTCAGCCAGCGCTGCAAGGCTTGGCCGGCGCTGTCGAGAATGTCCACCGCCTCTTCGAGGAAGATCTCGACGATCTCGTCGTCCGGCCCGCTGTCGGCGCTGTGTTGTTGCAGTTCGGCGGTGGCGCTGCCCAGTTCGCGGATGCTCGTGGTGCGGCTGCCATCGCTGCGGATCAGGCCCATGGCCGACGGGTCGAGGCTCTCGTCGAGCAGTTCGTGCAAGGCGCGGATGCGTTGCGGTTGCGGGGTGATTTCCTGGCCGGCGGCCAGTTCGTCGAGCATGTTGATCAGCGCTTCATGGGCCTGCTGCGCCTCATGGAAAAACCGCTCGCTGACCGCCAGGCTGCTTTCCTCGACGGCGCCGTATAGATCGAGCAAGGCTTCACACAGCACATCCACCGGCAGCAGATCCGCCAGGTGCGCGCCCTCGCCCAGGGTGGTCAACTCATCCAGCAGCGCGCTGAGTTCCTGACGTTCGCCGGGGTGCTGCTGCCAGCGCTGCAAGAGGCTTTCGGCGTCGAGCAGGATGTCCATGCCTTGGGCCAGGAAGTTGTTGATCAGTTGCGGATCGCGCTTGACCCGCACCGCACTGCTCGGGGCATTGAGGATCGATTCCAGACGCTCGCCGAGCAGGGTTTCGGTGCGTTTGATCAGCGACTGCGCGCCGACAATCGGCGCCAGCGGATCGTGTTTGAGCTGACGCAGACCGACGCGGAACAGGCCCTCGGCTTCGAGCAGCAGTTCCACTTCGTCGAGGTCCAGCGCCAACTGATGGGCCTTGAATTCCCGGGCCAGTTTATCCAGCGGCGCCGCCAGTTCGGCAATCGGCGAAACTCCTGCCATCGAGGCGCTGCCCTTGAGGGTGTGCAGCGCGCGCTGCAACTCGTCGCTGGCCTGCAACGGCACATGTTCGGCGGCCTGATCGAGGAAGCGATTGAGGCTGGCGAGGTGAGTCTCGGCTTCGTTGCGGAAAATCTCCAGCAACAGCGGATCGAGGGCCGCGACATCTTCCACATCTTCGGCGGGCAGCGGTGTGTCACCCTTGGCCAGCGCATGGGCGCGGGCCGCCAGTTGATCGACATCGTAGCGCTGACGCTGACCGTTGGTGGCGAATTCGGCGATCAGGTCCGGCAACAGCAGCAGCGTGTCGGCCAACAACTGGCGCACCGCCGGGCCGGGTTCGACGCTGTGTTCCAGCACGCGGTTGAGCAGGTTTTCCACCGCCCAGGCCAGCTCGCCGAGGACCAGCGCGCGCACCATCCGGCCGCTGCCCTTCAGCGTATGGAAGCCGCGGCGCAGCTCACTGAGGGCGGCGCGGTCATCGGGCTCGGCAGACCAGCGCGGCAGGTAGTCGCTCAGCACCTCGAGCACTTCCCCGGTTTCTTCGAGGAACACTTCGCGCAGCTCGTCATCCACCGGTTCTTCATCGGCCGGTGGTGGCAGCAGGCTGCCCGGCGTGGTCAGCGCCGGCGGGTTGACCGCCGAGACCGGGCTGGCCAGCACTTCGGCCAACGACTGCACGATCTGCGGGTCGTCCAGCTCCTGTAAATCCTGCATCACCAGCGCTTCGCTGGGGCTGAGCACATCGTCGAGCACCGGCACATGCGGCTCGCCGGGCTGTTCGTCAGGAAAAAAACCGAGACTGGCGAGGCTTTTCTGCGCGATATCCAGCAAATGTTCGCTGGGTGCCTGCGGATCGTCGGTCAGGCGCTCGAGGTAATACTCGAGGCTAGTGATGGCGTCGGCGAGGCTGTCGAGTTGCTGCCAGCCCGGCTCGTGCGGGTCGAGCAACAGGTGCTCGCGGATAAATCCGTTACAGGCTTCGAGCAGGCTGGCCGCCCGCACCAGCGGAATCATCGCCAGCGCACCGCGCACCTGGGTCAGCAGCGCCGGCAGGCTTTGCAGTTGCTGGCGGTCCCAGTCGGCGTCGATGTAGTCGACGATCATGTCCTTGGCCTGTTGCAGACAGATGCGCGCTTCCTTGATCACGATCTGATGAATCTGCGTCAGGTCGGTGGTCGGCAGCCGCGAGTCATCCGGGCTCTCCGGCTCCACCGTACCGACCATCCCGGCCAGCGTCGCCTCGACGTAGAGCAAGGCGCCGGCGACGTCCATCAGCGTGGCGTCGTTCGGTTCGCGCTGGCCCTGCGCGAGGCTGAGCACCACCGCCAGTTGATCGATGATCACCTTGCGCGGCTGGCCGAAACCGAGCACCGCCAGGGTGTCGGCGATCTGGCGCAGCGGCGCCAGCAGGCTGTCCAGGTCCGAGGCGTGCTGGCGGTCGCTACGCACGAACAGGTCGAGGCGTTCCTTGACCCGCACCAGCTCTTCGCACAGCGCCGCGAGCACCGAGCGCATGGCATCGCGGTCAGGGCCGGCCAGACGCGCGCGTTCTTCGTCGACCATCGCGCTGTCGGGCAGCGCGTCGTCCAGGGAGTAGCGATCTTTCATGGTCAGCATCTGCCCGGTGGGATGTTCGGCTTTGGCGATATAAAACAGCAGGCTTTTCAGCAGTTCAGGCGGTGGCGGCTGGTTGAGGCCGGGCATGCCTTGTTCGAGCAGACGCTTGAGTTCCTTGTCGGCGTCCTTGAACAGGCTGCGCAGGGCCGGGCTGTTGGCGATCCGCCCTTCGCGCATGCCCTCGACCAGCGCCGACGCGACCTGCCACAACGGGCTCAGCGGCGAGTTACCGCTCAACGCTTCGAGGCGGGTGAAGACCTTGGCCAGATAACCGAGGTGCGTCTGGTCATCCTGTTCGCGGAGCAATCCGACCAGCGCCATTTGCAGCATCTGACGCAATTTGCGCAACACATTCGGCAGCTCTGCCGGCTCCAGCAGCGCCAGGGTTTCCTCGCCCAGCGGCGCCAGCTCGGGCAACTGCGGGCTGAACAGGCTGGTTTCCGACAACAGGCTTTCGCCCCGGGCGCTGCGCAAGTCGTTGATCAGCGGCAGCACCACCAGTGGCAGGTCGCGGCGGGCGCCCTGCACGCGGTCGAGGTAGATCGGCAATTGACCCAGCGCCTGCAACAGCAAGTGCAGCGCTTCGTCACGGTGGCTGACGCGGTCGTTCTGCAACGCTTCGACCAGGTGTTCCATTTCTTCGGCGAGCAATGCCGCGCCGTAGAACTCGACCATCTGCAGGCTGCCGTGTACCTGATGGATGCAGGCCAGGCATTCGTCCAGCCCGGGCACGGACTGCGGATCGTCGAGCACGGCTTCGATGGCCTGATGCGCCTGCCTCAGCGTCTCGGCGATTTCACCCTTGACCCATTCAAGGGCCACGTAATCGTGCCGGTCACCCATAACCACTCCGCTCGACATTGCCTCGCCCGCAGGCCTCACGCCTTGTCCGAGACGGGCGCAGACGCCGCCGGCAAGGTGAACCCGGACACCGAGCGACGCAACTGGCTGGCCATTTTCGCCAGGTTGCCGATGCTCTCGGCGGTGGCCGTGGAGCCGGACGAGGTCTGCGAAGTGATCTGCTGGATCACGTTCATCGTCAGGGAAATCTGCCCGGCCGAAGACGTCTGCTGCTGCGCCGCGTTGGAAATGCTCTGGATCAGCGCCGCGAGGGTCTTGGACACGCCTTCGATTTCTTCCAGGGCCACCCCGGCATCCTGCGCCAGCCGCGCGCCGCGCACCACTTCGGTGGTGGTCTGCTCCATGGAAATCACGGCTTCGTTGGTGTCGGTCTGGATCGCCCGCACCAGCGTCTCGATCTGCCGGGTCGCAGCGGACGAGCGCTCGGCCAGCCGCTGCACTTCGTCGGCCACCACGGCAAAACCGCGCCCGGCATCACCGGCCATCGACGCCTGAATCGCCGCGTTGAGGGCGAGGATGTTGGTCTGGTCAGCAATGTCATCGATCAGGCTGACGATGTCGCCGATTTCCTGGGACGACTCGCCCAGGCGCTTGATGCGCTTGGCGGTGTCCTGGATCTGTTCGCGGATGTTGTCCATGCCGTGGATGGTGTTGTGCACCACTTCGTTGCCCTTGTTGGCGATCTCCACCGAACGTTCGGCCACCGCCGAAGATTCGGCGGCGTTGGCCGATACCTGATCGATGGACTGGGCCATGTCGCTGATCGCGGTCGAGGCTTCGGAAATCTGCTGGGCCTGATGCTCCGAGGCCTGGGCCAGATGCATGGCGGTGGCCTGGGTTTCCTGCACCGCAGCGGCGACCTGGCCGGCGGTGAGGTTGATGGTGGCGACCAGATCGCGCAACTGGTCGACCGAATAGTTGATCGAGTCGGCGATGGTTCCGGTGAAGTCTTCGGTCACCGAGGCGGTCACGGTCAGGTCGCCGTCGGCGAGGTCTTCGATCTCGTCGAGCAGGCGCATGATCGCGTTCTGGTTGCGCTCGTTCTTCTCGGCGGTCTCGCGCAACTGACGGTTGGTTTCCCGGACCATGACCAGGCCGATCAGGATGATCGAGGCCAGCGCCAGCAGGCCCAGTACGTAGCCGCCGATGGTGTCGGTGTTACGCCCGCCGGCAAGGTTTTCGAAACGGCTGGCCAGGTGCGAGGCTTCGTCGAGCAGGGTCTGCGACAGGCTGAAGATATTGGTGGCCGACTCACGGACCTTGAACAGCTCCGGCGAGGTTTCGAGGATTTCATCCACGGAACCCGAGACGAACTGGAACAGCTCGGAAATCTCGCTCAAGCGAGCGCGGGCATCGCGGTCTTCGACCTGGCTGATCTTCAGCGCCGGGTTGCCTTGCAACATGCCGTTGAGCACCTGGCCGAAGCGTGCGGCATCGCGGCCGAACGCGTCGGCAGCCTGCTGGGAGTTTTCATCGCCCGAGAGCACGGTGTTCACCGCACCGAGAATCCGCTCGGCCAGCAGCGACTGACGCTGGGCCATCGCCACCTGCGCCGCCGGCGCACCGCGTTGCAGGAGGATTTCCACGACTTTTTCGTATTCGATCTGCAACTGCGGCACGGTTTCGGCCAGGGTCGCGGCCACTTGATGCAGGGACAGCACGGTCTGCTCGCTGGAGAGAATCGCGTCGGTGTTTTTCAGCAGGCGTTCCCAGTCCAACTGCACGGCGCGCATTTCCGGGCGCACGACGGATGGCGCCGGCGGCAGGCCGGTGCTCGGGTCGCCCTTCTTGAGGTAACCCCAGCGTTGGGCAAAATCGTTGCGCGCATCGCTGAGCAGCTTGAACGCGGCGGCTTTGCCGGCGGCGGCTTCGGTGGCGTTCTTGGCGATCCGCTGCGACAGCACCCGCAGCTCGCCGGCGTGGCCGATGTACTGCTTGTCGTAGTTGGCCTGGGTGTTGAGGTAAGCGAAGTTGGCGAACAGCAGCATGATGAACACGATCAGTGCGATAAACAGCACGATGATCTGCGAGCGGCTGCGCGAGCCTTCTGCGGGCTTGCCTGTTTTTGCTTTGATCATCGGTCCTCGCCTGTTAAACCGCGACGTGCATGAAACTCGGTGACTGCGCCAGCGCAAACAGGCTGAACACCCGCCAGTTCTGCTCGCGCCGGAAATAGCCCTTGATGAACTCGCCTTTGGAGCCTTGCCGTTTACTGATCGAGACAGATTCGAAACTGTCCTGCTCGAAGTGCTGCAGGCCAAAGACTTCATCGACCAGCAACCCGGCAAACACGTCCTGATGCTCTACCACCAAGACCCGCCGCTGTTTGCGCATCGGTGACAGCTCATGGCCGAAAAAGCCGCACAGGTCCATGACCGGCAGCAGCCGTCCGCGCAGATTGGCCACGCCCTTGACCCATGGCTTGACGCCCGGCAGCTGGGTGACACGCAGTTCGGGCAGCACTTCGCTGACTTCGCCCATCGGCGTGACGTACCAGTGCTCGCCCAGACGAAAGCCGATGCCGCTCCAGCGATCCTGGCGCGCCGGTTGCGACGGCAGGTCCGCCGCCAGCAGGCGACAGCGCTGGTCGATCTGCCACAACAGTTCGAACGCGGTCAGCGACTCGCTCATGGCGGCGCGATCAACCGGCCAGCACGTTGTTCAGGGTCTTGATCAGCGTGTCTTCGTCGACCGGTTTGGTCAGGTAGTCCTTGGCGCCCTGGCGGGTGCCCCAGACCTTGTCGGTCTCCTGATCCTTGGTGGTGATGATGATCACCGGGATGTGGCTGGTTTCCGCATCCTTGGTCAACTGGCGGGTAGCCTGAAAGCCGTTGAGGCCGGGCATGACGATGTCCATCAGCACCGCGTCGGGTTTTTCCTGGCGGGCCAGGGCCACGCCGTCGGCGCCGTTTTCGGCTTTCAGCACTTCGTGCCCGTGCTTTTCCAGCATGCCGGTGAGTTTGTACATTTCGGTCGGCGAGTCATCGACGATCAGGATACGTGCCATGGTCTTCCCCATTTTTCTTGTCGACACCGGGCCCGCTGGCCGAGCGTCTCTGTGCGTGTCTTACTGCGGCAAAGCGGCAGCGAAGCCCGGAACATGGGCCGAAATCGCGTCGAGCAGTTCTTCCTTGCTGAAAGGCTTGGTCAAAAATTGATCGGAACCGACAATCCGCCCCTTGGCCTTGTCGAACAGCCCGTCCCGGGACGACAGCATGATCACCGGCGTGCCCTTGAACGCATTGTTGTTCTTGATTAAAGCGCAGGTCTGATAACCATCCAGACGCGGCATCATGATGTCGACAAAGATGATCCCGGGATGGTGGTCGGCGATCTTCGCCAGGGCGTCAAAACCGTCGATCGCGGTGATGACTTCGCACCCTGCATTTTTCAACAGGGTCTCGGCGGTGCGACGAATCGTTTTCGAGTCGTCGATCACCATGACCTTCAAGGCGCTGGACTGCTGTTCCATAAGGGGGCTCTACCGTCGCCTTTGCGAATCAATTTGTCCGTTTTGCGATGACTGATGGCTGGAAACCCTTGATGCTCAAGGGCCAGCACGGCTGGGAGCCTTTTTAGCACAGTCTCCAGACGCAATCTATCGACGGGTTTTTCCTTGACCGAAAACCCGCCCGGCGCCACTCTGGCGGCACTTTTTTCATACCGATCCGGTAGCCAATTTTCGAGGAAAACCCAATGAGCGTTCGCGTCGGGATTGTCATGGACCCTATCGCCAGCATTTCCTATAAAAAGGATAGCTCGCTGGCCATGCTGCTGGCGGCGCAGAAGCGCGGCTGGGAACTGTTCTATATGGAACAGAAAGACCTTTACCAGGGTGAAGGCCAGGCACGGGCGCGAATGAAGCCGCTGAAAGTCTTCGCCAACCCGGAAAAATGGTTCGAACTGGGCGCCGAGCAGGATTCGCTGCTCAGCGATCTGAACGTGATCCTGATGCGCAAGGATCCACCGTTCGACATGGAGTTCGTCTACTCCACCTACCTGCTCGAACAGGCCGAGTCCGCCGGGGTGCTGGTGGTCAACAAACCGCAGAGCCTGCGCGACTGCAACGAAAAGCTGTTTGCCACGCTGTTCCCGCAGTGCACGCCGCCGACCGTGGTCAGCCGCCGCGCCGACGTGCTGCGTGAATTCGCCGCCAAACATGGCGACGTGATCCTCAAGCCGCTGGACGGCATGGGCGGTACTTCGATCTTCCGTCACCGCGCCGGCGACCCGAACCTGTCGGTGATTCTGGAAACCCTGACCGCCCTCGGCGCCCAGCAGATCATGGGCCAGGCCTACCTGCCGGCGATCAAGGACGGCGACAAGCGCATCCTGATGATCGACGGCGAGCCGGTGGATTACTGCCTGGCGCGGATTCCGGCCCAGGGCGAAACCCGTGGCAACCTCGCGGCTGGCGGTCGTGGCGAAGCCCGTCCGCTGACCGACAAGGATCGCTGGATCGCCGCTCAGGTCGGCCCGACCTTGCGCGAGAAGGGCCTGCTGTTCGTCGGCCTGGACGTGATCGGCGAGCACCTGACCGAAATCAACGTCACCAGCCCGACCTGCATCCGCGAAATCGACAATGCCTTCGGCACCGACATCGGCGGCCTGCTGATGGATGCCATCGAGAAAAAGCTGCAAGCTTGATGTGCATCACATGCAGCCTGTCGCTTGATGCTTGAAGCCCAAGGCGTGAAACCAACATTGCGTTATCATGCGCGGCCTGTGAAAAACGCGATGTTGGTTTTCTTGTCATGACACTTCCGTCCGATCTGCCCGCTGAACTCGCCCACAAAGGCGTGCGCCCGGTCGATCGCCTCGGATTTACCCTGTTTCTCGCGGCGCTGATCCACCTGGCGCTGCTGCTCGGCGTGGGTTTCACCATGGTCGAGCCCAAGCAGATCAGCAAAACCCTGGAAATCACCCTCGCCACCTTCAAGAGCGAAAAGAAGCCGACGAAGGCCGACTTTCTCGCCCAGGAAAACCAGGAAGGCAGCGGCACCCTCGACAAGAAGGCGATCCCCAAGACCACCGAGGTCGCGCCGTTCCAGGCAAATGAAGTCAAGAAAGTCACCCCGCCGCCCGCCGCCAAGCCGGAAGTGCAGGAAGCCGCGCCCAAGGCGGCCGTGACCACCGTCGCGCCGAAACCGAAAAAGGCGCCGACCAAGAAAGAAGAAGCCAGGACCGAGACCAAACCGACGGTCGACGCCCCGACTTTCGACAGCTCGCAGCTCTCCAGCGACATCGCCAGTCTTGAAGCCGAACTGGCCAACGAACAACAGCTGTATGCCAAGCGTCCGCGCATCCACCGCCTCAGCGCCGCGTCGACCATGCGCGACAAGGGCGCCTGGTACAAGGACGAATGGCGCAAGAAGGTCGAGCGCATCGGCAACCTCAATTACCCCGACGAAGCCCGGCGCAAGCAGATCTACGGCAATCTGCGCCTGATGGTGTCGATCAACCGCGACGGCTCGCTGTATGAAGTGCTGGTGCTGGAGTCTTCCGGCCAGCCGCTGCTGGATCAGGCGGCGCAACGTATCGTGCGACTGGCGGCACCGTTTGCACCGTTTACCGGGGACCTGTCGGACATCGACCGGCTGGAAATCATCCGCACCTGGAAATTCGCCCGGGGTGACCGGCTGTCCAGTAACTGAGTCGATCTTTTGCCCGCTCCAGCTTGTCAGTTCGCCCCCCGAACGCCACACTAGCGCACATGAAAAACGTCAGCCCCAGCTACCTCAAGCATCACTTCCTGATCGCCATGCCACACATGGCCGACCCGAACTTTGCCCACACCTTGACCTACATCGTCGAGCACACGGCCAATGGCGCCATGGGGCTGGTGGTCAACCGACCGCAAGAGCTGAATCTGGCCGACATCCTCGAACAACTGCGCCCTGACATCGACCCGCCAGCGCTGTGCCAGCATGTGCCGATCTTCATCGGTGGCCCGGTGCAGACCGATCGCGGTTTTGTCCTGCACCCGGCGGGCAAGACGTTCCAGGCGACCGTCGAGCTGGAGGGCGATCTGGCCCTGTCGACCTCGCAGGACGTGCTGTTCGCCATCGCCGACGGCGTGGGCCCGGCCAAAAGCGTGATCACCCTCGGTTATGCCGGCTGGGAAGCCGGGCAACTGGAGGCCGAGTTGGCCGACAATGCCTGGCTGACCTGCCCGTACGACGCCGACATCCTGTTCAACACCAGCAGTGAACTGCGCCTGGAAGCAGCGGCCAGGCACCTGGGGATCAACCTCAGCCTGCTGACCAGCCAGGCAGGACACGCCTGATGGCCCTGCGCCTGATCCTCGGCTTCGACTACGGCACCAAACAGATCGGCGTGGCGGTCGGCCAGGTGATTACCGGCCAGGCCCGCGAACTGTGCACCTTGAAGGCGCAAAACGGTGTGCCGGACTGGAATCAGGTCGAAGCCCTGATAAAGGAATGGAAACCCGACGCCGTGGTGGTCGGCCTGCCGCTGAACATGGACGGCACGCCCAGCGAGATGTGCGCCCGCGCCGAGAAATTCGCCCGCCGCCTCAACGGCCGTTTCAACCTGCCTTTCTATACCCACGACGAACGCCTGACCACCTTCGAAGCCAAGGGCGAGCGACTGGTGCGCGGCGGACAGAAAGGCAGCTACCGCGATAACCCGGTGGACGCCATCGCCGCCGCCCTGCTGCTGCAAGGCTGGCTCGACGAAAACACCGCACTATTTGAATCCTGACAAGCGCTACGGCGCTTTTCTTTTGGTTACAACCCGAGCCCCGGTTCGCGAGAGCCGGCTCGACCCCGAGAAGGAGCAACCATGAGCCTGCCCAATCCCGCCGATCTGATCAGCCAGATGGCGACCCGCCTCAAGGCGCACCTTGCCCAGCGTGATATCAGCGAACCGCGTTACATCGGCATCCGCACCGGCGGCGTCTGGGTCGCCCAGGCCCTGCTCAAAGAGCTGGGCAGCGATGCGCCATTGGGCACGCTGGATGTTTCCTTCTACCGCGACGACTTCAGCCAGAACGGCCTGCACCCGCAAGTGCGCCCTTCCGCCCTGCCCTTCGAAATCGAAGGCCAGCATCTGGTGCTGATCGACGACGTACTGATGAGCGGCCGGACCATCCGCGCTGCCATGAACGAACTGTTCGACTACGGCCGCCCGGCCAGCGTGACGCTGGTCTGCCTGCTGGACCTGGACGCCGGCGAACTGCCGATCCGCCCGAACGTGGTCGGCGCGACCCTGTCGCTGGCCGCCCACGAGCGGGTCAAGCTGTCCGGGCCGGAGCTGGCCCTCGAACTGCAAGACCTTGCCCTTTAATCCGCCCTATTGAGAGTCCCCCTCGCGATGACGCCTCTAGATACCAAGCGCCCGCTGCAGCTCAATGATCAGGGCCAGCTGCGCCACTTCCTCTCGCTCGACGGCCTGCGCCGCGAGTTGCTGACGGAAATCCTCGACACCGCCGACTCGTTCCTCGAAGTCGGTGCCCGGGCCGTGAAGAAGGTCCCGTTGCTGCGCGGCAAGACCGTGTGCAACGTGTTCTTCGAAAACTCGACCCGCACCCGCACCACCTTCGAACTGGCGGCCCAGCGCCTGTCGGCGGACGTGATCACCCTGAACGTGTCGACATCGTCGGCCAGCAAGGGCGAAACCCTGCTCGACACCCTGCGCAATCTGGAAGCCATGGCTGCCGACATGTTCGTCGTGCGCCACGGTGACTCGGGCGCCGCGCACTTCATCGCCGAACATGTCTGCCCGCAGGTGGCGATCATCAACGGCGGCGACGGCCGACACGCGCACCCGACCCAGGGCATGCTCGACATGCTGACCATCCGCCGCCACAAGGGCGGTTTCGAGAACCTCTCGGTGGCCATCGTCGGCGACATCCTGCACTCGCGGGTGGCGCGCTCGAACATGCTCGCCCTGAAGACCCTCGGCTGCCGGGACATCCGCGTGATCGCGCCGAAAACCCTGCTGCCGATCGGCATCGAGCAATACGGCGTGAAGGTCTACACCGACATGACCGAAGGCCTGAAAGACGTCGACGTGGTGATCATGCTGCGCCTGCAGCGTGAGCGCATGACCGGCGGCCTGCTGCCGAGCGAAGGCGAGTTCTACCGCCTGTTCGGCCTGACCACCGCGCGCCTGGCCGGCGCCAAGCCCGATTGCATCGTCATGCACCCGGGGCCGATCAACCGCGGCGTGGAGATCGAGTCGGCGGTGGCCGACGGCCCGCACTCGGTGATCCTCAATCAAGTCACCTACGGCATCGCAATCCGTATGGCCGTGCTGTCCATGGCCATGAGCGGGCAAACGGCGCAACGTCAATTCGAGCAGGAGAACGCCCAGTGAAGCTCAGCATTCTCGGCGCCCGCGTCATCGATCCAAGCAGCGGCCTGGATCAAATCACCGATATTCACGTTGAAGCCTGCAAGATCGTCGCCCTCGGCGCTGCACCGGCCGGTTTCACCGCCGTCGAAACCATCGACGCCCAAGGGCTTGTCGCCGCTCCTGGCCTCGTAGACCTCAACGTCGCCCTGCGCGAGCCGGGCTACAGTCGCAAAGGCACCATCGCCAGCGAAACCCGCGCTGCGGCGGCCGGTGGCGTGACCAGCCTGTGCTGCCCGCCGAAGACCAAACCGGTGCTCGACACCTCCGCCGTGGCCGAGCTGATCCTCGACCGCGCCCGCGAGGCCGGCAACACCAAGGTGTTCCCGATCGGCGCGCTGAGCAAAGGTCTGGATGGCGAACAGTTGGCCGAGCTGGTGGCCCTGCGCGACGCCGGTTGCGTAGCGTTCGGCAACGGCCTGGAAAGCTTCCGCAACACCCGCACCCTTTGCCGGGCGCTGGATTACGCGGCAACGTTCGACCTGACGGTGATTTTCAACTCGCAGGATCACGACCTCGCCGACGGCGGCCTGGCCCACGAAGGTGCCACCGCCAGCTTCCTCGGCCTGCCAGGCATCCCGGAAACAGCTGAAACCGTGGCCCTGGCCCGTGATCTGTTGCTGGTCGAGCAAACCGGCGTGCGTGCGCACTTCAGCCAGCTGACCAGTGCTCGCGGCGTGGCCTTGATCGCTCAGGCCCAGGCTCGTGGCTTGAAAGTCACGGCGGATGTCGCCCTGTATCAGCTGATCCTGACGGACGAAGCGCTGATCGACTTCAGCAGCCTGTATCACGTGCAACCGCCGCTGCGCACCCGCGCCGACCGCGAAGGCCTGCGTGAAGCGGTGAAGTCCGGCGTGGTTTCGGCGATTTCCAGCCATCACCAGCCCCATGAGCGTGATGCCAAACTGGCACCGTTCGGCGCGACCGAACCGGGCATCAGCAGCGTCGAACTGCTGCTGCCGCTGGCGATGACGCTGGTCGAGGATGGCCTGCTGGACCTGCCGACCCTGCTGGCCCGCCTGAGCGCCGGCCCGGCCGAGGCCCTGCGCCTGCCGGCGGGCAAACTGGCGGTGGGGGGTGCGGCGGATATCGTGCTGTTCGATCCGAAGGCCTCGACCGTTGCCGGCGAAACCTGGCTGTCGAAAGGCGAGAACTGCCCGTTCCTCGGCCATAGCCTGCCGGGTGTGGTGCGTTACACCTTGGTGGATGGCCGGATCAGTCACCAGGCGTAAAAAAATGGCGAGGGAGCCAGCTCCCTCGCCATCACTTACTGAAATGCGCCCCGCCCTTCGGCATTACGCACCGACACCTGATCGTTCAGCGTCCAGAAGTCATACAGCACCCCAAGAAAGAACAACCCGCCGGTCAGCAGATACACCAACCCGCTGATCCACTTGCCCTGATACATCCGGTGCACGCCGAGCGCGCCGAGGAAGGTCAGCAGAATCCACGCCACGTTGTACTCGATCGGGCCCGCGGCGAAACGCAGGTCAGCTTCGCGATCCATCGCCGGGATCAGGAACACGTCGATCAGCCAGCCGATCCCCAGCAACCCGAAAGTGAAAAACCAGATCGTGCCGGTCACCGGTTTGCCGTAATAGAAGCGGTGGGAGCCTGTGAAACCGAAAATCCACAACAGGTAACCGATCACCTTGCTGTGGGTGTCTTTTTCCTTCACACGGGGCAGCTGATAGCCGTTCATTAAGACCTCGATACACGCGATAGATAAATATTCTTTAATTCTTTGTGACTTTTTTACAGGTAGCCGACGTATGGCAAATGCTACCGTGTGTCCCGTCAAAGCCTTATAGCACCGGACTTCTGTCCGACAATTGCGTCTTTTTGCCGCTTATTTGGTTCCGTTGGCATCGGATTGAATCGACCAACGGCCTCGGAAGTGACAAAAAAGCTGTTATAAAGTTGCGCGCTAACACATCAAGAGCCCTGCCTAATGCGTCCATTTTTCAAGACATGGCTAACTATTTGCCTATTAATGCCACTGGCCGCCCACGCCACCAATCGTGAGCAACGTCTTCCCAACGTTAACGGTTTCACCCCTAAATCCCATGCCTCTGCTCCTTCGAACAAAGGCAAACAGGTCAAGCACACCACGCTGAGCAGCACCGGCCGAAGCAAGCTGGTGCCACCGATGGCGACCAAGGAAAGCAGCAACGTCCTCAGTCGCGCGGTAAACGTCCTCGGTACGCCATACCGTTGGGGCGGCAGCAGCCCGAGTAAAGGCTTCGACTGCAGCGGTCTGGTGAAATACGCGTTCAACGACGCCACGTTCGACCTGCCACGCACCTCGAACGCCATGGCCAGCGGTCACGGCGAGAAAGTCGAACGCAAGGACCTGAAGCCGGGCGACCTGATTTTCTTCAACATCAAGAGCCGTCGGGTCAATCACGTTGCCATCTACCTGGGCAACGACCGTTTCATCCATGCACCACGGCGCGGCAAAGCGGTGAGCATCGACACACTGAACAAGCCGTACTGGGAAAAGCATTACGTGGTGGCCAAACGCGTATTGCCGAAAGAACAGGGGCAGATGCGCGTCGTTCAGCGCTGATTGTTCAGGTACAAAAAAACGCAGCCCACGGGCTGCGTTTTTTTTGCCTAAAAGTTATCCGGCGTGCGCGCTTTCTCCCGCGCATGTTCACGGCTGATCAAGCCCTTGGTCACCAGATCCTTCAGGCACATGTCGAGTGTCTGCATTCCCAGCGAGCCACCGGTCTGTATCGCCGAATACATCTGCGCCACCTTGTCCTCGCGGATCAGGTTACGGATCGCCGACGTACCCAGCATGATCTCGTGCGCCGCCACCCGACCGCCGCCGATCTTCTTGATCAGCGTCTGCGACACCACCGCCAGCAACGACTCCGAGAGCATCGAGCGCACCATGGACTTTTCGTCCCCAGGGAACACGTCCACGACACGGTCGATGGTCTTGGCTGCCGACGTGGTGTGCAAGGTGCCGAACACCAGGTGCCCGGTCTCGGCGGCGGTCAGCGCCAGGCGGATGGTTTCCAGATCGCGCATCTCGCCCACCAGGATCACATCCGGGTCTTCGCGCAGCGCTGAGCGCAATGCGGTGGCGAAACTGCGGGTATCACGATGGACTTCGCGCTGATTGATCAGGCATTTACGCGATTCGTGGACAAATTCGATCGGATCTTCAATGGTCAGGATGTGGTGATGACGATGGGTGTTGAGGTAGTCGATCATCGCCGCCAGTGTCGTGGACTTGCCGGAGCCGGTCGGTCCGGTCACCAGCACCAGCCCGCGCGGCGCATCGGTGATCTTGCGAAAGACGTCGCCCATGGCGAGGTCTTCCATGCTCAGCACTTTCGACGGGATGGTCCGGAACACTGCGCCAGCGCCACGGTTCTGGTTGAAGGCATTGACCCGAAAGCGCGCCACACCGGGGACTTCGAAGGAAAAGTCGGTTTCCAGATGTTTCTCGAAGTCCACCCGCTGGGTGTCGTTCATGATGTCGTAGATCAGCTCGTGCACCTGCTTGTGATCCAGCGCCGGCAGATTGATCCGCCGCACATCGCCATCCACGCGGATCATCGGCGGCAGACCGGCCGACAGGTGCAGGTCGGAAGCGCCCTGTTTGGCGCTGAAGGCCAGCAGTTCAGTGATATCCATAGCGTCCCTCAATTCCAGTAGAATGCCGCGAACCTTCAGACCGCTGGCGCCAAATCCTGCCTGAAAAGTAGCCGAACGATGATCAGGCAAGGCAAAAGTCGGCGAAGAAGCGGAGTTGACGTCAGTCAATGAGCATTCTGAGGCGACTTTTAACGCCGCATGATCGAGTGCAGGCACTTTTCAGGCAGGATTTGATGTCCACGATAGCAGACAACATCCAACTGGTTAGTTCGCGTATTCAAGCAGCCGTCAAAGCGGCCGGACGCGATGAAAACAGCGTCCAGCTGCTGGCCGTGAGCAAGACCAAACCGGCACAAGCCCTGCGCGAAGCGTACGCCGCCGGCCTGCGCGACTTCGGCGAGAACTACCTGCAAGAGGCCTTGGGCAAGCAGCTCGAACTGGCCGACCTGCCCTTGATCTGGCACTTCATCGGCCCCATTCAGTCGAACAAGACCCGCTCGATTGCCGAGCATTTCGCCTGGGTGCACTCCGTGGATCGTCTGAAAATCGCCCAACGCCTGTCCGAACAACGCCCGGCGGATCTGCCGCCACTGAACATCTGCATTCAGGTCAACGTCAGCGGTGAAGCCAGCAAGTCCGGCTGCACCCCGCAAGACCTGCCGGCCCTGGCTCAGGCCATCAGCGCCCTGCCGCGCCTGAAACTGCGCGGGTTGATGGCGATTCCCGAGCCGACCGAAGATCGCGCCGAGCAAGACGCTGCATTCGCTGCCGTTCAGAGATTGCAAGCCGGCCTCGATCTGCCGCTCGACACACTTTCCATGGGTATGAGCCACGACCTCGAGTCGGCCATTGCCCAGGGCGCGACCTGGGTCCGTATCGGTACGGCCCTGTTCGGCGCCCGCGACTATTCCCAATCTTGACCATTTCCAGATAAGGACCTGACATGAGCAACACACGTATTGCCTTTATCGGTGCCGGCAACATGGCCGCCAGCCTGATCGGCGGCCTGCGGGCCAAGGGTCTGGAAGCTGCACACATTCGCGCCAGCGATCCGGGCGAAGAAACCCGCGCCAAAGTCAGCGCCGAACACGGCATCGAAACCTTCGCCGACAACGCCCAGGCTATCGACGGCGCTGACGTTGTCGTGCTGGCGGTCAAGCCACAGGCCATGAAAGCCGTGTGCGAAGCGATTCGCCCGAGCCTGAAACCGAATCAACTGGTGGTCTCGATCGCCGCCGGCATCACCTGCGCCAGCATGACGGCCTGGCTGGGCGAGCAGCCGATCGTGCGTTGCATGCCCAACACCCCGGCGCTGCTGCGTCAGGGCGTGAGCGGCCTGTACGCCACCGGCGCCGTGAGCGCCGAACAACGCCAACAGGCTGAAGAACTGCTGTCCGCCGTGGGCATCGCCCTGTGGCTGAACGAAGAGCAGCAACTGGACGCGGTCACCGCCGTCTCCGGTTCCGGCCCGGCGTACTTCTTCCTGCTGATCGAAGCCATGACCGCCGCCGGCGTCAAACTCGGCCTGCCGAAGGAAACCGCCGAGCAACTGACCCTGCAGACCGCTCTGGGCGCCGCGCATATGGCGGTGTCCAGTGACGTCGACGCTGCCGAACTGCGCCGCCGCGTGACCTCGCCGGCCGGCACCACGGAAGCTGCGATCAAATCGTTCCAGGCCGGCGGCTTCGAAGCCCTGGTGGAAAAAGCACTCGGCGCCGCCGCGCACCGCTCGGCCGAAATGGCCGAACAACTGGGCAAATAAGGAGCCTCACATGATTGGATTGAACACCGCAGCGGTCTACGTGCTGCAAACCCTCGGCAGCCTGTACCTGCTGATCGTGCTGCTGCGCTTCGTCCTGCAACTGGTGCGGGCGAACTTCTACAACCCGCTGTGCCAGTTCGTGGTCAAGGCCACCCAGCCGCTGCTCAAGCCACTGCGCCGGATCATTCCGAGCCTGTTCGGCCTCGACATGTCGTCGCTGGTACTGGCGATCCTCGTGCAACTGGCGCTGATGGCGCTGACCCTGCTGCTGACCTACGGCACCACCGGTAACCCGCTGCAACTGTTGATCTGGTCGCTGATCGGCGTGACGGCGCTGTTCCTGAAGATTTTCTTCTGGGCCATGATCATCAGCATCATCCTGTCCTGGGTCGCACCGGGCAGCCACAATCCGGGCGCCGAGCTGGTGAACCAGATCTGTGAACCGGCCCTGGCGCCGTTCCGCCGCATCCTGCCGAACCTCGGCGGTCTGGACCTGTCGCCGATCTTCGCCTTCCTCGTGCTGAAGCTGATCGACATGCTGGTGATCAACAACCTCGCGGCGATGACGATGATGCCGGAAATCCTGCGCCTGCTGATGTGAGCTGGTTTCGCTGGGACGGTGACGACCTGATTCTGGAGTGTCACCTGCAACCGGCCGCCCGCAGCGATGATTTCTGCGGGCTGCACGGCGATCGCCTGAAGATCCGCCTGACCGCGCCGCCGGTCGAGGGCAAGGCCAATGCCTACCTGATGGGGTTTCTGGCCAAGGCTTTTGGGGTTTCCAAGAGTCAGGTCAGTTTGCTCAGTGGTGAGCTGAACCGGCAGAAGCGAGTGCGCATCAGCGCACCGAAAAAGCTGCCGGATCTGCCGGGGCTCTGCCGCCCCTGATCGTTGCTTGCCGCTAACCCCACCGGTCTTTAGACTTACGCCTCATTTCAACGAGAGCAGGGTCGATGCCAGCTGCCTTTCCCCCCGATTCTGTTGGTCTGGTGACGCCGCAAACGGCGCACTTCAGCGAACCGCTGGCCCTGGCCTGCGGCCGTTCGCTGGCCGATTATGACCTGATCTACGAAACCTACGGCACGCTGAACGCGCAAGCGAGCAACGCCGTGCTGATCTGCCACGCCCTGTCCGGCCACCACCATGCCGCTGGTTATCACAGCGTCGACGACCGCAAGCCCGGTTGGTGGGACAGCTGCATCGGCCCCGGCAAGCCGATCGACACCAACAAGTTCTTCGTGGTCAGCCTGAACAACCTCGGCGGTTGCAACGGCTCCACCGGCCCGAGCAGCCTCAATCCGGAAACCGGCAAGCCGTTCGGCGCCGACTTCCCGGTGCTGACCGTGGAAGACTGGGTACACAGCCAGGCACGTCTGGCCGACCTGCTTGGCATCGGCCAATGGGCCGCGGTGATCGGTGGCAGCCTCGGCGGCATGCAGGCGCTGCAATGGACCATCACGTATCCGGATCGCGTGCGCCACTGCCTGGCCATCGCCTCGGCCCCCAAGCTGTCGGCGCAGAACATCGCCTTCAACGAAGTGGCGCGCCAGGCGATCCTCACCGACCCGGAATTCCACGGCGGCTCGTTCCAGGAACACGGCGTGATCCCCAAGCGCGGCCTGATGCTGGCGCGGATGGTCGGGCACATTACCTACCTGTCAGACGACTCCATGGGCGAGAAATTCGGCCGTGGCCTGAAGAGCGAAAAGCTCAACTACGACTTCCACAGTGTCGAGTTCCAGGTCGAAAGCTACCTGCGCTATCAGGGCGAAGAGTTCTCCGGGCGCTTCGATGCCAACACCTATCTGTTGATGACCAAGGCGCTGGACTACTTCGATCCGGCAGCGAACTTCAACGATAACCTGGCGAAAACCTTCGAAGGTGCAAAAGCCAGGTTCTGCGTGATGTCGTTCACCACCGACTGGCGCTTCTCCCCGGCCCGTTCGCGGGAACTGGTGGACGCGCTGATGGCCGCGCGCAAGGACGTCAGTTACCTGGAAATCGACGCACCCCAGGGCCACGACGCCTTCCTGATTCCGATCCCGCGTTATTTGCAGGCGTTCGGCAATTACATGAACCGCATTACGTTGTGAGAAAGCCATGAGAGCTGATCTGGAAATCATCCAGGAATGGATCCCCGCCGGCAGCCGCGTGCTCGACCTCGGCTGCGGTGACGGCGAGTTGCTGACCTGGCTGCGCGACCACAAGCAGGTCACCGGCTATGGCCTGGAAAACGACCCGGACAACATCGCCGAGTGCGTGGCCAAGGGCATCAACGTCATCGAGCAGGACCTGGACAAAGGCCTGGGCAACTTCGCCAGCAACAGCTTCGATATCGTGGTGATGACCCAGGCCCTGCAAGCCGTGCACTACCCGGACAAGATCCTCGACGAAATGCTGCGGGTCGGCCGCCAGTGCATCATCACCTTCCCCAACTTCGGTCACTGGCGCTGCCGCTGGTACCTGGCGAGCAAGGGCCGGATGCCGGTGTCGGAATTCCTGCCGTACACCTGGTACAACACGCCGAACATCCACTTCTGCACCTTCGAAGACTTTGAAGAACTTTGTCGCGAACGTGAGGCGAAGGTCATTGATCGGCTTGCCGTGGATCAACAGCACCGCCACGGGTGGGCCAGTAAGCTATGGCCTAATCTGTTAGGTGAGATCGGTATCTACCGCGTCAGCAGCCCGGGGCTTGCGGATCACAGAATCGCGGTCTGAACCACGACATTGCGAGGAGAACGAACATGGGACGCTTGATTACCGCGCTATTGGCCGCCTGCCTGAGCCTGTCGGCCGTGGCCGCCGATGCCATCAAGGGCGAACGCAAGGAAGTGTTCGGTGATGTCACCGTGCATTACAACACCTTCAACTCGACCTTCCTGACGCCGGACATCGCCAAGGCTGCCGAGCTGATCCGCAGCAAGAACCAGGGTGTGATCAATGTCTCGGTAATCAAGGACGGCAAGCCGCTGATCGCCCAGGTCACCGGCACCGTCAAGGACCTGACCAGCCAGAGCGTGCCGCTGACCTTCCGCCAGATCACCGAACAGGGCGCGATCTACTACATCGCCCAGTACCCGGTGGAGCAGCAGGAAACCCGCACCTTTGAAATCAAGGTGCAGACCGGCGACAAGATCAACACCCTCAATTTCAACCAAGAGCTTTTCCCTGGCCAATGATCAATCTCACGCAACTCGTACTGGCCAGCCATAACGCCGGCAAACTCAAGGAACTCCAGGCCATGCTCGGCGATTCGGTGCAACTGCGCTCGATCGGCGAATTCAGCAGCGTGGAGCCGGAAGAAACCGGTCTGTCGTTCGTCGAGAACGCGATCCTCAAGGCCCGCAATGCCGCGCGCATTTCCGGTCTGCCGGCGCTGGCCGACGATTCGGGCCTGGCGGTGGATTTCCTCGGCGGTGCGCCGGGCATCTACTCGGCGCGCTACGCCGACGGCAAGGGCGATGCGGCGAACAACGCCAAGCTGCTCGACGCTTTGAAGGATGTGCCTGAAGCCGAGCGCGGCGCGCAGTTCGTCTGCGTACTGGCACTGGTGCGTCATGCCGATGATCCGCTGCCGATCCTCTGTGAAGGTCTGTGGCACGGGCGCATCCTGACCGCTGCCAGCGGTGAGCACGGTTTCGGCTACGACCCGCTGTTCTGGGTGCCGGAGCGTAACGTGTCCAGCGCCGAGCTGAGCCCGGGCGACAAGAACCAGATCAGCCACCGCGCCCGTGCAATGGATCTGCTGCGCCAGCGTCTGGGCTTGAAATGACCGATAGCTCCCGTGCGTCGTCGCTGATTATCGGCGGCGCCGCCTCCTCGCCTCGGGCGCCGTTGCCGACGCTGCCGCCCCTGGCGCTGTACATCCACATCCCGTGGTGTGTGCGCAAATGCCCCTATTGCGACTTCAACTCCCACACCGCCAGCCCGGTGCTGCCGGAGCAGGAGTACGTCGACGCGATGCTGGCCGACCTCGATCAGGATCTGCACGCGGTGTACGGCCGTGAGTTGAGTTCGATCTTTTTTGGCGGCGGCACGCCGAGCCTGTTCAGCGCCGAAGCCCTTGGTCGCTTGCTGGAAGGCGTGAAACAACGCATTGCGTTTGCCGATGACATCGAAATCACCCTGGAAGCCAACCCTGGGACTTTCGAGCAAGAAAAGTTCGTCGCCTACCGCAAACTGGGGATCAATCGCCTGTCGATCGGCATCCAGAGCTTCCAGCAGGAAAAGCTCAAGGCCCTCGGCCGTATCCACAACGGCGACGAAGCGGTACGCGCAGCTGGCATGGCGCGCCAGGCCGGGTTCGATAACTTCAACCTCGACTTGATGCACGGCCTGCCGGACCAGTCGCTGGACGATGCCCTGAGCGATCTGCGCCAGGCCATCGCCCTGAAGCCGACGCACATTTCCTGGTATCAGTTGACGCTGGAGCCGAACACCGTGTTCTGGAACCAGCCGCCGGTGCTGCCGGAAGACGACACGCTGTGGGACATTCAAGAGGCCGGGCAGGCGCTGCTGGCCGAGCACGGTTACGCGCAGTACGAAGTTTCGGCGTATGCCCAACCGGGTCGCCCGGCGCGGCATAACCTCAATTACTGGAGCTTCGGAGACTTCATCGGCATCGGCGCCGGCGCTCACGGCAAGCTCAGCCATCCGGACGGGCGTATCGTGCGCACCTGGAAGACGCGCTTGCCGAAGGATTACCTCAACCCGGCCAAAAGCTTCCAGGCCGGCGAGAAAGCCCTGACCAATGACGAGATGCCGTTCGAGTTCCTGATGAACGCCCTGCGCCTGACCGCCGGCGTCGAATCGCGCCTGTACCCGGAGCGCACCGGCCTGCCGCTGGAGAGCCTCGACGAACACCGGCGCGAGGCCGAACAAAGCGGTCTGTTGCAGGTCGAACCGTCACGTCTGGCGGCCACCGAGCGCGGACAACTGTTCCTCAACGACTTGCTGCAGAAATTTCTGAGCTGATCGCTCTTAAGGAAACCGCATGGATTTGATACTCGACTTGCTCGCCACCGTGTCCCGCTGGAGCCGCAGCAACCTCTCGGAAATCGCTCTGGCCCTGGTGGGCTGTCTGCTGGTGCTGTTCGGCGCTGACTTCAAGGGCTGGGTCGAGCAACGCCTCGGCAGCATCGCCGGCGCCCTGCGCGTGCCGTTGATGGCCCTGCTGTGCATGATCGGCAGCGGCGCGGCGCTGATCTACGCCACACCCTGGGTGGTGAAGGGCTTGAGCCAGTTCAACAACTACAGCCTGGCGCCGGTGTTGTTGGTGGTGCTGGTGTTGATTGGCGTAGTGGCCGACCGCCGCTGATTTTCAGTACACACAGAACGCAAATGTGGGAGCGGGCTTGCTCGCGAAAGCGGTAGATCATTCGATATTGATATCGACTGAAATGACGCCTTCGCGAGCAAGCCCGCTCCCACATTTATTGTTGCGTGATATTCAGGACTGCTTTTCGAACTTCAAATCCCACACGCCATGCCCAAGACGTTCGCCGCGGCGTTCGAACTTGGTGATCGGCCGTTCGGCCGGGCGGGGTACGCACTTGCCGTCTTCGGCGAGGTTGCGATAGCCCGGGGCGACATTCATCACTTCCAGCATGTATTCGGCGTACGGCTCCCAGTCGGTGGCCATGTGCAGAATGCCGCCAACCTTCAGCTTGCTGCGCACCAGTTCAGCGAAGGACGCCTGAACGATACGGCGCTTGTGGTGACGGCTCTTGTGCCACGGATCCGGGAAAAACAGCATCAGGCGATCGAGGCTGTTGTCGGCGATGCAGCGGTTGAGCACTTCGATCGCGTCGCAATCGTAGACCCGCAGGTTGGTCAGGCCCTGAGTCAGCACGCCGTTGAGCAGTGCGCCGACACCCGGACGGTGAACCTCGACACCGATGAAATCCTGCTCCGGCGCCGCAGCGGCCATTTCCAGCAGCGAGTGGCCCATGCCGAAACCGATCTCCAGCGAACGCGGCGCGGAACGGCCGAACACCTGGTCGTAGTCCACCGGCGCATCGGCCAGCGGCAGGACGAACTTCGGCGCGCCCTGATCCAGGCCGCGCTGCTGGCCTTCGGTCATGCGCCCGGCGCGCATCACAAAACTCTTGATGCGGCGGTGTTGGCGCTCGTCGCCTTCTTCCGTCTGGATTGGCGTGTCGTTCGATTCAGTCATCAATAGCTCTTACTTGATCAGACCATCCAGCGGCGAAGAGGCGCTGGCATAGAGTTTTTTCGGCATGCGGCCGGCGAGGTAGGCCAGGCGGCCCGCGACGATCGCGTGTTTCATGGCTTCGGCCATCATGATCGGCTGCTGGGCGTGGGCGATGGCCGAGTTCATCAGCACGGCGTCACAGCCCAGTTCCATGGAGATGGTGGCGTCGGAAGCGGTGCCGACACCGGCATCCACCAGCACCGGGATTTTGGCTTCTTCGAGGATGATCTGCAGGTTGTACGGGTTGCAGATCCCCAGACCCGAACCGATCAGGCCAGCCAGCGGCATCACCGCGATGCAGCCGATTTCCGCCAGTTGCCGGGCGATGATCGGGTCGTCGCTGGTGTAAACCATCACGTCGAAGCCTTCCTTGACCAGCACTTCGGCGGCCTTGAGGGTTTCGATCACGTTGGGGAACAGGGTTTTCTGGTCAGCCAGCACTTCCAGCTTCACCAGGTTGTGGCCGTCGAGCAGCTCACGGGCCAGGCGGCAGGTGCGCACGGCCTCGACCGCGTCGTAGCAGCCGGCGGTGTTCGGCAGGAAGGTGTAGCGATCCGGCGACAGCACTTCGAGCAGGTTCGGCTCGCCTTCGATCTGGCCCAGGTTGGTGCGGCGCACCGCGAAGGTGACGATCTCGGCACCCGAGGCTTCGATGGCCAGGCGGGTTTCTTCCATGTCACGGTACTTGCCGGTACCGACCAGCAAACGCGACTGGTAAGTACGACCGGCCAGAACGAAAGGCTTGTCGCTACGAACGATGCTCATGGGGAATCCTCTGTTGGGGTGAGGGTCTTGCAGAATTCTCGGCCCATGCAGGCGTGGCCATCAGCCGCCGCCGATGGCGTGCACGACTTCGACGTTGTCGCCGTCGTTCAAAGTGGTGTCGGCATGCTGGCTGCGCGGGACGATATCCAGATTGAGTTCGACCGCGACGCGGCGCCCGGTCAGATCCAGACGGGTCAGCAGGGCCGCAACGGTTTCACCGTCGGGCAGTTCAAAGGATTCACCGTTCAACTGAATGCGCATGCGCAACGCCGCCATCACTTTTTAGGGGGTGGCATTCTAGCCCGATCATGACCTAAAGGTCAGCACCAAGCGTCAAGCGGTTGGATACAGGCGCCAGGCGGCCAGCCCCAGGCACAGCCAGCCAATCAGGAATGCCAGACCGCCGAACGGGGTGATGATGCCGAGCTTGCCGATGCCGAGGGTGGTCAGCAGGTACAGGCTGCCGGAGAACAACAGGATGCCGACGCTGAACGAGATGCCGGCCCAGGCGACCAGCCGCCCCTGAAGCTGCGTGGCCAGCAGCGCCACGCCAAACAGCGCCAGCGCATGCACCAGTTGATAGGTAACGCCGGTGTGGAAGATCGCCAGGTATTCGGGTGTCAGGCGGTTTTTCAAGCCATGGGCGGCGAATGCGCCGAGGCCGACACCGGTGAAACCAAAGAAGGCAGCCAGCATCAGAAAGCTACGCAGCATGTAGAACTCCAGTCAGACTCGATCGGCAGGGTCTGTATAATGGCCCGCTCAACCGGTTCGGCCAAGCCATCTCTATGCTGCGTATATTTCTCCGTCGTTTCACGAAGGCCCTGCTCTGGTTCGCGGGCGGCAGCGTATTGCTGGTGTTGGTGTTTCGCTTCGTGCCGCCACCGTTCACGGCGCTGATGGTCGAGCGCAAGATCGAATCCTGGGTCGACGGCGAGCCGATCGACCTGCAACGCACCTGGAAGCCGTGGGACGAGATTTCCGATGACCTGAAGGTCGCGGTGATTGCCGGCGAAGACCAGAAATTCCCCGAGCACTGGGGGTTTGACCTGAGTGCGATCAAGGCCGCACTGGCCCACAACGAGCTCGGCGGTTCGATCCGTGGTGCCAGCACCTTGAGCCAGCAAGTGTCGAAGAACCTGTTCTTGTGGTCCGGCCGCAGCTATCTGCGCAAGGGCCTGGAGGCGTGGTTCACCGCGCTGATCGAAGTGTTCTGGCCCAAGCAGCGGATTCTCGAGGTGTACCTGAACAGCGTCGAGTGGGATGACGGCGTGTTTGGTGCCGAAGCGGCGGCAAGGCATCACTTTGGCGCAGGCGCCAGGTCGCTGTCCCGGCAGCAGGCGAGTTATCTGGCGGCTGTGCTGCCGAATCCCCGGGTCTGGAGCGCCAGTCATCCGACCGCTTACGTGTCGCGCCGGGCCGGCTGGATTCGCCAGCAAATGAGCCAGCTGGGTGGCGACAGCTACCTGCTGACACTCAATGATTCGCGCCGCGCGCCCTGGGCCCAATGACTTGCTGACAGGCAAACAAAAACGCCCCGATCATCACTGATCGGGGCGTTTTTTTATTGCCGGACTACCGGTTATGCGGCAATCGACAACTTGAGCTTGTTCATCGCGCTCTTCTCGAGCTGACGGATCCGCTCGGCCGACACGTTGTACTTCTGCGCCAGGTCGTGCAGCGTGGCTTTCTCTTCTGCCAGCCAGCGCTGGTAGAGGATGTCGCGGCTGCGTTCGTCCAGCACTTCCAGCGCTTCGTGCAGGTTGTGATTGGAGTTGTCGCTCCAGTCGGCATCTTCCAGTTGACGCGCCGGGTCGTACCGGTGGTCTTCGAGGTAGTTGGCCGGCGACTGGAAAGCGCTGTCGTCGTCTGCTTCCGCAGCCGGGTCGAAGGCCATGTCATGGCCGGTCAGGCGACTTTCCATCTCACGCACTTCACGCGGCTCGACGCCGAGGCTTTCCGCCACACGGTGGACTTCCTCGTTGTTCAGCCAGGCCAGACGTTTCTTCTGGCTGCGCAGGTTGAAGAACAGCTTGCGCTGGGCCTTGGTGGTCGCGACTTTCACGATCCGCCAGTTGCGCAGGATGAACTCGTGAATCTCGGCCTTGATCCAGTGCACCGCGAAGGACACCAGACGCACGCCCATTTCCGGGTTGAAACGCTTCACGGCCTTCATCAGGCCGACGTTACCTTCCTGGATCAGGTCAGCCTGAGCCAGACCGTAGCCGGAATAGCTACGGGCGATGTGTACGACAAACCGCAGGTGGGCGAGCACCATCTGCCGAGCCGCCCCCAGATCCTGCTCATAGTAGAGACTCTCGGCCAGTTCACGCTCCTGCTCCGGCGTCAGCAATGGAATGCTGTTGACGGTGTGCACGTAGGCTTCCAGGTTTGCGCCTGGAACCAATGCATACGCAGGTTGCAAAGAATTGGACATACGGAAAAACCTCCGACTTACATACTCATGCTTTTCAGCATTGCGAAAAATTGACCGGAAACTCAAATGAAAGTTTCCTTAACCACTGAAAGGTCAATCACGCGCAAAAAAGATTCTACTTCGGCGCCAGCTCCCTGAGATGACGTGCGACTGCAATCCATGCACCGATATAACCCAACAGCACCGCGCCAAGCAAGAGCGACAGACCATCGGCAACTGGCACGCCGGCCAGTGCGAAATCGCTGCCGTACAAGCCGGCCAGCCCGACCACCGCATCGTTCAGCCAGTTCAGGCCGAACGCCAATACACCCCAGGACAGCAGCCCCGCACCGAAGCCATACAACGCGCCCATATAAAGGAAGGGACGACGCACATAGCTGTCGGTGCCGCCGACGAGTTTAATCACTTCTATCTCGGTGCGGCGGTTTTCAATATGAAGACGAATGGTATTGCCTATCACCAAAAGTAATGCGGAAACCAGCAACACCGTCAGACCGAACACGAAACGGTCACCGAGCTTGAGGATGGCGGCCAGACGCTCGACCCAGACTAGATCAAGTTGCGCCTGTTGTACCTTGGGCAGCTCGGAAAGTTTTTGTCTTAATGCTTCCAGGGTCGACTTGTCGACCTCGTTCGGCGTCACCAGCACCACGCCCGGCAACGGGTTTTCCGGCAGCTCGCGCAGGGCTTCGCCCAGGCCCGACTGCTGCTGGAACTCTTCCAGCGCCTGGTCGCGACCGACATATTCGGCATCAGCTACGCCCGGCATGGCTTTGATCTGATCACGCAACGCTTCGCCCTGAGCGGGACTGGCCTCGAGCTCCAGGTACAGCGAGATCTGCGCCGCGCGCTGCCACGAACCGCCGAGGCGCTCAACGTTGCTCAGCAACAGCGAAAGGCCCATCGGCAGACTCAGCGCAACCGCCATCACCATGCAGGTGAAGAAGCTGCCGATCGGCTGCTTGCCGAGACGCCGCAGGCTGTCGATCCAGCTGGCGCGATGGCTTTCGATCCAGGCACGGAACAACGTGGCAAAGTCCGGGCCATCGTCATCGTCGTGCTTTTTCTTCTTTGGCGGTTGCGGATCGGCGGCCTTCGGGGCCACACGCTCGGAAACCTTCGGACTACGTGTCGCACTCATACGCCGGCCTCCCCGTCGCCGATCAATCGGCCGCGTTGCAGGGTCAGCATGCGATGGCGCATGCGCGCAATCAGCGCCAGGTCGTGACTGGCGATCAGCACGCTGGTGCCCAGACGGTTGATGTCTTCGAAAACGCCCATGATCTCGGCCGCCAGACGCGGGTCGAGGTTACCGGTCGGTTCGTCCGCCAGCAGCAAAGCCGGACGGTGAACGATGGCGCGGGCAATGCCAACGCGCTGTTGCTGACCGGTGGACAGATCGCCCGGATACAGCTCGGCCTTGTCCGACAGCGCCACGCGCTCCAGCGCCGAATCGACGCGCTTGGCGATCTCGACCTTGGACAGCCCGAGAATCTGCAACGGCAGCGCGACGTTGTTGAACACCGTGCGATCGAACAGCAGTTGATGGTTCTGGAACACCACGCCGATCTGCCGACGCAGGAACGGAATCTGCGCATTGCTGATGGTGCTCAGGTCCTGCCCGGCCAACAGCAGCTTGCCACTGGTCGGACGCTCCATCGCCAGCAGCAGACGCAACAACGTGGATTTACCGGCACCGGAGTGGCCGGTGACAAACAGGAACTCGCCGCGACGGACTCGAAAGCTCAGCTCATGCAAGCCGACGTGACCGTTCGGGTAGCGCTTACCGACCTGTTCGAAACGAATCATGAACGCTCCCGCTCGGCAAACAGTGCCTGGACAAAGGGTTCGGCTTCAAAGGTACGCAGATCGTCGATGCCTTCACCGACGCCGATGTAGCGGATCGGCAGGCCGAATTGCTTGGCCAGGGCGAAAATCACCCCGCCCTTGGCGGTGCCGTCGAGCTTGGTCAGCGCCAGGCCGGTCAGTTCGACGGTCTGGTTGAATTGCTTGGCCTGGTTGATGGCGTTCTGGCCGGTGCCGGCGTCGAGTACCAGCAGCACTTCGTGCGGCGCATCGGCGTCGAGCTTGCCGATCACCCGGCGAACCTTTTTCAGTTCTTCCATCAGGTTGTCTTTGGTGTGCAGACGACCGGCGGTGTCGGCGATCAGCACATCGATGCCACGGGCCTTGGCGGCCTGCACGGCGTCGAAGATCACCGAAGCCGAGTCCGCGCCGGTGTGCTGGGCAATCACCGGGATCTTGTTGCGCTCACCCCAGACCTGCAACTGCTCGACAGCGGCGGCGCGGAAGGTGTCACCGGCGGCCAACATGACTTTCTTGCCTTCCAGCTGCAGTTTCTTCGCCAGTTTGCCGATGGTAGTGGTCTTGCCGGCGCCGTTGACGCCGACCACCAGAATCACGAACGGCTTGTTCTGGGAAACGATCTTCAGCGGCTGCTCGACCGGTTTGAGCATTGCCGCCAGCTCGGCCTGCAGGGATTTGTACAGGGCGTCGGAATCGGCCAGCTCTTTACGCGCGACCTTCTGGGTCAGGCGCTGGATGATCACCGAAGTCGCCTCGACGCCAACGTCGGCCGTCAGCAGGCGGGTTTCGAGATCGTCGAGCAGATCGTCATCGATGGCTTTCTTGCCGAGGAACAGGCTGGCCATGCCCTCGCCGATGCTGGCGCTGGTCTTGGACAGGCCTTGCTTGAGGCGGGCGAAGAAGCCGGCTTTGGTTTCTTCGGGGCGCGGGGCCTCGACCGGGGTTTCAACCTGGATTTCCACAGGAGCGAATGGCGCTACGGCGACCGGTGCAGGTGCAGGTGCAGGTGCAGGTGCAGGTGCAGGTGCAGGCTCGGGCGCTTCAACAATCGGAGCAACCGGAGCAACCGGGGCAGCAACCACAGGTTCTGGAATGACCGGAGCAGCTTCCACCACCGGCGCCTGAACAGGTTCGGGGGCGAACGCAACCGGCGCGGGAATCGTTGGCGTAACGTGCGGCGCGGCCTCTTCGACCAGCGCCACCGGCTCTTCTGCTACCGGCAAGGTCAGCCACGGTTCGCTGGCCGGGGTCAGCGGCAACTCGGCGGCAGCCGGCGCTTCTGGCTCGGCCTCGGCCACCGGTTGCAGCACCGGCTCGGCAATCGGCAGCACAACCGGCGCCGGCGCTTCTTCTATTACGGGAGCGGGCGCAGGGGCCGGCTCAGGAATGGCAGTCGGCTGTTCGACGACGGGTTCCTGCGGTTTCTTGCGCAGCCATCCGAACAGGCCTTTCTTCTCGCCAGCCGCAGCTGGGGTCTTCTTGTCGTCGTTGGAACCAAACATGGAGGACGGCTATCTCACGGTAGCGACGCGCCACAGGGGCGCCCCGGCAAATAAATATTCGATGCAGAACAGACTGTGTTTCACCCAGCTTGTTCACGCGCAACATTTTGTCGAGGTGCAAGCGGCACCTCAAAAGATTGATCAACACGAAGGACTGATAGGCCATCGTCGGGGAAAAAGCAGAGTTTAGCGGACAAAATTGAGATTAAATCCGCAAATAGCATCATCTGCCTGCCAATCAAAGGCCTTATAGGCGTGGCCCCCGGTAAAACGGATCAGTATCCTAGCACCCTCTCGCCCGCCGACGCTAAGACCAAGCGGGCAGCCCAACAGGTTTAAAAACGAATGAATGCTCTAGCCCGCCGCGCCGCAGGCCTGCTGCTCAGCACAGTCTGCCTGCCCCTTTCGGCCCTGGCGGCCGATCCGCAACCGACCCATGAATTCACTCTCGACAACGGTTTAAAGGTCGTCGTGCGCGAAGACCATCGCGCGCCGGTGGTGGTGTCGCAGGTCTGGTACAAGGTCGGTTCCAGCTACGAAACCCCGGGCCAGACCGGTCTGTCCCACGCCCTCGAGCACATGATGTTCAAGGGCAGCGAAAAAGTCGGCCCCGGCGAAGCCTCGCTGATCCTGCGCGACCTCGGCGCCGAAGAGAACGCCTTCACCAGCGACGACTTCACCGCTTATTACCAGGTCCTGGCCCGCGACCGTCTGGGCGTGGCCTTCGAACTGGAAGCCGACCGCATGGCCAACCTGCGCCTGCCGGCCGACGAGTTCGCCAAGGAAATCGAAGTCATCAAGGAAGAGCGCCGCCTGCGCACCGACGACAAGCCGATGGCCAAGGCCTTCGAGCGCTACAAGGCCATGGCCTACCCGGCCAGCGGTTATCACACGCCGACCATCGGCTGGATGGCTGACCTTGAGCGGATGAAGGTCGAAGAGCTGCGTCACTGGTATCAGTCCTGGTACGTGCCGAACAACGCCACGCTGGTGGTAGTCGGCGACGTGACCCCGGACGAGGTGAAGACCCTTGCTCAGCGCTACTTCGGGCCGATCCCGAAGCGTGACGTGCCGCCGGCGAAAAAACCGCTGGAACTGGCCGAGCCCGGTGAACGCCAGATCACCCTGCACGTGCAGACCCAACTGCCGAGCCTGATGCTCGGTTTCAACGTCCCGAGCATCGCCACTGCCGAAGACAAACGTTCGGTCAACGCCTTGCGACTGATTTCGGCGTTGCTGGACGGCGGCTACAGCGGCCGCATCCCGACTCAACTGGAACGCGGCGAGGAGCTGGTGTCCGGCGGTTCGTCGAGCTACGACGCCTACACTCGCGGTGACAGCCTGTTCACCCTGTCGGCCACGCCGAACACCCAGAAGAAAAAAACCATGGCCCAGGCTGAAGCCGGTCTGTGGAAACTGCTGGAACAGCTGAAAACCACCGCACCGTCCGCCGAAGAACTGGAGCGCGTACGCGCGCAGGTCATCGCCGGCCTGGTCTTCGAGCGCGATTCGATCACCAGCCAGGCCACCGCCATCGGCCAGCTGGAGACCGTCGGTCTGTCGTGGAAGCTGATGGACACCGAACTGGCCGATCTGGAAAGCGTCACCCCGCAAGACATCCAGAACGCCGCCAAGCTGTATTTCACCCGCGAACGTCTCAGCGTCGCCCACGTCCTGCCACTGGAGACGACTCATGAGTGAGCGCAAAACCCCACGCCTGCTGCTCGGCCTGATCGCCGTGGCCATCATCGGCTCCGCTGCGTTCTACCTGGTTCCAAGCGACAACACCAAGGCCAGCGAAGCGCTGGATAACGCCAAGTCCAGCCAGAAACTGCAATCGCTGGCCGAACTCGACGGCAAGGCCCCGGCCAGCCGCAAGCTCGACGTGCAGACCTGGAACACCGCCGAAGGCGCCAAAGTGCTGTTCGTCGAGGCTCGCGAACTGCCGATGTTCGACATGCGCCTGATCTTTTCCGCCGGCAGCAGCCAGGACGGCAACGCGCCGGGCCTGGCCCTGCTGACCAACGCCATGCTCAACGAAGGCGTGGCGGGCAAGGATGTCGGCGCCATCGCTCAGGGTTTCGAAGGGCTGGGCGCGGATTTCGGCAACGGCGCCTACAAGGACATGGCCATCGCGTCGCTGCGCAGCCTGAGTGCCGCCGACAAGCGCGAGCCGGCGCTGAAGCTGTTCTCGGAAGTGGTGGGCAAACCGACCTTCCCGGCCGACTCCTTCGCGCGCATCAAGAACCAGATGCTCGCCGGTTTCGAGTACCAGAAACAGAACCCCGGCAAACTCGCCAGCCTGGAGCTGATGAAGCGCCTGTACGGCGATCACCCGTACGCCCACGCCAGCGACGGCAATGCGCAAAGCGTGCCGAAGATCACGCTGGCGCAACTGCGTGAGTTCCACGCCAAGGCCTATGCAGCCGGCAACGTGGTGATCGCGCTGGTGGGCGATCTGTCCCGCAGCGAAGCCGAGGCGATTGCCAATCAGGTGTCCGCTGCGCTGCCAAAAGGCCCGGCGCTGGCGAAGGTCGAGCAACCGACCGAGCCGAAACCCGGCATCGGCCACATCGAGTTTCCGTCGAAGCAGACCAACCTGATGATCGCGCAACTGGGCATCGACCGTGATGACCCGGACTACGCCGCGCTGTCGATGGGCAACCAGATCCTCGGTGGCGGTGGCTTCGGCACTCGCTTGATGAGCGAAGTGCGCGAGAAGCGCGGCCTGACCTACGGCGTGTATTCGGCCTTCAGCCCGATGCAGGCGCGCGGCCCGTTCATGATCAACCTGCAGACCCGCGCGGAAATGAGCGAAGGCACCCTGAAACTGGTGCAGGACGTGCTCGCCGACTACCTCAAGACCGGCCCGACCCAGAAAGAACTCGACGACGCCAAGCGCGAACTGGCCGGCAGCTTCCCGCTGTCCACCGCGAGCAACGCCGATATCGTCGGTCAGCTCGGTGCCATGGGTTTCTACAACCTGCCGCTGAATTATCTGGACGACTTCATGCGTCAGTCCCAGAGCCTGACGGTCGAGCAGGTTCGCGACGTCCTGAACAAACACTTGAGCACGGATAAACTGGTCATCGTCAGCGCTGGCCCGACCGTGCCGCAAAAGCCGTTACCGGCCCCATCTGATAAACCTGCCGAGCAGCCGCTCGGGGTTCCGGAGCATTAATGGCCAGTCCAAAGAAACCTGTACAAAAACTGCACAACGGTGTGAACCAGTTGCGCATCATCGGCGGCGAATGGCGCAGCCGAAAGCTGAGCTTTCCTGATGCGCCGGGTCTGCGTCCGACCCCGGACCGGGTGCGCGAAACCCTGTTCAACTGGCTCGCGCCCTACGTTGCCGGGGCCAAGGTGCTCGACCCGTTCGCCGGCAGCGGCGCGCTGTTTCTCGAAGCACTGTCCCGTGGCGCGGCCATGGGTCAGGCGCTGGATGCCAGCCACGTCGCGGTCTCCAGCCTGAAAGAACACCTCGGCACCCTGCGCTGCACCAACGGCCACGTGCAGACCGCCGATGCCCTGCGATATCTGGAAACCCAGACTCCGACCGCGTTCGACCTGGTATTCCTCGACCCGCCGTTCAACCAGAACCTGCTGCCGACGGTGTGCACATTGCTGGAAGAGCGCCAATGGCTGGCCGACGATTCGTGGATCTACACTGAAAGTGAAACCGCGCCATCGACCCTCGGCCTGCCGGGCAACTGGCGCCTGCACCGCGAGCAAAAATCCGGGCGGGTGTACTACGCGTTGTGGCAACGTATGGCAGTGATCGCCGGTTAACCGACCGGCTTGAAAAAGCGGCGAGTCTCAGCCGAGGCTCGCTGCGCTGCATCGAGAGCAATCGTGTCCCCTTCGTCAAAACCGTTCATCCCCGCCTTCGGCCTCGGCAATCCGCACCTGCAAACCTTGTGGGGGCCGCTATGGCGTAAAACCGTGCACCTTGATCGCCAGCGCGAACGGCTGTGGCTGGACGACGGCGATTTCCTCGACCTCGACTGGTATGGCCCGCACAGCGCTGGAGCGCCACTGGTACTGGTGCTGCACGGGCTGACCGGGTCTTCCAACTCCCCCTACGTCGCCGGAATCCAGGCAGCGCTCGCCGCGCAAGGCTGGGCCAGTGTCGCGCTGAACTGGCGCGGCTGCTCCGGCGAGCCGAACCTGCTGCCGCGCAGCTACCACTCCGGGGCCAGCGAAGACCTCGCCGAAACCCTCCGCCATCTGAAAGCCAAGCGGCCACTGGCGCCGCTGTATGCGGTCGGCTACTCCCTTGGCGGTAACGTGCTGCTCAAGCACCTGGGGGAAACCGGCAGCGCCAGCGGCGTGCTCGGTGCGGTGGCGGTGTCGGTGCCGTTTCGCCTCGATCAATGCGCCGATCGTATTGGCCAGGGTTTCTCGAAGGTCTATCAGGCGCACTTCATGCGCGAGATGGTGGCCTACATCAAGAACAAGCAGCGTCAGTTCCAGCACGACGGGCGCGAGGATGGTCTCGCCGCACTGGCCGCCCTCGGTTCACTGGAAAACATGCGCACCTTCTGGGATTTCGATGGCCGGGTGACCGCGCCACTGCACGGCTTTGCCGATGCCGAGGATTACTATCGCCGGGCATCCAGCCGCTATTTTCTCGGCGAGATCCGCACGCCGACCCTGATCATTCAGGCAGCGGACGACCCGTTCGTGTTTCCCCACAGCCTGCCGCAGGCCAGTGAGTTGTCGGCAACGACGCAATTCGAATTGCAGAACAAGGGCGGGCACGTCGGCTTCGTCGACGGCACGCTCCGCCAGCCGGGTTATTACCTGGAACGACGTATTCCGCAGTGGCTGGCCGACGCGGGGCGCGGGTGAGGTCATGGCCGATCAGGGCGAGTCGATCCGCTTCTGGCAAGCCGCGCCCCTGGCCGGTGTCGAGCTGTTGACCGCGCGCTACATCGAGCATCGTTTCGCCCCGCACGTCCACGACGGTTATGTGATCGGCATGATCATGGCCGGCGCCCAGCGCTACCGTTATCGCGGTGCCGAACACCTGGCGGGCAGCGGCACGCTGGTGCTGATCAATCCGGACGAAGTGCATAACGGCCACAAGGGCACCGAGGACGGCTGGCTGTACCGGGCGTTTTATCCCGACACCGGGCAGATCGTCGCGCTGTTGAATGAACTGGAACTGCCGACCGCACCGATGCCGGCCTTCGGGGCGACGCTGTATCGCGATCCGGATCTGGTCAACGGTTTCTGTCAGTTGCACCGCTTGCTCGAAAGCCCCGCAACCGCGTTGCAACAGCAAACCGTGTGGCGGGAAATGATGATGCTGCTGTTGCAGCGTCACGCAGCGGTGCAGATCAGCGGCAACCCCGGCAAGGAGCATCGCGCGGTGGCGATGGCCAAGGAACTGTTGCACGCGCAACTGGCGGCGCCACCCTCACTGGAAGAACTGGCGGCGGCCGTGAACCTCTCGCCCTTCCACTTCGCCCGGGTGTTCCGCCGCGCCACCGGCATGCCGCCGCACAGCTGGCTCATGCAGCAGCGAATTGCCTGCGCGCGCGGCTTGTTGCAGAGCGGCTGCCTGCCGGTGGAAGTCGCCACGCAGCTGGGATTTGCCGACCAGAGCCATCTGAGCCGCCAGTTCAAACAGGTATACGGCGTGGGGCCGGCGGCCTATCGCAGTGCGCGGCTGGATCGCTGAGCGTTTACTCGCCGGTGGCGATACCGCGCGAAGGCTCGTTGATCCACTCGCTCCACGATCCGGCATACAGCGAACCCAATGGATAACCCGCCAGACACAGGGCAAACAGGTTGTGACACGCCGTCACCCCGGAGCCGCAGTAAGCCACCAGATCGTTCGGCGAGCGCCCGCCGAGTTTCGCGGCGAAACGCTGCTTGAGCTGATCGGCCGGCAGGAAACGCCCGTCGCTGCCCAGGTTGTCGGTAAACGCCGCGCATTGCGCGCCGGGAATGTGCCCGGCGATCGGGTCGATCGGCTCCACTTCGCCCTTGAAGCGCGGCAAGGCGCGGGCATCGAGCAGGGTCAGGGCCGGCTGGCCGAGGCGTTGCTGCAATTGCTCGGCGCTGAGCAGCAGGCGCATGTCCGGCTTGCCGCTGAAGTTGCCACGGGCCGCTGACGGTGGATCAAGACTCAACGGCAGCCCCGTCGCATGCCAGGCCTTGAGCCCGCCATCGAGAATGAACACGCCGTCACGCTTGCCCAGCCACGCCAGCAACCACCAGGCCCGCGCCGCATAGGCGCCCGGGCCGTCGTCATACAGAACCACGTCGCTGTCGTTATTGATGCCGAACGCTTGCAGGCGTTCGATCAGCGCCGCCGGCTCCGGCAGCGGATGGCGACCGGTCACGCCTTTGGTCACCGGGCCGCTGAGGTCGCGTTCAAGATCGGCGAAATGTGCCCCGGCAATGTGCCCCTCGGCGTAGCTGCGCTGGCCGTAATCCGGGTCTTCGAGGGCAAAGCGGCAATCGAGAATCACCAGCCCCGGTTGCGCCTTGCGGGCATCCAGTGCGGTCGGGCTGATCAGTTGCGCAATCGGCATAGCGAACGACTCCAGTGAGGAAATGGGCTTACGGTCTCTCTTCGAGGGCCTGGGCCAGCGGCACGTAGAACTCTTCGAACAAGGCGTTGACCTCATCGCGGGCCTGCTCGGTGACGAACCCTGCTTCCAGCACCAGCACCTGATACACGCCACGTTTGATGGCCTGTTCGCTGAGGTAGTTGGAATTCTCCCGGGTCGTGCACAGGAAGCGCACCCATGAGGTGAGGATGATCCACGCGTTGAGAGTCAAGGATTCGATCTGCACCCGATCCATTTTCAGGATGCCGGCGGCAACGAACCCTTCATAGATCGCCGCGCCCTGGATCACGCAGCGCTGGGAGAAGCGCCGGTAGCGCCCGGCCAGCTCAGGATCGCTGTCGAGCAGATGCTCGAGATCGCGGTGCAGGAAACGGTAGCGCCACATCGCCGACAGCAGCTCCTTGAGATAGAAGCGCTTGTCTTCGACCGTCGCGGCACGGCCCTGAGGCGGACGCAGGAAGCTGTCCACCAGGCTTTCGTACTCACTGAACAGCACGGCGATGATCGCCTGCTTGTTGGGGAAGTGGTAGTACAGATTGCCCGGAGATATCTCCATGTGGGCGGCGATGTGATTGGTGCTGATGCTGCGCTCGCCCTGCTGATTGAACAGCTCGAGGCTGTTCTGCACGATGCGCTCGCTGGTTTTGATCCGTGGGGCCATGGCTTGAGCTTTAATTCAGAGTGCGTTGGGGGGCATCTTACGGCCTAACCGGAACGGGATAAAACCAGGATGCGCAAGGAAGCCATTTGACTTTCTAGAGCATAGACTCTAAAAAGCTCCTCACAACAACAACTCCGGAGCCGCCGATGACTGCCGATATTGCCTACCTGCAAACGCTGCAACAGCCGCTGGAAGAGCTCAACCGGCTGTTTGACGCGCAGCGTGCCGCCTACGCCGCCAACCCGATGCCGCCTGCGGCCCAGCGCCAGCAATGGCTCAAGGCCCTGCGCGATTTGCTGAGCAGCGAGCGGCAGGCCTTGATCGACGCCATCAGCTCCGACTTCAGCCACCGCAGCGCCGATGAAACCCTGCTCGCCGAGCTGATGCCGAGCCTGCACGGCATTCACTACGCCAGTCGGCACATCAGCCAGTGGATGAAACCTTCAAAACGCAAAGTCGGCATTGCTTTCCAGCCCGCGTCGGCGAAAGTCGTGTACCAGCCGCTGGGCGTGGTGGGCGTCATCGTGCCGTGGAACTACCCGCTGTTCCTGGCCATCGGCCCGCTGACCGGCGCCCTTGCGGCCGGCAATCGGGTGATGCTCAAGCTCAGCGAATCGACCCCTGCCACCGGCCTGCTGCTCAAGGAACTGCTGGCGCGGATCTTCCCCGAGGATCTGGTGTGCGTGGTGCTCGGCGAGGCCGATGTCGGCGTGGCGTTTTCGAAAATGCGCTTCGACCACCTGCTGTTCACCGGCTCCACCAGCGTCGGCAGGCACGTGATGCGCGCAGCGGCAGAGAACCTGACGCCGGTGACCCTGGAGCTGGGCGGCAAGTCCCCGGCCATCGTCTCCCGCGACGTGCCGCTCAAGGACGCCGCCGAGCGCATCGCTTTCGGCAAGACCCTCAACGCCGGCCAGACCTGCGTGGCCCCGGACTACGTGCTGGTGCCGGAAGAGCGCATCGGCGGTTTCGTCGAAGCCTATCGCCAGGCCGTGCGCGGGTTTTATCCGACACTCGCCGACAACCCGGACTACACCGCCATCATCAACGAGCGCCAACTGGCGCGGCTCAACAGCTACCTCAGCGACGCCACCAGCAAGGGCGCGCTGCTGATTCCGCTGTTCGACCAAGGCCAGGGCCGACGCATGCCGCACAGCCTGCTGCTGAATGTCAGCGACGAGATGACGGTCATGCAGGACGAGATCTTCGGCCCGTTGCTGCCGATCGTGCCCTATCAGGATCTGGATCAGGCATTTGCTTACATCAATCAGCGGCCACGTCCTCTGGCTCTTTACTACTTCGGCTACGACAAGCGCGAACAGAAACGCGTGCTCAGCGAAACCCATTCCGGTGGCGTCTGCCTCAACGACACGCTGCTGCATGTGGCGCAGGACGACATGCCGTTCGGCGGCATCGGCCCGTCAGGCATGGGGCATTACCACGGTCACGAAGGTTTCCTGACGTTCAGCAAGGCCAAAGGTGTGCTGGTCAAACAACGCTTCAACGCGGCGAAGCTGATCTACCCGCCCTACGGCAAATCCATTCAGAAACTGATCCAGAAACTGTTCATTCGCTAACGTCACCGCCGGGTAATAACAACAATGCACCCAAGCCTGACCGAAACACCTGCCCTGTCGCGCCGCGGCCTGCTGAAATTCAGCCTGGGTGCCACGGCTTTCCTCGCCACCGCTGGCCTTGGTGCCAGCCTCAGCGGCTGTTCGTCGAGCGTTTCAGCCAACGGGTTCGCCACGCTGCGCAGCGCTGATCTGCTGTTTCTGCGTGCGTTGATTCCAGTGATGCTGGATGGCGCCGTTACTGTGGAAAAGATGCCCGCTGCTGTCGACGGAACGCTTAAGTCGCTGGACTACAGCCTCGATCACCTGTCGCCGGAAATGCTCAAGCTCACCCGGCAACTGTTCGACGTGCTGGGCATGGCCGTGACGCGCGGACCATTGACCGGGATCTGGGGCAGTTGGGAACACGCCAGCCCCGAGGCGATCCGTCACTTCCTCGAACGCTGGGAAAACAGCTCGCTGAGCCTGCTGCGCATGGGCCACAGCTCGTTGTTGCAAATGGTGATGATGGCCTGGTACACCCGCGCCGAATCCTGGGCCCATTGCGGTTACCCCGGCCCGCCCGCCGTTTGAGCCTGGCGACCCACGCAAAACAATAATAAGAGAACCTGATCGATGCCCGTACCCGACCCGTTTCGCGAAGGCCTCGCCCGTGGCTGGAAAACCTACAACGGCGCGCAACTCAGCGATGACCTGACCCTGGAAGCTGATGTCGCCATCATCGGCAGCGGCGCCGGCGGCGGCACCACGGCGGAAATCCTCAGCGCCGCCGGCTATAAAGTGCTGCTGATCGAAGAAGGCCCGCTCAAGACCAGCAGCGATTTCAAACTGCTGGAAGACCAGGCCTACAGCAGCCTCTATCAGGAAGGCATCGGCCGCATGAGCAAGGACGGCGCGATCACCATCCTTCAGGGCCGCGCGGTCGGCGGCACGACCCTGATCAACTGGACATCGAGTTTTCGCACCCCCGAACCGACCCTCGAACACTGGGCCAGGGAGCACAACGTCAAAGGCCACAGCCCCGCCGACATGGCGCCGTGGTTCGAAAAAATGGAGCAGCGTCTCGGCGTCGCCCCGTGGATGGTGCCGCCCAACGCCAACAACGACGTGATCCGCAAAGGCTGCGAACAACTCGGCTACAGCTGGCACGTGATCCCGCGAAACGTACGCGGCTGCTGGAATCTGGGCTACTGCGGCATGGGCTGCCCGACCAACGCCAAGCAATCGATGATGGTCACGACCATTCCGGCGACCCTGGAAAAGGGTGGCGAACTGCTCTATCTGGCCCGGGCCGAAAAGCTTTTGATCAGTGGCGACAAGGTCACCGGCCTGCAATGCGTGGCGATGGACGAACGCTGCGTCGAGCCGACTGGGCACGCCATTACCGTCAAGGCACGCCACTACGTGCTGGCCGGCGGCGGGATCAACAGCCCGGCGCTGCTGATGCGTTCCGACGCACCGGATCCGCACAAACGGCTGGGCAAGCGCACCTTCCTGCATCTGGTGAACATGTCCGCCGGACGTTTCGACGAGGTGATCAACCCGTTCTACGGTGCGCCGCAGTCGATCTACTCGGATCATTTCCAGTGGAAGGACGGCACCACTGGCCCGATGGCCTACAAACTCGAAGTGCCGCCGCTGCACCCGGCGCTGGCCGCCACGTTGCTCGGCGGTTTCGGCCAGGAAAGCGCGCAACACATGGCGGACCTGCCGCACACCCACGCGATGCTGGCCCTGCTGCGCGACGGTTTTCACCCGGACAGTCCGGGCGGCAGCGTCGAGTTGCGCGGTGACGGCTCGCCGGTGCTCGACTATCAGGTGTCGCCTTACACCTGGGAGGGTCTGCGCCGATCCTTCCACAGCATGGCCGAGATCCAGTTCGCCGGCGGCGCCAAAGCGGTGATGCCGATGCACGCCGATGCGCGCTACGTGAACAGCCTGGCCGAGGCCCGCTCGTTGATCGACAATCTGAGTCTGGAGCTGTATCGCACCCGCCTGGGCAGCGCCCACGTCATGGGCGGTTGCGCGATGGGCGAGGACCCGAAAACCGCGGTCAGCGACAGCCTCGGCCGCCATCATCAACTGCGCAATCTGTCGATTCATGACGGCTCTTTGTTCCCCACCAGCATCGGCGCCAACCCGCAGTTGTCGGTGTACGGTCTGACAGCGCAACTGGCGACATCCCTCGGCGAACGGTTGAGAAACCCGTGAAAAAGACGAAAATTCCGATCGTCTATAGTGCTTTCTTACCCAACAGGCGACTTTCCCGACCGGGACGGCTGCGATACCATCCGACTCCCCAACGGATTCCCGCCAGGACGACGCGATGAACCGAGTGTTGTACCCAGGTACCTTCGACCCTATTACCAAGGGCCATGGCGATCTGGTCGAACGCGCCTCGCGCCTGTTCGACCACGTGATCATAGCCGTCGCCGCCAGCCCAAAGAAGAATCCGCTGTTCCCGCTGGAACAACGGGTCGAGCTGGCCCGCGAGGTCACCAAACACCTGCCGAACGTGGAAGTGGTCGGCTTCTCGACGCTGCTGGCGCATTTCGCCAAAGAGCAGAACGCCAACGTGTTCCTGCGTGGCCTGCGCGCGGTATCGGACTTCGAATACGAATTCCAGCTGGCCAACATGAACCGCCAGTTGGCCCCGGATGTGGAGAGCCTGTTTCTCACCCCGTCCGAACGTTATTCGTTCATTTCCTCGACCCTGGTGCGGGAAATCGCGGCCCTGGGCGGCGATATCAGCAAGTTCGTCCACCCGGCGGTGGCCGAGGCCCTGACCCTGCGCTTCAAGAAGTAACGACCGTTCAAACGGCGCCCGCGTGCACTACGGGCGCCAATGCGGCACAATTGCGCGCATTGATTCATAGCGCCCGGGCTCCCCGCCCCGGCTGGAGTTAGCATGTCCCTGATCATCACCGACGATTGCATCAACTGCGACGTCTGCGAACCCGAGTGCCCGAACGCCGCCATCTCCCAGGGCGAAGAGATCTACGTGATCGACCCGAACCTGTGCACCCAGTGCGTCGGTCACTACGACGAGCCGCAGTGCCAGCAGGTCTGCCCGGTGGATTGCATTCCACTGGACGAAGCCCATCCGGAGACTGAAGAACAGTTGATGGAGAAGTACCGCAAGATCACCGGCAAGGCTTGAGTCCTTCAGCGCTCTCCTTCGCGAGCAGGCTCGCTCCCACATTTGAAATGCATTCCACTGTGGTAGCGACGGTGCGACGACTCGACCTGCTCGCGAAAGGGCCATCGGCAACACCGCAAAAAGCGGATCAGCTCACTCGCGCTGCTCGAATCCCTCCCCTGTGCAGCCCAGGCATCGCACGAACGCCGCTTTCGCCGGCGCCACCACCAGCGCCTCCCCCGCATCGCCAATTCCGCCACCCAGCGCGGTGAACGGCAACGACACGACAAACGCCCCGGCGCCGATCACCGTCGCCACCACCAGCAATGGTCGGGCAATCAGCAGGTCGCCGAGCATGGCGTAAGCCGGTGGATTCTGGATGGCGTAACGCGGATCACCGCTGCCGCCTTCCGTGGCCTGAACGGTCAGACTGAAGCACAGCAGCAGTGCGACGATGAGGGTTTGCAAGGACTTCATGGCACGATCCTTCGGGCTGAACAGTGAGACATCTCACTATAGACCGTAGGACTTTTTCGGATGCCCTGCTCAGCTCTGGCAGCGCGGACACCAGACGCTGGCGCGCTGGCCGAGCTTGATTTCCCGCAGGCCCGTGCCACAGACCTTGCAGTGCTCGCCACCGCGACCGTAGACAAACAGCTCCTGCTGGAAATACCCCGGCTGCCCGTCGCCACCGATGAAGTCGCGCAACGTGGTGCCGCCACGCTCGATGGCCGCGGCTAGGATGCGTTTGATCTCGATCGCCAGCTTCAAGTAGCGCGCCCGGGAAATGCCCTTGGCTTCGCGGCGCGGATCGATGCCGGCGGCGAACAGCGCTTCGGTCGCGTAGATATTGCCGACCCCCACCACCACCGCGTTGTCCATGATGAACGGCTTGACCGCCATCGACCGCCCGCGCGACAGCTGATACAGGCGCTCGCCATCGAACAGATCGGTCAACGGCTCCGGACCCAGACGGATCAGCAATTCGTGATTGAGCGGATCGTTGCTCCAGAGCATCGCCCCGAAGCGCCGTGGATCGGTGTAGCGCAGGGCCAGGCCCGACTCCAGTTCGATATCGACATGCTCATGCTTGGCCGCCGGCATCCCGACCTCAACCAGCCGCAAATTGCCCGACATGCCCAGATGGCTGATCAAGGTGCCGACTTCGGCGTTGATCAACAGATACTTGGCGCGCCGCTCGACCAGCACGATGCGCTGCCCGGACAGGCGCACATCGAGGTCGTCGGGAATCGGCCAGCGCAACCGCCGGTCACGCACGATCACCCGGCTGACACGCTGGCCTTCCAGGTGCGGGGCAATACCGCGGCGGGTGGTTTCGACTTCCGGCAATTCAGGCATGGGGGTCTCGAATCAGGTTGCTAAATCAGTGCGCGCCAAGTTCGCGGATGGTCTGCTTCAAGGTTTCGAAGTCGTAATCCGAGAGGCCGATGTACTCCAGCACCAGCGGCCCGACCGCCTGCCATTCGAAGTCTTCGGTCTGGTTACCCAAAACCCGGTACGACGCGCAGATGTGCTCGGCCATTTTGAGGATCGCCAGCAGGTTTTTCATCTGGCTGTTGCGCGAAGTTTCATCGCTGAAGATCGCCAAGGCATTGTGGTGGTTGGCGATCGCCGCGCTGACGTGTTCCGGGAGGCGCCACGACTTGGCGGTGTAATAACCGACCACCGAGTGGTTGGTGTTGTAGACGTCGTTCTCAGTGTCCACGACCCGGCGCTCGGCACTCGCGTTGGCGTAAGCCGTTTCGAGCGTCGCCATGTAATCCGGGAAACGCTGAAGCATCAGCGGAACGCCGCAGTCATGGAACAGGCCCAAGGCGTAAGCCTCGTCGCTCGCCTCGGTGCCGACGCGTTTGGCCAGGGTCAGGCAGGTCATGGCCACGTCCTGGGCGGTGTCCCAGAAACGGTTGAGGGTGACGATAGTGTCGTCGTTCATTTCACCCTTGATCGACATCGCGTTGATCAGATTGATGATCGAACGGCTGCCCAACAGGTTCACCGCGCGCTTGATCGAAGTGATCTTGTTGCTCAGGCCGTAATAGGGCGAATTGACGATTTTCAGCAGCGAGCCGGACAGGCCGGGATCCTGGGAGATCAGCTTGGCGATCGTCTCCAAGTCGGGGTCGGGCATGTACTGCTCCATTTGCAGATCCACCATGATCTGCGGCTGCGCGGGCACACTGATGCCTTGCAGGGACTGTTGAATCTGTTCGGTGGTCAGCTCTTGGGACATAAGTACACACTCTGGGACAGGCGGCGATTCTAACCTCTAAAAACCGACGCACGACACACCAGTGGGCAATTCGCAGGAACTTTCACTTTCCACCAGCCTTCGGAATCTGTAGTGCCCGGAGCAGTTCTCCATCTGTCTCGGGCAGTAATTCCAACAGACTCAGGAGCTTAACGATGGCTACTTCTCTCAGCGGCAAGCGCGTCGCTTTTCTCGTAACCGACGGTTTCGAGCAGGTTGAACTGACTGGCCCCAAACAGGCACTGGAGCAGGCGGGAGCGCAGGTTGACATCCTCTCCGCCGAAGCCGGCAGCGTCAAAGGCTGGAACCACGATAAACCTGCAGACGACTTCAAGGTCGACCAGACCTTCCAGGGCGCAAGCATCGAACAATACGACGCCGTGGTGCTTCCCGGCGGTGTGCAGAACTCTGACACCATCCGCATCGACCAGGACGCCCAGCACCTGGTCAAGACCGGCACCTCCGCCGGCAAACCGATCGCGGTGATCTGCCATGGCAGCTGGCTGCTGATTTCGGCAGGACTGGTCAATGGCAAGACCATGACCAGCTACAAGACGGTCAAGGACGATCTGGTCAACGCGGGGGCAAACTGGGTCGATCAGGAGGTGGTCAAGGACGGCAACCTGATCAGCAGCCGCCAACCGGACGATATTCCGGCGTTCAGCGACGCACTGATCGACGCGCTGTCGGCATAGGGCTCCGGCGCGTTTCATCGCACGCCAAACCCGGCATAAGGCGCAACACGGTATACTCCCGCTCTTTTTTCCGGAGCGACGTCATGTCCCTGCCTAGCTTGCGCCTCAAAGCCAACGCCGACCGTCGCCTGCGCGCCGGTCACCTGTGGATCTACAGCAACGAAATCGACGTGGCCGCAACCCCGTTGCACGGCTTCAAGGCCGGCGACCAGGCGATCCTCGAGGCCGCCGGCGGCAAGCCGCTGGGCATTGTCGCCATGAGCCCGAACAACCTGATCTGCGCGCGCCTGCTGTCGCGCGACATCAAGCTGCCGCTGGACAAGTCGCTGCTGGTGCATCGCCTGAACGTGGCCCTGTCGCTGCGCGAGCGCCTGTTCGACAAGCCGTTCTATCGTCTGGTCTACGGCGATTCCGACCTGCTGCCGGGTCTGGTGGTCGACCGTTTCGGCGACATCCTCGTGGTGCAACTCGCCTCCGCGACCATGGAAGCCCATAAAGATGACGTGATCGCGGCGCTGACCCAAGTACTCAGGCCAAGCGGCATCCTGTTCAAGAACGACTCCGCCGCCCGCGATGCCGAAGGCCTCGAGCGTTACACCGAAACCGTATTCGGCGTGGTGCCGGAGTGGGTGGCGCTGGAAGAGAACGGCGTGAAATTCGAAGCGCCGGTGGTTCAGGGTCAGAAAACCGGCTGGTTCTACGATCACCGCATGAACCGCGCACGCCTGGCCCCTTACGCCAAGGGCAAGCGCGTGCTGGACCTGTACAGCTACATCGGTGGCTGGGGTGTGCAGGCGGCCGCGTTCGGCGCCAGCGAAGTGTTCTGCGTCGACGCTTCGGGCTTCGCCCTCGATGGCGTTGAGCGCAACGCTGCACTGAACGGCTTTGCCGACAAGATGACCTGCATCGAAGGCGACGTCTTCGAAGCCCTCAAGGAACTCAAGGCCAGCGAAGAGCGCTTCGACGTGATCGTTGCCGACCCGCCTGCGTTCATCAAGCGCAAGAAAGACCTGAAAAACGGTGAAGGCGCCTACCGTCGCCTGAACGAGCAAGCCATGCGCCTGCTCAACAAGGACGGCATCCTGTTCAGTGCTTCGTGCTCGATGCACCTGCCGGAAGACGACTTGCAGAACATCCTGCTGACCAGCGCCCGTCACCTGGACCGCAACATCCAGCTGCTGGAGCGTGGCGGCCAGGGCCCGGATCACCCGGTACACCCGGCCATTCCGGAAACCCGCTACATCAAGAGCATCACCTGCCGCCTGCTGCCTAACAGCTGACAGACACACGGCACTGACGCTGTCGAAAGGGGAGCCCAGAGGCTCCCCTTCTTTTTGTCTTTAACTTTCCTTTCCTACATTTATCGTCCTGGCGACGTGCAGGATATTTCCGCGAATACTTTATTTACTGAAATTTAACTTACAAACTCACTCCCATCCAAAGATCACTCCGACAGAATTACTGGAATATTCCTACTTAATATTTGCTTGCGATTAACCCATTACAAACTATTATTAAGTCGTCACCAAGGAGGTGACACAAACTAACCACGAAGCACCAATGAACAAGGAGTTCAATCATGAAAGCAATTACTCTGGAATCCCGCACCCTCGCAAACCTGGCTTTTCTGGTCGCACCTAAAGTCCGTTAAGTAAGGTTGGCGCTGGGTATAGCCGGCTACCCAGCGCCTCTGACAAAGCATCCATCCAGAGCAACGTGCCCCGACATGCATATAAACCCTTACTTATTCATACTGCCACGAACACCCGGCCAGATAGTCTGGAATTACAAAGACCATACTCAACATGAACTTGACCTTGAGTATTCCACTCGATTGGCGCAACTTATTCACAACCCTGATTTATATGACAACAGCAACACAATAGACACACAACTTTTAGATAGCGGAATACTGATTTCTTCAAAAAAACCAGCGCCTGTCTGGGGCTGGGATGAACTGTCCAGGATCTACCATATCGGCACTCGGGATATTCCGTGCGAACAGACTCCCCGAAATATTCAGGAATGGTCCAGGCAATACCTCGAACACTGCAACACAGTGCTTGCCACTTCACCTCCGCCCGACATCCCTGCGGATACCGGTCCGAACGCGCTCATCACCCTGCCCGCACCGCTCGTACTGAATGACGACAGCCTGTTGAGTTCACTGACCCGACGAAAGACCTGCCGCTCCTTCACCGGTGCCGCCGTTTCGCTGGATGATGTCGGCACCTTGCTTTACCTGTCACTCGGCTACCTGCGAGAACGCGCAGCCGACCGCGACGACAGCATCGCCGACGGACTTGGAGCGCGACGCAGCAGCCCTTCCGGAGGCGGCCTCAATGCCTGCGCCGGGTTCGTGCTGGTGCAGAACGTCGACGCATTGGCCCCTGGCGTCTATGCCTACCACCCTGCCGAACACGCCCTGAGCTTCATCCGTCCCTTGCCCGACAGCGAATTTGGCAATCTGCTGGGGGGCCAGCACTTCATCAACAACCTGCCATTGGGCCTGTTCATCACCGCCCGCTTCGACCGGCTCTGGTGGAAATACCCGCATTCGCGCGCCTATCGAATGGCGTTCGTCGAAGCCGGGCACCTTTCGCAGACGTTTCAACTGGTGGCCACCGCGCTGGGCATGAACACCTGGCTCACGGGCGCGTTTTCCGATGAGCAGGTCGAAACATTGCTGAAGCTCGAGAACAGTGCGGAACAACCCTTGTTCTTCGTCGGTTGCGGGGAAAGCGATGGCCAAGCGATGTGTCAGGAAATGCGCGACCTGCTGCGTGAGGCACAGTCATGAGCGCCCTCGCCCCGAAGCCGGTCTTTCAGTTCACCCTGAGCGACTGGAACACCCGCGCCTCAGTCCGCACCAGCCCCCACGATTACCACTTGCCGGACAACGTGCAGGAACAACTGGAGACCCGGCACTGGTTTCCGCCGGCGTTCCTGCCCTATCTGGCCCACCCGTCTATTGAAGCAGCGGGCCGTTCGATGCTGCATCGGCTCACGGCCCGACATCTGGTGCATTTTCTCGACTACACCACGTTGCTCGAACACCGGATCGTCAATCGCGCCGTCGAAACCATCGTGCATGGCGAGCTTCCGGTCGCGGTGCCGGCGCCGATGAAAACCGCCGCGCTCCAGCTCTATACCGACGAGGGCTATCACGCGCTGTTTTCCAGTCAGGTGGCGGAGCAGATCGCCAGCCTCTACGCCATCACTGGGCGCCCGGTCATGCCCAGACGAATCACCCGGATGAACCTGCTGATTGCTCGCACCAGTCAGGAGCAGCGGCCGCTGGCGTGCTTTCTTCTGGGTTTCGTCTCGGAAACCATCATTGCCCGTGAACTGCTGGATGTCTGCCGCGACAGTCTGGTGTCCGGTGTCAACGACATGCTGCGCGATCACCTCACCGATGAAGCCCGCCACAGCCGGTATTTCACAGAAGTGTTCCACTACCTCTGGTTGCACCTGAACCCGCGACAGCGAACGTTTACCGCGACGACCTTGCTCGACATTCTGCAAATTTTCTTCGAAGTGGATGAGCACTGGCTGCAGGAAAGCCTCGGTGGCGCGGGCATTGCAAACACCACGGTGATGGACATTCTCGCCACGATGACAACGACCCAGGCCAGTCGGCGGCGGGCACGCGCCGGCAGCCTCGCCACACTGAGCGCGTTGAAGAAAGCCGGTTTTTTCGCCGAACCTCAAAACCAGACACTTTTTGCCAGGGCAGGACTGATCGATGGATGACGGACAATCTGTGGTGACTCCGCGACAGCGGCGCGGGGCTGTCAGCCTCCTGCTGGCAATGGTGTTGCTCGGCGTCTTCCCGCTGGATGTCCTGCTGCCTTCGTTCCCGGCGCTGGCCGAACACTTTGGCCGCACCCCGGCGGACATCGCCCTGTCGATCAGCCTGTTCGCTGTCGGGATTGCCTTCGCCCAGCTGTTGATCGGTCCATTGTCGGATGTGATCGGACGCAAAGGCCTGCTGCTCGCCGGCATGAGCGCTTCAATGATCGGCGCCTTGGGGTGCGTGATGACCTCGGACTATTCGCTGTTCCTGATGTTTCGGGTGGTGCAGGCGCTGGGTTGCGGTTGCTTCGTGCTATCACAAGCGCTGGTGCAGGACCTGTTCGAAGGCGAGGAGCGTAATCGCTTGCGGATCCTGATGGTCACCGCCACCGGAATTTTCATCTCGGTATCGCCTCTTGCCGGTACCTTTCTTCAGGCAACGCTGGGCTGGCGCGGCAGCTTCTGGGTGTTTACCGCGCTGTCCGCCATCGTGCTGCTAAAGGCCTGGTGGTTTCTGGACAACAGCCGGCCGGTAGCCCGGGGCACACCCACCCACTTTCTGAAGGCTTACCGACGGGTACTGGGAGATTTCGACTTCGTCGGTTACTGGCTGATTTCGGCCTTTGCCTTCGCCTGTCACTTTTCCTTCATCGTGATTTCGCCGCTGATTTTCATGGACCGCCTGCAACTGTCCGCTTATGACTTCTCGCTGTTCCTGCTGATCTACGGCGCGGCGTATATAGTCGGGGGCATCCTGGCCAGCGTGCTGAGCAGGCGGATCAACGGTGGCCAGCAGATTATCGTCGGGTTGAGCCTGATCCTGTTCGCCGGCCTGAGCATGCTCTATCTGTCATCGAACTTCGCGCTGACCCCGGCCACGGTATTGATCCCGATGCTGATCTGCACCGCCGGCACCACCATCGCCCGGCCCGCAGCTACCTCGCGGGCGATGAGTCTGTTTCCCGAAAATGCCGGCACGTCGGCATCCGCCGGCAGCACGCTGATCTTCATTTGCGGCGGGCTGATCAGTGCGCTGATCAGTCTGAGCCCTGCCAACCTGCAATCCACGCTGGGCTACAGCTTCGTGATGCTCAGTGGGGTGGCACTGGCATTGAACGCCCGAATCAGTCGGCGCAGCGATCTTGTGGGGCAACCGGACAGCGATTAACCCTGCCGGTCGTCATCCCGCACGCTTCGTCAGCACTGGAACAACGTTTTGCGCCATTCCCTCCTGACGCCAGCGGTGTAGAATCGCGAGATTCATCGCCATTCATCCCCGGCGGGTTTATGAGCTCAGGCTGAGACCAGCGGCGATCCCGCAACGTCATCGGCAACATCAGGACACACGGCCATTTCTGAGTGTTCCAGACGTCAATAGAAGCTCACTCCCCTTTGATACCTGATTAGCCGCCCGGAGTGCTCCATGCCAGATTACCGCTCGAAAACATCCACCCACGGCCGCAACATGGCCGGCGCCCGCGCATTGTGGCGCGCCACCGGGATGAAAGATGACGACTTCAAGAAGCCGATCATCGCCATTGCCAACTCCTTCACCCAGTTCGTACCGGGCCACGTTCACCTGAAGGACCTTGGCCAGCTGGTTGCCCGTGAGATCGAACGCGCTGGCGGCGTTGCAAAGGAATTCAACACCATCGCCGTGGACGACGGCATCGCCATGGGCCACGACGGCATGCTCTATTCGCTGCCGAGCCGCGAGATCATCGCCGACTCCGTCGAGTACATGGTCAACGCCCACTGCGCCGACGCCATCGTCTGCATCTCGAACTGCGACAAGATCACCCCGGGCATGCTGATGGCCGCTCTGCGCCTGAACATCCCGGTGATCTTCGTCTCCGGCGGCCCGATGGAAGCCGGCAAGACCAAACTGGCCAGCCACGGTCTCGACCTGGTCGACGCCATGGTGATCGCCGCCGACTCCAGTGCCTCTGACGAGAAGGTTGCCGAGTACGAGCGCAGCGCCTGCCCGACCTGCGGTTCGTGCTCCGGCATGTTCACCGCCAACTCGATGAACTGCCTGACCGAAGCCCTGGGCCTCGCATTGCCGGGCAACGGTTCGACCCTGGCCACCCACAGCGATCGCGAACAGCTGTTCCTGCAGGCCGGCCGCACCATCGTCGAGCTGTGCAAACGCTACTACGGCGAGAACGACGAGTCGGTACTGCCGCGCAACATCGCCAACTTCAAGGCGTTCGAGAACGCGATGATGCTCGACATCGCCATGGGCGGTTCGACCAACACCATCCTGCATTTGCTGGCCGCTGCCCAGGAAGCCGAGATCGACTTCGACCTGCGTGACATCGATCGTCTGTCGCGCAAGGTGCCGCAACTGTGCAAAGTTGCGCCGAACATCCAGAAGTACCACATGGAAGACGTTCACCGCGCCGGCGGCATCTTCAGCATCCTCGGTTCGCTGGCCCGTGGCGGCCTGCTGCACACCGACCTGCCGACCGTGCACAGCCGCAGCATGGAAGAAGCCATCGCCAAGTGGGACATCACCCAGACCGACGATGAAGCCGTGCACCATTTCTTCAAGGCAGGCCCGGCGGGCATTCCGACGCAAACCGCGTTCAGCCAGTCAACCCGCTGGGAAACCCTGGACGACGACCGTGAGAACGGCTGCATCCGCAGCTTCGAACACGCCTATTCGAAAGAAGGTGGCCTGGCCGTGCTGTACGGCAACATCGCCCTGGACGGCTGCGTGGTGAAAACCGCCGGCGTCGACGAGTCGATCCATGTGTTCGAGGGCAACGCGAAGATCTTCGAAAGCCAGGACAGCGCGGTACGTGGCATCCTCGCCGACGAAGTGAAGGAAGGCGACATCGTCATCATTCGCTACGAAGGCCCGAAAGGCGGCCCGGGCATGCAGGAAATGCTCTACCCGACCTCGTACCTGAAATCCAAAGGCCTGGGCAAAGCCTGCGCCCTGCTGACCGACGGCCGTTTCTCCGGCGGTACTTCCGGTCTGTCCATCGGCCACGCTTCGCCAGAGGCTGCAGCCGGTGGCGCGATCGGTCTGGTACAGGACGGCGACAAGGTGCTGATCGACATTCCAAACCGCTCGATCAACCTGTTGATCAGCGACGAAGAACTGGCGGCACGCCGTGTCGAGCAGGACAAGAAAGGCTGGAAACCGGTCGAACAGCGTCCACGCAAAGTGACCACTGCCCTCAAGGCCTACGCCCTGCTGGCGACCAGCGCCGACAAGGGTGCGGTGCGCAACAAGGCGATGCTCGACGGGCTGTAAGCGTCAAATCGCAGAAACAAAAATGCCCCGCCAAGTGCGGGGCATTTTTTTTTGCCTTCAGGTTTTGATCGTTCCCACGCTCCCGCGTGGGAATGCCTCAAGGGACGCTCTGCGTCCAGTGACGCAGAGCGTCACGGGCTGCACTCCCACGCGGACGGTTCGACGCCTCGACGTGGGAACGATCACCGTAGCAATTACTGGATTTCCTCAGGTTTGACGATCACCCAGTTCTTATCCGCTGTCACCGGCAAGCCTTCTTTCGCCTGGGCCGCCGCGTGCTTGGCCATCATGCCCTGAATCTGGGTCATGTATTTGTCCTTGCGGTTGACCCACAAGTGAATGCCGCCGTTCGCCACGTCCACATCGTGGAACAGCATGTAGCCGTCGCTGGTCGGCGTGTCGCCACCCACCAGTACCGGTTTTTTCCATTCGTCGATGTAGGTCAGGATCGCCGCGTGCTTGCCGGCCATCCAGGTCGCCGGGGTCCACAGGTACGGGGTCAGTTCGAGGCCGAGGTTGGCTTTCTCGTCATATTTGCCGGCAGTGATCTGCTTGCGCGCGGTGGTCAGCTCGCCGGTGTCGCGGTTCTTCAGCAAGGTGGTCACGCCGATCACGTTCTGCGGTTTGACGTTGTAGCCATACTTCGGATCGGCCGCGACCATGCGCACCAGTTCTTCGGAGGCGGCGGTCATCACGTAGACCTCGATGCCGTTCTCCATCAGTTTGTTGTACAGCTCTTTCTGGCCAGTGAAGATCTTCGGCGGATTCACATCCAGATTCTTGACCACGTCACCTTCGTAATAGGTCGCCGGCACCGGTTTGCCCGAGGCCATCAGCTCATCGACGTAGCCCTTGAGTTCCTTGAGGGTGAAGCCAGAAAACACCTGAGCCACCCATGGATAGCAGACCATGTCGTCGACTTCGCAGAGGCGGTAGTAGTAGCTGAACAGACTTTCCTTGTGGTCGGCGGTATCCTTGAACGGCATCAGTTTCAGGGAGGGGTCGAGCTTGTCGCGGGTGATCAGGCCCTTGTTTTCCATGAACGGCAGCAACGACTCTTCGAGGTCGTAGCGGTAACTGGTGTTGTCCATGTCGAACACCGCGTAGTTACCCTTGTTGGCGTTGGCGGCGATCATCGCGTCCAATGCCTTGGCCTGATCCGCCGGCCAGTGCTTCAGGTCGGTGGCGAATGCCTGAGTGGCCAGGCCCATCCCCACAGTCAGTGCGACAGCCAGAAATTTCGGTGTGAACTTCATTGGCGCTTTCTCCCTGGGTCAAAGAAATCGACGCTAACAAATATGTGTGACAGTCCTCGTCTGTCAGCGACCGTCCACGTCCGTTTCGCGCCAGCTGCATCCCCGAGAGCGACACCCGCTTATTCCAAAAACGACGGTTAACCTTTGATTTCGGTATTAAATCATTGGAAATCAAGCTGTTAGGCTTGCCGGTTCGCAGCAGCCCCGGAAGGCTGTTGGCACAGTCTTTTCTGGAGTCCTCATGAATCTGCCCCTGATTCTCAACCTGCTGGTGTTCCTCGCCCTGCTTTTTGGTCTGGCGCAAACCCGTCACACCACGTGGAGCCTGGCGAAAAAAGTCCTGCTCGCGCTGGTGCTGGGCGTGGCATTCGGCGTCGCGCTGCACACGATTTACGGCGCCGGCAACCCGGTACTGAAAGCCTCAATCGGCTGGTTCGATCTGGTCGGCAACGGTTATGTGCAACTGCTGCAAATGATCGTGATCCCGCTGGTATTCGCCTCGATCCTCAGCGCCGTGGCCCGTCTGCACAACGCTTCTTCGCTGGGCAAGATCAGCTTCCTGACCATCGGCACGCTGCTGTTCACCACCGCGATTGCGGCGCTGATCGGCATAGGCCTGACCAACCTGTTCGGCCTGACCGCCGAAGGCCTGGTCGCCGGCACTCAGGAAATGGCCCGTCTGCAAACCATTCAGACCGACTACGCCGGCAAGGTCGCCGACCTGAATGTGCCGCAACTGCTGCTGTCGTTCATCCCGCAGAACCCGTTCGCCGACCTGGCGCGGGCCAAACCGACCTCGATCATCAGCGTGGTGATCTTCGCCGCGTTCCTGGGGGTTGCCGCGCTGCAACTGCTCAAGGATGACGTCGAGAAAGGTCAGAAAGTGATCAACGCCATCGACACCCTGCAAGCCTGGGTGATGCGTCTGGTGCGTCTGGTGATGAAGCTGACCCCTTACGGCGTGCTGGCGCTGATGACCAAAGTGGTGGCCGGTTCCAACCTGCAGGACATCATCAAGCTCGGCAGTTTCGTCGTGGTGTCGTACCTCGGCCTGGGCCTGATGTTCGTGGTGCACGGCCTGCTGGTGTCGGCGGCCGGGATCAACCCGCTGCGTTTCTTCCGCAAGATCTGGCCGGTGCTGACCTTCGCGTTCACCAGCCGCTCCAGCGCCGCGAGCATCCCGCTAAGCATCGAAGCGCAGACCCGTCGTCTGGGCATTCCGCAATCGGTGGCAAGCTTCGCCGCTTCGTTCGGTGCGACCATCGGCCAGAACGGTTGCGCCGGCCTGTACCCGGCAATGCTGGCGGTGATGGTTGCGCCAACCGTCGGCATCAACCCGCTGGATCCGCTGTGGATCGCGACGCTGGTGGCGATTGTTACCTTAAGTTCGGCCGGTGTGGCGGGCGTGGGTGGCGGTGCGACCTTCGCCGCGCTGATCGTGCTGCCGGCCATGGGCTTGCCGGTTTCGCTGGTGGCGTTGCTGATTTCGGTCGAGCCGCTGATCGACATGGGTCGCACGGCGCTGAACGTGAGTGGTTCGATCACGGCCGGTGCGATTACCAGCCAGGTGATGCAGCAGACCGACAAGGCACTGCTGGATGCCGATGAGCATGCGGAACTGGCTCAGGCTTGAGTAGCGTCTGACAGACCGCTATCGCGAGCAGGCCCGCTCCCACAGGGATATGCATTCCAATGTGGGAGCTGGCCTGCCAGCGAGGCTCTTAGGCTTTTTCCCAGACTTCGAAGTTGTAAGCCGGTTTGTCGCCTTCAGCCGGGTTCGCCACATCCGACACCAGCTTCCACTGATTCGGATCGAACTCCGGAAACCACGCATCGCCTTCCGGGCTCAGTGCCACGCGAGTCAGATACAAACGATCCGCCTGCGCCAGCCCCTGCGCATACAATTGCGCCCCGCCAATCAGCATCAATTCGTCGACGCCCTGCTCTTTCGCCCACGCTTCGGCGCGAACCACGGCCGCTTCCAGCGACGGATAGACTTCCGCACCTTCCAGCACAAGATCCTGCTGACGGCTGACCACGATGTTCAAACGCCCCGGCAACGGGCGACCCAGCGAGTCCCAGGTCTTGCGGCCCATGATGATCGGCTTGCCGAGCGTCGTGGCCTTGAAGTATTTGAAGTCCCCCGGCAGGTGCCAGGGCATGCTGTTGTCGACGCCGATCACACGGTTTTCACCGAGGGCTGCGATCAGGCTGAGGGGGAGTGATTTAGTCATGCCGGCGAGGATACCAGAGCCGCCCTTACCCCGATAAGCGCCACAGCGGTTATGCTCACGGCTCAATCAAGCAACGGGATGCCGCGTGACTGAACTGACTTCACTGCAAAACCTCTGGCTCACCGAAACCGTGCGCCTGCGCGAAGAACACGCAGGCCCGCTGGACGATCTGGAAGCCAATCGCCTGGCCCGCGCGGCCGGCGGCGATCTGCCGGGACGCATTCAGCGCCGCGCCCTGTGGCTGGCCGAGCGCGACGGCCTGACCGCCGCGCTCAAGCACTGGTTGCAAGGCGCACGCCTCGCGCTGGTGTTGCTGGCGATCTTCGCGGTACTGAGCGGTGCCGGTCTGGCCTTCGCCGCACTGGGCCAGACGCCGGTCAATGTGTTCTGGGCCCTGGGCAGTCTGCTCGGGCTGAATCTGATTCTGCTGCTGAGCTGGGCGCTGGGGCTGATCTTCGCTGGCGAACATGGCGCCACCCTCGGCCGCTTGTGGCTGTGGCTCAGTGAAAAACTCGCCCGCGACGCCAAGGCGGCGCAACTGGCGCCGGCCCTGCTGCTGATGCTGCAACGCCAGAAACTCAATCGCTGGGCACTCGGCACGCTGGTCAACGGCCTGTGGTTGCTGGCGATGTTCAGCGCGCTGGTTTTGTTGCTGACCCTGATGGCGACCCGGCGCTACGGTTTCGTCTGGGAAACCACGATTCTCAGCGCCGACACGTTCATCAACATGACCCAGGCCCTCGGCGCCTTGCCCGCGCTGCTGGGCTTCAACGTGCCGACCGTGGACATGATCCGCGCCAGCGGCGACACCGCGCTGAACATCGAAAGCGCCCGTCAGGCCTGGGCGACCTGGCTGGTCGGCGTGCTGGTGGTGTACGGCGTGCTGCCGCGTCTGCTGTTGGCGCTTTTTTGCTTCTGGCGCTGGAACAGCGGCAAGGCTGCGTTGCGCCTGGACCTGAACCTGCCCGGCTACGCCCAACTGCGCGAACGCCTGATGCCGACCAGCGAACGCCTCGGCATCACCGACCCGGAGCCTGCGCAATTGCACCGCGTCGAAAGCACCGTGGGCGAACACGCCAGCGATGGCGCGCTGCTCGTGGCAATCGAACTCGACGACCAACACTCATGGCCGCCGACGCTGCCGAAAAACGTCAGCAACGCCGGCATCCTCGACAGTCGGGAATCGCGCAACAAACTGCTCGAACAGCTCAGCCGCTTCCCGCCGGCGCGCCTGGCGATTGCCTGCGACCCACGGCGTTCGCCGGATCGCGGCAGCCTGGCGCTGATCGCCGAGCTGGCGCGCAACGCCGCCGCAACCCGCGTCTGGCTGTTGCAGGCGCCGCAAGGACAAGCGCTGGACGCCGAACGCCTCGGTGACTGGCACGTGGCATTGCAACAGCTGGAACTGCCGTTCGCCGATTGCGCCCCGTTGAACTGGCTGGAGCACGGACATGACTGATGCCTGGAAAGCGCCGCTGAAACTGGCGGTGGTCGGCCACACCAACGTCGGCAAGACTTCGCTGTTGCGCACCCTGACCCGCGACGTCGGCTTCGGCGAAGTCTCCCATCGACCGAGCACCACGCGGCATGTCGAAGGCGCGCGGTTGTCGGTGGATGGCGAGCCGTTGCTCGACCTCTACGACACACCCGGTCTGGAAGATGCCATCGCCCTGCTGGATTTTCTCGAGCGTCTGGAACGCCCCGGCGAACGCCTCGACGCCCCGGCACGGCTGGCGCGGTTTCTCGACGGCAGCGAGGCGCGCCAGCGTTTCGAACAGGAAGCCAAGGTACTGCGGCAACTGCTTGATTCCGACGCCGGCCTGTATGTGATCGATGCACGCGAACCGGTGCTGGCCAAGTACCGCGACGAACTGGAAGTGCTGGCCAGTTGCGGCAAACCGTTGCTGCCGGTGCTGAATTTCGTCAGCAGCGCCAACCACCGCGAGCCGGACTGGCGTGAAGCACTGGCGCGTCTTGGCCTGCATGCGCTGGTGCGTTTCGACAGCGTCGCCCCGCCCGAAGATGGCGAGCGGCGGCTGTATGAAAGCCTCGCACTGTTGCTGGAAAACGCCCGCCCACAACTTGAACGGCTGATCGCCGATCAACAAGCGCAACGCCTTGCCCGCGAGCAAAGCGCCGCGCGCCTGATTGCCGAATTGTTGATCGACTGCGCCGCGTGCCGACGCAGTGTGGCGAGCAACGCCGAACAGGAACAACAGGCCATCAGTGAACTGCGCAAAGCCGTGCGCCAGCGGGAACAACGCTGCGTCGAAGCGCTGCTCAAGCTCTACGCCTTCCGCCCGCAGGACGCCGCCGCCAGCGATCTGCCGCTGCTCGACGGGCGTTGGGGCGATGACCTGTTCAACCCGGAAACCCTCAAGCAACTCGGCGTGCGGGTCGGCGGCGGGATTGCCGCCGGTGCCGCAGCCGGTGCGGGTGTGGACTTGCTGGTCGGCGGCATCACCCTCGGCGCCGCCGCTCTGGCCGGTGCCATTGCCGGCGGCGCCCTGCAAACCGCCCGCAGCTATGGCAACCGCCTGCTCGGCAAGATCAAAGGGCAGCGGGAACTGACGGTCGACGACAACGTGCTGCGCCTGCTGGCCCTGCGTCAGCGGCAACTGCTGCAAGCGCTGAACGCCCGTGGCCATGCGGCGCTGGACAGCATTCAGGTAGCGACGCCGCAGGACAAGACCTGGCGTGAGGGCAAGCTGCCGGAGGCGCTGAACATCGCCCGGGCCCACCCGCAGTGGTCGTCGCTCAATCCGCATTCGAAGCTGAATCAGGCCCAGCGTCAGGAACAGATCGATGAGCTGGTGAGCAAAGTGCTCGAACTCTAGAACCAGCCGAGCTTGAGGAACGGTTTGACCAGCGCCGTCACCCGGCTGCGATCGGTGCGATTGGCCCGCCCGTCGTTGTCGACGTCCGAGCACAGGACAACCTCGAAACCGCCATCGTTATCCAGGTCGTGGACGGCGGCCTTGTAAGCGATGGTTTCGCCTTGGTGAAAGTGCAGCCTCACTGATTCCGGCGTTCCATCGCGGCCGGGGTTCAAAGCAAAGATCCGCAGATGTCGCGTGTCCTCATCGGCCGCGTTGAACCAGGCACATTTCAGATAAGTTCGGGAGAAGCTGCGCAGTTGCGCCACTTCACGAGCCGACGCTTCACGCCAATCCTGTTCGCTGTCATGAAAGCGCAGCTGGACAGTGTCCCCTGCGCCGCTGCCGGATCGATCCCGGGCAATCACTTTCAAAAAACGCATCCGTGCGCTCCTTCGGCAAAAAAACCAGTCTTGGGCCGAAGGGGCAATACCTGCCATGCACCGTTTCCCGGTTTGGCGTAAGAAGGTTCAGCGCGTCTCGCCGGACAACACGGTGAAGGCCTTGTGCTTCAGCTCCGCAAGATCCATCACCGGCACGGCCATTTCCTTCGCCAGCTCATCCCACTGGCGCATCCGCAGACTGACGGCGCACAACGGATCCTGCTCGAACGCCTCGGCCTCGGCCTCGGTCATCACTCCGCCCTGATATTCCAGGGTGCGACGGCTGGCTTCGCTCAAGCGCTCGTAATAACCCGACTCCCTGAGCGTCAGGTAGCGCTTGGCCTGGACGTGATATTCAACCAGCCGCGCCAGACGTTCGCTGAAACCGGCCTCACGCAAGTAATCCGCGCCAAGGCGTTCGTGGCTGACCACGCCGTAACCGCCCATGTTTTCCGCGCCTTCGGCACACAGATGGCCGATATCGTGGAAGAACGCGGCGAGCACCACTTCGTCGTCGAAGCCTTCAGCGATGGCCAGTTGCGCCGCCTGGGACATGTGCTCGATCTGCGACACCGGTTCGCCAATGTAGTCGCTGGCGCCGAAGCGCTCATAGAGGCCGAACACCCGGTCGATGACTTGCTCATGACTCAACATCAGTGCTCTCCAAAAAGCTGTGCAACATTGCGCTCGGCCATGGCCGGGCCGACGCTCATGCCGACGCCGCTGTGCATCAACGCCACACTCAGCCCCGGCGCCGGACGCAGAAACGAAAACGGCCCCGGCCCCCGGGAACCATAGACACCCTGCCAGCGCTCGACCACTTGCACCTTGCAGCCGAGGGTCTGTTGGGCCAGCTCCAGCATCCAGTTGTCGACTTGCTCGGCGTTGAACGGCGATGGATCGCTGCCGTAATGGTGAGAATCGCCAATGATCAGTTCGCCATACGGCGTCGGGCTGATCAGCAGGTGAATGCCGTTTTCCTGCAGATGCGGTTGCTCGCGCAGGATTTGCGCCTGCACTGCGGTCGCTTCCGGCAAGTCAGCGAAGGCGCCGTAGTGCACGCAGCTGAGACCGGTGAGCAAGGCGTGTTGCAAGTTCAGGTCGATCTGCGGCCGGGCGCGGAGCATTTGCAGGCGGCAGATTTGCGGGTCGAGGGCGGCAATCGACTCTGCCAGCAAGGTCTGATAATCGTGGCCGGAGCAGACGATGATCTGCTTGGCGGAGAATGTGCCGGCAGTACTTTGCAGGCGCCCAGGCTCGACGTCGCGCACCAGCGTCGAGAAGTGAAACTCGACGTCGAGTTCGCGACGCAGGTATTCAATCAGCGCCGGAATCGCTTCCCGGGAATACAGCTGTTGATCGTCCATCCCGTGCAGCGCGGCGCGGTGATGGCTGAACTGGCCGCCGTACAGATCGCGCAGCGCGGCACCGCGCAGCAGTTCGACGCGGTAGTCGTGCTCCACGGCGCGCCCTGCGCAGAAGGCTTCGAGCAAGTGCTCTTCGGCCTCGGTGCGGGCGAACAGGTACGAGCCGTTGCGCTTGAGTTGCAGGCCGGCGAGCTGCACCCACTGGCCCCAGATGTCGCGGCTGGCCTTGGCCAGTTCAAGCATCGGACCCGGTGGCTGACCGGTGACCAGTGCCTGGCCGAAGTTGCGTACCGACGCGCCGAGTGGCGTGGTGGTGCGTTCGAAAACCGCGACCTTGAGACCACGCCGGGCAGCGGCATAGGCGTGGGACAGGCCCAGGATGCCGGCGCCGACGATCAGCAAGTCTTTGTGTTGTGTCATGGAGATTTTCCCTTAATGGGAGACCGCCTTCGCGAGCAAGCCCGCTCCCACAGGGATTTACGTTGTGAATGCGATCCAGTGTGGGAGCGGGCTTGCTCGCGAAGAGGCCCTGTCAGTCGATGAAGAACTTACTTGGCAGCGACTTTCTCGGACTTGCCGTCATAGCGCTTGCGCCATTCGGTCAGGATCTCGTCGCGGTTCTTCGAGGCCCAGGCGAAGTCGTTCTTGATCAGGCGCTGCTCGTAGTCGGCCGGCAGCTCGGTCTGCGGCTTGGCGATGCCCGGCTGGGCAAGGACAGCGAAGTTTTCCTTGTACAGGTCCATCGCCGGAGCGCTGGCGGAGAAGTCGGCCAGTTTTTTCGCGGCCTCTTCGTGCGGCGTGCCTTTGATCACGGCAGTCGCCTCGATCTCCCAGCCCAGGCCTTCCTTCGGCAGGATGATGTCCAGCGGTGCACCCTGGCGCTTGAGCTGAACGGCCGGGTATTCGAAGGAAATGCCGATCGGGAATTCGCCCGCCGCCGCCAGTTTGCAAGGCTTGGAGCCGGAGTGAACGTACTGGCCGATGTTCTGGTGCAGACCGTCCATGTAGGCCCAGCCCTGCTTCTCGCCGAAGGTTTGCAGCCAGGCGCTGACGTCGAGGAAACCGGTGCCGGACGAAGCCGGGTTCGGCATCACGATCTTGCCTTTGTACTCAGGCTTGGTCAGGTCCTGCCAGCTCACCGGTTTGGTCAGGCCCTGTTTCTCGGCCTCGACGGTGTTGAAGCAAATGGTCGCGGCCCAAACGTCCATGCCGACCCAGGCTGGCGGGTTGGCGGCGTCGCGGTAGTTCGCGCCGATCTTGCCCAGATCCTTCGGCGCATAGCTTTGCAGCATGCCTTGCTGATCGAGGATCGCCAGGCTGGACGCCGCCAGGCCCCACACCGCGTCAGCCTGCGGGCGATCCTTTTCGGCCAGCAGTTTGGCGGTGATGATCCCGGTGGAGTCGCGCACCCACTTGATCTCGACGTCCGGGTTGGCCTTTTCGAAGGCCTCTTTGTAGGACTTCAACTGCTCGGCTTCGAGGGCGGTGTACACCGTCAACTCGGTTTTTGCCGCGAAGGCATTCAGGCTGAAAGTCGCGAGCACAGCAGCGGCCAGGGCCATAGGCTTGAACATGATCGTTTTCCTGTCTTTTGAGTTGAGGGGGAGTTGAGCGGGATGGAATCAGTGGCCCGGCGCCGTTTGCCGCCAGGCCTGGGAACGGCGCAGCAAGCCGCGCGAAGCCCACGCCAGCAGCAAGGACACGCCCGCCGAGGTGAACAGAATCAGGGTCGACATCGCCGCCGCGCCGCCGACGTTGCCGGCGTCATCCATGTTCAACACCGCCACCGCCGCAAGGATGGTGTCGGGGCTGTAGAGGAAGATCGCGGCGGACACGGTGGTCATGGCCGAGACGAACAGGTAGCGCACGATGTCCAGCAGCGCCGGCAGGCAGATCGGCACGGTGACCCGCAGGTAATGCCGGTACAGCGGTGCTTTCAGCGACAGCGCGGCGGCTTCGAACTCGGTATCGAGCTGACGCAGCGCGGTGGTGGCGGTCATCTGCGCAGTGGTCAAATAGTGAGCAATGGTGCAGACGATCAGCAGGGTCATGGTTCCGTACAACACGTGCAGCGGGTTGCCGGTCAGGTTGAAGAAGAAGACGTAACCCAGACCGAGCACCAGCCCCGGCACCGCCATCGGTACGAAACTGAGCATGCGCAGTGTCAGATTCAGCCCGCGCTGGCTGCGGGTCTTTTCCATCAGATAGGCGCCGGTGAAGATCAGCATGCTGCCGATCAACGCCGTGCCCAGCGCCATCTTCAAACTGTTGCCGTAGGCCAGCCAGCCACCGCCAGCGGTCTCGTTGAACTGATAGTGGTTGAGCGACAGCGACAGGTTGTACGGCCAGAACTTCACCAGCGACGAGAACACCGCCATGCCGAATACCAGCAGCAACGCGGCGCTGATCAGCAGGACCACGCTGAGATAAAAGGCATCGCGCTTCTTCGACGGTGCCGGTTTGAACACCTGGGCGCGGCCGCTCATGGAATCACCGTGACGCCGACGCAGCCAGGCATCGACGCCGAAGCTGAACAGTGCCGGCAGCAACAGAACCATGCCGATCAGCGCGCCGCGCCCGAATTGCTGCTGGCCGACCACCGCTTTGTAGGCTTCCAGCGCCAGCACTTGATAGTCGCCACCGACCACCACCGGCACACCGAAATCGGTGATGGTCAGGGTGAACACCAGACAGAACGCGGCGAACACAGCCTGGCGGGTCGCGGGCCAGGTGATGCTGCGGAAGGCTTTCGCCGGACTGGCGCCCATGCTCGACGCAGCGTCGAACAATCGCGCATCCGCCAGCGACAGGGCTGACAGCAAAATCATCAAGGCGTGTGGGAAGGTGTAGATCACCTCGCCCAGAACAATCCCCCAGAAACCGTAGATGTTGTCCGACAGCAGCCCGCGCAACAGGCCCTGATTGCCGAACAGGTAAACCAGCGCAATCCCCGGTAGCATCGACGGCGCCATCAGCGGCAGCAGGGAGATCCCGCGCCAGATGCCTTTTGCCGGAATCAACGTGCGTTGCAAGGCGTAGGCAAACAGGTAGGCCAGCGGTACGACGATCGCCGCGACGCTGAGGGAAACCTTCAGGCTGTTGCCGAGCAGCCAGTGGAAATTGTCGCTGCTGACCAATTCCTTCGCAGCGAGCCAGCCACCGCCCTGCCCGGCTTCGCTGCTGAAGCCGCGCCAGAAGATCGCCAGCAGTGGCAGCAGCACCGCCACACCGAGCAGCACCAGCAGCAGAAGTTTGCCGCCGAGGACGAAGATCCGGTCGCCGACCTCGGCCTCGGACATCTGCCGCGCCTGCTTTTGCGGTAGCGGCAGTGCGAGGTTGCTGTTCATCAGGCAAACACCTGCAGGCTGCGTGGCGGCAAGGCAACCATGATCTGCTGGGCGCCGAGGCGCGGCATGGCTTCCGGTGCCAGTTCGGCGAGCAAGGCGTGACCGGGCAGTTGATCGAGCTCGAAGCTCATGCGGCAGCGGTTGCCGAGGAAGGTGATCTCACGGACTTTGGCCGGGAACAGGTTTTCTTCGTGCACCAGCGGATTGACGTTGATCGCTTCCGGACGGCAGAACAACCGGCCCGACGGACTATGGACGCTGCCGTCGGCCAGGCGCAGGTTCATCCCGCCGACCTTGGCGTGGCTGTCGCTGCTGCGCTGGAACGGCAGCCAGTTGCCCTGGCCGACAAACTCGGCCACGAACGGCGTGGCCGGGCGGTTGTAGATTTCCTGCGGGGTGGCGTACTGCTCGACCTTGCCGTTGTTCATCACGGCGATGCGGTCGGCCATCAGCATCGCTTCGTCCTGATTGTGGGTGACCATCAGAGTGGTGATGCCGAGGTTACGTTGCAGTTGGCGCAGCTCGGTGCACAGATGCTCGCGCACCCGGGCGTCGAGGGCCGACATCGGTTCGTCGAGCAACAACAGCGACGGTGCGGGGGCCAGGGCGCGGGCCAACGCCACCCGTTGCTGCTGGCCGCCGGACAACTGGCCGGGGTACTTTTTCTCACTGCCGGTGAGGCCGACCAGTTCCAGCATCTGACCGACGCGACGGCGCACTTCATCGCGACCGCTGCCGGCGAGGCCGTAGGCAATGTTCGCTTCGACGGTCAGATTGGGGAACAACGCGTAGGACTGGAACAGGATGCCGTAATCCCGAGCCTGCGGCGCGAGGTGGGAAACGTCGCGCTCGCCGAGGTACAACTCGCCGCTGTCCTGCTTTTCCAGACCGGCGATGCAACGCAACAACGTGGTCTTGCCACAGCCCGACGGGCCGAGCAGGCACACCAGCTCACCGGCCGCGACATCGAGGGAGACGTTATCCAGCGCCGTGAAAGCGCCGAAGCGCTTCTGCACGCCGCGCACTTTCATCGGTGCGCCGGGGTTGGTCAGGGCAGTTGCGATTGCAGGGTTCATGGACAGGCCTCATCAAGCAGATGAGACGAATCCTAGAGTTGTAATGCGTCGGTCATATGGCAACAAGGCAAAATCGACCGATAGTGGTATTCAGGGATTTTGGTTCACCGCGGATCGCGGATCGTTCCCACGCTCTGCGTGGGAACGATCATTGCGATCAAGCCGGGGACATTTCCTGCGCCAGGCCGAGAAACGCGGCCGGCAAGCGAGCGTTCTTGCGTTCCTTGAGGCAGTAAAGGTATTCGGGAATCTGCGGCGCATTTTCGAGGGTCAGCACCCTTAACTGCGGATCGTGCGGCACTTCCTGGCGGGCGATGATGCTGATGCCGATGTTGCGCAGCACCGCTTCGCGGATCGACTCACGGCTGCCGATCTCCAGCAGCGGGCCGAAACTGACGCCGGCACTGGCCAGCAATTCTTCGGTCAGGCGACGGGTGGTCGAGCCCGGCTCACGCATCAACAGGGTATGCCCGGCCAGTGCGCTCAGCGTCACATGGTCATGCGCCGCCAGCGGATGATTGCGATGCACCGCCAGCACCAGCGGGTCGCTGCCGAGCACCCGGCGGATCAGCCGCGCATCGTCGAGCAATTGCGACGACGCCGCGACATCTACCCGGTAATCCTCCAGCGCTTCGAGCACCTGCTGCGAATTGCCGATTTCCACCGACACTTCCACCTGCGGCAGGCGCTCGCGGAAGGTCTTCACCAGATCGAGGATGTAATACGGCGCGGTGGCGGCGATGCGCAGCGTGCCCTGGACCTGGCCGCTGTTGCGCAGGAAGAATTCGATATCGGCTTCCTGCTGCAACAGCGCCTTGACCATCGGCAACAGCCGCGCGCCTTCGTCGCTGACGCTCAGACGCCGGCCGCCACGGTAGAACAGCTCAACCGAGTACTGGCTTTCCAGATTGCGGATCTGGGTGGTCACGGTCGGTTGGCTGAGGCCGAGCTTTTTCGCCGCCAGCGTGATGCTGCCCAAACGGGCCACCATGTAAAACGCTTTCAGCTCGGCACTCAGCACAACCGCCCCTCTTCCTCTATTTGCGCAACAGGCGCAAACCGTTGAACACCACCAGCAGGCTCACGCCCATGTCGGCAAACACCGCCATCCACATGGTGGCGAGCCCCGCGAAGGTTACCCCAAGAAAGATCGCTTTGATCACCAGCGCCAGCGCGATGTTCTGTTTGAGGATAGCGGCGGTATGGCGCGACAGGCTGATGAACGCCGGAATCTTGCGCAGATCATCGTCCATCAGGGCGACATCGGCGGTTTCGATCGCCGTGTCGGTGCCTGCCGCCGCCATCGCAAAACCGATCTCCGCCCGCGCCAGTGCAGGCGCGTCGTTGATACCGTCGCCGACCATGCCGACCCGACGGCCCTGCGCGTACAGGTCTTCGATGGCTTGCAGTTTATCGGTGGGCAGCAAGTCGCCCTTGGCCTGGTCGATCCCGACCTGCGCCGCAATCGCCTGGGCGGTGTGGACGTTGTCGCCGGTGAGCATCAGGGTTTTCACGCCCAGTTCGTGCAGTTGGCGGATCGCCTCGCGGCTGGTTTCCTTGACCGTATCCGCCACGGCGAACAGCGCCAGCGGGCCGGAGCGGTCGAGCAGCAGCACCACGGACTTGCCCTGTTTCTCCAGCGCGAACAGTTTTTCTTCCAGTTGCGGCGAGCACAGGCCCAGTTCTTCCACCAGTCGGTGGTTGCCCAAGTGGTAGATCTGACCGTTGACCTCGCCTTTTACCCCACGGCCGGCCAGCGCTTCGAAGTTATCCACAACCAGCGCCGCGAAACCTTTATCCACAGCCGCATTGGCGATGGCCAGCGACACCGGGTGATCGGAGCGCCCGGCCAGCGCGGCGGCAATCGCCGGGGCCGTGGCGTCGGCAGTCGGGTCGAGGGACAGGAAATCGGTCTGCACCGGTTTGCCGTGGGTGAGGGTGCCGGTCTTGTCGAGGGCCAGATAGTCGAGCTTGAAACCGCCCTCCAGGTACACGCCGCCCTTGACCAGAATGCCTTTGCGCGCCGCTGCGGCGAGGCCACTGACGATGGTCACCGGGGTGGAAATCACCAATGCGCACGGGCACGCGACGACCAGCAGCACCAGCGCGCGGTAGATCCAGTCGAACCACGCGGCGCCCATGAACAGCGGCGGGATGATCGCCACGGCCAGGGCCAGGACGAAGACCACCGGTGTGTAGATTTTCGAGAATTGATCGACGAAGCGCTGGGTCGGCGCCCGCGCGCCTTGCGCCTGTTCCACGGCGTGGATGATCCGCGCCAGAGTGGAATTGTTGGCTGCGGCTGTCACTGCGTATTCCAACGAACCGGCCTGGTTGATGGTGCCCGCAAAGACTTTGTCGCCGACGGTTTTCTCCACCGGCAGGCTTTCACCGGTGATCGGCGCCTGATCGATGGTCGAACTGCCACTCACGACTTCGCCGTCCAGCGCGATGCGCTCGCCGGGTTTCACCCGCACGCGGGCGCCGAGATCGATGCTTTTGACATCCAGTTCGACCCAGTTGCCGTCCGCCTGCCACACAGTGGCTTGCTCCGGCGTCATCTGCATCAGGCCGCTGATGGCGTTGCGTGCGCGGTCCAGCGAGCGCGCTTCGATCAGCTCGGCCACGGTGAACAGGAACATCACCATCGCCGCTTCCGGCCACTGGCCAATCAACACGGCGCCGGTCACGGCGATGCTCATCAGTGCATTGATGTTGAGGTTGCGGTTCTTCAGGGCTATCCAGCCCTTCTTGTAGGTGGTCAGGCCGCCGCTGAGGATCGAGATCAGCGCGATGATCGCCACCACCCAGGTCGGCGCGGCGCTGGTGAAGTGGATCACTTCAGCGGCCAGTGCGCCGACGCCGGACAGCGCCAGCGGCCACCAGTGTTTTTTCACCGGCGCCGGCGTTGGCGCTTCGACGCCCGCCTGCAGCGGCTCGGCCTGCATGCCGAGGGATTTGATCGCGTCGATGATCGGCGCGGTGTCCGCCAGATTGTGGGTCACGCCGAGCACGCGGTTGATCAGGTTGAATTCCAGCTGCTGGATCCCGGCCAGTTTGCCGAGCTTGTTCTGGATCAGCGTCTGTTCGGTCGGGCAGTCCATTGCTTCGATGCGGAAACTGCTCAGCCGGGCGTCGGCGCTCGGCGCTTCACTCAGTTGCACCAGTGAAGGCGCGGCGGTTTTCGACGAGCAGCAAGAGTCTTCACTCGAATGAACCGGCGCGGCCGTAACGGTTTTCGACCCGCAGCAGGAATCACCGCCGTGGGAATGTTTATGCACAGGCTGCAGTTTGTGACTGTGATCGTGCCCGTCGCCGGGCTTGTGGGTGTGCAGGGAATCGCTCATTGGTCGCGTCCATGAAGGTGCCTGTTGCCAAGTAAAGACCCTGTAGCCACTATAGGGTCAAGCACCCTTTTGGAGATGGCCGTCATGAAGATCGGAGAACTGGCGAAACAGACCGATTGCGCCGTGGAAACCATCCGCTACTACGAGCGTGAAAACCTGCTGCCGGAACCGGCCCGCAGCGACGGCAACTACCGCGTCTACACCCAGGCCCACGCCGAGCGCCTGACCTTCATCCGCAACTGCCGCACCCTCGACATGACCCTCGAAGAAATCCGCAGCCTGCTCGCCTTGCGCGACAGCCCGCAGGATCAGTGCGAAAGCGTGAATGCGCTGATCGACGAGCACATCCAGCACGTCAAGGCGCGGATCGATGGCTTACTGGCGTTGCAGACGCAACTGCTCGACCTGCGCCAGCGCTGTGGCGAAGGGCCGGAGGCGGATCAGTGCGGGATTTTGCAGCGGCTGGAAGTCAGTGGCGGAGTGGTCGCAACCGAAGTCGAACACTCCCACGTGGGCCGCAGCCACGGACACTGACAAAACCACAAAACATTGTGGGAGCTGGCTTGCCAGCGATAGCGGTTTTACAGACACATCAATGTTGGATGTGCTGCCGTCATCGCTGGCAAGCCAGCTCCCACAGGTTTAATGGCAGGCTGTCAGACCGCCATCGGCGCGGTCATCGGCGCATGGTGCTCGTAGCCTTCCAGCGAGAAGTCGCTCGGCTCCACCAGCTCCAGCCACTCCGGCTGATAAACACCTGTCTTGGCAAACTCCGGCACGCGGTCCGAAATCTTCAGCTTCGGCATGGCGAACGGCTCGCGCTTGAGCTGTTCGTTGAGCATGTCCAGGTGGTTTTCGTAGACGTGGGCGTCACCGATGAAATAGGTGAACCAGCGCGGCGTGTAGCCGGTCAGGCGACCGATCAGGCTCAGCAGCGCGGCGCCTTCGGTGAGGTTGAACGGTGTGCCCAGGCCAAGGTCGTTGGAGCGGATGTAGAGGGTCAGAGAAATTTCCTTGGTCTCGACATTCGGGTGGAACTGGTACAGCAGATGGCACGGCGGCAAGGCCATTTCATCGAGCTGGGCGCAGTTCCAGCCGTGGAACAGGATGCGGCGGCTGCCCGGGTCCTTGATGATCGTGTCGACGCACTGGCGCACCTGATCGATGGCTTTGTACAGCACCACATAGGCCTGGCCGTCTTCTTCGCCCTGGGCAATCTGCTTGTAGCCGTTGCTCAGGGTTTGTTCGATGGCGGCGGCGTTGCTCAGCGGGATCTGCTTGTACGCCGGCCATTTGCGCCATTGCACGCCGTAGATCTCGCCGAGGTCGTCTTCGCCCTGGCGGAACGGGTTGGCCAGCCACTGAGCGTTTTCGTTGGCGTTCTGATCCCAGACCTTGCAGCCCAGCGCACGGAATTCGGCGGCGTTGTTCACGCCACGCAAAAAGCCGCACATCTCGCCGATGGCCGATTTGAAGGCCATCTTGCGGGTGGTGATCGCCGGGAAACCTTCCTGCAGATCGAAGCGCAGCATGGCGCCCGGAAAGCTGATGGTGTTCACGCCGGTACGGTTGGCCTGTTTGGTGCCGTTGTTGATAACGTGCGACACCAGATCGAGATATTGCTTCATGAGTTACCTGTGTCCTTGAGCCCCGGCAGACATCGCCGGGGTTCGAATATTTAAGCTGTCGGTGCAACCGGCGCCGCCGGGGCGCGGTGGTAGGCCAGCCAGATCAGGAACAGCCCGCCGATGATCATCGGTACGCAGAGCACCTGACCCATGGTCAGCCAGTTCCAGGCCAGATAGCCCAGTTGCGCGTCCGGCACGCGGACGAATTCGACGATGAAACGGAAGATGCCATAGAACAGTGCGAACATGCCCGAGACCGCCATGGTTGGTCGCGGCTTGCGCGAGAACAGCCAGAGGATCAGGAACAGCGCCACGCCTTCCAGTGCGAACTGATACAGCTGCGACGGGTGACGCGGCAGTTGCGCCGGGTCGCTGAACGGCGGGAACACCATGGCCCACGGCACGTCGGTGGCCTTGCCCCACAGCTCGGCGTTGATGAAGTTGCCGATACGCCCGGCGCCCAGGCCGATCGGCACCATCGGCGCGACGAAGTCCATCAGCTGGAAGAACGACTTGCCGTTACGCTTGCCGAACCACAACGCGGCCAGCATCACGCCGATGAAACCGCCGTGGAACGACATGCCGCCCTTCCACACTTCGAAAATCAGTGTCGGGTTGGCCAGGTAAGCGCTCAGGTCATAGAACAGCACATAACCCAGACGCCCGCCGACAATCACCCCCATCGACAGCCAGAACACCAGGTCGGACAGTTTTTCCTTGGTCCAGGTCGGGTCGAAACGGTTGAGCCGGCGCGATGCCAGCAGCCACGCGCCGCCGATGCCGACCAGGTACATCAGGCCGTACCAGTGGATTTTCAGCGGACCGATGGCCAAAGCCACCGGATCGATCTGCGGGTAAGGCAGCATTGCGACTCCTCGTTAGCGTTCAAATCTTCAAAAATTCCCGGGCGACGCTGTCACCTCAGGATTAAGCCAGGATTGCGACCTGCCAAAACACACGGCTCAGAACAGAAAGCTCAGGCCCACGCAAAACAGCAAAGCCGCGAACAGCCGTTTCAGCAACTTCGGCGACAACCTGTGCGCCAGCCGCGCGCCGAGACGGGCGAACACCATGCTGGTCAGGGCAATGCCCAAAAGCGCCGGCAAATACACAAAACCGAGACTATGGGCCGGCAGCAACGGATCATGCCAGCCCAGAATCATGAAACTTATTGCACTGGCGACGGCGATCGGCAGGCCACAGGCCGACGAGGTCGCCACCGCCTGCTGCATCGGCACGCTGCGCCATGTCAGGAACGGCACGGTCAGCGAGCCGCCGCCAATCCCGAAAATCGCCGACGCCCAGCCGATCACACTGCCGGCCACGGTCAGACCGAGTTTGCCCGGCACCGTTCGGCTGGCCTTGGGTTTGACGTCCAGCGCCAGCTGCGCGGCGATTATCAGGGCGAACACACCGATGATCTTTTGCAGGTTCGGGCCGGAGATCGCTTCGGCGGTCAATGCACCGAAACCGGCGCCGAGCAGAATGCCCACGGTCATCCAGCGGAAGATCGGCCAGCGCACCGCACCGCGCCGGTGATGCTCACGCACGGCGTTGATCGAGGTGAAGATGATCGTCGCCAGGGACGTGCCGACCGCCAGATGGGTCAGGATCGACGGATCGAAACCCTGCAAGGTGAAACTGAACACCAGCACCGGGACGATGATGATCCCGCCGCCCACCCCGAACAGCCCGGCCAGTACGCCCGCACAGGCGCCCAGCGCCAGATAGAGCAGAAATTCCATGACTGCCTCCCAAGGCGCGTCCCCAAAACCGGAGCGGCATGGTAACGGATGGATACCCTTCGGCTCCACTGGCGATGGATGCACGGACGATGTCTGCGTAGAGTGGGCAAAAAACACACAAGGACCACCTTATGTGCCTGATCGTTTTCGCCTGGCGGCCGGGGCATGCCCAGCCGCTGATCGTCGCGGCCAACCGTGACGAGTTCTACGCCAGGCCCAGCCTGCCGCTGGCCCAGTGGCCCGAGTCGCCGCAGGTTCACGCCGGTCGCGATCTCGAGGCTGGGGGAACCTGGCTCGGCCTGGGCGCCAACGGTCGCTTCGCAGCGCTGACCAACATTCGCGATCCACATCAGCCGCCGGCGCGACGTTCTCGGGGCGAGCTGGTGGCGGGATTTCTGACCGGAAACCTGTCGATCGATGACTATTTGTCCGACGTTGTCGCCCGTTCGCCGGACTATGCCGGCTTCAACCTGCTGCTGGGCAATGCCAACGAGCTGTGGCACTTCAATGCGCGGTCTTCGGAACCGGTGATGTTGCAGCCCGGCGTCTATGGTCTGTCCAACGCCGGGCTGGATACGCCGTGGCCGAAACTGCTCAAGGCGAAGGCGGCATTGAGTGCGGTGCTGGATGATCCGCAGCCCGAGCGGCTGCTGGCCTTATTGAGCGATGCCCAGACCGCGCCGTTTACCGAGCTGCCGGACACCGGCGTGGGGCTGGCGACCGAGTCGTTGTTGTCGAGTGTGTTTATTGCCAGCCAGAGCTATGGGACGCGGGCGAGTACGGCGTTGATTGTGCAGGCGGACGGGACGCGGCGGATGGTTGAGCGGAGTTTCGGGCCGTATGGCGGGCACTTGGGGGAAGTTGAGATTTACCTTTAAAAGCAAGCCCTCATCGGAACGCCGCCCGCCCAGCCCTCTCCCGGAGGGAGAGGGAGCCGACCGAGTTGTTCTTTCGAGGTACATCGACCTGATCTATTGAGTCGAACTCAGGTTTTGAACAGCGTGGAGATCTGCTCCCTTTCCCCCTCTCCCCTTTGGGGAGAGGGTTGGGGTGAGGGGTGGCTTTTGAATACGCCAATGATTCAGAGGGGTTTTACAGCCGCCGGATTGACCATCTTCGCCAACCCGAGGTTCTTCAGCGCCAGTTGCAGCGAGCTGTGGATCACCTGCGGGTTGTCGATGGTCATCAGTTCCGCCAGCAGATCCTTGGCCTTGCTCAGGTTGATCTGGCGCAGCATCCACTTCACCTTCGGCAGGTTGGTGGCGTTCATCGACAGGCTGTCGAAACCCATCGCCATCAACAGCACCGCGGCCGCCGGGTCACCGGCCATCTCGCCGCAGATGCTCACCGGCTTGCCTTCGGCATGGGCGTCGCGCACCACGGTTTGCAGGGCTTGCAGCACCGCCGGATGCAGGTAGTCGTAGAGATCGGCCACCCGTGGGTTGTTGCGGTCCACCGCCAGCAGGTACTGGGTCAGGTCGTTGGAGCCAACCGACAGGAAGTCCACCATCCGCGCCAGCTCTTTGGTCTGGTAAACCGCCGCAGGAATTTCGATCATCACGCCCACCGGCGGCATCGGCACGTCGGTGCCTTCGTCGCGCACTTCACCCCACGCCCTATGGATCAGGTGCAGCGCCTCTTCGAGCTCGTGGATGCCGGAGATCATCGGCAGCAGGATCCGCAGGTTGTTCAGGCCTTCGCTGGCCTTGAGCATCGCGCGGGTCTGCACCAGGAAGATTTCCGGGTGGTCGAGGGTCACGCGAATCCCGCGCCAGCCGAGGAACGGGTTGTCTTCCTTGATCGGGAAGTACGACAGCGACTTGTCACCGCCGATGTCCAGGCTGCGCATCGTCACCGGTTGCGGGTGGAACGCGGCAAGCTGCTCGCGGTAGATCGCCAGTTGTTCCTTCTCGCTCGGGAAGCGCTGGTTGATCATGAACGGCACTTCGGTGCGGTACAGGCCGACGCCTTCGGCGCCGCGCTTCTGCGCTCGCGCCACGTCCGCCAGCAGGCCGGTGTTGACCCACAGTGGCATGCGGTGGCCGTCCAGGGTCACACACGGCAGGTCGCGCAGGGTATCGAGCCCCAGCGCCAGTTGCTTCTCTTCCTCCACCACCTCGGTGAACTGCTTGCGCAGCACTTCGCTGGGGTTGGTGTAAACCTCGCCCCGGGTGCCGTCGACGATCATTTCGATGCCGTCGACCTTGGCGTACGGCAGATCGACCAGACCCATTACAGTCGGGATACCCATGGCCCGGGCAAGGATCGCGACGTGGGAGTTGCCCGAACCGAGTACCGACACCAGACCGACCAGCGTGCCTTCCGGCACCTCGCCGAGCATCGCCGGCGTCAGTTCTTCGCTGACCAGAATGGTTTTTTCCGGGTAGACCAGATTCTGCTGACGCTCCTCCTGCAAATAGGCGAGCAGCCGGCGGCCGAGGTCCTTGACGTCCGACGCCCGCTCCCGCAGGTACTCGTCGTCCATCAGATCGAAACGGTTGACGTGGTCGGTCACGACCTGGCGCAGTGCGCCCTGGGCCCACTGCCCGGTCTTGATCACGTTGGTGATTTCGCTGCCCAGCGAGGCATCGTCGAGCATCATCAGGTAGACGTCGAACAGCGCGCGCTCTTCCGGCCGCAGCTGGGTCGCCAGTTTGGCCGACAACGCACGCATGTCGGCGCGCACGCCTTCGATGGCGGTCTTGAACAGCGCCAGTTCCGCGTCGATGTCGGTGATGGTCTTGTCCGGCACCACGTCCAGATCCGCCGGTGGCAGCATGACCACCGCGGTACCGACCGCCGCACCCGGCGAACCCGGCACGCCGACGAACTTGGCTTCCTGGATGCCCTTGCCCTGACGGCCCAGACCACGGATCGAGCCGGTGGCCTCGGCGTGGGCGATTACGCCCGCGAGCTGCGCGCTCATGGTCACGAGGAAGGCTTCTTCACCCTCATCGAACTGGCGGCGTTCTTTCTGCTGGATGACCAACACGCCGACGACGCGGCGGTGGTGAATGATCGGCGCCCCGAGGAACGAGGCGTAGCGCTCCTCGCCGGTCTCGGCGAAGTAGCGGTAGCGCGGGTGATCCGCGGCGTTTTCGAGGTTCAGGGGTTCTTCACGCGTGCCGACCAGGCCGACCAGACCTTCGTTGGGTGCCATGCTGACCTTGCCGATCGAGCGCTTGTTCAAGCCCTCGGTGGCCATCAGCACGAAGCGGTTGGTCTCTGGATCAAGCAGGTAGACCGAGCAGACCTGGCTGCCCATGGCCTCTTTGACGCGCAATACAATAATCCCCAACGCCGCCTTGAGATCCTTGGCGGAGTTAACTTCCTGGACGATCTTGCGCAGCGTATTGAGCATGGCTCGGGGTCGAACTCCGTCGTCAGTCGCGCGCTAAAAGGCGCGGGGCAAGCTCTTTGAGAGCGCGGCGATACACTTCGCGCTTGAATGTCACCACCTGGCCCAACGGATACCAATAACTGACCCAGCGCCAGCCATCGAACTCCGGTTTACCGGTCAAATCCATCCGCACCCGCTGCTCGTTGGAGATCAGGCGCAGGAGAAACCATTTCTGTTTCTGGCCGATGCACAGCGGTTGGCTGTGGGTTCGCACCAGACGTTGCGGCAAACGATAGCGCAACCAGCCCCGGGTACAGGCGAGAATTTCAACATCTTCGCGTTCCAGGCCAACTTCTTCGTTCAGCTCGCGGTACAAGGCGTCTTCGGGCGTCTCCTCGGGGTTGATTCCCCCTTGCGGAAACTGCCAGGCATCCTGATTGATACGGCGAGCCCATAGCACCTGGCCGGCGTCATTCGTCAGAATGATCCCGACATTAGGGCGGAAACCATCGGGGTCGATCACGGCAACAACCTCGCAAACGCATGTCGCCGCATTGTTCCACAAAGGTTGTGAAGGCGGCAACGAAGGTTCCGAGCTTATGTGCACTCTTGTGAAAAGACCGTATTCTTGTGGCCTTTTTACTGACTTTTCAGCGGGTAACTGCAATGCGCCTGGCTTTATTCGATTTGGACAACACCCTTCTGGGCGGCGACAGCGATCACGCCTGGGGCGATTATCTGTGCGAACGCGGCTTCCTCGACCCGATCGCCTACAAGGCGCGCAACGACGAGTTCTATCAGGATTACCTGGCGGGCAAACTGGATAACGCGGCGTACCTGAACTTCTGCCTGGAAATCCTCGGCCGCACCGAGATGGCCGTGCTTGAGCAGTGGCACAGCGATTACATGCGCGACTGCATCGAGCCGATCATGTTGCCGAAAGCGCTTGAGTTGCTGCAAAAGCACCGCGACGCCGGCGACAAACTGGTGATCATCACCGCCACCAACCGCTTCGTCACCGCGCCGATTGCGGTGCGCCTGGGCGTCGAAACCCTGATCGCCACCGAGTGCGAGATGCAGGACGGTCGCTACACCGGACGCAGCACCGACGTGCCGTGCTTCCGCGAAGGCAAGGTGACGCGCCTGAACCGCTGGCTGGAAGAAACCGGATATTCGCTGGAAGGCAGCTACTTCTACAGCGACTCGATGAACGACTTGCCGCTGCTGGAGCAGGTGGCGAATCCGGTGGCAGTCGACCCGGATCCGAACCTGCTGGCCGAAGCCGAGAAACGTGGCTGGCCCGTCATCAGTCTGCGCGGCTGATATCGCCATCGCTGGCAAGGCCAGCTCCCACAAGGAATTTGTGAACGCATCAGATCAATGTGGGAGCGAGCCTGCTCGCGAACGGGTCGACACGGTGCCAAGCCTCAAACCGGCTTGGCCCCCATCAACGCCGCAATGGCCAGAAATCCGACGCCGCTGACAATCGCCAGCGCCAGATTGAATTTCCGGTTGCCGACCCCGCTTGTCCACAGCCGATTAAGCCGAACAAGCAGCCAGACCGCACTAAAGGTGGCCACGGCATAGATCACGCTGGACCCCAGAATCCAGAACTGCCCCAGTGGCCAGCCAACCAGGTGCACCAGCCACCAGCCGGTGAAAGGCATGCTGAGCACGCCGATCAGCATCAGACACCAGACGAACAGCCAGGGTCGCTGCATCGTGCTGGCCGGCCCTTCGCTGCGATTACGCCAGGAAGCAGCGGCGAGCCCGAGCCCGCTCGCCAGGATTACCACGGTCGCCGCGACGTGAAGGACTTTCAGGGTGGTCAGGGTTTCCATGTATTTCTCTTTCCTTGGGCCATACCCATCAGCGTAGCCGTTCAGCCAAGAAACAGCTGATAGGCCGGGTTGTCGCTTTCGTCCCAGTACGGGTAGCCGATTTCCTCAAGGGCTGCGGGCACCAGATGACGTTCGTCGTGGGGCACTTGCAGGCCCGCCACTACTCGTCCGTCTGCTGCTCCGTGGTTGCGGTAGTGGAACATCGAGATGTTCCAGCGACCACCTAGTTTGTTGAGGAAGTTGAACAGCGCGCCCGGACGCTCCGGGAACTCGAAGCGCAGCACCACTTCATCGACCACGTGCGCGGCGCGACCGCCGACCATGTGGCGGATGTGCAGTTTGGCCAGTTCGTTGTCGGTCAGGTCGAGCACCGGGAAACCCTGCTCGGTCAGGCTCGCCAGCAGTGCACTGCGCGGGTCGTTGTCCGGGTGGGTCTGCACGCCAACGAAGATGTGCGCTTCGCTGCCATTGTTATAGCGGTAGTTGAATTCGGTGATCTGGCGCTTGCCGATGGCCTCGCAGAACGCCTTGAAGCTGCCGGCCTTCTCCGGGATGGTCACGGCGATGATCGCTTCGCGGCCTTCACCCAGTTCGGCGCGCTCGGCGACGTGGCGCAAGCGGTCGAAGTTGACGTTGGCCCCGGAGTCGATGGCCACGAAGGTCTGGCCGCTGACGCCGCGCTGCTCGACATACTTCTTGATCCCGGCCACGCCCAGGGCGCCGGCCGGTTCGGTGATCGAACGGGTGTCGTCGTAGATGTCCTTGATCGCCGCGCAGATCTCGTCGGTGCTGACGGTGATCACCTCGTCGACGTAATCCTTGCAGATGTCGAAGGTGTGCTGGCCGATCTGCGCCACCGCCACGCCGTCGGCGAAGATGCCTACAGTCGGCAGCACCACGCGTTCGCCTGCCGCCATCGCCGCTTGCAGGCAGTTGGAGTCGTCGGGCTCGACGCCGATGACCTTGATGTCCGGACGCAGGTATTTCACGTAGGCCGCGATGCCGGCGATCAGACCGCCGCCGCCCACCGGAACGAAAATCGCATCCAGCGGCTGCGGGTGCTGGCGCAGGATTTCCATCGCCACGGTGCCCTGCCCGGCAATGGTGTGCGGATCATCGTACGGGTGGATGTAGACGTAGCCTTTTTCGTCGACCAGCTTCAGCGAGTAGGCCAGCGCTTCCGGGAAGGAATCGCCGTGCAGCACCACTTTGCCACCGCGCGAGCGCACGCCTTCGACCTTGATCTCCGGGGTGGTCTTGGGCATCACGATGGTCGCTTTCACGCCCAACACTTTCGCCGCCAGGGCCAGGCCCTGTGCATGGTTGCCCGCCGACGCGGTGACCACGCCGCGAGCGCGCTCTTCGTCGCTCAACTGGGTCAGCTTGTTGTAGGCGCCGCGAATCTTGAACGAGAACACCGGCTGCAAGTCTTCGCGCTTGAGCCAGATGTCGTTGCCCAGCCGCTCGGAGAGCTGGCGGGCGTTCTGCAGCGGGGTTTCTACGGCAACGTCATAAACGCGCGAGGTGAGGATCTTCTTGACGTACTGTTCGAGCATCGGAAAGCATCACTGAGCGGGTTGGGCAGGGCCAACGAGTCTAACCCGGCTTTCGGGCGCACGACCACACGAATCCCGAGGTTTTAGCCCGGCTTGAGGCTATAATGCCGGCCTTTCCGTTCTTACCTTGCCCGCTTCCGGAGCCCGCATGACCCAGGATCAACTCAAACAGGCCGTGGCCCAGGCTGCCGTCGACTTCATCCTTCCGAAACTCGACGACAAGAGCATCGTCGGCGTCGGCACCGGCTCCACCGCCAACTGCTTCATCGACGCCCTGGCCCAGCACAAGGGCGCGTTCGATGGCGCGGTCGCGAGCTCCGAAGCCACCGCCGCGCGCCTCAAGGGCCACGGGATTCCGGTGTACGAGCTGAACACCGTGAGCAACCTGGAGTTCTACGTCGACGGCGCCGATGAAAGCGACGAACACCTGAACCTGATCAAGGGCGGCGGCGCAGCCCTGACCCGCGAGAAAATCGTCGCGGCCGTCGCCCAGACCTTCATCTGCATCGCCGACGCCAGCAAACTGGTGCCGGTGCTGGGCGCGTTCCCGCTGCCGGTGGAAGTGATCCCGATGGCCCGCAGCCACGTGGCCCGCCAACTGGTGAAACTGGGCGGCGACCCGGTCTACCGCGAAGGCGTGCTGACCGACAACGGCAACATCATCCTCGACGTGCACAATCTGCAGATCACCAATCCGGTGGAGCTGGAAGCGCAGATCAATGCGATCGTCGGCGTGGTCACCAACGGCCTGTTCGCGGCGCGTCCGGCGGATCTGCTGTTGCTGGGTACTTCCGAAGGTGTGAAAACACTGAAGGCTGAGTAAGCCGAAACTGCCCGTATTTTGGTGGGCAGATGAAAAAACTGTGGGAGCCAGTTTGCTAGCTCCCACATTGTTAGATGGTGCTGGTTAGTTCTGCGCAGGCTTCCTGAAGACATAAAACAGATTCGGCTCGCTCACCAGATACAACGTCCCATCGTCATCCATCGCGATACCTTCCGCCTGCGGCACGGTTTTCTTCAGACCCTGCCGGCCACCGCTCAACGACATGGTGCTCAACGGGCGCCCGTCCACATCCAGTTCCAGAATCAGCCGCGACTCGTCGGACAGCGCCAGTAAATGACCGCTGCGCTCGTCGTATTGCAGGCTCGACAGATCGCGCACGAACATCCCGGCATCGCGCTTGGGATTGTTGATCACGTGTACTGCGTAGGATTTTTCCGGATTGAAGTGCGGGAAACCGTGCACTTCATAGATCAGCATCGGGTCCCGCTCCTTGGCCACGAACAGGCGCTTGCCCACCGAGTCGTACGCCAGGCCTTCAAACCCCTTGTTGCCGCTCATGTGCACACCGAGGGTCATTTGCTCGGCGTCCGCCGCATCAAGGAACGTGGTGTCGTGCTCCAGATGGATCTTGATCAGGCGCTGCTGGCGCTCGTCGGTGATCACATAGGTGTCGGCGCTGATGAACTCCACCGCCTCCGGATCGCCGAAGCCGATCAAGGCGACACGGCGCAGGATCGTGCCGTCCAGCGACAGCTCGATCAGTTCGGCATTCTTGTTGGTCACGGTGAACAGGCTCTTGCGCACCGGATCGTAGGTCAGCGCGGACACGTCGTCGTTCAGCCCATCGATGACTTTCGCTTCAATCTCTGCCCGATATTGATCCAGCCCGATGGACTGGCTGCTCATCGGCTGCCAGAGCGTATGCAGGTTGAACCAGGCACGCTCGAACAGGCGCATGTATTGGCCGATCGCAATCAACGCGATCAGGGCAATCACCGACAGGATGATGAACAGAGGCTTGGGACGGGCAAGTCGACGCATTCGGGCAGGCTCGGAGTCAAAACAGGCGGATGAAATATCACGCCTGTCTGAACTGAAGCTTAATGGCCACTTGCCTCAGGCCACAACTGCACAGATCTGCAATCTCTGTAGGAGTAATTACTTCTGTTTTTCGAAGCGGTAGAACAGGTTCGGCTCGCTGACCATGTACAGCGAGCCCGCCTCGTCCATGGTCACGCCTTCGGCGCGGGGAATGGTTTTCTTCAAACCGTTGAAACCGCCGAGCAGGGTCATGAAGCTGACTTGTTCGCCCTTTTCGTCCAGCTCCAGCAACAGGTGCGAATCGGCGGACAGCACGAGGGTGTGACCGGTGCGCGGGTCGATCGCCAGGGCCGACAGGTTACGAATATCGAGCTCGTCGCTGTCGAGTTTCTGCTTGTCACCCATTAGCTTCTGGCTGCCGTCGCTTTTCCAGGTGAACAGCGCGGGTGGACGCTCTTCGCCCAGCAGCAGTTGCTGGTTGCGGGCGTCCCAGGTGATGGCTTCGAAGGCCTTGTTCTGGTCTTTCGAGGGGCCGAGGTCGTATTTCGGGAAATCGTCGCGCTTCAGTTCGCGGGTGTCGGCATCGACCTTGACGATGGAGAGCAGGTGCTCGCGCTCATCGACAATCGCCATGAAGCCGTTTTCCATCACCGTCAGGCCTTCCGGATTGCTCCAGCCCACCAGGGGCATCTTGCGCAACACGTCGCCCTGCAGGGTCAGCTCGACCAGAAACGGATTCTTGCCCATCACCGAAAACAGGGTTTTGGTCTGGGGGTTATAGGACAGATCCGAAGCTTCGTCCTTTTCCATCCCCGGCAGCAGCTTGGCGTCGATGACCACCCGGTAGTCCGGGAGCCAGACGCTTTCCTGCTTCTCGGACGGGCTTTCGAAACGCTCCAGCAGCCACAGCACACCCCGGTCATCCCAATGCATGGCAAACGCCAGCCCGTACACAGCGGCGGCTGCCAGCAACAACCAGGAATACCAGCGCAGGGCGAAGCGTGAACGGCGGGCGGGTTTGAGCTGAGTTTGAGATGACATCAAAGGACGCGTTCCGAAAATTCAGGCTACGGGTAATAGCACAAAGAGGCCGGCTCAGACGCCAGAATGACCGGAATTATCCGGACAGAATGTGAAAAAAACGGCAAATGGCCGGAATGCCCTGCGTCTTTGCAGGCCGCATCACAAAACGAAAACGGGAGATTGCAGGCTTGAGGGCTGAGCTCAAACCTGCAATCTCCCGCTTGGGAACGCGACGTACGGATCAGCGAACGCTACTGGTGAAGCGACTGGCGCCCGGCAGTTCCAGCACGATCTCATCGCCAACGTTCAGCGGGCCGACACCCACCGGCGTACCGGTCAGGATCACGTCACCGGCCTGCAGCGAGAAGCAGCCGGCCATGTGCTGGATCATCGGCACGATCGGGTTGAGCATCGCGCTGCTGTTGCCGTCCTGGCGCACTTCGCCGTTGATGGTCAGGCGAATGCCGATGTCGGTCAGATCGGCGAAAGTGCTGCCGACCACGAACGGTGCAATCACCGCCGCGCCGTCGAACGACTTGGCGATTTCCCACGGCAGGCCCTTGGACTTGAGCTCGGCCTGCTTGTCACGCAGGGTCAGGTCCAGCGCCGGGGCGAAACCGGAGATCGCGTCCAGCACTTCTTCACGGCTCGGTTTGGTCGACAGCGGCTTGCCGATCAACACGGCGATTTCCGCCTCGTAATGCACCGAGCCACGCTCGGTCGGAATGCTGAAACCGCCTTCCAGCGGCACTACGCAACTGCCCGGCTTGATGAACAGCAACGGCTCGGTAGGCACCGGGTTGTCCAGTTCCTTGGCGTGTTCGGCGTAGTTACGGCCGATGCACACCACTTTCCCCAGCGGAAAATGAATCCGCGTACCGTCGACATACTGGTGCTGATAGCTCATTACCGACTCCTGCCTTTATTGATTCATCAGGGATTGCCAATCAAACCGCGAAAATCTTGCCCGGGTTCATGATGCCGTTAGGGTCGAACACCGCCTTGACCGCTTTCATGTATTCGATTTCCACCGGCGAGCGGCTGTAGGTCAAGTAGTCGCGCTTGGTCATGCCCACGCCGTGTTCGGCGGAAATCGAACCGTTGTACTTCTCGACGGTTTCGAACACCCACTTGTTGACGGTGGCGCACTTGGCGAAAAACTCGTCCTTGCTCAGGTTGTCCGGCTTGAGGATGTTCAGGTGCAGGTTGCCGTCGCCGATGTGGCCGAACCAGACGATTTCGAAGTCCGGGTAGTGTTCGCCGACGATCGCGTCGATTTCCTGCAGGAACGCCGGGACTTTCGAGACGGTGACCGAGATGTCGTTCTTGTACGGGGTCCAGTGGGAGATGGTTTCGGAGATGTACTCGCGCAGCTTCCACAGGTTCTGCAACTGGGTTTCGCTCTGGCTCATCACGCCGTCCAGCACCCAGCCCTGCTCCACGCAATGCTCGAAGGTTTCCAGGGCGGTGTTGGCCACTTCTTCGGTGGTCGCCTCGAATTCCAGCAACGCATAGAACGGGCAAGCGGTTTCGAACGGCGCCGGGACATCGCCACGGCCCATGACCTTGGCCAAGGCCTTGTCGGAGAAGAATTCGAACGCGGTCAGGTCGAGCCGGCCCTGGAAGGCGTGCAGCACCGGCATAATCGAATCGAAATCGGTGGTGCCGAGGACCATCGCGGTCAGGTTTTTCGGCGAACGATCCAGGCGCATGGTGGCCTCGACCACAAAACCGAGAGTACCTTCGGCGCCGATGAACAGCTGCCGCAGGTCATAACCGGTGGCGTTCTTGATCAGATCCTTGTTCAGTTCCAGCACATCGCCCTTGCCGGTCACGACTTTCATGCCCGCCACCCAGTTGCGGGTCATGCCGTAGCGAATGACCTTGATCCCGCCGGCATTGGTGCCGATATTGCCGCCAATCTGGCTGGAACCTGCCGAAGCGAAGTCCACCGGGTAGTACAAGTCATGTTCTTCGGCCGCGTTCTGCAATTGCTCGGTGACCACGCCCGGCTGACAGACGGCGGTGCGGTCGGTCAGGTTGATGTCGAGAATCTGATTCATGTAGTCGAACGACACGACCACTTCGCCATTGGCCGCCACGGCTGCGGCGGAGAGCCCCGTGCGCCCGCCCGACGGCACCAGCGCCACTTTGTGTTCGTTGGCCCAGCGGACGACGGCCTGCACCTGCTCGATGGTCTTGGGAAACACGATGGCGCTGGGCGCCGGGGCGAAGTGTTTGGTCCAGTCCTTGCCGTAAGCGTTCAGGGAGTCGGCATCGGTCAGGACCTTGCCAGGTTCGACCAGGGTCTTCAGTTCATCAATCAGGGCAGGATTGGTCATCGACGGAACTCTCGAACAATTCATGGTCATCCTGAGAACGCTTCACGTCGCAGGAATGAGTGTTTAGCGGGGTGGCTATGCTAGCATACCGACCCCGCAGGCCAGTGCCCAAGGCCGGTTCTGCGGTGACGGCTTTCTTGTCGTCCAGGTCAATGTCTGTTGACCATTTCCTGCCATTTTTCTCCGGGATACAGGTTTACGCAGATGAGCAAGACTTCTCTCGATAAGAGCAAGATCAAGTTCCTTCTTCTCGAAGGCGTCCACCAATCGGCTGTCGACGTCCTCAAGGCGGCGGGCTACACCAGCATCGAATACCTGACAGGCTCCCTGCCGGAAGCCCAGCTCAAGGAAAAGATCGCTGACGCTCACTTCATCGGCATTCGTTCGCGCACCCAGCTGACCGAAGAGATCTTCGATCACGCGAAGAAGCTGGTCGCGGTCGGCTGTTTCTGCATCGGCACCAACCAGGTTGACCTGGAAGCGGCCCGCGAGCGCGGCATCGCCGTGTTCAACGCGCCGTACTCCAACACCCGCTCCGTTGCCGAGCTGGTGCTGGCCGAAGCGATCCTGCTGCTGCGCGGCATCCCTGAGAAAAACGCTTCCTGCCACCGTGGCGGCTGGATCAAGTCCGCAGCCAACTCCTTCGAGATCCGTGGCAAGAAACTGGGCATCGTCGGCTACGGCTCGATCGGTACTCAGCTGTCGGTCCTGGCCGAAGGTCTGGGCATGCAGGTGTTCTTCTACGACACCGTGACCAAGCTGCCACTGGGCAACGCGACCCAGGTCGGCAACCTGCACGAGCTGCTGGGCATGTCCGACATCGTCACCCTGCACGTTCCGGAAACCGCTGCGACCCAGTGGATGATCGGCGAGAAGGAAATCCGCGCCATCAAGAAGGGCGGCATCCTGATCAACGCTGCACGCGGCACCGTGGTCGAGCTGGATCACCTGGCCGCTGCGATCAAGGACAAGCACCTGATCGGCGCCGCCATCGATGTGTTCCCGGTCGAGCCGCGTTCCAACGACGAAGAGTTCGAAAGCCCGCTGCGTGGCCTGGACAACGTGATCCTGACCCCGCACATCGGCGGTTCCACCGCTGAAGCGCAGGCCAACATCGGTCTGGAAGTGGCAGAAAAACTGGTCAAGTACAGCGACAACGGTACTTCGGTATCGTCCGTGAACTTCCCGGAAGTGGCCCTGCCGGCTCACCCTGGCAAGCACCGCCTGCTGCACATCCACGAGAACATCCCGGGTGTGATGAGCGAGATCAACAAGGTCTTCGCCGAAAACGGCATCAACATCTCCGGTCAGTTCCTGCAGACCAACGAGAAGGTCGGCTACGTGGTGATCGACGTCGACGCCGAGTACTCGGAGCTGGCGCAAGAGAAGCTGCAACACGTCAACGGCACCATCCGTAGCCGCGTGTTGTTCTGATCCGGCGTTGAGCGACAAAAAAGGGAGCCCTCGGGGCTCCCTTTTTCATGCTCGCGACAACGTCATTCGACGTTGACGGTGATCTTCTTCGACACGATCGGCGGATCGAACGCCATGTGGCCGCTGTCACCCAGCTCCAGTTGCAGGGTGTGCTTGCCCGGCGCGAGCTTGATGTCGGCCTGGGTCTGCGCCTTGCCGAAGTGCATGTGGTTGGCGTCGGTCGGTACGACGGAGCCGGCCGGAACGATTTCCTTGGCATCGATCAGCAGATGGTGATGGCCGGTGTTCTTGGTGACGTCACCGGCCGGTGCCAGCGCGATGTTCTTTACACCGAACTTGACCGTGAAGGTCTGCGGAACCGTGGCTCCGTCCTCGGGAGAAACGATGAACACTTCGGCGCCCTTCGGTGCCGGTGTGGCCGCACTGGCCAGTACCGAAACACCCATCAGCACACCGGCCAACGCTGCACGTGACATAAAGCTTTTCATTTTCTTCTCCAGTTTTTCCGTAAAATCCGCACGGTCATGACAACTTCATGACCATTCGTTGTCGAAGGCACTCGACAACCATAGCAAAGCGAGCCTGGAAAACAGGCCGATATCGATTTCAAAGGAGTGACCATGCGTTTTCTGCCTGGCCTGATCTGCCTGCTTCCCCTTCTGAGCCCTCTGGCTCACGCCGAACTGATTGATGACGTCAACGACCGTGGCGAGTTGCGCATAGCCCTTGAGGCTAATACACCGCCCTTCAATTTCAAGGACGGCGACACGCTCACGGGGTTCGAGGTCGAGCTTGGGCAACTGCTGGCCAACGAACTGGATGTACGCGCCGACTTCATCGTCACTGACGAAGCCGATCTGCTCCAGGGCGTCGAAAGCGGCAAGTACGACGTCGCGCTCAACCACATAGCACTGACCCCGGAGCTCAAGGATCGTTTCGACGTGAGCGAGCCTTACACCCAGGTGAATGCACAATTGCTGGCAAAAAAGGACGAGCAGCCCCGGCCGATGGTACTGGTGCAGACGCTGACAGAAGAGAAACCGAAGGTCGGTCCGCCGGTAGATCTGGCGATTCCGTTTCAGAAGGGCAACCCGGCGTTTCACGCGAGTCTGGAGAATGCCTTGCAGCGGATCAGGGCGGATGGGCGGCTGGAGGCGTTGTCGCAGAAGTGGTTGAGTGTGCAGGCTACGGAAAACTGAAGTGAGCGTGACTAGTCGAGCAAGCTTAGGGCCTGTGCGGCTTGCGGCAGTTCGAGTTCGCTGAAGACCTGCACCCCATGGCGCTTCAGCAACGCAGCGGTCACCCCCTCGCCACTCACCTTCACCCCGCTGAACGTGCCGTCATAGGTCAACAGATTCCCGCACGACGGGCTGTTGGCCTTGAGCACCGCCACCCGAATCCCGTGCTTTTGCACCAGCGCCAGCGCCTGGTGCGCGCCGTCGAGAAACTGCGCACTGACGTCTTCGCCGTCGGTGGTGATCACCGAGGCGAGCCCGTCCAGCACTTCGCTGCCCTGCCCGCCCGGAATCTCCGCTGCCGCGCGTGGCGTCGGCAAACCACCGGCGACTTCCGGGCACAGCGGCACTACGCGCCCTTCGGCAATCCACTGTTCCAGCAGATCGAACGGCCCGCTGGCCCCACCGTCGTAACGCACGCGATGGCCCAGCAGGCAGCGACTGACCAGAATCCTGTGCATCTCAGAACGGCTCGTTGCCACGGCGGCGGAACCAGCCTGTCAGCGACAGCCGCTCGCGGCTGGCTGGCAATACTTCGTGAGGGACTTCGCCGGAGAGAAACACCACCAGACAACCGCCCGTAGGCTGTACGTCATGAACGCGGTCATTCTCCAGGTACATACGCAGTTGCCCGCCATCCTCCGGCAGCCAACCGTCATTGAGGTAGATCACCGCCGAGACCATGCGCCGGTCATCGTCGCGGAAACGGTCGACATGCTTGCGATAGAAAGCACCCGGCGGGTACAGGGCGAAGTGGCACTCGAAGTCTTCCAGCCCGAGGAACAGGCCCCGGTTGAGCGCTTCACGCAAGCTGTCCATCAGGTTCAGGTAACGGTCACTGGCCTCGGCCTGACCGGGGTCGATCCATTGGATATGGTCGCCACGAATCCCCTCGCGGATCTCCGAAAACGGGCCACGTCCGACCCCCGCCGGCGCCAGTTCACCTTCGGCGTCACGTTTGCGGCACTCGGCCGCCAGTGCGCGGGTCAAATCCGCAGGCAGGAAAATGTTCTGCTGCGACCAGCCGCGCTCGGCCAGGTCGTCGACGATACGTAACAGCAGCGGGTGATCAGAGGATATTTGCATGGCGCGCATAGTATGCCTGCGGCAAGAAATCCGACAGAGCCACGCGGCGGCTTGATACGAATTCTCGACAAGTACTGGCACCGCACGGAGAATAGTCGGCTGCCGACAGGAGTCCTTATGCGCCGTTTGCTTTTTTCAATGTTGATGTTCTGCGTTTTGCCCGCCTGGGCGGACGGCCACGACCAGTTGTACAAGGTCGCCGGCTGGCCAGAACAACGCGCGCATTTCAACGACGCCCTGAGTGCCGCGCAGCAGCGTTACCAGAACAGCCTGCCGCCGGCGGTGTTTCAGGCGCTGGTGAACAACAGCAACCAGCGCTTCGCCCCCCAGGCCGTGGATCAACGCGCCGAAGCGCAGCTGCGCAAGAACCTCGCCGATCCGCAACCGGCCCTGTCGTTCTTTCAGTCTCCGTTGGGCAAGAAGATCGTCGCCGCCGAACTGCTGGCGACCCGTCGCGATCAATTGGCAAAGAACGCCAAGGGCCTGCCGAAGATGCCGGCCAGCGACAGCCGCCTGCTGATCATCGGCCACCTCGCCCAGGCCCTGCCCGCCCGTGAAGCCGGTGCCGAAGTCAGCCTGGCGATTGCCGGCGTGGCGGCGGACAGCCTGAGCTCGATGATCCCCGGCCTGCTCGGCGGCGGTCAGGCCCAGGGCATGTTGAATGGTCAACGCCAGCGTCTGATGGATCAGATCGGTGCCGATCTGAACAATACGCTGCTGTACGTCTATCGCGATCTGTCGGATGAAGAGCTGGAAGAGTTCGCGACCTTTGCCGAATCCACCGAAGGCAAGGCTTACTATCAGGCCGCGCTGGCCGCGATCCGCGCCGGGCTGGCCGTCGGTCAGAGCACCTCGAATCTCACCCAGTGATCTTTACGACCTGACAGACCGCCTTCGCGAGCAAGCCCGCTCCCACATTCGACCGAGTTGATGCTGGATGAGTACGGTTAAATGTGGGAGCGGGCTTGCTCGCGAAAGGGCCCTCAGGATCACGAGTGATTCCGCCCATTGATCCGCTTGCTCAAGAACTCGAAATACTCCTCGCGCATTTCCGCCGTCTCATTGGCCAGGTGATGCCGCGCCTCGGCCAGCAACAGAATCTGTGGTCGGTCGAACTTCCACTTCAACACCTGCAGGTTGTGCTGCCAGTCCACGGTCATGTCCGCCTGGCCCTGAACGATCAGTGGCCGGCGCGGACTTTTCTTCGCGTATTCAACCCGGTTGATCCAGCGTGACAACGCCCCGACCCATGCGGTCGGCAAGCGTTTTGGCTGCAACGGATCGGCCTGCAGAAACGGCAGGAAATCCGGGTCATTGGAGTTCTCGCTGAAACGCCGGGCGATACCCCTGACAAAAGGCCTGAGCAGGTAATAACTGAACTGCGACCAGCCCCAGGCACGCGGACGCACCAGCGGCGCCAGCAGAATCAACTGCCCCTGCGCCGGGCTGTTTTCACCATGATTGAGCACGTGATCGACAATGATCGCCCCGCCGGTGCTTTGCCCGCACAGGTGCCAAGGCTGCGGCAGGGCCATCGAGCGCGCCTCGGCGAACAGGCCTTGCAGCGCATCCTGATATTCCGAGAAGTCACGGATGCTCGCCCGCTCGCCGCTGGACAGACCATGCCCCGGCAGATCGCAGGCAATCACGGCGAAGCCCTGATCCAGCGCCCACTCGATCACATGCCGGTACAGGCCGGTGTGGTCATAAAAACCGTGCACCAGCAACAGCGTGGCCCTGGCCGTTTCCGCCGGCCACCAGCAATGGCTGACCAGCTGATAGCCATCGATGTCGAACCGGCCCATGCCGCGCCAGACATCACGTTCCGGAAAGTCGGTCTTGTAGAACCGCTGATACGCCTTCGCCTCCTCGGACAACGGCTGCCACTCGGCCAGAGGCTTGAGGCTCGCACGCAGATGATCGGGATCGAAAGCAACAGACATGGGCAATTCCAGAACGGTAAACGGACTTTATCGGCCTGCGATATTCATCTGTCGCGGCAAGCATGGCAAGCTAGCCGGCCTTCGAGGAATCAAAACCATGCGTTCGCCCTACCGCACCGCACTGTTTGCCAGCCTGCTCGCCATCGTGTGTGCCGGCGTGCTGTGGGCCGCGTACGACTGGTTTCAGGGCCGCTACCTGCGGGCGTTCAGCGAACACACTGCGGTATTTTCCGGTGACCCGCTGCGCTTGCCCGACGACCTCGCCGGCCCCGGCAATATCCGTCTGGTGCACTTCTGGGATCCCGCCTGCCCATGCAACGTCGGCAACCAACAGCACCTGACCGAGATGGTCGAACAGTTCGGCCCCAGAGGCGTGGAATTCTTTGCCGTGCAGAAGGCCGGCAGCCACGGCCAGTTGCCCGCCACCCTGAGCAATCTTAAAACCATCGCGGTGCTGCCCGGCTCGGAACAGATTCCCGCCAGCCCGGCCGTGGCGATCTGGGACCGCAGCGGCAGACTGGCGTACTTCGGCCCGTACAGCGAAGGCCTGACGTGCAACTCCAGCAACAGTTTTATCGAACCGATCCTGCAAGCGTTGAGTGATGATCGCCCGGTCAATGCGACTCATACGTTGGCGGTCGGTTGCTACTGCCCGTGGCCGGCTGAGGCGAAGTAAGGCATTCCGGACATTTCAAGGACGGCGATGCGCAGCACACGAGGCGTGTGCTAATTGTTTGCAGCCCGCACGGGCGGCAATCCCGAATGCACAAGGAGTCACCATGAAACGCGTCTTCACCGTTCTTGCCTTGCTCATCGTTGTCCTGCTCGCCGCCGGCGGCTGGTATGTCTACAGCAAGCAACCGACGCGTCAGGGCCAGGTGGAGCTGCGCAACCTGCAAGGTTCGGTGACCGTGCGTTACGACGAGCGCGGTGTGCCGCACATCCGCGCTGAAAACGAAACCGACCTCTATCGCGCCCTCGGCTATGTCCACGCCCAGGATCGCCTGTTTCAGATGGAAGCCATGCGCCGTCTCGCCCGAGGCGAGCTGGCCGAAGTGCTCGGGCCGAAACTGCTCGACACCGACAAGTTGTTCCGCAGCCTGCGCATCCGCGAGCGCGCCGCCAGTTACGTGGCCGGCCTCGACAAGCAGTCCCCGGCGTGGAAGGCCCTGCAAGCCTATCTGGACGGCATCAATCAATATCAGGACTCGCACGCCGCCCCTGTCGAGTTCGACGTGCTGGGCATCCCCAAGCGGCCGTTCACCGCCGAGGACAGCATCAGCGTCGCCGGCTACATGGCCTACAGCTTCGCCGCTGCGTTTCGCACCGAACCGCTGCTGACCTACGTGCGCGATCAACTGGGCGCCGACTACCTCAACGTCTTCGACCTCGACTGGCAGCCCAAGGGCGTGCTCGCCAAGGGCCACACCAGCAGCGCACCGGCCCTCGCCGCCGAAGACTGGAAAGACCTGAACACCCTAGCCCGCGTCAGCCAACAGGCGCTGATCGACAACGGCCTGCCGCAGTTCGAAGGCAGCAACGCCTGGGTGATCGCCGGCAGCCACAGCAAGAGCGCCAAGCCCTTGCTGGCCGGCGATCCGCACATTCGCTTTTCGGTGCCGTCGGTGTGGTACGAGGCGCAGCTGTCGGCGCCGGGCTTCGAACTCTACGGTCATCATCAGGCGCTGGTGCCGTTTGCCTTTCTCGGCCACAACCTGGATTTCGGCTGGAGCCTGACCATGTTCCAGAACGATGACCTCGATCTGATCGCCGAGAAGGTCAATCCGGACAACCCGGATCAGGTCTGGTATCGCGGCCAGTGGACCGACATGGTCAAGACCGAGCAGCAGATCGCGGTGAAAGGCCAGGCCCCGGTGTCCATCACGTTGCGCCAGTCGCCCCACGGGCCGATCGTCAACGACGCCCTCGGCAGCGCCGTCGGAAAAACCCCGATTGCGATGTGGTGGGCGTTTCTCGAAACACCTAACCCGATCCTCGAAGGCTTCTACCAGCTCAACCGCGCCGACACTCTGGCCAAGGCCCGCGCCGCAGCGGCCAAGGTGCAGGCACCGGGACTGAACATCGTCTACGCCAACGCCAAGGGCGATATAGCCTGGTGGGCCTCGGCGCTGCTGCCCAAGCGTCCGGCCGGGGTGAAGCCTGGCTTCATTCTCGACGGCAGCAGCAATCAGGCGGACAAGGACGGTTACTTCCCGTTCAGCGCCAACCCACAGGAAGAGAACCCGGCGCGAGGCTATATCGTCTCGGCCAACTTCCAGCCGGTGTCACCGACCGGCATGGAGATTCCCGGTTACTACAACCTCGCCGACCGTGGCCAGCAGCTCAACCGCCAGCTCGCCGACAAGAACGTGAAGTGGGACAACGAGGCCAACCAGAAGCTGCAACTGGGCACCGCCACCGGTTATGGCCCTCGTCTGCTGGCGCCGTTGCTGCCGGTGCTGCGTGAAGTGGCGGGCAATCCCGCCGAGCAGAAGCTGATCGAACAATTGGCCCAATGGCAAGGCGACTATCCACTGGATTCGGTCAGTGCGACGGTGTTCAACCAGTTCCTCTATGACCTGGCCGACTCGGCGATGCGCGATGAGCTGGGCAACGACATGTTCGAGACCTTGCTGTCGACCCGCGTGCTCGACGCAGCGCTGCCACGACTGGCCGCCAACGCCGACTCGCCGTGGTGGGACAACCGCAACACACCGGGCAAGGAAACCCGCGCCGACACTGTGCGCGCGGCGTGGCAGGCCAGCATGGCGCACTTGAAATCCACCCTCGGCGACGACGCTTCCGGCTGGCAATGGGGCAAGGCCCATACGCTGACCCATGGTCATCCACTGGGCCAGCAGAAGCCGCTGGATCGCATTTTCAACGTCGGCCCGTTCGCCGCACCGGGCTCCCATGAAGTGCCGAACAACCTCTCGGCGAAGATCGGCCCGGCGCCGTGGCCGGTGACCTACGGCCCGTCGACCCGGCGGCTGGTGGACTTCGCAGATCCCGCTCACAGCCTGACCATCAACCCGGTCGGCCAGAGCGGCGTGCCGTTCGACAGCCACTATGACGATCAGGCAGAGGCGTATGTGGACGGGATGTATGTGCAGGCGCATTTCAGTGATGAGGAGGTGACGGCGAATACGCGCAGTACCTTGAAGCTGTTGCCGGCGCGAGCGGCGCAATAGGTGTCGCTCAAACCATCGCCGCAAAATTCAACCGAAACTGCTGCGGCGTCACCCCCAGCCGCCGGTTGAACACGCTGCGCATATGTTGCGCATCGCGAAACCCGCACTGATACGCCACCGTCTTCAGCGGCGCCGTGGTGCTTTCGAGCATCACCCGCGCCGCATCCACCCGCGCCCGTTCGACGAATTCCGCCGGGGTGACTTTCGCTTCGCGAGCAAACACCCGAGAGAAATTCCGCGCACTCATGTTCGCGGCATTCGCCAGGTCGGCGATGGTCAGGTCGCCGGTGAGATTGGCCAGCACATACAGCTGCACCATCGCCACCGCCGACGTCGGCTCGGCATGGGGCGTGAGGAACGGACTGAATTGCGACTGCCCGCCGGAGCGCTGGGTGAACACCACCAGCCGCTTGGCCACGCTCAGCGCCACCTCGGCCCCGTGATCACGCGCCAGCAGGTACAGCGACAGATCGATCCCCGCCGTCACCCCCGCCGAGGTGTAGAGCTGACCGTCCTCGACGTACAACCGATCAGCCTCGACCCGGCTCGACGGGCACAACTGCGCCAGCGCCTCGGCGTCGTTCCAGTGGGTGGTGACCGTGCGCCCGTCCAGCAACCCGGCACGGGCGAGCATGAACGCGCCGTTGCAGATCGAGCCGAATCGCCGCGCCCGTCCACAGGCCTCGCGCAGCCAGGCATCGAACGTCTCGCCGAAATCCAGGAACGGCAACTGCGGCCCACCGGCCACCAGCAGCAGGTCGTAAGCGTCCTGCACGTCGCTGAAGTGCCGATGCGCACTCAGGGTCAGCCCGTTGGAACACGCCATCGGCCCGCGCTCGACGCCGATCACCTCGAGCCGGTAATGATCCTCCGGCACCAGGAAACGGTTAGCCTCGGCAAACACGTCCATCGGCCCGCTGACATCCAGCGCCTGCACGCCGGGAAACACCACGATGGCGACGGTTCTGTTCATGACGATGTCAGCTCCCGGGGAATGGCGGATCAGCGCCAACCCTAGCCAATCCTCGCCGCAGAAGCGAGCTGGCACGATTTGCAGGTGGATTGGCAAGGATCGCAGCCATGGATCGATTGTCCGGTCTGGCCACCGGGAACAGACTTTCTCCATCAGCGCCGTGACGGCGTTTTCGACGAGGAAGCTCAACATGACCACGACCATCGCCGGTATCCAGATCCCCGACAGCGCTCTCGCCCGGGCCACCACCGAGTACATCCGCGACATCGAATCCGACCTGCTTTACCACCACTCGCGCCGGGTGTTTCTGTTCGGGGCCTTGAGCGGCGAACGCAAGCAACTGGCCTACGATCCGGAGTTGCTGTACATCGGCGCGATGTTCCACGACCTGGGTCTGGTCGAAGGTCACCGCAGCGATGACGAGCGATTCGAAGTGGATGGAGCCAACGCAGCCGCCGCGTTTCTCAAGCCTTACGGGTTGAGCGACGACGACATCGAGCAGGTCTGGCTGTCGATCGCCCTGCACACCACGCCGGGAGTGCCGAAGCATCTGCGTCCGACCGTGGCGCTGGTGACCGCAGGCGTCGAGATGGACGTGCTGGGCATGGACTACGCGGCGTTCACCACGGTGCAGCGTGAGGCGGTGGTGCATGCGCATCCACGGGGCGAGGGCTTCAAGGAATGCATCATCTGCGCGTTCGCTGATGGCTTGCGTCATCGTCCGCAGACGACGTTCGGTAATGTGAAGACCGATGTGCTGAAGGATCAGGTGCCGGGGTTCAAGCCGATGAACTTCGTCGAGGTGATTCGCCAGTCGCCCTGGGTTTCCTGACCGGCATAAAAAAACCTCGCGACCGTTTCCGGTCGCGAGGTTTTTTGTGTCCGCAGACTTAAGCCGCTTCCGGCGTCGGCGCCCGGCGCACGTCCGGTTGCTTCCACGAATCCGCAGCACCTTCTTCGATGGCCTGCTGAATCGCTTTCTTGCGGGCTTCTTCGGCACGGCGGCTGAAGAACCAGACCAGGAAGGTCACCAGCGACACCGCCAGCAGAATCAGGCTGGCCACGGCGTTGATCTCAGGCTTCACGCCCAGGCGCACCGCCGAGAACACTTCCATCGGCAGGGTCGTCGAACCCGGGCCGGAGACGAAGCTCGCCAATACCAGGTCATCCAGCGACAGGGCGAACGACATCATGCCGCCCGCCGCCAGCGACGGCGCGATCATAGGAATGGTGATCAGGAAGAACACCTTCCACGGCCGCGCACCGAGGTCCATCGCCGCTTCTTCGATCGACAGGTCCAGCTCGCGCAGACGCGCCGACACCACCACCGCCACATAGGCCGCACAGAACGTGGTGTGAGCGATCCAGATGGTGACGATGCCACGCTCCTGCGGCCAGCCAATCATCTGCGCCATCGCCACGAACAGCAGCAACAGCGACAGACCGGTAATCACCTCAGGCATGACCAGCGGCGCGGTGACCAGGCCGCCGAACAGCGTGCGGCCCTTGAAGCGGGTGATACGGGTCAGCACGAAGGCTGCCAGCGTACCCAGCGCCACGGCGGCAATCGCGGTGTAGCAGGCGATTTCCAGCGAGCGCACCACCGAGCCCATCAGTTGTGAGTTGTCGAGCAGGCCGACGTACCACTTCACCGACCAGCCGCCCCACACCGTTACCAGTTTGGAGGCGTTGAACGAGTAGATCACCAGGATCAGCATCGGCAGGTAGATGAACAACAGGCCGAGCACCAGCATCAGGCTGGAGAAACGGAAGCGCTTCATTCTTTACCCTCCATTTCCTTGGCCTGACTGCGGTTGAACAGGATGATCGGCACGATCAGGATCGCCAGCATCACCACCGCCAGGGCGGACGCCACCGGCCAGTCACGGTTGTTGAAGAACTCTTGCCAGAGCACTTTACCGATCATCAGGGTTTCCGGACCGCCCAGCAGTTCCGGGATCACGAACTCGCCCACCACCGGGATGAACACCAGCATGCAGCCGGCGATGATGCCGTTCTTGGACAGCGGCACGGTGATTTTCCAGAAGCTGTTGAAGGTGCTCGAACCCAGGTCGGAAGCGGCCTCCAGCAGGCTGGTGTCGTGCTTCACCAGGTTGGCGTAGAGCGGCAGGATCATGAACGGCAGGTACGAGTAGACGACGCCGATGTACACCGCGAGGTTGGTGTTGAGGATCTGCAGCGGCTCGTCGATCAAACCCATGCTCATCAGGAAACCATTGAGCAGGCCGTTGTTGCTGAGGATGCCCATCCACGCATAGACGCGGATCAGGATCGCGGTCCAGGTCGGCATCATGATCAGCAGCACCAGCACCGTTTGCAGCTCTTTGCGGGCGCTGGCGATGGCGTAGGCCATCGGGTAGCCGATCAACAGGCACAACAACGTGCTGAAAAACGCCATCTTCAGCGAGCCGAGGTAGGCGGCGATGTACAGCTCGTCGTCGCCGAGCATCGCGTAGTTGCCCAGGTTCAGCAGCAGTTGCAGCTTCTGCTCGGCGTAGGTGTAGATCTCGGTGTACGGCGGGATGGCCACGTCCGCTTCGGCGAAGCTGATCTTCAGGACGATGAAGAACGGCAGCATGAAGAACAGGAACAGCCAGATGAACGGGACCCCGATGACCAGTTGGCGGCCACCGGGAATTATTCGATTGAGCCGGCGTTTGAATTTGCGCATGTTCATGAGCGAAGTACCACGCCGCTGTCGTCTTCCCACCACACGTAGACCTGATCGCCCCAGGTCGGACGTGCGCCACGGCGCTCGGCGTTGGCCACGAACGACTGCACCAGCTTGCCGCTCGGCAATTCGACGTAGAACACCGAGTGGCCGCCGAGGTAGGCGATGTCATGCACCTTGCCGCTCGACCAGTTGTATTCGCAGGTCGGCTGATCGGCGGTGACCAGCAGTTTTTCCGGACGGATCGCGTAGGTCACGGACTTGTCCTGCACCGAGGTGCTGATGCCGTGGCCGACGTAGATCTGCCGGTCGAGATCCTTGCAGGTGATGGTCGCGTGGCCTTCGGCGTCGTCGATCACTTCGCCTTCGAAGATGTTCACGTTACCGATGAATTCGCAGACCAGACGGCTGGTCGGGGTTTCGTAGATATCGATCGGGCTGCCGATCTGGGCGATCCAGCCCAGGTGCATGATCGCGATGCGCTCGGCCATGGTCATGGCCTCTTCCTGGTCGTGGGTCACCATCACGCAGGTCACGCCGACGCGCTCGATGATCTCCACCAGCTCCAGCTGCATCTGCGAACGCAGTTTTTTATCCAGTGCGCCCATCGGCTCGTCGAGCAGCAGCAGCTTCGGCCGCTTGGCCAGCGAACGGGCCAGCGCCACACGCTGACGCTGGCCGCCGGACAACTGGTGCGGCTTGCGCTTGGCGTACTGGCTCATCTGCACCAGCTTGAGCATCTCGGCCACGCGGGCGTCGATCTCGGCCTTGGGAATCTTGTCCTGTTGCAGGCCGAAGGCGATGTTCTGCGCCACGGTCATGTGCGGGAACAGGGCGTAGGACTGGAACATCATGTTGATCGGTCGCTCGTACGGCGGCATGTCGGTGATGTCGACGCCGTCGAGGAAAATGCGCCCCTCCGTGGGCCGTTCGAACCCTGCCAGCATCCGCAGCAGAGTGGATTTGCCCGATCCCGAACCGCCGAGCAGGGCAAAGATTTCGCCCTTCTTGATTTCCAGGGACACATCGTCCACGGCAACCGTCTCGTCGAACTTCTTCGTGACCCGGTCGATTTTGACCAGCACCTGTTTCGGTGTCTGGTCGCCCTCGAGGGCTTTCTTATAGGCGCCGGAGGCAACTGCCATTTACGAAACTCCCAGAAAAAAAGAGTGCAGTCCGCCCACGCAAGACGAACCCAGGATAGTTGGTACGTTGACGCTATTTACCCGACTTGACCTTGGTCCAGCTGCGGGTCATCAAACGCTGAATGTTCGGTGGCAGCTCGATCGACACGTAGGTCTTGTCGAGCACCGCCTGCGGTGGATAAACCGACTCGTCGGTGCGGATGGACTGCTCCATCAGCTTGTCCGAACCCGGGTTGGGGTTGGCGTAACCGACGTAATCACTGACCTGGGCGATCACCTCAGGTTTCAGCAAATAGTTGATGAAGGCGTGGGCCTCTTTGACGTTGGCCGAATCCTTCGGAATCGCCAGCATGTCGAACCACAGCGCGCCGCCCTCTTTCGGGATCGAGTAGGCGATGTTCACGCCTTTCTTGGCTTCCTCGGCACGATTCTTCGCCTGGAAGATGTCGCCGGAGAAACCGATGGCCACGCAGATGTCACCGTTGGCCAGGTCACCGATGTATTTCGAGGAATGGAAGTAGGTCACGTAAGGACGCACCGCCAGCAACTTGGCCGTGGCCTTCTCGTAATCCTTGGGATTGGTGCTGTTGGCGTTCAGGCCCATGTAGTTGAGCACGGTCGGCATCATTTCATCGGCCGAATCGAGGAACGCCACGCCGCAGCTGTGCAGCTTCTTGATGTTCTCCGGCTCGAACAGCACGCTCCAGGAGTCGATCTTGTCGACGCCCAGCACGGCCTTCACTTTATCGACGTTGTAGCCGATGCCGTTGGTGCCCCACAGGTACGGCACGGCGTACAGGTTGCCCGGATCGTTCTGTTCCAGACGCTTGAGCAGCACCGGATCGAGGTTGGAATAGTTCGGCAGTTGCGCCTTGTCGAGCTTCTGGAAAGCGCCCGCCTTGATCTGCTTGCCGAGGAAGTGGTTCGACGGCACAACCACGTCGTAACCGGTACGCCCGGCCAGCAGCTTGCCTTCCAGGGTTTCGTTGGAGTCGAACACGTCGTAGACCGGTTTGATCCCGGTTTCTTTCTGGAAATCGGCCAGGGTGGTCTCGCCGATGTAATCCGACCAGTTATAAATATGCACAGTACCGGCGGCGTGGGCACCGACAGCGAACGTCAGGCCGGCAGCGGCCAGCAGGGCATTGCGCAAAGAAGAAAAAATAGGCAAGTGGAGGTCCTCTGATTTAGTTGGGCCCAAGTTGCCCCGTGCTGCATGACAGTCACGGTTGCCCGGCAACAAAACCGGCGCGCAACTTACCTTCGAAAAACCGTTCCAGCAAAACTTTCTGTCATTTAATTGCACCACTAGCCGCCCCGGTGAAGGCGACGGCCAGCGGTGGCCGCTTCAAACCGGCTTATTTACCGGATTTGATCTTGGTCCAGCTGCGAGTGATCAGGCGCAGGGTGGCCGCGTCCAGATCGCTGATCGCATAGAGCTGCTTCTTCACTTCAGCCGAAGGGTAGATGCTCGGATCGCTGGTGATTTCCTTGTCCACCAGGGCGGTGGCCGCCTTGTTGCCGTTCGGGAAACGCACGGCGTTGGTGATTTCGGCCATCACTTTCGGCTCGAGCAGGTAGTTCATGAACTTGTAGGCGGCTTCGACGTTTTCGGCATCCTTTGGAATGGCGACCATGTCGTAGAAAGTACCGGCACCTTCTTTTGGAATGGTGTAGGCCAGTTTGACCTTGTCACCGGCTTCCTTGGCGCGGGTCTTGGATTGCTCCAGGTCACCCGAGTAGCCGACCGCTACGCAGATGTTGCCGTTGGCCAGGTCCGAGATGTACTTCGAGGAGTGGAAGTAAGCCACCGAAGGACGAATCTTGAGGAACAGGTCTTCGGCGGCTTTCAGGTCAGCCTTGTCCTTGCTGTTGGTCGGTTTGCCCAGGTAGTGCAAAGCCGCCGGAATCATTTCGGTCGGCGCGTCGAGGAAGCTCACGCCGCAGCTTTTCAGCTTCTCGATGTTTTCAGGCTTGAACACGATGTCCCAGGAATCGATCTTGTCGATGCCCAGCGCAGCCTTGACCTTGGCCGGGTTGTAGCCGATGCCGATCGAACCCCACATGTACGGGAACGCGTGTTTGTTGCCCGGGTCGCTGGCGTCGCCAACGGCCTTGAGCAGGTCTTCGTCGAGGTTCTTCCAGTTCGTCAGCTTGGACTTGTCCAGTTCCTGATAAACACCGGCCTTGATCTGCTTGGCCAGGAAGTTGTTGGAAGGCACCACGATGTCGTAACCGGATTTGCCGGCCAGCAGCTTGGCTTCCAGGGTTTCGTTGCTGTCGAAAACGTCATAGACGACCTTGATGCCCGTCTCTTTCTCGAAATTGGCAACCGTGTCCGGCGCGATGTAGTCGGACCAGTTGTAAACGTGCAACACCTTGTCGTCCGCCTGGACCGCACCCGCCATCACGCCCATCAGGGACATGGCGAGCAGAGTCTTGCCAGCGAGCTTTTTGCCTAATGCCTTCATGCGTTAATGCTCCAAATTTTTCTTTTTTGAACCACTTTGTTCAGCGGCCGAACCCGGACAACTGGAACCGCGGCTAGTCTGGCAAGATCCGAGGCGGTCTTTCAAGAAAAGACCAGCCTTTCTGACAGCTCCGAGCGACAGCGCAACAGCTCCATCGCTCAGAGCCTAGCACTTAGCCCTGCAACGCACTCAGGGTCAGGTCCAGGCACTTGCGTGCCTTTGTCACCAGCTCGTCGATCTCCGCCTTGCTGATCACCAGCGGCGGCGCGATGATCATGGTGTCGCCCACGGCACGCATGATCAGCCCGTTGTCGAAGCAGAACTGGCGGCAGATCATGCCCACACCCTTGCCTTCGTAACGCTTGCGAGTGGCCTTGTCCTGCACCAGCTCGATGGCCCCCAGCAGACCGACTCCGCGCACTTCACCCACCAACGGGTGATCGTTCAGTTCGCGCAGACGTTTCTGCAAATACGGTGCCGTTTCTTCATGGGCGCGTTCGATGATTTTCTCTTCGCGCAGAATCCGGATGTTTTCCAGACCCACCGCCGCCGCCACCGGGTGCCCGGAGTAGGTGAAGCCGTGGTTGAAGTCGCCGCCCTCGTTGAGCACCGCCACCACTTCGTCACGCACGATCAGGCCACCCATCGGGATGTAGCCGGACGTCAGGCCTTTGGCGATGGTCATCATGTGTGGCTTGAGGTCGTAGAAATCGCTGCCGAACCATTGGCCGGTACGGCCGAAACCGCAGATCACTTCGTCGGCCACGAACAGGATGTCGTACTTGGCGAGGATTTCCTTGATGCGCGGCCAGTAGGTGTCGGGCGGAATGATCACGCCGCCGGCGCCCTGGATCGGCTCGGCAATAAAGGCACCGACGTTGTCCACGCCGACTTCCAGAATCTTCTCTTCCAGCTGATTGGCCGCCCAGATCCCGAACTCTTCCGGAGTCATGTCGCCGCCTTCGGCGAACCAGTACGGCTGAGCGATGTGGACGATGCCCGGAATCGGCAGGTCGCCCTGTTCGTGCATATACGTCATGCCGCCCAGGCTCGCGCCGGCTACGGTGGAACCGTGATAACCATTCTTGCGGCTGATGATGACTTTCTTGTTCGGCTGGCCCTTGATCGCCCAATAGTGGCGAACCATGCGCAGCATGGTGTCGTTGCCTTCGGAGCCGGAGCCGGTGAAGAACACGTGGTTCATGCCTTCTGGCGCCACGTCGGCGATGGCCTTGGCCAGTTCCAGCGCCGGCGGGTGGGCGGTCTGGAAGAACAGGTTGTAGTAAGGCAGTTCGCGCATTTGTTTGGCGGCCGCATCGGCCAGCTCATCGCGCCCATAACCGATCGCCACACACCACAGACCCGCCATGCCATCGAGGATCTTGTTGCCCTCGCTGTCCCACAGGTACACGCCCTTGGCGTTGGTGATGATCCGTGGACCCTTTTCTTTCAGCTGCTTGAAGTCGCTGAACGGGGCCAGGTGGTGATCGCTGCTGAGGGCTTGCCACTCACGGGTTTGCGGGTTGTTGCTGGTCATGCCAATTCTCCTTGTTATCGGTGAAGGCGCGGCGGCTGGCCACCGCGCCCGGCGTATCAGACGGCGAAGAGCAGGTACTCACGCTCCCAGGAACTGATCACGCGCTTGAAGTTTTCATGCTCGGCCCGCTTGACCGCGACGTAGCCGGTGATAAAGGTCTTGCCCAGGTATTTCTCGATGGTCGCGCTGTTTTCCATGCGCTCCAGGGCATCCTCGATGGTCAGCGGCAGCCGCAGGTTGCGGCGCTCGTAACCACGGCCCACCACTGGCGCGCTCGGGTTGATGCCTTCGACCATGCCGATGTAGCCACAGAGCAGGCTCGCGGCAATCGCCAGGTACGGGTTGGCGTCGGCGCCCGGCAGACGGTTTTCCACCCGGCGGTTCTGCGGGCCGGCATCCGGGACGCGCAGGCCCACGGTGCGGTTTTCTTCGCCCCACTCCACGTTCACCGGCGCCGAGGTGTCCGGCAGGAAGCGGCGGAACGAGTTGACGTTCGGGGCGAACAGCGGCAGCAATTCCGGGATCAGTTTCTGCAGGCCGCCGATGTGGTGCAGGAACAGCTGGCTCATGGTCCCGTCTTCGTTGGAGAACACGTTCTTGCCGGTCTCGATGTCGATGATGCTCTGGTGCAGGTGCATTGCACTGCCCGGCTCACCGGTCATCGGCTTGGCCATGAAGGTCGCGGCCACGTTGTGCTTGAGCGCGGCCTCACGCATGGTGCGTTTGAACACCAGGATCTGGTCGGCCAGCGACAGGGCATCGCCGTGACGGAAGTTGATTTCCATCTGCGCCGTGCCGTCCTCGTGGATCAGCGTGTCGAGGTCCAGCTCCTGCAATTCGCACCAGTCGTAGACGTCTTCGAACAGCGGATCGAATTCGTTCGCCGCTTCGATGGAGAACGACTGACGCCCGATCTCCGGACGCCCGGAGCGGCCGACCGGCGGCTGCAACGGATAGTCGGGGTCGTCGCTGCGCTTGGTCAGGTAGAACTCCATTTCCGGCGCCACGATCGGCTGCCAGCCCTTGTCGGCATAGAGTTTCAGGACTTTCTTGAGCACGTTGCGCGGCGACAGCTCGATCGGGTTGCCTTGCTTGTCGTAGGTGTCGTGGATCACCTGGGCGGTCGGCTCGATGGCCCACGGCACCAGGTACACGGCGTTCTGGTCGGGACGGCAGATCATGTCGATGTCGGCCGGATCGAGCAGTTCGTAATAGATGTCGTCTTCGACGTAGTCGCCGGTCACGGTCTGCAACAGAACGCTCTCTGGCAGGCGCATGCCTTTTTCGGCGATGAACTTGTTGGTCGGCGAGATCTTGCCCCGGGTAATGCCGGTCAAGTCGCCGATCATGCATTCGACTTCTGTGATCTTGTGGTCTTTCAACCAATCGGTGAGCTGGTCGAGGTTGTTACTCATAAATGCCTCTGGGCTGAGTCTCCTGACAGATGTCAGGCAATGTTTGACGCACCAGGCGTCGCGTTAAAGGGCCTTGCTTGCGCGCAGTGCCGGCTTACGCCCGGCACCGCGCATAGACAATGAAGGAGGAGCTTACCTGCCCTTTACGCTGGCGTTGCATTTCCTGTGCACATCCCGGGCGTGCAGAATCACGGGCACGACGACGGACGCGGTGCAGGCCGGGAGAGGGAAAGAGATCTATATTGAAAGGAGAACCGCTAAAGAGGATGCCCTCGCACACGTCCAGAATATCGGACGCTGCCGCTCGATCTGCCACGGGCTGAGAGATCGCTGACACGTTGCAGGCCTTGCTGGCCGCGCTGCGGACGGACGTGTCGCCACTGATGTGATAAGCATGCAGACCGGACTGCAAAGAGCAGTCGGTGACGCCGATTAACGGCAGGCGAGACATGAAGCACCCCGGTATTATTGCTGTTATGGGTTTGATCGGAGCTTAGCCTTGTTCATTTTTTTACACAACACCCCCGTAAAAAATACAACACGGCCTGCTCAAGCCTGCGGGTGGCGCGTCCTTCACGGATAAAAAAATGCCCCAAAGTGCCCCATAAACGCCCTCGCGGCGCTTTTTCAGGGCACAAAAGGCCTCGCTTGACTTCGGCAGGCCGTTCGGGTTGACTGAAACCAGAAAAGATCAATGATTGATATTTTTAACAACAAAGGTGTTGCATCATGTCGGTACCCCCGCGTGCCGTTCAGCTTAACGAAGCGAACGCGTTCCTTAAGGAACATCCTGAGGTTCTGTACGTTGACCTTCTGATTGCGGATATGAATGGTGTGGTGCGCGGCAAGCGCATCGAACGCACCAGCCTCCACAAGGTTTACGAGAAAGGCATCAACCTGCCGGCCTCTCTATTTGCTCTGGATATCAATGGCTCCACGGTGGAAAGCACCGGCCTGGGCCTGGACATCGGCGACGCCGACCGTATCTGCTATCCAATCCCCGATACCCTGTGCAACGAGCCATGGCAGAAGCGCCCGACCGCGCAACTGTTGATGACCATGCACGAACTCGAAGGTGACCCTTTCTTCGCCGACCCGCGCGAAGTGCTCCGTCAAGTTGTCGCAAAGTTTGACGAGCTCGGCCTGACCATCTGCGCCGCGTTCGAACTCGAGTTCTACCTGATCGACCAGGAAAACGTGAACGGCCGCCCTCAGCCGCCACGCTCGCCGATCTCCGGCAAACGCCCGCATTCGACCCAGGTCTACCTGATCGACGACCTCGACGAATACGTCGACTGCCTCCAGGACATTCTGGAAGGCGCCAAAGAGCAAGGCATCCCGGCCGACGCCATCGTCAAGGAAAGTGCCCCGGCGCAGTTCGAAGTGAACCTGCACCACGTCGCCGACCCGATCAAGGCATGCGACTACGCGGTCCTGCTCAAGCGTCTGATCAAGAACATCGCCTACGACCATGAAATGGACACCACCTTCATGGCCAAGCCGTATCCGGGCCAGGCAGGCAACGGTCTGCACGTCCACATTTCGGTTCTCGACAAAGAAGGCAAAAACATTTTTGCCAGCGAGGATCCCGAGCAGAACGCCGCGCTGCGTCACGCGATCGGCGGTGTGCTCGAGACCCTGCCCGCGCAGATGGCTTTCCTCTGCCCGAACGTCAACTCCTACCGTCGTTTCGGCGCACAGTTCTACGTGCCGAACTCGCCGAGCTGGGGCCTGGACAACCGCACCGTGGCCCTGCGCGTACCGACCGGCTCCGCCGACGCGGTCCGTCTGGAACACCGCGTGGCCGGCGCTGACGCCAACCCGTACCTGCTGATGGCTTCGGTGCTGGCGGGCGTACATCACGGCCTGACCAACAAGATCGAGCCGCCGCCTCCCACCGAAGGCAACAGCTACGAGCAGAACGAGCAGAGCCTGCCGAACAACTTGCGCGATGCCCTGCGCGAGCTGGACGACAGCGAGGTGATGGCCAAGTACATCGATCCGAAATACATCGATATCTTCGTCGCCTGTAAAGAGAGCGAGCTGGAGGAGTTCGAACACTCCATCTCCGACCTCGAGTACAACTGGTACCTGCATACCGTTTAAGCGGATTGCAGCGCCAAAAAGAACGCCGTCGGCTATCGCAGCCAGCGGCGTTTTTTTATGGCCGCCTGCGGCGGTTCACGAGCAAGCCCGCTCCCACAATGAATCTCCTGCGAACAGAAAATTTCATCTCACAGGAGATACCCCGTGGGAGGGGGCTTGCTCCCGAAAGCGGCCGACAAGACAACACAAGAGCCGGCTCGTACAATGCCCGCTGCCCCGCAGGAGACTTTCATGACGCGTCCCGCCCCCGTTCGCAAACCCCGAGCCCGCAGTCAGGCGCGGATCGATTCGATACTCGACGCCGCGCGCACGCTGCTGGCCGCCGAGGGCGTGGCGAGCCTGTCGATCTATAGCGTGGCCGAGCGCGCGCAGATTCCGCCCTCCTCGGTCTACCACTTCTTCGCCAGCGTCCCGGCGCTGCTCGAAGCGCTGACGGCGGATGTGCACGCAGCCTTCCGCGCGTGCCTGCAGGCGCCAATCGATCACGATGCCCTGCGCGACTGGCGCGACCTGTCGCGGCTGGTCGAAGAGCGGATGCTGGAGATCTATGGCGAGGATGCCGCCGCCCGCCAGCTGATCCTCGCGCAACACGGCCTCACCGAAGTCACCCAGGCCGACCGCCAGCACGACCTCGAACTGGGCGACCTGATGCACAAGCTGTTCGACCATCACTTCGAACTGCCGCGCCTGCCGGATGACGTCGATGTGTTCGCGCTGGCCATGGAGCTGGGCGACCGCGTCTATGCCCGCTCGGTGCAGCAGCACGGCCAGATCACCCAGCGCATGGCCGAGGAAGGCATGCGGGTTTTCGATGCCTATATCGGGCTGTATCTGCCGCCGTATCTGCCCAAGAGAATTCTCTAGCGTCCTGCTCGCGAAGGCCGCACCGCCGATTTCCAGTCAGACACAAAAAACCCCGAAGGGCTCACACCCTTCGGGGTTGTTTTTTACTCACAGGCTTACAACTTGGCGATGGACACCTCGGTGGATTTCACGAAGGCGATCACTTCGCTGCCGACCTCCAGTTCCAGCTCCTTGACCGAACGGGTGGTGATCACCGACGTGACGATGCCGGAAGCGGTCTGCACGTCGATTTCCGACAGCACGTCGCCGAGAACGATCTCCTTGATCGCGCCTTTGAACTGGTTGCGTACGTTGATGGCTTTGATAGTCATGGCATTGATTCCTGTCGTTTGCTTGAGTTATTGAGCCCAACGCAGTTGCGTAGGCAAGGGTGAAACGGGTTCCGGCGCCGGCGGCTCGCCGGGCAGGGACAACACACGGTTGAGCACTTCGGTTTCCAGCGCGGCCAGGCGATGGGAGCCACGCACCCGAGGACGCGGCAGCTCCACTTGCAGGTCGAGACCGACTTCGCCGTCCTCGATCAGAATCACCCGGTCGGCAATCGCCACCGCTTCGCTGACGTCGTGGGTCACCAGCAACACGGTGAAACCATGCTGTTGCCAGAGACGTTCGATCAATTGCTGCATCTCGATCCGGGTCAGCGCATCCAGTGCGCCCAGCGGCTCGTCGAGCAACAGCAGACGCGGCTGATGGATCAAGGCTCGGGCCAGCGCCACGCGCTGCTTCTGCCCACCGGACAGTGCCGCCGGCCATTCATTGGCGCGATCGGCGAGGCCGACTGCATCCAGCGCCTGCAAGGCTTGCGCACGCCAGTTGCCCTTGAGGCCGAGACCGACGTTGTCGATGATCTTTTTCCACGGCAGCAGTCGCGCTTCCTGGAACATCAACCGGGTGTCATCCCGCGCATCGCTGAGCGGTGCGGCACCGGCGAGCAAATCGCCGCCAGTGGGTTGATCGAGGCCGGCAAGCAAGCGCAGAAATGTGCTCTTGCCGCATCCGCTGCGCCCGACCACGGCGACAAACTGCCCTGCCGGAATGTGCAGATCGATGTCACGCAGTACCTGCCGCGAGCCGAAAGTCTTTTGCAGGTTGCGCACCGCCAGCGGAATCCCGCGCAGCAGGCGTGGAGGTTGTTGAGCGGTCATGCCGCACCTCCTTTCGCCACTCGATACGCCGGATGCCAACGCAGCCACACACGTTCAAGTCCACGGGCCGCGAGGTCGGCCAGTTTGCCGAGTACCGCGTACAGTAGAATCGCCAGCACCACCACGTCGGTCTGCAAGAACTCGCGGGCATTCATCGCCAGATAACCGATGCCGGAGCTGGCGGAGATGGTTTCCGCGACGATCAGCGTCAGCCACATGAAGCCCAGGGCGAAGCGCACGCCGACCAGAATCGAAGGCAACGCGCCCGGCAGAATCACCTGCCAGAACAGGCTGAAGCCGGACAGGCCATAACTGCGTGCCATTTCCACCAGCGCCGGATCGACGTTGCGGATGCCGTGATAGGTGTTGAGGTAGATCGGGAACAAGGTGCCCAATGCCACCAGGAAAATCTTCGCCGACTCGTCGATGCCGAACCACAGGATCACCAGCGGAATCAGCGCCAGGTGCGGCACGTTGCGGATCATCTGCACCGAGCTGTCGAGCAGGCGTTCACCCCACTTCGACAGGCCGGTGATGAAGCCCAGCACCAGGCCGATGCTGCCACCGATGGTGAAGCCCAGCGCCGCGCGCCAGCCGCTGATTGCCAGGTGGGTCCAGATTTCGCCGCTGCGCACCAGGCTCACGCCGGCTTCGATCACCGCCACCGGCGCCGGCAGAATCCGCGTCGACAGCCAACCGGCCGACACCGACAACTGCCACACCGCCAGCAACAACACCGGCAACGCCCAGGGCGCGAGGCTGTGGATAAATTTCTTCATGTCGGCGCCTCAGCTCTGGGACGCGGCTTTGGGAAGAATGTCGTTGGCCACCATCTCGCCGAACGGGCTGACGTAACCGGCGCTTTTCGGCAGTTCCGGACGCTCGACGTCGAGGTGCGGGAACAGCAGTTCAGCCACCCGATACGATTCTTCGAGGTGTGGATAACCGGAGAAGATGAAGGTATCGATGCCCAGATCCGCGTATTCCTTCACCCGTGCAGCCACGGTCGGACCGTCGCCAACCAGCGCCGTACCGGCACCGCCGCGCACCAGACCGACGCCCGCCCACAGGTTCGGGCTGACTTCGAGGTTGTCGCGGCTGCCACCGTGCAGTGCGGCCATGCGCTGCTGGCCGACCGAATCGAACCGAGCCAGCGAAGCCTGGGCACGTTTGATGGTGTCGTCGTCCAGATGCGAGATCAGGCGATCCGCCGCTTGCCAGGCCTCAGCGTTGGTTTCCCGCACGATCACATGCAGACGAATGCCGAAGCGCACGGTGCGGCCGAGCTTGGCGGCCTTGGCGCGAACCTGCTCGATTTTCTCGGCAACGGCGGCGGGCGGCTCGCCCCAGGTCAGAACCATTTCCACTTGTTCGGCGGCCAGATCCTGCGCGGCTTCCGACGAACCGCCGAAGTACAGCGGCGGACGCGGTTGCTGGATTGGCGGATAGAGCAATTTGGCGCCCTTCACGCTGATGTGCTCGCCGTCGTAATCCACGGTTTCGCCTTCCAGCACGCGGCGCCAGATCCGGGTGAATTCCACCGAGGCCTGGTAGCGCGCTTCGTGATCGAGGAACAGACCGTCGCCGGCCAACTCTTCCGGATCGCCACCGGTCACCAGGTTGAACAGCGCACGACCGCCGGATAACCGATCCAGCGTTGCTGCCTGACGCGCTGCCACCGTCGGGGAAATGATCCCGGGGCGCAGGGCGACAAGGAACTTCAGACGCTGGGTCACCGGGATCAGCGAGGCCGCCACCAGCCACGAGTCTTCGCAGGAACGGCCGGTGGGAATCAGCACGCCGCCGAAACCCAGGCGATCCGCCGCTTGCGCGACCTGTTGCAGATAGCCGTGATCGACGGCGCGGGCGCCTTCGGCGGTGCCAAGGTAATGGCCGTCGCCGTGGGTAGGCAGGAACCAGAAGATGTTGAGGCTCATGGAGTGGTCTCCTTGGGGATTCGATTTACTGGGCTTGGGTGACCGAGCTTTGGGCCACTGCGGCCGGCGGGGTCCAGATCACGTCCTTGATGCTCAACGGCTTGGGAATCAGCTTGAGCTGGTAGAAGGTGTCGGCGATTTTCTGTTGCGCGGCGACCACTTCCGGGGTCAGGAACAGCGCGCCGTAGCCCTGGCGTTTCACCGAGGTCAGGGTGATGTCTGCCGGCAGGCCGAGCAACGGCGATACCTGTTGAGTCACGTCTTCCGGGTTGGCCTTGGACCACTCACCGACGGCGCGCACTTCTTCCACGAGGGTCTTGATCACCTCAGGATTTTTCTGTGCGTAGGGTTTGGTCGCCAGGTAGAACTGGTGGTTGTCGACGATGCCTTTACCGTCACGCAGGGTGTGCGCTTGCAGTTGCTTCTCGGCGGCGGCCTGGTACGGGTCCCAGATGACCCAGGCGTCGACGCTGCCACGTTCGAACGCGGCGCGGGCATCCGCCGGCGGCAGGAACACGGTTTGAATGTCGGTGTACTTGAGGCCGGCATCTTCCAGCGCACGCACCAGCAGGTAGTGAACGTTGGAGCCTTTGTTCAGCGCGACTTTCTTGCCCTTGAGATCCGCCACCGATTTGATCGGCGAATCTTTCGGCACGAGGATCGCTTCGCTGTTCGGCGCTGGTGGCTCGTAGGCGACGTAGAGCAGATCGGCACCGGCCGCCTGGGCAAAGACCGGCGGGGTTTCGCCAGTGACGCCGAAGTCGATCGAACCGACGTTCAGGCCTTCGAGCAGTTGCGGGCCGCCGGGGAATTCAGTCCATTGCACGTCGACGCCTTGGGCGGCGAGACGTTTTTCCAGGGTGCCCTTGGCTTTGAGCAGCACCAAAGTGCCGTACTTCTGGTAACCGATTCGTAACGTTTCAGCTTGAGCTTGAGTGATGGCGCCGAGGGACACAGCCGCAGCAAACAGAGCGACCAGACCACGACGCAAAAATACAGTGCGCATAGCGCTCTCCTTTTTGCTGTTGGGTTTTGGCTGCACCTGCTTGGCCGTTGGCGGCTGAGTAAGGTGAGTACTTCAAGTTTCGGTGTGGCTCAAATGCTCCAGCGAGCACTCAACAAACGTTCGTTCAGCAGCCCCGGCTCCAGCGGCTTCGGCCGGCGGGCCATGGCGCTGACAAACTGGTCCAGCGCTTCATGCAACCGCTGCTCCAGAGCCGGAGCCAACTGGGCCTGGGCACTGCCTTCGCCGTAGGCGATCTGGCTGTCCTCGGCAAAAATCCCTTGCAGCATTTCCTGGGCCTTCAACGCCGACAGCACCGGTTTGAGGGCGTAATCGACCACCAGCATGTGAGCGATGCTGCCGCCGGTAGCCATCGGCAAAACAATTTTGTGGTTCAGCGCACGCTCGGGCAGCAGATCCAGCACGGTCTTCAGGGCACCGGAAAACGACGCCTTGTACACCGGCGTAGCGATCAGCAGGCCATCGGCGTTTTCAATCTGTTGCAGCAAGTCGAGCACCTTCGGGCTGTCGAAGCGGGCGTGAAGCAGGTCTTCGGCCGGGAAGTCCCGCACCTGATAACTCACCACTTCCACCCCTTGCTGCTGCAACCAGCGTTGCGAGCGTTCCAGCAACACCCCTGAGCGGGAACGTTTACTGGGACTGCCACCGAGTGAGACGACCAGCATTCAGAAAATTCCTTGCGCGTTACAGGCGATTCGCGGGTTGCGATCTCGCTTCGATGTGAGTGACCTTACCAGCTGATTTATATATCCATAAATCATATTTATTCATTTGGTTATTCTTTATGGATATATGCATTTCCCTTTCCAGCGGGCAAAAAAACAGGCCGTGAAAACGGCCTGAAACCCTGCATCGTGGTTCCTAGTGACTGATCGTTCCCACGCTCCGCGTGGGAACGATCCGAGGTAGGTTATTTGTTCGGCTGTGGGGTCAGGCGCAGGTACGGTTTCACCGCGCGGTAACCCTTCGGAAAGCGCTGCTTGATTTCGTCTTCGTCCTTGAGCGACGGCACGATCACCACTTCTTCACCGTCCTGCCAGTTGGCCGGGGTGGCCACCTTGTAGTTGTCGGTGAGCTGCAGCGAGTCGATCACCCGCAGGATCTCGTGGAAGTTGCGCCCGGTGCTGGCCGGATAAGTGATGGTCAGGCGGATCTTCTTGTTCGGATCGATCACGAACAGCGAACGCACGGTCAGGGTGTCGTTGGCGTTCGGGTGAATCAGATCGTACAGATCGGACACCTTGCGATCGGCATCGGCCAGGATCGGGAAGTTGACGATGGTGTTCTGGGTTTCGTTGATGTCCTCGATCCACTTGTGGTGCGAGTCCACCGGGTCGACCGACAGTGCAATGGCCTTCACGCCGCGTTTGGTGAACTCGTCCTTGAGTTTGGCGGTGAAGCCCAGCTCGGTGGTGCAGACCGGGGTGAAGTCTGCCGGGTGGGAAAACAGCACGCCCCAGCTATCGCCCAGCCATTCGTGGAAACGAATCTTGCCGGCGCTGGAATCCTGTTCGAAATCGGGGGCGATATCGCCAAGTCTGAGGCTCATGGTGCGGCTCCTGATGAGTGGTTGGAGACCTCAACTGTAGCTTGTGATTCGTTCTTCTGAAAAAGAATAAATAACTAGATATCTATATCTTTATTGAATATTAAACATCTGTTCACTGGACGCTTCGCAGCATCGCGACGAACATCGCCCTCAAGGTTCGAGAAGGCCTTGAGTTGCTGTAAAGAGGGGACATCGGGGAAGGCTTACGGGGGTGAGCCGGACCCGAAAACGCAAAAGCCCCGTCCGGCGCGATGCCGGACGGGGCTTTTTTACATCAGTGCAGGAGCGCGCTATTACAGCAGCGGGATCGAGTAGCTGACGATCAGGCGGTTTTCGTCCTGCGAACGGGTGTTCGGCAGGTCGGTGCGCCATACAGCGTTTTTCCACATCAGGCCGACGTTCTTGAACGGACCTTCCGGTACGACGTAACCGATGGTGAAGTCGCGTTCCCACTCGGAACGGTTCGAAGCGTTTTCGCGGCCGTTGGTGCCAACGGTGTCGATCGAATCGCCTTTCAGGTAAACCACACCGGCGGTCAGGCCAGGTACGCCGACTTTAGCGAAGTCATACGAGTAGCGTGCCTGCCAGGTTTTCTCGCCGGCACGACCGAACTTCTGGATCTGCATGTCGGTGATGGTGTAGTTCGACGAACCGTCGCCCTGGTTCAGCCAAGGGAAGTCGGAGCTGCCGTTGGAAACCTGGTAACCGCCACCGAAGGTGTGACCTTCAACGGTGTACAGGAACAGGCCGCTGTACAGGTTGTTGTCGACTTCGCCACGACCGGAACGGAAACCGGTGTAGTTGCCGCTGCTGTAGTAGGCCGGATCAGTGCCGTTCTTGCCGTCGTCGGAGCTGTTGAAGTAACGGAAGTCAGACTTCAATACGCCCGGGCCGATGGCCCAGTTGTGTACCAGACCCAGGAAGTGCTGCTTGTAGAAGTCTTCCAGGTTGCCGTAGTAGTACTGGGCAGTCAGGTCTTTGGTGATCTTGTAGTCGCCACCGGCGTAGATGAACTTGTTGCTGTCACGGAAGCCAGCGCCACGGGTGTTTGCACCGCCGATGGACAGGTTTTCGTTGTTGCTGGAGTTACGGCCTTTCACGGCTTCGATCTGACCACCGACCAGGGTCAGGTCCTTGATTTCGCCGGAAGTGATCTGACCGCCCTGCCAGGTTTGTGGCAGCAGACGACCGTCGTTGGTCACGATCACCGGGTTTTTCGGTTGCAGGGTCCCCAGCTTCAGTTCGGTCTGGGAGATCTTGGCTTTGGCAGTCAGACCCAGGCTGGAGAAGTTGTCCACTGCTTTGCCGTTGGACTCGCTCGGGAACACAGTGCCGCCGTAAGCGGTGCCGCTGTTGCCGTTGGTGCCGCCGCCCGAATCCAGACGCACGCCCAGCAGGCCGATGGCATCAATACCGAAGCCTACGGTGCCTTGGGTGTAGCCGGAGATGAAACGCAGATCGAAGCCTTGGCCCCACTCTTCGTTCTTGTTGGCACCAGCGCCATCGCGGTTGTCAGTGTTGATGTAGAAGTTACGCAGACCCAGAGTGGCCTTGCTGTCTTCGATGAAACCGGCGGCGCCTGCCTGCTGCGCCAAAACCCCTACGGCCACGGCCAGGGCCAAGGTGGACTTGTTCATGTTTCGCTCCTCTCGTTTCTAATTCTTGTGTTCCTGGTCCGGGGTCTGATGCCCCTGGATCCTAAGATGCGCGATTAGCGCCAGACCGTGACTGACAAGTCAATCGTAACCTTGTATGTCTACGACCAAGGTCTAATCGCAGTGATTTGGTCCCTGCAGGGTAAAGACTTCCTGATAAACCGAAAAAGAATTTATTCATTCTTTTTCATACCATTCGGCTATATGGCCAGCCATTTGCCATCTTCACCGGGATACAGCGTATCGGCGACTAAGCTCATTACTAAATGGTATTTGTTAGCCTTTTTTTAGATCGATTAGCTTTGACGCAACCCCGATTCGTCAAACCCTATCGAAAAGGCGACGCCATGATGGCCAAACGCGCACTATCTAGTCAATTTGTTACAGTTTGTGTGTCGGCGCTGATTTCTTTTTCAGCCCATGCCGCCAACCTCACTGTGGGCTACCAGACCGGTATCGACCCGAGCAAAGTCCCCCAGGCCGACGGCGTCTACGAGAAGGCCATCGGCGAGAAAATCGACTGGCGTCGGTTCAACAGCGGCCCGGAAGTTGTGACAGCCATCGCCTCCGGCGATGTGCAGATCGGCAACCTCGGCTCCAGTCCGTTGGCGGCCGCCGCTTCGCGCAATCTGCCGATCGTGGCCTTTATCGTCTCGGCGCAGATCAATGCCGCAGAAGCGCTGGTGGTGCGCAACGGCAGCGGTATCAACAAGCCCGAAGACCTGATCGGCAAGACCATCGCCACCCCGTTCGTTTCCACCTCCCACTACAGCCTGCTCGGCGCGCTCAAGCACTGGGGCCTGGACACTTCGAAAGTCAAAGTGGTGAACCTGCAACCCGCAGAAATCGCGGCGGCCTGGAAACGTGGCGACATCGACGGCGCCTTTGTCTGGTCGCCGGCGCTGGGTGAAATCCGCAAGACCGGCAAGACCCTGACTGATGCCGCGCAGGTCGGCCAATGGGGCGCGCCGACCTTCGAAGTCTGGGTCGCGCGCAAGGACTTTGCCGAGAAGCATCCTGAAGTCGTGGCCAGGTTCGCCAAGGTGACCCTGGACTCGTTCGCTGATTACGCGGCCCATAAAGACAGCTGGACGGCCGACTCGGTGCCTGTACAGAAAATCGCCAAACTGACCGGTGCCAATCCTGCCGACGTTCCGGAATTGCTCGCGGGCTCGGCGTTCCCGGACGCCAAGGCGCAACAGACCACGGCGCTGCTGGACGGCGGCACAGCGAAGGCGATTGGTGAGACGGCGAAATTCTTGAAGGAACAGGGCAAGGTCGAAAGTGTTTTGCCTGACTACTCGCCGTACGTCAGTGCGAAGTTTGTAGCGGAGTAAAACAATTGCCCCCACGCATCCCGCGGGGGCAATCGCATCTCACAGAGACTTTTCGAAGATCTTCGAATTGCGCTGATAGTTATAAAGAGAAGCCCGAGCAGCCGGCAGACGTTCGACGCTGCTTGGTTCGAAGCCACGCTCGCGGAACCAGTGGGCGGTGCGGGTGGTGAGAACGAACAGGGTTTTCAGGCCTTGCGCCCGGGCACGGGTCTCGATGCGCTCGAGCAATTCGTCGCCGCGACCGCCATGGCGATACTCGGGATTCACCGCCAGACACGCCAGCTCGCCGGCATCCGAATCGGCAATCTGATACAGCGCCGCACAGGCGATGATCATCCCTTCACGCTCAACCACGCTGAACTGCTCGATCTCGCGCTCCAGCACTTCGCGCGAGCGACGCACCAGAATGCCCTGCTCTTCCAGCGGGCTGATCAGGTCGAGCAAGCCGCCGACGTCTTCAATCGCCGCCTCGCGCACCAGTTCGAATTGCTCCTGGGCCACCAGCGTACCGCCACCGTCACGGGTGAACAGTTCGGTCAGCAGCGCACCGTCCTCGGCATAACTGACGATATGACTGCGCGCCACGCCGCCACGACAGGCTTCGGCAGCGGCATCGAGCAATTCCGCCTGATAGTTGCTGCCCAGACGCTGCAAATGCGCCGGCACCTGTTGCGGACGCAGCTCGCGCACCAGTTTGCCGTTTTCGTCGATCAGACCGAGGTCGGCGCCGAACAGCAGCAGCTTGTCGGCGCCCAGATCGATGGCGGCGCGGGTGGCGACGTCTTCACAGGCCAGGTTGAAGATCTCACCGGTCGGCGAATACCCCAGCGGCGAGAGCAATACGATGGAGCGCTCGTCGAGCAGGCGGTTGATGCCTTTGCGGTCGACCCGGCGCACTTCGCCGGTGTGGTGATAGTCGACACCTTCCAGCACGCCGATCGGCCGCGCCGTCACGAGGTTGCCGCTGGCCACCCGCAGGCGCGAGCCCTGCATCGGCGATGAGGCCATGTCCATCGACAGCCGCGCTTCAATGGCGATGCGCAACTGGCCGACCGCATCGATCACGCACTCCAGCGTCGCGGCATCGGTGATGCGCATGCCGTGGTGGTAATGCGGGGTCAGGCCGCGTGCGGCAAGGCGGGTTTCGATTTGCGGACGGGAACCATGAACCAGTACCAGCCGCACGCCGAGGCTGTGCAGCAGCACGATGTCATGGACGATGTTGCCGAAATTCGGATGCTCCACGCCGTCGCCCGGAAGCATGACGACGAAGGTGCAATCGCGGTGAGCATTGATATAAGGAGACGCGTGGCGAAGCCAATTGACGTATTCGGGCATGAACCTGGGCCTGTAATAAATAGCAGCCGGAAAAAGGGCAGAACGGAAAACGCACAGCGGGCTGATGGTTATCGTCGGAACAGGCTTGGCGACACGCGCGCTCTCCTCATGAATACGGGTGGGTGTGTGGGCAATTTATACAGCTTTGAGACAGTAATGTTCGATCAACTGCCGCAATAGATGCACGGTAGGCTGCAAACGTGACATTTCGAGGTACTCGCCCGGTTGGTGCGCACAGGCGATGTCGCCGGGGCCGAGTACGATGGTTTCGCAGCCAAGGCGCTGAAGATAAGGCGCTTCGGTGCCGAACGCTACCGCTTCGGCCTTGTGGCCGGTGAGTTTTTCGGCAATTCGCACTAACTCCGCGTCTTCGGCCTGTTCGAACGGCGGCACTTCGGGAAACAGCGGCGCGTAATCGATCTTCACTTTATGCCGCTCGGCGACCGGGTTGAGTTTGCGCAGGATTTCGCTGCGCAAGACGTTCGGGTCCATCCCCGGCAACGGCCGCAGATCGAATTCCAGCGAACACTGGCCGCAGATGCGGTTCGGGTTGTCGCCCCCGTGGATACAGCCGAAGTTCATGGTCGGCTGCGGCACGCTGAACTGCGGGTTGTTGAATTCGCGCTGCCACAGCAGGCGCAGGCCGCGCAGCTCGCCAATGGCGTCGTGCATCGCTTCGAGGGCGCTGTGCCCCAGGCGTGGATCCGACGAATGGCCGCTCTGCCCGAGGATATCGATGCGCTCCATCATGATGCCCTTGTGCATGCGGATCGGCTTGAGCCCGGTCGGCTCGCCGATCACCGCCGCCCGGCCCAGCGGTCGCCCCGCTTCGGCCAGCGCCCGGGCACCGGACATCGAGCTTTCTTCATCGCAGGTGGCGAGGATCAGCAGCGGTTGTTTGAACGGCTGGTCGAGCAGCGGTTGCACGGCTTCGATGATCAGGGCGAAGAAGCCCTTCATGTCGCAACTGCCGAGGCCGACCCAGCGGCCGTCGACTTCGGTGAGTTTCAGCGGGTCGGTTTTCCACAGCGCATCGTCGTACGGCACCGTGTCGCTGTGTCCGGCCAGCACCAGCCCGCCGGGGCCGCTGCCGAAACTGGCGAGCAGATTGAATTTGCCGGGGTTGACCTGCTGGATGTCGCAACTGAAACCCAGGTCGCCAAGCCAACCCGCGAGCAGATCGATCACCGCCCGGTTGGACTGGTCGAGGCCCGGCTGGGTGCAACTGACCGACGGCGCGGCGATCAGTGCAGCGAACTGGTCTTGCATGGACGGCAAAGGCATCGCTGACTCCAACTCCCGGATTGAGGTTCATCATAGAACCATCCGGCGCCGAGAATAAACCGCCGCAAAGCGTAGGAAGGTTCAGTCCTGTACACTGCACGGCCTTGGCAGCCACACATTCCCCCGGCTGCGCTCCCGATCCTGGATTTTCCGGCCATGCAGAAAGAAACCGAAATCAAACTCCGCGTCAGCCGCGAAACCCTCGCCGCCCTGCGCGAGCACCCTCTCCTGAAAAAACGCAACAAAAGTGGCTGGGAACGCCGTGAGTTGATGAATCAGTATTTCGACACGCCCGAGCGTGACCTGGCCCGGGCCAAGGTTGCCCTGCGTCTGCGCAAGGACGGCGAAGAAGTCATTCAGACCCTCAAGACCCGTGGCCAGAGCGTCGCCGGCCTGTCCGAGCGTAACGAGTACGACTGGAACCTGCCCAAAGCCAAGCTCGACGTGAAAAAACTCGACGGTGAATGCTGGCCCGAGTCCCTCGCCGAGCTGGACAAGAAAACCCTGAAGCCGATTTTCACCACCGACTTCGTCCGCGAGCGTGCCGAAATCGCCTGGGGCCGTGGCAAGACCAAAGTGGTCATCGAAGCCGCGCTGGACCTGGGCCACGTGGTAGTCGGCAAACAGAAAGAAGAAATCTGCGAGCTGGAACTGGAGCTGCGCGAAGGCGAGCCTGCCGCGCTGCTGGAACTGGCCGCCGAACTGGCCGAAACCCTGGCCCTGATGCCGTGCGACATCAGCAAGGCCGAGCGCGGCTATCGCCTGTACGACGCCAACAGCTACTCGCTGAGCCTGCCGGCGCCGGCCATCACCGCCGAAACCCCGCTGGACGACGCCTTCGCCGCCCTGGCCTGGCACTTGCTCGGCAGCAGCCAGCGTCTGGCCGAACAGTATCGTTTCAACGGCCATTGGCGCCTGTTGCAGGACTGGGTCGAGAACCTTGCGGAAATGCGCGCCCTGCTCAGCAGCCTCGGCCAGGCCGCACCGCGTCCGTCGACCCACGACCTGCGCGTTGCCCTCGATGCCCTGCTGGAAGACTGGCGCCCGCTGGTACAGGTCGGCATCGAAGACGAAGACGTGCGCAAAGCCGCGCCGGAGCAGTTCCTCGAAGAACTGGAAGATCCGCGCTGGGGCCTGTTTTCGCTGAACGCTTCGCGCTGGTTGCTGGCCCGTACCTGGACGGCGGACCGTAACACCCGTGGCAATCGCCAGGGTGCCGCGCAGTTGCAAAGCTGGCTGCCGCGCCTGCTGGGCGAAGAAGCCACTTCGCTGCAATTGCAGCGTTATCAGCAGCAACCGGAAGATCTGGCCGAGCAATTGCCGCGCATCGAGCGCATCCAGGTCTGGCTGCACCACGCGCGCAACCTGCTGGAGATCCCGGAAATGGATCGTCTGTACGGCGAGCTGAACAAACTGGCGCAACTGGCCAACGAGCCGACCATCACCGACGAACTGCTCGATGCACGCAAGCATCAGGCGATTGCGGTGTATCAGAACCGCGCCTGGAAAATGCTGTTGCGTATGTAACATTCCTTTCGCGAGCAGGCTCGCTCCCACAGGGAAATGCTTTCCAACTGTGGGAGCGAGCCTGCTAGCGATGAGGCCAGCACATTCAGCGCAGTACCGGCAAACTCGTCGTGGACTTGATCTCCGACAACGCCACAATCGAGTTCACTTCCTGAATCCCCGGCACCAGCGACAGCTTCTCGAAAAAGAACCGCTCATACGCCTCGATGTCAGCCGCGACGATTCGCAGCAGGAAATCCACCGCTCCCATCAGCACGTAACACTCCAGCACTTCGGGAAAGCCGCGAATCGCCTCGGTGAACTCAGTGAAGTTCGAACGGCCGTGGGCGTTGAGTTTGATCTCGGCGAAAATCTGCGTGTTCAGGCCGATTTTCTTGCGATCGAGCAAGGTCACCTGGCCGCGAATGATCCCCTCCTCCTTCATCCGCTGAATCCGCCGCCAGCACGGCGATTGCGACAGACCCACCTGTTCGGCGATCTGTGCGCTGGACAAGGAAGCGTCCTCTTGCAGCAGGGCGAGAATGCGCCGGTCGTAGCTGTCCAACTCGCTGTGCATAAATAATCCTCAAAAGAAGCCAATAGCGAATTGATTCCCCCAATCAACCGCCTGATCAGCTCATCTTAGACAAGAAATGCCCGGCATCGGATGTAAAAATTCCCCCACTGATTCCGGAGACCTGCCATGCCACACCTCGAAGCCGTCAACACCCCTGCGCCCCGTGCCGATGTGTGGAACGCCAGCAACGCCCATTGCCTTGCGCAATATCAGATCCTGGCCGAGGCCGAGCCGGATTTGCTGGTGCGGGTGCTGAACCTGTTCGCCTTGCAGTGCCTCACCCCGGAACAGGTCAATGTCCAGCGGCTGGACGACTTGCTGTCGATCGACATCGTCATGGGTGGCCTGAGCTGGCACCGCGCCCAGGTGATCGCGGAAAAACTTCGTAACCTGATCAGCGTCTGCTCGGTGAACCTGCAAAATCCCGACGCGGCATGGGATGCACCGGCGCAGGCGGCCGGCTGACAAGAACCGAAACGTCTTCGTCGGGTAGTGGCCCAACGGTCGGCGGGGCCACGACTATCCTTTGCGCACTGTCGTTCAAAAGGAGCCCGCATGTCCGTTCAACTCGCCACTCAGGACCGCTGGCTGGATCTCAATGAGGTACTGCGGGAGCTGGTCGCCCAAGGCTTCATCTGCCAGGACTCGGCGGAGCAAGCGCTCAACGCCCGGCGTCGGCATGCCGCCCACAGCCAGAAGCACCCGCTGGAATTCATCGCCAGCCAGCAACTGGACGACCTCAGCCGTCCGGGCAAATACCTCGACCTGGAAAGCCTGACTCTGTGGCTGGCGCAGCAGGCCGGCCAGCCGTACCTGCGGATCGATCCGCTGAAGATCAACGTCGCCGCCATCACGCCGCTGATGTCCTATGCCTTTGCCCAGCGCCACAAGATCCTCGCGGTGTCGGTCGACCGCGACGCGGTGACCGTGGCCAGCGCCCAGCCCTACGTCAGCGGTTGGGAGGCCGATCTGACTCACGTGCTGAAACTGCCGATCAAACGGGTGGTGGCCAACCCGGCGGACATTCAGCGTTTCAGCGTCGAATTCTTCCGCCTCGCCAAATCGGTCAGCGGCGCCAGCAATGCCGATGCGCAGGGCGGCAACCTCGGCAACTTCGAACAACTGCTCAACCTCGGCGCCAGCGATCAGGAACCGGACGCCAACGACGCGCACATCGTCAACATCGTCGACTGGCTGTTCCAGTACGCCTTCCAGCAACGGGCCAGCGATATCCACATCGAACCCCGGCGCGAGCAAGGCACGGTGCGTTTTCGCATCGACGGCGTGCTGCACAACGTCTATCAATTCCCGCCGCAGGTGACGATGGCCATCGTCAGCCGCCTGAAAAGCCTTGGCCGGATGAACGTCGCCGAGAAGCGCAAACCTCAGGACGGCCGGGTCAAGACCAAGACTCCGGACGGCGGTAAAGTCGAGTTGCGGCTGTCGACCCTGCCCACCGCGTTCGGCGAAAAAATGGTCATGCGAATCTTCGACCCGGAGGTGCTGCTCAAGGATTTCGATCAACTTGGCTTTTCCGCCGACGACCTGCGGCGCTGGCAGGACATGACCCGCCAGCCCAACGGCATCATCCTGGTCACCGGCCCGACCGGTTCCGGCAAGACCACTACGCTGTACACCACGCTGAAAAAACTGGCGACGCCGGAGGTCAACCTCTGCACCATCGAGGACCCGATCGAGATGGTCGAGCCGGCCTTCAACCAGATGCAGGTCCAGCACAACATCGACCTGACGTTCGCCGCCGGCGTGCGGGCGCTGATGCGGCAAGACCCGGACATCATCATGATCGGCGAGATCCGCGACCTGGAAACCGCCGAAATGGCGATCCAGGCGGCGCTGACCGGGCACCTGGTGCTCTCGACCCTGCACACCAACGACGCGCCGAGCGCCATCAGCCGTCTGCTGGAACTCGGCGTGCCGCATTACCTGATCAAGGCCACCGTGCTTGGCGTCATGGCGCAACGCCTGGTGCGCACACTGTGTCCGCACTGCAAGGCGCCGCTGACCCTGGACGAAGAAGACTGGCAAACCCTGACCCGGCCGTGGCAGGCGCCGCTGCCGGGCAATGCGCAACGGGCCATCGGTTGCCTGGAGTGTCGCGACACCGGTTATCACGGGCGCGCCGGGGTCTACGAAATCATGCAACTGAGCGACAGCCTCAAGGCCTTGATCAGCCCCGACACCGATCTCACCGCGATCCGTCGCCAGGCATTCAAGGAAGGCATGCGCAGCCTGCGATTGTCCGGCGCGCAGAAAGTCGCGGCGGGGCTGACAACTCTTGAAGAAGTATTGCGGGTGACACCACAGAGCGAGCAGAAATAGCCTCTCACGGAACCGGATCGGCGTTACGACGATCCAACCCGTTATTCAACACCAGTGGAGTCACCCAACATGCGTCTCAAACTTGCTGTCGCCACCCTCGCCTTGCTGTCCCTCCCTGTTGGTTCAGCGATGGCCGACAGCTTTTGGCGTAACGTCATTTCGTCCGGTGCCACCACCGGCTCGACCTACCTGACCTTCAAGGATCACAAACTGATCGTTGCCGCCCAGGACGACGCCGGCAGCTTCGTCGCCAGCGACGGCGGTATCCGTGGCCCGTACCTGGAAGCGGCGATGCAGAAAGTCCGCGCCGACAACCCGGGCCTGCAGGCAACGGACATGGAACTGGCGAACGCGATCCTGGCGAAGAACGCCGTGGCGTCGGAATAACCTTCCGGACAAACAAAAATGCCGCTCACACGAGCGGCATTTTTTTGCCCGCTGATCAACGGTAATCGTCCACCGGCACGCAAGCGCAGAACAGGTTGCGGTCGCCGTAGACGTTATCCACCCGGTTCACCGCCGGCCAATATTTGTGCGCCTTGGTGTGTGCATCCGGCGTGATGCCCTGCTCGATGCTGTACGGCCGCTCCCACACGCCGGTGATATCGGCCAGGGTATGCGGCGCCCGTTTGAGCGGGTTGTCCTCGGCCGGCCAGTTGCCGTTTTGCACCTCGGTGATTTCTGCACGGATGCTCAACATCGCGCCGATGAAGCGATCCAGTTCGGCCTTGGACTCGCTTTCGGTCGGCTCGACCATCAAGGTGCCCGGCACCGGGAACGACATGGTCGGTGCATGAAAGCCGTAATCCATCAGGCGTTTGGCGACGTCTTCTTCGCTGATGCCGGTCTGCGCTTTCAGCGGCCGCAGATCCAGAATGCATTCGTGGGCGACTCGCTCGTTGCGCCCGGTGTAGAGCACCGGAAAGGCACCGGACAGATGCTGCGCCAGATAATTGGCCGCGAGGATCGCCACCTCGCTGGCATCCGCCAGTTGCGGCCCCATCATCGCGATGTACATCCAGCTGATTGGCAGAATGCTCGCACTGCCCCACGGCGCGGCACTGACCGCACCGTTCTGCGGTTGCGGTCCGTCAATCGGAATCACCGGATGGCTGGCAACGAATGGCGCCAGATGCGCACGCACACCAATCGGCCCCATGCCCGGCCCGCCTCCGCCGTGGGGTATGCAGAAGGTCTTGTGCAGGTTCATGTGTGACACGTCGGCGCCAATGTCCGCCGGCCGCGCCAACCCGACTTGGGCATTGAGGTTGGCGCCGTCCATGTACACCTGGCCGCCGTGCTGGTGGATAACTTCGCAGATTTCGCTGATGCCTTCCTCGTACACGCCGTGGGTCGACGGATAGGTCGCCATCAGGCACGACAGCTTGGCCCCGGCCTCGGACGCCTTGGCTTTCAAATCCTCCAGATCGACGTTGCCCGCCTCATCGCACTCGACGATCACCACGCGCATCCCGGCCATCTGCGCCGAGGCCGGGTTGGTGCCGTGGGCCGAAGAAGGAATCAGGCAGATATCCCGCCCGCCCTGCTGGCGGCTCTCGTGGTATTTGCGGATCGCCAGCAACCCGGCGTACTCGCCCTGAGCGCCGGAGTTGGGCTGCATGCAGATCGCATCGAACCCGGTGATCGCACACAGCCAGCGCTCCAGTTCCTCGATCATCAGCGTGTACCCGACTGCCTGCTTGCGGGGCACGAACGGGTGCAGATTGGCGAATTGCGGCCAGGTGATCGGGATCATTTCGCTGGTGGCGTTGAGTTTCATGGTGCAGGAGCCCAGCGGAATCATCGACTGGTTAAGCGCCAGATCCTTGTTCTCCAGTTGCTTGAGGTAGCGCAGCATCTCGGTTTCGCTGTGGTGGGCGTTGAACACCGGATGACGCAGGTACGGCGTGCTGCGTTGCAGCGTGTCGGGAATGCCGGAGGCCAGCGTTTCGGCGTCGAGATCAGCGACGTTCAACCCGTGATCGGCGCCCAGCAGCACATCGAACAGTCTGGCCACGGTGCTTTCATCACAGGTCTCGTCAAGGCTCAGACCCAGTCGACCACGACCGAGGATGCGCAGGTTGATCTGCGCGGCCCGAGCGCTTTCGATGATCGCGGTTTGCGCCCCGCCCACGTCCAGCGTGAGGGTGTCGAAGAAGTGTTGGTTGAGCCGCTGAATGCCATGGCGCTCAAGCCCGGCGGCGAGAATGCAGATCAGCCGGTGCACGCGCTGGGCGATTCGTTTCAGTCCTTCCGGGCCGTGATAGACCGCATAGAAACTGGCGATGTTGGCCAACAGGACCTGGGCAGTGCAGATGTTCGAATTGGCCTTCTCCCGACGAATATGCTGCTCGCGGGTTTGCAGGGCCATGCGCAGCGCGACGTTGCCACGGGCATCTTTCGATACGCCGATGATCCGCCCCGGTATCGCTCGTTTGTATTCCTCGCGGCTGGCGAAAAACGCCGCGTGCGGCCCGCCGTAACCCATCGGCACGCCAAAGCGCTGGGATGAACCGAACACCACATCGGCACCCAGTTCGCCCGGCGGGGTCAGCAGCAACAGACTCAACAGGTCGGTCGCCACGCAGGCCAGCGCCTGCTGCGCGTGCAGGTGATCGATCAAGGGTCGCAGGTCACGGATCTCGCCGTGGGTGTCGGGGTATTGCAGCAATGCGCCGAATACCTGGTGCTGCTTCAAGTTATCCACAGCGTCGACGATCAGCTCGAAGCCGAAGCCTTCGGCGCGGGTCTGCACCACGGAAATGGTCTGGGGATGACAGTTTTCGTCGACGAAGAACAGATCGCTCTTCGACTTCGCCACGCGCTTGGCCAGGGCCATGGCTTCCGCGGCGGCGGTGGCTTCATCGAGCAGCGAGGCGTTGGCCAGTTCAAGGCCGGTGAGGTCAATGGTCAATTGCTGAAAGTTGAGCAACGCTTCGAGCCGGCCCTGAGCGATTTCCGGTTGGTAAGGCGTGTAAGCCGTGTACCAACCGGGATTTTCCAGCACGTTGCGCAGGATGACGGTCGGGGTCAGGGTGCCGTGGTAGCCCATGCCGATCAGGCTGGTCCAGACCTGGTTCTGTTCGGCATAACCACGCAGTTTGGCCAGCGCTGCCTGCTCGTCCAGCGCCGGCGGCAGGTCCAGCTCGCGGTTGAGGCGAATGCCCGGCGGCACGGTCTGTTCGATCAGTTCGACCCGGCTGCCGAGGCCGAGGCTGTCGAGCATCGCCTGTTGCTCGGCGGCATCGGGGCCGAGGTGGCGGCGCAGAAAGGCATGGGGATCGCGTAACTGGCTCAGGGATGGCAACTGGGACATGACGGGCTCTCTCTTGGCTGGCGGCTCAGCGTCAATGCAACACGGTCAAACCAGCATAGCAGCCACCCCGACGGCAAAAGTCCCGGGCAGAAAAAAGCCCCGACGGGTCGGGGCTTTGGAGTCTCGCCTGCAGCTTACTCGCCGATGGCAGCCTTGTAGGCGGCAGCGTCGAGCAGCTTGTCCAGCTCGGCCTTGTCGCTTGGCTTGAGCTTGAAGATCCACGCGGCGTACGGATCGTTGTTCAGTTCTTCCGGCGAACCGGCCAGGTCTTCGTTGACGGCAATCACTTCGCCACCGACCGGGGAGTAGATGTCGGAAGCGGCCTTGACCGACTCGACGACACCGGCGGTATCACCGGCGGCGAACACCTTGCCCACTTCTGCCAGCTCGACAAACACCACATCACCCAACGCTTCCTGGGCGTGATCGCTGATGCCCACAGTGACGGTGCCGTCGGCTTCAAGGCGCGCCCATTCATGACTTTCGGCAAAACGCAGTTCAGCTGGGATGTTGCTCATGCTCGGTGTCCTCAAGAAATTGTCAGCGGTCGTGCCCGCCGGAAAAGGTTAGATCAAGGTTTTGCCATGGCGTACGAAGGTCGGTTTGACCACGCGTACCGGATACCACTTGCCACGGATTTCCACTTCGGCGCGGTCGGCAGTCGCCATCGGTACACGCGCCAGGGCAATCGACTTGCTAAGCGTAGGAGAGAAACTACCACTGGTGATCTCCCCTTCGCCAACATCAGCGATACGAACCACCTGATGAGCCCGCAAAACCCCGCGCTCCTCAAGCACCAGACCGACCAGTTTGTGCTGCACACCAACGGCTTTTTCCGCCTCCAGCGCATCGCGACCGATGAAGCGGCGCGTGGCCGGCTCCCAGGCGATGCTCCAGGCCATGTTCGAGGCCAGTGGCGAAATGTCCTGATGGATGTCCTGACCGTAGAGGTTCATGCCGGCTTCGACCCGCAGCGTGTCGCGAGCGCCGAGACCAATGGGGGAAATGCCGGCGCCCACCAGATCGTTGAAAAATCCGGGGGCCTGATCGGCTGGCAGGGCGATTTCCAGACCGTCCTCACCGGTGTAGCCGGTGCGTGCGATGAACCAGTCGCCGTCGATGTGGCCTTCGAAAGGCTTGAGCATCTGGATCAGGTTAGCGCGGGACTGGCTCACCAGTTCGGCAATCCTGTGCCGGGCATGGGGCCCTTGAATGGCGAGCATCGCCAGCTCGGAGCGTTCGGTCATCTGAACATCGAAGCTGCCCAACTGTGCCTGCATCCAGGCCAGGTCCTGATCGCGGGTGGAGGCATTGACCACCAGACGATAACCGTCTTCGAGGCGGTAGACGATCATGTCGTCGACGATGCCGCCGCGCTCGTTGAGCATGGTGCTGTACAACGCACGGCCGGGGCTGTGCAGGCGTTCGACGTCATTGGCCAGCAAATGCTGGAGCCAGGCCTTGGCCTGGGGGCCGGTGACATCGATCACGGTCATGTGGGAAACATCGAACACCCCGCAATCGCGACGCACCTCGTGGTGTTCCTCGACCTGCGAGCCGTAATGCAGGGGCATGTCCCAACCGCCAAAATCGACCATCTTCGCGCCGAGGGCGAGGTGCAGGTCATACAGAGGCGTACGCTGTCCCATGGGTTTCTCCTTCCGGGCGTGGCGAAGGTGCGGAGCGCTGCTGCACGGTTCGGAAAACCCTGTAAAAAAGGGCCTTCAGCCGATTTCAGCGACAGGGTCTGTCAGACGGACCGCACCGAATGCCGCGCATTGTAGCCGCATGATTCAGGACTGACGACTAAGTGTTTCTGTGCGCCGAGCGTCGGATCAAACCGATGACCGGCAACAGACCGACCAATACCAGGGTAAGCGCCGGCAACGACGCCCTCGCCCATTCGCCCTCACTGGTCATTTCGAAGATCCGCACCGCCAGCGTGTCCCAGCCAAACGGGCGCATCAGCAAGGTCGCGGGCATTTCCTTGAGCACATCGACAAACACCAGCAACGCCGCACTGAGCGTGCCGGGCAGCAACAGCGGCAGATACACTTTGAAAAACAGTCGCGGCCCACTGACACCCAGGCTACGTGCCGCTTCAGGCAGAGAGGGCCGTATACGCGCCAGACTGCTTTCCAGAGGCCCATAGGCCACCGCCACGAAACGCACCAGATACGCCAGCAGCAGCGCCGCCAGACTGCCCAGCAGCAACGGTTTGCCCGCCCCGCCGAGCCAGCCGGACAGCGGAATCACCAGCTCCCGGTCCAGATAACTGAACGCCAGCATGATCGACACCGCCAGCACCGAGCCCGGCAAGGCATAACCGAGATTGGCCAGACCGACTGCGGAGTTGATCGTCCGGGTCGGCGCCAGACGCCGGGCGAAGGCCAGCAACATCGCCACGCTGACCGTGATCAGCGCCGCCATGCCGCCCAAATACAACGTATGGAGAATCAGCCCGGCGTAGCGCTCATCCAGGTCGAAGCGCCCGCGCTGCCAGAACCACACCACCAGTTGCAGCACCGGAATGACAAATGCGCAGGCGAACACCAGACCGCACCAACCGGTCGCCGCCCAGGCCTTGGGCCCGCGCAGGTGATACAGCGCCTTGACCCGTGGCCGCTCGTTACTCGCCCGATTGGCGCCGCGCGCGCGACGTTCGCCGTACAACACCAGCATCACCACCAGCAGCAACAGGCTGGCCAGTTGCGCAGCGCTGGGCAGACTGAAAAAGCCGTACCAGGTCTTGTAGATGGCAGTGGTGAAGGTGTCGAAGTTGAACACCGACACCGCACCGAAATCCGCCAGCGTTTCCATCAGTGCCAGCGCCACACCAGCACCGATGGCCGGCCGCGCCATCGGCAATGCGACACGCCAGAACGCTTGCCACGGTGACTGACCGAGCACTCGCGCCGCTTCCATCAGGCCCTTGCCCTGAGCCAGGAACGCAGTACGCGCCAATAGATAAACGTAGGGATAAAACACCAGCACCAGCACCAGAATCACGCCACCGGTGGAGCGCACTCGCGGCAGGCGCAGGCCGCTGCCGAACCATTCGCGCAGCAGGGTTTGCACGGGGCCTGCGAAGTCCAGCAGTCCGACGAAGACGAATGCCAGCACGTAGGCCGGGATGGCGAACGGCAGCATCAGCGCCCAGTCGAGCCAGCGCCGCCCGGGGAACTCGCAGAGGCTGGTGAGCCAGGCGAGGCTTACGCCGATCAGCGTTACACCGATGCCTACGCCGAGGACCAGCGTCAGTGTGTTGCCCAGCAGGCGCGGCATCTGGGTTTCCCACAGGTGGGACCAGATCTGGTGATCGATGGTTTGCCACGAGAGCAGGAGCACGCTGAGGGGGAGCAGCACCAACGCGGCGATGGCGAAGACGATGGGGTACCAGCGGCGTTGGGCGGGGTGGGCCACTTTTAGAACTCTGGAGGGATGTAGGTGTTCTTGATTTCTTTGTTTCAGGTCAGGATTGCTGCCCTCACCCTAGCCCTCTCCCGGAGGGAGAGGGGACTGACCGTGGTGATCTTTCGATTTACGCCGACCTGGGCGATTGAGTCGAACTCAGGTTTTGAACTTGATGCAAATCGGCTCCCTCTCCCTCCGGGCGGTCCGACGTTTCGGGAGGGCTGGGGTGAGGGCAGCGATCTTAAGCGAACACAGCAACCGGCAACATACTCAGTTCCAACCCGCCCGATCCATCATCCGGATCGCTTCAGCCTGTCGCTTGCCCGCCACTTCAACCGGCAACGTATCAGCCACGAACTGCCCCCACGCCGCCACTTCTTCCGAAGGCTTCACCGCCGGATTCGCCGGAAACTCCTGGTTCACGTCGGCAAAGATCTTCTGCGCTTCAGGCGTGGTCATCCACTCGACCAAAGCCTTGGCCGCTTCCGGGTGCGGCGCATGTTTGGTCAGGCCGATGCCCGACAGGTTGACGTGTACACCACGATCCGCCTGATTCGGCCAGAACAGTTTCACCGGCAGTTCCGGCTTCTGCTTGTGCAGGCGACCGTAGTAGTAGGTGTTGACGATGCCGACGTCGCACTGGCCGGCATTGATCGCTTCCAGCACCGCGACGTCGTCGGAGAACACGTCGGTGGACAGGTTGTTGACCCAGCCCTTGAGGATCTGCTCGGTCTTCTCGGCGCCGTGGACTTCGATCATGGTGGCGGTCAGCGACTGGTTGTAGACCTTCTTCGCCGTGCGCAGGCACAGGCGACCTTCCCAGTTCTTGTCGGCCAATGCTTCGTAGGTGGTCAGTTCGCCCGGTTTCACCCGTTCGGTGGAGTAGGCGATGGTCCGCGCGCGCAGGCTCAGGCCGGTCCAGGCGTGGGTGGACGAGCGATATTGCAGGGGAATGTTGGTGTCGATGGTTTTCGAGGTGAACGGCTGGAGAATGCCCATCTGCTCGGCCTGCCAGAGGTTGCCGGCATCGACGGTCAGCAGCAGGTCGGCGGTGGCGTTCTCGCCTTCGGCCTTGATCCGCTGCATCAGCGGCGCTTCCTTGTCGGTGATGAACTTGATCTTCACCCCGGTCTTGGCGGTGTAGGCATCGAACACCGGCTTGATCAGCTCATCGATACGCGAGGAGTAGACCACCACCTCGTCGGCGGCCTGGGCGGCGGTGCTGCCGATCAGGGTCAGGGCCAGTGCGGTCAGAACACGCTTGGATGCCAACATGGGAGCGGTCTCTCGGTCGGGAAAAGTGGCCCAAATGATAAGGACTCACATTTACCAGCTCAATCGAACACTTTCCCAAGGAGTTACCAGATGTTGCACAACATTTGTCAGGCCTTGGCCAAGGCCGGCAAGTCGCCGGTCAGCCCCAATGCTTCACGCACGAACAACGCCTTGGCCTCAGGCATCTGCTCAACGATTTTCAGTCCGGTGTTGCGCAACCAGCGCAGCGGCAGCGGATCGGCCTGGAACAACCGCTCGAAGCCTTCCATCGCCGCCATCAGCGCCAGATTGTGCGGCATGCGCCGGCGTTCGTAGCGGCTCAGGACTTTCACGTCCGCCAGGCGTTCGCCGCGTTCGTTGGCCTGCAACAAGACTTCGGCCAGCACCGCGGCGTCAAGGAAGCCGAGATTCACGCCCTGCCCCGCCAACGGGTGAATGGTGTGCGCGGCATCGCCGATCAGCGCCAGGCCTTCGGCCACGTAGCGTTTGGCGTGGCGTTGACGCAGCGGCACACACAGGCGCGGGTCGGCGCTGATGACCTCGCCGAGGCAACCTTCGAACGCGCGCTCCAGCTCGCGGCAGAAATCCGCCTCATCCAGCGCCATCAGCAGTTCGGCTTCGCTCGGCGTGGTCGACCAGACGATCGAGCACCAGTCCTGCTGCCCACCACGCCCCAGCGGCAGAAACGCCAGCGGCCCGTGATCGGTGAAACGCTGCCACGCGGTCATGCGGTGCGGCTTGCTGCTGCGCACACTGGTGACGATGGCGTGGTGCAAGTAGTCCCATTCGCGGGTGGCGACGCCGGTCAGACGGCGCACGGCGGAGTTGGCGCCGTCCGCCGCGATCACCAGCGGCGCGCGCAAAGTGCGGCCGTCGGCCAGGGTCAGCAGCCAGTCGTCACCGGACCGGCGCATCTGCTCCAGCCGCGCGTTGGCCAGCAGACCCAGGTCGCAATCATGCAGACGGTCGAGCAAGGCATCCTGGACCACGCGGTTTTCGACAATGTGGCCGAGCACCTCGGCGTGCACGCTGCTGGCCGAGAAGTGAATCTGGCCGGTGCCGCTGCCGTCCCAGACGTGCATGTCGGTGTAAGGGCTGCTGCGTCGGTTGACGATGCCGTCCCACACGCCGAGGCGATCGAGGATCCGCTGGCTGGCCGCCGACAGCGCGCTCACCCGCGGCTCGAACGGCGCATCGCCGTCGAAGGGTTTGACGCTCAACGGGCTGCCGTCGAGCAGCAGGACTTCCAGCCCGCTGCCCTGCAACGCCAGCGCCAGGGCACTGCCGACCATTCCGGCTCCGACAATCAGCACATCCGCGCGCATTTCCATGCTTTAAGCCTGTCTCGCTGGCGGCTTGAGCCGCACGTAAAGGGTTTTACCGACCCGCGCCACCAGGTTGCCGGCGCCGTCATGAATGTCGACCTGCAACTGCGGCAGGTATTTCTCGCCACTGGCGGTCTGCCGACGGATCTCGTCGAGCAGGGTGTCGTCGATGTTGAACCGGGCGAACACCGGGCCTTTGCCCGGCGATATGAAATCAATGTCGGCGGCCTTGTCCCAGACGATGTACCGCGAGCCGAGGTTTTCCATGAGCATCAACATGAAGAACGGGTCGACCATCGAATACAGACTGCCGCCAAACTGGGTGCCGACGTAATTGCGGTTGTACCAGCCCAGGCCCATCGAGACACGGATGTCACGAAAGTCATCGCTGATGTGCTGCACCCGGACACCGGCGCCAAAGTACGGCGGGTAGAGCGTCATGATCCAGCGCATCAGCCGCGCCTTGCCAAACCGTCTGATCAGCCACTCACGCATCCGGCCGCGTCCCCAGCCCCATGGCCTGACGGGCGAACCAGCGTTTGGCCGGCGGCAGCAGATCAAGGCCGAGCAGGCCGATGTTGCGCCCCAGCGACACCAGCGGCTGAGTACTGCCGAACAGGCGCGTGACCTGATCGGAGAAACCGACGGTGAGGTCCTGATCGAGACGCTGACGCTCGCGATAGGCCTGCAACGTGGCGAAATCCCCCAGCGGTTTGTCGCTGGCCAGCAGCGCGGCGGCCAAGGCATCGGCATCGCGCAGGGACAGGTTGAAACCCTGCCCGGCAATTGGGTGCAGGCTGTGGGCGGCGTTGCCGAGGACGGCCAGATGCGAGCGCACCTGCTCTTCGGCCTCCACCAGCGCGAGCGGATACAAATGTCGCGCGCCGACCTGTTTCAGGGTGCCGAGGCGGTAACCGAATACGCCTTGCAGCTCACTGAGGAAATCCCGTTCGCTCAAGTCAGCCAGCCGTTGCGCGTCCATGCCCAGACGGGTCCAGACCAGCGCGCAGCGGTTTTCCGGCAGCGGCAACAGGGCCATCGGGCCTTCGTCGGTGAAGCGCTCGAAGGCCATGCCGTTGTGCGCTTCGCTCGGGGTGATGTTGGCGATCAGCGCGCTCTGGTTGTACGGGCGCTTGCGCACGTTGATGCCCAGTTGCTCGCGCAGACCGGAACGGCCGCCATCGGCGAGCACCGCCAGATCGCATTCGACCGTGGTTTCATCGTTGAGGGTCAGCCGATAGCCGTCGGGCAGCGGCTCCATGCGGGAAACTTCCGCCGGGCAGCGCCAACTGATCACGTCTTTGTCGAGGTGCTGCCACAGGCACTGGCCGAGCCAGGCGTTTTCCACCACATAGCCGAGCGCCGGGACGCCCTCTTCCATCGCCGACAGGCGAGCAGTGGAGAAACGACCACGGTCGGACACATGAATCTGCTTGATCGGCTCGGCGCGGCGGGAGATTTCCTGCCACACGCCCAGCCGCTGATAAATCTGCCGCGAACCGAAAGACAGCGCCGAGGAGCGCGCGTCATAGCTTGGCTGCCAGGTGTCACCGGGGGCGAACGGTTCGATCAGCACGATCTTCCAGCCACGGGCCTTGGCCCCGGCCTGCAAGGCCAACGCCAGACTGGCGCCGACCAGACCACCACCGATGATTGCCAGATTGACCCGACTCATGCCGCGCAGGTCCGTGCTTGCGCCATCAGGGCTTCGATCTCGGCGACGGTTTTCGGCACGCCGCCGGTCAGGATTTCACAACCGCTCTTGGTCACTACCACGTCATCCTCGATGCGCACGCCAATGCCGCGCCATTTCTTCGCTACGTTCTGATTGTCCGGGGCGATATAGATGCCCGGCTCCACCGTCAGCGCCATGCCGACTTCCAGCACCCGCCATTCGCCGCCGACCTTGTATTCGCCGACGTCATGCACATCCATCCCCAGCCAGTGGCCGGCGCGGTGCATGTAAAACGCCTTGTAGGCCTCGGAGGCGATCAATTCGTCGACTTCGCCCTGCAACAGCCCCAGCTTCACCAGCCCGGTGGTGATGACCCGAACCGTGGCTTCGTGCGCCTGGTTCCAGTGTTTGTTCGGAGCGATTTCGGCGAATGCCGCTTCCTGCGAGGCCAGCACCAATTCGTAGATCGCTTTCTGCTCGGCGGAAAACTTGCCGTTGACCGGCCAGGTGCGTGTGATGTCGCTGGCGTAGCAGTCGATCTCGCAACCGGCGTCGATCAGCACCAGATCGCCGTCCTTGAGCAACGCGTCATTCTGCTGGTAATGCAGGATGCAGCTGTTGCGCCCGGCAGCGACGATCGAACCATAAGCCGGCATCTTCGCCCCGCCCTTGCGGAACTCGTAATCCAGTTCGGCTTCGAGGCTGTACTCGTACAGCCCGGCACGACTGGCCTGCATCGCCCGGATGTGAGCCTGGGCGGAAATCCGCGCGGCCTCGCGCATCACCTTCACTTCTGCCGCCGATTTATACAGGCGCATGTCGTGCAGCAGGTGATCCAGGGCAACGAATTCGTTCGGCGGCTGGGCGCCGAGGTGCGCCTTGGAGCGGATCACGTTGATCCAGTCCATCAGGTGGCGGTCGAATTCCGGGTTGCTGCCCATGGCCGAATACACCCGGTCGCGGCCTTCGATCAGGCCCGGCAGGATGTCGTCGATGTCGGTGATGGGGAAAGCGTCATCGGCGCCGAAATCGCGGATCGCGCCTTCCTGGCCGGCGCGCAGGCCGTCCCAGAGTTCGCGTTCGGCGTTGCGTTCACGGCAGAACAGCACGTACTCGCCGTGTTCGCGACCGGGCATCAGGACGATGACCGCCTGTGGCTCGGGGAAACCGCTGAGGTACTGGAAGTCGCTGTCCTGGCGATAGACGTGCTCGACGTCGCGGTTGCGGATGGCGACCGCCGCGGCCGGCAGGATCGCGATACTGTTGGGTTCCATCTGCGCCATCAGCGCCTTGCGGCGCCGGGCGTATTCCGCTTTCGGGATATGGATCATGGGCAGATGGCTTTCCCTGGCACGCGATCAGTGCAGCGACGGCTTGGCCGCTGGCGGCACGTCGGCCTTTTTGGTTTCGGAGAACAGCAGCAGCGGAGCGACACGCAGGTACTCCATGACTTCCATATAGTCGCTTTCGCCGTCTTCGGATTCTTCCAGTGCGTCTTGCACCTGGGAGATCGCTGCAAGATCCTGCAACACTTCCGTGGCCTCGGTGCTCAGCATGCTGCTATCGCGGCAGTTCAGGCCGAACCCGGTGAGGAAGCCCTGACACCATTGGCCCAGCGCGGCGGCACGCTCGGCCAGAGGCGTGTCATCGTTCGGCAACAGCAGAACCACGGTGACGTCGTCGCCGGTGAGTTCGCTCTTGACCATCTCCTGCAGACCGATCAGCGCGTTGCGGACGTTGTCCTGCGGCTCGCTTTCGAGCAGCTCGGCGGCATCGATCAGCCACTCTTCGGCATTGAAGCCGGCGCCGGCGCAACTGCGCCCCAGCAACAGGCCGTGCAGTTCGGCAGGCGAAACGGAATGACCGCTGGATTTCAGCAGGGTGGCAAAGCCTTGGTACGGGGAATTCTGAATGGGCATGGGCAGCTAGGCGCCAGACGGCGCTATGTCTAGAATGAAGGCCTTGTATCCTACATCGACAGACTCGCCAAGACCATTAAAGGCTGTCCGCCAGCCAAACCCATCAGACCGAACCAGTGGACACAATGGAAGACACCGACCTGCAAGCGCTGATGGCCAGACTCGAACTGCTGATTACCCGAGTCGAGCAACTAAAGAGTCAAAATGCACTCTTACTTGCTCAGGAAAAGACCTGGCGCGAGGAACGCGCGCACCTCATTGAAAAAAACGAAATCGCCCGGCGTAAGGTCGAATCGATGATTTCGCGCCTCAAGGCCCTGGAGCAAGACTCATGAGTTCAAGCAATAGCGTTACCGTGCAGATCCTCGACAAAGAGTATTCGATCATCTGCCCCCAGGAAGAGCGCAGCAATCTGATCAGCGCCGCCCGCTACCTGGACGGCAAGATGCGCGAGATCCGCAGCAGCGGCAAAGTCATCGGCGCCGACCGCATCGCCGTGATGGCCGCGCTGAACATCACCCACGACCTCTTGCACAAAGAAGAGCGCCCGGACATCCAGGCCAGCGGTTCGACCCGTGAACAGGTGCGTGACTTGCTCGATCGTGTCGATCTGGTGCTGGCGACCGATCCGGACGTCACCAAGGGCTGATTCGCCAGGCCGCTTGAGTTATACTCGCCGCACTCCCTGGGGTGCTTGCCAGTTGACGATGTCCCTGAGCCGATTTGCACTACCCTGGGGGTTGCACGTTGGGCTGGTGTGCATGTCCGCCAGACGGAAAGCCTTAAAGCCTACTGCATCCTCCACCTTGAACTCTCGGGTTCAAGGGCTAAGTCGACAGCGGCTCATCCGGGGAGCCTGATTCGAATCCGATGCCGGTGCATGCCGGCATCGGATTTTTTATGCGTACGTTTTCGTCCCCACCCTGCCGAAGCCGAACCATGACCGAACCCGCGTTGCTGCCCCGCCCCCAACTGCGCCGCCTGCTGCGCAAGGCCCGTCGCTCGTTGACGCGAAGCGAGCAGCGCCAGGCCGCCGAAGGTCTGTACAGGCAACTGGCACAAGACCCGCACTTTCGCCGGGCGAGACACATTTCCCTGTACCTGCCCACCGACGGTGAAATCGACCCGCGCCTGTTGCTGCGCGCTGCCCAGCGTCGCGGCAAGAAAACCTACCTGCCGGTGCTCAGTGCCTGGCCACGAACCAAAATGGTCTTTCAGCAGATCCGCCCCGGCGAAAAGCTCAAACCCAACCGTTTCCGCATTCTTGAGCCGCGCGCCAATCTGGCCCGTCAGCGCAAGGTCTGGGCACTGGATCTGGTGTTGTTGCCACTGGTGGGATTCGACGATGTCGGCGGGCGCCTGGGCATGGGCGGCGGATTCTACGACCGTAGCCTGGCCTATCTGGCCCGACGCCAGAACTGGCGCAAGCCGACGCTGTTGGGCCTGGCCCATGAATGTCAGAAAGTCGAACGTCTCGCGCAAGCGAGCTGGGATGTACCGTTGCAGGGAACGGTGACAGACAAGGCGTGGTATTTCGCAGGATAGACGCCGCGCGGATCAGCGGCGTCGAAAAAGGCAGTTTTAGCGCTTGAAGGCTGTCGACTGTTGTACTTGTTGCGCCACTTCAATCGGTGCATCGGCCTTGTTGGCCCACAGACTTTGCGCATAACCGGTGGTCACGACGCCCAGACCGAACAAAATTACCAAAGTCCACAGCAAATCCGGTTTGCGTTTCATCGATTGCCCCCCTCAAGGCACATCATCACGATGACAGCAGCGGTTTCCATTCGTAGGCCGTGCAGCAGCGTCAAGCTTTAAAGGCCGGCATTTTGCGACAACGTGAACCGTCGCGCAAATGCTGACGTCAACCGACCGTCGGTTTGTCATAAAATTGCCGGACAACCTGCCCAATGACCGCTTGAGGAGCACACACCATGGCCTACTGGCTGATGAAATCCGAGCCCGACGAGCTCTCGATCAAGGGCCTGGAAAAGCTCGGCAAAGCGCGCTGGGACGGGGTTCGCAACTATCAGGCACGCAATTTCCTGCGCGCCATGGCCGTGGGGGACGAGTTCTTTTTCTACCATTCCAGCTGCCCGGAGCCGGGCATTGCCGGAATCGGCAAAATAATCGAAGCGGCGTACCCGGATCCCACCGCACTGGAACCGGAAAGCCATTACTTCGACCCGAAAGCCACGCCGGAGAAAAACGCCTGGAGCGCGATCGATGTCGCCCACGTAGAGACATTCAACCGAGTCTTGAAGCTGGATTATCTGAAGCAGCAGACCGCGCTGGCCGAGATGCCGCTGGTGCAAAAGGGTTCGCGGCTGTCGGTGATGCCGGTGACGGCCGAGCAGTGGGCGGCGGTTATCGCGTTGAGACCCTGAGTCATTTGTCGCCTGACAAAATGCCATCGCGAGCAAGCTCGGCCCCACAGGGTTCAGCGGCGATCACACAAATGTGTGGCACCACAAAACCACTATGGGAGCGAGCTTGCTCGCGATGAGGCCTGCCCGGACAACGAATGCCTTACTGAATGATCAGGTTATTGAACAACAGGTCTTCAACCACCGGCTTGCCGGTCTCGTCATTCATCACTTGCTGGGTCTGTTTCAAGGCTTCCTGACGCAGTTTTTCCTTGCCCTCGATGCTGCCCATCGCATCGGTGGTCTGCTGAGTGAACAGCGCCACCAGTTGATTGCGGATCAGCGGCTCGTTGGCCTTGACCAGTTTGGTCGCCTCTTCGCCAGTCACCCGCAGTGCCACGTCGGCCTTGTAGACCTTGAGCTTCGGAGTGCCATCGAGCCCGTAGTTGCCCACGAACGGCGGGCTCAGGGTGATGTAGTTGACCTTCGGCGCCTCGCCCTCTTTGGCTTCTTCGGCCAGCGCTGCCACAGGCAGAGACAGGGCCAGCAACAACATGATCCACGCTTTCACAATTCGCTCCTTATCCGGTTTGCGGCCTAGCATAACGACCCGCCGCGCAAGCACAAGCTTATGGCGGACTATCAGGGCCGGGCATGCTCGTTGACCCGTTGACTGCCACACCTACACTTATCGGCCATCACTCCCAAAGGAATAGCCCTGATGAAAGCCGTGCTGTGCAAAGCCTTCGGCCCTGCCGAATCGCTGGTGCTGGAAGACGTCGCCAGTCCTGTCGCCAAGAAAAACGAAATCCTGCTGGACGTGCACGCCGCCGGGGTCAACTTCCCGGACACGCTGATCATCGAGGGCAAGTACCAGTTCAAGCCGCCCTTCCCGTTCTCGCCGGGTGGCGAAGCCTCCGGCGTGGTCAGCGCGGTGGGGGAAAAGGTCAGTCACCTGAAAGTCGGTGACCGGGTCATGGCCCTGACCGGCTGGGGCAGCTTCGCCGAGCAGGTCGCGGTGCCGGGCTACAACGTGCTGCCGATCCCGCCATCGATGGATTTCAACACCGCCGCCGCCTTCAGCATGACCTACGGCACGTCGATGCACGCCCTCAAGCAGCGCGGCAATCTGCAACCGGGCGAAACCCTGCTGGTACTCGGCGCCTCCGGCGGCGTTGGCCTGGCCGCCGTGGAAATCGGCAAAGCCATGGGCGCCCGGGTGATCGCCGCCGCCAGCAGCGCGGAAAAACTCTCGGTGGCCAAGGCTGCCGGTGCCGACGAACTGATCAACTACAGCGAAACCAGCCTCAAGGACGAAATCAAGCGCCTGACCGACGGCCAGGGCGCGGATGTGATCTACGACCCTGTCGGCGGCGACCTGTTCGACCAGTCCATCCGCGCCATCGCCTGGAACGGCCGCCTGCTGGTGGTCGGCTTCGCCAGCGGACGCATTCCCGAACTGCCGGTCAACCTCGCCCTGCTCAAAGGCGCTGCGGTACTCGGCGTGTTCTGGGGCTCCTTCGCCCAGCGCCAGCCGCAGGACAACGCGGCGAATTTCCAGCAATTGTTCGGCTGGTTTGCCGAGGGCAAGCTCAAGCCGCTGGTGTCGCAGGTCTATCCGCTGGGCAATGCCGCGCAGGCGATCAATGATCTCGGGCAGCGCAAGGCCGTGGGCAAGGTGGTGGTCAGCGTGCGCTAAACAGAAAAAGCTGTCTGGTCATACACCTGACCAGACAGGCATGCGCTGTTCTCATAAAACCTTACGAATGTCTTCCGGCAGAAGGGTTACGTACTTAAGGCCTGGACTCTTTTGGCAACGCATCACAATGCCGGGAACACGCTTGTTCATTTTGGCTATCATCGCCAAACGTTGCTCCATTGGGATCTGCCTCTGGAAAAACGTACTTGCCAGATAGCCGCGCACGTAATGAAACGGTGCAGCATCCATCCAGGAATGTTTTGGGTAATGCGCCAGCAAACTGTTGAACTCACGACATTTGAGATCTTTTAGCCACAGGTTCACGCCTTCAGGAGAATCGAATCCGAACGTCATCGGCGCGATGATTTCCTGTTCTGGCGGGCGCTCTCCTTCAACAGTCCACGGTTTAAAGCGCCATTGCGCCAGAGCGTTTTTCACCGCATCGGACAGTTCGGCATGATCGCTTTTCAAAATTCCAACCTTACTCACTGCGCCGTCCGCACTGACGATGAAGCTTACTTTGACTCCTCCGGTAAACCCGGCCCGTTGCAGTCCCGGCGGGTAGATGGGTTTCGGATTATGTTCCGGAATCAAGAACACTTCAGCCGCCCTGGAACTGGCGGCCACCAACAGCAAAATCAACAACACACACCACGGCATAACCCCTCCCCTTGCGACCCGAATGCCCGATCAGGCATCTGCGAAAAGGTTAAGGTGCCGCCAGCCAAAACAGAACGTCGTCGCTTCTGCGTTGGAAGCAGGACATTTCCTCGAGTTCTGCCCTACAACGCACTGAAACCCCGCAGGAAGACGCCGAGGTAACCTTTCCCACAACGCCCTGCACTTATATCTGAGCGACATGTTCATAAAGGAACGCGCGACATCCAACATTTCCACTGTTTTGCCGATGGGAAGCGGTGCTATTTTCGGTAACGAAACTGTAACATTCGCATCCGCAGTCAAAACAAGAAATCTGGAGCTCTTGAATGTTTGCTTTCTTTCGTCCTGCCGCACATCAGGCTCCATTGCCTGAAGAAAAAATCGACAGCACCTACCGACGCCTGCGTTGGCAGATCTTCGCCGGCATCTTCTTTGGCTATGCGGGTTATTACCTGTTGCGCAAGAACTTCTCGCTGGCAATGCCGTACCTGATCGACGAAGGCTACAGCCGTGGCGACCTGGGCCTGGCGATGTCAGCCATCGCCATCGCCTACGGTCTGTCCAAGTTCCTCATGGGCCTGGTGTCCGACCGCTCCAACCCGCGTTACTTCCTGCCGTTCGGCCTGCTGGTCTCGGCCGGGGTGATGTTCATTTTCGGTTTCGCGCCCTGGGCAACCTCCAGCGTGACCATGATGTTCATCCTGCTGTTTATCAACGGCTGGGCCCAGGGCATGGGCTGGCCGCCGAGCGGACGCACGATGGTGCACTGGTGGTCGCAGAAGGAACGTGGCGGCGTGGTGTCTGTGTGGAACGTGGCGCATAACGTCGGTGGCGGCCTGATCGGCCCGCTGTTCCTGATCGGCATGGGCCTGTTCAACGACTGGCACGCAGCGTTCTACGTCCCGGCAGCCGTCGCCCTGGCGGTAGCAGTGTTCGCTTTCGTGACCATGCGCGACACCCCGCAATCGGTCGGCCTGCCGCCGATCGAGAAGTACAAGAACGACTACCCGGAAGGCTACGACGCCAGCCACGAAGACGAATTCAGCGCCAAGGAAATCTTCGTCAAATACGTGCTGCGCAACAAAATGCTCTGGTATATCGCCATGGCCAACGTCTTCGTCTACCTGCTGCGCTACGGCGTGCTGGACTGGGCGCCGACCTACCTGAAAGAAGCCAAGGGTTTCACCGTGGATAAAACCTCGTGGGCCTATTTCTTCTACGAGTGGGCGGGGATTCCGGGCACGCTGCTGTGCGGCTGGATGTCGGACAAGATCTTCCGTGGCAACCGTGGCCTGACGGGCATGGTGTTCATGGCATTGGTGACCGTCGCGACCCTGGTGTACTGGCTGAACCCGGCCGGCCACCCGACCATCGACATGATCGCGCTGTTCTCCATCGGCTTCCTGATCTACGGCCCGGTGATGCTGATCGGTCTGCAGGCGCTGGAACTGGCGCCGAAGAAAGCCGCCGGCACCGCTGCGGGCTTCACCGGTCTGTTCGGGTATCTGGGTGGTTCGGTCGCGGCCAGTGCAGCGATGGGCTACACCGTGGACCATTTCGGCTGGGATGGTGGTTTCGTGCTGCTGGTGGGCGCTTGCCTGCTGTCGATGGCCTTCCTGGCCCCGACCCTGTGGCACAAGCAAGTCGCCAGTCAGAGCCGCGAAGCAGTCGCCTGATCGGCCTTTGACTTACAGCGCTTGAGACGCGCCTCCAGATTCCGGTCTGGCATGGCGTGGCTGCGCAGGGCGTGAGCGGTCTGCTCGACATAATCGCGAGTCGTGCCGTACCGCCCGCAAGCGCTTTCGAACACCTGGCTCAGCACATGATCCGGCAAGTTGCCGGCATAGCTGGGCAGGTGTCGCTCCAATACGAATCCCAGCGCCTGAACCTGGCTGCCATCTTCGAGTCGGCAGTTGAGCCAGTGTGGCCGATAGGACGGGAACGGCATTTCGCGCTTCCACAACGCATACAGCGCGCTGTCCAGATTGTCTTCCGGCAACCGGTAGGCGAAGCCGCTGCACGAGCCGCCACGATCCAGACCAAAGACCAGACCGGGCATTTCCGGCGTGCCGCGATGCTCGTGGGACCACAAGTACAAGCCACGGTGATAGCCATGCACGCGCCCACGCACCCGCTCCACGGCTGTGCATTCCGGCCGCCAGATCAGCGAACCGTAGGCGAACAGCCACACCGGCCCGCCCTTGTGGCGTGCCATGGTCGATTGCATGGAAGCGAGAAGTTGTTCGTGCGTCAGCTGCGGCCCAAGATCGAGCCGCGGAGGGTAAGCCAGGTTCAGAAAAGCGTTTTCAATGGCGCTCATGGCGAATAGCGTTCAGCTCCCCGCGGGTGAAGAATTACTTAATAGAACGCACCGCTGTAACAATAAGGCACATATGTTTTAAGGCAATTTGAGTGCCATGGCACAGTTCTTAATTGATTGCCCAATGGATATATAACCTACCGGCATTTATGCAATTACATAAATACCGATCGGCTATATGGAGAGTTATAACGAACTTACGAGCGGGGCGCGTAAGCGAATACATCCGCGCGCATCTGATGAGCGTCCATCCCCGCTTCCACCAGCGCATCCAGCGTGCCGTAGACCATGGCCGGCGAGCCGCTGGCATAGACGTGCAGCGGCTTCAAATCGGGGAAATCCTCGCAGACGGCTTCGTGCAACATCCCGCAACGCCCTTCCCAGCCGCACTGGTCACTGACGACTTTGTGCAGGAACAGATTGGGCAATTTCAGCCATTCGTCCCAATGTTCGATTTCATAGAAGTCTTCCGGACGACGCACACCCCAGTACAAGTGCACCGGATGCTTGAAGCCGCTGGCCCGGCAATGTTCGATCAGGCTGTGGATCTGGCCCATACCGGTGCCAGCGGCGATCAGCACCAGCGGCCCGTCCGGCAGTTCCGCCAGGTGGGTGTCGCCGAACGGCAGCTCGACCCGCACCATCGGGTTGCGCCTGAGCTGATCGATCAGGCTCAGCGCACTGGATTCGCGCGCCAGCACATGGATTTCCAGATCGCGACCGCCGTGGGGCGCCGAAGCCATGGAGAACGCCGACTTCTCGCCGTTCTCGCGCTCGATCATCAAATACTGGCCAGCGTGGTAGCGCGGCGGCTTGCCGGCCGGCGCCCGCAGCCGCACACGAAAGGTATCGCCACCGACGTCCCGGCATTCGATGACCTGACACGACACGCTGCGCACCGGCAGTTCTCCCAGCGCGAGCACGCCATCCCACAGCACGATGCAGTCTTCCAGCGGCTCCGCTATGCAAGTGTAGAACTCGCCGTGGTCGTGCACCTTGCCGGCCTGTTCGACCCGGCCTTCCACCAGCAGCGCCGCACACACATGGCAATTGCCGTTGCGGCAGCTTTGCGGGCATTCGTAGCCCAGGCGCCGCGCACCATCGAGAATCCGCTCTCCGGGCCGTATCTCGAGCACCGCTCCGGAGGGCTGCAGGGTTACACGCATCAATCTATTCCTAACTGATTCCAGATGGCATCGATCCGTTGGGTGACGGCGTCATCCTTGACGATGACGCGGCCCCACTCGCGAGTGGTTTCGCCCGGCCACTTGTGGGTGGCGTCCAGGCCCATCTTCGAGCCGAGTCCCGACACCGGCGAGGCGAAGTCGAGGTAGTCGATCGGCGTGTTGTCGATCATCACTGTGTCGCGCTTGGGGTCCATGCGCGTGGTGATGGCCCAGATCACGTCGTTCCAGTCCCGCGCGTTGATGTCGTCGTCGGTGACGATAACGAACTTGGTGTACATGAACTGTCGCAAAAACGACCAGACACCCAGCATCACGCGCTTGGCGTGGCCCGGATACGACTTCTTCATCGTCACCACGGCCATGCGGTACGAGCAGCCTTCCGGCGGCAGGTAGAAATCGGTGATTTCCGGGAACTGCTTCTGCAGGATCGGCACGAACACTTCGTTCAGCGCCACGCCGAGAATCGCCGGCTCATCCGGCGGACGGCCGGTGTAGGTGCTGTGGTAGATCGGATTGATCCGGTGAGTGATGCGCTCGACGGTGAACACCGGGAAGCTGTCGACTTCGTTGTAGTAACCGGTGTGGTCGCCGTACGGGCCTTCATCGGCCATTTCGCCCGGATGGATCACGCCTTCGAGGATGATTTCGGCAGTGGCCGGCACTTGCAGGTCGTTGCCGCGGCACTTCACCAGCTCCGTGCGGCTGTCACGCAACAGGCCGGCGAAGGCGTATTCGGAGAGGCTGTCCGGGACCGGGGTGACCGCGCCGAGAATGGTCGCCGGATCCGCACCCAGGGCCACGGACACCGGGAACGGCTGGCCCGGATGCTTCTCGCACCACTCACGGAAATCCAGCGCACCGCCACGATGGCTGAGCCAGCGCATGATGACCTTGTTGCGGCCAATCACTTGCTGACGGTAGATGCCAAGATTCTGCCGATCCTTGTTCGGACCTTTGGTGACGGTCAGGCCCCAGGTGATCAGCGGTGCCACGTCGCCCGGCCAGCAGGTCTGCACCGGCAGCATCGCCAGATCGACGTCATCGCCTTCGATGACCACTTCCTGGCACGGCGCGTCTTTGATGACTTTCGGCGCCATCGCAATGATCTTGCGGAAGATCGGCAGCTTCGACCACGCGTCCTTCAAGCCCTTCGGCGGCTCCGGTTCCTTGAGGAACGCCAGCAGCTTGCCGATTTCGCGCAGCTCGCTGACCGACTCGGCACCCATGCCCATCGCCACCCGCTCGGGCGTGCCGAACAGGTTGCCAAGCACCGGGATGTCGTAACCGGTCGGCTTCTCGAACAGCAGCGCCGGGCCCTTGGCCCGCAGTGTGCGGTCGCACACCTCGGTCATTTCCAGCACCGGCGAAACGGGAATCTGGATGCGTTTCAACTCTCCGCGCTGCTCAAGCTGCTGCACGAAATCCCGAAGATCCTTGAATTTCATTGACGATGGCACCCTCAAAATAGGCGTACATCCTACCTGCTCTGACGGGCAAACAGCAGCCCGTCAGCATCAGGCCTCGCTCAATTGTGGCTCGTCCCCAGCAGCAGAGGTGCAAACAGCGGGCTCAGCCGGGAGCTCCCCGCGTCCGAAAGATGATCCTCATCCTTGTACTGCGAATGGCCGTTGACCTCGATGCCGCAGACGCCATTGCCGCACATCAGCGGGGTTGGATCGATCACGTGCACACCCGGATCAGCGGCGCTCATGGAGTCGAACAGGCTGCTGAGGAAATGCTGGCGCGCCAGATGTTCCTCAAGCGGACGACCCAGCCCTTCGGCGGACCTTCCGATCCGCGCCAGGCTGGTCAAGCGGTTGATGGTGCCTTTGCGTTGCAGCGGCACCTCCTTGAACAGCCAGACTTGCGCCCCCGTTGCCCTCAATGCGGCAACTCGCGCCTTCAGCGCTGCTGCCATGCGTTGCTCGGCCTGGACGGTATCGTCTTGCGAATTGAGCAGCACCTTCTTATCGCCGTCTTCGCGGCCATACACGTAAAGGCTCCAGTTGGACGCCAGCACCACATCCTTGATGCCGAGGCTGCGCACACGTTCCATGGTCTGTTCGTTGAAATCCTTGCAGCGCTGACGCGGATCGTCGCTGAGAATCGGCGGGCACGCGCTCATGCTGTACAGCCAAACCGGACGCCCCTCGCGACGGGCATTATTCTCGATGGCCGGCAGCAAGGCGGCGGCGTGGCTGTCGCCCCAGAACAATTGAGTGGCCGGAACATCCTCGTTGCCACCCACCAGACAGGCCTTGTCCAGCTCTTTATCCTGAGTCACCAGCATGCATTTCATCTGCCCTGCATGCCACTCACGGGACTGTGCATACTCCAGCGCTTTACCGGTCAGACGCTGAGGGACACCGTCGGCGGAACGGATCGCCGACCCCGTCGCCACGAGTGCAACGATGGCGGCCAGACCGCCTGCCAGCACTGCATTTCGCGAGGCGAGCAAGCGTTTTTCGCGAAACGGCAGCTCGATATAGCGCAGACTCAGCCAGGCCAGGCCCAGCGCCAAGGCTATCCAGCCGATTGCTTCAACAGGCTGAATGCCATCGATGGAAATCGCGTTGGCGTAGACAAACACCGGCCAATGCCAAAGATAGAGCGAATACGAAAGCAAGCCGACCCAGACCAACGGCCGCAGACTCAAGAGCCGCCCGGTGAGGCTCGCACCTTGCGCGCCCGACCAGATCAGCGCCGTCGTCCCCAACACCGGCAACAAGGCTGCCCAGCCCGGAAACACGGTGGATTTGTCAAAAGTGAACACCGCGACCAGCACTGCCGCCAGACCGGCCAGCCCCACGGCCTGATACAACCACGGACGCACCGCCTGCTTCGGCGCCGGAATTACCGCGAGCATCGCGCCGCAGAGCAACTCCCAGGCCCGGGTAGGCAGCGAGAAGAAGGTGAATTCCGGCTTGTGTTCGATGTTGGCGATGTTCAAGCCGAACGATACCAGCAACACGGCGAACAGCATCCAGCGCCAATGGCGGAAATAGCGGATCAGCACCGCCATCAACAGCGGAAAGAAGATGTAGTACTGCTCTTCCACCGCCAGCGACCAGGTATGCAGCAGCGGCTTCAGATCCGAGGCTGGCTGGAAGTAGCCGTCCTCGCGCATGAACAGAATGTTGGAGATGAACAGCGACTGATAGCGCACTGTTCGCCCGAGTTCGGCGAAGTCCTTGGCCGTCAGCAGCAACCAGCCCAATGCCAGCGTCACCAGCATGACCACGCTCAGGGCAGGAATGATGCGGCGGGCACGGCGTGCCCAGAAATCAATGAAGCTGAAGCGCTGAGCGCTGATTTCGCGGAACAGGATCGTTGTGATCAGGAAGCCGGAAATGACGAAAAAAACGTCAACCCCGACAAAGCCGCCACTGAATGTACTGAATCCAAAATGAAACAGTACGACGGGAATAACCGCCAGAGCTCGTAATCCGTCGATATCACGGCGATTGCCAAACGTGTGCATGACCTTTCTCGTTTCTGGATACAGAGTCCTTGGAAAGCGCGAAAGTTATCAGCCACGTGCATTTCAATCCAGATACAAATAATCCGTCGCGAAAAAAAAGCGCCCTTATGGGGCGCTTTTTTCAAACAACAGCGTATTACTTGCGCTTCATCGACAGGAAGAACTCGTCGTTGGTCTTGGTCGTCTTCAGCTTGTCGACCAGGAACTCGATGGCCGCCACTTCGTCCATCGGGTGCAGCAGTTTGCGCAGGATCCACATACGCTGCAGCTCATCGTCGGCAGTCAGCAGCTCTTCGCGACGAGTACCGGACTTGTTGATGTTGATCGCCGGGAACACACGCTTCTCGGCGATACGACGGTCCAGTGGCAGCTCCATGTTGCCGGTGCCCTTGAACTCTTCGTAGATCACTTCGTCCATCTTCGAGCCGGTTTCAACCAGCGCGGTGGCGATGATGGTCAGCGAGCCGCCTTCTTCGATGTTGCGCGCGGCGCCGAAGAAACGCTTCGGTTTCTCCAGGGCGTGGGCATCGACACCACCGGTCAGCACCTTGCCGGAGCTCGGAATCACGGTGTTGTAGGCACGGGCCAGACGGGTGATGGAGTCGAGCAGGATCACCACGTCCTTCTTGTGTTCGACCAGGCGCTTGGCCTTCTCGATCACCATTTCAGCCACTTGCACGTGACGGGTCGGTGGCTCGTCGAAAGTCGAGGCAACCACTTCGCCGCGCACGGTGCGCTGCATTTCGGTCACTTCTTCCGGACGCTCGTCGATCAACAGCACGATCAGGTGAACTTCAGGATTGTTACGGGCGATGTTCGCTGCAATGTTCTGCAGCATGATCGTTTTACCGGCTTTCGGCGGTGCAACGATCAGACCACGCTGGCCTTTGCCGATCGGAGCGCACAGGTCGATCACACGACCGGTCAGGTCTTCGGTGGAACCGTTGCCGGCTTCCATCTTCATGCGCACGGTCGGGAACAGCGGGGTCAGGTTCTCGAAGAGAATCTTGTTCTTCGCGTTCTCAGGACGATCGAAGTTGATCGTGTCGACCTTGAGCAGGGCGAAATAACGCTCGCCTTCCTTCGGAGGGCGGATCTTGCCAACGATGGTGTCACCGGTGCGCAAGTTGAAACGGCGGATCTGGCTCGGCGAGACGTAGATGTCGTCAGGACCGGCGAGGTAGGAAGCGTCAGCGGAGCGCAGGAAGCCGAAGCCGTCCTGGAGAATCTCCAGCACGCCATCACCGGAGATTTCCTCACCGCTTTTAGCGTGCTTTTTCAGCAGGGAGAAAATCACGTCCTGCTTGCGCGAACGGGCCATATTTTCTATGCCCATCTGTTCGGCCAATTCGAGCAGTTCGGTAATCGGCTTTTGCTTGAGTTCAGTCAGATTCATATAGGAATGACGTAATCATTTATGGAGGGGGGGAAATTAAGCTTTTGGCTTAATGAGGCCGCGCCGCGGAGAGGCGACAGGATCGCGTACTTATTCGAAAAGGAGTGCGTCGGCGACGGCTAGCAGGGGGCAGTGGAGAAACCAGTGCGGGGCCGAATGTACCACCTGAGTTTCGGAGCGTCTAGCCCTGAATACGCAAAAAGCCCCGCAATTTGCGGGGCTTTTTCAGGACAGTCTTTACCGCGACGCTTAGATGTTGGCGTCGAGGAAAGCAGCCAGTTGCGACTTCGACAGAGCGCCGACCTTGGTCGCTTCCACGTTGCCGTTCTTGAACAGCATCAGGGTCGGAATGCCACGTACGCCGTGCTTGGCAGGGGTTTCCTGGTTTTCGTCGATGTTCAGTTTGGCAACGGTCAGCTTGCCTTTGTAAGTCTCTGCAATCTCGTCCAGAACCGGAGCGATCATTTTGCAAGGGCCGCACCATTCAGCCCAGTAGTCGACCAGGACAGCGCCTTCGGCCTTGAGTACGTCGGCTTCGAAGCTAGCGTCGCTAACGTGTTTGATCAGATCGCTGCTCATGGAATTCTCCAGGTTGTAAGCAAAAAAACGTGGCCCATCATAGCCGCCCTTCCCTTGTTCAGGAAGCCGCAGATGATTGAGTCTTGCTATGGCACTCGATGAGTTTGGGTATAGCTCAAGTCACGCGCTGGCGGGGGCGATGAAGGAAATTCCGGTACGCAGGGCCGCGTTGCGCACGTGCTCCTGCATGGCTTTCTGCGCGGCGGCGGACGCCCGACGGGCCAGGGCGCGGAGGATCTTGCGGTGTTCCTGCCAGGTTTCCATGGCCCGCTCGGCGCGGATGAACGGTAGCTTCTGGCTCTCCAGAAAGATGTCGGCGCTGGCGGTGAGGATGCTCAGCATCGCCTGATTGCCGCTGGCCAGGAGGATCCGCCGGTGGAATTCGAAATCCAGTTTCGCCGCCGCCTCGAAGTCGCCGGCGCGCAGTTGCTCGCGCATGGCGGCGACGTTGTCTTCCAGTTCGTCCAGATCAAACGTGCTCAACGTCACCGCCGCCAGACCGGCCGCAAACCCTTCCAGCGCATAGCGCAACTGAAAGATTTCCAGCGGCGAAGCCTGGGCGGCGAACGGCCAGGCCGGTGCGCCCTCGCCACGAGGCAACTCGACCGGCGCCTGCACGAACACGCCTTTGCCCGGTTGAATGCTGACCACACCCAGCGCACTCAAGGACGACAACGCCTCACGCAACGAGGCGCGGCTGACGCCCAGCTGAACCGCCAGATCCCGCTGCGAGGGCAACGCATCGCCGGGGCCGAAGCCCTGCTCGGTAATCAGTTTGCGGATCGCTTGCAGCGCCACTTCGGGTACGGCGCGGGAGATCGAGTTCATGGTTTTCCAGACGGACCAGGCCAAGGTGCGGCCAGTTGTAAAGCTATTCGAGGCATCAGGCAAGTCGTGCCCCAGCGGGGTTCGACGGTGCGCGTCGATGCGCTATCGCAGTGCGAAATCCGACCTGACTGTTCAGACCAGTAAGACCGAACAAACCCGCCAAACCCGTGGCTTTGCGACGCCAAACCCCTGTCTTGGCACGGCCCGTGCTCTGTCCGATCGCAGAATTCACTTCCCGCCGATCCGGAGATTGTCCATGACGAAGCGTTACAGCGCCCTCCTCGCCGCCCTGTTTGCCGGTCTGATGCTGAGCCAGGCCCCCGCCCATGCCGACGGTCTGGATGACGTGGTCAAGCGCGGCACCTTGAAAGTCGCCGTGCCCCAGGACTTCCCGCCGTTCGGTTCGGTCGGCCCGGACATGAAGCCGCGCGGCCTCGATATCGACACCGCGAAACTGCTGGCCGAGCAGCTCAAGGTCAAACTCGAACTGACCCCGGTCAACAGCACCAACCGCATCCCGTTCCTGACCACCGGCAAGGTCGACCTGGTGATTTCCAGCCTCGGCAAGAACCCCGAGCGCGAGAAGGTCATCGATTTCTCTCGCGCCTACGCGCCGTTCTACCTCGCCGTGTTCGGCCCGCCGGATGCAGCGGTCAGCACCCTCGACGATCTCAAAGGCAAAACCATCAGCGTCACCCGTGGCGCCATCGAAGATATCGAGCTGACCAAGGTCGCCCCCGAAGGCGTGACCATCAAGCGCTTCGAAGACAACAACTCGACCATCGCCGCCTACCTCGCAGGTCAGGTCGACCTGATCGCCAGCGGCAACGTGGTAATGGTCGCGATCAGTGAAAAGAACCCCAAACGCGTCCCCGCGCTGAAAGTGAAGCTCAAGGATTCGCCGGTCTACGTCGGCGTGAACAAGAACGAGCCGGCGCTGCTGGGCAAGGTCAACGAGATCCTTACCACCGCCAAGGCTGACGGCGCGCTGGAAAAGAACGCGCAGACCTGGCTCAAAGAGCCGCTGCCGGCCGACCTCTGACCGGCGACGCGGGAGACCTTCATGGCCTATCAGTTCGATTTCTTGCCGGTGGTGGAAAACACCGACCTGCTCTTGCGCGGGGCGCTGTTCACCCTTGAGCTGACGGCCATCGGCGCACTCTTCGGGGTTGGCGTGGGCATCATCGGGGCGCTGGTGCGGGCGTGGAACATCCGCCCGTTCTCGGCGATCTTCGGCGTGTATGTGGAGTTGATCCGCAACACGCCGTTTCTGGTGCAGTTGTTCTTCATCTTCTTCGGCCTGCCGTCCCTCGGCGTGCAGATTTCCGAGTGGCAGGCGGCGGTGCTGGCGATGGTGATCAATCTCGGTGCGTACTCGACCGAAATCATCCGCGCCGGCATCCAGGCGATCCCGCGCGGGCAACTGGAAGCGGCGGCGGCATTGGCGATGAGCCGCTTCGAGGCGTTTCGTCACGTGGTGCTGCTGCCGGCGCTGGGCAAGGTCTGGCCGGCGCTGAGCAGCCAGATCATCATCGTCATGCTCGGTTCGGCGGTGTGTTCGCAGATTGCCACCGAAGAATTGAGCTTCGCCGCCAACTTCATTCAGTCGCGCAACTTCCGCGCCTTTGAAACCTATGCGCTGACCACCCTCATTTATCTGTGCATGGCGCTGCTGATCCGTCAGCTATTGAACTGGCTCGGTCGGCGTTATCTGTCTAAAAGCAGCGCAAGGAGCAGCCAATGAGCGACTTCACGTTCTGGGACATCCTGCGCAATCTGCTGACCGGCCTGCAATGGACGCTGGCGCTGTCGCTGGTGGCGTTCATCGGCGGCGGTATCGTCGGGTTGCTGATCCTGATCATGCGCATCTCGAAGAACCCGCTGCCCAGCAGCATCGCCCGCACCTGGATCGAACTGTTCCAGGGCACACCGCTGTTGATGCAGCTGTTTCTGGTGTTTTTCGGCGTGGCCCTGGCCGGGGTGGAAATTTCGCCGTGGATGGCGGCGGCGATTGCCCTGACCCTGTTCACCAGCGCTTATCTGGCGGAGATCTGGCGCGGCTGCGTCGAGGCGATTCCCAATGGTCAGTGGGAAGCTTCGTCGAGCCTGGCGCTGAATCCGCTGGAGCAATTGCGCTACGTGATCCTGCCGCAGGCGCTGCGAATTGCCGTGGCGCCGACGGTGGGTTTCTCGGTGCAAGTGGTCAAGGGCACCGCAGTGACTTCGATCATCGGCTTCACCGAGCTGACCAAGACCGGCGGCATGCTCGCCAACGCCACCTTCGAACCGTTCATGGTCTACGGCCTCGTTGCCTTGGGCTACTTCCTGCTCTGCTACCCCCTGTCCCTCAGTGCGCGCTACCTGGAAAGGAGACTGCATGCCTCTGCTTAGAATTTCTGCCCTGCATAAATATTACGGCGATCACCACGTGCTCAAAGGCATCGACCTGAGCGTCGAGGAAGGTCAGGTGGTGGCGATCATCGGCCGCAGCGGCTCAGGCAAGTCCACCCTGCTGCGCACCCTCAACGGTCTGGAGTCCATCAACGACGGTGTGATCGAAGTTGACGGCGAATACCTCGACGCCGCCCGCGCCGACCTGCGCAGCCTGCGGCAGAAAGTCGGCATGGTGTTTCAGCAGTTCAACCTGTTTCCGCACCTGACGGTGGGTGAAAACGTGATGCTCGCGCCGCAGGTGGTGCAGAAAGTGCCCAAGGCCAAGGCACAGGAGCTGGCGCGACAGATGCTGGAACGTGTGGGTCTGGGTGAGAAGTTCGATGCCTTCCCGGAGCGTCTCTCCGGTGGTCAGCAACAGCGCGTGGCGATTGCCCGGGCGCTGGCGATGTCGCCCAAGGTGCTGCTGTGCGACGAGATCACCTCGGCGCTGGACCCGGAGCTGGTCAACGAAGTGCTCAGCGTGGTCCGCCAGCTCGCGAAGGAAGGCATGACGCTGATCATGGTCACCCACGAAATGCGCTTCGCCCGGGAGGTCGGGGACAAACTGGTGTTCATGCATCAGGGCAAGGTGCACGAGGTAGGGGACCCGAAAGTGCTGTTTGCCGATCCGCAGACGCCGGAACTGGCGAACTTCATTGGCACCGTCGAGGCGACTGCCTGAAGGATTTTCAGGGACTTTTCTGACCTCATCGTCGGATCGCCACCCGGACCAAGCCCGCTCCCACAGGGTTCTCTAGCGGGATACGGTTTTGTGTTCGACACAAAACCTGTGGGAGCGGGCTTGCCCGCGAACGGCCGCGCCGCGGTCTTGAGACTTTATGCGCTGAATCAAGGGTTTGAACCATGCGCGTTGGCGGCAGCGTTTGATCGTGGCACGATGTCGGGGTTATCGACCGAGACCCCCAGACCATGCCGCAATCCCAAGCCAAGAATCTGTCCCTGATCGCCGCGATCGACCTGGGCTCCAACAGCTTCCATATGGTCGTGGCCAAGGCCCAGAACGGCGAAATCCGTATTCTCGAACGGCTCGGAGAAAAGGTTCAGCTGGCCGCCGGCATCGACGATGAGCGTCAGCTCAACGAAGAATCCATGCAGCGCGGGCTCGACTGCCTCAAGCGCTTTGCCCAACTGATCAACGGCATGCCACTGGGCGCCGTGCGGATCGTCGGCACCAACGCCCTGCGTGAGGCGCGCAACCGTGGCGAATTCATCCGCCGCGCCGAAGAAATCCTCGGCCATCCGGTGGAAGTCATCTCCGGCCGTGAAGAGGCCCGCCTGATCTACCTCGGCGTGTCCCACACCCTCGCCGACACCCCGGGCAAACGTCTGGTCGCCGACATCGGCGGCGGCAGTACCGAATTCATCATCGGCCAGCGTTTCGAACCGCTGCTGCGCGAAAGCCTGCAAATGGGCTGCGTGAGTTTCACCCAGCGCTATTTCAAGGACGGCAAGATCACCCCGGCCCGCTACGCCCAGGCCTACACGGCGGCGCGCCTGGAAATCATGAGCATCGAACACGCCCTGCATCGCCTGACCTGGGATGAAGCCATCGGCTCCTCGGGCACCATCCGCGCCATCGGCCTGGCGCTCAAGGCCGGCGGGCACGGCACCGGCGAAGTGAATGCCGAAGGCTTGGCGTGGCTCAAGCGCCGTCTGTTCAAGCTCGGCGATGTCGACAAGATCGATTTCGAAGGCATCAAGCCGGATCGCCGGGCGATCTTCCCGGCTGGCCTGGCGATTCTCGAAGCGATCTTCGACGCCCTCGAACTGCAACGCATGGATCACTGCGAAGGCGCGCTGCGTGAAGGCGTGCTCTACGACCTGCTCGGCCGCCATCACCACGAAGACGTGCGCGAACGCACCCTGACCTCGCTGATGGAGCGCTACCACGTCGATCAGGAACAGGCCGCACGGGTCGAGCGCAAAGCCTTGCACGCCTTCGATCAAGTGGCCGTGGATTGGGAGCTGGACGACGGCATCTGGCGCGAACTGCTGGGCTGGGCGGCGAAAGTGCACGAAGTCGGGCTCGACATCGCGCACTATCACTACCACAAGCACGGCGCCTACCTGATCGAACACTCGGACCTCGCCGGGTTCTCCCGCGAAGACCAGCAAATGCTCGCCCTGCTGGTGCGCGGCCACCGTCGCAACATCCCCAAGGACAAGTTCGCCGAGTTCGGCGACGACGGCGACAAGCTGATCCGCCTGTGCGTGCTGCTGCGTTTCGCCATCCTGTTCCACCACATCCGTGGCACCCAGGCGATGCCGCAAGTGACGCTGCATGCAAATGGCAACCACCTCGACGTGGAATTCCCGGAGAACTGGCTGGATGAAAATCAGCTGACCCAGGCGGATTTCGGGCTTGAGGCCGAATGGCTGACGCGGGTGGGGATTGTCCTGACCGTACATTGAGTAACGGGCGGGTACAAAAAAGGCGATCCTTCGGGATCGCCTTTTTATTGGGTGCTCGGCTGGATTCCGGTGGTGTGCTTACGATCGATCCCCCTCACCCCAACCCTCTCCCCCAAGGGGGCGAGGGGGGAAAGGGAGCCGATCTTCATGCTTTTCAAGACCTGAGTTCGACTCGATATTTCATGTCGATGTACCTCGAGCATCCAACTCGGTCAGTCCCCTCTCCCTCTGGGAGAGGGTTAGGGTGAGGGGGTGCTTTTAAGCTCTCAGCTGCTCACCGGCAGAATCGGACTGCCCAATCGCTCCAGCAACGTCGCCTGCGCACTGCGCGGGTTCTGGTTGCCGGTCGGCGTGTTGCGGATGTAGCGACCGTCCGATTGCAGGCTCCAGCTGTGGGTGTTGTCGGTCAGGTACAGCTCCAGCTCTTTCTTGACCCGGGTCAGCAGCTTCTTGCCTTCCACCGGGAAGCAAGTCTCGACGCGCTTGTCGAGGTTGCGCTCCATCCAGTCGGCGCTGGACAGGAACATCTGTTCCTCGCCACCGTTGAGGAAGTAGAACACTCGGGTGTGCTCAAGGAAGCGGCCGATGATCGAGCGCACGTGGATGTTGTGCGAAACCCCGGCGATGCCCGGACGCAGGCAGCACATGCCGCGCACCACCAGATCGATGCGCACGCCGGACTGGCTGGCCTTGTACAGCGCGCGAATGATCTTCGGATCGGTCAGCGAGTTGAACTTGGCGATGATGTGCGCCGGTTTACCGTCGAGCGCGAATTGCGTCTCGCGGGTGATCATGTCGAGCATGCCCTTCTTCAGAGTGAACGGCGCATGCAGCAGCTTCTTCATGCGCAGCGTCTTGCCCATGCCGATCAACTGGCTGAACAGTTTGCCGACGTCTTCGCACAAGGCATCGTCGGAGGTCAGCAGGCTGTAGTCGGTGTACAGACGGGCGTTACCGGCGTGGTAGTTACCGGTGCCGAGGTGCGCGTAACGCACGATCTCACCGGCCTCGCGGCGCAGGATCAGCATCATCTTGGCGTGAGTCTTGAAGCCGACCACGCCGTAGATCACCACCGCGCCCGCCGCTTGCAGACGGCTGGCCAGTTGCAGGTTGGACTCTTCGTCGAAGCGCGCTCGCAGCTCGATGACCGCCGTCACTTCCTTGCCGTTACGCGCGGCGTCCACCAGCGCATCGACGATTTCCGAGTTGGCGCCGGAGCGGTACAGGGTCTGGCGCACGGCGAGGACGTGCGGGTCCTTGGCGGCCTGGCGCAACAGGTCGACCACCGGGGTGAACGACTCGAACGGGTGCAGCAACAGGATGTCCTGCTTGCTGATCACGCTGAAAATGTTTTCGCTGTTCTGCAGCAGTTTCGGGATCTGCGGCGTGAACGGCGTGTATTGCAGCTCCGGATGGCTGTCCAGGCCGGTGATGCTGAACAGACGCGTCAGGTTCACCGGACCGTTGACCTGATACAGCTCGGTCTCGCTCAGGTTGAACTGCTTGAGCAGGTAGTCCGACAGGTGTTTCGGGCAGGTGTCGGCGACTTCCAGGCGCACGGCGTCACCGTATCGACGCGAAAACAGCTCGCCACGCAGCGCGCGGGCCAGGTCTTCGACGTCTTCGGAGTCAAGCGCCAGGTCAGCGTTTCGGGTCAGGCGGAACTGGTAGCAGCCTTTTACCTTCATGCCCTGGAACAGGTCATCGGCGTGGGCGTGGATCATCGACGACAGGAACACATAGTTGTCGCCAGGACCGCCGACTTCTTCCGGCACCTTGATGATTCGAGGCAACAGGCGCGGTGCCGGGATGATCGCCAGACCGGAATCGCGACCGAAGGCGTCGATACCTTCGAGCTCGACGATGAAGTTCAGGCTCTTGTTCACCAGCAACGGGAACGGGTGCGTCGGGTCGAGGCCGATCGGAGTGATGATCGGCGCGATCTCGTCGCGGAAATAGCGGCGGACCCAGGTTTTGATCTTGGTCGTCCAGTGGCGACGACGGATGAAGCGCACCTGATGTTTTTCCAGCTCTGGGAGCAGGATGTCGTTGAGGATCGCGTACTGGCGATCTACGTGACCGTGCACCAGCTCGCTGATCCGGGCCAGGGCCTGGTGCGGTTGCAGGCCGTCAGCGCCGGCCTGTTCACGGGCGAAGGTGATTTGTTTCTTGAGGCCGGCGACGCGGATTTCGAAGAATTCGTCGAGGTTGCTGGAGAAGATCAGCAGGAACTTCAGCCGCTCCAGCAACGGGTAGGACTCGTCCAGCGCCTGTTCCAGCACGCGGATGTTGAACTGCAGTTGCGACAATTCACGGTGGATGTACAGGCTGCTGTCATCCAGGCCGGGAATCGCGATCGCCGGAACCGCCGCGGCAGGCTCGGTTGCCGGCGCGGGTGGCGCAGGCTCCAGTTCCGGCGGGGTTTCGGTAATCTGCTCGACCACGGGTTGAGCTTCTTTTACGGCAACTTCAGTGAGTCCTTCGGTATTCATCGAATGTTCCTGGGAGGGCTATTTCTGCTCTCGTAACAATTGAGCGGCACGGACAGCAAAGTAAGTCAGGATGCCATCAGCGCCGGCACGTTTAAAGGCGGTCAGGGATTCGAGGATCACGCCTTCGCTCAACCAGCCATTCTGGATCGCCGCCATGTGCATGGCGTATTCGCCGCTGACCTGATAGACGAAGGTCGGCACTTTGAAGGCATCTTTTACCCGGAACAAAATGTCCAGGTACGGCATGCCGGGTTTGACCATGACCATGTCCGCGCCTTCAGACAAGTCCGCGCCCACTTCGTGCAGGGCTTCATCGCTGTTGGCCGGGTCCATCTGATAGGAGGCCTTGTTCGCCTTGCCCAGGTTCGCGGCCGAACCCACCGCATCGCGGAACGGGCCGTAATAGGCACTGGCGTACTTGGCCGAGTAGGCCATGATCCGCACGTTGACGTGACCGGCCAGCTCCAGCGCTTCGCGGATGGCCTGAATGCGGCCGTCCATCATGTCCGACGGGGCAACCACCTGGGCGCCCGCAGCAGCATGGGACAAGGCTTGCTTGACCAGTGCATCGACGGTGATGTCGTTCTGCACGTAGCCTTCTTCATCGAGAATGCCGTCCTGACCGTGAGTGGTGAACGGGTCGAGGGCGACGTCAGTGATAACGCCCAGTTCCGGGAACCGGTCACGCAGGGCGCGAGTAGCGCGCTGCGCGATACCTTCGGGATTCCAGGCTTCGGCGGCATCGAGGGATTTGAGTTCAGGCGGGGTGACCGGGAACAGCGCCAGCGCCGGAATCCCCAGCTCGACCCATGTGGCGGCTTCTTCAAGCAGCAGGTCGATGGTCAGGCGCTCGACACCCGGCATCGAGGCCACGGCTTCGCGGCGGTTTTCACCGTCGAGGACGAACACCGGCAGGATCAGGTCATCGACCGTCAGCACATTCTCACGCACCAGCCGCCGGGAAAAATCATCACGGCGATTGCGACGCAGGCGGGTGGCAGGGAACAGACGGTTGGCTGGGGTAAAGCTCACGGCAGACTCCTGAGCCCGCGCAAACGGGCGAGCGTGACAGTTATAGACGGCCATTATGACGAACAGATGACAGTTGTGTGAGACCTGTGACGTGTAGCCGCATTCCATTCTCAGCGTAGGAAATGTTCACGTCGAGACACATTTCGACACTTTCCTGAATGTGTCCGAAGGGTTAGGCTGCGCGTTCATTTCGCCAGCACCCAGACAATGCTCCAACAATTTCTGCATGACTTCGGCTACTTTGCCCTGTTTCTCGGGACGTTCTTCGAAGGCGAAACCATCCTGGTGCTCGCGGGCTTCCTCGCGTTCCGTGAATACATGGACATCAAACTGGTGGTGGTCGTGGCGTTCTTCGGCAGCTATGCCGGCGATCAGCTGTGGTACTTCCTGGGCCGCAAGCACGGGCGCAAGCTGCTGGCGCGCAAACCGCGCTGGCAGATGATGGGCGACCGCGCGCTGGAACACATCCGCAAGCACCCGGACATCTGGGTCCTGAGCTTTCGCTTCGTGTACGGACTGCGCACGGTGATGCCGGTGGCAATCGGCCTCTCGGGCTATCCGCCGGGACGTTATCTGCTGCTCAACGGTATCGGCGCCGCGATCTGGGCCACCGCCCTGGCCGCCGCTGCTTACCACTTCGGTGCCGTGCTCGAAGGCATGCTCGGCAGCATCAAGAAGTATGAGTTGTGGGTGCTGGGCGCTCTGCTGGTGCTCGGCCTGGGCCTATGGCTGCGCCGCCGGTTCAAGAATGCCCGGCTGGCGAAAAAGGTTTACGAGCAAGAACAGGCCGAGCTGCTGGCCAAGGCCGAACGGCACAAAGCCGAAATGGCCAAGGCTGCCGACCCTAAGACGCCAGCCGAGTAAGTCGCTGGCGACAGCAATACAGCCCGATGCCGCTGAGCAGGCTGTAACTGAGCAGGCCGACCCATATCCCCGGGCTGGCCGGCCAGAGTCCGACCAGCGGCGCCAGCCACACCAGCGGCAGGTTCGAAGCCAGCCGCAACACTTCCAGCTTGCCCGCCCACGGGCGATTCTCCAGGGCTACGCCCAACACGAACAAACCGAACGCCACCGCGCCCCAGCCGAGCAGCAATGCTCCGGTGGGCAGACTGTGTTCCAGATTCATCAGATAACTGCCCAGCGCCACATAGACGCCAAACTGCAACCCCACGTACCACTGCTGACGACTGTCCAGCGGCACTTCGAATTTGCGGAACTGACTCAGATCCGGCTTGTTCATCGGGTACTTCGCCGCGACGTCCGCCGGACGCCAGCCGGTGCGCATGAACCAGATCCTGATCTTGTCCCACACGCGTTCCGCCCGGCGCGCGTCATCCCATAGCTGCGCGTAAAACTGCAGGTTGGCCCACAACGGATTCCAGCTCGCCAGCGGCGTGGTCACGCCGAAAATCACCGGCTCGTTGTCGTCCTCCTCCTGGAAGGAGCCGAACAGTCGGTCCCAAATAATGAACACCCCGCCGTAGTTGCGATCCATGTAGAGAGCGTTCTGTGCATGGTGGGCCCGATGGTTGGACGGCGTGACGAAGCACCACTCGAACCAGCTGAGCTTGGGAATGTGCCGGGTATGGACCCAGAACTGATACAGCAGATTCAGCGCCGCAACGCTGACGAACACCAGCAGCGGCACCCCGAGCACGGCCATCGGCAGGTAGAAGATCCAGCTCAGCAGGAACCCGGTGCTGGTCTGGCGCAAGGCCGTGGAAAGGTTGTAGTCCTCGCTCTGGTGATGCACCGAATGCGCCGCCCAGAGGATGTTCCGTTCATGGCCCATGCGATGCAGCCAGTAATAGCAGAAGTCATAGAAGACAAAGGCAAACACCCAGACCCAGACGCTGTCCGCAGACAACCTGACCAGCGCCAGATGCTCCAGGGCAAACCCATAGGTCACCAGGCCCACACCCTTGGTCAACAGGCCGGTGGTGGTCGACAACACCCCAGTGCTGATGCTGTTCACCGCATCGGCCAGGCGATAGTTGCTCACCCCGCGCCAGCGGTCGGCGATGAGCTCCGCCGCAATCAACACGAAGAAAAACGGTACCGCATACAGGATGAAGTTCATGACGCGCCCTGGTCGGAAGCTGTAGCTCAGATCCTAGGTGTAGCCGCGGCTTGATCCTATGGCAACGAACGACAAATTAGAGGACATTTAGCGCCATGAATCTGGAGAGAAACCCATGAGCAAAAAAGTTGCAGTGATCCTGTCCGGTTGCGGCGTTTACGACGGCGCCGAGATCTACGAAAGCGTCATCACCCTGTTGCGCCTCGACCAGCGCGGCGCCCAGGTGCAGTGTTTCGCCCCGAACATCGCGCAATTGCATGTGATCAATCACCTGACCGGCGAAGAAATGCCCGAGTCGCGCAACGTGCTGGTGGAATCGGCTCGCATCGCCCGGGGCAACGTCAAGGATCTGCGTGAGGCCGATGTCGAGGACTTCGATGCGCTGATCGTGCCAGGCGGTTTCGGTGCGGCGAAGAACCTGTCGAACTTCGCCATCGAAGGCGCCGGCTGCACCGTGCAGCCGCAAGTACTGGCGCTAGCCGAAGCCTTTGCCGAAGCGGGCAAACCGGTGGGCCTGATCTGCATTTCGCCGGCGCTGGCCGCGAAGATCTACGGCCCGGGCGTGACCTGCACCATCGGCAACGACGCCGACACGGCCGCCGCCATGAACAAGATGGGCGCCAACCACGAAGACTGCGCGGTGACCGACATTATTGAAGACAAGACGCGCAAACTGGTGACCACTCCGGCTTACATGCTGGCGCAGTCGATCAGTGAGGCGGCTTCGGGGATCAACAAGCTGGTGGATCGGGTGCTAGAGCTGACCCACGAAAACGACGCCTGATCTCTTGGTCGAATACACACCCAATGTGGGAGCGGGCTTGCTCGCGAAGACGTCAGGTCAGACAACTATTCGTTGAATGACACACCGCCTTCGCGAGCAAGCCCGCTCCCACAGAGGATTTGTGTAATGTTCAGGTTTTGCGGGCGAGCCTGGTGAGGATCCGGTCCAGCGCATTGGCGAACGCCTGCTTCTCGCGGTCACCGAACGGCGCCGGGCCGCCAGTGACCTGGCCTTGCTCACGCAGGTCGGTGAACAGGTTGCGTGTCGCCAGCCGCTCACCCATGTTCTGCGCGTCGAACTCCTTGCCGCGCGGGTCCAGCGCTGCAACGCCCTTCTTCACCAGCCGGTCGGCCAGTGGAATGTCGCTGCAGATCACCAGTTCACCCGGCACCGCATGCTCCACCAGATAATCATCCGCCGCATCCGGGCCGCTCGGCACCACGATCAGCTTGACGAGCGCCAGCGCCGGCTTGCTCTGCGGCTGCCCCGCCACCAGCACCACTTCGAAGCGGCGTTTGAGGGCGAACTTCACCACCAACTCCTTGGCCATCTTCGGGCAGGCGTCGGCATCGATCCATACGCGCATCATCTCAAGCCGCCATGCGGCGCTTTTCAGCCACCCAACTGCGGCCATACAGCACGATGATCGCCGCGATCGCCACGGCCTGCGCCGTCAGCGAATAGGCGTCGGCATGAATCCCCAGCCAGTCGAAATCGAAGAACGCCACCGGCCGGGTGCCAAAGATCCCGGCTTCCTGCAGCGCCTTCACGCCGTGACCGGCGAACACCACCGACAACGCGCAGAGCAGCGCGGCGTTGATGCTGAAGAACAGCGCCAGCGGCAGTTTCGCCGAACCGCGCAGGATCACCCACGCCAGACCGAACAGCAGCACCAGCGCCGTCGCACCGCCCGCCAACACCGCGTTGTGCCCGGCAGGACCGGCCTGCAGCCACAGGGTTTCGTAGAACAGGATCACTTCGAACAGCTCGCGGTACACCGAGAAGAACGCCAGGATCGCGAAACCGAAACGGCCGCCTCCGCCAACCAGACTCTGCTTGATGTAGTCCTGCCAGGCTGCCGCGTGGCGACGGTCGTGCATCCACACCCCGAGCCACAACACCATGACGCTGGCGAACAGCGCCGTGGCGCCTTCGAGCAGTTCACGCTGGGAGCCGCTGACATCGATCACATACGCCGCCAGCGCCCAGGTGCCGAGGCCGGCCAGCAGCGCGAGCCCCCAGCCGACGTTGACGCTGCGCACCGCCGATTGCTGGCCGGTGTTGCGCAGGAACGCGAGGATCGCCGCCAGCACCAGAATCGCTTCCAGACCTTCGCGCAGCAGAATCAGCAGACCGGAAATGTAGCTCAGCGACCAGCTCAATCCATCGCTGCCCAACAGGCCGGCAGACTCCTTGAGTTTGGCCTTGGCCGCATCGAGACGCTGTTCGGCCTGCTCCACCGGCAAGCCGTCCTGCAGCGATTGCCGATAGGCCATCAGGGATTTTTCGGTGTCCTTGCGCACGTTGGCGTCGACGTTGTCCAGCGAGCTTTCCACCAGTTCGAAGCCTTCCAGATACGCCGCCACCGACAGGTCGTAAGCCTGATTGTGTTCACCGGCACGGTAGGCCGCCAGGCTCTTGTCCAGGGTCGCGGCGGTGTAGTCGAGCAACTGCGCCGGGCCGCGCTTGACCTGTGGCGGCTGCGCCCGTTGCACACGGAAGATCGCGGCGGCTTCAGCGCCCTCGGCAGCCTGCACCTCGGCCGGGGTCTGGCGGGCCAGATCGGCAATGTTGTAGGTCTTGTCGGCTTTGGCCGTGGCCGGATCGGCGCTGAACTGCGCGATATAGGTCGCCAGATCCCAGCGCTGACGGTCGTCCAGTTGATCGGCAAAGGCTGGCATGTCAGTGCCTTCGACGCCCTGGCCGAGGGTGCTGTAGATCGCATACAGGCTCAGGTGATCCATCCGCGCAGCATCGCGCAGATTGGCCGGCGCCGGCGTCATACCGAGACCTGCCGGGCCGTCGCCGGCACCCGCGTCGCCGTGGCACACCGAGCAGTTTTGCGCGTAGAGCGGCGCACCACGGGTCGGATCAGGCGTGATGATCGGGGCCTGGCTGACTTCATAAGCCACCGCCAGTTTCGCCCCCAGTTGTCGGGCCTGACGGGCCACGTCCGCACCGTCCTGTTTCGCCGTGATCGCGGCGTGCAAGGCGCTGACGCCCTGTTCCAGCGCCGCTTTCTCCGGTTTGGCCGGCAGGCCGGCGATCAGCCCCTGCAGCACCTGGGTGAATTCCAGTTGCTCGCGGTATTCGCCATCGTCGATGACCTTGCCTGCCGCTACCGTCGGCGGGTAATCGGCGCTGATGTAATCAAGCAGGTGCAACGCTTGCGGCGCGCCTTCCACGGTGTCGGCCAGCAGATTGAAGCTGCTCAGGGCGCACAGCGGGAACACCAGCCAGGCCAGAAATCGGGACGCGGCAGTCATGAATGAGTCTCAAGTGGAAATGCGAAGTTACATATTGTTCACTTCGAGCGCGATTCCCTCAAGCTTTCTCTCCAATACCCGGCACATGGCCACCGCCCACCCCTATAATCCTTCACCTTTCGCCTCTCTGCTCCAGGAAGAGCTGCACTCCATGCGCCAACGCCTGCTACTCCCGGTATTAATCAGCACGATCCTGCAACTGAGCGGCTGCGCGGCTTACCGCAATTACGACCTGGAAATGCAGCAAACCAACGACCGGCTGATGCTCGGCGACTATCAGGGTGCCCTGGATGTGCTGGAGTGGCACAACCCGTGGGAAGACAAGGACCTGCTCTACTACTTCGAGAAGGGTTCGATTCTCAGCTTCGCCAACGCCCGCCCGCAGAGCCAGAAAGCCTGGCGCAGCGCAGACCGGATGGTGTTCCAGCGCGAAGAAGCCGTGCCTTCCGCCCCCATGAAGCTGCTCAACCGGTTTGCCTATGAAATGGGCACCCTGCTGGTCAACGACAAGCTCAGCCGCTACGAAGGCTATGACTACGAAAAAGTCATGCTGACCACACAGATGGCCCTCAACCAATTGGGCGAAAGCGATTTCGACGGCGCCCGGGCAGACATCAAGAAGACCCACGAACGTGAAGCACTGATCGCCCGCCAGCGGGAGCGCCAGTATGAAGAGCTCGAGGAACAGGCCAAAGCTCAAGGCATCGTCGTGCAATACAAGGATCTGCGGGGCTATCCCGTCACCACCCTGGACGCGCCAGCGGTTATCGAACTGAAGAACGGCTACCAGAGTGCTTTCAGCCATTACCTGGCCGGGTTCACCTATGAAGCGCTGGGTGAACGGGATCTGGCCGCACCGGGTTATCGCCAGGCAATCGAGTTGCGCCCGAACACGCCCTTCCTCGAACAGGCGTTGCGCAATCTCGACAATCCGCCGGCCAAGGATGATGAAAGCGATGTTCTGATCGTCGTCCAGAGCGGTCTGGCGCCGGCCCGCAGCTCGGTAACGGTGCCGATCCCGGTGCGGCTCAATGAAAATCTGGTCATTACCGCGCCGATCTCGTTTCCCATCCTGGTGCCGGACACCGTCACACCAGCGTTCGACCACATCCTGGTGGATGGCCGCAAACGCCCGCTGACCGTGATCAACAGCGTCACCGACATGGCGTTTCGTACGCTGCGCGATGACATGCCGGCGATCATTTCCCGGGCAATGTTCCGCGCCAACATGGCCGCCATCTCGCAGGCTCAGGAAAACGAACGCAATCCGGCCAAGGCCTCGCTGGTCGTCACCGAGCACGACCCCTTTGAGGAGGCCGACACCCGAACGTGGCGCACGCTCCCCGACAAGACATTGGTGGCGCGCATACGGCTGAAGAAAGGCGATCACCAATTCAATGCGCCCAATGCACCCGGAGCGTCATCGGTCACCCTGCGCATCGATCGCGATCACCAATTGGTCAACCTGCGAGTTCTGAGAGATGTCGCCAACGTAATCGGCAATGCCAGACTGCCGGATAAGTAATGGCACCCAACCAACCAGTGCAATTAAAAAGCTATTACATAGCCAGCATCGCCCGCTTATAATGCCGCGCCCGCGCTATCGCGTTGCGGCATTAAAGCTCCTCTTTTTATGAGGAATTGGCAGGAGGCCAGTGCCACTGCCGATCGGTCCCAGCAGCCCGACCCGCACCCGAGGCTGTCGCTACTCATGGAAGAAGTAACCCCATGGCATTCCGCGCTCCCACTCTGATTGCGCTCAGCGCTGTCACCCTGCTGTCCGGCTGTTCGGCGTTTCGCAACTACGATTCCGAACTGGCCCAGACCAACCAGCAACTGGCCACCGGCAACGTCGACGCCGCCCTGACCCTGCTGGAAAAGAACAACACCGGCCCGGACAAAGACCTGCTCTATTACTTCGAGAAAGGTGAACTGCTGCGCGCCAAGGGCGATCTGTCCGGCAGCCAGAATGCCTGGACCAGCGCCGACCAGGTGGTGGGCAAGTGGGAAGACTCGGTCAAACTCGACACCGACAAGTACCTGGCCCAGTTCGGCAGTTTCCTGGTCAACGACAAGGTGCGCCGCTACGAAGGCTACGACTACGAAAAAGTCATGCTGACTACGCAGATGGCCCTGAACCTGCTGGCGGTCAACGACTTCGACGGCGCCCGCACCGCGATCAAGAAGACTCACGAACGTGAAGCGGTGATCGCCGACCTGCGCGACAAGGAATACCTCAAGAGCGAAGAGGAAGCCGAGAAGGAAGGCATCAAGACCGAATACAAGGACTTGCAGGGCTACCCGGTCGCCAGCCTCGACGCGCCGGAAGTGGTCGGCCTGAAAAACAGCTACCAGAGTGCGTTCAGCCATTACCTGGCCGGTTTCGTCTATGAAGCTCTGGGCGAAAAAGACCTCGCTGCGCCGGGCTATCGCAAGGCTGCCGAACTGCGCCCGAATACGCCGCTGCTGGAGCAGGCGTTGGTCAACCTCGACAAACCGGTCAAGAGCGATGACAGCGACATTCTGATCGTGGTGCAAAGCGGTCTGGCGCCGGCCCGCGATTCGATCCGCGTGCCGTTGCCGCTGCCAATCTCCAACAACGTAGTGATTACTCCGCTGTCGTTCCCGATCATCAAGCCCGACACCTCCACCGCAACGTTCGCGCAGATCGGTGTCGATGGCCAGCAGGTCGACCTGACCGCTCTGAACAGCACCACCGCCATGTCCCGCCGCGCCCTGCGCGATGACATGCCGGGGATCATCCTGCGCACCACCGTGCGCGCGATCACCAAAGGTGTGGCGCAGAAGAAGATCAACGAAACCAACCCGCTGGCGGGCCTGGCGGTGGGTATTTCTTCAGCTGTGCTCGAAGGTGCCGATACCCGTACGTGGCGCACCCTGCCGGACATGACTCAGGTTGTACGTCTGCGCTTGAAGAAAGGTGAGCACCAAGTCACTCTGCCGAGCGCCGTCGGTGGCTCTCAGGTCAAGGTCACCGTCGATCAGCGTTATCAGGTGATCACCCTGCGCGCCGTCGGCAATCAGGTGTTCGCCGCAGGCCTCGCCGCCCACGTGACCCCGAGCGCTGGCGCCACCGCCGTGGCCAGCCTCAAACAACCTTAAGAACGGAGTCTTTGCATGCGCTTCAAACTCATCGCCGTCGCCGCCCTCGCCCTGCTGGCGAGCGGCTGCGCCACCCCGCCACCACCGGAGCCGGGCAGTGCCGCGAGCAAGGTCGTGGCCATGGGCCCGCAGAAACACATCGTGGTCGGCGCGATGCGCGTGGCCCGCGAAAACGGCTTCATGACCGTCAACGTGCAGTTGAGCAACACCCTCAACAGCAACAAGACGTTCTACTACCGCTTCGCCTGGCTCGGGCCTGAAGGTTTCCCGATCGCCGAAGAAGAAGTCTGGAAGAGCCAGATGATGTACGGCGCCCAGACCAGCTTCATCCAGGGCATCGCCCCGACGCCCAAAGCCGTGGACTTCCGTCTGGAACTCAAGACGCCTTAAGCCCGACACCCTATTCCCGATTCAGAGAGCACTCCCATGTTTGCACGCTTTTCCTTCATCGCCGTCCTCGCCCTGCTGGCCAGCGGTTGCGCCAACACTTCGCCGACCCTGGGCAGCAAGAACATCAGCTACGGCGACACCAAGGCCGTTGAAACCGTGACCAACGAGTTCGGTTCGACCGACCTGCAGATGATCGCCGAGTCGATGACCCGTTCCCTGGCCCAGTCCGGCATTCTGCAGGGTCGCCCTGTGGTGCAGGTCTACGACGTGAAGAACAAGACCAGCGAATACATCGACACCCGCGAAATCACCACCAGCATCAAGACCCAGCTGATGAAGTCCGGCACTGCCCGTTTCGCCAGCGACAACACCGCGATGCAGAGCCAGGTCGACCAGCTCAAGCTGCAAAACCAGAGCGGCCTGTACAAGAAAAGCACCGTGGCCAAGACCGGCAACATGATCGCCGCCAAATACCGTCTTGAAGGTTCGATCAGCTCGATCGTCAAGCGCAGCAGCGACTACAAGGACGTCTTCTACAAATTCAGCCTGCAACTGATCGACGTTGAAAGCGGTCTGGCCGAGTGGATGGACGAGAAAGAGATCCGCAAAACCACGGAGCGTTAATCGATGCGCACATGGATTGGCATGATGGCCCTGGCTTGCGCGTTCAGCGTGCAGGCGGCCCCGAAAGTCGCGGTGACGGATCTGGCGTATCAGGAACGTGTAGAGCAATACATCCACATCGTTTCGGCCCAGAACAATTACCGCGAGGGCTACTACAGTTCCAGCGGTTCTTCGAGCTACAACGAGCTCGAAGCCACCACCAGCTACATCGAACAGACCGAGCTGCGCAAGTTCACCGGCGACATCAAGGGTGAAATCCTGCGCACCGGCATGTTCCAGCTGGTGCAGGGCACGCCGTACACGGCGTCGTCCAAGGGTGACGTCTACGACGTGATCAAGCGGATCAAGGCCGGCAACTTCAAGGGTGCCGACTACGTGCTGTTCGGCACGGTGTCGGACATCGACTTTACCCAGGACGTAAACGAGCTGGCGAACACCGACAGCTATTCCGCCGTGCTGGGCCTGACGCTGGTGGCCGATTTCAGCCTGATCAACACCAAGACCTTCGAAATCACCTCGGCCTTCACGGCGATGGGCGAAGCGCAGGACACCAAACTGGTGAACCACCGCGACATCAAGATCTCGCTGAACCGCCCACGGGTGGTGCGTGACGTGTCGAAGGCGCTGGGCGAAGACGTGGCCGGACAGCTGAGCATGCAGCTCGGCGGTGGCGGTTACGAGCAGCCGCGCGAACCGCAGCAGCGCAACAATCTGCCGCGTGATACGGCGCCAGTGATTCTTCACTGACCGACTGCCGGAAACGAAAAAGGCGACCTTCTCAGGTCGCCTTTTTTTGTGGCTGCACGCTTTATGCCGCCGCTTTGCGCAATGTCGCCATGAACGCCGCAGCGCCAATGAACAGCCCGGCAAACGTGCGGTTCATGCGTCGCTGCTGGGTCGGTGTGCGCAACAGGCGCAACACCTTCGACGCCAGACCGGTGTAGCCGGCCATGACGATCAGGTCGACCGCGATCATGGTCACGCCGATCACCACGTACTGGATCAGCAGCGGCGCATGCGGATTGATGAACTGCGGCAGCACCGCGAGCATGAACACCAGGGCCTTGGGGTTGCTGATGTTCACCAGAAAACCACGAAACACCAGCGCCAGCGGCTTGCCGATCGGCCGAACCGCCGCGTCATCACTCATGTCCATCGGCAGTGCGCGCCATTGTTTGATCGCGAGATAGACCAGGTAGGCGACACCGAACCATTTGATCGCATGGAACGCCGTGGCCGAAGCGGTGAGGATCGCGCCGACACCGGCGCCGACGATGGCAATCTGCACAGCCAGGCCGATCTGCAGGCCCAGGGCGTTCCAGTAACCGCGCCAGAAACCGTATTGCAGACCGCTGGACATCGACGCAATGGCGCCGGCACCCGGAGAAAGACTGATCACCCAGCAGGCGGCAAAAAACGCCAGCCATGTTTGAAGCTCCATCGCACACCTCGACTCGGACTCGTGACAATCCTCAAAGCTAATGCGGAATTGGCTGGATGACTACCGATTTTTTGCAGGATGTTGCGGGCGCCGACCAATGTGGCCGGCGCCCAATCACTTTTCGAAACCGCTGGAAGGGAAGACATCCGTGCCGCGCCAGCGGCGCACCGAACGCTGGAAGAACAGGCTGTTGGGCACCTGCACCATGGCGCTGCCGGTGCCGAGTTCTTCGGCTTCGATCAGCGTGGTGTAGAGCAGATTGATCGCCACCACCCGGCCTTTGACGCCGGGCTTATCGGTGGTGTCCACCAGTTCGACGACGTCGCCGAGACGGAACGGGCCAACGGTGAAGATAAGAATCGCGCAGAGTAGGTTCGACAGCACGCTCCACATGGCAAAGAACGCCACCGCCGCCACCGCGACGAAGCCCGACAGCGCGGTCCAGAGCACCGTGGCCGACACCCCGAGACGCTCCAGCACAAAGATCAGCGCACTGCCCATGATCAGCCAGCGCAGACCGCCGCGCAGCGGCATCAGCAACTGCGGCGGGAACGGATACTTCTCCCCCAGGCGAGTCAGGAATCGGGCGACGACGCGCTGGGCGAAGTAACCGGCCAGCAGGATCAGCAGAATCTGCACACCGAGCCAGATCGGCTCGGCCCACATCGCCGGCAATGGAAGTTTGAAAGCTTCCATCAAGACAACGCCTCCAGCTCCGCCTGCATGCTTTCCAGCGTTTCCAGCGCTTGCATCCATGCTTCTTCAAGTTCGCCTTCGCGGACTTTCAACTTGGCCTGTTCGGCCAGCAGGTCACGCAGTTCGTTCTTGCGCGCCGGCTCGTAGAGGTCGCTGTCGCCGAGGCTGGCATCGACCTTCGCCAGTTTCTCGTGCAGCTTGCCGAGCTCGGCTTCAAGCTTGTCGGCTTCGCGTTTGTGCGGCGCCAGTTGCTGACGCAACGCAGCGGCGGCCTGGCGCTGGGCCTTCTTGTCGGTCTTGTCCGGGTTGACCGGCGTGTTGCTGACCGGGGCGTTGCGCTGACGGTATTCGACCAGCCAACGGGCGTAGTCCTCAAGGTCGCCATCGAACTCCTCGACCTTGCCGTCCGCGACCAGGAAGAAGTTGTCGGTGGTGCTCTTGAGCAGATGCCGATCGTGGGAAACCACCAACACCGCGCCGCTGAATTCCTGCAACGCCATGGTCAGCGCCAGGCGCATTTCCAGGTCGAGGTGGTTGGTCGGTTCGTCGAGCAGCAGCAGGTTCGGCCGTTCCCATGCGATCAGCGCCAAAGCCAGACGAGCCTTTTCGCCACCGGAGAAATTCAGCACCGGTTCGTCGATCCGTGCGCCGCGGAAGTCGAAACCACCAAGGAAATCGCGCAGGGTCTGCTCGCGCTCGGTCGGCGCCAGACGCTGCAAGTGCAGCAACGGGCTGGCCTTGGAATCCAGCGAGTCGATCTGATGCTGGGCGAAGTAACCAACCACAGTGTTCTCACCGCGAGTCAGGCGCCCGGCCAGTGGTTCGAGTTCGCCGGCAAGGTTCTTGATCAGGGTCGACTTGCCCGCGCCGTTGGGGCCGAGCAAGCCGATCCGCGCGCCGGGGGTCAGTTGCAGCTTGACCTTCTCCAGCACGGTTTTCTCGCCGTACCCCAGGCGCGCATCGGACAGGTCGATCAGCGGGCTGGAGATCTTGGTCGACTCGCGGAACACGAAGTCGAACGGCGAATCGACGTGGGCCGCCGACAGCTCTTCCATGCGCTCCAGCGCCTTGATCCGGCTCTGGGCCTGACGGGCCTTGGTGGCTTGAGCCTTGAACCGGGCGATGTAGCTTTCCATGTGCGCACGCTGCGCCTGCTGCTTCTCGTAGGCCTGTTGCTGCTGGGCCAGACGCTCGGCACGGGCGCGTTCGAACGCGGTGTAGCCGCCACGGTAGAGCGTCAGCTTGCGCTGATCGACGTGGGCCACGTGATCGACGACTTCATCGAGGAAATCGCGGTCGTGGGAAATCAGCAGCAAGGTGCCGGGGTAACTTTTCAGCCACTCTTCGAGCCAGATGATGGCGTCGAGGTCCAAGTGGTTGGTCGGCTCGTCGAGCAGCAACAGGTCCGATGGGCACATCAAAGCCTGCGCAAGGTTCAGACGCATCCGCCAGCCACCGGAGAAATCTCCTACCTGACGATCCATCTGCTCGTTGGTGAAACCGAGGCCGGCGAGCAACTTGCGCGCCCGCGCATCGGCGGTGTAGCCGTCGGCGCTGTCGAGCTCGGCGTGCAGGCGGGCCAGCGCGGTGCCGTCGTGGGCCTCTTCGGCTGCCGCGAGCTCGCGCTGCACTTCGCGCAGGCGCAGGTCACCGTCGAGCACATAGTCGACCGCCAGGCGCTCGAGCGTGTCGACCTCCTGGCGCATGTGGGCGATACGCCAGTCGGCCGGCAGCAGGCAGTCGCCCGAGTCCGGGTGCAGCTCACCGCGGAGCAAGGCGAACAGGCTGGATTTGCCGGCGCCGTTGGCACCGATGAGGCCGGCTTTGTGGCCGGCGTGCAGGGTCAGCTCGGCGTCTTCTAGCAGACGTTGCGGGCCACGCTGTAAAGTCAGGTTCTGAAGTCGGATCATAATGGCGGCGGAGTCTACCAGCTTCCCCCGCAACTGGCGCGAGTAGCACGATGTCCTCTGACCTGTGGAGCTTTGCCCTTGCCGTCTACGCCCGTCCCGGCGTGGAGGATGCCTGCCTGCGCCTGCAATCGGCGGGGGCCAACGTGTGCCTGATGCTGTGCGGTTTATGGCTGGAACAACGCGATGCCACCTGCAACGAGGTGCGAGCCCGGCAACTTCTTGAACTGACAGAGCCTTGGGACCGGGAAGTGGTACAGCCATTGCGCGTATTGCGCATGCAGTGGAAAACCCTGGCCGACACCGATCCGGTGCTCAAGGGGATGCGCGAGCAGATCAAGGGATTGGAGCTGGAGGCGGAGCGTGCGCTGCTGTCACGACTTGAAGGCGCCGCACAAGGCTGGAAGCGGAATTCGAAGGAATCGAGTGACTGGCTGGAAGTGCTGGCCGGCCCTGCGGCCAACCTGAACCGCGACGCGCTGCAAGTGCTGCGCGTCGCGGCGACCGGCGCTTAGGAAGCGCTGGACGGGTTGCTGGCGACGCTCGACACCGGCGCCGACGATGGCGTGGTTGCGGTGGTCGAGGTAGTGGCGGCGGGTGCAGGTGCAGCGGTCGCAGCCGGAGTTGCCGGTGCGGCAGGTTTGGCAGCAGGAGCAGCGGTCGGTTTTGCTGCAGCGGGTTTCGCGGCAGCAGGCTTGGCAGCGGCAGGTTTTTTCACCGCAGGTTTCGCTGCTGGCTTGGCGGCCGGTTTAGCAGCGGTCGCTGGCTTGGCGGCGGTCGTTGCAGGCTTGGCGGCGACAGCCGGTTTGGCCGCTGGTTTTGCAGCGGGTTTGGCCGCAGCTTTTACCGCAGGCTTGGCCGCTGGTTTCGCTGCCGCTTTGGCCGCAGGTTTGGCAGCAACCGGTTTGGCAGCGGTTTTCGCCGCAGGCTTGGCAGCAGCTGTTTTGGCAGCTGGTTTAGCGGCGGCTTTAACGGCTGGTTTTGCTGTCGGCTTGGCGGCTGCTTTGGCAGCAGGTTTCGCAGCGGCAGTTCTCGCTGGAGCCGCTTTCGCAGCAGCAGTTCTCGCCGCAGGTTTGGCGGCTGGTTTTGCAGCAGCTGACTTGGCGGCAGCTGGTTTGGCTGCTGTAGTTTTGGCCGCAGGTTTGGCAGCGCTGGCGGCTGCGGGTTTCTTCGCGGCTGGTTTTGCAGCGGCTTTCACTGGCGCTTTTGCAGGGGCTTTTGCAGGAGCCTTGGCCGGTGCTTTTGCAGCAGGTTTGGCGGCTGCTTTTTTCGCAGGTACCGCTGCAGGTTTAGCCGAACGCAGGGACAGCGCCTTGCCGACGGCTTCTTGAACACGACCGACACCCTGGGCCAGCTTCAGGCTTTCCTGGGCATCGCGCTTGAGTTGCAGAATGTAGCTGCGGGTGTCGGACTGACGTTCCTTCAGCGCATCGAGCAGGTCTTCGAGTTCCTTCACGGCAGCCTTGGCCTTGGTCTGCGCCTTGGCTTTACCGGCTGCTGCTGCGTCCTGCAGTTTGGTGCGGGATTTGTGCAACTTTTCTTGCGCCTTGCCGCGTTGCTTTTCCAGTTTGGCGAGCAGTTTTTCAGCATCAGCCAAGGCTTGGGAGCAAGCGTTTTCCAGATGCTCGAGCAGGCTGCCCGAGAGTTGTTGGAGTAAATGCAACGGAGTGTTTACAGGCTTCTTGGTGGCCGACATGGTTTACCTCCTGGCTGACGTGAGTGCGGCTCATACTAGACCTCTGCTGCTACCGCCGCTAGGGCATGTTGACAGTATCGAAAGCACTCGGTTGCAGGCTTGCAAAAAACTTCTGCGCATTGGCAAAAGCAGTTCACCGTTGCAGACGTTCGCGCTGGCATAATCCACCGCAATTCAGGATGGAGAGTGCCCATGTCGCGCTACTTTTTTTTATCCCTCTGCATGATTTTTTCCGTGGCTCAGGCCGACGAAAAAACGACGGCGAATGACGCCCACGATCTGGCTTACAGCCTCGGTGCCAGCCTCGGCGAACGACTGCGTCAGGAAGTGCCGCAGCTGCAGATCCAGGCGTTGATCGAAGGCCTGCAACAAGCCTATCAAGGCAAGCCGCTGGCACTGAGCGAGGCTCGCATCGAGCAGATCCTCGCCGATCACGAATCGCAGACGGCCGAGCAGGCGGCGATGCCTTCGACTGAAGCCGCGATGGAAAACGAGCGACGCTTTCTCACCACCGAAAAAGCCAAACCGGGTGTGAAGGAGCTGGCCGACGGCATCCTGCTTACCGAGCTTGCGCCGGGGAATGGCACGAAGGCCGGCCCGGATGGAAAAGTGCAGGTGCTGTACATCGGCCGACTGCCGGATGGCACCGTGTTCGATCAGAACAGCCAGCCGCAGTGGTTCAATCTCGACAGCGTGATCGCCGGCTGGCGCACCGCGCTGCAGAACATGCCGGTCGGCGCGAAGTGGCGTCTGGTGATTCCATCGGATCAAGCGTACGGCGCCGACGGTGCCGGCGACTTGATCGCGCCATTCACACCACTCGTGTTCGAAGTGGAATTGCGCGGCGCGACCAGTTGATCGCCCAATAAAAAACGGTGCGTTTGTGGCGCACCGTTTCTGTGTCTTGCGAGGTTCGGTTCAGGCCTGAACCGAATCCTCTTCCTTGTGTGCGGTATGCAGCACTTCGATCAGGCAGTCTTCCAGTTCGAAGCGCTCGTGGAGCAGGCCGCCCAGCTCCTTGAATTTCTCCGCAACGCATTTGCCTTCATCGCAAAGGTCGTTGAACGCGAGCAGTTTTTCGGTGATGACATCGATCCGCGGATAGATCGTCTCGGCCAGTTCCAGGCCACGTTTGTCGTTGAAGGCCTTGGCCTCGCCCGTCAGCTGTTCGTAGATCTCGAAGTGCCCGGCCGAGACGTAATCGACCAGCACACCGCAGAATTCCTGCAAAGGCTTTCGATCCTCGGACAGCGCCTGAGGTTTGGCGCCCAGCTTGTCATAGGCAGCGATCAATTCTTCACGCTCCTGCAGCCAGCGGTCGATCAGCAGATGAACTCCACCCCAACGTTCCTGAGCATTCTGACAACTTTCGAGCATGGTGATCTCTCTTCCCTTGTGGGTCATGCTGCCCTACACCCGCGCCCCTTCTTGTGGCTATTGCTTTGAGAGGCGGCCAGGCAGAGCGTCATCGAGCAACACAATTCCAATGACACGTGCGGGCCAGATTATGCCCGCACGCCTATGGCTTCAAGGTACGCAGGAGAGAAAGTTCATACAAGTGTTTAATCCCTGACCAGCGCCGGGTGCGACGGTTGGCCGCTAAGTGGTCGCTGTAAAGCCATCCAGACCTGTCGCAGCAACTGGTAAGCGGCAAGGATCGACATCCCCACGAAGAACAGCAGGCTCCACTCCGGAATGCTCAAATCGAACAGTGTCCAGGACAACTCCGTGCAATCGGCAGTGTCGTTGAACATACGCATCAGTGCGCATAACCACGGCAGGCTGCTGAACATTTCCTCCGGCCCTGGCCCGCAATGCGCCAGCCTTTGCAGGGAATCACTTTGCAACAGCACCTGTCGCCAGGCCGCCGTCATCCCGCCAAGACTGGTCAGCAACGCCATCATCCAGTACAGCGACAGACCGACACGCTGCGGCCCATGGACCGCCGCCACACCACAAAAAATGGTGAGCACACACATGAACAGACGCTGGACCAGACACAGGCTGCAGGGCACCAGACCGACCGCGTATTCGAGGTAATAAGAAGCTCCCAGGGCCAGAATCCCCGCAGTGAAAGCCATAAAGAACAGGGAGCGTGAGCAGGCCAACGACATGGCTTATCCGTAACAATAAAGACAGGCAGTTACGGTAGAGGAAAGCGCCTCGGGCTTTCAAGGCAGGTCACTGGCGACACTTCATCAGAAGTGTAGGGAAATCCCGACAGGCACCGAAGGATTCGGTGTAGCCCACTGTAGGATTTTGCTCGGGAGGGGATTTACCGGTAACAATTCAGTCACCGGGAAAGAAATGGAGGAGCAACGCTCCCCCTTTCTGATCATGCTCGAGCGGCTACCGGCAATGGTGCAGCCAGCAGGCGCTCATCCAGCATACCGAGCCCTTCCTGGAACAGCAGATTGCTGCGTTCGGTGTCACCGAGCCGGGCCAGCAGCCGCGCCAACTCGGCGCACGCTTCCGGATTGCGCTGCACTCGCAGACTGCTTTCCAGGTAGTCCCGCGCCTTGCCCCACAGACTGGCTTGCAGGCACAGGCGCCCCAGCGTCAGCAACAGGCTGGCATCGCCCGGATGATCCTTGAGCCAGCCTTCGGCTGTCTGCAACTGACGCGCCGGATCACTGCCGCGCACCAGACCGTAAAGGCGCGCCAGATGGCTGTCGTACTTGCGCTTGAGCGCCGTGCGCAGCACTTCTTCCGCTTCGACCTGAGCACCCAGCTGGCGCAGCTGCTCGGCGTAGGCCAGCACCAGCGCCGGCTCCTGGCGCTGGGCAGAAGTCAGCTGCTGCCAGGCGCGGTTGAGCGACTGTAAACCGACGGCGCCATCCTCTTCACGCTGGGCCGCGAGGGACAGGTTTTCCCCCCAGGCGCGACGTTCGAGTTCGGTCAGTTCGGACGGTGGCAGGACTTTGTCCTTGCGCAGCTCCGGCAACAGCCTAATCACGGACGACCAGTCACCGCGCTGCTGATGCAGGCGCTGCAACTGGCGCAGGGTCTGGACGTTGTGCGGATGGCGTTCATGCATCGCCTGCAAAGTGACCAGCGCCCCATCGGTATCGCCACGATCGGTCTGCAACTGCGCATGGCTGAGGGCGATCGCCAGCTCGGCCTGCGGCTGACGCTCGAGGGCACGCTCCAGCAGGCGATCGCTTTCCTCGTAATGACCTTGTTCGTTGGCGGCGCGGGCGGCGCCCAGGTAATACAGCAACGGTTGACGCTCGGCTTCGGCGGCCCGGTAAAGATGACGCTGGGCGCTGGCCCAGCGTCCTTCGGCCAGGTCGAGCTGACCATGCTCGATCGCCACCTGCACACGACGGCTGCGGTTACGACGCGACCACGGATTGACCACTCCGCCTGAGGTCAGTACCAGCTCGACCAGCGCCTTGATGCCCCAGACCAGCAGCCACAGCACCGCCACCACCGCCAGGGTCGCCCACAGGCTCGATTCATAACGAAAGCTTTTGTAGGCGACCAGCACGTAACCGGAATGCTCGGCAATCGCCAGGCCCAGCGCCGCCGTCGCCGCGATCACCAGAAACACGATCACATACAGGCGCTTCATGGTGTCGCCTCCTGCGCGGTGCTGGCAGCCGGTTTGGCGAAGGGTTTCACCGAGTCTTCGGCGTTGACGTTGCGGCGCTCCAGGTAGGCCTGCACCGCACTTAAGGTTCCAGCGAGATCCGGCGTGTTGACGGTAACCGGTTGCTTGCTCAATTCCGCGACCTGCTCGAGCATGATTTTGCTCTGCGGGTTGTCCGGATTGAAGTTGCCCGTGAGGACGTCACGCGCTTCGGCCAGGGCCTGGGTGTACACCGGCGCCTGACCGTTGAGCGCAGCCCATTGCGCCTGTTCGAGCGTAAGGCTCAGGGCCAGACGCACCTGGCTCAGGCTCTGGCCAGCAAGCAGCGGCCGGACGTTTTTGTCGGCGTTGAAATCGATGCGGATGTAGCGCGAGATCTGATCCCACCACTGCGCCCAGCGACTGGCGCCGTCGCCATCGGAAGTCAGGCCAAGCAGTGAATCACCGCGATCCTTGTATTCCGGCGCCAGCTCGGTGAGGCCGACGACCTGATCGCGCAAGGCGCCCAGGCGCAGGAACAGCCCGGTGCGATCCGGCTGCTCGGTACTGCGCAGCGCCACCAGGGTTTTCGCCACTTGCTCGCGGGCGGCGAACGAACCGGGATCATTCTGCTCGCGCAGGATTTCATCGGCACCCTGGACCAGCGCCTGAGCGCTGCTGATGTCTTGCAGGGCGGAAAGACGCAGGCTGGCCAGACGCAGCAAGTGCTCGGCCTCGGCCAGCCGCCAGTCCTTGCGGCTGGCGCCGAGGACCGTTTCCAGACGCTGGTTGAGGCGTTGCTGATCGCCCTGAAGTTGCGACACCAGACGCTGGCGATCGGCAAGTTCATCGGCACCGGGCAGTTGCCCGAGGCGCTCGGTCAGTCGTTGCTCGTTGAGCTTCAGGGTCTGTGCCTGATCGCTCAATGCCTGAACCTGACTCAATTGATTTTGCGTGTTGGCCTGCAGGTGTCGCACCTGCCAGACACCCCAGCCACCCACCGCAACACCGGCAGCGCCGAGCAGCAGCGCGAGAATGGCCAATCCGTTGCCTCGGCGCGGTTCCGCGGCCGGTGGCGGTGCATCAACCGGTGCATCGATCACAGGTTGAACGTCATCTTTAGGCAAGGCTGTTTCGCTCACGTATCCATCCTTTGCATTAGAGAACGGGCACGGGATGCTCCCGTAACGCCGTCAGCAAGGCCGCGGCACTGGCGCCGCGACAATCCACAACTGTTCGGGCCCCGGCGGCACTGGCCTGCTCGGCAACCCTTGGGCTTGGAACAAACAACGGCAGCCGCGCAAGTGCAGGCCAGCTGTCGCCGGCCAGTTGGCGCAGGTGCTCGAAACCCTGTCCACTGCTGACCACCAGCCCGTTCAGGCGTTCCGCTGCAATCCTGCGGGGCAGCTCCTGCGGCGGATAGTCCGGCAGGTCGCGACGGTACACCTCCAAGTATTCGACACTAGCACCAAGCGCGCGCAGGCGCTCGGCCAGCAGCTCGCGTCCGCCCTCCCCGCGCAGGATCAATACCTGCGAACCGGGCACGGCCACCGCCTCAAGCAGACGCGGCAATTGCAGCAAGGCCTCGCTGTCGTCACCCGCGTCCGGGAAGCTCACATCCAGCCCCCGATCCCGAAGGATAGCGGCGGTCGCTGCACCCACACTGAACCACGGCATCGTAGGAGTCGCCAGGCCCAAAGAGTCGAGCAGATCCACCGCGATCCGCGCCGCTGGCTTGCTGACCACGATCACTGCGCTGTAACGCGGCAGTTGCGTGATCGTGCGACGCATTGTGTCAGAGACCGGCAGTGGGGCGATTTCCAAAAGCGGCAGACAGCTGCTGAAAAACCCTTGTTCGGCCAGCACGGCGGCGAGCGCCGAGCAGTCTTCCGCCGGGCGCGTCAGCAGCAGGCGCCAAGCGGTCACTCGTGACCTGCCTCGCCGTAGACTGCCTTGAGAATATCGTCGGCGCCCTGGCTCAGCAGGTCTTCGGCCACCTGCACACCCAGGGTCTCGGCTGCCGCACGCGGCGCACGGGCTTGCGCGCTGAGCAGCTTGCCGCCACTCGGATCGCCCACCAGACCGCGCAGCCACAACTGATCGCCTTCGAGCACGGCGTAGCAGGCAATCGGCACCTGGCAGCCGCCATTCAGATGTTTGTTGAGGGCACGCTCGGCGGTGACACGGTCAGCGGTGTCGGCGTGATGCAGGGGCGCGAGCAAGGCATGGATTTCGGTGTCGGCGCTGCGGCATTCGATACCGACGGCGCCCTGGCCACCGGCCGGCAGGCTGTCATCGACGCTGATGGCCGAGGTGATGCGATCTTCGAAACCGAGGCGGATCAGGCCCGCTGCCGCGAGGATGATCGCGTCGTATTCGCCGGCGTCGAGCTTGGCCAGACGGGTGTTGACGTTGCCACGCAGGAAACGGATCTCGAGATCCGGACGGCGTGTCAGCAACTGCGCCTGACGCCGCAGGCTGGAAGTGCCGACGATGCTACCGGCGGGTAATGCATCGAGGCTGGAATAAGTGTTGGAGACAAACGCGTCACGGGGATCTTCGCGCTCGCAGATGCAGAACAGACCGAGTCCTTCGGGGAAATCCATCGGCACGTCTTTCATCGAATGCACGGCGATGTCGGCTTCGTTTTCCAGCAGCGCGGTTTCCAGTTCCTTGACGAACAGGCCCTTGCCACCGATTTTCGACAGGGGCGAATCAAGCAGCTTGTCGCCGCGACTGACCATGGGCACCAGCGTCACCAGCAGGCCCGGGTGGGATGCTTCAAGACGGGCTTTGACGTATTCGGCCTGCCAGAGGGCCAGAGCACTTTTGCGGGTGGCGATGCGGATTTCGCGAGAGGACATGGATCAATCCGTACTGAATAGATACGGCGGATAATAACAGCTCAGCCAAATCCACTTTGACCTGAATCAGATACGGCGTGGCCTCCCTGGCCTGCAATGCCTGGTGAAATGAACAAAGAACCGCCCGGAGCCTGCGGACTAAAGCCCCTGCATCATTTTGCGCACACCCGCCACATGTCGACGGCTGACAATCAGCGCGTCACCGTTGAGGCCCTTGAGGAACAACTGGAAGTGGCCCAGCGGTGTGCGTTGCAGTCGCTCGATGCGGTCGCGGGCGACCAGCGCATTGCGGTGGATCCGCACGAAGCGCTCGCCGAATTCGTCTTCCAGCGCCTTGAGCGGCTCATCCAGAAGGACTTCGCCAGCTTCGTGGCGCAAGGTCACGTATTTGTGGTCGGCAATGAAGTACACCACCTGATCCAGCGGGATCAGTTCGATGCCTTTGCGGGTCCGGGCGCTGATGTGGCTGCGCGGGCCGTTACCGCTTTCGGCGGCAGGACGGGTCAGGGCCGAGAGTTGGGCCCGGTTGGGACGTTCAGCCCGTTTCAGGGCGTCATGCAGATGTTCGGTTCGCACGGGTTTCACCACATAGCCCACGGCGCTGGCCTGCAGGGCTTCCACGGCAAATTCATCGGGACCTGCGCAAAACACCACGGCCGGCGGGGTTTCGCGTTCGCACAGACGGGCAGCCACCTGCAGGCCATCGAGGCCCGGCATGCGGATATCGAGCAGTACGATATCCGGCTTGTGGCTGTCGATCAGTGCCAACGCCTCTTCGCCATTGGTGGCGCTGGGCTCCAGGATTGTGTAGCCCTCGAGCTCGCTCACCATTCGGCTGAGTCGCTCGCGGGCCAGTGGTTCGTCATCAACGATCAGGACATTCATATTGCGCTGGATTCCTGCGTGAGTCTCGCACAAGGATAGCGTAGACAAGTGGAGTGACGTCCGTCACCGCGATCCACGCTAAGACTAGCGCGAGCGCCAAAAAGTGCCGTACGTCGGCCGGCAATATTTGCCGACACCTGCAACGTACCGCCCGACGCCCGTCGCCGACTGCGTTTTACGCAGGGTATGCCAATGGCCAATACACCCACCCCTCTCTCTTCTTATAGTCGGTGGCCGGATCTTTGCCCGATCCGTGGTCACCCGACCCCTATGTCCTACTGTAGACGCTCGTCGGGCGGATATTGCTCAATCGAAAAATATCCTTGCGCAAATCCCCCGGGGACGCCGACAACTATGGCGGAGCGAATGAGAAAAAAACGTATCGACCAGTGTCAGCGACAGGATTGGCAACCCTGTTATTATCCGCGCCAGCGTTTCACGCCTTCTTTCTTCAAGCCGATACGAGCGAATTCATGAGCACTGACAAGACCAATCAGTCCTGGGGCGGCCGCTTCAGTGAACCCGTCGACGCCTTCGTCGCCCGCTTCACCGCCTCCGTCACTTTCGACCAGCGCCTGTATCGCCACGACATCATGGGCTCGATCGCCCACGCCACCATGCTGGCCAAGGTCGGTGTGCTGACGGATGCCGAGCGCGACAGCATCATCGATGGCCTGAAGACCATCCAGGGCGAAATCGAGGCCGGCCAGTTCGACTGGCGCGTCGACCTCGAAGACGTGCACATGAACATCGAGGCACGCCTGACCGACCGCATCGGCGTCACCGGCAAGAAGCTGCACACCGGCCGCAGCCGCAACGACCAGGTCGCCACCGACATCCGCCTGTGGCTGCGTGACGAAATTGACCTGATCCTGGCCGAGATCACCCGCCTGCAAAAAGGCCTGCTGGAGCAGGCCGAGCGTGAAGCCGCCAGCATCATGCCGGGCTTTACTCACCTGCAGACCGCTCAGCCGGTGACCTTCGGGCACCACATGCTGGCCTGGTTCGAAATGCTCAGCCGCGACTACGAGCGTCTGGTCGACTGCCGCAAGCGCACCAACCGCATGCCGCTGGGCAGCGCCGCACTGGCCGGCACCACTTACCCGATCGACCGCGAATACACTGCGCAACTGCTGGGCTTCGACGCCGTCGGCGGCAACTCGCTGGACAACGTGTCCGACCGCGACTTCGCCATCGAATTCTGCTCGGCCGCGAGCATCGCGATGATGCACATGTCGCGCTTCTCCGAAGAGCTGGTGCTGTGGACCAGCGCGCAGTTCCAGTTCATCGATCTGCCGGACCGGTTCTGCACCGGCAGCTCGATCATGCCGCAAAAGAAAAACCCGGATGTTCCGGAGCTGGTACGTGGCAAGACCGGTCGGGTATTCGGCGCCCTGATGGGCCTGTTGACCCTGATGAAAGGCCAGCCGCTGGCCTACAACAAGGACAACCAGGAAGACAAGGAACCGCTGTTCGACGCCGCCGACACCCTGCGCGACTCGCTGCGTGCCTTTGCCGACATGATCCCGGCGATCAAACCGAAACACGCGATCATGCGCGAAGCGGCGCTGCGCGGTTTCTCCACCGCTACCGATCTGGCCGACTACCTGGTTCGCCGTGGCCTGCCGTTCCGTGACTGCCACGAAATCGTCGGCCACGCCGTGAAGTACGGCGTCGACACCGGCAAGGATCTGGCGGAAATGAGCCTGGAAGAACTGCGCCAGTTCAGCGACCAGATCGAGCAGGACGTGTTTGCCGTGCTGACCCTGGAAGGTTCGGTAAATGCCCGTGACCACATCGGTGGCACTGCGCCGGCGCAGGTCAAGGCTGCCGTGGTTCGCGGTCAGGCGCTGATCGCCAGCCGCTAAAAGTCAAAGCTTCGCGAGCAAGCCCGCTCCCACATTTGATCTGCTGCGAACACCGAACAGGTGTCCAATCGAGATCAAGTGTGGGAGCGGGCTTGCTCGCGAAAGCTATCTCGAAAACTCCAAAAAATTACTTCTTCGCTGCGATCATCGCCAAAAACGCCGGCATCGCCGCATCCTTGTCCGCCGCAATCTTCTGCACGTGCGGATTCTGCTCAAGCCGCTCCAGCAGTGCCTTGGCCTTCGGCATCTGCGCCAGCAAATCCAGACCGAACAGCTTGTGCCCCACCGCAACTGCCAACGGCACGCTGTAGAGGAAGTACAAATCCGCAATAGTCAGGCTGTCGCCCGCCACATACGGAGCGAACTTGCCGTGACGTGCCAGCGCCGCAAAACCCAGCAGCAATTCAGCCTTGGTTTTCTCCTTGATCGCCTCCGGGAGTGCCATGCCAAAAAACGCCTCGCCATAGCAGGCACGGGCCGGCAGTTCGATATACAGCTCGATCTCCTTGGCCACTGCCAGCACCTGAGCACGGGCAAACGGCTCGGCCGGCAGCAGTGGAGCACCCTTCTGGGTGCTTTCGAGGTATTCGAGCATCACCATCGTTTCATTGATGTAGCCACCTTCGGCCCCCAGCACCGGCACCTTGCCGCGCGGGCTGATGGCCAGGGACTCCGGCGTTGGCGTCGGGTAGAACGTGACCTCTTCGAACGGCAGGTCTTTTTCCAGCAGCGCCAGCTTGACCATGTTGTAGTAGTTGCTGACGGAGAATCCATAGAGCTTGAACATCACATAGCCTCCAGGCCGTGCGGGGTGGGCAGTGCCTGTTTATAGATCGCCCCGGGTATTCGTGCCAGCAGCATCACGCCGCTGAATGCGGGTAAACTGGCGCCTTTCCTTGAGGAGCCTGCCATGAGCGAGCCGACTGACATCGACAATGATGAAGAAGAGTTCACCGAATCGACACTGATCGAAGCGATCGAGAACCAGATCGAAAGCGACAACCCGCCAGCGGCCAAGGCAACCTTCAACAAGCTGACGCTGGTCGGTTACGAACGCGATGACATCCTGAATCTGATGGCCCACGTGCTGGCCTGTGAAATCGACGCGATGCTCGACGAAGACCGCGCGTTCGATACCGAGTGGTACGAAACCGCGCTGCGCGCACTGCCCGAGCTGCCACCGGAAAAGCAGTAAACGGCCCCGCCCTGTGGGAGCCCGCCTGCTCCCACACAATTTGTCACCCATCTGCGCGGTCTTCTGCCGCTCCCTGACTACACTGGAATCCACCCCGGGACAAAAACCCTGACACGCGCACTGGACAGGCCACGCCGGCAGGTTCACCTTAGGGGCGCTGTCGTCCAATTCCTAGAAAGTCTGGAGTCCTTATGTCGCTTACCCCTGAGTTGGTTGCCGAACTGGAAGTCCTCGCACTCTTCAACCTGGACAGTTCCCAGGAAGGTCTGAAAATTCATCAGACCGCTGCCCCGAAGCACATTGCCGCCGCACAACGCCTGTTCGAAAAAGAACTGACAGACCAGCCTGATGGCGGTTACCTGACCAGCCTCGGTCGCGATGCCGCACAAAACGTGCAAACCGTACTGACGATTCTCAAAGAGCAGCAAACCGCCTGATCCTCCCGACTTTGCCCACGGAAACCCCTGTCACGGGATTTCCGCGGGCCAGCCATGAACGTCGTCCATCACCGCGCGATAGAAATCTGACGTCAAAAAACAAATTCAGCTTAAAACTCCTGCCGCTCAGGCGCTAAACTCCCGGACACCCGAGACCCCTTGCCTCCGAGCCCTGCGCGCCGGTTTGAGCCGACATGACCCGCACCCATGAAATCCGCCCCGACCTCGACGAAGGCATCGACCGCAAGGTACTCAGCCAGCTACGTGCACGCTTTCTGAAACTCAATGAAGGCCGCCTGAACCGGGCGCGGGAAGGACTGTCGACGCGCCAGCAAAGTGTGCTGACGCTGCTGCCGCTGTTTTTTCACGTTAATCATCCGCTGCTGCCGGGTTATGTCTCGGGCAGCACGCCAACCGGGCTGTCGAATTACGAGCCTGACGCCGAGGCGCTCGCCGAAGCCCAGCGCCTGACCCGCTCGTTCTCCTACAAACCGCGTCACGGCAGCAACCCGCCACGGCCGATTCACGGCCTGTTCCTGATGGGCAGCCTCGGCACCCTGGCCCAGGCCGACCAGAGCGACATGGACGTGTGGGTCTGCCACGCCCCCGACCTGAACGACGGTGAACTCGCCGAGCTGCGCAAGAAATGCCAGTTGCTCGAAACCTGGGCTGCCAGCCAGGGGGCCGAAGCGCACTTCTTCCTGATCGACCCGGTGCGTTTCGTCAAAGGCGAACGCGATACTCAACTCAGCTCCGAAGATTGCGGCACCACCCAGCATTACCTGCTGCTGGACGAGTTCTACCGCACCGCAATCTGGCTGGCCGGGCGCACACCGATCTGGTGGCTGGTGCCGGTCTATGAAGAACGCGCCTATGACGCGTACACCCACACCCTGATTTCCAAGCGCTTCATCCGCAACGATGAAACCCTCGACCTGGGGCCGATGGCGTACATTCCACCGGGCGAGTTCGTCGGCGCCGGGCTGTGGCAACTGTTCAAGGGCATCGAGTCACCTTACAAATCGGTGCTCAAGCTGCTGCTGACCGAGGTCTACGCCAGCGAGCATCCACATGTGCAGTGCCTGAGCCTGCGCTTCAAGCAGGCGGTGTTCGCCAACCGGCTGGATCTCGACGAGCTGGATCCGTACATGGTGGTCTACCGCCGGATCGAGGAATACCTCACTGCGCGCAATGAGCCGGAACGCCTTGAGCTGGTTCGACGGGCGCTGTACCTCAAGGTCAACCGCAAGCTCACCGGCAACAGCCGCACCCAGAGCTGGCAGCGTTCACTGCTGGAAAGACTGGCCAGCGAATGGCACTGGGATCAGCGGCAACTGGCGCTGCTCGACAGCCGCAGTCAGTGGAAAGTCCGCCAAGTCAGCGCCGAACGCCGGGCGCTGGTCAACGAACTCAATTACAGCTATCGCTTCCTGACCCAGTTCGCCCGCGCAGAGCAGACCGTCAGCCTGATCAACAAGCGCGACCTCAACGTTCTCGGACGGCGCCTGTATGCGGCGTTCGAGCGCAAGGCGGACAAGGTCGAGTTCATCAATCCCGGGATCGCCCCGGACCTGGCCGAAGACACGCTGACTCTGGTGCAATCGCCGAACAAAAAGGAACCGGGCCAGACCCAGTGGGGCCTTTACAACGGCAGCCTGACAGCGCTGGAGTGGGAACACTTCGCACCGATCAAGCGCAGCCGCGAGTTGCTGGAATTGTTGACTTGGTGCCACCGCAACGGCGTGATCGACAGCAGCACCCGACTGGCCCTGCACCCCGGCACCAGCGACATGAGCGAGTTCGAGCTGTTCAACCTGCTCGGCAGTCTGCAACAGAGCATCCCCCTACCCTTGCCGACCGTTGCCGAAGAACCGCTGCTGCGCGCCGCCGTACCGAACGAAGTCTTGATGCTGGTGAATGTCGGGGTCGATCCGCTCAAGCATCACCGCGACCTGAACATCCTGATGACCACCGAGCGTACCGATTCGCTGAGCTACGCCGGTGTGCGCGAGAACCTGGTGTTGACCTTGGATCAGGTCACGCTCAACAGCTGGAACGAAGTGCTGGTCAACCGCTTCGATGGCCCGCATGCCCTGATGGACTGCCTGCGCGATTACCTCAACAATCTGCCGCGCGGAGCGCAACAACCCTCGCTGCGAGTGCGCTGCTTCTGTCACAACCGCGCGCAATTCATCGCGCGCCGGGTGGAAGAAATCATCGACACCGCGCAGACCCTGTTGCTCAGCGACCTGAATCACCGCTACCTGATCCAGGTGCAGCAGCATTACCACGTGCTGGAACTGGTGCCGGGCCAGGTCAGCCATGTCGCCCTCGCCACCCTGCCGGCGCTGCTCGATTACCTGGGCGAGGAACAGCCGCGCTACAGCCCGCTGCACCTGGACCCGATGGCGCTGGAAGACCACGACCTGGCGTTGATCCTGCCGATGGGCCAGCCCGAATGCATTCAGGTGTTCTACCGGATCACCGAACAAACCGCCGAGCTGTACGTGCTCGATGAGTTCAACGCGCTGTGGCAACAGCACTTGCCCTTTCACGACGAGCAAAGCCTGTTGGTGCCATTGCAGCGGTTCCTGCAGTCGATCCAGTTCCGTCGCGAAGCGCTGCTGCCGATGGACTCGGGCCACTCCGCCAGTCTTGAAATCTTGTATTACCAGTTATTGCCATCAGGACCGGGACGCGCGCGACGGGTCGAAATGCGCCCGGCGCCGCAGACGCCGGTCAACAAACCGTTCTACGACGTGCAGGCGATCGTCGGCAAAGCCGCACCCGGCGAAGTGCAGGTCACGCTGTATTGCAATCAACGGGAATTCAGCGAGCTGGAACATGGCGACCAGCTTTTCAGCGTGGTCGCCCGGGAGATCGTCGGACAGCGTCGGGAAACCGAGCGCTACCGCTGCTACATCACCGACCTGGACCTGTCGGGTGTGATCGGTGACGGGCAGAGTTCAAGCAATCTGTATCTGCGTTACAAGGCCGACCTTGAACGCTCTCTGAACGAGGCGCTCGAGCAGGTCTGACGCGGGTTACTCCGGGAAATCACCGCCGTTGGCCGGCTGCGATTCGACTTCGAGCAAGGTCAGTTTCAGGGTCTTGCCACCCGGAGCCGGCCAGTCGATGTGCTGACCAACCTTCAGGCCCAGCAGCGCACTGCCGACCGGGGCCAGGATCGAGATTTTGCCTTCGTCGGCGTTGGCGTGCTTCGGATAGACCAGGGTGAGGTGGTAGTCCTTGCCACTGCTTTCTTCGCGGCAGTGCACACGGGAATTCATCGTCACGACATCGGCAGGCACTTCATCGTGACCGACCAGGGTATCGGCGCGGTCCAGTTCGGTTTGCAGCGCGATCACGCCCGGCAGCGTGTCATCCAGGCTGTCGATCAGGCGCTCCAGACGTTGCACGTCCAGACGGGTAAGGGTGATGGAAGGTGCGGTCATGATCCGGGCAGACTCCTTTCTTCTGCACACAAAAAAAGCAAAACCCCGCCAAAAAAGACGGGGTTTTCACCAGGCCTCGATGGGTTGAGGCGTTTCCGGACACTACCACAGCTCAAAAAATATACAAGCTACGCTCCGGTGAGCTGCCGGCGCTGAGCCGCTTGCGCACAAATCACCCGACGGCGCTCGTCATCGGCCGAACGCCACTCGCGAATATCTTCGACATGGCGCATGCAACCGAGGCAGACCTTCTGCTCATCCAGCCGGCACACGCCGGTGCACGGCGAAGGCACGGCCGGGCTGACGTTGCTGTAGAGCGGCTTCGGCGGACGGACGGGCGCAGTATCAGTCACGAAATCACAGGCCTTCGAAATCGAATTCGGTGCCAGCCTGCTGCTTGACGATGCGCTCGAGCATTTCGCCCAGCTGTTCTTCGCTCTTGTCGCACATCCAGCGTTCGCTTTCTTCGTCGTAGTCGAAGTGGAAACCGCCAGACACGGCGGCCAGCCACAGCTGACGCAACGGTTCCTGACGACTGAAGATCAGCTGGGTGCCGTTCTCGAACTTGACGGTCAGCACACCGGCCGAGTTCTCCATGTCGATGTCCAGGTCGCTGTCGTCGAAGATGTCTTCCAGTTTTTCCTGGGTTTCATCGACCAGATCGTGGAAACGGGCTTCGGACAAACTCATTGCGGCAACCTCAAAAAATGTCTGATCAGGCTCAAGCGCCGCAAGATACGGACGCCGCCGGCCGATTGCAAAGGATAACGACCAACAACCCTGCCTGCATTGTCTCCTGTGGGAGCGAGCCTGCTCGCGATTGCGGTGGATCAGACACCCGGATGTTGAAGGTGCCGACGCTATCGCGAGCAGGCTCGCTCCCACAAGGATTGCACTTGATCGACCCGCCTGCGGGCAAGCCCCGCCGGACGGGAGTTCCGTCGCATAGGCAAGCTGCCGGGTGGCCGGTATACTCCGGCGCAATTAACGCATTTTCAAGGATTTCGCCATGAAGCGCCTGATCTCTTCCCTTGCTGCGCTCGTCGCGGTTGCCTGCCTTGTTTCGGCTTGTGGTCAAAAAGGCCCGCTGTACCTGCCCGATGAAGATCAGGACCCGGCCGAGCAAGCCCAGTCTTCGCAAAAGCAGCCTGCCTCCAAGGCACACAAGCACGACGTTTACTAAGGGATCGCCATGGACGCTTTTAACTACCGTGGCGGGGAGCTGTTCGCGGAAGGTGTGGCGCTGTCCGCCATCGCCGATCGCTTCGGCACACCGACCTACGTCTACTCCCGCGCCCACATCGAGGCCCAGTACCTGGCCTATGCCGATGCGCTGGCCGGCATGCCGCACCTGGTGTGCTTCGCGGTCAAGGCCAACTCCAACCTCGGCGTCCTGAATGTCCTGGCCCGTATCGGCGCCGGTTTCGACATTGTCTCCCGTGGCGAGCTGGAACGTGTTCTGGCCGCCGGCGGCAGCCCGGACAAGATCGTGTTCTCCGGCGTCGGCAAGACCCGTGACGACATGCGCCGTGCGCTGGAAGTCGGCGTGCACTGCTTCAACGTCGAATCCACCGACGAGCTCGAGCGCCTGCAAGTGGTCGCCGCCGAGCTGGGCGTTCGCGCGCCGATCTCGCTGCGCGTGAACCCGGACGTCGATGCCGGCACCCACCCGTACATTTCCACCGGTCTCAAAGAGAACAAGTTCGGCATCGCCATCGCCGACGCCGAAGACGTGTACGTGCGTGCCGCGCACCTGCCGAACCTGGAAGTGGTCGGCGTCGACTGCCACATCGGTTCGCAACTGACCACTCTGCCGCCGTTCCTCGATGCCCTTGATCGCCTGCTGGATCTGGTCGATCGCCTTGGCGATTGCGGCATCCACCTGCGCCACATCGATCTCGGTGGCGGCCTGGGTGTGCGTTATCGCGACGAAGAGCCGCCATTGGCTGCCGATTACATCAAGGCTGTGCGCGAGCGCCTGGTCGGCCGTGATCTGGCGCTGGTGTTCGAACCGGGCCGCTTCATCGTCGCCAACGCCGGCGTGCTGCTGACCCAGGTCGAATACCTCAAGCACACCGAGCACAAAGACTTCGCCATCGTCGACGCGGCCATGAACGACCTGATCCGCCCGGCGCTGTACCAGGCCTGGATGGACGTGACCGCGGTCAAACCGCGCGACACCGCTGCACGCAAGTACGACGTGGTCGGCCCGATCTGCGAAACCGGCGACTTCCTCGCCAAGGAACGCGAACTGGCGCTGGAAGAAGGCGATCTGCTGGCCGTGCATTCGGCCGGTGCCTACGGTTTCGTGATGAGCTCCAACTACAACACTCGCGGCCGTGCCGCCGAAGTGCTGGTGGATGGTGATCAGGCCTTTGAAGTGCGTCGCCGCGAAACCGTGGCCGAGCTGTTTGCCGGCGAAAGCCTGCTGCCGGAGTAACCCCATGCTGCTGCGTTTTACCAAGATGCACGGCCTGGGCAACGACTTCATGGTCCTCGACCTGGTCAGCCAGCACGCGCATATTCAGCCCAAGCACGCAAAAATGTGGGGCGACCGGCACACCGGCATCGGTTTCGACCAGTTGCTGATCGTCGAAGCGCCGAGCAATCCGGATGTGGACTTCCGTTACCGGATCTTCAACTCCGACGGTTCCGAAGTGGAGCAGTGCGGCAATGGTGCGCGCTGCTTCGCCCGCTTCGTGCTCGACAAACGTCTGACCGCCAAACGGCAGATCCGCGTCGAGACCAAGGGCGGCATCATCGAACTGGACGTGCGTAACGACGGCCAGATCGGCGTGAACATGGGCGCCCCGCGCCTGGTGCCAGCGGACATTCCGTTCCAGGCGCCGGAGCAGGCCCTGAGTTATCAGGTCGATGTCGACGGTACGCCGGTCGATCTGGCGGCGGTGTCCATGGGCAACCCCCATGCGGTGCTGCGAGTCAGCGATATCAACACTGCACCGGTGCATGTACTGGGGCCGAAAATCGAACACCATCCGCGCTTTCCGGCGCGAGTCAACGTCGGTTTTCTCCAGGTCATCGACCGCCACCGCGCACAACTGCGCGTCTGGGAACGCGGCGCCGGGGAAACCCAGGCCTGCGGCACCGGTGCCTGCGCTGCTGCTGTAGCTGCGATCAGTCAGGGGTGGATGGATTCGCCACTGTTGATCGACCTGCCGGGCGGGCGCCTGTCCATTGAGTGGGCAGGCCCCGGCCAACCGGTGTTGATGACCGGCCCGGCAGTGCGCGTATACGAAGGACAAGTGCGTCTTTGAGTGAGCAGAAGCCATGACCGATAAGCCTCAGGTACCCGCCCGACAGTCCGGTGAATCAGCGTCCGAGAGCCTGGAGGCGGCAGCGGTTGCCGCGTACCTGGAGGCTCATCCGGACTTTTTCGTCGAGCATGAAGAACTGCTGCCGTCCCTGCGCATCCCCCATCAGCGCGGCGATACCGTTTCGCTGGTCGAGCGCCAGATGGCCATCCTGCGCGACCGCAACATCGAGATGCGTCACCGCCTCTCGCACTTGATGGACGTCGCCCGGGACAACGATCGCCTGTTCGACAAGACCCGTCGCCTGATCCTCGCCCTGATGGACGCTGCCACCCTGGAAGATGTGGTGATCAGCGTCGAAGACAGCCTGCGCCAGGATTTCCAGGTGCCCTTTGTCAGCCTGATTCTACTCGGCGACAACCCGGCCCCGGTCGGCCGCTGGGTGACCCACGCCGACGCGCAGACCGCCATCGGCGGCCTGCTCACCGAAGGCAAGAGCGTCAGCGGCAGCCTGCGTGAACACGAACTCGACTTCCTGTTCGGCGAAGAGCAACGCAAGCAGATCGGCTCCACCGCCGTGGTCGCCGTCAGCCACCAGGGCATCCACGGAATCCTGGCCATCGCCAGCCGTGATCCGCAGCACTACAAGAGCTCGGTCGGCACGCTGTTCCTCAGCTACATCGCCGAAGTCATGGGTCGCGTGCTGCCACGGGTCAACAGCTCCCTGCGCTCGGTACGCTGAGCATGGAACGACAACTGGACGCTTACTGCGAACACCTGCGCAGTGAGCGGCAGGTGTCGCCACACACGCTGTCGGCCTACCGCCGCGACCTCGACAAAGTCCTCGGCTGGTGCAACAAACAGAACATCGGCAGCTGGCAGGCGCTGGACATCCAGCGCCTGCGCAGCCTGATCGCCCGCCTGCATGCCCAGGGGCAGTCCTCGCGCAGTCTGGCTCGCCTGCTCTCGGCGGTGCGCGGGCTCTATCACTATCTGAATCGCGAAGGCCTCTGCGACCACGATCCGGCCACCGGCCTGGCACCGCCCAAAGGCGAGCGCCGGCTGCCGAAAACCCTCGACACCGACCGCGCCCTGCAACTGCTTGAAGGTGCGGTCGAGGACGATTTTCTCGCGCGGCGCGATCAGGCAATTCTGGAGTTGTTCTACTCTTCCGGCCTGCGCCTGTCGGAGCTGACCGGGCTCAATCTTGATCAGCTCGATCTGGCCGACGGCATGGTTCAGGTACTCGGCAAGGGCAGCAAGACGCGCCTGTTGCCGGTCGGCAAGAAGGCCCGGGAAGCGCTGGAACAATGGCTGCCACTGCGGGCTCTGACCAATCCGGCAGACGACGCCGTATTCGTCAGCCAGCAAGGCCGACGCCTTGGCCCGCGAGCGATTCAGGTGCGGGTCAAACTGGCCGGCGAGCGCGAACTGGGGCAGAACCTGCACCCGCACATGCTGCGGCACTCCTTCGCCAGCCATTTGCTCGAGTCCTCTCAGGATCTGCGCGCGGTGCAGGAATTGCTCGGCCACTCGGACATCAAGACCACCCAGATCTATACCCACCTGGACTTCCAGCACCTGGCGGCGGTCTACGACAGCGCCCATCCACGGGCCAAACGCATGAAAGGCGACGATTCATGAGCATCCAGTTGATCACCTTCGATCTCGACGACACCCTGTGGGACACCGCTCCGGTGATCGTCAGCGCCGAAGCGGTTTTGCGCGAATGGCTGGGCGAGCATGCGCCGAATCTGGGCGCGGTACCGGTGGAGCATCTGTGGTCGATCCGCGAACGGGTGCTGGCCAACGAGCCGGGACTCAAGCACCGCATCAGCGCGTTGCGCCGGCGGGTGCTGTTCCATGCGCTGGAGGAAGCCGGATACGCCCACAGCGAAGCGTCGGATCTGGCAGACAAGAGTTTTGAAGTGTTTCTGCATGCGCGGCATCAGATCGAGGTGTTCCCGGAGGTCGAGCCGATCCTGGAAACCCTCGCCAAACACTACGCTCTCGGGGTGGTCACCAACGGCAACGCCGATGTCCGTCGTCTCGGACTGGCGGACTACTTCAAGTTTGCGCTGTGCGCCGAAGACATCGGCATCGCCAAGCCGGATGCGCGCCTGTTCCATGAAGCGTTGCAGCGCGGTGGCGTGAGCGCCGAAGCGGCGGTGCATATCGGCGATCACCCGGGGGACGACATCGCCGGGGCGCAGCAGGCCGGTCTGCGAGCGATCTGGTTCAACCCCGCCGGCAAGGTCTGGGAAGCGGAGCGCCTGCCGGATGCCGAGATTCGCAGCCTGAACGATCTGCCCGCGGTGCTCGCCCGCTGGAACAGCCGCGGCTGATTTTCTTTCGCCCATGAAAAAGCCCGCAGCGACGGCGGGCTTTTTCAGCAAGCAAGCGCCACGCCTCAGATAGGGCGGCTGCCGTACTTGTTGTCCGGCTTCTTGGGCGGATCGGCGACCACGTTGGCCTCCACTTCCTGAACCTTGCCACCGCGCGCAAGGAACTCTTCCATGGCCTTGGCCAGGGCATCGCGCTCCTTGTTCTTGGCTTCGATGCTCGGCAACTCGTCGACCGACACCGCAGCCTTGGCCTTGCCTTTGGCAGCCGGGGCCGGCGTATCGTCACCGCCATCGTCGTCAGCAACGTCTTCCGCTGCTGCTTCCAGACCTTCCTCGGCCTCGTCTTCGTCGCCTACTTCGAGGTCGTCGTTTTCCAGATCATCGTCGCTCATGTTCTACCTCATGACTTGCGAAAAGCAGATTAGTTATAGACCAGCTTTGGCGACTGTCGAAAGTCGCCGGAAAAAAATCGGTAACCATTGGTGACCAACGGTTTATGCCCCTTCACCGTGCAAGGTGGCGAGGACTTTACGGGCACCGCCATGATCACGGTGCTCGCCCAGGTAAACGCCTTGCCAGGTGCCCAGTGCCAGTCGGCCCACCGTTACCGGCAAACTGATCTGACAGCCCAGCACGCTGGCCTTGAAGTGCGCCGGGAGGTCGTCCAGGCCTTCGTCGTTATGCTCATAGCCGTCTGTTCCTTGTGGGATCAGACGATTGAAAAATCGTTCGAAGTCGCGACGTACCGCCGGATCGGCGTTCTCGTTGATGGTCAACGACGCCGAGGTATGCTGCAGCCACAAATGCAACAGACCGACCCGGCATGCCTTGAGTTCAGGCAGACCGGCGAGCAACTCGTCCGTCACCAGATGAAAGCCCCGGGGCCGTGCCCGCAGGGTTATCAGAGTCTGTTGCCACATACAGTTCTCCGCACGTTCGGGGCGCATTCTAGCGCGCTCTGGAAAAAAACAAAGGCCCTAATATTCCTTCAATGATGTAAGCCTTTGGCCGCAGAAAAACACTCGTCGTAAACACGACCAAAGCAGTACGAAAAATCCTTTCAGCTGTATCAGGGAAGACAAATTCCAGATAAAAAAATGCCCGGCAAGCCGGGCAAGTTTTTTGCGGCGCGTGCTTACAGGTTGTAGCCGCGCTCGTTGTGTTGTGCCAGATCCAGGCCGACCGATTCTTCTTCCTCGGTCACACGCAGACCCATCACGGCATCCAGCACCTTGAGGATGATGAAAGTGACGATGGCGGTGTAGATCACGGTGAAGCCGACGCCTTTGCACTGAATCCAGACTTGTGCGGCGATGTCGGTGACGGTGCCGAAGCCACCCAGCGACGGTGCAGCGAACACACCGGTCAGGATCGCGCCGAGGATACCGCCGATACCGTGCACGCCGAAGGCGTCCAGGGAGTCGTCATAACCGAGTTTGCGTTTCAGGGTGGTGGCGCAGAAGAAGCACACCACGCCTGCTGCCAGACCGATCACCAGGGCGCCCATCGGGCCCACAGTGCCAGCGGCCGGAGTGATCGCGACCAGACCTGCAACGACGCCGGATGCGATACCCAGTGCGCTTGGTTTGCCGTGGGTGATCCACTCGGCGAACATCCAGCCCAATGCAGCAGCAGCGGTAGCGATCTGAGTGACCAGCATCGCCATGCCGGCGGTGCCGTTGGCGGCCGCAGCGGAACCGGCGTTGAAGCCGAACCAGCCGACCCACAGCATCGCCGCGCCCATCAGGGTGTAACCCAGATTGTGTGGCGCCATCGGAGTGGTCGGGAAGCCTTTGCGTTTACCCAGTACCAGGCAGGCGATCAGACCGGCCACACCGGCGTTGATGTGCACCACGGTGCCGCCGGCGAAGTCGAGCACGCCCCAGTCCCACATCAGGCCGCCGTTGCCGGACCAGACCATGTGCGCGATCGGTGCATAAACCAGGGTGAACCAGATGCCCATGAAGATCAGCATCGCGGAGAACTTCATCCGCTCGGCGAACGCACCGACGATCAGCGCCGGAGTGATGATCGCGAAGGTCATCTGGAAGGTGATGAAGACCGCCTCGGGGAACAGCGCCGCCGGGCCGGTCAGGCTCGCTGGCGTGACACCGGCCAGGAACGCCTTGCCGAAACCACCCACGAACGAGTTGAAGTTGACGACGCCCTGCTCCATGCCGGTGGTGTCGAACGCGATGCTGTAGCCATAAATGACCCACAGGACGCTGATCAGACCGGTAATGGCGAAGCACTGCATCATCACGGAAAGAATGTTTTTCGACCGAACCATGCCGCCGTAGAACAGCGCGAGGCCGGGAATGGTCATGAACAGCACGAGGGCTGTGGAGGTGAGCATCCAGGCAGTGTCGCCGGAATTCAGGACTGGGGCTGCCACTTCGTCTGCCGCCATGGCCAGGCCGGGCATTACGATAGACAACAGGGCTCCTAGCCCTGCGAATTTACGCAGAGTCATATTGTTTTCTCCTGGGGCGTTGGGTTTGTGGCGGCGTTTAGATCGCGTCGGTATCGGTTTCGCCGGTACGGATGCGGATCGCCTGTTCCAGATTGACCACGAAGATCTTGCCGTCACCGATCTTGCCGGTGTTGGCAGCCTTGGTTATCGCCTCGATAACCCGATCCAGATCCTTGTCGTCGATGGCAACGTCGATTTTCACCTTGGGCAGAAAATCGACCACATACTCCGCGCCGCGATACAGCTCGGTGTGACCCTTCTGCCGACCGAAGCCTTTGACTTCAGTAACGGTAATGCCCTGCACGCCGATTTCGGACAGCGACTCGCGCACGTCGTCCAACTTGAACGGCTTGATGATGGCAGTGACTAGCTTCATGAAACTCTCTCCCGAATTGGTGGACTTGCCCCAGGAAAACAAACCCGACTCAAGTCTAAGCGCAGTGCCTGGCTTTGTAACGCTTCGTTGTCGACGCCAGCTAACCGCTCCAGACGAAACTCCCCGCTCCGTCTGCCGCACTGCATTCGTCACAGCGACTGCATCAGTGCATGGGTCGAAGGTGACTAAGCAGAAAGCTTGCCATCTCGCCAAAAACCACTGATTTCAATCCCTTGGCCGCTGCCACAGATGCCATCACCCAAATGGCACTCCGGATACGCACAACAACGGTGCGTGGCCGTGCATCCCGTTGCGCGAAAAGCGTGCATCCGTGCCTGCGCCAATGACTATAGACACTGCGTGATACACTGCCGGCCATTGTTTCCAGGACATATCCCATGCTCGCGCCCAAAGACTTCCTCGACGCCCTGAGCGGCACCGCCTCCCGCCTGTTCAGCGGCGACACGCCCTTGCCAAAAGCCGAAATCGAAAGCCAGTTCAAGATGCTGCTGCAAAGTGCCTTCAGCAAACTCGACCTGGTGAGCCGTGAAGAGTTTGACAGTCAGATGGTGGTGCTGGCGCGCACTCGCGCCCGGCTCGAGAGCCTTGAGGCGAAGGTGGCTGAGATGGAAGCGAAGCTGACGCCGCCGGCTGAGTGAGTCTTCATCCCAGCCTGCCACTGGCTGGCGGAATTTCGTTGATGCTTGCGCCAGCGATCAAACATGCACAACCTCGGGATACGCGAGTGTGTCCACTAAGGATGCGCAGGCCTTGGCCTCACCGAAGCCTGCAACTGAAAACCGTCTCCTCAAGGCGGTTTTTTTTCGCCTCGAGATAGCTGCAACAATCGGTTTTCTGAGGAGTAGTCACAGCAACTGTTCAGCTCCCCGCCGTACGACCTTGAATTCAGATCAAGCGCAATGCGCCAGCCACTCCACTTGATCACGGACGGAAGCTCCTCTCTAAACTCCAGCTTTTCGCAAATCGTAAGTCGACTGAAGATTCATCCAGAACTCAGGCGTGGTGTTGAGGTGAATGGCCAGCCTGATTGCCAGATCGGCGCAGATCCTGAGCTGGCATTTCACAAGCTTCTCGATCTCGGTTTCAGGCCAGTTTGTGGGCATGGCCAAGTCCATGACAGTCATGCCCAACGGCTCCCAGTTGCCGTTACGTGCGGACCTGAGCTTGAGCCAAGTGGTCTGTTAGCAGGCAGAAGATGAATGCATAGACCCGCACAACCGCTTTCTGATACGTCTTGTAAACCTCTACTCAAACGCTAGAGCCCCGCTCAACTACCCTTCAAAAACCCGCAGGAAGCGGCCCCCGATTCAACTCAAGGAACGACCATGTCCCTCGCCATCGTCCATAGCCGCGCCCAGATTGGCGTGGATGCTCCCGCCGTCACCGTCGAAGTTCACCTGGCCAACGGTTTGCCCTCTCTGACCATGGTCGGCTTGCCCGAAGCGGCGGTGAAGGAGAGCAAGGACCGGGTACGCAGTGCGATCATCAATTCCGGGCTGCAGTTTCCGGCGCGGCGGATCACGTTGAATCTGGCACCGGCGGATCTGCCCAAGGATGGCGGGCGGTTCGATCTGGCGATTGCGCTGGGGATTCTGTCGGCGAGTGTGCAGGTGCCGACGTTGACGCTGGATGACGTGGAGTGCCTTGGCGAACTGGCGTTGTCCGGCGCCGTGCGGGCGGTGCGCGGGGTGTTGCCGGCGGCGCTGGCAGCACGCAAAGCCGGGCGGACGCTGGTGGTGCCACGGGCGAATGCCGAGGAGGCTTGTCTGGCGTCGGGACTGAGGGTGATTGCGGTGGATCATCTGCTGGAGGCTGTGGCGCATTTCAATGGACATACACCGGTCGAACCTTATGTCTCGGACGGGCTGATCCATGCCGCCAAACCCTATCCCGACCTGAATGAAGTCCAGGGCCAACTGGCGGCCAAACGGGCGCTGCTGATTGCCGCTGCCGGCGCCCACAACCTGCTGTTCAGCGGGCCACCGGGGACGGGCAAGACATTGCTTGCCAGTCGTTTGCCAGGGCTGCTGCCACCGCTGACCGAGAGTGAAGCGCTGGAAGTGGCGGCGATTCAATCCGTCGCCAGTGGCGCGCCGCTGACTCACTGGCCGCAACGCCCGTTCCGCCAACCGCATCACTCGGCTTCCGGGCCGGCATTGGTCGGTGGCAGTTCAAAACCTCAGCCCGGCGAAATCACCCTGGCCCACCATGGCGTGCTGTTTCTCGATGAGCTGCCCGAGTTTGATCGCAAGGTGCTGGAGGTGCTGCGCGAACCGCTGGAATCCGGCTGCATCGTGATCGCAAGGGCCAAGGAACGGGTGCGGTTTCCCGCGAGATTCCAGCTGGTCGCGGCGATGAATCCCTGCCCCTGTGGATATCTCGGCGAACCGAGCGGCAAATGCTCATGCACACCGGACATGGTGCAGCGCTATCGCAACAAACTGTCGGGGCCGTTGCTGGACCGAATCGATTTGCACCTCACAGTAGCGCGGGAGGCGACAGCGTTGAACCCTGCCGTGAAACCGGGAGAAGACAGCGCCAGCGCGGCCACATTGGTCGCCGAGGCCCGCGAGCGTCAGCAAAAACGCCAGGGCTGCGCCAATGCGTTTCTCGATTTGCCGGGGCTGAAGAAGCACTGCAAGTTATCCACAGTCGATGAAACCTGGCTGGAGTCAGCCTGTGAGCGACTGACCCTGTCGCTGCGTTCAGCACATCGGCTGCTCAAGGTTGCACGGACACTGGCCGATATAGAGAAGGTTGATGCCATATCACGTGAGCATCTGGCCGAAGCGCTGCAGTATCGCCCAGCGACGCAATGACGGGATGGACAGGCAGCTTAGAGGCGACCTGTGCCAGCTGAAAATAAAGTCCGCACGCGCTGATAGCCATTAGCCAAGATGTGATATAACGACGGCGCTGTTCATCAGGCGCCAGAGCTTTTAGTTAAAAACTTCAAACTTTAAAGCAATATAAAATGGAGGCGGCACATCATGGAAAAGAACTCTTCAGCCCAGCGGGCGCAATACACTTAATCAATAAAATCATCATGAGACGGCAGACTTAAAACAACTGTCGATGACAGATTTTCAATGGCGAACGCGTCAAGACAATATCAATCAGTTGTCTACGCGCAATCCAGCTGATCCAACTTTTTTGCCACGGCAAATTTTAAAAGTACAAGTCATTAATGAAAAACGTCTATTTGATCAGCAATGTCACCCGTGGCGGAAAAACCTACCTCGAATACCTGATCCCGGCGCTCAATGCCCTGCGCCACGCCTACAACTGCATCGTGCTGCAGACCGACAAGACCGGCCTGAGCAGGCAGGAGGCAGAAGAGATCCTTGACTATCCGGTTGAGCAGGTTGAAGTCGAAGTCATCGCGAACCTGGCCTCGCAAGTCGTCATTTCAAACGATGCCTGGATTGGCCGACTGCTCGACGATTCGAACTTCGGTATTTTCCTGACCCACGGCAATGTGGGAATGCCGACCAAAGACAAGTATTACTACGCCGAACTGACGTCCTATTGGGATGTGGTCATTTCTTCGTCCCGATCGGGTTTTGATCTGATCAGATCGGGCCTGCAACGCTACAGACCCGACAGAAAGGCCCTGAAATCGCTGATTGCCGATGGCATAGCCTTGCGCTCCGACCTGCGCAAGACCAGTCCGGTCGCGACTCTGCCCATCAAGGTTCCGAAATTCTTTGAATCCGCTCCCGGGTCAAACAAGGCGTCGGATGATTTCGTTGTCGGACTGCTGCCGACCCAACTGGGAATCTGCCCAAGCGGCGCCTCCCTGTACGAGAACCTGCAAACCGTGATCAACGCGGTCAAATCACAGATCCCTCACGCCCGGTTCATCCTGCGTCCGTACATGGCCGACCTTCAGCATCCAACCCTGAAGGACCTGTGCAACCAGCTCTCGGCGTATGAATGGATCACCATCGACACGACAGGCACCAGCAGCACGGTTTTCTATCAACAGTGCGACACCATCATCACCGATGCCTCGACCGGCGGTGTCTCGTTCATGCTCAACACGTGCAAGCTGCCGATCTATTACGTTCCGACGACCGACGAGTCCAACCCGACCGTCGACGTCTGGCTGCAGCAAATGAACAACTTGCTGCCCATCGCCAAAAACGGCGAAGAACTCAAAGAGCTGGCACTCGGTTTCAGCCTGATGTCCCCTGAAGACTGCTACTTCATTTACAAAAAGTTCTATGAGCGTCAATACAGCAACTTGCCATTACCGCAGGATGTGTTTCACGACTTGATTGAACACAGGCACGACTCGATGTTCTGCCAACTAACCATCGACTCTTTTGGCAACATTAAAGAGCGTGATTGAACTTGCATTGCGTGTTGAACCGGCCACGGCTTCATCACGCCAGGTATCCAAACCGGACACTGGTCAGAACGCTATGAAATGTAACCCTCACGCACAGGTAATCTGGATTACGGGCCTTTCAGGCGCCGGAAAGTCAACGCTGGCCGGTGATCTCGTTACCCGTCTGCGCAACCGCGGGGAATCGGTCGTGATGCTCGACGGCGACGAGCTGCGCGAGGTGTTCGGCGCCACCGCAGCCAGCTCGCAGAACCATGGCCGCGAAGGGCGACTCGCGTTGGCCATGCAATACGCCCACCTCTGCAGAATGATCGCCGCACAAGGCCACACCGTGGTGATCGCAACGATTTCGCTGTTTCGTGAAGTTCATGCGTGGAACCGTGCCCACCTGCCTGGCTATTTCGAGGTTTACCTCAAAGTACCAGTAGAGGAACTCGGTCGCCGGGATCCCAAGGGCATCTACCGCCGGTTTCATGCCGGTGAACTGCACAACGTTGCCGGTCTCGACTTGCCTGTGGATGAACCGCAGGCAGCGGACTGGCTGGTCGAATTCGACCCGCTGCGCTCCAGGCAAGACCTGGCAGACGATCTACTCAATAAAATTCACACAAGGAATCCGGCATGAAAACCGAATGGGATTACACCACCCTGGCCGACGCTTACCTGAAGCGCCCTGACTACGCCGATGCTGCCATCGATGCCATGCTCTCGATCGCAGGGGCCGAACAGGGCGACAAATTCTGTGACGTCGGCGCCGGTGTTGCACACCTGACGCTGATGCTCGCCGCTCGCGGTCTGGACGTCACCGCCGTGGAGCCGAACGACGCGATGCGCGCCAACGGCATCAAGCGCACTGCCGAGCTGTCCAATGTCAAATGGCACGAAGGCACTGGCGAAGCGACCGGGCAAACGACCCAGGCGTTCGACATGGTCACCTTCGGCAGCTCGTTCAACGTCTGCGACCGCCAGCAGGCCCTCAAGGAAACCGCGCGCATTCTCAAGCCTCGGGGCTGGTTCGCCTGCATGTGGAACCACCGCAACCTCGAAGACCCGATCCAGGCCCGGATCGAAGCCATCATCAAGGATCGCGTACCCGGTTATGGCTACGGCACCCGCCGCGAAGACCAGACGGCCGTGATCGACGCCAGCGAACTGTTCGGCCCGGTCGTGCACCTGGATGCCCGCGTCATTCACGAGCAGAGCATCGAAGAATGCCTGGAAGCCTGGCGCTCCCACGCGACGCTGGAGCGTCAGGCCGGTGCGAATTTCCATGAAGTGATCAGCGCCATCGACGACTACCTCAAAAGCCTGAAGACGCCTTCGATCCAGATTCCGTACTCGACGAACATTTGGGTTGCCCAGCTGAGATAACGCCTGATGGCCCTGCATTTCTCTACCAAGGCCGGGACGCTGTCCAGCCTGCAAGAACGGCTGACCTCGGCCCGTATTGCTCCGCTGCTGGCATTCACCGTGGCGGACTGGCGGCGGAACCGGCAAGCCTGTGTCCAGGCGGTCGGTGAGCGGCTGCCGGCCGCCCCATGGATCGTGCGTTCCAGTTGCGGGCGTGAAGACAGTGCCCAGGCGTCCTTCGCGGGCGCCTTCCTGTCGATCCCGAATGTCGACGATGCAGGGCTGAGCCCGGCGGTGGAACAGGTCATCGCCAGTTATGGCGAGGCGTTTCCGGCGGACGAAATACTGATTCAGCCCATGCTGGGGAACGTACTGCGCTCCGGCGTGGCCTTTTCCCACGACCCCAACACCTGCGCGCCCTATCGCGTGGTGAACTGGTCGGAAGGCAGCGACACGGCCTCGGTGACCGGTGGCATGGGCGGGCGGCTCTGGCAACAGGCTGCCCAGAGCAAGATTGCAGCGCCCGCCGCCCTCGCGCCCGTGGTTGGCCTGCTCGAAGAGCTGCTGGCACTGTTCGGTGGCGAGCCCGTCGACTGCGAGTTTGCAGTCACCCGTGAAACCGAAGGCGAAGTGCTCTGGCTGTTACAGGCCCGGCCACTGATCCTGCCTTCCCGTCCGGAGACCGATGCCGAGCAATCGGCCCGCCTGGACAGCATTCAGCGCAAAGTCGCACGCGGCATGCGACCGCATCCGTTCCTGATCGGCCAGCGCACGGTCTATGGCGTGATGCCTGACTGGAACCCGGCGGAGATCATCGGAATCCGGCCCAAACCTTTGGCGCTCTCGCTGTACCGCGATCTGGTGACCGATTCCATCTGGGCTTACCAGCGGCACAACTACGGCTACCGCAACCTGCGCAGCTTTCCGCTGATGCCGCACTTTTTCGGCTTGCCCTATATCGATGTGCGCCTGTCGTTCAACTCGTTCATTCCGGCGGACCTCGATGAGGATCTGGCGGGAAGACTGGTCGACTATTACATCGACAGATTGCTGGCCGAACCGACACTCCACGACAAGGTGGAGTTCGAAATCGTGTTCTCGTGCTACACCCTCGATCTCTCGCAACAACTGGAGCGCCTCGCCGATGCAGGCTTTCAGCCCCACGAGCTGGAGGCAATCAGCACCAGCCTGCGCAAGCTGACCAATCGCATCGTCCATCCCAAGGACGGTCTGTGGCGCAGCGATGCCAACAAGCTGGATGTGCTCAATGCCCGTCGTGAAGAGCTGATGGCCTCCGACGCCGACCCGCTGGAGCGCATTTACTGGCTGCTGGAAGACGCGAAACGCTATGGCACCCTGCCGTTCGCCGGTTTGGCGCGCGCCGGTTTCGTCGCCGTGCAGATGCTCAGGTCGCTGGTGTCCGTGGGCGTGTTCTCGCAAGCCGACTACGATGCGTTCATGGCCGGTGTTTCAACCGTCAGCGGGCAGCTGGCGCGCGACCGGGCAACGCTCGACAAGACGACCTTCCTCGCGCGTTACGGCCATTTGCGACCTGGCACCTACGACATCCTGTCTCCCCGTTACGATGAAGCCCCGGAACTCTATTTCGACTGGACCCAGCGCCCCGCCGCTCCGGAACCGCTTCAACCGTTTTCGCTGACGCTGCCACAGATGCGCGAGATCGTGAAACTGCTCGAAGCCCATGGCTTGCAGCCGGATCCGGTGGGTTTGCTGGACTTCCTGCAGAACGGTATCGAACTTCGCGAACTCGCCAAGTTTCACTTCACCCGCAACCTGTCCGACGCACTGGCGTTGATTGCCCAAGTCGGTGCCGAGCACGGTATCGGGCGCGAAGATCTTGCTTATTGCGACATCCGTGCCTTCACCGAACTGCACGTGGCGGCAGCGGAGCCCAAGGAAGTGCTGCTGCGCAGCATTGAACAGGGCAAGGCGCGTTACGCCGAGACGCTCAAGGTATCCCTGCCGCCGGTGATTACCCGGCCGGAAGATGTCTGGGGCTTCGAGTGGCCGGAAACGGCGCCCAACTTCATCACCCAGAAACGCGTGACCGCACCGGTTGTGCTGTGCGACGACCGGGACAAACTCGCCGGGGCGATCGTCTGCATTCCCAACGCGGATCCGGGGTTTGACTGGCTGTTCGCCTACCCGATCGCCGGATTGATCACGGCGTGGGGCGGCGCCAATTCGCACATGGCAATCCGTGCCGGCGAGCTTGGCCTGCCGGCTGTCATTGGGGCGGGTGAAGTGCTTTACCGTCGCTGGTCGACCGCGGACTTCCTGCACCTGGATTGCCCGGGCCGGCGGGTGGAGATGATGACATGAAGGTGGTCGCAGTCAGTCAACGGGTGGACAGCTATCCAGAGCGAGGAGAAACCCGGGATGCGCTGGATCAGCGACTGATCGGGTTCCTTCTGGCAGCCGGTTTCATTCCGGTACCCGTGCCCAACGGCTTGCCGCTCGATCACTGGCTGGCGGCCGTCGCGCCACACGCCATTGTGCTGTCGGGTGGCAATGACATCGGTCAGTGCCCGACCCGCGACCGTACCGAGAGCGAGTTGCTGGATCACGCTCGCGAACGTCAGTTGCCAGTACTGGGCATTTGTCGCGGCATGCAGATGCTGGCGCACGAGGCTGGCGGCGAGTTGAAACCGGTGACCGGTCATGTGCGAACCCGGCATCAGCTGTCCGGCCGGATCGTCGCCGAGGTGAACAGCTATCACGGCCTCGCTCTTGCCGGTTGCCCGCAGGGTTTCGACGTCATGGCGCGCAGCGAAGACGGTGAAATCGAAGCCATCCGCCACCTTCAACTGCCTTGGGAAGGCTGGATGTGGCACCCGGAGCGCGAAGCGGATTTTGCCACCCACGACCTTGAACGTATCCGGCAGCTGTTCGGCGAACCTGACTCCATTCAATAACCCACGGGATAGACGTGTTGTGAAAGCCATTATTCTGGCTGCCGGACGTGGCAGTCGCATGAAAAGCCTCACGGATGAGCGCCCCAAGTGCCTGGTCGAACTGCGAGGCAAAGCCCTGCTCGAATGGCAGCTGGAATCCTTGCGCGCGGCGGGCATCAGCGAAATCGCCATAGTGACCGGCTATAAAAGAGAGTGGCTGGCCGAGCGTGGCCTGATCGAATTCCATAACCCACGCTGGGCGGACACCAACATGGTGTCGTCGCTGGCGTACGCCGAATCCTGGCTGCAGGGCCAGCCATGCATCGTGAGTTATTCCGATATTTTCTACAGCCCGGACGCCGTTCAGTCGTTGATGACCAACGAAGCATCGCTGGCCGTCACCTACGACCCCCATTGGCTGAAATTGTGGACGCAGCGTTTCGGCGATCCGTTGCTGGATGCCGAAACGTTCCGCCTGACCGACGCCGGTACGCTGGCCGAAATCGGCAACAAGCCGCAATCGGTGGACGAAGTTCAGGGTCAGTACATGGGGCTGCTGCGCTTCACCCCTGAGGGTTGGGCAGAAGTCGTTCGGCTACGAGCCGAACTGACCCCGGAACAACGCGACAAGATGCACATGACCAACACCCTGCAACGTGTCATCGATGCGGGTCGGGTTCCGGTCTCGGCCGTGGCCTACAGCGGAGAATGGGGAGAGGTCGACTCCAGCGAAGACCTCTCCGCTTACCAGTAAGCGGGCACGGCGCCTCAACGGAAGCGGTCGACCTCTTGGCGCAGGTCGGCTGCCAGGCCTTCCAGTTCCTTGGCGGTGATGGCCAGGTTCGACACCACTTCGCGCTGCTCGCTGTTGGCCATCGCGATGCTCTGCAAGTTGCTGCTGAGCAAAGTCGCGGTGCTGCTCTGCTCCTGAGTCGCGGTGGTGATCGCGGCAAACTGCTCACCCGCCGAGCGACTTTGCTCGTCAATGCGCGCCAGCGCCGACGCCACGTTGGCATTTCGCGACAGGCCTTCCTGCATCAGCAGATTGCCCTGCTCCATGTTGCTGATGGCGTTGCCGGTTTCCTGCTGAATGCTGTGAATCATGCTGGAAATTTCATCCGTCGCCTGACGGGTACGCGAGGCCAGGCTGCGCACCTCGTCGGCCACCACGGCAAAGCCGCGACCCTGCTCGCCGGCACGGGCCGCTTCGATGGCGGCGTTGAGTGCCAGCAGGTTGGTCTGTTCGGCAATCGAGGTGATCACGCTGACGATGCCGCCGATTTCCTGGGAACGCTGACCGAGCGTGTTGATCACGGTCGCGGTGGTGTTCAGTGCGCCGGCAATCTGCTCCAGCGAGGAAGACGCTTCCTCCATCGACGTGCGACCGATCTGGGTCTGCTGCGCGTTTTCCTGAGCCAGACGTTGAGTGTTGCCCATGTTGTCGGCAATGTTCAGCGACGTGGCGGAAAACTCCTCTACCGCGCCGGCCATGCTGGTGATCTCGCCGGACTGTTGCTCCATGCCTTCATAAGCGCCGCCGGACAGACCGGACAGCGCCTGAGCCCGACGGTTGACCTCTTCGGAGGCGCGGCGGATATGCTCGACCATGGTCGACAGGGCCTGGCTCATCTGGTTGAAGGCGCGGGCCAACTGACCAATCTCGTCGTTGCTCGACACACTCAGGCGCACGCTCAGATCACCCGCGCCCAAGGCTTCGGCCTGACGGACCAGATCGCCCAGTGGCGCCAGCTTGCTGCGCAGCAACCAGACCACCGAGCCCACCGCCAGCAACATCGCCAACAGACTGCCGATGGCCAGTTGGGTGCCGACGCTCCAGGTTACCGCGCGAATCTCCGCCTTCGGCATGCTCGCCACTACCGACCACGGCCCACCCTCGAACGGCACGGCGATGCTGTAGAAATCTTCGGACTTGTCGCTCCAGAACCGGCCTTTACCCGGCGCTTTCGCCAGATCGTTGATTACCGGAATCGCTTGATCCAGCGCCTGCACGCCCGCCGGGGCCACCAGCCATTGGTTTTTCTCGTCCAGCAATGCCAGCGAACCGGTCTGGCCGATGCGGAAGCGCTTGAGATTGGCGAACTGGGCGTTCTGCGCGTCGGTGTAATCGAAACCGACGAACAACACCGCAATCACCTTGCCGCTGCTGTCACGCACCGGGGTGTATTGGGTCATGTAGGAACGGTCGAACAGCAAGGCGCGGCCGACGTACCCTTGCCCCGCCATCAACTTCGCATAGGCTGGATGGGCGTGGTCGAGCAAGGTGCCAATGGCGCGGGTGCCATCCTGTTTGGTCAGGGAGGTGCTGACCCGCACAAAATCTTCGCCGCTGCGCACGAACAGCGTGGCGACACCGGCCGTCATCTGTTTGAACTCGTCGACTTCCTTGAAGTTGTTGTTCAACACTTCGCTGCCCAGGTGCAGGCCCGGCGTCTGGGTGCCGGCCACGGTCACCGGCTCGCTCGGATGAATGCTCAGGCCGGCGCTGAAGCGCTTCTCGAACAACCCGCTCAGGCGCTGGGTGCTTTCGCGCAGCGTGCCGTGGAAGGTGCTCAATTGGTCGGCGAGCAGACGCGCTTCACTGGCGAGGTGCTCCTCACGAGTGGCGAGGTTGGCGGTATCCAGCGAACGCAAAGCAAAGACTGTACTGCCGCTGATGACTATCGCCAGTATCACGGCGAGCGCGAGGCCCAGCTGCGAGGCGATCCGAGCGCGAGGTTGAGACATGGACAGCTCCTGGCCGAACTTCCGATCCTCCTTGATCGCAGCTCGGATAATTTTCTAATGGGGGTGAATCGTGGAGACCGGCACGACGGTTCCACATGCACGTATTCGGCGGTAAAACCGAATACTTGAGCGAACAGCAGGGTTATGGCGAAAGGCCGGCATTGTGCAGGCTCGAACGATTCAGCTCAAGCGCGTGACCGCCGGCAGCGCCATGGCGCGGACTTCGCCTTGCAGGAAGTCGCTGAGGCGGCGCAAACGTTCACCTCCGGGGCGGGTCTTTGGCCACACCAGGTAATAATTCAGTCCGCTGGCGACCGCCGTCGGCCAGGGCAGGCTCAAGCGCCCTTGCGCGACATCCTCGGCCACCATCAGCAGATCGCCCATGGACACCCCATAGCCCCTGGCTGCCGCGATCATGCCCAGCTCCAGGGTGTCGAACACCTGCCCGCCCTTGAGCGACACCTGATCCGACAACCCCATGTGTTCCAGCCAACTGCGCCAGTCCCGGCGATCCGGCGTCGGGTGCAGCAGCTCGGCGCTGGCCAGCCGCGCCACGTCCCACGGCTTATCGTTGAGCAGATTCGGCGCGCCGACTGGAATCAGCTCCTCCGGAAACAGCAGGCTGGCTTCCCAGTCCGGCGGGAAATGCCCGTCACTGAGCAACACCGCGCAATCGAAGGGCTCGTTGTTGAAGTCCACCGAATCCACGTCCATCCACGCGCTGGTCAGTTGCACCTCGTTGCCCGGCTGCAAATGCCGGAAGCGACTGAGCCGCGCCAGCAACCAGCGCATGGTCAGGGTCGACGGGGCTTTCATGCGCAGGATGTCATCTTCGGCGCGCAAGGTATTGCAGGCCCGTTCCAACGCAGCAAAGCCATCACGGATGCCCGGCAGCAGCAGGCGTGCCGACTCGGTCAGTTGCAGGTTGCGCCCGCTGCGGTGGAACAAGCGGCAGGCGAAATGCTCTTCGAGCGTGCGGATGTGCCGGCTCACTGCACTCTGAGTGATCGACAGCTCTTCGGCGGCCCGGGTGAACGAGCTGTGGCGAGCCGCCGCTTCGAATGCGCGCAGGGCATACAAGGGTGGAAGACGACGGGACATGCACAACGCTCCAATGGCGGGATTGCGCCAACTTAGCAGAATCGCGGCAGGATGAGTTTTAATCATGCCACCCATCCTTTTTATCCCTTTGTGCAACCTGCGCCAAACCCTGAGAATCGACGGTCTCTTGCTCCCTCTTTAATAAGGATGTGAACGCCATGCAGCGTCCTGTGCGTACCGAACTCTGGGCCATTCTGCGGCTGGCGGGGCCGTTGATCGCCTCGCAGTTGGCGCACATGCTGATGGTGCTGACCGACACCCTGATGATGGCGCGCCTCAGTCCCGAAGCGCTGGCCGGTGGCGGTCTGGGCGCGGCGAGCTATTCGTTCGTGTCGATTTTCTGCATCGGCGTGATTGCGGCGGTCGGCACCCTGGTGGCGATTCGTCAGGGCGCCGGCGACATCATCGGCGCCGCCCGCCTGACCCAGGCCGGGCTGTGGCTGGCGTGGCTGATGGCGCTCGGTGCCGGGCTGCTGCTGTGGAATCTGAAACCGGTGCTCTTGCTATTCGGCCAGACCGAGACCAACGTCAATGCCGCCGGGCAATTCCTGATCGCCCTGCCGTTCGCCCTGCCCGGCTACCTGAGTTTCATGGCCCTGCGCGGTTTCACCAGCGCCATCGGCCGGGCGACACCGGTGATGGTCATCAGTCTCGCCGGCACGGTGGCCAACTTCCTGCTCAATTACGCGCTGATCACCGGCCTGTTCGGCCTGCCGAAACTCGGGCTGACCGGTATCGGCCTGGTCACGGCAATTGTCGCCAACTGCATGGCGCTGGCACTGGCCTGGCACATTCGTCGGCATCCGGCCTATGACGCCTACCCTCTTCGCGAAGGTCTGTCGCGGCCGAACCGGCAGTACCTGAAAGAACTCTGGCGCCTGGGTCTGCCGATCGGCGGCACCTACGCGGTGGAAGTCGGGCTGTTCGCCTTCGCGGCGCTGTGCATGGGCACCATGGGCAGCACGCAACTGGCGGCGCATCAGATCGCCCTGCAAATCGTCTCGGTGGCATTCATGGTTCCTGCGGGGATGTCGTATGCGATCACCATGCGCGTCGGCCAGCATTACGGCGCCGGGCAATTGAACGATGCGCGGATGTCGGGAAGGGTCGGCATCGTCTTTGGTGCGGTGGTAATGCTGGGGTTTGCGATGGTGTTCTGGTTGCTGCCGAATCAGTTGGTCGGTTTGTTCCTCGACCATAACGACCCGGCGTTTGCCGAAGTGATTCGTCTGGCCGTCAGCCTGCTGGCCGTGGCGGCGTGGTTCGAGCTGTTCGACGGCACGCAGACGATTGCCATGGGCTGCATCCGCGGGCTCAAGGATGCCAAGACCACATTCCTGGTCGGGCTTGTTTGCTACTGGCTGATCGGCGCGCCGGCGGCGTGGCTGATGGCGTTTCATCTGCACTGGGGGCCGACCGGCGTCTGGTGGGGTCTGGCGCTGGGGCTGGCCTGTGCGGCGGTGAGCTTGACGCTGGCGTTCGAATGGAAGATGAAGCGGATGATTCGGCTTGAGCCGCAATCTCAAGGCTTCAAAATCGCTCAGGCCGAATGAGTCTCCCTGTGGGAGCGAGCTCGCTCCCACAGGGAGTTGAGGCTAAACCACGATGCCCAGCGGCGGCTGGCTGGCGTCAACCACCAGATATTCAACCAGTTCCGCCAACGGCAGCGGCTTGCTGATCAGGTAACCCTGCACCTGATCACAGCCGAACCCGCGCAACAGATCCAGTTGCTCGCGGGTTTCCACCCCTTCGGCCACCACTTCCAGGTGCAGGTTGTGCGCGAGGTTGATCATGGCGTGCACCAGTTTGCGGTTCTCTTCGCGCTGCTCCATGCCGCCGACAAAGCTCTTGTCGATCTTCAGCAAGGTGATCGGCAGGCTGTTGAGGTGCACGAACGACGAGAACCCGGTGCCGAAATCATCCAGCGAAAATCGCACGCCGAGGCGACCGAGGGCGTCCATGGTCTGCTTGACCAGATCGCTGCGGCGCATCACGGCGGTTTCGGTGAGTTCGAATTCCAGCCACTGCGCCTCGACGCCGCGCTCGGCGATCAGACGACTGAGCGTCGGCAGCAACTGGCTGTCCTGAAACTGGCGAAACGACAGGTTGATCGCCATGTGCAGCGCCGGCAGTCCGCGTTCGCGCAACGCCTGCATGTCGCGCAGGGCCCGGGAAATCACCCAGTAACCCAGCGGCACGATCAGACCGCTCTGCTCGGCCAGCGGCACGAATTCGCTCGGCGGCAGCAGGCCGCGTTCACTGTGACGCCAGCGCACCAGCGCTTCGAGGCCGACGATCTGGCCGTCCTGCAGGTTCAGGCGCGGCTGGTAATGCAGCTCCAATTCATCGCGACGCAAGGCCCGGCGCAGCTCGCTTTCGAGGTCGGCCATGCTTCGCGCGTTGCGGTTGATCCGCTCGTTGAAGATGTGAAAGGTGCAGCCCTGAGTGCTCTTGGCCTGCTGCATGGCGATGTGCGCATGCCACATCAGCGGATCCGCACCACCCTGGGCGCGGGCATGGGCGATGCCCAGGCTGGAGCCGATCAACAGGCTTTCGCCGTCGACCCAGTAAGGTTCGGCCAGGGCTTCGGTAATGCGCTCGGCCATCCATTCGGCCCGTTGCGGGGCGCGGCGGGTATCGATCAGCAAGGCGAATTCATCGCTGCCGAGGCGCGCCAGTTGATCGCCGACTTCCAGCTGACTTTTCAGCCGTGCGACGACTTGCAGGATCAGGCGGTCGCCGGCCTGGTGGCCAAGGGCATCGTTGGCGTGACGGAAGTTGTCGAGATCGAGGTGCCCAAGGGCCAGGCCGCGGCCGTCGTTTTCGGCGAGGCGCGCCGTCAGCAGGGTCTGGAAGCCCTGGCGGTTGGCGATGCCGGTCAGCGGATCCTGTTCGGCCAGGCGTTGCAGGGTGTTTTCCAGCACGCCGCGTTCGCGCACATGCCGCAGGCAACGCCGGAGCATGCCGGGATCGAGGGCATCGAACACCAGCCAGTCGCTGACGCCGTCGGGCGCGGTCGCCGGCTCATGTTCCAACAGCAACACCGTCGGCAGGCTGCAACGACCGGGCGCCGGCTGCAACGCGGGAACGGTCAACAACACCGCGTGGCGGTTGTCTTCGAACAGGCTGCTGACCGACTCCCAGCTCGGCGCGCTGATCAGCACCGCCGCACTCCCCAACGGAGCCAGACACTCGCGCAATAACGCTGTCCACGCTGGCTCTTCGGCCAGTAGCAGCAAACGCAAGGGTTCGACAGGCGTAGTCAAGCTGACTCCCTAGACTCTGCAATGATGTGGGCGGCGGGCATTATGCCGTTGCGGCAACCAATGACCAAACGACAACGGTTATCAAAACGTTATTTTGTGTCACGAATGAGAACATTAGCCGCAAAATCACCGCGCATCCTGCGTGAAAGTAACAAAACCGGCAAATTTGAATCGCGTGCTGCGTCACAAGTCGGAGAGAGCAACACAAATCGCTGAGCCTGTTAAAATGCCGGCCCATTTCGTCAACGACTCCCGAATTTTCGTATGTCCCGACTCAATCCCCGGCAGCAAGAAGCCGTGAACTACGTCGGCGGCCCTCTATTGGTGCTCGCCGGTGCTGGCTCCGGCAAGACTAGCGTGATCACGCGCAAGATTGCGCACCTGATCCAGAACTGCGGCATCCGCGCCCAGTACATCGTCGCCATGACCTTCACCAACAAGGCCGCGCGCGAGATGAAAGAACGTGTCGGCACCCTGCTGCGTCCAGGTGAAGGACGCGGGCTGACGGTCTGCACCTTCCACAACCTGGGCCTGAACATCATCCGCAAGGAACATGAACGGCTGGGCTACAAACCCGGTTTCTCGATCTTCGACGAAACCGACGTCAAGTCGCTGATGACCGACATCATGCAGAAGGAATATGCAGGCGACGACGGCGTCGACGAGATCAAGAACATGATCGGCGCCTGGAAAAACGACCTGATCCTGCCGGCCCAGGCCCTGGAAAACGCCCGCAACCCCAAGGAACAGACCGCCGCCATCGTCTACACCCACTATCAGCGCACGCTCAAGGCGTTCAACGCGGTGGATTTCGACGACCTGATCCTGCTGCCAGTGAAACTCTTCGAAGAGCACGCCGACATCCTCGAAAAGTGGCAGAACAAGGTGCGTTACCTGCTGGTCGACGAATACCAGGACACCAACGCCAGCCAGTACCTGCTGGTGAAAATGCTCATCGGCAAACGCAACCAGTTCACCGTGGTGGGCGACGACGACCAGTCGATCTACGCCTGGCGCGGCGCGCGGCCGGAAAACCTGATGCTGCTCAAGGACGACTACCCGTCCCTGAAAGTGGTGATGCTCGAGCAGAACTACCGCTCCACCAGCCGCATCCTGCGCTGCGCCAACGTGCTGATCTCGAACAACCCGCACGAATTCGAGAAGCAGCTGTGGAGTGAGATGGGCCACGGCGACGAGATCCGCGTGATCCGCTGCCGCAACGAGGACGCCGAAGCCGAACGCGTGGCCATGGAAATCCTCAGCCTGCACTTGCGCACCGACCGCCCGTACAGCGATTTCGCGATCCTCTATCGCGGCAACTACCAGGCCAAGCTGATCGAGCTGAAACTGCAGCACCATCAGGTGCCGTACCGTCTGAGCGGCGGCAACAGTTTCTTCGGTCGTCAGGAAGTGAAAGACCTGATGGCCTACTTCCGCCTGATCGTGAACCCGGACGACGACAACGCCTTCCTGCGGGTGATCAACGTGCCGCGCCGAGAAATCGGCTCCACGACTTTGGAAAAACTCGGCAACTACGCCACCGAACGCAAGATCTCGATGTACGCCGCCACCGACGAACTCGGCCTGGGCGAGCATCTGGACAGCCGCTTCACCGATCGCCTGTCGCGCTTCAAGCGTTTCATGGACAAGGTGCGCGAGCAGTGCGCCGGCGAAGACCCGATCTCCGCCCTGCGCAGCATGGTCATGGACATCGACTACGAGAACTGGCTGCGCACCAACAGTTCCAGCGACAAGGCCGCGGACTACCGGATGAGCAACGTCTGGTTCCTGATCGAAGCCTTGAAGAACACCCTGGAAAAAGACGAAGACGGCGAAATGACCGTCGAGGACGCCATCGGCAAACTCGTCCTGCGTGACATGCTGGAACGTCAGCAGGAAGAGGAAGACGGCGCCGAAGGCGTACAGATGATGACCCTGCATGCGTCCAAGGGCCTGGAATTCCCCTACGTGTTCATCATGGGCATGGAAGAGGAAATCCTCCCGCACCGTTCCAGCATCGAAGCCGACACCATCGAAGAAGAACGCCGCCTGGCCTACGTGGGCATTACCCGCGCGCGCCAGACCCTCGCGTTTACCTTCGCCGCCAAGCGCAAACAGTACGGCGAGATCATCGACTGCGCGCCAAGCCGCTTCCTCGATGAACTGCCGCCGGACGACCTGGCCTGGGAAGGCAACGACGACACACCGACCGAAGTCAAAGCCGTGCGGGGCAATAGCGCACTGGCTGATATACGCGCGATGTTAAAGCGCTAGAATTGACCACTTTTTTAAAACCTTAGGGCGCACAAGGCGCCAACAGAGGACAGCTTCATGGAAGCCCTGCACCAGAAAATCCGCGAACTAGGCATCGTGCTTTCCGACCAGGTCCTGAAGGTCGACGCCTTCCTGAACCACCAGATCGACCCGGCCCTGATGAAGCTGATCGGCGACGAATTCGCCACGCTGTTCAAGGATTCGGGCATCACCAAGATTGTCACCATCGAAGCCTCGGGCATCGCGCCGGCGATCATGACCGGTCTGAACCTCGGCGTGCCGGTGATCTTCGCCCGCAAGCAACAGTCCCTGACCCTGACTGAAAACCTGCTGTCGGCGACCGTTTACTCGTTCACCAAGAAAACCGAAAGCACCGTGGCCATCTCCCCGCGCCACCTGACCAGCAGCGACCGTGTGCTGATCATCGACGACTTCCTGGCCAACGGTAAGGCGTCCCAGGCGCTGATCTCGATCATCAAGCAGGCCGGCGCCACCGTCGCTGGCCTGGGCATCGTGATCGAGAAGTCGTTCCAGGGCGGCCGTGCGGAGCTGGATTCGCAGGGTTACCGCGTCGAGTCGCTGGCTCGCGTGAAGTCGCTGAAGGATGGCGTGGTTACCTTCATCGAGTAACCCGGCTTCATCGCATTATCCCTGTGGGAGCGGGCTTGCTCGCGAAGGCGTTGTGTCAGTCAACGTATAGGTCGACTGACACGGCGTCTTCGCGAGCAAGCCCGCTCCCACAGTTGGTTTTACGGTGAACATTATTGCGCGGTAGCTTTGAGGCCGGTGAGGAGCAACCGCTGAAACAGGTCTTCCTTCAGTCCTTCCGGATCGGTGAGCTGCATGCGCGCCAGATGCTCCGGATACAGCGAAGCCTGCGGCGCATCCAGCGCGGCCTTGCCCAACTCCAGAATCTCCGTCAGCTTGAATTTGCTCTTGAGCCAGTTCAGCGCCCGCAACAGATCCTTTTCGACCTCCGTGAAATCGCAGCCCAGCGGATACTCCGGAAACAGGTTCGGATGTCGTGCGGCAATCGCCTGCAAGCGTTGCGGGGTGTTGTCGGTAAAGCGCGGGTCGAGACGGAAATCCTTCGGTAGCTTGCCGACCTTCTGTGCCTGTTCGATCAGGCCCTGCTGGAAGCGTGAATCGCTGATATTGAGCAGCGCTTCGATCACCACCGCATCCGACTTGCCGCGCAAATCGGCGATACCGTACTCGGTGATTACGATGTCACGCAGGTGTCGCGGAATCGTGCAGTGGCCGTACTCCCAGACAATGTTCGAACTGACATCGCCGCCGGATTCGCGCCAGCTGCGCAGCAGCAGGATCGAGCGCGCATCGTGCAGCGCATGGCCCTGAGCGACGAAGTTGTATTGCCCGCCGACGCCGCTGAGCACCCGCCCGTCTTCCAGCTGGTCCGCCACCCCGGCACCCAGCAAAGTCATGGTGAACACGGTGTTGATGAACCGCGCATCCAGACGCTGCAGGCGTTTGAGCTCTTCCTGCCCGTACAGCTCGTTGATGTAGCTGATGCGGGTCATGTTGAATTCGAGGCGTTTGCTCAGCGGCAACTCACGCAAACGTTCATAGAAACTGCGCGGCCCGAGGAAGAAACCGCCATGGATCGAGATGCCATCGGTTTGCGCCGCCTCGTCGAGGGTCCCGGCGTTGGCCTGCTCCTGAGTCTGTACATCCGGGTAAACCTTGCGCCGGATGATCCCGGCTTCGGCCAGCACCAGCAGGCCGTTGACGAACATTTCGCTGCAACCGTACAGGCCTTTGGCGAAGGGCTCGACGCCGCCCTCGCGTTCGATCAACTGCGCCCACTGGCTGAGGTTCACATCGGTCAGCAAGTCCTGATATCCGGCGTTGTCGGCCTGGCGCGCCAACAACGCAGCGGTCAGCGCATCGCCCATCGAGCCGATGCCGATCTGCAAGGTGCCGCCATCGCGTACCAAGGTACTGGCGTGCAACCCGATGAAGTGATCCTGAAACCCGACGGGCATGTTCGGCGTGGAAAACAGCGTGCTGCTGTCTTTCTCGTCGATCAGCAGGTCGAAGGTATCGATGTCGACTTCGGCGTCGCCCGGCATGTGCGGCAACTCGGTGTGCACCTGGCCGACCAGCAGAATGGTCTCCCCCGCCGCCCGGCGTTTGGCGATCATCGGGAACAGGTCGAGGGTGATGTCCGGGTTGCAACTGAGGCTCAGGCGATCCGGGTGTTCGCTGCTGCTGGCGAGCAACTGCGCCACCAGGTTCAGCCCGGCGGCGTTGATGTCGCGGGCGGCGTGGCTGTAGTTGCTGCTGACGTAATCCTGCTGGGCCGGCGCGCTGTTGAGCAGGCTGCCGGGCTGCATGAAGAATTGCTCGATGCGGATGTTGGACGGCAGGCTGTCGCGGTGCAGGTCGGCGAGGAATTCCAGCTCCGGGTAATCGCCGAACACCCGCTCGACGAAGGGTTCGATGAAGCGCTTCTGCAAACCATCGCCCAGGGTCGGACGGCCAAGGCACAAGGCGGTGTAGATCGTCAGCTGACGTTCGGGCAATCCGGCAATCCGCCGGTACAGCGCGTTGACGAAGGGATTGGGTTTGCCCAGCCCCAGCGGCAGGCCCATGTGGATGTGCGCCGGCAACCGCGCCAGCACGTCGTCCACCGCCTGTTCGATCGAACACAACTGCACCATCTGAAGCCTCCTGCCCGTTCCGTGAATAGAGGTACGACCGAGATTGCCGGTTGTTTGCTGCAAAGAACAGCCTCAGACCTGAATCGCGGGCACAAAAAAACCGTCCGGAGACGGTTTTTTTCGTCAGAAGCGCGGCTTATTTCAGGCCGGACATCTTCTGGATCGCGCCTTTGAGCTCTTCATCGGAGCAGTCGGCGCAGGTGCCTTTTGGCGGCATCGAGTTGATGCCGGTGATGGCCTTGGCCAGGATGCCGTCGAGGCCGCCCTGGTGATCGGCGCGCTCTTTCCAGGCTGCGGCGTCACCGATTTTCGGGGCGCCCAGCAGACCGGAGCCGTGGCAAGCGTTGCAATGTTTGGCAATCACTTCGTCCGGCGTCTTGGCGCCGCCACCGCCGCCTGCCGAAGCAGCGACTTCCATCCCCTTGCACTCTTGCCCCTGAACACACACCTGGCCCACCGGCTCGAGGCGTTTGGCAATGTCGTCATTCGTCGCAGCTTGAGCGCTGACAGCCCAGAGGGCCAGTACGGTTGCTGGTGCAGCCAGCATTTTCATAATTAGGTTCACGCGTTCACCCTCAATGGTGGCTATTCACGCCTGCGGCCACGGTTCGCAGGCGGGCGCAAGTATAGCGGTTAGCCCGCTTCACTGAAACAACCCCAAAGTCGAAGGGGTTATATCGCGCTGTGGAAAAACGTTTCGGGTGCCTTCGCCGTATGGCCTGGCGCCTCTCTGTTTAAAAATTCGCCGGCGTGGCTGCGCTGATTAGTCGCGCCGGTGCATCGAACGGATTACGGAAACGATGCGGCTTGGTACTTTCAAAGTAGTAGCTGTCGCCGGCTTCGAGGATAAAAGTTTCAAGGCCTACCACCAGTTCCAGGCGCCCTTCCACCAGAATCCCGGTTTCCTCGCCTTCGTGGGTCAGCATTTCTTCGCCGGTGTCGGCGCCCGGCGGGTAGATTTCATTGAGGAACGCGATGGCCCGACTCGGGTGCGCGCGGCCGACCAGTTTCATGGTCACGGCGCCGTCGGAAATGTCGATCAGCTCGTTGGCCTTGTAGACGATCTGGGTCGGTTTTTCCTGCAGGATCTCTTCGGAAAAGAACTCGACCATGGACATGGGAATCCCGCCCAGAACCTTCCTCAGCGAACTGATCGAAGGGCTGACGCTGTTCTTTTCGATCATCGAAATGGTGCTGTTGGTGACGCCCGCGCGCTTGGCGAGTTCACGCTGGGAAAGCCCTTTGAGCTTGCGGATCGATTGCAGTCGTTCACCGACGTCCAAGGCTGGAGCCTCCTGATGTTGTAGAAATATTGAGCGTTATCATGGCGACAGCGTTCAGTATTTACAACACTTGGGCCCCGCTAGCGCTTCAACCCTCGGAATAGAGCCTTGGCACCCGGCGCAGGTTGCAGAATATCTGGTACGGAATGGTGTCCGCCCACTTCGCCACATCGCTGGCGAGGATGTTTTTACCCCACAACTCGACGGTCGAACCGAGGCCGGCTTGCGGCACGTCAGTCAGGTCGATGCACAGCATGTCCATCGACACCCGGCCAAGAATGCGGCTGCGCTGGCCGGCCACCAGTACCGGAGTGCCGGTCGGTGCCTGACGCGGGTAACCGTCGGCGTAACCCATGGCGACCACGCCGATGCGCATCGGTTTGTCGGTGATGAACTTCGCGCCGTAACCCACCGGTTCGCCGGCCGGCAGTTCGCGCACGCTGATAACTTCCGATTCCAGGGTCATCACCGGCTGCAGGCGCTCGGCCACGGCGTTGGCTTCTTCGAACGGGGTGGCGCCGTAGAGCATGATGCCCGGACGCACCCAGTCGCTGTGAATCTGCGGCCAGCCCAGCACCGCCGGCGAGTTGCGCAGGCTGACTTCGGCCGCCAGGCCCTGACGCGCGGCTTCGAACACTACGACCTGATCGGCGCTGCTCTGCTCGTGCAGTTCATCGGCCCGGGCGAAATGGCTCATCAGCACGACTTTCGCTACTTTGCCGCTGGCCAGCAGACGCTGGTAAGCCGCCGGGTAATCCTTCGGATGCAGGCCCACGCGATGCATGCCCGAATCGAGCTTCAGCCACACGGTGATCGGCTTCAACGCCGCCTGCTCGATCGCTTCGAGCTGCCACAGCGAATGCACCACGCACCAGAAATCGTGCTCGGTGATCAGCGCCAGCTCGTCCGCCTCGAAAAAGCCTTCGAGCAACAGCACCGGCGCACGAATCCCGGCGGCGCGCAGCTCCAGGGCTTCTTCGATGCATGCCACCGCGAAGCCGTCCGCTTCAACCTCCAGCGCCTGGGCGCAACGTACCGCGCCATGGCCGTAGGCATCGGCCTTGATCACCGCCAGTGCCTTGGCACCGGTGACTTCACGGGCGATACGGTAATTGTGACGCAGGGCTTGAAGGTCGATCAGGGCACGGGCAGGACGCATGGCAGCAGACTTCTTGGCGGTCATGGGAATAAAAACCGGCGCTGGCTGACGGCGTGAACCGCCAACAGCACCGGGAGAGGGATCTTTACAACGGGTTACGGCAACGCGGCGACGATGGAGATCTCGACCAGGATGCTCGGCTTGGCCATCTTCGCTTCGACGGTGGCGCGGGCCGGGGCGGCGCCTTTGGGCAGCCACTGATCCCACACCGAATTCATGCCGGCAAAATGCGCCTCGATGTCGTTCAGGTAGATCGTCGCCGACAGCAAATGCTGTTTGTCGGTGCCGGCCAGATCGAGCAGACGCTCGATGTTGGCGAGGACGTCGCGGGTCTGCTGTTCGACACCGGCGTTGAAGTCATCGCCGACCTGCCCGGACAGATACACCGTACCGTTGTGGCTGACGATCTGACTCATGCGCTCATTGGTGAGCTGGCGCTGGATTGCCATGCTTTGCGGACTCCTGGGTGGTGTTGCCATAACGGGAAATATCGAGACCTTCGGCGCTGATCTGCGGCTTTTTCTTCGCCATCAGGTCGGCCAGCAAGCGACCGGAGCCGCACGCCATGGTCCAGCCGAGAGTGCCGTGACCGGTGTTCAGGAACAGGTTCTTGAACGGGGTGGCGCCAACGATCGGCGTGCCATCCGGGGTGGTTGGACGCAGGCCGGTCCAGAAACTCGCTTCGGCCAGATTGCCGCCCTGAGGATAAAGGTCGTTGACGATCATCTCCAGGGTTTCGCGCCGACGCGGGTTGAGCGACAGGTCAAAACCGGCGATCTCCGCCATGCCGCCGACGCGGATGCGGTTGTCGAAACGGGTAATCGCGACCTTGTAGGTCTCGTCGAGAATGGTCGAAGTCGGAGCCATGGCCGGGTTGGTGATCGGCACAGTCAGCGAGTAGCCCTTCAACGGATACACCGGGGCCTTGATGCCAAGCGGCTTGAGCAGTTGCGGCGAGTAGCTGCCGAGGGCCAGCACGTAGCGGTCGGCGGTTTCCAGCTTGCCGTCGATCCACACGCCGTTGATGCGGTCACCGGCGAAGTCGAGGCGCTGGATGTCCTGGCCGAAGCGGAATTCCACACCCAGTTTGGTGGCCATTTCGGCGAGGCGGGTGGTGAAGATCTGGCAGTCGCCGGTCTGGTCGTTCGGCAGGCGCAGGGCACCGGCGAGGATGTCGGTGACACCCGCCAACGCCGGTTCGACGCGGGCAATGCCGTCGCGGTCGAGCACTTCGAACGGCACGCCGGATTCTTTCAGTACGGCGATGTCTTTGGCGGCGTTATCCAGTTGTGCCTGGGTGCGGAACAACTGGGTGGTGCCGAGGCTGCGGCCTTCGTAGGCGATGCCGGTCTCGGCGCGCAGTTCGTCGAGGCAGTCGCGGCTGTACTCGGACAGACGCACCATGCGCTCCTTGTTCACCGCGTAACGGTTGGCGGTGCAATTGCGCAGCATCTGCGCCATCCACAGGTACTGGTCGATGTCGGCGGTGGCCTTGATCGCCAGCGGCGCGTGGCGTTGCAGCAGCCATTTGATGGCTTTGAGGGGTACGCCCGGCGCAGCCCACGGCGAGGCGTAGCCTGGCGAGACCTGGCCGGCGTTGGCGAAACTGGTCTCCATGGCCGCAGCGGGCTGCCGGTCGACCACCACCACTTCAAACCCGGCACGGGCCAGATAGTAAGCACTGGCGGTACCGATGACGCCGCTACCCAAGACCATAACGCGCATTTTGTATCCCTCATCGCGGCGTGCCGCGTACGTCTGTTGTTAGAGCAATGATGCGCGCAGTGTAAAAAAGATTTGCCAGTGCTTTTCACTGTATAAGCGCCTATATTTGGCGACAATTCTCGGCAAAAACCCTTTTCACGGAGGCGCATCCCCTATGCGTACCAACACTCAGACCAAACGTGAGCTGGACAAGATCGACCGCAACATCTTGCGGATCCTGCAGGCGGACGGGCGGATTTCATTCACCGAACTGGGCGAAAAGGTCGGGCTCTCCACCACGCCGTGCACCGAGCGGGTGCGGCGCCTGGAGCGCGAGGGGATCATCATGGGCTACAACGCCCGCCTGAATCCGCAGCACTTGAAGGGTAGTCTGCTGGTGTTCGTCGAGATCAGTCTCGACTACAAATCCGGCGATACTTTCGAAGAGTTCCGACGTGCGGTGCTGAAATTGCCCCACGTGCTCGAATGCCACTTGGTGTCAGGGGATTTCGACTATCTGGTGAAGGCGCGGATTTCCGAGATGGCTTCGTACCGCAAATTGCTGGGCGACATCCTGCTCAAGTTGCCGCACGTGCGCGAATCCAAGAGCTACATCGTCATGGAAGAAGTAAAGGAGAGCCTGAGCCTGCCGATTCCGGACTGATCGCTCAGACCAGCACCTGTCGGTTTTCGGCCATGTACTCGAACACCTGCTTCTCGACCCGCGGGTGAATCAGCTCCACCGGGCGCCGGCCGTTGGGGCACGGCAAGGTCTGCGTCGTACCGAACAACCGGCAAATCAGCGGCCGCTCGTCATACACCGTGCAGCCATTTGGCCCCAGATGCACACAGTTGAGCTCTTCCATGGCCGCGTCCTGCTCGGCGCGGGTCTTGCGCGGCAGGCGGGACATTTCCTCGGGCGAGGTGGTCACCGGCCCGCAGCAGTCATGACAGCCCGGCACGCACTCGAACGTGGGAATCTGCTGACGCAGGGCTCGGATTTTCTGACTGTTGCAGCTCATTGCAGCGGTAACCGGAGCGGAATAGGCGGCAATTGTGCCGCAAAAGCCGTGATCCAGACACCACGGGCCGACCAATGTTGCCCGGCCTCGGGCCTGCGGCTTATGCTCCGTCAAATTTTCTCGACACCCGCTCAGGATGACGCCCATGAATGCCCGCGCCCACGCCTCCGCGAGCCAACCCCACGTTGCCTCTTATTACGCCGCCAGCAGCCTTCCGCAACCCGACCATCCGGTGCTGCAAAGTGAACTGATCGCGGACGTGTGCGTGGTCGGTGGCGGTTTCTCCGGGCTGAACACCGCGCTGGAACTGGTGGAGCGCGGCTTAAGCGTCGTGTTGCTGGAGGCGCACCGGATCGGCTGGGGCGCCAGCGGTCGCAACGGCGGGCAACTGATTCGCGGGGTCGGTCACGGCCTCGATCAATTCGCCAACGTGGTCGGCACCGACGGCGTACGTCAGATGAAACTCATGGGCCTGGAAGCGGTGGAAATCGTCCGCCAGCGCGTCGAAAAATTTCAGATCCCCTGCGACCTGACCTGGGGTTACTGCGACCTCGCCAACAAACCTTCCGACCTTGAAGGTTTTGCCGAAGACGCCGAAGAGCTGCGCAGCCTCGGTTACCGCTACGAAACCCGCCTGCTGCAAGCGAACGAAATGCACACCGTGGTCGGCTCCAAACGCTACGTCGGCGGCCTGATCGACATGGGCTCCGGGCATCTGCACCCACTGAACCTGGCACTCGGCGAAGCCGCAGCAGCGCAGCAACTGGGGGTGAAGCTGTTCGAACAATCGGCGGTCTCCCGCATCGACTACGGCCCTGAAGTCCGGGTGTACACCGCACAAGGTTCGGTGCGGGCGAAAACCCTGGTGCTCGGCTGCAATGCCTATCTCAATGACCTCAATCCGCAACTCAGTGGCAAGGTGCTGCCGGCCGGCAGCTACATCATTGCCACCGAACCGCTGAGCGACGAACAGGCTCACGACCTGTTGCCACAGAACATGGCAGTCTGCGACCAGCGGGTGGCGCTCGATTACTATCGGCTCTCGGCGGACCGGCGCCTGCTATTCGGCGGCGCCTGCCATTATTCGGGGCGTGACCCAAAAGACATCGGCGCGTACATGCGGCCCAAAATGCTGGAAGTGTTTCCGCAACTGGCCTCGGTGAAGATTGATTATCAGTGGGGCGGGATGATCGGCATCGGCGCCAACCGTCTGCCGCAGATTGGCCGGCTCGCGGAGCAGCCGAACGTGTATTACGCCCAGGCCTATTCCGGCCACGGCGTGAATGCCACGCACCTGGCAGGCAAGCTGTTGGCTGAAGCCATCAGCGGCCAGCACAGCGGCGGCTTCGACCTGTTCGCCAAAGTGCCACACATCACCTTCCCCGGTGGCAAGCATCTGCGCTCGCCGCTGCTGGCGTTGGGGATGTTGTGGCATCGCCTTAAAGAGTTGGTCTGATACTTTTGCAGCGCCATTGATGACGCCTTCGCGAGCAGGCTCGCTCCCACTTTGCAATGCATATCCCTGTGGGAGCGAGCCTGCTCGCGAATGGGCTTCATGAGTTCCGAAGATTCAGATCCGCCAGAACGGCTTCAATCCCTCCTCCAGCGCCTGCTCGCGGGTCAGCCCGATATCCTTGAGCTGTTCCGGCGTCAGGCGCAACAACGCCTTGCGCGTGTGCAGACGGTGCCAGAACAGGTCCCAGCGACTCGGGCCGGACGGTGCGTTGCACATGCTCTCGTTGCGCGCATTGTCCTGTTGCCCTGCCTCCAGTTCCTGACTGTGTAACGTCAGCCGCACATCGCTCAAGCCGTTCATTTTCATTGCTCCTGTTTACTTGGGTAGCCAGAGATTCCATGATGCGCGGGCGGGCAAAAGCATTACAGATTCAACAGATCTGTATTAATTCCATACAGATTGATCGTCTCAAGCTCTGAATTGTCGATTTTTGCCGCATCTGTACCGGTTTACCGAATCACCTGCACCGAGGCAGTGTCATGACCCTGTATGTAAACCTCGCCGAACTGCTCGGCACGCGCATCGAACAAGGCTTCTACCGCCCCGGCGACCGACTGCCGTCGGTGCGCGCCCTGAGCGTCGAACACGGGGTCAGCCTGAGCACGGTGCAGCAGGCCTATCGCATGCTGGAAGACAGCGGCCTGGCCACGCCGAAACCCAAGTCCGGGTACTTCGTGCCGGTCGGTCGCGAGTTGCCGGAACTGCCGGCGGTGGGGCGTCCGGCGCAGCGGCCGGTGGAAATTTCCCAGTGGGATCAGGTGCTGGAACTGATTCGCGCCGTGCCGCGCAAGGACGTGGTGCAGCTGGGTCGCGGCATGCCGGACATTTCGTCGCCGACGATGAAACCGCTGCTGCGCGGACTGGCCCGTATCAGCCGCCGTCAGGACATGCCCGGTCTGTATTACGACAACATCCACGGCACTCTCGAATTGCGTGAACAGATTGCCCGGCTGATGCTCGATTCCGGCTGCCAGTTGAGCGCAAGCGACCTGGTGGTCACCACTGGTTGCCACGAAGCGCTATCCACCAGCATCCACGCGATCTGCGAGCCCGGCGACATCGTCGCGGTGGATTCGCCGAGCTTCCACGGCGCCATGCAGACCCTAAAAGGCCTGGGCATGAAAGCCCTGGAAATCCCCACCGACCCGCTCACCGGCATCAGCCTCGAAGCGCTGGAACTGGCGCTGGAACAATGGCCGATCAAGGTCATCCAGCTCACGCCCAACTGCAACAACCCGCTCGGCTACATCATGCCGGAGTCGCGCAAACGTGCCCTGCTCAACCTGGCCCAGCGCTTCGACGTGGCGATCATCGAGGACGATGTGTATGGCGAACTGGCCTACACCTATCCACGTCCGCGCACGATCAAATCCTTCGACGAAGACGGCCGCGTGCTGCTGTGCAGTTCGTTCTCCAAGACCCTGGCGCCGGGCCTGCGCATTGGCTGGGTCGCGCCCGGCCGCTATCTCGAGCGGGTGCTGCACATGAAATACATCAGCACTGGCTCCACGGCACCGCAACCGCAGATCGCCATCGCCGAATTTCTCAAGGCCGGGCACTTCGAACCGCATTTGCGGCGGATGCGCACGCAATACCAGCGCAATCGCGACGTGATGATCGATTGGGTGACGCGCTACTTCCCGGCCGGCACCCGCGCCAGCCGCCCGCAGGGCAGCTTCATGCTCTGGGTCGAACTGCCGGAAGGTTTCGATACGCTGAAACTGAACCGTGCGCTGCACGATCAAGGCGTACAGATTGCCGTCGGCAGCATCTTTTCCGCCTCGGGCAAGTACCGCAATTGCCTGCGCATGAACTACGCTGCCAAACCGACACCGCTGATCGAAGAAGCGGTGCGCAAGGTCGGTGCGGCAGCGATCAGACTGCTGGCCGAGGCCGACTGACTTTTACCGAGCAAAAAGCGTCCATATGCCCAACTCTGCCGCCAACCGGAACGATCCCACGTGAGTTTCAGACAGCCCCTACTCGCTCTGCTGCTACTCGCCTCGTTCCTGGGCGGTTGTGCGTCCCTCGACGTACCGCGCGAACCAAGCCAGGCCTTGCCGGCCTCCGACTCCGCTTTCGGCCGTTCGATCCTGGCCCAGGCGGCGCCCTACAAGGGCCAGTCCGGCTTTCGCCTGCTGTCCAACAGCACCGAAGCTTTCACCGCCCGCGCCGAGCTGATCCGCAACGCACAAAGCAGCCTCGATTTGCAGTACTACATCGTCCATGACGGCATCAGCACCCGAATGCTGGTGGAAGAATTGTTGAAGGCTGCCGACCGTGGCGTGCGGGTGCGGATCCTGCTGGACGACACCACCAGCGACGGTCTCGACCTCATCATCGCCACACTGGCGGCGCATCCACAGATCCAGATCCGTCTGTTCAATCCGCTGCACCTGGGGCGCAGCACCGGCGTGACCCGTGCGGCCGGGCGGCTGTTCAACCTGTCGCTGCAACATCGGCGCATGCACAACAAGTTGTGGCTGGCGGACAACAGTGTGGCCATCGTCGGCGGGCGCAATCTGGGCGATGAATACTTCGATGCCGAGCCCAACCTGAACTTCACCGACATCGACATGCTCAGTGTCGGGCCGGTCGCCGAACAGCTCGGGCACAGTTTCGACCAGTACTGGAACAGTGCCCTGAGCAAGCCGATCGACGAATTCCTCTCCAGCAAACCCACAGCCAAAGACCTGCAGAACACCCGCACGCGCCTGGAAGAATCCCTGGAAGATACCCGCAAACAGAATCACGCGCTGTATCAGCAGTTGATGACTTACCGCACCGCTCCGCGCATGGACGTCTGGCGCCGGGAGCTGATCTGGGCCTGGAATCAGGCGTTGTGGGATGCGCCGAGCAAGGTGCTGGCCAAGGGCGAGCCCGATTCGCAGCTGCTGCTGACCACACAACTGGCGCCGGAGCTCACCGGTGTCAGCAAAGAACTGGTGATGATTTCTGCCTATTTCGTGCCGGGACAACCGGGGCTGGTCTACCTGACCGGCCGCGCCGATGCGGGCGTGTCGGTAAGCCTGCTGACCAACTCGCTGGAAGCCACCGACGTGCCGGCGGTGCACGGCGGTTATGCGCCGTATCGCAAGGCGTTGCTGGAACATGGCGTGAAGCTGTTTGAGCTGCGGCGCCAGCCTGGGGATAACGACGGCAGAGGCCCGCACCTGTTTTACAGCAAGTCCTATCGCGGCTCGGATTCGAGCCTGCACAGCAAGGCGATGATCTTCGACGGCAAAAAATCGTTCATCGGCTCATTCAATTTCGACCCGCGCTCGGTGCTGTGGAACACCGAAGTCGGGGTGCTGGTGGACAGCCCCGAACTGGCGGCGCACGTGCGCGAACTGGCCTTGCAAGGCATGGCGCCGGCGCTCAGCTACGAAGCGAAACTGCAGGACGGAAAAGTGGTGTGGGTCACCGAGGACAATGGCCAGATACACACGCTGACCAAGGAGCCCGGCAACTGGTGGCGGCGCTTCAATGCGTGGTTCAGCACCACCGTGGGACTAGAGCGGATGCTGTAGCAACCCGCTCCAGCCGCCTCATCAAGCGGGCTCCGGCACCTTGCCGAACGCCCCTTGTCGCGACAGCAGAATCACTAGCCCGAACGCGCCGGCCGCCATCAGCCACGGCAACGCATGTCCGCTGATCCACTGGCTGCCCGCGCCCGCCATCAACGGCCCGATCAGACAACCGACACCCCACAGCTGCGCGACATGCGCATTGGCGCGCACCAGCGCATCGTCGCGGTAACGCTCGCCAATCAGAATCAGCGAAAGCGTGAACAGACCACCGGCACTGGCGCCGAACAGCACCCACAGCGGCCAGATCAGCAAGGTGTCGAGCAGCATCGGGATCGCCAGGCTCGACAGCATCAACACCACGGCGCAGCCGGTGAACAGGGTCCGTCGCGACAGGTAGTCGGCCAGCGCACCGATCGGCAATTGCAACAGCGCATCGCCCACCACCACAGTGCTGACCATCGCCAGCGCGATTTCAGCGGTGAAGCCCTGTTGCAGGCAATACACCGGCAACAGCGTCAGGATCATCGCTTCGAATGCGGCGAACAAAGACACCGCCCAGGCGATGGCCGGCAGTTCGCGAGCGAAGCCCCACAGATCGCCGAAGGTCACGCTGCTGGCTTCACTGCTCGGCGCACCGCTGCGGCCCAGCAGCAGAAGCGGCGATACGATCAACAGGCCAACACCGACCCAGAAACCATAATCGCGATCAGTGCCCAGCGCGCCCAACAGCAACGGACCGGACAGTTGGCTCAACGCGTAACTACTGCCGTACAGCGCCACCAGTCGCCCACGCCACTGTTCGACCACCAGCTGATTGATCCAGCTCTCGCCAAGGATGAAGACGATGGTCAGAGCTACGCCGATCATCAGCCGCAACACCAGCCAGATCGGGTAACTCGGCAGCAGCGCCAGCAGGCCGATGGACAGCGCCCCGGCCCACAGGCACAGGCGCATCAGGTTAGCCGTGCCGAAGTGCGCGGCCAGATGACTGGAAACCTTCGCCCCCAGCAACACGCCAATGGCCGGCATCGCCGCCATCACGCCAATGGCGAACGAGCCGTAGCCCCAGCCCTCCAGGCGCAACGACACCAGCGGCATGCTGACCCCCAGGGCCAGACCAACACTCAAGACAGACGCCAACACGGCGAAATACGTCGCCCAACGCATGGTCCACGCTCCTGTGGATATTTTTTGTATTCACACAAAACCAATGTGGGAGCGGGCTTGCTCGCGAATGCAGTCTGACAGTCGACATTGATGCTGACTGACACACCGCCTTCGCGAGCAAGCCCGCTCCCACAGGGATCCTTGTACCGTTCGGGTGCCCGCCTCGGCGGGCTCCCTTAGCGATTTACAGCTTGATCCAGGTCGCCTTCAGCTCGGTGTATTTGTCGAACGCGTGCAGCGACTTGTCGCGGCCGTTGCCCGACTGCTTGAAGCCGCCAAACGGTGCGGTCATGTCGCCGCCGTCGTACTGATTGACCCACACGCTGCCGGCCCGCAGGGCCTTGGCGGTCAGGTGCGCCTTGGAAATGTCCTGAGTCCAGACTGCCGCCGCCAAGCCGTAAGGCGTGTCGTTGGCGATGCTGATCGCTTCCTCGGCGGTATCGAAGGCGATAACCGACAGCACCGGGCCGAAGATCTCTTCCTGGGCAATCTTCATCGCGTTGCTCACGCCGTCGAAAATCGTCGGCTCAACGTAGGTGCCACCGGTTTCCTGAAGAATGCGCTTGCCGCCGGCCACCAGTTTGGCGCCATCGGTGTGGCCCGACTCGATGTAGGACAGCACGGTATTCATCTGCTGGGTGTCGACCAACGCGCCAACGTTGGTGGCCGGATCCAGCGGGTTGCCCGGTTTCCAGGTTTTCAGCGCCTCGATCACCATCGGCAGGAATTTGTCCTTGATCGAACGCTCGACCAGCAGACGGGAACCTGCGGTGCAGACTTCGCCCTGGTTGAAGGCGATGGCGCTGGCGGCGGATTCGGCAGCGGCTTGCAGATCCGGCGCATCGGCAAACACGATGTTCGGGCTCTTGCCGCCGGCTTCCAGCCAGACGCGCTTCATGTTCGATTCGCCGGAATAGATCATCAGTTGCTTGGCGATCTTGGTCGAACCGGTGAACACCAAGGTGTCGACGTCGTTATGCAGCGCGAGCGCCTTGCCGACGGTGTGGCCGTAGCCCGGCAGCACGTTCAGCACGCCTTTCGGGATGCCGGCCTCGACCGCCAGTTCGGCGATGCGGATGGCGGTCAGCGGGGATTTTTCCGACGGTTTGAGGATCACCGAGTTACCGGTCGACAGCGCCGGCCCGAGCTTCCAGCAGGCCATCATCAGCGGGAAGTTCCACGGCACGATGGCCCCGACCACGCCAACCGGCTCACGGGTTACCAGACCCAGTTGATCATGCGGGGTAGCGGCGACTTCGTCGTAGATCTTGTCGATCGCTTCACCGCTCCAGCTCAGCGCTTGCGCGGCACCCGGCACGTCGATATACAGCGAATCGCTGATCGGCTTGCCCATGTCGAGGGTTTCGAGCAGGGCCAGTTCTTCGGCATGCTGCTTGAGCAGGCCGGCGAAACGGATCATGGTGGCTTTGCGTTTGGTCGGCGCCAGGCGCGACCAGACGCCGGAGTTGAACGTGGCGCGGGCGTTTTCCACGGCGCGCTGAGCGTCGGCGGCGTCACAGCTGGCAATCTTGCCCAGCAGGCGGCCATCGACCGGGCTGATGCACTCGAAGGTCTCGCCGGAGACGGCATCGGTGTACTCGCCATTGAGGAAGGCGCGGCCTTCGATCTTCAGGTCGCGAGCGCGTTGTTCCCAGTCGGCACGAGTCAGGGTGGTCATTCGAGTGTCCTCCTCTTGTTCAATACGAGCGCCGCGATCGTCGCGGTCGTTCTCGGGAATACTGCCCGGCCAGCCTGCTTTCGGCCCGAGGCATCCGCCACCCTAAACCAGCGGCCGGGGTTGTTTCAATATATTTGACATAAGGCGGTTATAGCGCCTTGCGGCGTTCAATTTAATCAACATAGACTTTGCCCCTTTCAAGCCACCGCGCCGTCATCACGGGAGAAAACAACAATGAACATCCAGAACGTCGTCGACATCAGCCTGACCACAACCGAAGCCGAACGCTATCGCCCGGACCCGGCCAAAGTACTCAAGGGCGATCCCGAGCAGGCGGTGTTCAACCAGTACGACAGCCCATGTGGGCAAATGGGCGTTGGCGTTTGGGAAGGTGCGGTCGGGCAGTGGACGGTGAATTACACCGAACATGAATACTGCGAAATCCTGCAAGGTGTTTCAGTGCTGCGTGACGGTGAAGGCAATGCAAAGACCCTGCGTGTCGGCGACCGCTTCGTGATTCCGGCCGGTTTCCGTGGCACCTGGGAAGTGCTGGAAGCGTGCCGCAAGGTCTATGTGATCTTCGAACAGAAGGCCTGATCCGACACAAGTGGTGACTACACGAGTAAGACGCGTGCAGTGCTTCTGAGTGAAACTTCGCGGCAGCGCTCATACATCGGGCAATTTCCTACCGAGGCAGGATGTCTCGGCAGGACTGACCGGCGAGCGCTCCCAACCGAATGGAACGCAAGGAGGCACCATGCCTGATTTCTGCAATATCAACGCCGCGCAATTTGCTGTCGGCCAAGTCGCCACCCCAGAGACCCTGAGCGCTATCCGCACTGCGGCCGGAGTTCAGAAACATCGACTGGAACGGCCGGAGGACTTGTTCAATCTCCTGCCCAAACCTGACCGGATCAGGGTGCTGGTCAACGATCGCAATGAGATCGATGAACTGATCTGCGGCTGATTGCTAATCGCCAGGCAACAAAAAAGGCCCGTATCGTGAGATACGGGCCTTTTTCGTAAGTCGGGAAAAATCAATTACTTGATTTTGCCTTCCTTGTAGATCACGTGCTTGCGAACAACCGGATCATATTTCTTGATCTCGATTTTGTCCGGGGTAGTACGCTTGTTCTTGTCGGTAGTGTAGAAGTGACCAGTACCGGCGCTCGAGATCAAACGAATCAATTCACGCATGATTAGCTCCCTTAAACCTTGCCGTCGCGACGCAGCTCGGCCAGCACAACGCTGATGCCACGCTTGTCGATGATACGCATGCCTTTGGCGGAAACGCGCAGGCGTACGAAACGTTTCTCTTCTTCAACCCAGAAGCGGTGATGCTGCAGGTTCGGCAGGAAACGACGACGGGTTTTGTTGTTTGCGTGGGAAATGTTGTTCCCAGTCACCGGACCCTTACCGGTAACTTGACATACTCTAGACATGCCTCAGCCCTCTAAAACCACATGCCCAACCCGGCATGGGTTGGCCGCTTAATCTCTAGTCATTGTGGCGCCAGGCGCCGCGATTCTTTAGAGGTCTTACCGGCTACACCTACAAGCGAAGGAACCGGGCCCCTAGAAAAGAGCGCTGCTTTATACCAGAAAGACCACGGAGCAACAACTTTCCGTGCGCAAAGAATGGCTAAAAAGCCGCTTTTCCCGGCCGCAAGCGCCTTGGGCAAGGGCTGCCGGCAATTTTTACCATTCGTCGAAGAAAATCGGCCATGCCCGCAATCGAGACTTTTCCCGCCACCTCTTCCGACAAATCCTTAACCGCGCAGCCCCGAAAATGCAAAAAGGGGATAGTCATTTGCAATCGCGACCACTAGGGTAGGCCTTTTCCAGACTGCACTTGCAGATGGGCCTTCGATCTGTAAAGGAAGCCGACCATGCGCCTCGCTGCCCTCCCCCTGCTCTTCGCCCCGCTGTTACTGAGTCCACTGGCCCAGGCCGCCGCCCTGAGCGTCTGCACCGAGGCCAGCCCCGAGGGCTTCGACGTGGTGCAGTACAACTCGCTGACCACCACCAACGCCTCGGCCGATGTGCTGATGAACCGTCTGGTGGACTTCGACACCGCCAGCGGCAAGGTGGTCCCGAGCCTGGCCGATAGCTGGGAAGTCAGCACCGACGGCCTGACCTACGTGTTCAAGCTGCACCCGCAGGTGAAGTTTCACACGACTGATTACTTCAAGCCGACCCGCGAACTGACCGCCGAAGACGTCAAATTCAGCTTCGACCGCATGCTCGACCCGGCCAATCCGTGGCACAAGGTCGCCCAGAGCGGCTTTCCCCATGCTCAGTCGATGCAGTTGCCGAGCCTGATCAAGAAGATCGACGCACTGGATCCGCTGACCGTGCGCTTCACCCTCGATCACCCGGACTCGACGTTCCTCGCGACCCTGAGCATGGGTTTCGCCTCGATTTATTCTGCTGAATACGCCGACAAGCTGTTGAAGGCCGGCGCCACCGACAAGCTCAACAGCCAGCCGGTCGGCACCGGGCCGTTCGTCTTCACCCGGTTCCAGAAAGACGCCTCGATCCGCTACAAGGCCAACCCGGACTACTTCCGCGGCAAACCTGCGGTGGACCCGCTGATCTTCGCCATCACCCCGGACGCTAACGTGCGGCTGCAAAAGCTGCGGCGCAACGAGTGCCAGATTGCCCTGTCGCCAAAACCACTGGACGTACAGGCTGCCAAGCAGGAGCCGACGCTGAAAGTCGAAAAGACTGACGCGTTCATGACTGCTTTCGTAGGCATCAACAGCCAGCATCCGCCGCTGGACAAAGCGGAAGTGCGCCAGGCGATCAACCTCGCCTTCGACAAGGCCAACTACCTGAAAGCCGTGTTCGAGGACACCGCCGAAGCCGCCAACGGCCCGTACCCGCCGAACACCTGGAGCTACGCGAAGAACCTGCCGGGTTACGCCCACGACGTGAACAAGGCCAAGGCCCTGCTGGCCAAGGCCGGATTGAAGGACGGTTTCCAGACCACCATCTGGACGCGCCCGTCCGGCAGCCTGCTCAACCCGAACCCGAGCCTCGGCGCGCAGCTCCTGCAATCGGATCTGGCAGAAATCGGCATTCAGGCGGAAATCCGCGTGATCGAGTGGGGCGAACTGATCCGTCGCGCCAAGGCTGGCGAACATGACTTGCTGTTCATGGGCTGGGCCGGCGACAACGGTGACCCGGACAACTTCCTCACGCCGCAGTTTTCCTGCGCGGCGGTCAAATCCGGCACCAACTTCGCCCGCTACTGCAATGCCGACCTGGACAAGCTGATCAGCGCCGGCAAGACCACCAGCGAACAAGGCGTACGCACCAAGCTCTACGAACAGGCGCAGGCGCAGATCCAGCAGCAGGCGCTGTGGCTGCCGCTGGCGCATCCGACGGCCTATGCGCTGACGCGTAAGGACGTGCAGGGTTACTCGGTGAGCCCGTTCGGGCGGCAGGATTACTCCAAGGTCACCCTGAAGTAACCCGCCACAACACAAAACCTGTGGGAGCTGGCTTGCCAGCGATAGCGGACTGACAGACAACATTGTGCTGAATGTGCCGCCGTCATCGCTGGCAAGCCAGCTCCCACAGGGTTTTGCATTCTCCCTTCGGAGCTACATCCAGCCACATTCCGCCATCGACAGCGGTTCACCATCGCCAACGATGAAATGATCCAGCACCCGCACATCAATCAACTCCAAAGCCTTCTGCAAGCGCTTGGTCAATAATCGATCAGCCTGACTGGGATCGGAGTTTCCCGACGGATGGTTATGGCACAGGATCACCGCTGCCGCGTTGTTGGCCAGGGAACGCTTCACGACTTCCCGGGGATGCACGGCCGTGTTGTCGATCGAGCCGCGAAACAGCGTCTCGAAAGTCAGCACCTGATGTTTGGAGTCGAGAAACAGGCAACCGAACACCTCGTGCGGCTCGTGGCGCAGCATGGCCTTGAGGTAATCACGCACGACCTGCGGATTTTCCAGCGCCGTTTTCTGGCGCATGCGCTCGGCCAAGTGTCGCCGCCCCATTTCCAGCACGGCCTGCAACTGGGCGAACTTCGCCGGGCCCAGGCCCAGTTGTTCACTGAACGTTGCGAGATCGGCCTCAAGCAAAGCACGCAAGCTGCCGAACTGACTCAACAGATGCCTTGCTACATCCACCGCACTTTTGCCGGATACGCCGGTACGTAGAAAAATCGCCAGCAATTCGGCATCGGAAAGACTTCCCGAGCCCTGTTCCAACAGCTTCTCCCGCGGCCTTTCCGCCGCCGGCCAATCGCGAATACTCATACACCTTCCTTGTCTGTGGGCGCCGCTGTTCCGTAGCGGTCGCTGTGATATCGTAGCCCATCTTTTTTGCGGGCGAATTCACCCTGGGGAGGGGGTTTCGCCACGTATGTCACCAACGAAATGAAAGGCAGACCTATGCAGCGGCTGTATCGGAAACGCATCGTTCTGGGCGTCGGCGGCGGCATTGCTGCCTACAAGAGCGCCGACCTTGTGCGCCGCCTGATCGATCAGGGCGCCGAAGTGCGCGTGGTCATGACCCGTGGCGGCAGCGAATTCATCACCCCGTTGACCATGCAGGCGTTGTCCGGTCACCCGGTTCACCTGGACTTGCTCGACCCGGCCGCCGAAGCGGCGATGGGCCACATCGAACTGGCCAAATGGGCCGATCTGGTGCTGATCGCCCCGGCCACCGCCGACCTGCTCGCCCGTCTGGCCCAAGGCATTGCCAACGATTTGCTGACCACCCTGGTGCTGGCCACCGACGCGGTCGTAGCGGTCGCCCCGGCCATGAACCAGGCCATGTGGCGCGACCCGGCGACCCAGGCCAACCTGCAACTTCTTGAAAGCCGTGGCCTGAAGACCTTCGGCCCGGCCTCGGGCAGCCAGGCCTGCGGCGACGTCGGCATGGGCCGCATGATGGAAGCCACCGACCTGGCCCAGCTCGCGGCGGACTGCTTCCAGCGTCAGGCATTGACCGGCAAGCACGTGGTGATCACCGCCGGCCCGACCCAGGAAAACATCGACCCGGTGCGCTACATCACCAACCACAGCTCCGGAAAAATGGGCTTCGCCCTGGCCGAAGCGGCAGTGGAGGCCGGCGCCCGCGTGACCCTGATCAGCGGCCCGGTGCACCTGCCGACGCCGGATCGTGTGACCCGTATCGACGTGGTCAGCGCCCGGGACATGCTCGCCGCGTGCGAAGCCGCGATTCCTTGCGACATTTTCATCGCCTCTGCGGCGGTGGCGGACTACCGCCCGGAAGTCGTCGCCCCGCAAAAATTGAAGAAAGACCCTACGAGCGGCGACGGTTTCGTCCTGCAAATGGTGCGCAACCCGGACATCCTGGCCACCATCGCGACCCGTCCCGACCGTCCGTTCAGTGTCGGCTTCGCCGCCGAGACCGAACACCTGCTCGACTACGCTGCACGCAAGCTGAAGGACAAGAATCTCGATCTGATCGTCGCCAACGACGTCGCCAACCCGAGCATCGGTTTCAACAGCGAAGAAAACGCCTGCAGCGTCATCGACCGTGCGCTGCACGCCACGCTTTTCGCCCAGACCAGCAAGAGCAAGATCGCTCGCCAACTGGTCACTTTTATCGCCGAACGTCTGAACCAGGTTTAATTTACATGCACGCTTTGCAAGCCAAGATCCTCGACCCACGCATCGGTACCGAATTCCCGCTGCCGCAATACGCCACACCGGGCTCCGCCGGCCTCGACCTGCGCGCCATGCTGCAAGAGGACATCGTGATCAAACCGGGTGAAACGGTGCTGATCCCCACCGGTCTGTCGGTCTACATCGGCGACCCGAACCTCGCCGCGCTGATCCTGCCGCGCTCGGGCATGGGCCATAAGCACGGCATCGTGCTGGGCAACCTCGTCGGCCTGATCGACTCCGACTACCAGGGCCCGCTGATGGTCTCCTGCTGGAACCGTGGCCAGACCGAATTCACCATGCCGGTCGGCGAGCGCCTGGCGCAGCTGGTGCTGGTGCCGGTGGTTCAGGCGCACTTCGAAATGGTTGAAGAGTTCGTCGAAACCGAACGCGGCGCTGGCGGTTTCGGCCATTCCGGCACCAAGTGATTGGTTTTGTGACGAGGGAGCCTGCTCCTTCGCCATAAAAATACGCAGATTCATCTGCAAGCTTTACCGCTGAAAATCAAGGCATTGGCAGGCCAAAGCCACGCCGTACAAGGCGTCATGGCCCTTTCACACCACGAACTCTCTGTGAAAACCGCCGTCATACCCTTCAGTTTGAGCTTGCCGTCGAATAGTCGTCGGTGTGTCCAGCCACTTTCGAGATGGAGCATTTTCGCAGATGAGCACCCCCGCCCAAGTCGCCCCGAAGCTTCCCGACAGCATCTTCCGCGCCTATGACATTCGCGGCACCGTGCCGGAATTCCTCAATGGCGAAACCGCCTACTGGATCGGTCGCGCCATCGGTTCCCAGAGCCTGGCCCAGGGCGAACCGAACGTGTCCGTCGGCCGTGACGGCCGCCTGTCCGGTCCGGAACTGGTTGCCGAACTGATCCGCGGTATCGCCGAAAGCGGCTGCCATGTCAGCGACGTCGGCCTGGTGCCGACCCCGGCGCTGTACTACGCCGCCAACGTGCTGGCCGGCAAATCCGGCGTGATGCTCACCGGCAGTCACAACCCGTCCAACTACAACGGCTTCAAGATCGTGATCGCCGGCGATACCCTCGCCAATGAACAGATTCAGGTTTTGCATGAGCGTATCAAGACCGGCAATCTGAGCAGCGGCACGGGCAGCGTGACCCAGGTCGAAATCCTCGACCGCTACACCACCGAAATCGTCCAGGACATCAAACTGGCCCGGCGCCTGAAAGTCGTGGTCGACTGCGGCAACGGCGCGGCCGGCGTGATCGCCCCGCAACTGATCGAAGCGCTGAACTGCGAAGTCATTCCGCTGTTCTGCGAAGTCGACGGCAACTTCCCGAACCATCATCCGGACCCGGGCAAGCCTGAGAACCTCGTCGACCTGATCGCCAAGGTCAAGGAAACCAACGCCGACATCGGCCTGGCCTTCGACGGTGACGGTGACCGCGTCGGCGTGGTGACCAACACCGGCACCATTGTGTTCCCGGATCGCCTGCTTATGCTGTTCGCCCGTGACGTGGTGGCGCGCAACCCGGACGCGGAGATCATCTTCGACGTCAAATGCACCCGTCGCCTGATCCCGCTGATCAAGGAATATGGCGGTCGGCCGCTAATGTGGAAGACCGGTCACTCGTTGATCAAAAAGAAAATGAAACAGTCCGGCGCGCTGTTGGCCGGCGAAATGAGCGGGCACATTTTCTTCAAGGAGCGCTGGTTCGGTTTCGACGACGGCATTTACAGCGCCGCACGGCTGCTGGAAATCCTCAGCAAGGAAAAATCTTCGGCCGAGGAGCTGTTCGCGACCTTCCCGAACGATATTTCCACGCCGGAAATCAATATCCATGTGACCGAAGAGAGCAAATTCAGCATCATTGATGCACTGCACGATGCGCAGTGGGGCCCAGGCGCCGACCTGACCACCATTGACGGCGTGCGGGTCGACTACGCCAAAGGCTGGGGCCTGGTGCGCGCGTCCAACACCACACCGGTGCTGGTGCTGCGCTTCGAGGCCGATGACGAGGCTGAATTGCAGCGCATCAAGGCTGTGTTCCATGCCCAACTGAAACGCGTTGCACCTGATCTCCAACTACCGTTCTGATTGCTGATTCACCCGGAGCCCTGAATGACCCTCGAACGCGATGCCGCCGCCAACACTGCCAAGGTCCTGTCCGAAGCGCTGCCTTACATCCGCCGATACGTCGGCAAGACCCTGGTGATCAAATACGGCGGCAACGCGATGGAAAGCGAGGAGCTGAAAACCGGCTTCGCCCGCGACATCGTGCTGATGAAGGCCGTGGGCATCAACCCGGTGGTCGTGCACGGCGGTGGCCCGCAGATCGGTGATCTGCTCAAGCGTCTGTCGATCGAAAGCCACTTCGTCGACGGCATGCGCGTTACCGACGCCGCGACCATGGACGTGGTGGAAATGGTCCTCGGCGGTCAGGTCAACAAAAGCATCGTCAACCTGATCAACCGTCACGGCGGCAGCGCCATCGGCCTGACCGGTAAAGACGCCGGGCTGATTCGTGCGAAGAAGCTCACCGTCACCCGCCAGACCCCGGAGATGACCCAGCCGGAAATCATCGACATCGGCCATGTGGGCGAGGTTGTCGGGATCAACACCGAACTGCTGAACCTGCTGGTCAAAGGCAACTTCATCCCGGTGATCGCGCCGATCGGCGTGGGTGAGAACGGCGAGTCGTACAACATCAACGCTGACCTGGTGGCCGGCAAGGTCGCCGAAGCGCTGAAAGCCGAGAAGCTGATGCTGCTGACCAACATCGCCGGCCTGATGGACAAGTCGGGCACCGTACTGACCGGCCTGAGCACCCAGCAGGTCGACGACCTGATCGCCGACGGCACCATCTACGGCGGCATGCTGCCGAAGATCCGCTGTGCACTGGAAGCGGTTCAGGGCGGCGTGGGCAGCTCGCTGATCATCGACGGCCGTGTACCGAACGCGATCCTGCTGGAAATCTTCACCGATACCGGTGTGGGTACGCTGATCAGCAATCGCAAGCGTCCGTAAGCGCTCGCGCAAACAAAAAGACCCCGCTCAGCCTGGCTGAGCGGGGTCTTTTTTTGCCTGAAGCTGCGATCAGACGCCGAACTGGGCGCGATAGGCTTCAACGGCTGGCAGGTGCTGCTTGAGCTGCGGATCGTCAGCCAGGAATTCCAGCACCTGGTTCAGCGACACGATGCTGATGACCGGGATGCCGAAATCACGCTCGACTTCCTGGATTGCCGACAGCTCGCCGTTACCGCGCTCCTGACGGTTCAGGGCGATCAGCACGCCGGCGGCCTTGGCGCCGTCCTGGGAAGCGATGATCTGCATCACTTCACGGATGGCGGTGCCGGCGGTGATCACGTCGTCGATGATCAGCACTTCACCGGTCAGCGGTGCGCCGACCAGGCTGCCGCCCTCGCCGTGGGCCTTGGCTTCCTTGCGGTTGAAGCACCATGGCAGGTCACGGTTGTGGTGTTCGGCCAGTGCCACGGCTGTGGTTGCCGCCAACGGGATGCCTTTGTAGGCCGGGCCGAACAGCACGTCGAACGGAATGCCGCTCTCGGCGATGGCAGCGGCATAGAAACGACCGAGCTGCGCCAGGGCCGAACCCGAGTTGAACAGGCCGGCATTGAAGAAGTAAGGACTGGTGCGCCCGGACTTCAGGGTGAACTCACCGAAGCGCAAAACGCCGCGATCGATGGCAAAACGAATGAAATCGCGCTGATACGCTTGCATGAAAAAAACCCCAAATACCACGGATTTAGCTAATTAGCTTGACGCCGTGTATCATACACGCACGCGATTTTTGGGGCCATTTATGCGGATCATCAGTGTGAACGTCAATGGTATTCAGGCTGCAGTCGAGCGCGGTTTGCTCAGTTGGCTGCAGGCACAGAATGCCGACGTCATCTGCCTGCAGGACACCCGTGCCTCCGCCTTTGAACTGGACGACCCAGCCTTCCAACTGGATGGCTACTTCCTTTATGCCTGCGATGCTGAAGTCCCTGCCCAAGGTGGCGTGGCTTTGTATTCGCGGTTGCAACCGAAGGCTGTCATCAGCGGTCTCGGATTCGAGACGGCCGACCGCTACGGGCGCTACCTGCAAGCAGATTTCGACAAAGTCAGTATTGCCACCTTGCTGCTTCCTTCGGGGATGAACGGCGATGAGGACTTGAACCAGAAGTTCAAGCTCATGGACGATTTCGGCAAGTACCTGGACAAACAGCGGCGCAAACGTCGCGAGTACATTTATTGTGGCTCGCTGTACGTCGCGCAGCAGAAGCTCGACATCAAGAACTGGCGCGACAGCCAGCAATCCCCCGGCTTCCTGGCGCCGGAACGTGCCTGGATGGACGAGATTGTCGGCAACATGGGTTATGTCGACGCCTTGCGCGAAGTCAGCCGCGAAGGCGACCAGTACAGCTGGTGGCCGGACAACGAACAGGCCGAGATGCTGAATCTGGGCTGGCGCTTCGACTACCAGATCCTGACTCCAGGGCTGCGGCGCTTCGTGCGCAGCGCACGCCTGCCGCGTCAGCCACGGTTCTCGCAGCACGCGCCGCTGATCGTCGACTACGACTGGACGCTGACTATCTAAGCGCAGTTTCGTAGTTGAAAAAATGCCCGTATCACAAGATACGGGCATTTTTTTGCCTGCGTTCGAAGTGAAATCGAACTCAGATGACGGCGAAGAAAGGCAGCATCAGATACAGCTTGATCACGATGACATTAATAATGTCGATGAAGAACGCCCCCACCATCGGTACGACCAAAAACGCGATCTGCGAAGGCCCATAGCGTTGCGTAACCACTTGCATGTTAGCGATGGCAGTCGGCGTGGCACCGAGACCAAAACCGCAGTGCCCCGCCGCCAGTACGGCAGCATCGTAGTTACTGCCCATCATCCGGAACGTCACAAAGATCGCGAACAGCGCCATGACCAGCGCCTGTACAGCCAGAATGATGAAGATCGGCAACGCCAACGCCGCCAGATCCCACAATTTGAGCGACATCAGGGCGATCGCCAGAAACAGCGAGAGGCTGACATTCCCCAACACCGAGACTTCACGTTCAAACACCTGATACAACCCCAGCGCTGAAAGACCGTTGCGCAGCACCACGCCCACGAACAGCACGCAAACGAACGTCGGCAATTCGAATGCCGTGCCGTGAAGCAGGCCATTAAGAAGATTACCCGCCAGCAAGCTGACCGCGATCAGAGCCAGGGTTTCGATAAAGGAAAATGGCGTGATCGAGCGCTCTTTGTTCGGCTGCTCGAAGCCCCGTGGCAGGCTTTGCGGCGCCTGGGCGTTGCAGCCAGGCACTTCCACACGCTTGATGAGTAAACGAGCAACCGGACCGCCTATCAGACCACCCAGTACAAGACCGAACGTCGCAGAGGCGATCGCCAGTTCCGAGGCGGAGGCCAGGCCGTACTTCTCATTGAATACCGCGCCCCATGCAGCGCCGGTACCGTGACCGCCCGCCAGGGTAATCGACCCCGTCAGCAGCCCCATCAGCGGATCAAGGCCAAGCACTTTTGCGAGTCCGATACCCATGGCGTTTTGCAGAATCAGAAGGCCGATGACCGCTAACAAGAACATTCCGACTACGCGACCGCCCTTCTTGAGACTGGCGAAATCGGCACTCAGACCGATAGTGGCAAAAAACGCCAGCATGAGCGGTGTCTGCAATGAGGTATCGAAACGAACTTCTATATCGAGCGCTCGCAATACCAGAAGAACCAGCGCAACCAACAACCCACCCGCAACGGGTTCGGGAATATTGAAATTGCGCAGTACACCAACACGGGCAACAAGGCCACGCCCCAGCAGAAGTACGAGTGAAGCGGCCACGAGCGTGCCGTAGAAATCGAGCTGAATCATCTGGATTATTCTTGGCTATATATTCAGAGGCGAACTTTCCCTGGATACGCCTCATGAACCGGCGAACTGTTCAACACCGGAAACACTGGAATTCAAAAGCCTTCGATGGCTTGAACATATCGAAATATTTCTGAAGGAATATAACGTGCGGCAACCATAGCAAGCATAAAGTCATGCTGCCAATGTCCTTCGGCAACATAAAGGCAACGTACTTGTGACTAAAAATGTAAGGCTGATGAATATATTAAATATCCTCTACCACTCATCGCAGAAAGATTATTCCTACAAGCATTACAGGTTTATTGAGTTGCAAAAAAGCCCTGACAAGTCAGGGCTTTTAAATATGCGGATTGATTATTCCAACATGCACCTTTCGGCCGGATGCTATTTGATCAACCGCCAAGTGAACGGATAGCGATACGGGAAACCTTCGTTGGCTTTCACTCCACCGATAATTGTCAGCACCAGCGCCGCAATGGCCAGCAGGCCGAACAGCACGAATCCGATAATCAGCAGCATCAGCACGAAGCAGATCATCGAAGCGATCGCCACGGTGATCTGGAAATTCAGCGCTTCCTTGCCCTGGGCGTCGATGAACGGATCGGTCTCGCGCTTCATCTGCCACAGGACCAGCGGCCCGATCAGCGTGCCGAACGGAATCCAGATCCCCAGCAAGGCGGACAAGTGACAAAACATGGCCCATTGGCGAACCTCCTGGCTCGGCTTGGGCAGCAACTCTTGCTCACCACTCATTGCGTCCTCCTTGCGGGTTACGAACCTGCTCAGTCGGCCAGTGCAGCCTTTTGCAGTTCGAAGATCTCGTTCATGCCTTTCTTCGCCAGCTCCAGCATCGCGTTCAGCTCTTCAGGCTGGAACGGCGCGCCTTCGGCGGTGCCCTGCACCTCAATGAAGCCACCGGTGCTGGTCATCACCACGTTGAGGTCGGTCTCGGCGGCAGAGTCTTCAAGATAGTCCAGATCCAGCACCGGCTCGCCCTGGTACATGCCCACGGAAACAGCACCGATCATTTGCTTGAGCGGGTCGCCGCCTTTCAGGCCGCCGCGCTTCTTGATCACTTTCAGTGCATCGACCAGCGCAACCATGGCGCCGGTGATCGACGCAGTGCGGGTACCGCCGTCGGCCTGGATCACGTCGCAGTCGACGTACAGGGTGACGTCGCCCAGCTTGGACATGTCCAGCGCGGCGCGCAGGGAGCGGCCGATCAGGCGCTGGATTTCCAGGGTACGACCGCCCTGCTTGCCACGGCTGGCTTCACGCTGGTTACGCTCGCCGGTGGCGCGCGGCAGCATGCCGTATTCGGCGGTCAGCCAACCCTGGCCCTGGCCTTTGAGGAAACGCGGCACGCCGTTTTCGACGCTGACGGTGCAGATGACTTTGGTATCACCGAATTCGACCAGTACCGATCCCTCGGCGTGTTTGGTGTAGTTGCGGGTAATGCGGATCGAGCGGAGCTGATCGGCAGCGCGACCACTTGGACGTTTCATAGGAGATACCTGTACTGGGGACGGAAAACTGCGGAGCATTATAGAGCCGCGCACCGCGCCTGGGCACTCGTTAAAAAATCCGGCCGACGACCGAAGGCCCTGAAACGCGCTTCGCCGACGGCCTGCAGCCCTTTGTCACACCGTGTGTTTGGGCGCATCTGCCGCACTGCGCTACAATCCTGCGCCTTTGCTGCCAGTCGGCTTAAATTCATTGATATCGAGCTGCGGAGCTTCAATTCGCGCCGATCTGTATCGCGAGGTCACCCCATGGTGCACAGCATGACCGCCTTCGCCCGCGTCGAAAAAGCCGGCGTCCAGGGCACCCTGAGCTGGGAACTGCGCTCGGTCAACAGCCGTTACCTGGAACCCCACCTGCGCCTGCCGGAGTCGTTTCGCGACCTCGAAGGCGCTGTCCGCGAAGCCCTGCGCCAGGGCCTGTCGCGCGGCAAACTGGAATGCACCCTGCGTTTCACCGAGGAAAGCACCGGCAAGCCGCTGCAGGTGGATCGCGAGCGCGCCGCGCAACTGGTCGCTGCTGCCGAAACCGTTGCTGGCCTGATCAAGAACCCGGCCGCGCTGAACCCGCTGGAAGTGCTGGCCTGGCCAGGCGTACTGGTCGCCGACGCCACCGACCCGCAGGCGCTGAACGCCGAGGCGCTGGCCCTGTTCAATCAAGGCCTGAAAGACCTCAAGGCCGGCCGCGAGCGCGAGGGCGCGGAGTTGGCCCGCCTGATCAACGATCGCCTGACCGCCATCGAGGAAGATGTGGTGACCCTGCGCGAACTGGTTCCGCAGATGCTCGCCACCCAGCGCCAGAAAGTCCTCGACCGTTTCGCCGACATGAAGGCCGAACTGGACCCGCAGCGCCTGGAACAGGAAATGGTCATCCTCGCGCAAAAGAGCGACGTGGCCGAAGAACTGGATCGCCTGAGCACCCACATCATCGAAGTTCGCCGGGTGCTCAAGTCCGGCGGTGCCGCCGGCCGGCGCCTGGACTTCCTGATGCAGGAGCTCAACCGCGAAGCCAACACACTGGGCTCCAAGGCCTTCGACCCGCGCAGCACCCAAGCGGCGGTCAACCTCAAGGTGTTGATCGAGCAGATGCGCGAACAAGTGCAGAATATTGAGTAAGGCTACCCCCGACATGACCCACAGCACCGGCACCCTGTACATCATTTCCGCCCCCTCGGGCGCGGGCAAGAGCAGTCTGGTCAAGGCCCTGACCGACGCCGATCCGGAAATCCGCGTCTCGATTTCCCACACCACCCGCGCCATGCGCCCGGGCGAAGTGGACGGCGTGAACTATCACTTCGTGACCCGCGAAGAGTTCGTGAAGATGGGCGAGCACGGCGATTTCCTCGAACGCGCCGAAGTCTTCGGCAACTTCTACGGCACCTCGCAAAGCCGTCTGCAGCAGACCCTGGACGAAGGCCACGACCTGATTCTGGAAATCGACTGGCAAGGCGCCGAGCAAGTGCGCAAGCTAATGCCGCAGGCCCGTTCGATCTTCATTCTGCCGCCATCGCTGCAGGCCCTGCACCAGCGCCTGACCAACCGTGGCCAGGACAGCGACGACATCATCGACGGCCGGATGCGTGAAGCGGTCAGCGAGATGAGCCACTACGTCGAGTACGACTACCTGATCATCAACGATGATTTCGCCCACGCGCTGGACGATCTGAAGGCGATTTTCCGCGCCAATCAGCTGCAACAGAAACGTCAGCAAGTGCGTTTCGGCAAATTGCTGGCTGAATTGCTCGGCTGAAACAGCACTTCCCAAAACCGCTGCAAGGGCTTTACATTGGCACTTGCAGCGCGTTGAAGAGTCTGGTCAAAAAATCAGCGCTTCCCTAATCGCTGGTGATTTTTTAAACTGTTGAGTCCGCTCGCCCAACCGGGCAGCGCGCATATTGCATTCGCTCCGAGGAATACCATGGCCCGCGTAACCGTTGAAGACTGCCTAGAACACGTGGAAAACCGCTTTGAGCTGGTCATGCTCTCTACCAAGCGTGCCCGTCAACTGGCCACCGGCGGCAAAGAGCCCCTGGTTCAGTGGGAAAACGACAAACCGACCGTAGTTGCGCTGCGTGAAATCGCTGAAGGCCTGATGAGCTACGAGTTCATCGCCGAGCAGGAAATCGTCCACGAAGACCCGGTCTTCGCTGCGTTCGAGGACGAGTCCAACGAGGCCGTCTAAGCCTATGCCTGGTCGACGTAGCACGGCGCGGGATCACAGCTTACGGCAGGAGACATCATGCCGAGCATAGACGCCCTCGCCGATCGCTTATCGACCTACCTCGGCAACGACCAGGTCAACCTGGTCCGCCGAGCGTATTTCTACGCCGAACAAGCCCACGACGGCCAACGCCGCCGCAGCGGCGAGGCGTACGTCACGCATCCTCTTGCCGTGGCGAATATTCTTGCCGACATGCACATGGACCATCAAAGCCTGATGGCCGCGATGCTGCATGACGTGATCGAAGACACCGGTATCGCCAAAGAGGCGCTGCAAGCGCAGTTCGGTGAAACCGTGGCCGAACTGGTCGACGGGGTCAGCAAACTGACCCAGATGAACTTCGAGACCAAGGCCGAAGCCCAGGCTGAAAACTTCCAGAAGATGGCCATGGCCATGGCGCGCGACATTCGCGTGATCCTGGTGAAGCTCGCCGACCGTCTGCACAACATGCGTACGCTGGAAGTGCTGTCCGGCGAAAAACGCCGACGCATCGCCAAGGAAACCCTCGAGATCTACGCCCCCATCGCCAACCGGCTGGGCATGCACGCGATCCGCATCGAGTTCGAAGACCTCGGCTTCAAGGCGATGCACCCGATGCGTTCCGCGCGTATCTACCAGGCGGTCAAGCGCGCCCGGGGTAACCGCAAGGAAATCGTCAACAAGATCGAAGAATCCCTTGGCCACTGCCTCGCCATCGACGGCATCCAGGGTGAAGTCAGCGGTCGCCAGAAACACCTTTACGGCATCTACAAGAAAATGCGCGGCAAGCGTCGGGCCTTCAACGAGATCATGGACGTCTACGCGTTCCGGATCATCGTCGACAAGGTCGATACCTGCTACCGCGTGCTGGGTGCCGTACATAATTTGTACAAACCGTTGCCGGGGCGCTTCAAGGATTACATCGCGATCCCCAAGGCCAACGGCTATCAGTCCCTGCACACCACGCTGTTCGGCATGCACGGCGTACCGATCGAGATCCAGATCCGCACCCGCGAAATGGAAGAGATGGCCAACAACGGCATCGCCGCCCATTGGCTGTACAAATCCAGCGGTGACGAGCAGCCGAAAGGCACCCATGCCCGCGCCCGTCAGTGGGTCAAAGGCGTGCTGGAAATGCAGCAACGTGCCGGCAACTCGCTGGAATTCATCGAGAGCGTGAAGATCGACCTGTTCCCGGACGAGGTCTACGTGTTCACGCCCAAAGGCCGGATCATGGAGCTGCCCAAAGGCTCCACGGCGGTCGACTTTGCCTACGCGGTACACACCGACGTCGGCAACAGCTGCATCGCCTGCCGGATCAACCGTCGTCTCGCGCCGCTGTCCGAACCGCTGCAAAGCGGCTCCACGGTCGAGATCGTCAGCGCTCCCGGCGCACGGCCGAACCCGGCGTGGCTCAACTTCGTGGTCACCGGCAAGGCGCGAACCCATATCCGCCACGCGCTGAAACTGCAACGCCGCTCCGAATCCATCAGCCTCGGCGAACGCCTGCTGAACAAGGTGCTCAACGGCTTCGACAGCGCACTGGAACAGATCCCGGCCGAACGCGTGAAGGCGATGCTCACCGAGTACCGCCTCGAACTGATCGAAGACTTGCTGGAAGACATCGGCCTGGGCAACCGCATGGCCTACGTCGTGGCGCGCCGCCTACTCGGTGAAGGTGAACAACTGCCAAGTCCGGAAGGTCCGCTGGCGATTCGCGGCACCGAAGGCCTGGTCCTCAGCTACGCCAAATGCTGTACGCCGATCCCGGGCGACCCGATTGTCGGTCACCTGTCGGCGGGCAAAGGAATGGTCGTGCACCTGGACAACTGCCGCAACATCAGCGAAATCAGGCACAACCCGGAAAAATGCATCCAGCTCTCATGGGCCAAGGATGTCACCGGCGAATTCAACGTCGAACTGCGCGTCGAGCTGGAACATCAGCGCGGCCTGATCGCGCTGCTGGCCAGCAGCGTCAACGCAGCCGACGGCAATATCGAGAAAATCAGCATGGACGAACGCGATGGTCGCATCAGCGTTGTCCAGTTGGTGGTCAGCGTCCACGACCGTGTGCACCTGGCCCGCGTGATCAAGAAACTGCGCGCCCTGACCGGGGTGATCCGCATCACCCGCATGCGTGCATAACTCAAACATTACAAGGAGTCATACATGACCAAGACTGTTATCACCAGCGACAAGGCCCCGGCCGCCATCGGCACTTACTCCCAGGCGATCAAGGCCGGTAACACCGTTTACATGTCGGGTCAGATTCCCCTCGATCCAAAAACCATGGAACTGGTCGAAGGCTTCGAAGCCCAGACCGTCCAGGTGTTCGAGAACCTGAAAGCCGTGGCCGAAGCCGCCGGCGGTTCGTTCAAGGACATCGTCAAGCTGAACATCTTCCTCACCGACCTGAGCCACTTCGCCAAGGTCAACGAGATCATGGGCAAGTACTTCGACCAGCCGTACCCAGCGCGCGCCGCCATCGGTGTGGCAGCCCTGCCAAAGGGTTCGCAGGTTGAAATGGATGCCATTCTGGTCATCGAGTAATGCGCACGGCGCGACCTCACGCCGCGCCGACTGCTCTGCGGTAAAGAAAAGGTTTTGAAAGGATTCCACCATGCGCAAAGCGCTTGCTCTCTCGCTGCTCGCCATTTTCCTCGGCGGTTGCGCCAGCAACCCTGCCGACCGTGACATCAGCGGCACCTGGATCAATCAGGTCGCCATCGATGCCGCTGCCAAGGGCGGCCCCCTGCGCGAAGCGCTTCAGGCTTACGGCCCGAACCTGGAGTGGGACGTCAACACCAAGGCCGGCCAGGCCCGCTACACCAACGGTTTCGAAAACGTCGAAGGTCGCTTGCTCGGCGAACAGTCCGGCGCCTGGAAAGTCGACTTCTATGGCAGCTCCGCCAGCGAGCTGAAACGTGACGGTGGTCAACTGCAACAAGCCGCCAACGAAAACGAACCGGAACAGGTGTTCGACCGCGCGCAGATTCCGGTGCCGGAAGGCGCACCGATCGGCGCCAGCTTCGAACGCGCGCTGTATTCCGCTTATCTGGGCGGCAACTGGACGATCACCAGCGGCCAGGGCGAAGGCGCCACCGTGCAGTTCCAGGCTGACGGCCAAGTCTCCGGCCTGCCGGGTGCCGACCGCTATGCACTGTGCCTCGCAGGCGATTGCGCATCGATGAGCAGCGGCAACGACAGCATGTGGTTGCAGCAGAACGGCCAGGGCAACAACTGGATCTTTGTTCGCAAGGGCAAAGAGCTGGAAATCCTGCAGGCCGTGAACACGGCACTGGCGGATGAACAACCGCAGTTCACCCCGGGTGAGCGCAAGTGGTTGCTCGAAAAACAGTAACCAGCCTCTGAAGCTACAGAGATCCCATGTGGGAGCGAGCCTGCTCGCGATAGCAGTCTGACAGTCAGCATCAATGTTGAATGTTATGACCTCATCGCGAGCAGGCTCGCTCCCACATTTACTTTGTAATGCCTGAAAGTCAGCAGCGCCCCTCAAGAATCGCGGCATACCCCTCGCGATAACTCGGATACTTCGGCACCCATCCCAGCGCCTTCGCCCGGGCATTGCTGCAACGTTTGCTGCCGGTGCGACGCACGCTCTCGTCTTCCGACCATTCGGTGACCCCCAGATACTCACGCAACCAGGCCACCACCTCGGCCAGCGGCGCCGGCGCGTCGTCCACGCCGATATAGATGTCATCCAGCGCCTCGCCCTTGCGAGTCGCCTCCAGCAGAAACGCCATCAACCCTGCCGCGTCATCGGCATGAATGCGATTGCCATACAGCGGCGGATCGACCGCCACCCGATAACCACGCCGCACCTGAGTCAGCAGCCACTCACGGCCGGGGCCATAAATACCCGTCAGGCGCACGATGCTCGCTGGAATGCCGCTGTTGAGCGCAACCTGCTCAGCCTCCAGCATCACCCGGCCGGAATAACCAGCGGCGACGGTTTCGGATTTTTCATCGACCCATTCGCCGTTCTGCTGCCCGTAAACACTGCTGCTGGAAACAAACAGCAACCGCTCAGGCTCCTGCCCATAATCGTTCAGCCAACCCAGCACATGCTGCAAACCCTGAACATAAGCGGCGCGATAACCGGCCTCATCGTGATCAGTGGCCGCTGCGCTATACACCAGGTAATCGATAGCGCCCACCGGCCAGGTCTCGGGGCAATCTTCATTGAACAAGTCACCGGCGACACCGATAACGCCGTCCGGCAAACGCGAAATATCACGGCGCAGGCCATAGACCTGGAAGCCGGCAGCCAGCAATTGCGTGGCCAGACGACTGCCGACATCACCACAACCGGCGATCAAAACAGAAGGCGCGGACATCAAAAATCTCCCATCGGAAAGCGACAGACTAGCCTCGGCAAGGGACGAGCGGCTAGCAATGAAGGAAAAAAAGCAACTCTATTACTTCTGTTAACAAGAATTACTTGCAATAATGCACGCCACTTTTGTTCTCGGCCTCACGAGGCCTGGAAGAGCATTACCGTTTTTCTATCTCAGGTCCGGCCAGCATGACACGCATTCAAAACTCCGCTTCGCCAACCAACCGACCTCGCGCCTGGAGCGCCGTGGCTGCCCTGCTGGTCAGCCTGATGCTGGCGCCAGCCGCCGCCTTCGCTGACGCACAAGCCCCGGCCGCGCCAGCCGCCACCGAGCAAAGCGCTCCGGCCGCCGCACCTGCCGCGACCGACCCGGTGCAGGCCGTAGACGCCAGCGCCGCCGACGCGCCGGAAGTCCTCGAAGCCGACAACACCCTGGGCATGGCCCACGACCTGTCGCCATGGGGCATGTACCAGAACGCCGACGTCATCGTTAAAGCCGTGATGATCGGTCTGGCCATCGCCTCGATCATCACCTGGACCATCTGGATCGCCAAGGGCTTCGAGCTGATGGGCGCCAAGCGTCGTCTGCGCGGCGAGATTGCCGCCCTGAAAAAAGCCGCCACGCTCAAAGAGGCCAGCGCCACCGCCGCGAAGGAAGGCACCCTCGCCAACCTGCTGGTACACGACGCGCTGGAAGAAATGCGCCTGTCGACCAACGCCCGCGAAAAAGAAGGCATCAAGGAACGCGTCAGCTTCCGTCTCGAGCGTCTGGTGGCCGCCTGTGGCCGCAACATGAGCAGCGGCACCGGCGTACTCGCCACCATCGGTTCCACCGCACCGTTCGTCGGCCTGTTCGGTACCGTGTGGGGCATCATGAACAGCTTCATCGGCATCGCCAAAACCCAGACCACCAACCTTGCCGTCGTAGCACCGGGTATCGCTGAAGCGCTGCTGGCTACCGCACTGGGTCTGGTTGCCGCGATTCCTGCCGTGGTCATCTACAACGTCTTCGCCCGCTCCATCGCCGGTTACAAGGCTCAGGTGTCCGATGCGTCGGCTCAGGTGCTGCTGCTGGTCAGCCGCGACCTCGACCACCAGCCTGAGCGCAACAGCTCGCAACCGCACATGGTGAAAGTGGGGTAATCGGCCATGGGCCTGCATTTGAAAGAAGGCGCAGACGACGATCTGGCCGAGAACCACGAAATCAACGTCACGCCGTTCATCGACGTGATGCTGGTGCTGTTGATCATCTTCATGGTGGCCGCGCCGCTGGCCACCGTGGACATCAAGGTTGACCTGCCTGCCTCGACCGCCAAACCGGCGCCGCGGCCAGAGAAACCGGTGTTCCTCAGCGTGAAGGCTGACCAGCGCCTGTTCATTGGCGATGACGAAGTGAAAGCCGAAACCCTCGGCGCAGTCCTCGACGCCAAGACTCAGGGCAAGAAAGACACGACGATCTTCTTCCAGGCCGACAAAGGCGTGGATTACGGCGACCTGATGAGCGTGATGGATAACCTGCGCGCCGCCGGTTACCTGAAGGTCGGTCTGGTCGGACTCGAGAGCGCAGTCAAGAAATGATCACCACGCGCCATAAGCTGACGCGTTACAGCGGTAGCCTGGCCGTGGTGCTGGGTGTTCACGCGCTGGCCATCGCGCTGGCGCTGAACTGGAACGTCCGCCCGCCCATCGAATTGCCGCCGCAGGCAATGATGGTCGAGCTGGCACCGGTTCCAGCCCCGCCACCGCCTGCACCGCCGAAAGTCGTCACACCACCGCAGCCACCGGCTCCGGTTGAGGAACTGCCGATCCCGAAACTGGCCGAAGCGCCGAAAGCCGAGATCGCGGTACCGAAACCGAAGCCCAAGCCGAAACCCAAACCGCCGAAGCCGATCGAGAAGAAACTGCCCGATCCGCCGAAGGAGAAACCGTCCGAAGAGAAGCCGGCCGATACCCAGCCGACTCAGGCCCCGACGGAGAAATCCGCCCAGCCTGCACCGGGCCCGTCGCCTGCACAATTGGCCGCCAAGGCCAGCTGGCAAGGCACCCTGCTCGCGCATCTGGCCAAGTACAAGAAGTACCCGGCCAGTGCTCAGGCACGGGGCAAGGAAGGCTTGAACCGGTTGCGTTTCGTGGTCGATGGCGAAGGCAACGTGCTGTCGTTCGAACTGGTGGGTCGCTCCGGCAACGCCGATCTGGACCGGGCCACCCTGGAAATGATCCGCCGCGCCCAGCCGCTGCCCAAGCCACCGGCCGACATGCTGACCAATGGCGCGATCGAAATCGTTGCGCCGTTTGTGTACTCCCTCGAAAGACGCCGCTGATCAAGTGTGGGAGCGGGCTTGCTCGCGAATGCGGTGCTTCAGTTAGCTCAATATTGACTGACACGGCCCATTCGCGAGCAAGCCCGCTCCCACAGGGTTAAGTGCTCAGCCGAGAGAACCAGGCCCAAAAGGCACCGAAAGGTGCCTTTCGCTTATCCATCCACGGCAAACCGGCATTGCCCGGTGTCGCATTCATCACTCAGTCTGATAACGTGCGTCTATCGATTGCAGCCGGTATGCTTGGCCCGCATCTTCATGGACGCTTGCTATGACTCTCACAGAATTACGCTACATCGTTACCCTCGCCCAAGAGCAGCATTTCGGCCACGCGGCCGAGCGTTGCCACGTCAGCCAGCCGACCCTGTCGGTGGGCGTGAAAAAGCTTGAAGACGAACTCGGTGTGCTGATTTTCGAGCGCAGCAAAAGCGCCGTGCGCCTGACCCCGGTCGGCGAAGGCATCGTCGCCCAGGCGCAGAAAGTGCTGGAGCAGGCCCAGGGCATCCGCGAGCTGGCCCAGGCCGGCAAGAACCAGCTGACCGCCCCGCTGAAAGTCGGCGCGATCTACACCGTCGGCCCGTACCTGTTCCCGCACCTGATTCCGCAACTGCACCGGGTCGCCCCGCAGATGCCGTTGTACATCGAAGAAAACTTCACCCACGTGTTGCGCGACAAACTGCGCAACGGCGAGCTCGACGCGATCATCATCGCCCTGCCGTTCAACGAAGCCGACGTGCTGACCCTGCAACTCTACGACGAGCCGTTCTACGTCCTGATGCCGGCCCAGCACCCGTGGACCCAGAAAGAATCCATCGACGCCGCCCTGCTCAACGACAAGAGCCTGCTGCTGCTCGGCGAAGGTCACTGCTTCCGCGATCAAGTGCTGGAAGCCTGCCCGACCCTGACCAAGGGCAACGACGGCGCCAAGCACACCACGGTCGAATCCAGCTCGCTGGAAACCATTCGCCACATGGTCGCGTCCGGTCTGGGCATCTCGATCCTGCCGCTGTCGGCGGTGGACAGCCACCACTACGCTCCGGGCGTAATCGAAGTGCGCCCGCTGTCGGCACCGGTGCCGTTCCGCACCGTGGCCATCGCCTGGCGCGCCAGCTTCCCACGGCCGAAAGCCATCGAGATCCTCGCCGACTCCATTCGCCTGTGCTCGGTCGCCAAGCCTGCCGCGCCGGTCACGGCCGGTTAAGCCAGCGTCATGACTGAGCTGTCGCAGGTCTCGGTCACCGCACTCAAGGGTGTCGGTGAAGCCATGGCCGAGAAACTGGCCAAGGTCGGTCTGGAAAACCTCCAGGACGTGCTGTTCCACCTGCCGCTGCGTTATCAGGATCGCACCCGAGTGGTGCCGATCGGCGCGTTGCGGCCGGGGCAGGACGCCGTGGTCGAAGGCACCGTCAGCGGCGCCGACGTGGTCATGGGCCGGCGCCGCAGCCTCGTCGTGCGCTTGCAGGACGGCACCGGCGGCTTGAGCCTGCGCTTCTACCACTTCAGCAACGCGCAGAAAGAAGGTCTCAAGCGCGGCACGCGGATTCGCTGCTACGGCGAAGCCCGGCCCGGCGCCTCGGGGCTGGAGATCTACCACCCGGAATACCGCGCCATCAACGGCGACGAACCGCCGCCGGTGGATGAAACTCTGACCCCGGTCTACCCGCTGACCGAAGGCTTGACCCAGGCGCGTCTGCGTCAGTTGTGCATGCAGACGTTGACCCTGCTCAAGCCATCCACCCTGCCCGACTGGTTGCCGACCGAACTGGCCCGCGACTACCAATTGGCGCCGCTGGCCGACGCGATCCGCTACCTGCACAACCCGCCCGCCGATGCCGACGTCGACGAACTCGCCCTCGGCCATCACTGGGCCCAGCATCGTCTGGCTTTCGAAGAACTGCTGACTCATCAACTGTCCCAGCAACGCCTGCGTGAAAGCATGCGCTCCCTGCGTGCGCCGGCGATGCCGAAAGCCACCAGACTGCCGGCGAAATACCTGGCCAACCTCGGCTTCAATCCGACCGGCGCTCAGCAACGGGTCGGCAACGAAATCGCCTACGACCTCAGCCAGCACGAACCGATGCTGCGGCTGATTCAGGGCGACGTCGGCGCGGGCAAAACCGTGGTCGCCGCCCTCGCTGCGCTGCAAGCGCTGGAAGCGGGCTATCAGGTCGCGCTGATGGCGCCGACCGAGATCCTCGCCGAGCAGCACTTCATCACCTTCAAGCGCTGGCTCGAACCGCTGGGCATCGACGTGGCGTGGCTGGCCGGCAAGCTCAAGGGCAAGAACCGCGTCGCCGCGCTGGAACAGATCGCCAGCGGCACGCCGATGGTGGTCGGCACTCACGCGCTGTTCCAGGATGAAGTGCAGTTCAAGAACCTCGCTCTGGTGATCATCGACGAACAACACCGCTTCGGCGTGCAGCAGCGTCTGGCGTTACGGCAGAAAGGCGTCGGCGGGCGCATGTGCCCGCATCAATTGATCATGACCGCCACGCCGATTCCGCGGACGCTGGCGATGAGCGCCTACGCCGACCTCGACACCTCGATCCTCGACGAATTGCCGCCCGGCCGAACCCCGGTCAACACCGTGCTGGTCACCGACACCCGCCGCGTCGAAGTCATTGAACGGGTGCGCAGCGCCTGCGCCGAAGGCCGTCAGGCCTATTGGGTGTGCACGCTGATCGAAGAGTCCGAAGAGCTGACCTGTCAGGCCGCCGAAACCACGTTTGAAGACCTGACCGCCGCCCTCGGCGAACTGAAGGTCGGGCTGATCCACGGCCGCATGAAACCCGCCGAGAAAGCCGCCGTCATGGCCGAATTCAAGGCCGGCAACCTGCAACTGCTGGTCGCCACCACCGTGATCGAAGTCGGTGTGGACGTACCCAACGCCAGCCTGATGATCATCGAAAACCCTGAACGCCTGGGCCTCGCGCAGCTGCACCAGTTGCGCGGCCGCGTCGGTCGGGGCAGCGCGGTCAGCCATTGCGTGCTGCTCTACCATCCGCCGCTGTCGCAGATCGGCCGCCAGCGCCTGGGCATCATGCGCGAGACCAACGATGGTTTCGTCATCGCCGAAAAAGACCTCGAACTGCGCGGCCCCGGCGAAATGCTCGGCACCCGCCAGACCGGCCTGCTGCAATTCAAGGTCGCCGACCTGATGCGCGACGCCGATCTGCTGCCCGCCGTGCGCGATGCCGCCCAGGCTTTGCTCGAACGCTGGCCTACCCACGTCAGCCCGTTGCTCGACCGCTGGCTGCGACACGGGCAGCAATACGGCCAAGTGTGAGCACCGTCGCAGTTTCTGACAGCTCGTTCCAACCAAGCTGGTTATACTCCTGCAATTGTTTCAAAAACGGATACAGACCATGACCGAAGCTGCTCTCGCCCCCGAACTCCCGCACGCTCCGTCTGTTATTCGGCTGCTGCTCAACAAGCTGGGCATCGCCTACGAAGAAGTGCTCGACCACCACGGCCTCAATGCCTCGCGCAAAGTGCAGGCCGTGTTGCTGGACGACGCGGTCGGTGCGCTGATGGTGCTGTTTCCACAGAGCCAGTTGCTGGATCTCAACCGCCTCGCCGAGCTGACGGGCCGTCGCCTGACCGCCGTGTCCACCGAGCGCCTGGAAAAGATGCTCGGCAAACACAGCCTGAGCCTGCTGCCGGGCCTGCCGGCGCTGACCAGCTCGCCGTGCCTCTACGAAGAAGGCCTGCTGCGCGAGCCGAAGTTGCTGATCAACTCCGGCGAGCCGGGCCTGCTGCTGGAAATCGCCAGCGAAGACTTCAAGACCATGCTGACCAAGGCCAGCGCCGCCAACTTTGGCGAAGCCCTGAGCAGCATCCGTCCGAACCTCGACCGCCCGGACGATGACCGCGAGGAAATCACCCAGGCCGTGCAGGCGTTCACCGCGCGACGCATCCAGCAGCGTCTGGAAGCGACCATCGAGATTCCGCCGCTGGCCGAAACCGCACAAAAAATCATCAAGCTGCGCGTCGACCCGAACGCCACCATCGACGACATCACCGGCGTGGTCGAAACCGACCCGGCACTGGCCGCGCAAGTGGTGAGCTGGGCGGCGTCGCCGTACTACGCCTCGCCGGGCAAGATCCGTTCGGTGGAAGACGCGATCGTCCGCGTGCTGGGCTTCGATCTGGTGATCAACCTGGCGCTGGGCCTGGCCCTCGGCAAGACCCTGAGCCTGCCGAAAGACCACCCGCAGCACACCACGCCGTACTGGCAGCAGTCGATCTACACCGCCGCCGTCATCGAAGGCCTGACCCGCGCCATGCCACGTGCCCAGCGCCCGGAATCCGGCCTGACCTACCTCGCCGGTCTGCTGCATAACTTCGGCTACCTGCTGCTGGCCCACGTGTTCCCGCCGCACTTCTCGCTGATCTGCCGCCACCTGGAGGTCAACCCGCACCTGTGCCACAGCTATGTCGAGCAGCACCTGCTGGGCATCAGCCGCGAACAGATCGGCTCCTGGCTGATGCGCTACTGGGACATGCCCGACGAACTGGCCACCGCCCTGCGCTTCCAGCACGACCCGAACTACGACGGCGCCTACGCCGAATACCCGAACCTCGTCTGCCTGGCCGTGCGCCTGCTGCGCAGTCGCGGGATCGGCTCCGGCCCGGATGAAGACATTCCGGATGCGCTGCTGGAACGCGTTGGCCTGAGCCGCGACAAGGCCAATGACGTTGTCAGCAAAGTCCTGGAAGCCGAAGTCCTCCTGCGCGAACTGGCTTCGCAGTTCAGCCAGGCCTGATTTGCGCTCATAAAAAAGGCCCCACACTCAACCGAGTGTGGGGCCTTTGTATTTGATAGTTCCCACGCTCTGCGTGGGAATGCAGTCCATGACGCTCCGCGTCACAGCCTCACGCAATACTCAAGCAGCCTTGGCCTTCGCCTTCCGCGGCTTCAAATACTTCATCAACCCCTGAAACCACATCACCAGCGCCGGATTCCCCTTGAGCTGGATCGACTTGTCCTGAATCCCCTGCATGAATGCCAACTGCTTGTTCTTGGCCTGCATCGTGGCAAACCCGAACGCCGCGTCTTTAAAGGCAATCGCAAACGCCGGCTCCGCCACCACCCCGGACTTGCTGGTAATGCGCTGATCTTTCACCACGAAATGCCGCGCCACCTTCCCGTCCAGAGTCTGTAGCTGAAACACCAGATCCTTGTCACCCAACTGCTGCTGGAACGCAGGATTTGTCCGACTGGCCTTACCCATCAACAGACCCAGCATCCACAGAAGAAAACGAAATTTCATGCGCACAGCCTCAAAAGGGAAATGAACGGCTGGGGGAGTGTAAGGGATTCGGACGGATTCGCCACTATTCTGGATTGATAGAAGACGATGCAGGTCTTTTCTCGCATGATGACTGCCAAGTCACGATTTACGCCCCACAACCTGATCTTTCCCACGCTCCGCGTGGGAATGCCTCCCGTGACGCTCCGCGTCACACCATCCCCCCGTCCTACACCTGAAGAAACACATTCCTGTAGGAGCTGCAGAAGGCTGTGGTTTCTTGTTCCTCTACCTCGCAAATCCTTGGGAAATGTCCTTCAAACTGCGGTGCTGTCCATGAACTAGGCAGACTGGACCATCGTCGATAGCCTCTGTGTGTCGCCGCAAAATCGGTGACTCGGACGTGCAAGTCCGGTGGGGCACACAATCGCTTATGGCAATTCATCGGGCATTTTCCTATGCTCGCGGGTCGTTATGGCGGCTGTGTGTGGGAGGCTTCCGAGCCTGCCGGATAGCTCCACCGGTCTTGCACACCTATGCACAGCTGCCACCACTTTCGAAGTGCGAGCGAAAACGGTGTCGGCTCCTAAAACATGGAGCAAGACCTAATGATCAAACCAACACCGAATCCCCCCGAAATTCCAGAAAACCCGGAAACCTCCCCCTACGAATCCCCCGATTCAAAGAAACTCCACGAAGCCGCCGAACGCGCCCTCGACCACCATTTCAAACCTACCACCCCACGCCCAAAACGCTTGGGTGGCCTGTTCGCCCTCTGCCCCAACGCCGACGCCGAAGCGCTCATGGCCAACGCCTCCGAAGACCTCCTGTCCATCAGCGCCTTCGCCGCCAACCTGGCCGACGACCTCGACGGCCCCCGCCGCTCGATGGCGCTGGGCCTGAGCAGAATGGCGGACGGCGTGCGGTTGATGGTGGAAGGCACGCTCGATCACATTGAGTTTCGGGAGTATCAGGCCAAGCCGTAGCTGAATCGCGGGCGGAAAAAAGGGGACGTTGAGTCCCCTTTCCTGAGCCTCGGCAACAGCAACTAGCGAAAGTCCTCTGCGCTTTTTGGTCGAGACTCCAACCCTTGGAGCGCCGCCCGGTTTATGAAGGAATAACTTCCTGAGCCGCATCGCTGCCTGAATACAACTTTGTCTCCCTTGAGCACCGTCAGAAAACTTACGAAGGCCTGGCTAACGAGGTAGGTATACGCACCGCTTTTAAACTTGATGATGTTCAGGTTCACGCTGCCTTCCGACGCATCTACAACAAAGAACTTTCCCTTGGGTGGCATAGCGTTCTTCGGATAGATCAGCTCGACGTTACCCGGCACACCGTAACGGTACTGAACAGAACCGGCCGTGGGCTTGCTGTTACCCGTCGCACAAACGGAAACCGTCTTTCCGCCCCGCAACGGGCAACTAAAGTAGATGTCTTCGTCATCCGAGCACAACGTTTCATCCTGCCCGCCCTTCAACAGCGCCGTCTCCTGAGAAACGCGCTCCGGCGTTTGCGCGACATCAGCACAGTTGGACAGGCAAACCAGTTTCGAAAGATCCGGGACATCGCTTTCAGCAAACAGGTACGTCGCTGACCCCTCACGGTTGCGGGCGTGATAAACGGGAACACTGACGGCCAGCCCCTTGGCCGACACCGGCACCTTGGCATCCCCGCCCGAGACGACCCAGCCTTCGGCCTCCCCGCATAACGCCTCCAAGGCGACTTCACTGAACGAGTCTTTCGTTGGCACGGCAAGCGGCTTGGCATCACCTCGGCAGTCATAACCATGCCAGTAGGGCCCGGTGTTCATATCAATGTCGATCGAGAAAACATAAGCGCCGTCGAGCACCACTTTGCCGCTGTCGTAGGTGAAAACCAGCCAACGACGCGACTTCGCCTGGGAGTAGTTTTCTTCCTGAAGGATGTAGCGTTCACCATCTCGGTACAGCCAAAAGCCACTCATCGCCCCTGCCGGTTCCTCCATCTCGGAGAGACGCTGCCCGGAGTGTGAGTCCACCAGAAAGTTGTCCTTCAGCGCCAGCGCACAGTCGCTGCCAACGTCCCTGCACGACGTGAGAGACGGGAACATCGGCCCCGCCCCCGCAGAGAAAGAACACAGCAATAACGCGATCAAGCCTAATCTTTTCAACTTGCCACCTGTTTCAAAGCGAGTAATCCATCACTTCTTCCAGCCGCCAGCATTGCCCACGAACAAACCGATACTCGAAGACATAATCGGTATCCGGTTTCTGCAGGATGGCGACGGCGTGATCACCCTGCTCTTCCTTGACGGTCAGCGTCAGGCCCTGGGCCTCTCGCTTCGCCAGATCCGGGATAATCGGGAACTTGAGCTGATCGCCGCTGAGGCTGCTTTTTTGCATCTCGGGCTCGGGATCACCGGCCACGGTCGTGACCATTTTCAGCGGCTGCTGGACGAAGGCTTTCTGCACGTCCGCGCGTTCAGAGAAGGCTGAGAGGAACGTTGAAAAGTTGGGTGAGGGGCAAGCAACACTGGCCTTGTCACCATCAGTTTTGAGTGGCTTCTGACGGTTGCCCTGATCCAATTTCGAGTCCGAAATCATCCTTCCATCCAGATCCGCCAAGTACTTCTTGATGCTCGCCGCATCCTTGTAAGCACACTCGACTTCTACGCCATCTTCCCGATTGATACCGTCAAGGCAGTTCTGTAACTCAGGATCTGGCAGGTCACCCCGAAAGAACTGCAAAGCCAAGTGATCGCCGTCCTTGAAGAGTGGAAGTTCCAGCACCGAATAGGAATCTCCTTCGAAATGTTCGTCCAGAACTTTGTGTTTTGTCAGGACAAACATGGACTTCCCCGCTCGCTCAGGGAATTTGCGCTCGAAGAAGAACACCGAGGCAATTTGTTCATCCTCAACCTTCCACACATAATTCAGCGTAGGTTTCACCGCATTCATGGGCGCGTAGAAAATCTCGGCACGTGGCACATGCACGCCCCTGACCTGACCCTTGAGGTTGTTCTTCAAAAAGAACACTGTGATCTTTTGATCACCCAACGAAGCAACCACCGGAGGATGCAGTTCACCGATGGTTTGAGGGTCACTTGCCGATGCCGGCTGAGTCGACAAGCCGACGATAAGCCCGAGCACACCAAAACAACTTAAGAGCCTGTTCAATTCCGATCACTTCCCTGCTGATCAATCTTCTAAATATTTACGCTGATGGTTTCACGATGACTCAGGTGCGCCGCATTTCAGCTCTTTGATTTGCTCGTTTTGAATCGGAATTACACAGGCGAGGCGCTTCTCTGCCTCCTCACGAAGCTCGAACAAGCTGAGCGTCAGCTGTAAACCATCCGAAGTGAATGCATGATCCTCAAACAAGGCACTGGCGTAACCATCCCAAAACGATTTGCCGTTAAAACTGCAAAACCGTTTTGAGGAGAGCACCCGCCAATTGCCCTCGGGCGCGAGGATCTGAACATTGAGGCAGGGGCTACCAAACGTAGTGACATAACGAGCCACCACATCGCCGTATCGTTGCGAAGCAGAACTGGAAACCTTGGCGACATCGACCACTTCACTCGGACCATCCGGAACGACCGCATCCAGGAAGGCTGCACGCTCTAGACTCATTCTGGCGATGCACTTATTGAGCACCAAGGTATATGCCTGCGATCCGGGTTCGACATCCGTGGCATCGAGGGGGCAAGTGGTATCGCGCAACTTGATCCAGGCCCGCTGCGATTCTTTGGCCATGGCCATGTAAGCCTTTCCTTGCTCGGGCTCAGGCTTCCATCGAGATTCGAATCGCGCCATCAGCTTTTTGTAGCTGGCATTGAGCTTTGCGTCGGCACTCTTGCGGTCGGCTTCCACACACTCGTCGTATTGCCAGCTCACAGTGATGACTTTGCAAGTGTCCTCAGCGAACGCGGCTGAAGCGGACAGCAGTCCTAAGGACAACGCGATAAAGCGCACAAACATGTTCAATTTTTCATTCCCTGAATGACGGATCGCTCAACTGCGCGTTGAGGTATTTTCTGCGCCTTACCGTCGGCGCTCATCGCGTCGCGGTACTGGCTGTAATAGCGCTGCGCTTCGTCTTTGCGATCAAGGCGCCAGAGCGAGTCGGCGATATTCAACATCAACACTGTGCGTTTTCCGACGGCCTCAACGCCGCGATAAAACTTCAGTGCAAGCTCATCGTTACCGCCCTCGGCCAAGTAAAAGCCCAGGTCGTTATAGGCCTGAACATTTTGCGCCGGGGGATGACACGCCATGTAGGACTCTGGACTTAAAAAGACCAGACCCCATTCGATGGACTCTACTCGGGACTGCGCCAGTTCGTTACTTGTGACATGTTTCAGCAAGTCCTTTGGAGACCTCGTCTCCAGGGCGGGAGTGAGCACTTCGCCGTCGTCGGTAACCCATTGATTGCCCTTCCACTGGCCGACACAAAAAGTGGCCGAACGATCAGCCAGCACGCAACCGGTCTCCATTGAGATAACCGTGCAATGCTGTTGCGACACTAGCTTCTCTTCACCGTTTTCGTCCGACAACATGCCGAAAATCACCGGGTCGAGCAGCAAGGTTTTCTTGTCAGGACTGAGCATATTGGAGTGCCCATCGGCGCCAATATCGGCGCCGAAGAGGGGAAAAGTTTTGCCGTTTGCGGTAAACCACGCAGTCGCCGAATCCACACCGGGCGTCGTCCATTCTGTAGCCCGAAATGACACCGTGTTCCCGTTGACGCCGACTATTGGCGGGTCCTCGGCAAACGCGCCCATAGCGCTGCACAGACTGCCGATCATCAATACCCACTTAAGGCTGCCCATAGTCGATCCTTTTCACTGACGGACTTTCCGACTGTAACTGCCTCTTCGTCACGCCATAAGCCTTGATCAGCTCTTCCCAGGAACCCTTCGAACCAAATGAGCGCTGATTGTTATCGAAGCTGTATTGCTCCAATCGCCCCGCCGTCGAGTAATACCCTCGCCATTCAGGGCAGGCGCCGCAACCGCCATAACCACCTATCGAAACAAGACTGCCCTTGGTGCCTTTCACACAATCCATCGCCACGACAACGTTACTCAGCATCTTCGCTTTCTTACCGTCAGACGTGAGCTGTGAAACCTTGTCGATGTTGCGGCGCAACACTTTGCCGCCAATGTTGATCGCCTGGTCGGAGCAAACCGGGATGAGGTGGGTTTCTGCGGCATCCACCGTCACGGATCGGCAGGACGACACCATCACCACTTCAACGCCGCCACATTGCATGACATCGCGCTGGGTGTAGGCATCCTTGGGAACGGCGAATGCTGGAAGCGAGAGCAGCAGCGAAAGGCTGCCCGCGAGTAGTCGGTTCATCCACTCATTCCTCATCAATCGACGGCGATTCCACGTCGGTCATGCCAAGCAGCCGGAACTCGTTGTTCACGAATTCGTAGTACCGATCCCGGTTACGGTTTTCCAGAGGATTTCCCTGGGCGTCTTCTTCGCCATCGAGCGTGACGCCGGAAATGATGATCAAGCGACTATCGGGCAGGTACGTCGTGTCGAAAGTGCTGCCGTCGTAGGCATTCGGAAGACCGCCAACGACATCACCGTTGTGGGCGTCCAGCACTTCGCCACAAATGGCGCCGCCGCCACAGCCGAACCTGTACAGGATGTAATGGCCGGCGAAGTTGACCTTGCCTTGCAGGGCCTTCGCACGGGTGCTGTCCATGACCGCGTTGCTTTGTTCTTGCTGCACCGGCTCATGGTTGGGGCCGCTGAAAACGGGGGTGACGGCGTAATCCTTAAAGTCGGGATCGGCGGCGAATGCCATGGAAGTGGCAGCTGATAGCAAGCTGCCGAGAACAATCGAAAATCCTTTCAAGTACTAACTCCATAACTGCAGTGAAAACCGTTGGCTTACTCAGACTGACCTTCATAACGCTGTGTCTGCGGGTTGAATTGCCACAGATGTGGTCGGGTCATGCCCTCTTCGCCCTTGTAGCGAATCCGCCCTCGCTTGTCCCTGATGTAGGAGTAGATCTCGATGTCCTTGAATTCACCGCCACCTTTGGGCGGACCGTCCAGAACTTTGACCCCGGCGAAATAATCGCCGCCCGAATACTTCAAGTAACCGCGGCACTGAATCAGGAAGGCGAATGTGCTGTCCATCGATGAGCCAATGCCTACGCGGGAATTGAAGATGAAGTCTTCGATACCATCGCCATTTAGGTCCCCACGGAAGACCACGTGGCCTGGCTCGATAGAGAATTCTTTTCCATCGAGACTGGAAAGTATGTCTTCCGGATCTGCGCCGCTCTCCGGCCATTGCGATAAGAAATATTTGGAGTCAGTTTCCTGATTGCAGACACCTGCCGCCAGAACGGCCATTGGCAACCAGCTCATGCATAACACCAGCAGTCGTTTCACTTCACATCCTTCGAATTCATCAATTCCAATTCACCATCCCGATACAACACTTCGCACCCGATCCACGCCAGATCCACCTGCGGCATCACCGCCGAAGGCTTGCGCAGTTCCCGCAACAACGTCGAACCATGCGACAACCGTCCACCCATCCGCGCAATCACCGCCCGCGCGGCCTGATAGTGCGCGTGGCGCCCGGGATCGAGGGTGTCTTCCAGCAAGATGTCTTCGCCAAGAATGCCCCGCACCTGCCCCGGGTAAATCATGAATCCGGTGGCTTGCTCGGCACCTTCGCGGCCGTCCTGCCAGAAGCTGCCGTCGCGCGTGCGGACGTCCGGGTGCGGCGCAAACCAGTGTTCGCGATCCGCCAGTGGCATGGCGTGATGCAGGCGGAAGAAGATGCGCATCAGGTTGTCGCGATACCACTCGCGCACTTGCAGGTAGTAACCACGCAGGCCTGGCAGGCCGGTTGAATACGCGAGGCGGATCAGCCCTGACCATTGCGGGAACACCTGTAATGGCAGCGCATTCGACGCGGGTCGAGGTGTGGCCGGATCGGTCTCCCACGGCAGTCGATGGGGGCTGTTTTCCAGGTTGTCGTAAGCGGTGGGCGGTCGGCCCAGCCAGTCCCCGCCGCTGCTGGCCAGCGCCGTGGCGATGCACAGATTGCCCTGCACCACGAACACATAGAAACGGGTGAACCAGTCGGCCAGTTGCTGACCGTCAGCACCCTGGGCGACGAGGTCGGTCAGCTCCCGGTCGAAGCGCTGCAAGCCCTGTTCAAGGCTCAGCAAATGCCCGCGAGCGATACGCTGCATGCGCAGAAACAATGGCAGCGAACGCAACATCCGCAGCGGTCGCCACGGCAGATGCGGGGTCGCGCCGCCAACTTCACCGGCATAGTTGCTGGCGCTGATGCCCCAGTCGCCCAAACGTGCGAGAAACAGGTCGTTATTGATGTAAGACGCACCGCCAAACACGGCCGTGAACGGTTCGTTGTCCTGCAACACCCGCGCATCCCAACGGGCCATGATCGCCGGAATGCTCGCGGCGGCCCGGCGCTGGGCGTATTCCACCAGCACGCTGGGTTGCGGCGGCAGGATCTCGGCGATGTTGGCGGCCGTCAGGTGCCGGCGCCAGCCGTAGTCGCTGATCGGTCGGTATTGCAGCAGCCACAGCTGTGTTCCGTCCCAGGCCCATTCGACATCGCCCGGCACATAGTGGAACACCCGCAAGACATCCTGGAGAAAGCGCCACAGCACGTCTTCGGTCAAACCGTGGGCGGCCGTGAACGTGCCGCTGCGCCAGGCATCGCCGAGCCGCGAAAGCGTCGCTCGTTCCGGGCTGATCTGACCGTCGGCAAGGGACTCAAGATGACCTTCAACCCATTCAAGCTCCACCGACAGATGACGCACAAACGCGATGCCCGACACCTGCGGCGTGATGAAGCGCTGCACCACCACTTCCTCGACACCTTCGGCAGTCAGCGCGGCAATGCGCGCCGGCACGTTGGCGCTCGGCTCGCGCAGATAGGTCGTACTCAAACCGGCATTCGCCGAGTCGGCCTGATCTTCGCCATAACTGGAGGAGCGCACCGCCCAAGTCGCCTGTGGTTGGCGGGCGAGAAAGACCGGTAGTCGCGGGTCGTTGCAATCGTTGAGGGTCAGCGCCGCCGGCACCGGTTGCCGGGCCAGTTCCGCCAGACGCAAACGCCCGCCCTTGGTGTGCGCGACAAACCCGCGCTCGCCCGACTCCAGCCACTGCGCAAACGGCGCGGGCGCGTCGATCCACGGGTAATGACCCCAACCGGGTTTGAGGCTGATAGTCAGGTCTGCGCGCGCAAGAATCGCCGACCATGCGGCCGCTTGCTCGATGCCCAGTACCTTGTCCTGATCGCCCCAGACCAGTTCAACCGGGTCGGTGATCCACTCCAGCAATGGCAGCGCGGTGTCCGCACGGATCAGATCCCAGTGCGGCACAAACGCACGGCAGCGCGCATAACCGGCGCCCATGCGCTGATACTGCGCGGGCGTCCAGGTCTGGTTGGAGAACTTGTGCGCGAACAGCGTGGGTCTGTTCGACAACAGCCAGTGAATAGTCCTGCGGATTGGCAGCGGTGACATCAGCGCCGGCAATCGTCGCTGCCACAAAAAGGCGCCCACCGGCGCCAGCAACACACTGCGAGAAAAGTGCCCGGGCCGGCGTTGCAGCGCATGCAGCACCAGCAACGCGTTGACCCCGACGGCCATGATCGCGCTGCCCTTTTGCGTCATCGCCAACAAGGCCTGGGCGTAAGCCGCCAGATCCTCGCAGGGCGGCTGCGGGTTGGCGCCGAAGCCCGGCAGCTCCAGCGGCACCACGTCGTAACGCTGAAAATGCGGCAGCGCGTCATCCCACCAATCGGCGGCGCTGCCGTTGCCGGCCAGCAAGTACATCAGGGGCTTGCTCATGGGCGATCCTCAGGCCAGATCGCGCAGCGCGGCGTCGAGAGTCGGATAGCGGAACGTGTAGCCCGCTTCGCTCAAACGCTGCGGCACCACACGCTGACCGTCGAAGAACAGCTGAGCCATTTCCCCGGCCAACGCACGCACCGGCGCTGCAGGAATGTGGAACCACACCGGACGCTTGAGGACCTTGCCGACGTTCTCGGCGAAGGCTGCCTGACTGATGGTTTCAGGCGCGACCATGTTGTAGGTGCCGCGCAAATTTTCATCGTGGAAGGATCGAGCGATCACCTGAATCACATCGTCGCGGTGCACCCAGCTCATGATCTGCTGACCATCGCCCATGCGACCGCCGAAACCCAGGCGAAACGGAATCAGCAACGGCAGCAGCGCACCGCCCGGCCCGAACACCACGCCGAGGCGCAGCACCACCTGACGCACGCCAAACTGCGTGGCGGGTTGCGCCGAAGCCTCCCAACACGCACAGAGTTCGGCCATGAAACCGTCGCCCTTGCGGGCCTGTTCATCGAGGCTTTCGCTGGCATCGCGCACGCCGTAGTAACCTATGGCCGAGGCCTGAATCCACAGCGCCGGTTTGTGCCTGGCGTTTTCCAGCCAGGTCATCAACGCTTCAGTGATGTTGACCCGACTGGCGAGCAATTGCGCCTGCCGTTCGGGGCTCCAGCGCGGACCAGCGACCGGTGCGCCAGCCAGATTGATCACCACGTCGAAGGGTTCGTCGCAGCCGAGTTCGCTCAACAAACGCAAACAGCGAACGCGACCGTTGAACAGGTTCGCCGCTTTCAACGGATCCCGCGCCAACACGCTGACCGTGTGGCCGGCGTCGAGTAATTGATTGACCACGGCTTCACCGATAAACCCGGTGCCCCCGGTGATCAGCACACGCTTGTAGGCGCCGCCGACAAAGGGGTTGGACTTGCTCACGGTCCTTTCTGGTGGGGATTTTCGACGATCATGGCGCAGCAACCAGACCAGCGGCGGCAACAGCACCAGCAGCGCAAAACCGTCGAGCCACAGATGCGACCAGACCTGTTGTTGAGCTGAAAGCCACATGTCCTGCGGCGCCCATAACAGAACACCAGCCATCAACCAGCCCCAAATTGCGGGAGCTTTAAAACGGTTGCCGAGGTGCACCAACGCAAGCATGTACAGCGAATAACTTTGCAGCGTCGCGCCGAACAGCGCGAGCCACCATACCTGCTGCTCGTGACCGGCGGCAGGGACCGCATCGGCGCCCCAGAATGCGAGTTCGAGGGTGTTCAAATAGCCGTCGAGTAATCCGGAATGACCGGCCCAGGTCAGCGTGAGACCGGCGAGCACATGCACGATCGCGGCGGCATACAGCCAAAGTACCATCGCGGAGCGAAGAGAGAAAGAGGGGGCTGGCATTCCGTGTCCTGAGCGCGTTCCTTGAGGGCGGGGAGTTTAAAGGAAAATGGGGGTTGTCAGATGCACAAGCGTTAAACGTTTACCGTGACAGGCTCACGCCCAACAAGTGCGGAAGCGCATCAAGCATGAACCCGAAATTCAAATGCAGTGGCTCGCCTTGATCGGCTCTGGACCTTGCGACTTCAATCGCGCCACGTTGTCGATGCTCAACCGATGACCTTTGTCAGCCGCCATTTGATAACAGGCTAATGCTCGGGACATATCCTTTGTTCCCAACTCGCCACCCTCAAAGGTAGAAGCCAGATAACTCATTCCCTCTATGGAGCCCATGTTGATTGCTCGAATGACCTGCTCTTCTGCCTGCTTGGGATGAAGACAAGGACCGTTATAGTCGGTGGAGTTTCCTGAACAAAGAAACGTGGCATAGCCCAACGCACCACTCGGTATTTTCGAGGCCGCTTTGAACAACGCCTCAACCTTGCTCGTTTCCAACTGAGACGCCATCTGCGAAAGGCTCAAGCTTGCCGCTGAGAGACTCGCCTGTGGGTCACCCGACTCTGCTGCACAGACATAGTTTTCCAGAGACGCTTCAATCAACTCCCCAGTCAGAGGGTATTGCTCAAGAAAACCTAACCCTCCTAAAGCTTCAGCACGCTGTTCGCAGAAATTCTCAGCGCGGCTCATTCCGGGGTTACGAGTTGCGACAAGATCCTTCTCACTCACTGACCAATCCTCAATCCCCTCAAGCACCCAACATGCCTGACGAGAGAAGTTGAAGATTTTCACATTGCTGTTGCCCGCCCGCTTATCGACCACGTTGACGTGACTGTCATCGACCTCTTCAATCTCGACTCCAGGTGTCTTGCCGGGTGTGATGGCGGCCATCAGCGGGTAGGTGAAGGAAGCTCCGCTGACGCCCGAGGTCGAAGGCTCAAAGGTACTACGGTCCTTGCCTGCTACCGGCTTCAAAACAAGCGACTTGACCGTCATCGCAGTGAGACGGCGCTGTAATTCACTGCTGGCGGAAAAGGCTGTCAGGAAAGCAGGGAACTCCTCCGAAGGACAAGCGCCGTTGGCCGGCGCTGTCGAAGTACTCTTGTCGGATGCAAGAGCAGGGACGATCTTGTCCAGATACGCCGAGCGTTCGCGACTCATTCTGGCGATGCACGAGTTGACCGCGAACACATGCGCTGGCATCCCCGTCTCGATCTCGAATGCCTCCAACGGACAATTCGCATCGCGCAACTTCAGCCATGCACGTTGCGACTCTTTAACCTTCGCCGCGTACTCCGCGCCCAATGCCGGATCTGCTCGATAGTCAGACTCAAGCCGCGCCATCAATTGCTTGTAGCTGACGTTCAGCTGCGTATCGGCAGCCTTCTTCGCCGCCTCCGAGCACGGCACCATTTCCAGGCTAGAGGTGACATTGCTGCAGCCATCCTGCGCATACACTGCTGAAACAGGCAGCAGCACGGCCAGCAGGGTAAAAACAAAACGTTTCACTATGTTCTTCCTTGAGTCATTCAGGCTTTGCGTTTGGCGAACCGGGTGACGCATTGCTTGGCTATGTTCATTTCCCAATAGGTGCTGAGCAAAGCTTTACGTTTTTTATCGACACGCAAATTAACGAAGCCATCGCCACAGTCCGGCTGTAACTCTTTGAAGGTGCCCGTTCTGGCTTGGTAAATGAATACCCGGTAGTAGTCGTAAGTGCCCATGCCGTCATCGAGCTGCCGGACCGCGAAATCCTTGGCGCCGTCAAAATTGAAATCATCGACCTGCACATGGAGTTCGTTTTCGGCTTGAAAATCGATTGTCCGCGACTCGTTATGCGTTTCGCCTTTAACCGCGATGTTCAGCGTGGAGCCTTCGAGAACCAGCGCCGCCTCGACGCCTTGGGTTGGGCTGAACGTCGACGTCTCGGCAAACGCCTGGAGGGTCCACATCAAGCCGAGCAGTGGTACCGCTAGATTTTTGAATTGCATGTACTTGCCTAACTTTCACTGAAAAACGCGGCTCGTCTCAATTGCAGTTTTCCCGAGATTTCGCCGCCTGTGGAATACGTCCACCTTTTCCGTTTTTTGTCATTTGCGCGATGTATTCCTTATAAAGCGGACATGCGTCGGACCTCATTCCTATATCCCAATAGGCATCTGCCAAATTTAGTGTTGCAACGACTCTCTCCGGGAATTTTTTATGAATCTCCCTCAAAAGCAAAGCAGCTAAAACATTGTTTTTGCTGCGATACAAATAATAAGCATAGTCATTTAAAGGTCCGACATTATCATCAGCAACAATCAAAGTCAGCTCATACACCAGCTCTTGGGGAATGTTCCGCCTTACCTTATTCCCGCTATCATCGAGCCCATAAAATAATTCTCCTTTTTCACCCTGAGGAAGCTTGCTAAGGATATATTTGAAGTCTTTCCTGATTTCTGCAAGCTGAGTCTCATCACTCAAATAGCTAAAATTCGGTGCACTTTCTGAGAATTGAGAAAACAAAGTGCAACACGCTATACGCTGAACATTAAATTGCTGAGGAAATAGCAATTCAATTGGCGCCTTCTCACCACTCAAGGTATATTTTTCATCTCTACTAGGCTCCACCCAAGTAGATTTTTTATAGAGAACCCAATCTTGCTGCGCAGAACTCCATTTAAAACTGAACTGCGTGAGATCTGTATTACGAGTATAAAAATCCAGCAGCAACGAGAATTCACTTGGTAAATAACCTACAGACAACCCACCGTCTCCAAGCTCAAAATTTCCCGAAACAGACTTATTACTCCCGCCAATATCGATAGTGATTCGCGAAATTGTGCCGTCATCCTCGAGTGGGCTAACACTATACGGATCGCAGATTCCATCTCCATTCAGGTCAGCCTCGCAGCCAGAGCTCGCACTTGCCGCTGTTGCCATGAACGTGAGAATAAAAAAAACAGCTACTTTGATCATAAGGTCCCCCCAAGTGCGACGATACGCGCTTCCGCGTACTGTTTAGCTACCGATGCTATTCGTCCTGACGCATAGTAAGTGGTATTGGTATTACCACTAACAGACGAGTCCGAGTTATATAAATCCAAGAACCTTTTATATCCGATTATTGCTTGCGCAGCATCCGGTGTCTTCCCAGCTTTTCCACCCGCGGGATCGCTCCACAGACCCCAAGCAAAGGAAAACTTAGCTTTATTATATGCCTTGCTATCGAGCAAATCATAGGCGCCAGATTTATTCAACTTCGCACAACCTTTAATATCCAAGGCTTTCAAAGCATTGTTCAAAAACAACAATCTTTCATCATAATGGTTCAAACCACCATTCACTAAAATCGTGCAATATATAAAATCATCGGCATCCGAGTGCGTGAGTATTTTTTTATAGTCAACCCAATACCATCCCGCCGACAGTACGCTATGCGGCAACTGACCGAGTTTGTTATAATTTGGCGCACCTATAAAACTCTCACCGGCAAACTGCCCATAGGCCTCATAATTGACTCTATGGGTAATTTGCATAAGACCACGACCAATGTAAGGGTGATATGTAGGCAAAGGTTTATCTGGGTCGAGACCTTCTACTGTGTAGTGCAGATGTCCGCTCTCGTGCAGCATTTGCGCAAGGATATGCGCCTTACTTATACACTTAGCTACCCCAGACCTCTCAAACATCTCACCTAAAAGATCTGTATATTTATCAATATTAGCCTGAGTCGCTGAAGGATCGATCAATTTCATTTGATCTTTAGTAATGGTATCCGAGCAGCTACAACCACCTGCATGTGCAAATGACGAAATTAGCCCAATAGGATGAATATGTTGCACACTCGCATTGCTGGTAATTCCATGCTGACCCAACAGCTTGCTCCACCAACTTAGCTTCTCAATTCGCGCCTTTTCTTCTACCCATTCTTCATGGGGTTCAGAATCGCTATGCCCAATTATTTCGTCTAGGGCATCCCACTTATCTTTTTTAAAGTCCCACTCATTTTCATAACGGGTGACCATTTGCGATATTGGCTGAGAGAACCAAGGTTTGTTCAATGCTTCTGCAATCTCAGTCGGGGCGATTTTTTTATCCCCGTCCCGATCAAGTATTTTATACAGCTTCTCGTTAACGGAACCCGCAATAGCCGCCTCCACGTTTGGCAAATAGCCTTCACGCTCCTGCTCACTGAGATTCTCTTGGGCATGTAAAAACGCTGCAAAGTGATCAGCGTTGCTGGTGGTCTCTTCGATAAAATCGAAGCCATTCCACTCAAATGGTGAATGTCGCGAAATGACTATGTCTTGCTCCGCAAACCACCCATCAATCCCGTTACCGTCCTTGTCCCCCAAAAGACCATCTAGACGCCACCAATACGTGGTTGTCGTTGACTGCCCCATTGTGACTGTTTGTTTTATTTTTTTGTCCGCAGGTAGCGTCTCCAGCAATCCTACAGGGACATAAAAATCGTACCCCACATCATTCCCAGCGTCTGATGCTTTAGGAGGATTTGTAGCGTTCATACCTTGCACGTGGGTAATAAGCTTGGTGCCTACAGGTATTTTGACTATCGATTTCTCAGCGACGGGGGCCCCTGCGGCTTTAGCTTTACTCTGCTCAGTGAACGCCTTCACATCCTCACAGCTGAAAACCTCTAGGTGCAAGAGATTCTTCGGAGCTGCATCTGAATGGTTCTGATACTTGCCAACATGCCCCAGAATCTCACCAGCTTTGATCTTGTATGTCGGAGAGAGAACAACAACATCTCCCATTGGGCTGTGCGGCTCACTCTTTGGCGTAAGTGACTGCAACCAAATAAACCCAGGAAGCTTCCCATCCGCGCCGGGCGCTAAGGCCGGAGTCGCCTGGCCACTGACGATTTCGGCGAGTTTACGAAAGTTGTTAGGTGTCGCTTCGTCACCAAGCCGTACTTGTGCGCCTGCTGGTAAGTGGCTAAGCGGGAGGCCGCTGGTATGGGCGCCGCGGATATTCGCTCCGTGCTGAGCGCCTCCAGGGACAGGATCTTGAGCTTCGTTACCCACAAAATACTTGCCACCTCCCAAGTCTTTCAATTGCCCCTTATATACCCATCCGCCCGCAGGCAAGCCTGCGATTTCAGGACTAACGCTGATAACCGCAACCCACATTTGATTCGCTGGGGCAGGTTGTGTAACCACGGTCGTCCCCCGGGGCAAAACTGCCAAGACGGGAAAGTGCCCGGCGTTACCACTTCGCATCCGGATACCCAAAGGCTTGTCTGGAGCATTGGCCTTAACTTCATAAAGCCCCTTTCCCCAAAAGCCCGGCCGGTCTTTAAGCGTAGGGTTCGCTTTGTAACCCTCCCAATCCAGCAAGTGCATATAGAGGCTGAAAAAAGTCAGGCTTGGCCCTGCCACTGGCGAGCTTGCCGGGGCCGCCCCGGCTGCAGGCGCCGGAGGTGCCGGTAACTCAAGTCGATGCTTAACCAGCACAAACCCCGTCGAATAAACCGAGTGCGTCGAGCCAAAATCCGAAGTCGGATATTTCTCGTCAATACGGTAGGCGACGACTTCTCCATCAGCGATGCACCTGACCTCCGTCAGATCCTTCACCAACCCCGAAGCTTCATCGAAATGAACACCACCATGCCAAAGACCATTGGCCCCCAATGGGTAGTAACCATCCTTCGCTTTAGCTAACGCTTTGTAGAACTGCTGCGGATCGGTCGCTTCAGCTGTTCCAACTTTCAGGGGATACGACCATTTTTGAATTTTGTTCGTTGTCTCTGTCATTACCAATTACCTAAATTCTGATCCCTGGTGGCTTGGATTGCCGTCGATGTCTTAACCGGAAAAATTGAGCATGCGTTTTGGCTTGCGTTTGGCCTGTTCTTCAGGCGCATTCAACAACGCCTGATCCATCAAACTCCCCGCCTTATCCTTATCCGCCGCCCCCGGCAGCACCGGCGGTTTAATACCGATCCCGGTGCCACTCCCAGCCGACCCGCCAGCATTAATCTTCACCACCGGCCCAACCACCGTCACACCACCGCCATCGAGCTTGATGAAACTGCCACCGCCGAGAATCGTCAGCTCAGTTCCCGCCTCAATGACAATCTTGTCCCCCGCCTTGATGTGAATCTCTTTGCCGACACTGGTCAGTTGCGCCGTCCCGAGCTTCACATGCTGGCTCTCGCCAATAGTCAGGTGGTCGTCCATCCGCGCTTCGATCTTGCGGTCGCTGATGGTGGTGCGGTGTTCTTCGGCCTTGAGCTCGGTGTAGGTGTTCTTCACCACGGTGTCATGACGTTCATTCCCGACACGGATTTTCTGATCGTGCTCGACGTTTTCATCCCAGTCGCGCTGGGCGTGGATGAAGATTTGTTCGGCGCCTTTTTTGTCTTCGATGCGCAGTTCGTTGTAGCCACCGCCGCCCGGGGAGCTGAGGGTTTTGAAGACGCTGCGGGTTTTGTTCGCCGGCAGGGCGTAGGGCACCGGGTTTTCCTTGTGGTACAGGCAGCCGGTGACCAGCGGTTGGTCGGGGTCGCCTTCGAGGAAGGTGACGAGGACTTCCATGCCGATGCGCGGGATGGAGATGGCGCCATAGCGGTCGCCGGCCCAGGAGCTGGAGACGCGCAGCCAGCAGCTGGTTTTGTCGTCGGCCAGGCCTTCGCGGTCCCAGTGGAATTGCACCTTGATGCGGCCGTACTGGTCGCAGTGGATTTCTTCGCCTTTGGGTCCGGTGACCATCGCGGTCTGGCTGCCGAGCACGCGGGGTTTCGGGTGTTCCAGGGCCGGGCGGTAGAACACGTCCCACGGGGTGGCGAGGAAGCGGTTGCGGTAGCCCTGGTGGAAGTCGTCCTTGTTGTCGGTGGTGTCGCTGGTCACCGATTCTTCGAGGACTTGTGGCTGTTTGCCTTCGTGGAAGATTTCGGTGAGCAGCCACAGGTCGTTCCACTCGCTGCGCGGGTGGTCGGACATTTCCATGAAATGGCCACTGACCAGTTTGGTCTGATCGCCGCGACCTTCGGCCTGACGGTAGTCGGCGCGATGACGTTCGAGGGCGCGCTGGCTGAGGAACTTGCCGCGCGCGCGATCGATGAAACGGCCAGGGTAGTCGTAGTCTTCCAGATCCGGTTCAGCGTCTTTGCTATCGAGAGCGCCGTCTGGTTTGTAGGCCGCTTCCATTTGCAGGCGCGGCTTTTCGAAATCGTAGTCGCGGCGGGTGGTGCGGCTGGTGCGGGTTTCCAGACGCAGCTTGAAGCCTTTGATCACCGGTTCTTCGGCGACCATGCCGCTGCCCTGCACATACGCGGTCGGTTGGCCGAGGTTCGGGAACACGGTCTGGTCATCGCCGAACACCAGCAGATGGCCTTTCTTGCTGTGCTGGAAGTGGTAGTGAATGCCTTCTTCTTCGCACAGACGCTGGACGAAGTGCAGGTCGGTTTCGTCGTACTGCACGCAGTAGTCGCGATCCGGGCACGGCTGGCTGAGCTGGAAGCTGTAGGCGTTGCCCTTGATGCCGTGCTCGTCGAGGATCAGCGCGATGATTTTCGGCGCCGACATCTGCTGGTAGATGCGCTGGTTGGTGCGGTGATGCAGGTATTGCAGCTGCGGCACCAGCGAAACCTTGTAGCGGGTCAGGCGCTTGCCGGCATCGCCCTGGGCCACGCGGTAGATCTGGCCGTGGATGCCCGAGCCCTGCGGATCGAGGGCGAGGAATGCCTGTTTGTGCAGGAGTGTTTCCAGGTCCAGATCCGGGTTTTCGCTGACCAGTTCCAGGTCGAAACGGAACGGCTGGCTGATGCCTTCGGTGCCGGTGAACGACAGGACTTGCAGGTCGCCTACGTAATCTTCAACGGTCAGGCTGAAGTGCGTTTCGTTAGCTGGGTTGAACATAAAGTGCTCCCTGTTCGAATGTCATCCGTTACGCCCTCAGCCGCAAACGCTGCAGCCAGGACGAAGTGGCGCCCAAGGCGTCACGCAATTGTTCGGCAGAAATGTTGCGCTCTGCCGCGTCAAAGGCCAGCGCGGTGCGCAGCGCGGGCCAGCAGTGTGTCGGTAGATTTGCCGGGGCTTGCAGCTCGCGCTCCAGGTGTTCGTCACGGGCCTGGGTCGAGGGCAAGCGGCGGAACGGGTGTTTGCCGCCCGCCAGTTCATAGATCACGCAGGCCACGCCGTACACGTCCGCGCTGGCCGACAGCGGTTGGCCCTCAAGCAGTTCGGGGGCGGCGTAGCCCGGGGTCCAGGCGTTGAAGCGCTCGCGGCTCAGGTGCGGCAGGCCGGGCAGGATGCCCTCCTCGGCCTGCCCGAGACCGAAGTCAAAGAGGCGCACGCCGTCTTCGCTGAGCATGACGTTGCTCGGTTTCATGTCACCGTGCAGCACGCCGCGACGGTGGGCGTAAGCCAGCGCGTCGAGCAGCGGCAGCGCGATGTCGCGCAGTTCTTTCCACGGCAACCCCAGCGGCCGCTCGCAGAGCAGTTTGTCCAGGGTCAGGCCACGCATGAGTTCCATGGTGATGAAGGCCCGCTGGCAATCGGTGTCCACTTCGAACGTGTGCGGTCGCAGCACGTTGTCGTGGCGCAGGCGTCGGGTCAGGGCGAACTCGCTGTAGAGCAAGGCGCTGGCGTCCGGCGACTCGGCAAATTCTTCGCTGAGGATTTTCAGCGCAATGTAAGGATCGGGATCGCCGAACTGTTCGTGCAGCAGATCCCGGGCCCGGTAAACCGCTCCCATGCCGCCGGCCCCGAGCAGGCGCTCGAGGTGGTAGCGGCCTGCCAGAACATCCGGCAGTGCGCCGACGCTGGCCTTGGTCGGCGCCAGCGCGGGTTCGGCGTTGTGCTGCTTTGCAAAAGCGAAATAGGTCAGGTTGTTGGCCTGCTCCTCGCTCATCAGCAAGTCATCGACTGAGGATTCGATTTCAGTCATTGGCGAATCACCACGGCAGTCAGATTGTCGCGGGCGGCGCCCCGCAGGGCGCCGTCGAACAGACGTTCCAGCGCCACATGTGGCGCCGCCAGGCTGAGAGCATTGCCGAGGGCGTCGCTGCTCAGGCCTTGATACAAACCATCGCTGCACAGCAGGAATACATCGCCCGGATACACCTCAAGCTCCAGCACATCCAGTGTGAGTTGTTCCGCCGCGCCGACCGCCCGGGTCAAGGCCTGGGCTGCCGGGTGTGCCGCTGCCTGTTCGACGCTCATCTGCTGCTCGTCGATCAGTTGCTGCTGCAGCGAATGGTCCTTCGACAGCTGGTACAACCGCTGCCCACGCCACATGTAGCAACGACTGTCGCCGGCCCAGATGCAGGCCGCGCGATTGCCTTCCACCAGCAGCGCCACGACGGTGCTGCCCATGATGCTGTCGTGGCGCCCGGCGGTGACGGTCAACTCCTGCCCCAGGCGCCGGTTCAGCCAGTGCAGGCACTGGCGGATGGCTTTGAGGCGTTCGTCGAAGTCTTCGTGCTGCGGCAGTTCAGCCAGGCTGGCGACGATCAACTGGCTGGCGATGTCGCCACCCTGATGACCGCCCATGCCGTCCGCGACCACCCACAGCCCATGCTGCGGGGTGTCGAGGAAGGCATCTTCGTTGCGCGACCGCACCTTGCCCGGGTCGGTTCGCGCCGCGCTGCGCCAGGGACTGGCCACCAGCATCAGAGCTGCACCGGCATACGGAAGGTGCGCAGCACGCCCATGTCGAACGGGTTCGGCGTGCGCTGGCTGGTCAGCAGGTAGTTGGCGCGCAGGCCACCCACGTCGGCTTTGAGCACCAGCACGTCGCGACCGGTCAGGTACTCGGTCTGCATCAGGTCGAACAGACGGAACAGCGACCACGGGCCGGAGTTCTTCTCGATGCCGATCGGGCGCCCGGCCATCTTGTCCATGACCAGGCTGGTGCGACCGTCTTCAGCATCGGTCGGCCACTTGAAGCTCATGGGCAGGATCGGACCGTGGCGGTACTCCATGGTCTTGTCGCCGAACTTGAACTCGGAACGGCTCACCGCCGGATCGAGGGTGTACGGCTCCAGTTTGAACTGCACGGTCGGTTCGGCCGGGTTGATCGAGAAGAAGCTCTGGCGAATGTTCAGGGCCGCCGCCATCTGATCGAGGAAGACCTTGGACACCGGCAGGCTGCGGCCGTCGACGCTGCGCATCCGGTAGTTGCCCGGATCACCGCTGACGAACGGACGCATGTAGCTGTCGAAGAAGCGGTCGATGGTGCCTTGAGCCCGGAAAAACTCGCGGAAATCGCTGATCGCCACGTCGCTGGTGCTTGAGGCGCTGAACGGGTAACGCTTGTTGATGGTCTTGCCATACACGCTGTACAGCTCGTTCTGATAACGGCCGTTCAGGTACTGGTAGGCATCGTTAAGCACCAGGCGCCACGAGTCTTCGGCCAGCACGTTGAACCACACGCTCAGCGGACGCGGCAGACGACCGGACGCATTGCGCAGGTTGGTCAGCGCATCACGCTGGCCGCTCATGCGGGTCTTGGCCAGCTCGAACGCGGCCTGCTCCGGCGTGCTGGAACGGGCGAGGCCCGCCAGTTGCAGTTGCAGGTCGTTGAGCGCGGTGAAGGCCGGGGTCAGGTCAGCGGCCGGGCCGTTGTTGTCGTCGAGCAATTTGTGCAGCGGCTCGAAGCGGCGTTGCAGGGACTTCTTGGCGGTGTCCGGCAGGTTCTTCGCCACGTTCAGGGCCGAGGCCTTGTCCGCTGCCGCCGCGGCGAGTTTGCCCACCTTGCCCAGTTTGCCTTTCTGTCCGGCCAGCGCATCAGCCGCGTCACCCGCCTCGTCCACCGGATCGGCAGCGGCCGGGAAACGGGTGTTCTCGCGCACTTCGGTCAGCAGCGCCAGCACCGGCGAGTTGGCCGAGGTCAGGCCCGCCAGTTGTTCGGCGCCTTCACCGGCATCGCTGATCGGCGGCAGTGCTACCTGGCCAACGGCCTCGCTCCAGTAGTTGGCGTAGTCGCGGAAGTACAGTTGCTCCAGCTCGACCATCAGGCGACGCAGATCCATGTCGCTGATGCCCGCGCCTTCGCCCAGCACCCAGTTGTCACGCAGGATGTCGGTCACCAGCGACGCGCCTTGCACCGAAAAATACTGCTGATAACCGGTCTGGGTGTAGAAGCCCGGGATCACGTACTCGGTGCCGATGAACAGCGAGCCCTGCGGCCCGAGGTGCTGGCTGAAACGGTAATCCGGCAGATTGCGCGCCTGCTCGCGGAGCATGCGGTAAACCACGGTCGCCAGCGACTCGCTGCGTAGGATCTGACGCGCCTGGGCCACCAGTTGCTCGTTGAGCGGATAGATAAACGGCTGCTGCAACAGACGCTCGAGGTGCGTATTCAGACCGTTCTGCACCGCGGTGTTGCCGGTGTAACGCTGCGACCAGTCAGCTGCAATCCAGTCCTTGAGCCATGCCGCGTCACGACGATCCTTCATGTTCAGCATCAGGTACGCGCGCAGGCTGTTGATCAGCTTTTCGCGGTCCTTCATGTTGGAGCGGATCTGGCCTTCAAGCATCGTTGCAACGCGCGGCAGCAGTTGCTTTTCAAGCTCGTGCTCGTAAGCCTCCTTTACCACCGGATTGACGTCCTGGCCCTGATACAGCCCCATCCGCTCGTGGTACGCAGCGTCGCCCTTCTTCGGGAACACCTGAGTCGCGGCGTAGCTGGTGTCGAGGGTTTTCAGTGCGCCCATGGCGTCATCGCGCGGCGACAGTGCCGTGCGTTGCTGCGTCCAGTTCTGCGCCAGATTGCGCAGGCTTTCCAGACGCTCGTAGTTGGCCGAGAAACCGCCGGCCCAGAGCATGCCGAACAGCACCAGCGCACCCAGTGCGCCGACGTACAACGCACGTTGGCCCCAGTGGATGCGGCTGCGCTCGCGCTTGTCCAGACCGGCCAGATCGGCCTCGGGGAAAATCACCCGGCTGAGCAAGTGATGGATGAAACGCGAACGACCGCTGCGCAATGTCGGCAGCACGCCGGCGCTCATGCCCAGACTCGCGCCGATGCCGGCGGTGGTCGAATCCATTTCCTGAGTCAGGTGCGGTGCGCTGGTCAGGTAGAAACCACGCAGTTGTGTCGCACGCTGGTAGCGGTTGCCGGTGAACGCCATATCGACCAGCAGGCACAGACGCTCGCCGATCTGGCCCATCTGGTGCGGGAAGTCGAGGATGCGGCCACGGCGCTGGGTGTCGCGCTCGGAGTGCATGCGCATGATCACCTGGCTGTTGAGGCGACGCAGCAGCTCTTCGAACTCGTTGCGCAGCACCGTCACGTCGGTGCCGACCTGATCCTTGCGGAAACTGGTACCGAGCACCTGATCGCTTTCTTCGCGAGTCAGTTGGTCGAAGAACTCGTCAAAGCCCAGCAGCTTGTCGGCCTTGCTCAGCACCAGATACACCGGCACATCGACGTGCAGCTTCTGATAGACGTCTTGCAGACGCGCACGTACCTGGCGGGCCAGGGTTTCGATGTCCTGTTCGCTGCCACCGGTCAGGGTTTCCACCGGAATGGTCACCAGCACGCCGTTCAGCGGACGACCGCGACGACGCTTGCGCAACAGTTCCAGCAAGGTGGTCCAGGCGCTGCCGTCGACTTCCGCATCCGGCTGGGTCAGGTAGCGGCCGGCGGTGTCGATCAGTACACCGTGATCGGCGAAGTACCAGTCGCAATGACGAGTGCCGTGGGTGTCGCGGGTCAGCTTGCGGTCAATCTTGTTGATCGGGAATTCCAGCCCGGAGAAGTCCAGCAGGCTGGTCTTGCCGCTGGCCTGCGGGCCGATCAGCAAGTACCAAGGCAAGTCATTGCGCCAGCGCTCGCTGCGGCCGCGGTACAGGCTCGAAGTCTTGAGGGTTTTCAGGGCGTCCTTGAAACGCTCCTTCAACTCTTTCTGCTCTTCGTCGATCAACTCTTCGCGGCGGATACGGTCCTGGCCGTCTTCGGTTTCTTCGACGGCTTTCTTGCGGATACCGGCGCGCCAGCTGACGAAGACCATGGTCAGGCCCCAGATCAGGAACAGCACGCTGATGGTCAGCAGACGCGAAGTCGCGCTTTCCCAGAACTTGTAGTCATCCACTGCCAACAACGGGCCGACGAACCACACCAGCAGCGCCACGAACAGCACCAGCAGCAAGGTCCAGACCCAGGTCTGGCGCAGGAAGGCGCCGACTTTCTTGAAAAACTTTTTCATCACACGTCCCTGTTTACGGCTGCGACTGCGGCGAGGCCGCGGCCGGATCAAGCGGCTGATATGGTTGCAGAACGGTGTCGCGCTGCTCGCCCAAGACCCAGGCGAAGCCCGAATACATCATCACCAGACAGACGAAGGTGAACAGCACCACCATCCACGCCGGCACGATGCGCACCAGATTGCGGCGCTGATCGTTGAGGCCTTCCCACTGCGGCGACAATTCGCGCGGCACGTCGCCACGCAACTGACGGATCTGCCGGTACAGGGCGTCGCGGATGCCTTCGAGTTCCAGCATGCCGCGCGCCTGTACGCGGTACTTGCCTTCGAAACCGAGGGACAGGCACAGGTACATCAGCTCCAGCATCGGCAGGTGCTTGACCGGGTTTTTCGACAGCCGATCGAGCAGTTGGAAGAACTTCTCGCCACCGAAGGTTTCGTTGTGGAAGCTGCTGAGCAGGCTCATCTGCGACCACTCGCTTTCGTTGCCCCACGGCGTGGTCACGACGGCTTCGTCGACCACGGTGCAGAGCACGTAACGGGCGGCCATCACCTGGCTGCTTTCGGCGCCGTTGTGCAGGGCGCGCACTTCGAACAACTTGAGCCCGGCGGTCAGGCGCTCGTTGAGCGCGTAGAGGTCTTCGCGGGTTTCACTGTGCTTGAGGCGCACCACTTCCGACAGCAGTTCGGACGACGCCGCCACCAGCGAATTAAGGCTGATGTTGAAGGCCTCCGCCGGGCGCAGGCGCGCGGCGTAGATCATCCGTTCTTCCAGTTGCTCGAAGCGCGGTGGCGCGGCGAAGTCGGTCAGCGGACTCGCCGCCGGGCCATGGCCCTGACGGTCGAGCAGGACGGTTTTGTCGTCCTGGTTGTGTTCCATGTCCTTGATCATGTCGGTCAGTTCCTGATGGCCCAGAATTTCAGTTCAAGCTCGGCGAATTCGCCAGACACGTGGAACGCGAAGCCGCCGGAGCGCTCGAGTTGTGCCAGGTCTTCGGAACTGAGTTCGAGGATGAAATAGGTTTTGTTGGAGTGGAACGCGATCTGCCGCGGGGCCACCGGCAACGGTTTGACCTTGATCCCCGGCAGGTGCAGGTTGACCAGTTGGCGGATGCGCTCCACCGGGCCGACCTTGAGGTGCGCAGGCAAGCGGTTGCGCAGTTCTTCGGAGTCGCAGTTGGCACTGGCTGCCAGCACGAACGACGCCGAGCCCAGCAGTTTGTGGTCGTGCAGCGGCGACACGATGATCCCGTACTGACGCGCTTGCAGGATCAGTTCGATGGCGTGCTGTTCCAGCACCATCGACAGTACCTGACGGATCGACTCCATCAGTTTGCGGAAGCTCGCACCCTGGTCGGCGTGGGAGTAACGGCTGTCCAGACGCGGGCGTTTGCTGTCGCTGGAGAAGGTCGCCAGATCGCCGAGCATGGTCAGCAGCGTGCGGTACAACTCTTCCGGGTGAACCTGCTCCAGACCCAGGTAGTGGCGCAGCAGCAGTTCGGTGCGGTTGATCAGTTGCAGCATCATGAAGTCGCCGATCTCCGCGCCGCCGACCTTGCCGTTCGAACGGATGCGCTCGGCAATGGTGTCGCCCCGGTGACCGAGCATGCTGATCACTTCTTTCAGGCACGACAGCAGGTAGCTGGAGGCGTGGGCCTGAATGTAGGTCGGCACGAAATCCGGGTCGAGGCTGATCACGCCGTCCGGCGTGGTGTCGAGCACGTCGCAGATCTTCAGCTTCACGTAGGCCTGATCGCTCTGCTGCTCGCCGAGCAACAGCTTGAAGTCCGGGCGACCGCAACTGACCTGGCTGGCGGAATCATCACCAGCGTTGGAGTCGGCCACTTCGGCGTCATACGCGGTGTAACGCGCCAGCACGTCGGACTGCTCCGGGCGACGGGCCTCGATGTGGTTACCGGTGACCAGTGGCAGCGCCAGGTAGATCGGCGTGTTGCCGGTGTTCGGCGGCACGTCCAGCGCCAGCGGTTCGGTGTTGCCGCCGAGTTCGAACAGGCTGCCGTCCGGCAGAATTCCCGAGGCTTCACTGATTACCAGTTTGCCCATGTTGAGGAACTGCAGGTCGATCTCCAGATTCAGGAAACCCCAGGTGTAGCCGCCCAGCAACCGGGTGCGGGTCTTCATCTGGTGATCGTAGTAGCGGTCGTTGTGCTGGAAGTGCTGCGGACGCAGCAGCATGCCTTCCTGCCAGATGACTTTATGGGTATTCATGATCAGTCATCCGCCTTGGCGAGCACTTCGTTGGTCTTGCGGATACCGGCCTGATCCAGGGTCAGATCGGCTTCGGTGACTTCCAGCGGTGTGATCGGGAACGTGTGGCGCCATTTGGTTTCCGGCAGGTCGCGGTACGCGGCGAGGATACCGATGAAGCGGCTGCCCTCCTCCACGCTGAGCTTCAGTTCCACGGTTTCACCCGGGCGCAGTTCGAGTTCTTCGCTGGCCACCAGATCCGGGTTGAGGGATTCCTTGGCGCGCTCGTAGAGGCTGAAGAAATCGGCGTTCTCGAAGGTCACCGGGTGCTTGAGTTCGAACAGGCGCACCACGATTGGCGACGGACGACCGTTGAGGTCCGGGTTCAGCTGATCGCTGCCGGTCAGCTTCAGGTTGATCTTGGTCACTTTCGAATACGGCGACAGCGACGAACAACCGGCGAGCAGCACCAACAGGGTGAGCGCGGTCAGCGTCTTGAAAAAAGCGGTCGAGCGGCGAGACATGCGCATCATCCTTGGTGGTCGGTGTGGAGGGTGGAGATCAGGCGGATCTGTTCTTCGTAGGCCTGGGCGAAGTCGCGGGCCAGCAGGCGCTCGCTCCAGTCGTCGTCCTGACGCAGCGCATGGTGGTAACGGTTGAACGCTCTCCAGCGCCCGCCAGCGGTGGCGAGCAACGGCTTGTTGTCACGCTCGAAACGCAGGGTCAACTGCTCCGGCGAGAAGTGTTCCAGAGTGCCGCGCACCGCCGCGCGGCTGGCGGTCAGCAGCGCCACCTGATGCGCCTGCAAATCGCGGAACGCCCGGGAGATCGCCTGCTCGGCCGGCAAATGGCCCGGCTTGTGCGGTTGCAACAGGATGTCCAGCGCTTCGCTCGGATCGACGGCGAATTTCAGCGGATTCTTGTTGGTGCCTTGAACGGTGGTCTGGGCCAGACGCAGTTCGTTCTTCAGCTCCGAACGGGTTCGCAGGCTCTGTTGCAGACCGCCGACGCTCTGGCGCAGCAAACGTGCAGCGTTCAGCGCAAGCGCTTCACGCTCGTCGTGGCTGAGGTTCTTCACGTTCACGCCAAGGGCCGCGCCGAATTTATCCCAGAAGGTTTCGCTCTGACGCTCGACCGCTTTCGGCGTCGGCGCAGGCTCAGGCGTGGGCTCGACGATCAGCTCCGGCACCATCAGGCTTTCCATGTCGATGCGCGCGTAGTCGGCGCGCTGACGGGAGTCTTCAGGGTCGGTCACCGGTGCGAGCATTTCCTCGAATTCCGAGTACACGCGCTCTTGCTGCTCCAGCGACTTCAGCGGGTCGAGGTCGAGGAACGCGTCGTCCGGAATGATGCTGCCGGCGGCACGCGGCAGGCCGACTTCACCGTCGAACGTCGCCGGGTCGCGCACCAGTCGTGCGCGAATCTCGAAGTCGCCCAGCACGTAGGTGCTGCCGTGCTCGATGCGCACCGGTTCGCCCTTGTGCAGACGTGCGCCGCTGTCGCCGTCCTGCACACCGTTGCTGCTGGTGTCGGTCAGGAAGAACGAACCCTCGCGATAGCTGACGATCGCGTGGTGATTGGACAAGTGACGCTTGCGGTCAGGGATGATCCAGTCGCAGTCCTCGCCCCGCCCGATCACGCCGCCGGCCTGTTTGAAGGTCCGCTGGCACAGCTCGGTGGGCACGAACTGCTTGGTGTTCAGCATTTCGAAAACCAATTCCATGTTTGATGCTCCTTGCGGTCACTTGCCGCGATTGACCGCCTGCGGATCACCCAACGGGCGGTAATCGTTATCGTTGAATTTGTAATTGCCGCTGCAACCGCCGAGGCCGCATAGAACGACGAGGGTCAGCAGGACAGCGTGCCAGTGACGAACAGACATCAGAGGGTCTCCAGGTGTAGACAAAGCACAAAGCGCCGACCCTCACGGGCGGCGCTGAAATAGGTGTTCGAGGTGAATCCGACGGACTTTCGCCTACCCATCGAAATCACCCAGATTGATGTTCAAGCGGCCGAGCCGGTACAGCAGCGTGCGGCGCGGCAAGCCCAGTTCGCGGGCGGCGAGCGTCTGGTTGCCGTCGTTCTTGCGCAGGCAATCGAGCAACAGATTGCGTTCGACCGCTTCCAGTCGTTCGCGCAGATTGAGGCCGCAGTGGTCTTCCGGCACCGGCGCCGATTCCAGGCGCAGCGAGAAATGCTCGGCCAGCAACTCGCCGCCCTCGCACAACAGCACCGCCCGCTCGACCAGGCCTTTGAGTTCACGCACGTTACCGGGAAAGGTGTAGCCGGACAGGTGTTCAAGCGCCGCGTCCGACCAGCGCACCGGATCACGTTGCAGGAAAGTGCAGGCCTTATCGGCAAAGTGCTTGGCCAGGTCGAGGATGTCGCCTTCACGCTGACGCAGGGCCGGCAGCTCGATCGGGAATTGCGCGAGACGGTAGTACAGGTCTTCGCGGAATTTGCCTTCGCTGACCAGCACCGACAAATCGCGGTGCGTCGCGGCGATGATGCGCACGTCGATCTTGTGCGTGTCGTTGGAACCCAGCGGACGGATCTCGCCTTCCTGCAACACGCGCAGCAACTTGGCTTGCAGCGACAGCGGCATGTCGCCGATTTCATCGAGCAACAGAGTGCCGCCGTTGGCCGCGTCGAACAGCCCGGCGCGGTCGCGATCGGCCCCGGTGAACGCACCTTTGCGGTAACCGAACAACTCGCTTTCCAGCAGGTTTTCCGGGAACGCCGCGCAGTTCTGCACGATGAACGCCTGGGACCGGCGCGGGCCGCAATCGTGGATCGCCCGCGCGACCACTTCCTTGCCGGTGCCGGTCTCGCCACGCAACAGCACGGTGTACGGGCTGTGCAGGACTTTGCTGATCAGCGAATAGGTCTGACGCATTGCCGCGCTCTTGCCGATCAGGCCGTAGCCGCTGGCACTCGGCAGGCTGCGCACGACCGGCGCGGCCGCATCCACTGGCTGGCGCAGACGCTGCAGCAAGTGCAGTTGACCAAGCACGAACGAGCCGAGCTGGCCGAGAGAATCGGCAAACCCTTGCAGGTTGATGTGGCGACGGCTGGCGCACAGCAACAGGCCTTCAACGGCCTTCTGCTGATTGACCAGCGGCACGCACAGCAGCGACTGCCACGGCGCGGACGAGGCCGGCAGAAAGCTGGTTTCGTGCAGGCTGCCGCCCAGGTCGTCGAAGCTCACCACGCGGTTCTGGCACAGGGCGAACTGCAACAGTTGCTCGCCGTTGTAGTCCGCCGGCAGGCTCGCCGCACTGCGCGGTTGCAGCACGCCGTCGAGGCATTCGGCGTTCATCCCCAGCGACGTGTGCGTGGCATCCAGCAAGTACAGCTGCGTCAGTTCGCAACCGCTCAGCCCGGCCAGACCGCGCACGAAGTCACCCAGCAGCGCAGCACCGTCCGCCGCGCGCGACAGGCTGGCGAACTGCGCCAGCAAGGCTTCGGCATAGAGCAGTGGCTGCGGCACTTGAGTGAACATCACACTCACCTCAGGCGAACTCGCAGGTCACGCTGGCTTCACCGTCGAGCGTCGCATGCACGCGCTTGAGGCTTTCACCGGTGGCCATGGCGTCGAGCAAGCGGTCGGCCACCAGCGGCAGTACGTGCTGGTCGAGCAAGTGGTCGATCAGGCGTGCACCGCTTTCGCTTTGGGTGCAGCGCTCGGACAGGTGATCGACGAGGTTCTGGCACCAGGTGAAGTCCAGCTGGCGACGGTTCAGACGCTCGCCCAGACGACCGAGCTTGATCTCGATCAGTTCGCGCAGCACCGGGCCGCCGACCGGGTAGTACGGCACCACTTTCATCCGCGCCAGCAGCGCCGGTTTGAAGTGTTTGCTGAGCACCGGGCGAATGGTTTCTTCCAGCACTTCGGCAGTCGGACGCGCACCGTCTTCGCAGAGGTCGCTGATCTTGTCGCTGCCCAGGTTCGAGGTCATCAGGATCAACGTATTACGGAAGTCGATCTCGCGCCCTTCGCCGTCGTTGGCCACGCCTTTGTCGAAGATCTGGTAGAACAGGTTGAGCACGTCCGGGTCAGCCTTCTCGACTTCATCGAGCAGCACCACCGAGTACGGCTTCTGGCGTACGGCTTCGGTGAGCATGCCGCCCTCGCCGTAACCGACGTAGCCTGGCGGTGCACCGATCAGGCGGGAAACGGTGTGCTTCTCCTGGAACTCGGACATGTTGATGGTGGTGATAAAGCGGTCGCCGCCGTACAGCAGGTCGGCGAGTGCCAGTGCGGTTTCGGTCTTGCCGACGCCGCTCGGGCCGACCAGCAGGAACACGCCGACCGGTGCGTCAGGTTTGTTCAGGCCGGCAGCGGTGGCGCGCATCGAGCGGTCCAGTGCGTGCACGGCTTGTTCCTGGCCACGGATGCGGGTGCGCAGGTCGGTGGCGAAGCTCGCGACCTTGGCGTTGTGTTCGCGGGCCAGTTGCGCCAGTGGCACGCCGGTCCAGGCGCTGATCACTTCGGCCACCAGACGCGGGCAGACTTCGAAGCTGACCAGACGCTCCTTGACCTGAGCGGCGGTCAGGGCGCTATGGGTTTCGTTGAGTTGCGCTTCCAGCGCTTCGACGCTCTGGCCTTCTTCAACCTCAGCAGCAACGGTTTCGATCACCGTGCCTTCGGCGTCTTCTTCAACAGTCACTGTCGGCTCGACCGCAGCCGCTTCGCGGGCCTTGGCCAGTTGCTGACGCAGTTCCAGCAGACGCTCGGCCAGTTGTTTCTGCTCGGTCCACTGGGTTTCCAGTGCGACCCTTTCCGCTTCGGCTTCGTCCAGGCGCGCTTCCAGTGCCTCCAGCGCTTCGTGGTCGATCAACAGACCGGCTTCGGCATCGCGACGCAGGGCCTGACGCTGACGACCGCCTTCAGCCAGTTCGCCACGCAGGCGCTCCAGGCTTTCCGGGGCGGCGGCGAGGCTGATGCGAACACGGGCGCACGCGGTGTCGAGCACATCGACAGCCTTGTCCGGCAGTTGGCGGCCGGCCAGGTAACGGGCGGACAGCTCGGCTGCGGAAACCACCGCGTCGTCCCGCAGGTAGATGCCGTGGCTCTTCTCGTAGACCTGAGCCAGGCCACGCAGGATGGTCACGGCTTCGCTCACGGTCGGTTCGTGCAGTTGAACCGGTTGGAAACGACGGGCCAGCGCCGGGTCTTTCTCGAAGTATTTCTTGTACTCGGCCCAGGTGGTCGCGGCGATGGTGCGCAGCTCGCCGCGCGCCAGCGCCGGTTTCAGCAGGTTAGCCGCGTCGGAACCGCCGGCATTGCCGCCCGCGCCGATCAGGGTGTGGGCTTCGTCGATGAACAGGATGATCGGCTTCGGCGAGGCTTTGACCTCGTCGATCACGCCTTTCAGACGACGTTCGAATTCACCTTTGACGCTGGCGCCGGCCTGCAACAGGCCCATGTCCAGCGACAGCAGCTCGACGCCCTTGAGCACTTGCGGAACTTCACCGGCAGCGATGCGCGAGGCCAGGCCTTCGACGATGGCGGTTTTACCGACCCCGGCTTCACCGACCACGATCGGGTTGTTCTTGCGGCGACGGGCGAGGATGTCGACCATCTGGCGGATCGCGCCATCGCGGCACAGCACCGGGTCGAGTTTGCCGTCGCGGGCCTGTTGGGTCAGGTTGTGGGTGAAGCGCTCCAGCAGCGATTCGCCCTGGGCGGCCGGTTTACCGTTGGCTGCTGCCTGAGGCTGTTGCGACAGGGCAAACTCCTTCAGGCGATCGATGTTCAGTTTGGCGAGCAACGGCTGGTAGCGGCTGCCGGCGTAGCGCATCGGGTTGCGCAGCAGCGCGAGGATCAGCGCCGCGTCTTCGACCGAGGTCTGGCCCAGTTCAAGGTTGGCCACCAGCAGCGCGTCTTGCAGCCACTGCACCAGTTCCGGAGCGAACACCGGGTTGCGCGAAGCGCTGTGCTCGACCCGCGATTGCAGGGCGGCGCTCAGTTCGCCGGCATCAACGTCGGCATCCTGCAGTGCGCGGGAGAGCAGACCGTTCGGGCGCTCCAGCAGGCCGAGCAGCAAGTCTTCGACCAGAATCTTGCTGCCGCCACGGGCCACGCAGCGCTCGGCCGAACGCTCCAGATCGCGACGGGTTTCGGCGTCCAGCGCCTGGATGAGTTGTTGCAGGTCTACGTTGATCATGGCTCACGTCCTTAATGAATTTTGCTGCCCAGGGTCACCACGCCGTCTGCTTTCTCGCAGCCCAGCCAACTGGTCCACCCCAGGCGACAGTCGTTCTTCTCGCCAATGCGCAGTTCGCGGATTTCTTCCGGGCGCAGCACCAGGCGAATGTCGTAATCGAGCGGGTCACGCAGGGTGAACCGCACCAGCGCGCAGAGCGGCTGGTAACCGAAACCGATGGGCAGGAATTCGTGGAAGCGTTCCCAGTCGAGTTCGGTGATGTGAATGCGGAATTTGCCGCTGCGATCGCGCACGCGTTCGCCCAGCACCAGGTCTTCACCCAGCACGCTGTTGGCGAAGCCGAGGCGGTTGCGCTGTTCTTCGAGGATTTCCACGCGGCGCTCGATGCATTGCTCGATCACCAGGTCTTCGTGCTTGAAGTAGTAACGCAGCACCGCTTCGATCAGCGCCGCCGAGTGCGCCCGCAGACTGAGCAGGCCGAGGTACGGCAGCAGGCGTTTCCAGTTCAGCTCCTTGGCCTTGCGGATCTCGTCGCCGCCGAGGCCGATCAGGGCAAACAGCTGTGACGAGAACGGGTCGACCGCACCGCTCTGGAAGCTCGCGCGATAGCGGTACTTGCGCCAGATCGGCAACATCAGCCGTTGCAGGCGATGGTGGAACAGGTCGAGGAAGTTGCGCGTCGGGTTGCCGTCTTCGCTGTCGCCCAGGGCTTGCTCGCCGTAGAACGCCGGCAGCGGCGAACCGGAACCGACCAGGCCGATCAGGTTGAAGCGCAGGCGCGCGCGCATCTGCCCGTGCTCTTCGAAAAACTCCACGCGATCGACGTCGCTGCGCGGAAATCCGAGGCTCGGGTTGGCCTGGAATTCCAGCTGGTCGTACAAATCGTCTTCGCTCAGGTACGGGTGCGCATCGCGCAGCCGGTCGATCACCAGCAGCACGGCCTGAAACAGCGAGTACTCGCGTATTACCTTCGTCAACCCGCTTAAAGCAGGGGCTGCAGGCCCATACGTGGTGTCCATTGGTACACCTCTCCCTGTGTGCTTTTTACCCGCAGCTCGTGGAATGAATTGAGACTGGCGTAAAGCGCGAAAAACTCGTTGAGAACCGAGGCGAAGACGAACAGGTCGCCCTCACCGATATACCCTTCCGGGTCGATGGTCAGTTCGGTGCGCAAACCGCGTACCGGCAGACCACGGTGCAAGCGGTCCACGTGGTGATGCTTGATGTGCTTGAGGCCGCCCAGCAGACGTTTGCTGACCTTCTCCGCGTGCTGGTCGTAGTAGCGCGGCAGGTCGTAGGTTTCGAGAATCACCTTGAGTGCATTGACGTCGGCCAGCGACAGATAGTTAAGCGACATGTTGCTGATCAGCTTCCACAGGAAGTCACGGTTCAGCGGCGGCGCGAAACTGGAAGTGGCCGGGGTGATGTTGCGGAAACTCAGGAACTCCGGGGTCTCTTCACAGGCCATGCAGATCTGCCCGAGCTTGAGTTTGCGTGGCAGGTTCTGATTGGTGCAGACCAGCTCGATCGACAGGGTTTCATGGGCTTCGGTGTGGCGGATGCCGAAGCTCAGGTAGGTGTCGAGGCCGTCGTGCAACAGCGACGAGCGCTGACGGATGCTGTAATGCGGACGGCTGTTGGGCACGTCGAAGCTCGGGTCGTGCTCGAAGGATTCGAACGGCACGTACTCCTGATAACCGAGGCCGCCGGGCTTCCAGCCGGTCACGGTTTCCACCGAGAACACACCGCAGTTTTCCAGATCGTATTCAGCCGGCAGCAGCAGGTATTCATCCTGTTTGCCGTCGAGGCGGATCGGCAGTGCGTCGTGCTTGAACAGGTTGACGATCGGCGTGCAGAACAGCTTCACGTTATCCAGGGTCGGACGCATGCGCATGATGCCGCTCTTGCGGATGTCGAAACGCAATTCCAGGCCGCGCATCTGCTTGAGGGTGTCTTCCGGCAGCGCCTTGAGGATGTCGAGACCGTGGACATCGACGAACAGGAACTTGTCCTGGAAGGCAAAGTATTCCTGCAGATAGCGATAGCCGCGGAAGGTGTTCAGCGGATACGGGATCAACGCTTCTTCTTCGGCAAAGCCCACCGGTTTGACCCGGTCGCCCGGAATCTTGAACGCCATCGGCTTGCCGCTCACGCCATCGATAGGCTTGCCGGCGCCGTCAAGCGGGATCAGTTCGATGCCGTCGAGATTGCGCAGCAGGCTCAGGTAGAGCATCTGGCTGATGTAGCGCTCGCCGGCAAAGTGCAGGCGCAGTTTGCTCAGCTCCAGCTCGCCGAGGTGGCCGTCGGCACTCATCTCCAAGCGCAGGCTGAGCAGCGAACCGTCACCCTTCACCGAGTAGTTGAGCGCGGCCAGATCCAGGGCCATGACTTCGGTCGGGTAGCAGGTGCGGAAACGGCAACGCACGTCTTCGATCGGCACGCTCTCGATTGGCGTATCACGCTCGACCTTCAGCGCCGGCCCGGAACGCTTGAGCGGGTCGAACTGCAGAATGCTGAACGCCGGCAGCGGGCGCATGTAGTTCGGCCACAGCAGCTGCATCAGGGAATGGCTGAGCTCCGGCAACTCGTCATCGAGCTTCTGGCGCAGCCGCCCGGTCAGAAACGCAAAGCCTTCAAGCAACCGCTCCACATCCGGATCCCGCCCGGCCTGCCCCAGGAACGGCGCCAGCGCCGGACTACGCTCGGCGAAACGGCGGCCCAGTTGGCGCAGTGCGGTGAGTTCGCTTTGGTAGTAGTGGTTAAAGGACACGGGTTACCTGCCTGGTAGTGGAACTCATCAAAAAAATATCCTGTAGAGCGCGACTGTCACACCGGCACACACGTAACCGCCGATCAGGAGGTACGGCACGAGCAGGATCCATCCGTAGGCCATGAAAGCATTGTCGAACGGCCCGACGACCAGGCTGCACAAGCCATAAAGCATCCATGGCACCGCGTAGAAAGGGATGAACTTCAACGGCGCCAACCAGATCATCCGCAGCGCCTGCTGCTCATTGCGGCTCTTCGCGGCCCGCGATACCCACAGCGCAAACAACAACAGTCCGGGCATGCCGAACCACAACAGATACACCCAGTGGGTCTCGGACGAATCGAATGTCGAATAATCGCCAATCCACAGGCCATAGGATGAAAACGCCAGCATGGCCAAGAATGGCGTCCACAAGGCACCCATGAAAAAACTCAGCTGCGCGCGTCTGAGGATGGGCATCTCGTTCGATACACCGATCACGGGCAGGCCCTCATCTTCGAAACCACGACCTGCGAAGCAATCGCAGGCAATGCCTGCCGCATCAACGCGCGCTTTTCCAGGCGCAGCTCAATGACCTGCGTGGCCAGAATCGCCAGCAACGTCACCCCGCCCTGAGCCACGGTGTAGAACAGCGCCCGCAACGGGTTGTCGGGCACCATCATGAATAGAATCCAAGAGACCATCAGCGCGAGCAGGCCGAGTTTTGCCCATAGGTTCTGGAACACAGCAACCAGTGCGTTCACCGCGAAAAAAATATAAATGAACATGTAATGTGCGATGCCGATGCCTACGCCACGGGTGGTGAAGCCGCCGTTGAATGCTTTGTAGGCAACGACCACTGCGTCGTTCAGGAAAACGTACGCAACACATCCAGCGGCATGGAAAGCCAGGTTCATGGCAACGCGGGCGTAGATGTTCATGCCGGCTTCACATTCCCGTACCAAGTACCTGCACCATGAATTGCGACCTTCAATTTTCCAAAACCTTGTAAGGGGTATTGCTAATAAAGAAATCCATCCAGTGCTTTCGTGGATTGGACAATGCCAGCGTGAACTGCTTACTTTTCTTGCTGAGCGCAATGAAGATAACGCCCACCGTTTCTTCATCCTCATCCGCACTCATATCCAACGAAACATCTGAAAACAGAGGAGTACGATAAACACGACCAGGGTCATTTAAGTCTGTGAAACGCAAATAAACTGAATCTCTCGGAGTTAAAATTGAACCCGCAGGAACAGACTCTATAAGATATTGACCAGACGGACTTTTTTTCGAGACATCAGACGCACGAATTAAAACACCATTTACAATGAGAATAACAGCAGCTATCAAACTAGCAAAAAGTGCTGCAGAACCTATGAAAAACTTACGCCACGAGTTCATTTGGAAAGAACCTCAACTGGAGCAACTGACACACTTTCGTACAAGATGCCCAAACAAAAGCGAAAGTCTGCGCCTTTTTTATTTTGATCCCGACAATCACAAGAATTGACATCGGGGACAGTCCCCATTCTCAAATTAAGGAATGCGAATACCGTCATGCTACTTCACCAGTTCCGGGTTCAACTTCAATGCAGTTTCGTCCTGCAGGTAGACATCATCTCCCCCGTCATAACCCATAAAGTCTTCATTCAAAAGTCGGCCTCCGCCCTTCTTGACATGCGTCACCCATCCTTTGGACCAGATATCCCCGCTTTCATGGCGTATTTCAACGTAATAGTTTGGCGGGCTCGACTTGGTAATTTCAAAGAAAGAGCCGCCGTCTTCCGCGCCGCTCCAAAAAGCATTCGGATGGTCTTTCAAAACAGGTCCCTTTCCGTTATCTCGTTCCAGCAAAGCAAAAATTGCCACAATCACGAGACTGCAAATAATAATTAGCGAAATGACTAATTTCTTAAAAAATTTCATTCGTCAATTTCCAGCTTGTCGTCAGCAAAGTTGTAATCGATATCAGTTTCAGACAATTGGAATTGCGCCATATATGCAGTTGGAACAACTGTACGAGACCGGAAAGGAGGAGAAAAACCAACACTCTCCGCCAAGTCAGCAGCGAAAGTTACGCAGTTATGATTCCCTAAATCGTAGGGCTTCCGCGACTTGTCATTATTCTCAGAAAACTTCCCGTCCAACCATGCCAAAGCGCTTGCATAAATGGCGCCTCTAAGCACGACACCTTTGATATTCCCAGATTGGCCGTGAGTTATCGAAATCTGTCTAAGCGTTTTTTTCAATGAGGATTCGGTAATATGCCCGGCCACGATTTTTACGTCCGGAATATTGCCTTTTTGAACACGCCCAGCCGGACCAGGTCCTTTATATCGACCGTATTCATAATATTTAGAAACACCTGTCTTGCCATTAATTAGCAGAACACCTGCATGACCAAGGAAAGGTGCTTTGGGAAACTCGATTTTGACTTTTTGACCAAACCAAGTGTCCTTGTAGTCATCCATTACATGGATTTCGAACTGGGGAAAGACCAAAGGGATGAGAAAGTCGTTATCCGCAGTCAAGTAAACCTGAATCGGTGAAACGTCGGCGGCAGGTGTAGTGGCGACAGTTGCCACTTGGACGGCTTGCGGCATCTCACTCCCCTTTTAGCAGCCAGTTCGGTTTCACCGAGATCTGGACGTTTTGTGATTGTGCTTTTTTGCCCAGTGCTTTCGAAAATCCAGATGCATCGGTCTTACCGTGAACCTCTGTGCCATCTTCGAGCGTGGCGACGTAAGAGACATTTTTGAGTGGCGTTCCAGATGCTTGATCCATCAGTTGAATCCGAACGTCGAAACCAAAAATGGTCAGAGGGATTGGAGGAACAAACGGTGCCGGAGTATGCGAATTCCCGATAATCACCGTCGAAGACCCAGCCGTAACCTTGTTACCGTGGGAGCCCACGGAATCAACCGTGACAGCAGACTTGCCATTGATTTTCACCGTCGTGGCCAAACCGCCGACCATCGCACCACCACACGCGGAGGCATCGCCTTCGCGGGCGGCCGCGAGGCCGTCGAAGAACACGTCGCCGGAACCGGCGGCGATCGGGTTGGTGCCGTGGCCGGGGAGCGGGCAAGCGGTGGGGTCGGATACGCGTGCTGCAGGTTTGCCAGACATCGGGGTTCTCCTTAGTTGACCTTCACTTGACCGCTGCCATCCAGGCGCGCGGAGAAACTGACCTGACGCTTGAAACCCTCGACTTCCAGCAGGCCTTCGATGCTGAAGGCCAGGCGGAGCTGATCGTGGTCACGCGGCAGGGAAATGACACGCACGTTGCTCAGGCGCGGCTCGTAGGCTTCGATGAAGCTTTCGATGGCCAGGCGGGCCTGACTCAGGGAGTCGTGCAGGCTCAGGCGCATGTCATTGAGATCGGGCAACCCGTAGTCGGACAGCGTTTGCACGCTGCCGGCCCGGGTGCTGAGCATTTTGGCCAGATGGGCAGCCACCGACGCCATGGCCGAAGCCTCGAGGCTCCTGCCCTTGCGTAGTTCCGCGTCGCCGTTGAGGCGTTCGAAAAGGCTGCCGTATCCGTCCATGAGTCGCTCTTACTCTTTGTCCAGCTTGCCAACCAGCGACAGGGTGAAATCGGCACCCATGTACTTGAAGTGCGGACGCACGTTCAGGCTGACGCGGTACCAGCCCGGCTCGCCTTCAACGTCGCTGACGATCACTTGCGCAGCGCGCAGCGGACGACGGCCACGTACTTCGGCGCTCGGGTTTTCCTGGTCGGCCACGTACTGGCGGATCCACTTGTTCAGTTCCAGCTCGAGGTCGGTACGTTCTTTCCACGAACCGAGTTGCTCGCGCTGCAGCACTTTGAGGTAGTGAGCCAGGCGGTTGACGATCATCATGTACGGCAGTTGGGTGCCGAGCTTGTAGTTCAGCTCTGCAGCCTTGCCTTCTGCGCTGATGCCGAAGAACTTCGGCTTCTGCACCGAGCTTGCGGAGAAGAACGCCGCGTTGTCGGAGCCTTTACGCATGGTCAGGGAGATGAAGCCTTCCTCGGCCAGTTCGTATTCACGACGGTCGGAAACCAGAACCTCGGTAGGAATCTTGGTTTCGATTTCGCCCATGCTTTCGAAGTGGTGCAGAGGCAGGTCTTCAACCGCGCCGCCGCTCTGTGGGCCGATGATGTTCGGGCACCAGCGGAACTTGGCGAAGCTGTCGGTCAGCTTGGTGCCGAACGCGTAAGCGGTGTTGCCCCACAGGTAATGCTCGTGGCTGTTGGCAACGTTTTCCTTGTACACGAACGATTTGACCGGGTTTTCTTCCGGGTCGTACGGGTTACGCAGCAGGAAACGCGGCACAGTCAGGCCAACGTAGCGGGAGTCTTCCGAAGTACGGAAGCTCTGCCATTTGGCGAATTGCGGGCCTTCGAAGTGATCTTTCAGATCCTTCAGGTCCGGCAGGCCGGTGAAGCTTTCCAGGCCGAAGAATTTCGGGCCGGCGGCGGCGATGAACGGTGCGTGGGACATGCACGCTACGCTGGACACGTACTGCATCAGCTTCACGTCCGGCGAGCTTGGGGACATGTAGTAGTTGGCAATGATCGCGCCAACCGGCTGACCACCGAACTGGCCGTATTCAGCGGTGTAGATGTGCTTGTACAGGCCCGACTGCATGACTTCCGGCGAGTCTTCGAAATCGTCCAGCAGGTCTTCTTTGGAGACGTTGAGGATTTCGATCTTGATGTTTTCGCGGAAGTTGGTGCGGTCGACCAGCAGTTGCAGGCCACGCCACGACGATTCCAGGGCCTGGAAGTCCGGGTGGTGCAGGATTTCGTCCATCTGACGGCTGAGCTTGGCATCGATCTCGGCGATCATGCGGTCAACCATGGCTTTCTTGACCGGCTCACCGTTGTTCTGCGGCTTGAGCAGCTCTTCGATGAACGCCGACACACCGCGTTTGGCGATGTCGTAGGCTTCGTCGTCCGGCGTCAGGCGGGTTTCGGCGATGATGCTGTCGAGGATGCTGTATTCGCCGTTTTCTGCGGCGTTCTGTTGTGCTGCGCTAGTGCTCATTGTGTTGGCTTCCTTGGCTGCTGGAGTCTCAAGCGTCCGGAGCTGCGGCGTTCAGGCCCAGCTCACCGAGTACGCGACCGCGGGATTCATCGTCGGCGAGCACGCCTTCGATGGCTTTACGGAACGCAGGTGCGTTACCCAGCGGGCCTTTGAGGGCCACCAGCGCGTCGCGCAGTTCCATCAGTTTTTTCAGCTCGGGCACTTGCTCGACCAGACTGGCCGGGTTGAAGTCCTTCATGGAGTTGACGCGCAGTTGCACAGCCAGCTCGTCGGCCTCGCCATCTTCCTGCAGACGGTTCGGCACGCTCAGCGTCAGACCCAGCTCTTGCTTGGCCAGCACTTCGTCGAAGGTCATCTTGTCGATGCTGATCGGCTTGCGATCCTCGATCTTGCGATCGTCCTTGCGGTGGGTGTAGTCACCGATTGCCAGCAGCTTCAGCGGCAGTTCAATCTCTTCCTGAGCACCGCCGGTGGCGGGTTTGAAGGTGACGTTGATGCGTTCCTTGGGGGCTACCGAGCCTTCTTTGGCCATGGCTTTTCTCCTTGCGGTTGTGGCCCTGGGGCCTATTCGAGTACCACTTCGAGGTCGAGGTGGCACAGCCTGCGATAAATCTCTTCCTTGCGTTCACGTACGGCATGGTTCTGCGGTAACAACTCGCAGCAACTGTGCAGCAGGTGCAGCACTTCCAATGCAAGATCGGGCTCCCAGGCGTGCAGACCTGAGTCCTGTAATGTCTGATCGAGGGTTTCGAGCTGGTTCTTGGCCAGCTCGTATTTCTTGGCCAGGAAACACAGCCGCGCGAGGGCGAACTGCCAGAAGAAGCGTTCGCGGCCGCCGTGCGCCGATTGCAGGCCCTGCTTGAGGAGCTGAACTGCGGGCTTGAGGCCTTCCTTGCGCAGGATCGGCTGGACTTCTTCGAGGGCCTTTTCCCAGGCCGGCTGGGTTTCGGCGTTCTCGGTCTCGACCTTGCGCGGCGCGCTGGCGCTTTGCAGGTGCGGCATGACGTTGCCGGCGATCCACGCCCGGGTGGACGGATCGGCGAACGGCGCGCCGTCATGGAAACGCAGCTCGATGATGCCGGGCAGGCGTTGAATCAAAAGCGCGAAGTGGATTTCCACTTCGCGCATGGCCAGCTCGGCGTTGAGGTTCTGGAGACATTCCCAGACCATCCTCTGGCCATCGAACCAGAACGGCGCCTTCGCCAGGCTCGCCTCCAGTTCCACCAGCAGGTCGGCGTATTTGCCCTGATCGAAACGGTCCTGATACTGCTTGAGCTTGTCCACCGGCAACCCGCGCAGCACGGTGATCTGCTCGGCGTTGCGCTCGGGCACCGCGTCGATCGTCATCCACAGCAAGGTGCGGTTGAGGCGCAGGGCGCGCAGGTCGGTGGCTTTCTGCTTGAGCCACCAGGCGCACAGCGGGCGGGCGCTTTCCTGCTGGGCGCGCAGGGCCTTGTGGGCTTCTTTCTCGTTGTCGATCGGCGCGCCGGGCGCCAGCAACTGGCTGGCGGCCTGCTTGACCTGCGCCACCGCCGCCCCCACCACACCGGGTGCCGGCTGGTTGTCGGCGGCGCGCTGGATCATGGTTTTCAGGCGGCGGGAGAGCGGCAGCAGCAGCGGCGCATCATCGCCCAAATGCTCGGTGCAGGCGGCGTCGAGACCGGACAGATGCTCGGACAACTGCCGGAACATCGGCAGCTGTTCCTTGATCGCGATATTTTCGGTGATCACCTGCTCAAGACGCGGCACCAGCCAGCCGATGGCGGCGGCCCGGGTGCGGGGTTTGAGCGGGTGAATCTCGGCCCAGTGGTTTTCCGACAAATGGTGCAGAAAACCGAGGCCGGCCAGCAGGCCGGGGAAGGATTCACGCTGGTACAGCGACCAGGTCAGCCAGGCGCCGACACGCAAATCCTTGGATTGGGTACGCAGGAGGTTTTCGCTGTTTTCGCGAATTTTCAGCCAGTCGATCTGCCCGCTTTCGTGCATCGACGAGGCTTTGGCCAGCTCGCTTTCCAGGGCCTCGAATTCGCTCGAGAAACGAACGTCTTCGCCCGCAAAATTCTCTTTGGAAACAGAGACTTTAGCGAGTTCGAGGTAATGGGCGGAAAGTTTGCTTGAGTAGGACATCCATGGCCTTTATCAGGATTACGGTCGTGCGCCTATTGGAGTTGCAGCGGCGCGGGACAGTATCGAAGAGCAGTCGGAAGACTCATCCAATTGAGTGTTTGCTCTTTCAAGTGCGCGCATCGTAATCACTATGATGGCCACTAGCAAGCATCTGATTAAACAACAAGACGAACTGTTCATTGGGCGCTGTAGGAGATCGCCCTATATGTGACAGGGGTTTCCCTGATGTCCCTTTATATTTCACTTTTAAGCCTATCCCTTCCGAAAGCATTGGACCAGAGCGGCCGGCGCGCGGCATCGAGAACATCTGCACGCTCGTTCCACAAGTAAGCGGCGAAAGCATGACAAACCCCGAAAAAATTTGAAGTAGGACGCTTCCGAAAATACACCGCCATTTATTAACAAATGACTGGCGACAACAGACAACATTAAAAGTGCCATCAATTTGATGGCATTTATATGTTTAAGAGTCCTGGATCCTTGCCTGCATAAGACTATTACGCAGGATTCCAATCATTCGCCGTCACTTTCTCACAGCCATTTCCCACAATTTCTACGTTGTTTTACAACCCGGAAAGCTCCGACTTAAACAAGCGATCCTTCTTACATAAATCTGTTTAACGCCTTGTTAGCGTGCCGGCCAATGTTCGCGTGCGCTGACCAGGGAGGGTTTCGACATCACGCCGTCTTCCCCTCTCTGCTTAAGGACAAGCGTATGCCTGGAGCTGTCAGTTCTGCGCACTTTGCGCTGCAGATTCCTGCCGTTCGCAACGATTTCAAGGTGCTGGCCTTCGAAGGCACAGAGACCGTCAGTACCCTTTATGCCCTCCACGTCGAACTGGTCAGTGAAGACCCCGACTTCGATATGGAAGGCCTGCTCAGTCAGCCTGCCTTCCTGCAGTTCGGCCTCAACGGCGAAGGTATTCACGGGCGCATCGAAGATGTGTTGGCGGGTGAGTCGGAAAAACGCCTGACCCGCTATCGCCTGACACTGGTGCCGAACCTCCACTATTTGCAGTTCAGTCACGATCAACGGATTTACCAGGAGCAGACTGTCCCGCAGATCATCACGCAAACGCTCAAACGACATGGCATCCTCGCCGATGCGTTCACCTTTCATGTCCAGCCCCTCGCGGCACGGGAGTACTGCACCCAATACGGCGAAAGTGATTTCGAGTTCATTCAGCGCTTGTGTGCCGAGGAGGGCATCGCCTGGCATCACCAGCACTCCGCGCAAGGCCATTTGCTGGTGTTCACCGATGACGCGGTGTTCCTCCCGACTTTGCGCGCCACACCCTATCGCCGGGATAGCGGGATGGTCCCGGAATATACGGTGGTCAGCAGGTTTTCCGTGCGCGCCGCCGCTCGGACAAGCCGGGTCACGCGACGCGACTATGACCTGAGGCGACCGACGCTTTTACTCGAAAGCCGCTTCAGCGCCGGATTCACGCCGACGCTTGAGGACTACCGATACCCGCTGCTGCTGGAGAACGAAAAGCGCGGCAAGCAGCTGGCCCGTCAGGCTCTGGAACGCCATCGCGCCGACTATGAAATGGCCGAGGGTCAAAGCAACCAACCGACCCTGCGCTGTGGCCATCTGCTTGAACTGACCGAACACCCTCGTCAGAAATACAACGGTCTGTGGCTGCTGCTCGGTGTCACCCACACCGGACGGCAGCCGCAAGTTCTGGAGGAGTCGGCCAGCAGCGAAACTCAATCGGCGGACGGTTTTACCCAAGGCTATCGCAACACCTTCCGCGCGATTCCTGCCGAAGTAGTGTTCCGCCCGCCACTGCCCGCACGCCGGTCACCGCTGGTCAGCCAGACCGCTCGAGTAACCGGCCCCAAAGGGGAAGAGATCTACTGCGATGAGTTCGGCCGCGTAAAAGTCGAATTCCACTGGGACCGCGCCGAATTCAACAGTGAGCGCAGCAGTTGCTGGGTGCGGGTGGCGTCGAGCTGGGCCGGTAACGGTTTCGGTGCCGTCATCCTCCCCCGCATCGGGATGGAAGTGGTGGTGACCTTCGAGGAAGGTGATCCCGACAAGCCGCTGATTACCGGCTGCGTGATCAACAAGATAACCCCCGCGCCGTACAAGCTTCCCGAGCACAAGACCCGAACCGTGCTGCGCAGTCGCAGCTCGCCTGACACGGGTGGCTACAACGAACTGACGCTTGAAGATCGCGCCGGTCAGGAACTGGTTTACCTGCGCGCCCAGCGCGACATGGAGCGGCAGGTTCTCCATGACAGCCGGCTGGCGGTCGGGCGCGATCGTTGGGAAAGCATCCAGGGCAGCAGCCAGACAACGGCCGGAAAAATCATCACCGTCGAGGCGGGCCAGCAGGTGCAGATCAAGGCCGGCGCCAGCGTGGTGCTGGATGCCGGCGCCAGCATCACGCTGAAGGCGGGCGGTCACCACATCGTGATCGACAGCGACGGGATCTTCAGCAGTACCGAGATGGTGGCGAGTGGAAAGACGTCCGCCAGCGGAGCCGTTGATCATCCAGAAGCCACAATGGCGGGTGCCTTGGCCGCAGGACCAGCAACTGCTTCCACTCAAGCAGCGGAGGAAGGAGAACTCGAAGAAGAGGAGGAAGAGGTCGAACTGGAGGATGAAACGCCTGCCGGAATTACTTTGCGGATTGGCGTGTTTTTCGATGGGACGGGGAACAACAAGGCCAACAGCGAAACGGTCGCGGCTTGCTATGCGCCAGATGCCAATCTGGCTGAGGCTGCCGAAGAGATTCAGAAGCACTGCGCCACTTATGGCTATGACGGAAATGGCAACTCGCCGGATAACAGTTATGGAAACGATGTGAGCAACATTGTGCGGTTGCATGAACTGTATACGGACCATGCCTTCGAGGTATTAGCGGAGAACACGAAACAGGCCTCCCTGCGCGTATACATCGAAGGCATCGGTACAACCGCTGATGGAGGCGATTCACTTTACGCACAGGCAACCGGCCGAGGCGAAACCGGTGTCCTGGCTCGTGTGGAGCAGAGCCCTGAAAAAATCATGGACCAAATGCGAACACTGATTAAAAAAAACCCCAATGCGCTAATAGAAAGAATCGAGTTCGATATTTTCGGTTTCAGTCGCGGCGCCGCCGCTGCACGGCACTTCGCGAACGAGGTACTCAAGGGCAAGCGCAGCATTCTCGCAAAGGCGCTGCCAGCGGGCTCTCCGTTCTTGGTCAGTGGCTTTGACTGGGATCCACAATCCAGTATAGGCATCAACTTCATTGGTCTGTTTGATACCGTCGCGGCAATCGCCAATCCATGGTTGCTCGACTTCACTGGCGCCAACAGCAGAAATCCGGGACTGAACTTGAAGCTGCCGGAGGGTTGCGCCAACAAAGTGGTGCACCTGGTGGCGCGTGATGAACATCGCGAGAACTTTGCCCTTAACAGCCTGGGTGAGATTGATCTGGTATTACCCGGCGCCCACTCGGATCTGGGAGGTGGTTATCTGCCCAGGGCCGGGGAGAAACTTCTATTGAGCAGTCCGGTCACCAGCACCATCAGCCGAAGCCACGAAGCGACCCGTAGCGCAGCTTACGTCGCTGCCGAAAAGGAGGCATTTACCTGGTATACAAAAGGCGTCATCGAAGATGACGCTCCAGGCAATCAACTGCGGGTTGCACTCTGGGAAACCCCTGTCATTCAACGATTGGAAAGGGGCCGATCCACACCGGATCCCCAGAAGCGGGTTTATGCTGCGGCCATGATTGAGCGCCCGGTACACGGTGAGTTGTCGCTGGTGTATCTACGCATCATGCATGAGCTTGCGGTGAGAGTCAGTGTACCGCTCAAGTTGATTCCCGACAGGCCAGCGCTAAATTTGCCCGTAGAGTTAATACCCATTCACAAAAAACTCCAGGCTTACGCCTTGGGCGAGTCATCTGTTGAAGGACTGACTATCAAAGAACGGGCTCTGTTACGCAGTCGCTATATCCATCTTTCTGCGCACTGGAACGCAGCCAAAGATTTCAACAACAGCGACATGAGCATTGTTTTCATAAACCGACCGACAAAAGACAAACAACGAGTGGTGCACCCCCATGAATAAACTCACTCGGCCCATCAAAAAACACACGGGGTTCGTCCTCGGATTGCTGTTGGTGCTTTGCACTCAAAGTCATGCACAACCGATCACCAAACGGCCCTGGTACCTCGGCTTCGGAGCACCCGCCTACATGGAGGTCTGGATTGAAACGGCCGACGTAGTGGATATCCGTGAACGTGTGTTCAAACGTGCCGGCGCCGGGATTGCCTCGGTAAACACCCCCGCCGACAACAAGGGCAAGCCTGCGGGCTGGCCTGACAGCCCCGGCAGCGGCGCCGGACGTGACGTCACCGGTGCCGATCTTCCCCGCTTGATCTATGTGCGATGGCAATCATTGGCAGAGCCTCAAACCTACGAGGCCTACATTGTTATTCCCGAGTCCGCGCGGGAAATCATGCGCAAACCGGAAAAGGCTTTTTGCAGACTGGATGGCAAATGGATCACAGACTACCGCGACCGCATAGGTATTGGCTTGGCTCCCGGCGGCATTGCCAAGGTCTGGCTGGGAGCGCCTTGTCTCAAGTCTGTCGAGATAACTCGGGTTGAAGGGAGCATCGTCAAGCAGGGGCCGTATCAAGGGAAAAATGGAGGACGCTACGCGCTACCTCTTTCACCCGAGTCCAAAACCTACATCGAAAAATACGGCATTCCCTTCGGGAGCTGGTAAGGCATCACATCCCCTTCAGTCACCTGCCAATCTGCAATCACTGGACAAAGGGATCCATAAGTAACGTTAGGGAGGGTTAAACCATCATGAGCGGCAGACACAATAAACGATCAATATCAGGGTTTGGATGCGCTTTGGTTGTCATGCTAACGCTCACAACCAGCACCTCTGCTCGTGCTGAGGGCTGCATCGGATTTGGATGCCTATTGAACGGTGGCCCCTTGGAGTTCTCGATGCTGACCGGGATCGGGTTGCTATTCACAACGGTTGGACCGTTCATTTCAACTTCAGACGCCAGTTCGGACGGCCCCTCGAAACATTACACCCAAGCCTTGATAGACGATGCAGCTGCGCATCTGGCGACGGAGGGCGAATACGAAAGTCCCATTCTCGAGTCCGAGTGGCGTAAATACCTGAAATCTTATGGACACCAGCCAAGCAAGAACGAGTTCGCCAGAATGGTGCTGGCCACCTACGGGTAACCGGCTAGACGAATCCCATAACGATCCACCAAGACCAGCTCGGCTCGCCATCAGCCAAAAAAATGGGCATCCGACCGCAATCGGTATGCCCATTTTTTATTACGGTGTTCCCCCGCTGTTCAGGGAGTGCGCCGCGATTATGGATTGACGCTGTCTTTCAACGATTTGCCTGGCTTGAACGCAACGGTGTTGCTGGCCTTGATCTTCACCGGTTCACCGGTCTGCGGGTTTTTGCCGGTGCGGGCACCGCGGTGGCGTTGCAGGAAGGTGCCGAAGCCCACCAGCGTGACGCTGTCCTTGCGGTGCAGGGCGCCGGTGATTTCTTCGAGAACGGCGTTGAGAACGCGGTTGGCCTGCTCTTTGGTCAGATCCGCTTTTTCAGCGATTGCAGCGGCGAGTTCTGGTTTACGCATTAGTGAAGCCCCTTTGACGGTTTTTTGTTGTTATGTCCGTGCTGTTCTCGTTGGAACAGCGCCCAAGGCGCCGCAGGCTCTACTCTGCGGCAGACGGGAGTGAGGATGGCACGCGGTTAAGGGCGGCGCCAGTCTCCCCGCGACCTTTGTGGGGGCAAAAGCGGGGTGATTCCGACAGAACGACCGGTATTTACGCCAGCAAGGCCGGAAGCTGTTTGTTCAGCGCAAGTTTTTCCATCACCGTCGTGCCGGTCAGGGCATAACCGAGCAGTTGCCCTTCGGCGTCATGACACAGCACCTTGACGTCGGCGCCCTGCCCTTCGACCGTCCAGACGCCTTCGCGGCCCCGTGGCGGCGGGGAAACCACCAGTGGGCAAACCGGGGTTTTCACGGTGATCGGCATCGGTCCGTAGTTCACCACGGTCGGGTTGCCGGCCAGGGTCTGTGCCAGCGCTCGCGCGCAACTCATGAGGGGCATGACGTACAGAAGATTCAGCCCGTCGACCTCGGCGCAGTCGCCCAAAGCGTAAATGTTGGCGTGCGAGGTTTGCAGATGACGGTCGACCACCACGCCGCGATTGGTCTGGATGCCGGCGGCCGCCGCCAGATCGATCCGCGGGCGCAGGCCGATGGCCGAGACCACCACATCGCACGGGACAACCTGACCGTCGGACAGGTGCGCTTCCAGCCCATCAGCGACTTTTTGCAGGCGGGTCAGCACCGGGCCGAGGTGGAAACGTGCACCGAGGCTTTCCAGCCCGGCCTGCACCGCAGCCGCCGCAGCGGGATGCAGCAGGGTCGGCATCACCTGCTCGCACGGTGCAACCAGTTGCACCTCGTAGCCACCCAGAATCAGGTCGTTGGCGAACTCGCAGCCGATCAGCCCGGCACCGAGCAACAGCACCCGACGCTTGCCGGCGGCCGCCGCGCGAAAGCGCGCGTAGTCTTCGAGATCGTTGATCGGGAACACCAGATCCCCGCCGTCGCCTTCGATCGGCACACGCACGGTTTCCGCGCCCCAGGCGAGGATCAAGTCGCGATAGCTCACCGCTTCCTCACCGATCCACAGCCGCTTGTGGCCCGGATCGATGCCGCTGATGCGGGTATGGGTGCGGATCTCGGCCTTCAACTGCTCGGCCATCGCGCCCGGCTCGGCCATGCTCAAGCCGTCGGCGTCCTTGTGCTTGCCGAAGCAGGTTGAAAGCATCGGCTTGGAGTAGGAGCGACCGTCATCGGCGGTAATCAGCAGCAACGGGGTTTCGCCATCGAGTTTGCGAAACTCGCGGGCCAGGTTGTAACCCGCAAGCCCAGTGCCAATGATGACGACAGGTGCGCTCATGCCCTACTCCTCAGTGTTTTCTCAGTTGATTTCGATCATTTCGAAGTCCATCTTGCCGACGCCGCAGTCCGGGCACAGCCAGTCTTCCGGCACGTCCTGCCACAGGGTGCCCGGCGCAATGCCGTCATCCGGCCAGCCGTCGGCTTCGTTGTAGATCAGGCCGCAGACCACACATTGCCACTTTTTCATTCAGGTACTTCCTCAGGGTTCAGGCTTTAGCCGGCGCGGACGGTCGATGGTGCAGCGCTGCCGTCCGGCTCAGGGCGTTTTGTACTGATCGTGCCGGGCAGATGCAAGCCTGTTCGGCGCAGCGGCGACCCGGATCAATCAAACTCGCGGCTCGCCATGGTAAGCTCGCCGCCTCATTTGCTGCCAATAATGACTCATTGTGCAACACACAAACGCTCCGCTGTGGCGCCCGCAAAGCGAACTGACACCCCTCCCCGACACATCCACGCTTGACTGGCTGTTCGATGAAGGCTCCCTGACCCGCCGGCTGACGCGCCTGTCCGATGACGGCTTCAGCGTGACGCCGCTGTTCGAAGGCTGGCAGACCCTGCGCGACGACGAATGCGCCGCGCTGGACCTGGACGAAGGCAGCGAGGGCTGGGTGCGCGAGGTGTATCTGCGCGGGCATGGCGAGGCCTGGGTGTTCGCCCGCAGCGTGGCTTCGCGCAGTGCCTTGCAGGGCGACGGCTTGCACATGGATGAACTGGGCAGCCGCTCGCTGGGCGAACTGCTGTTTTGCGATCACGCCTTCCAGCGCCGCGCCATCGAAGTCTGCCATTACCCGGAACACTGGCTGCCCGAAGGTTTCCGGGCTGCCGGCCTGTGGGGACGGCGCTCGCGGTTCGACCGTGGCGCCTTGAGCGTCCTGGTGGCGGAGATTTTCCTGCCTGCGCTGTGGGAAGCCGTCCGCGCCCGTCCGGAGAACTGCTGATGTACCAAAGCCTGCTCAAATCCCTGAATCGCTTGAACCCGCGCGCCTGGGACTTCATCCAGCTGACGCGGATGGACAAGCCGATCGGCATTTACCTGCTGCTGTGGCCGACGCTCTGGGCCCTGTGGATTGCCGGTAAAGGCTCGCCATCGCTGGCCAATATCGTGATTTTCGTCCTCGGCGTGATCCTGACCCGCGCTGGGGGTTGCGTGATCAATGACTGGGCCGACCGCAAGGTCGACGGCCACGTCAAACGCACTGCGCAGCGACCCATTGCTGCCGGCAGGATCAGCTCGAAAGAAGCGCTGGTGTTCTTCGCGCTGCTGATGGGAGTGAGTTTCCTGCTGGTGCTGTGCACCAACGCCGCGACCATCTGGCTGTCGCTGGGCGGTCTGGCGCTGGCGTTCACTTATCCGTTCATGAAGCGCTACACCTACTACCCGCAAGTGGTGCTGGGCGCGGCGTTTTCCTGGGGCATGCCGATGGCGTTCACCGCCGAAACCGGTGAGCTGCCGGCAACCGCCTGGCTGCTGTGGATCGCCAATCTGCTGTGGACGGTGGGCTACGACACTTATTACGCGATGACCGACCGCGACGATGACCTGAAGATCGGCGTGAAATCCACGGCGATCCTGTTCGGCGATGCAGACCGGGTGATCATCCTGACCTTGCAGGCGCTGTCGCTGGGCTGTCTGGTGCTGGCGGGGTCGAAATTCGAGCTGGGAATCTGGTTCCACCTCGGCCTGCTGGTAGCCGCCGGGTGCTACGCCTGGGAATTCTGGTACACCCGCGACCGGGACCGGATGCGTTGCTTCAAGGCGTTCCTGCACAACCATTGGGCCGGTTTGGCGATTTTCGTAGGGATCGTGCTGGATTACGCGTTGCGCTGATCTCAAGAAATCGCGGCCCGAGGCAATGCCTGCGGGCCGCGATCCTGATTCACTGCCAATGAATTACTTGTGCTCGTGAACCACGTGCCACACGTCCTTCATGCCATCGCCCTTCATTTCTCCGGGCTTCTCGTCCTTCACGAAGGTGTACAGCGGCTTGCCGTCGTAGGCGTACTGCATCATGCCGTCATCGCGTTTGATGACTGTCCATTTACCTTCAGCCTTGGCATCCGCCGGCGCCATCAACGGCGGCCAGTTCTTGGCGCAATCGTCGTTGCACATCGACTTGCCGCCACTGTCCTTGTCGAACGTGTAAAGCGTCATGCCCTTGTGGTCGACCATCATTCCGTCTTTCATCATGGCCGGCTCGGCCGCCATCGCCAGTCCGGGCAGAGTCAGGGCGGCAGCCATCAGCAAAGCCTTAAAGGAAGCAGTCATTTGAGTCATGGAAACCTTCTCTTGTGGTTGTCAGGATTCGGACTTAGAGCTTAGTTCAGGATTCGCACAATCGCCGCCGGACTAAAATACTGTCACACGACTGCAATAATTCCGTTATCTAATGCGGCGCAAGACAGTTAAATGACAAGAGGATTAAGGCATGGTTGGCAGGAGCATTCTGATCGTCGACGACGAAGCGCCCATTCGCGAAATGATCGCCGTTGCGTTGGAAATGGCCGGCTATGACTGCCTCGAGGCAGAGAACTCGCAGCAGGCCCACGCCATCATCGTCGACCGCAAGCCGGACCTGATCCTGCTCGACTGGATGCTGCCCGGCACTTCCGGCATCGAGCTGGCCCGCCGTCTCAAGCGTGATGAGCTGACCGGGGACATCCCGATCATCATGCTCACTGCCAAGGGCGAAGAGGACAACAAGATCCAGGGCCTGGAAGTAGGCGCCGACGACTACATCACCAAACCGTTTTCCCCCCGCGAACTGGTGGCACGCCTCAAGGCCGTGCTGCGTCGCGCCGGCCCGACCGATGGCGAAGCGCCGATCGAAGTCGGCGGCCTGCTGCTCGACCCGATCAGCCACCGCGTGACCATCGACGGCAAACCTGCCGAGATGGGCCCGACCGAATACCGTCTGCTGCAATTCTTCATGACCCACCAGGAGCGCGCCTACACCCGTGGCCAGTTGCTGGATCAGGTCTGGGGCGGCAACGTCTATGTTGAAGAGCGCACCGTCGACGTGCACATCCGGCGCCTGCGCAAGGCCCTCGGCGATGCCTACGAAAATCTGGTACAAACCGTGCGCGGCACCGGCTACCGGTTCTCCACCAAAGCCTGAGCCGAGCGTCAGCCCCGTAGACAAGGACCGCATTTTCCGTGAACCAAAACTGGCATGGCACCCTGATTCGCCACATGCTGTTGCTGGTCACCGGCTGCCTGGTGATCGGCCTGATCACCGGCTACTACGGCTGGAGTCTGGCGGCGGGCCTGGGCCTGTACCTGGCCTGGACGCTCAAGCAACTGCTGCGCCTGCACGAATGGCTGCGCCTGCACCAACCCGATGAAGCACCGCCCGACGGCTACGGCCTGTGGGGCGAGGTGTTCGACAGCATCTACCACCTGCAACGCCGCGACCAACGAGTGCGCGGACGCCTGCAAGCGGTGATCGACCGCGTTCAGGAGTCCACCGCCGCGCTGAAAGACGCGGTGATCATGCTCGACAGCGACGGCAACCTGGAATGGTGGAACCGCGCCGCCGAAACCCTGCTCGGCCTCAAGACCCCGCAGGACAGCGGCCAGCCGGTGACCAACCTCGTCCGGCATCCGCGTTTCAAGGAATACTTCGAGCAGGAAAGCTACGCCGAACCGCTGGAAATCCCCTCACCGACCAATGATCGCGTACGCATCCAGCTGTACCTCACGCGCTACGGCAACAACGAACACTTGATGCTGGTGCGCGACGTCACGCGCATCCATCAGTTGGAACAGATGCGCAAGGACTTCATCGCCAACGTCTCCCACGAGCTGCGCACCCCGCTGACGGTGATCTGCGGCTACCTGGAAACCCTGCTCGACAACGTCGAGGAAGTGAACCCGCGCTGGAGCCGCGCCCTGCAGCAGATGCAGCAACAGGGCGGGCGTATGCAAACCCTGCTCAACGACCTGCTGTTGCTGGCCAAGCTGGAAGCCACCGATTACCCGTCGGACAACCAGCCGGTGCACATCGACACCCTGCTGCAGTCGATCAAGAGCGATGCGCAGCAGTTGTCAGGCTCAAAGAATCAGCGCATCACCCTGGAAGCCGATACCAGCATCCTGCTCAAGGGCAGCGAGGCGGAACTGCGCAGTGCGTTTTCCAACCTGGTGTTCAACGCCGTCAAATACACCCCGGCCGAAGGCAATATCCGCATCCGCTGGTGGGGCGACGATCAGGGCGCGCACCTGAGCGTGCAGGATTCCGGGATCGGCATCGACAGCAAACACCTGCCGCGCCTGACCGAACGCTTCTACCGCGTCGACTCCAGCCGCAACTCCAACACCGGCGGCACGGGCTTGGGCCTGGCCATCGTCAAACACGTACTGCTGCGCCATCGCGCCCGGATGGAAATCAGCAGCGTGCCCGGTCACGGCAGCACCTTCACCTGCCATTTCGCCCCGGCCCAGGTCGCTCAGGCACGGGTCATCAGCGCCGCTGAGTAATGCCGGACTAGGCAATCGCCAGGTCAGCCGCTACATTGGCTGACTTGCGCCTGCCTTTCAGGTGCGGATTTTTCTTTCTTTCGAATCACACGGAACCCGCAAAACTCCATCATGGACCCTTCCCCTGGCTTGTCCCTCGCAACAATATTCGCCGATTTCGGCATGATTCTTTTCGCTCTGATCCTGGTTCTGCTCAACGGCTTCTTCGTTGCGGCGGAGTTCGCCATGGTCAAACTGCGCTCGACCCGGGTCGAAGCCATTGCTGAGCAGCACGGCTGGCGCGGGCACATCCTGCGCACGGTGCACAGTCAGCTCGATGCTTACCTTTCGGCGTGCCAACTCGGTATCACCCTCGCCTCCCTCGGCCTGGGCTGGGTCGGCGAGCCGGCGTTCGCGCACATTCTCGAACCGCTGCTGAGCGCGGTCGGCGTGCAGTCGGCGGAAGTCGTCAAAGGCATCTCGTTCTTCACTGCGTTCTTCATCATTTCGTACCTGCACATCGTGGTCGGCGAGCTCGCACCCAAATCCTGGGCGATCCGCAAACCCGAGCTGCTGTCGCTGTGGACGGCGGTGCCGCTGTACCTGTTCTACTGGGCCATGTACCCGGCGATCTACCTGCTCAACGCCAGCGCCAACACCATCCTGCGTATCGCGGGGCAAGGTGAGCCCGGCCCGCATCACGAGCACCATTACAGCCGTGAAGAACTGAAACTGATCCTGCACTCTAGCCGTGGTCAGGACCCGAGCGACCAAGGCATGCGCGTGCTGGCCTCGGCGGTGGAAATGGGCGAACTGGAAGTGGTCGACTGGGCCAACTCCCGGGAAGACCTGATCACCCTTGAGTTCAACGCCCCGCTGAAAGAAATCCTGGCGATGTTCCGTCGCCACAAGTTCAGCCGTTATCCGGTGTACGACAGCGAGCGCAAGGAGTTCGTCGGCCTGCTGCACATCAAGGATCTGCTGCTGGAGCTGGCGGCGCTGGATCACATTCCCGAGTCGTTCAACCTCGCCGAACTGACCCGCCCACTGGAGCGCGTGTCGCGGCACATGCCGCTGTCGCAGCTGCTGGAGCAGTTCCGCAAGGGCGGCTCGCACTTCGCTGTGGTCGAAGAGGCGGACGGCAACATCATCGGCTACCTGACCATGGAAGACGTGCTGGAAGTGCTGGTCGGCGACATCCAGGACGAACACCGCAAGGCCGAGCGCGGCATCCTCGCCTACCAGCCGGGCAAGTTGCTGGTGCGGGGCGATACGCCGCTGTTCAAGGTCGAGCGCCTGCTGGGGATCGACCTGGATCACATCGAAGCCGAAACCCTCGCCGGGCTGATCTACGAAACCCTGAAACGGGTGCCGGAAGAGGAAGAAGTGCTGGAAGTCGAAGGCCTGCGGATCATCATCAAGAAGATGAAAGGTCCGAAGATCATTCTGGCCAAGGTGCTGATGCTCGACTGACGGGGTTTACTGCTTGCCCAGCGCAAAGTTGGGCAACGCCCCCAGCGGCTGGTTGAACTGATACGGAATCGACACCAACCCCATCCCGGTATTGCGCTGCACCACGAAGTGCAGGTGCGGGCCGCTGCTGTTGCCGGTGTTGCCGGACAGCGCCAGCGGACTGCCCACCGCCACTCGCTGCCCCTCGCGCACACTCACCGACCCTTGTTTGAGATGCAGGTACACGCCCATCGTGCCGTCGTCGTGCAGGATCCGCACGAAGTTGCCGGACGGATCGGTGCCGCGTCCGTTCTGGGAATTCTCGGTCTTCACCACCACCCCGGCGCGCGCCGCGATGATCGGCGTGCCGACCGGCATGGCGATGTCCATCGCATATTTGTTCTTCGGCCCGAAGTGGCTGTAATCGCCATTGGCGCCCTGACTCAGGCGGAACGGCCCGCCACGCCATGGAAACGGATAGCGATAGCCCTGAGCCGCGCCAGCCGGGTCGCCGAGGGAATACTGGAACATCGGCGTGTACACCAGCGGTTTGCCACCGGATACCGGCGTCAGCAACGCCAGCCGCGTATTGCTGCGCGCCGGTAGCACCCGGCGAATCGTTTGCGCCGGTGCGCCGCGCACGTTGCTCATCCCGGTAAACGCCAGGGCAACCTCGACCGGCGCATACAGGTCGTTGCGCACGAACACCACGTCCGCGCCCTTCTGTTTCTTGATGTCGAGATAGACCTGGCGCTCGAGGCGCTCGACCATCCGATCCTGAAACACGAACACCTGGGAGCCTTTGCTCGGACGGTCGCTGTACGAAACCACTCCGTTGGCATCGGTGGACTTGTAGATCGTCATGGCCACCGTCGAGGTGGAGGCCATGAACAGACCACAGAAAAACAGCAGGCGCAGGGGCATGGGCAAAAGTTCTGTCGAGTAAGGCCTGGGAATGAGCCTAGCAGCTGAAGCAGACCAGGCTAGTCGACAGATGTTTCAAATTGGGCAGTGCGAGAGATGGGTGGTGCTTTTGATGACCCCATCGCCAGCAGGCTGGCTCCCACAGGTTCGGTGTGAACCCCGTGGGAGCCAGCCTGCTGGCGATGGCGGACGGTCAGGCGACGAAGATCACGCGCCCGGAACGAAGTGCTTCTGCGCCGTGCCGCGGGCGATCAGGCGGGAGATGTAGTCGAGCTTCTGCGCGTCCTGGTCGACGAAGCGGAAGGTCAGTTGCAGCCAGTCGCTGTCGGGTTTCGGCTCGTGGGCGACGACGGCGTGCAGGTAGCCGTTGAGACGGGCGATTTCGGCGTTGTCGCCCTGCTCCAGATCGAGCACGGCGCTGTCGAGGATCTGCGGCAGGGTGTCGGTGCGTTTCACCACCAGCAGCGCTTCCTTGATGCTCAGGGCCTTGATCACGCATTGCTGGGTGCCGCTAGGGAGGCGCAGTTGGCCCTGACCGCGACCGCCGGCTGGAGCGCTGGACGCTGCAGGAGCTTTCACCGGCGGGCTGTTGAGCAGGCCACGCTGTGGCGCGGCGGCAGGTGCCGGGGCTGCAGCGGCAGGCTTGGCAAACGGGTTGGCCGCCGCCGCAGTCGGTGCGGAACCGACGACCGCAGCCTTGCCGCCGGTCAACGCGCTCAGGGAGTCGTTGCCGAACGCCGAGTTCATCTTGGTTGGAGCGCTGTTCATCAGAGTGTCGAGCTTGCCGACCTTGTTCAGGGCCTGCTTGACCTTGGTCAGCAGTTGCTCGTTGGTGAACGGCTTGCTGACATAACCGGTAACACCGGCCTGGATCGCCTGCACGACGTTTTCCTTGTCGCCCCGGCTGGTGACCATGATGAACGGCATGGTCTTGAGGTTGTCCTGCTCACGGCACCAGGTCAGCAGTTCGAGACCGGACATTTCCGGCATTTCCCAGTCGCACAGCACCAGGTCGAAGGCTTCCTTGGCCAGCATGGCCTGGGCCTTCTTGCCGTTGATGGCGTCCTCGGTGCGGATCCCCGGGAAGTAATTACGCAGGCACTTTTTCACCAGGTCACGAATGAACGATGCATCGTCCACGACCAACACACTGATCTTGCTCATCCAACACCCCTATTAAAATCCCGGCAAGCATAACGCTGGCTGATGGCACATTGCCAAAACTCTTCAGTCACGCCGGGACTTTTCGTTCGCGGGTGCTGCTTTTTATTTCGGTTCTGCCTATGAAAAGCAGAAACAAAAACGCCCGGCCAAAGGGCCGGGCGCTTTTCTCAGGCAATCTTACTTATCGTCAGCATCGCCCGGAACATTAGCGGTTTCGCCACTTGTCCCTTCAACTTCTTCCTTCATGCGCTTGAGGCCCATGTGCCGCACGTCGGTACCGCGCACCAGGTAAATCACCAGCTCGGAGATGTTGCGCGCGTGGTCGCCGATCCGCTCAAGCGAACGCAGGACCCAGATAATGCTCAAGACCCGCGAGATAGAGCGCGGGTCTTCCATCATGTAGGTCGCCAGCTCGCGCAGGGCGGTCTTGTATTCGCGGTCGATGATCTTGTCGTATTGCGCCACCGACAGCGCCAGGTCGGCGTCGAAACGGGCAAAGGCGTCCAGCGCATCACGCACCATGTTGCGCACCTGGTCGCCGATGTGGCGTACCTCGACGTAACCGCGCGGCGCTTCGCCTTCTTCGCACAACTGGATCGCACGGCGGGCGATCTTGGTCGCTTCGTCGCCGATGCGCTCAAGGTCGATCACCGATTTGGAGATGCTGATGATCAGACGCAGGTCGGACGCCGCCGGCTGACGACGGGCCAGAATGCGCAGGCATTCTTCGTCTATGTTGCGTTCCATCTGGTTGATCTGGTCGTCGATCTCGCGCACTTGCTGGGCCAGGCCCGAGTCGGCCTCGATCAGCGCGGTGACTGCGTCATTGACCTGCTTCTCGACCAGCCCGCCCATGGCCAGCAGGTGGCTGCGCACTTCTTCCAGTTCGGCGTTGAACTGCGCGGAAATGTGATGGGTAAGGCCTTCTTTACTAATCATGTTGGCGTCCTTGGAGCGTCCGGTAAGGTGCGGCGGGCCGCAGCGTCAATTCTGTGAATAACCCGCAACTGTCAGCCGTAACGACCGGTGATGTAGTCTTCGGTCTGCTTCTTGGCCGGATTGGTGAACAGGGTATCGGTGTCGCCGAATTCCACCAGTTTGCCCATGTACATGAACGCCGTGTAGTCGGACACCCGCGCCGCCTGCTGCATGTTGTGGGTCACGATGACGATGGTGAACTTGGATTTGAGCTCGTAGATCAACTCTTCGACTTTCAGGGTCGAGATCGGGTCGAGTGCCGAGCACGGTTCGTCGAGCAGCAGCACTTCCGGTTCCACGGCGATGGTACGGGCGATCACCAGACGCTGTTGCTGACCACCGGACAGACCGAGAGCCGAGTCATGCAGACGGTCTTTGACTTCGTCCCACAGGGCCGCGCCTTTCAGTGCCCACTCGACGGCTTCGTCGAGGATGCGCTTCTTGTTGATGCCCTGGATGCGCAGGCCGTAGACCACGTTTTCGTAAATGGTCTTGGGGAACGGGTTAGGCTTCTGAAACACCATGCCGACCCGGCGACGCAGCTCGGCCACGTCTTCGCCCTTGCGGTAGATGTTGTTGCCGTACAGGTTGATCGCGCCTTCGACGCGGCAGCCGTCCACCAGATCGTTCATGCGGTTGAAGGTACGCAGCAGCGTGGACTTGCCGCAGCCGGACGGGCCGATGAAGGCGGTCACGCGCTGTTTCGGGATGTTCATGCTGACGTCGAACAGCGCCTGTTTCTCGCCGTAGTAGAGGCTCAGGCCCGGCACTTCGATGGCCACGGTTTCCTGCTCGAGGTTCAGGCTCTGCTTGTCGCGGCCCAGGGCAGACATGTTGATGCCGTGGGTATGTGTTTCGTGCTGCATGGGAGATCCCCTGTGCTAACAAATTCGGTTCGGTTGGCTGCCGGGATACAGGCCGGCAGCCCTTCAATTCTTGTGACGGCGATCAGCTGTCCAGCGCCTTGTACTTCTCGCGCAGGTGGTTACGGATGTACACCGCCGACAGGTTCAGGGTGGCGATCACCAGCACCAGCAGCAGCGCCGTGGCATACACCAGCGGCCGCGCGGCCTCGACGTTCGGGCTCTGGAAGCCAACGTCATAGATGTGGAAGCCCAGGTGCATGATCTTCTGATCCAGGTGCAGGTACGGGTAGTTGCCGTCCACCGGCAGCGACGGCGCCAGTTTCACCACACCTACCAGCATCAGCGGCGCCACTTCACCGGCGGCGCGAGCCACGGCGAGGATCATGCCGGTCATCATCGCCGGACTGGCCATCGGCAGAACGATCTTCCACAGGGTTTCAGCCTTGGTCGCGCCGAGGGCCAGCGAGCCTTCACGCACGGTGCGCGGGATACGCGCCAGACCTTCTTCGGTGGCCACGATCACCACCGGCACCGCCAGCAGCGCCAGGGTCAGCGAAGCCCAGAGCAGACCCGGCGTACCGAAGGTCGGTGCCGGCAGCGCTTCAGGGAAGAACAGACGGTCGAGCGAGCCACCGAGCACATAGACGAAGAAGCCCAGACCGAACACGCCGTAAACAATCGCCGGAACACCCGCCAGGTTGTTCACCGCGATCCGGATCACCCGGGTCAGGGTGTTCTGCTTGGCGTATTCACGCAGGTACACCGCCGCCAACACGCCGAACGGGGTCACGATCATCGCCATGATCAGGGTCATCATCACGGTGCCGAAGATCGCCGGGAAAATCCCGCCTTCGGTGTTCGCTTCACGCGGGTCGTCGGACAGGAATTCCCAGACCTTGCTGAAGTAGAAACCGATCTTGGTGAACGTCCCCATCGCGTTCGGCTGGTAGGCGTGAACCACTTTGCCCAGGCCGATTTCGATTTCCTTGCCGTTGGCATCGCGAGCGGTCAGCGCGTCACGGTTGAACTGCGCGTGCAGATCAGCCAGACGGGCTTCGATGTCCTGATAGCGGGCGTTCAGCTCGGCGCGCTCGGATTCCATGTCCGCTTGCGCGGTGGCGTCGAGCTTGCCTTCCAGCTCCAGCTTGCGACCGTGCAGACGGATGCGCTCGAGGCCGGCGTTGATTGCGCCGATATCGGTTTTTTCCAGCGACTTGAGCTGCGCGGCGAGGCCGTTCACGCGGTTGATCCGCGCCTGCAGCTCAGGCCAGGCCGCTTCGCCTTCGGCGATCACCTTGCCGTCCTGTTTGACGTTGACCAGGTAGCCGTAGAAGTTGCCCCACTCACGACGCTCCAGCGCCATCAGCTCCGGCGGATTCTTCTGGTCGGTCAGCCACTCGCCGACGATCCAGGTGAAGTCGTTGCCGTTCAGGTCACGGTTGCCGACCTTGATCAGCTCGCGGGTCATGAATTCCGGACCTTCGTCCGGCACCGGCAGGCCGGCGCTCTTCAGACGGGCGCGCGGCACTTCTTCTTTCTGCACCACTTCGCCCACGACCAGATGCTGGCCCTGGCCCGGTACGTCATAGCTGGCGTGGATCAGATCCGCCGGCCAGAAGTGACCCAGACCGCGCACGGCGATCACCGCCAGCAGGCCAATGGTCATGATGACCGCGATGGACACCGCGCCGCCGCTGATCCAGACGCCGGGGGCGCCGCTCTTGAACCATCCTTTCAGGGAGTTCTGTTTCACAGACTTCTACCTTTGCTTAAAGCGACGAGTATTTCTTGCGCAGACGCTGACGAATCAGTTCCGCGAGGGTGTTCATGACGAAGGTGAACAACAGCAGCACCAGCGCCGAGAGGAACAGCACGCGGTAGTGGCTGCCGCCGACTTCCGACTCCGGCATTTCCACCGCGACGTTGGCGGCCAGGGTGCGCAGGCCTTCGAACAGGTTCATTTCCATGACCGGGGTGTTGCCGGTGGCCATCAGCACGATCATGGTTTCACCGACTGCACGGCCCATGCCGATCATCAGCGCCGAGAAGATGCCCGGGCTGGCGGTCAGGATCACCACGCGCGTCATGGTCTGCCACGGCGTGGCACCGAGGGCCAGCGAGCCCAGGGTCAGGCCGCGCGGCACGCTGAACACGGCGTCTTCGGCGATCGAGTAGATGTTCGGGATCACCGCAAAACCCATGGCCAGACCGACCACCAGTGCGTTGCGCTGGTCGTAGGTGATGCCCAGGTCGTGGGAGATCCACATGCGCATGTCACCGCCGAAGAACCAGTTCTCCATGAACGGGCTCATGTACAGCGACAGCCAGCCCACGAACAGGATCACCGGGATCAGCAGCGCACTTTCCCAGCCATCCGGGACTTTCAGGCGGATCGATTCAGGCAGGCGGCTGAAGGTGAAACCGGCGATCAGGATGCCGATCGGCAGCAGCATCAGCAGGCTGAAGATGCCCGGCAGATGCCCTTCTACATAAGGCGCGAGGAACAGACCGGCGAAGAAGCCGAGGATCACCGTCGGCATCGCTTCCATCAGCTCGATCACCGGCTTGACCTTGCGGCGCATGCCCGGGGCCATGAAGTACGCGGTGTAGATCGCAGCGGCGACGGCCAGCGGTGCGGCCAGCAGCATCGCGTAGAACGCGGCTTTCAGGGTGCCGAAGGTCAGTGGCGACAGGCTCAGTTTCGGTTCGAAATCGGTGTTGGCAGCTGTCGATTGCCAGACGTATTTAGGCTCGTCGTAGTTCTCGTACCAGACCTTGCTCCACAGTGCGCTCCACGAGACTTCCGGGTGCGGGTTGTCGAGCAGCAGCGGTTGCAGCTTGCCGCCGGCTTCGACGATCACGCGGTTGGCCCGTGGCGACAGACCGAACAGGCCCTGGCCTTCGACGACTTGATCGACCAGCAAGGTGCGGTGCGCGGTGCTGTGGAACACGCCGAGCTTGCCGCTGGCATCCAGGGCCAGGAAGCCCTTGCGACGTTCTTCGGCGGAAATTTCAACGATCGGCGTGGTGCCCATCTGGAAGGTGCGGATCTGCTTCAGGCGCAGCTCGCCATCGGTGTCGCGGGCCATGAACCACTGGGCCAGGCCACCCTTGGAGTCACCGACGATCAGCGAGATACCACCGACCAGTTGCGTAGTCGCAGTGACTTCAGCGTCAGCGTTTTCCAGCAGCTTGTAGCGACCGTTGAGGCTCTTGTCGCGCAGGCTGAACACGTCGGCCTGAGCACGCCCGTTGACCACGTACAGCCATTGCTGGCGCGGGTCGACGAAGATGTTTTTTACGGGCTCGGTCATCTGCGGCAGATCGATACGCTTCTGCTCGTTGGTGACTTCGCCGGTCATCATGTTTTCTTCGCTGGTCAGCGACAGCACATTGAGTTGCGAACCGGTGGAGCCGACCAGCATCAGGGTCGAATCGGTGGCATTGAGGCTGACGTGCTCCAGCGCACCGCCACTTTCGTTGAGCGCGATCGGTGTCTCGCCGTACGGATACTCGATGGCCGGAGTGATGGTCTTCTTGCCATCCGGGTAGCTGACTTTATAAGTGTGACGGAACACCAGCGCCTGGCCGTTGGACAGGCCCACGGCCACCAGCGGATGGCCCGGCTGGTCTTCGCCGATGGAGGTCACACTGGCGCCTGCCGGCAGGGGCAGATCGACGCGCTTCAGTTCAGCGCCACTGTCGATGTCGAAGAACAGCGCCTGGCCCTTGTCGGAAACGCGCATGGCCACCTGATTCTGCTCTTCGAGCGAAATCATCAGCGGCTTGCCGGCGTCCTGCATCCAGGCCGGGGTGAGTGCATCTTTCGCGGTCAGGTCGGCACCCTTGAACAGCGGCGCGACCACGTAGGCGAGGAAGAAGAAGATCAGGGTGATGGCTGCCAGTACCGCCAGCCCGCCGACGAGGACGTACCAGCGGGTGAAGCGATCCTTGAGCGCGCGAATGCGGCGCTTGCGTTGCAACTCAGGCGTATTGAAGTCAATGCGCTTGGGAGGGTTCGTAGTCATTTTGGAATTGGCCAGATCATTCATGCGCACACCCTAGCGATCCTGTATGACAGAAAGATGACAATGCAGTGACGCACCAAATCCGCCGCCAGCAGGGCACTGGCAGTGGATAGAAGAATTCGGGGAGTGTGGGGGCCGGGCCGCTTGCGGGCCGGGCCCCACACGTGAGTCAGGCGGGGTTCACCCCTGACTCAGTTTGTTACTTTTTTGCGACTTCAGCGCCGCCTTCCTGCAGACCCAGGTCAGCCAGTGCTTTTGCAGCAACCTTGGCCGGCAGCGGGATGTAACCGTCTTTCACGACCACTTCCTGACCCTGTTTCGACAGAACCAGTTTCACGAACTCGGCTTCCAGCGGGGCCAGAGGCTTGTTCGGGGCTTTGTTGACGTATACGTACAGGAAACGCGACAGCGGATACTTGCCGTTCAGGGCGTTTTCTTCGGTGTCTTCGATGAAGTCCGAGCTGCCTTTCTTGGCCAGGGCCACGGTTTTCACGCTGGCGGTCTTGTAGCCGATGCCCGAGTAACCGATGCCGTTCAGCGAGGAGCTGATCGACTGCACGACCGAAGCCGAGCCTGGTTGTTCGTTGACGTTAGGCTTGTAGTCGCCTTTGCACAGGGCTTCTTCCTTGAAGTAGCCGTAGGTGCCGGATACCGAGTTACGGCCAAACAGCTGAACCGGCTTGTTGGCCAGGTCGCCGGTCACGCCCAGGTCGCCCCAGGTTTTCACGTCGGCTTTGGCGCCGCACAGGCGGGTGGACGAGAAGATCGCGTCAACCTGTTCCATGGTCAGGTGCTGGATCGGGTTGTCCTTGTGTACGAAGACAGCCAGGGCGTCCACGGCGACCGGGATAGCGGTTGGCTTGTAGCCGTATTTCTGTTCGAAGGCCGCCAGTTCGGTGTCCTTCATCTTGCGGCTCATCGGGCCCAGGTTGGAGGTGCCTTCAGTCAGCGCAGGTGGCGCAGTGGCGGAGCCAGCGGCCTGAATCTGGATGTTTACGTTCGGGTATTCTTTTTTGTAGTTCTCGGCCCAGAGGGTCATGAGGTTGGCCAGGGTATCGGAGCCGACGCTGGACAGGTTGCCCGACACACCAGTGGTCTTGGTGTAGCTCGGGATCGCAGGGTCAACAGCGGCAACCGCGTTGGCGGTCGCAACGCCAGCAGCGACAAAAGTCATTGCCGCCATCAAACGCTTCAGTTTCATGCCTTACTCCTAGCAGATAGGGTGTGTTAAGTCGGGGCCAAGTATCAGCAGGCCGTGTGAACACTCTATGGCTGAAATATGACAATTGGATGAAAGGCCAGCATCCCTGTCGGAAGGCTGGCCTTTCAGTTGTAACCGCAAGTGTGAAGTTGGCTTAGCGACCTTTGCTCCACAACCACGCGCCGACCAGGATCCCCATCCCGCACAGCACCGCCACATAGTAGGCAGGCCCCATCGCGCTTTCTTTCAGCAGCAGGCTGACGACCATCGGCGTCAGGCCGCCGAAGATCGCGTAAGCGACGTTATAAGAGAAGGACAGACCGCTGAAGCGCACCACCGGCGGGAAAGCCTTCACCATCACATAAGGCACCGCGCCGATGGTGCCGACCAGAAAACCGGTCAACGCGTACAGCGGGAACAGCCAGTTCGGGTGATCGGCGAGGCTGTGGTAGAAGGTCCAGGAGCTGGCCAGCAGAGCCGCGCAGCCGAACACAAACACGCGACCGGCACCAAAGCGATCCGCCAGCGCGCCGGAAATGATGCAGCCAAAGCTCAGGAACACGATCGCCAGGCTGTTGGATTGCAGCGCGGTGGTCGGCGAGAAGTGATAGACCGTCTGCAGCACGGTCGGGGTCATCAGGATCACCACGACGATGCCGGCGGACAGCAGCCAGGTCAGCAACATCGACACTGCAATGGCCCCGCGATGGTCGCGCAGTACGGCGCGCAGCGGCACTTCTTCGGCCAGGGCCTTGCGCAGTTGCAGTTCGGCGAACACCGGGGTTTCGTGCAGCCAGCGACGCAGGTAAACCGAGAACAGGCCGAACACGCCCCCCAGCAGGAACGGGATCCGCCAGGCGTAATCGGAAACTTCCGTTGGCGTATAGAGGCTGTTGATCGCGGTGGCGACCAGCGATCCCAGCAGGATGCCTGCCGTCAGGCCGCTGGTCAGGGTGCCGCAGGCGTAGCCGATGTGCTTGCCGGGTACGTGTTCGGAAACGAAGACCCATGCCCCCGGTACTTCGCCGCCAATCGCCGCGCCCTGAATGACGCGCATCAACAGCAGCAGGATCGGCGCCCACAGGCCGATCTGCGCGTAGGTCGGCAGCAGGCCCATGATCAGGGTCGGCACGGCCATCATGAAAATGCTCAGGGTGAACATCTTCTTGCGCCCCAGCAGGTCGCCGAAGTGCGCCATCACGATCCCGCCCAGCGGCCGCGCGAGGTAGCCGGCGGCGAAGATGCCGAAGGTCTGCATCAGGCGCAGCCACTCGGGCATGTCGGCCGGGAAGAACAATTTGCCGACCACGGTGGCGAAGAACACAAAAATGATGAAATCGTAGAACTCCAGCGCGCCCCCCAGGGCCGAAAGCGACAGAGTCTTGTAGTCATTGCGGGTCAACGGTCGTGCGGGTTGGTCGGGCTGCGCGAGGCTCGAGGGCGCTGTGGTCATGGCAAGGTCTTCTCTTATAGTCGGATCTGCCGCCACAACAACGCTGGCTGTGGCTCGGGCAGGTTCGGCACCATAGCAAATTGTTCGAAAAAGCACATAGAGGCGCGTATTTGCCGGTCGAAATCAGAACCGGACGGTCGTCGCGGAGTCTACCGACCGATATACTCGCAACCTTGCTCCGGTTTGTAAGGGGTTGCTGTGCGAAAACGTCGTTGGCCCGACCCTTGCTCGGGATTAGCCGGTTTCGCAGAGTTTCTCCTTAGGCGCCTGATGGAAAACGTGACGAACGTAGTATGTTCGGTGCTGAATCGTTTTTCCCGAAGACGGCTACCACCAGCAATACCCAACGAAGAGTCACGGGTCAGAGGCACCCCCGGCATGATAGAGCTCGAACAAGAAGATCCGATCCCGCAAGGCGACCTGGCCCTGCAAATCACCGCGCTACCCCGCGAAACCAACGGCTTCGGCGATATTTTCGGCGGTTGGCTGGTCGCACAGATGGACCTGGCCGGCACGGCCATGGCCAGCCGTGTTGCCGGTGGCCGTGTCGCGACCGTCGCCATCGACCGCATGGCGTTTCTGGTGCCGGTGGCTGTCGGCGCGCAATTGTCCTTTTATACCCAGACCCTGGAAATCGGCCGCAGCTCGATCCAGATGATGGTCGAGGTGTGGAGCGACGACCCGCTGTCCAGCGAGTGGCGCAAGGTGACCGAAGCGGTGTTCGTGTTCGTTGCCATCGATGGCAGCGGTCGCACCCGCTCGGTTCCGCCACGCGCACGTTAAACCTCGCGACCGTTTCACGGTCGATAGTCGTCCAAGTTGCTGATCGAGAGTTGTCCCATGAACACGCCCAACGTTGAAGCCGTGAAACTGGATGAACTGAACTGCTGGCGCATCCGCCACGGTCAGGCCGAAGTGCTGGTGGCCCAGCAAGGCGCGCACATCCTCAGTTATCAGGTGGACGGCCAGCCGCCGATCATCTGGCTGAACGACAAGGCCGTGTTCAAGACCGGCCAGAGCATCCGCGCCGGTGTGCCGGTGTGCTGGCCGTGGTTCGGCAAGTTCGAACGCAACCCGCAGAGCGTGCAGGCCATGTACACAGGTGCGCAACCGGCCCCCGCGCACGGTCTGGTGCGGGCAATGGATTGGGAGCTGGGCGGCATCGAATCAGAGGCTGACGGCGTCAAGGTCGAATTCACGCTGCCCCACCCCGAAGGCGGACTGCCGGGCTGGCCGCATCAGGTCGACCTGACCCTGACCCTGCATTTGTCCGAGCAATTGCAGTTCAGCCTGACCAGCCACAACCGTGGCAACGACACCGTCAGCCTCAGTCAGGCGTTGCACACGTATTTTTCCGTCAGCGATGTGCGCAACGTGCACGTCGCCGGCGTCGATGGCTTGAATTACATCGAGACCCTGGACGACTGGAAGACCTGCACCCAGCAAGGCGACCTGCACTTTGCCGGCGAAACCGACCGCATCTACCTCGACGCCCCGCCGCAACTGAGCATCGTCGACCCGGCCTGGGAGCGGCGCATTGTGCTGACGGCTACCGGCTCGCGCACGGCGGTAATCTGGAACCCGTGGATCGACCGCGCGGCAGCACTGGCCGACATGGACAACGACGGCTGGCAACGCATGCTGTGCATCGAGACGGCGAACGTGATGGACGACGTGGTGACTTTGGCGCCAGGTGCTAGCCATACAATGGGCGTCAGCGTCGGCAGCAAGCCGCTGTAACCAGTACCCCAAAACAAAATGTGGGAGCGAGCCTGCTCGCGAATGCGTTATGTCAGCCACCCTTCAAGTGTCTGATACACCGCTTTCGCGAGCAGGCTCGCTCCCACAGTTGTTTTGGAGTGACTATTACAGATCAGATTCCTGCACCACCCGCACCTTGTCCGCTTCCAGCGCATACGCCGCATCGGCCAGGTCATTGCTGACCTTTTCGATCTTCAGCGTGCCGGTCACCCATAACGGCGTGTAGATATCGTCCAGCTTCAAACCCTTCGGATAGCGCACCAGCACCAGTTGATTCGGTGGCGGTGGCGGCACATGGATGCAGGCGCCCGGGTACGGCACCAGGAAGAACAGCGTGCTGCGACCCTTGGCGTCGGATTCCAGCGGCACCGGATAACCGCCGATGCGGATGTGTTTGTCATTCATCGACGCTACGGTCTTGGTCGAATACATCACCGCCGGCAAACCTTTGGCCTGCTTCATCCCGCCTTTCTGGGTGAAGGTGCCGGTGGCTTCCGGGGAGTTGTGGTCGATTTCAGGCATGGCCTCGAGGGCTTTCTGGTCCGACTTGGGCATCAGTTCCAGCCAGTCGGTTTCCGGCAGTTCGCCGGCGTGGGCCAGACCGCTGCCCAGCAAAAGGAGAGTCAACAGAAGACGGCGCATGAAGGTGCTCGGTAAAGGATGCTCGAAAAGGGAGGGGACGTTGAATCGCCGAGCATTTTAGCCCTCCCCGCCGGATTGGCGGAGAGGACTTTGTCGCTTTGAATCAGTTCTTTTTGATCAGGCCGTAGATCACCAGCAATACGATGGCGCCAACCAGCGCACCGATGAAACCTGCGCCCTGACCGGCCTGATAAATGCCCAGAGCCTGGCCTCCATAAGTGGCTGCCAGCGAACCGCCGATACCGAGCAGGATGGTCATGATCCAGCCCATGCTGTCATCGCCCGGTTTCAGGAACCGCGCCAGCAGGCCGACGATGAGGCCGATAAAGATGGTTCCGATAATTCCCATGGCATTTCCCTCTGAATGGTAGATATGCGATGAAGCCTAGCCAGACTTTCGCATCCTGCCATCAGAGAACGGCGGCCCCTTAATGGTTCCGCCTCTGCCAGATGAAACTGTCGTTACTCGGCGATCAGCGCTTCGACCTTGAGGATCTGCTGCTCGAGGGTCGCCTTGTCCTTGCAGCGCAGGTTGGCGTGACCGACCTTGCGCCCGGCCTTGAAGGCCTTGCCGTAGTGATGCAGGTGGCAATCGTCGATGGCGATGACCTTCTCGACCGGCGGCACCACACCGATGAAGTTGAGCATCGCGCTCTCGCCGACCTTGGCGGTCGAGCCCAGCGGCAGACCGGCAACGGCCCGCAGGTGGTTTTCGAACTGGCTGCACTCGGCGCCTTCGGTGGTCCAGTGCCCGGAGTTGTGCACGCGCGGGGCGATTTCGTTGGCCTTGAGGCCACCGTCGACTTCAAAGAACTCGAACGCCATCACACCGACATAATCCAGCTGCTTGAGCACGCGGCTGGAATAGTCTTCGGCCAGAGCCTGCAGCGGGTGATCGGAGCTGGCGACCGACAGCTTGAGAATGCCGCTGTCGTGGGTGTTGTGCACCAGTGGATAGAATTTCGTCTCGCCATCGCGGGCGCGCACGGCGATCAGCGACACTTCACCGGTAAATGGCACGAAGCCTTCCAGCAGGCAAGGCACGCTGCCCAGTTCGGCGAACGTACCGACCACGTCTTCCGGCTTGCGCAGGACTTTCTGGCCCTTGCCGTCGTAACCCAGGGTGCGGGTTTTCAGCACGGCCGGCAGGCCGATCGACGCAACGGCGGCGTCCAGGTCGGCTTGCGACTGGATGTCGGCGAACGCCGGGGTCGGAATCCCCAGGTCCTTGAACATGCTCTTTTCGAACCAGCGGTCGCGGGCGATACGCAGGGCTTCGGCGCTCGGGTAGACCGGCACGAATTGCGACAGGAACGCCACGGTTTCCGCCGGGACGCTTTCAAACTCGAAGGTCACCAGATCGACTTCATCGGCCAATTGACGCAGATGATCCTGATCGCCGTAATCGGCCCGCAGGTGTTCGCCCAGCGCAGCGGCACAAGCGTCCGGCGCAGGGTCGAGGAAAGCGAAGTTCATGCCCAGCGGAGTACCCGCCAAGGCCAACATGCGACCCAACTGGCCGCCACCGATTACACCGATCTTCATCTCAACAACCTCAGGCAATACGTGGGTCTGGATTGTCCAGGACGCTGTCTGTCTGCTCGGCACGGAAGGTTTTCAGTACCGCGTGGAATTGTGGATGCTTGGCGCCCAGGATGCTCGCCGACAACAGCGCGGCGTTGATCGCGCCGGCCTTGCCGATGGCCAGGGTGGCGACCGGAATACCGGCCGGCATCTGCACGATCGACAGCAGCGAGTCGACACCCGAAAGCATCGCCGACTGCACCGGCACGCCCAGCACCGGCAGGTGGGTCTTGGCCGCACACATGCCTGGCAGGTGGGCTGCGCCACCGGCACCGGCGATAATCACCTCGATGCCGCGGCCTTCAGCCTCTTCGGCGTACTGGAACAGCAGATCCGGGGTGCGGTGGGCAGAAACCACCTTGACCTCGTACGGGATGCCGAGCTTTTCCAGCATATCGGCGGTGTGGCTAAGGGTGGACCAATCGGACTTGGAGCCCATGATCACGCCAACCAGTGCACTCATCGTCGCGCCTCTTCTCTCTGGGCGCCCGCAGGCGCGTCAAAAACAACAAGCCACGCAGGATGCGTGGCTTGTTGTAGGAAAAATGGCCGGACGAACCGGCCGAAGGCCGCGCAGTATACCGCAAAGAAAGCAATAAACAGCCCCCGTTGCGACCATCTGTCATCTGGTCAGAATCATTCATCCAATTGACTTCAGGATCAAGAATCTGGCGCCCATTTTTCTAAAAACAAAGAACGTCCATACGTTCATATAAGTGCACTTTCAGCCCTGTCAGTTCTTATGACATAAAATCCAAAACACTTCAGAAAGCCATTGCTGATAGTTAGTGATATACAAACAGCCGTCAGCTACTGCAGCTGTAATACCGCTCACCAAACAGCAACCAAACTGTTTTCAGAGCTTATATCTCTAAATAACTTCACACAAAGTTGTGTCCTTACATCTGACACAACTTTTGTCACAGGCCTCATGCCTGACCGCTAACTATCAAAAGGTTAAAACATGTTCAAGGAACCATTGGCACTCCTGGTCTTCATCCACAAGGATCTCGCGGACTACAACAAAGACGACTTGTACGATAAACATTTCTCCTGGCTCGTCGAGGAAATGGAAAACATCTCCGGGCGCAAGATGCTGGTTCGTTTGATCAGTCCATCGGAAGCACAAGATCTGAGCGATCATCCCTATCAAAACGATGATGCAAGGGCATCGCTGAGAGAGTGGACGACCAAGGTAAGTAAACATCATAGCGCTCGCCCGAGGAAAGATTTGAACCCTCGATTTAACAAATATCTATTACTGACGCGCTACCCCATAAACGATCGCGTACTGGGAGCTGCACATTCCCCTGGCTTCGCGGGCATAGCTTCAATTGAAAAAACCAGAACCGCCGCTCACGAAGTTGGGCATATGTTCAACGCCACCCATGAAGATGGCGAAATTCTTTATAATGGATGGTGGAGCGAAACGATCATGTTAGAGATAGGTGGCTTCTCTGAACTTCGCCCTGACGCAAACCGATACAGCGATAAGAATCGGGAAAACATTCAAAAATATTTAGACTCCTCGGCACCCGCAGGCCCAGGGAGTTGGACATTCCGCTTCTAAGATTATGAAGATTGGGACTGAACAGAAGAAAGCCACCCAACAAAATGGCAGAGGCGCAAAACAACTTGCGCCTCTGCTTCTTTCAATCAGGCATTACTGCTCGCCGCACCGCCCTCCAGCTTGCGCCACAACAACCGCACATTGGCCTTGCGCACCAGCGCGCAGCGGTACAGGCGAATCTCCAGCGGCACATGCCATTGCGCACCGCCGCAGACCACCAGTTCGCCACGGGCCAGTTCGGCCCGCACGCTCAGTTGCGGAACCCAGGCGATACCAAGGCCTTCCAGCGCCATGCTTTTCAGGCTGTCGGCCATGGCGGTTTCATAAATCGTGGTGAAACGCAGCTGACGCTGGCGCAGCAAGCCATTCACCGAACGCCCGAGAAACGCTCCGGCGCTATACGCCAGCAACGGCACACTGCCCTCTCCTTCCAGATCGAACATCGGTTTGCCATCGGCATCCGCCGCGCACACCGGGAGCATTTCGGTCTGGCCCAGGTGCAGCGACGGGAAAATTTCCGGGTCCATCTGCATGGCCGCGTCCGGGTCATAGAACGCCAGCATCAAGTCGCAGCCACCTTCACGCAGCGCGTGCACCGCGTCGCCGACGTTGGTCGCGACCAGCCGGGTGGCGATGTTCAGGCCTTCGTTGCGCAGTTGAGCGATCCAGCGCGGGAAGAATCCGAGCGCCAACGAATGCGCCGCTGCGACTTGGATCACTTCGCCTTGCCCACCTTCGAGGTGATGCAAATGGCGCAACACTTCACCGAGCTGTTCGACCACGGTGCGCGCGGTTACGAGGAACAATTGCCCCGCCGCCGTCAGCTCGATCGGCGTGCGCGAGCGGTTGACCAGCGTCAGCCCGAGCGCCGCTTCCAGGCTGCGGATCCGCCGGCTGAAGGCCGGCTGGGTCACGAAGCGCCGTTCGGCCGCCTGCGAGAAGCTGCGGGTGGCGGCCAGAGCACTGAAGTCCTCGAGCCATTTGCTTTCCAGATTCATCACGTCCTCCCGGACACGCACCAAAACAGGTCACACGTCTGCCGTCCACGCGGCGTCACACGGGCATTATGCCGAATGTGCATAGGGCAGTGTTTAACAGCATTGGCCCAAAAATTCCCACAAGCCTAGCATTCGCAGCGTTCCGGCACAGACCGGGTCCCTATCGAGATGATTTCTATCATGTCCTCCGCTGCATCATTCCGCACAGAAAACGACCTGCTTGGCACCCTCGAAGTCCCTGCTCAAGCGTATTACGGCATCCAGACCCTGCGAGCGGTGAACAACTTCCGTCTCTCGGGCGTTCCGATTTCGCACTACCCGAAGCTGGTTGTCGGTCTGGCAATGGTCAAACAGGCCGCTGCTGACGCCAACCGCGAGCTGGGTCACCTGAGCGAAGCCAAGCACGCTGCCATCAGCGAAGCCTGTGCCCGTCTGATCCGCGGCGATTTCCACGAAGAGTTCGTGGTCGACATGATTCAAGGTGGCGCCGGTACCTCCACCAACATGAACGCCAACGAAGTGATCGCCAACATCGCGCTGGAAGCGATGGGTCACCAGAAAGGCGAGTACCAGTACCTGCACCCGAACGACGACGTGAACATGGCGCAGTCGACCAACGACGCCTACCCGACCGCGATCCGCCTGGGTCTGCTGCTGGGTCACGACGCGCTGCTGGCCAGCCTCGACAGCCTGATTCAGGCATTCGCGGCCAAGGGTGAAGAATTCAACCACGTCCTGAAGATGGGTCGTACCCAGCTGCAAGACGCCGTGCCGATGACCCTGGGTCAGGAATTCCGTGCTTTCGCCACCACCATGGGCGAAGACCTGGCCCGTCTGAAGACGCTGGCCCCGGAACTGCTGACCGAAGTGAACCTGGGCGGCACCGCGATCGGCACCGGCATCAACGCCGACCCGCGCTATCAGGCCCTGGCCGTACAGCGTCTGGCGCTGATCAGCGGTCAACCGCTGGTTCCAGCCGCCGACCTGATCGAAGCCACCTCCGACATGGGCGCCTTCGTGCTGTTCTCCGGCATGCTCAAGCGCACCGCGGTCAAACTGTCGAAGATCTGCAACGACCTGCGCCTGCTGTCCAGCGGCCCGCGCACCGGCATCAACGAAATCAACCTGCCGGCGCGTCAGCCAGGCAGCTCGATCATGCCAGGCAAGGTCAACCCGGTGATTCCGGAAGCCGTGAACCAGGTGGCGTTCCAGGTCATCGGTAACGATCTGGCGCTGACCATGGCAGCCGAAGGCGGCCAACTGCAACTGAACGTGATGGAGCCGCTGATCGCTTTCAAGATCCTCGACTCGATCCGCCTGCTGCAACGCGCCATGGACATGCTGCGCGAGCACTGCATCGTCGGCATCACCGCCAACGAAGCGCGCTGCCGCGAACTGGTCGAGCACTCGATCGGTCTGGTCACTGCACTGAACCCGTACATCGGCTACAAAAACGCCACCCGCATCGCCCGTATCGCCCTTGAAAGCGGCCGCGGCGTGCTGGAACTGGTGCGCGAAGAAGGTCTGCTCGACGAAGCCATGCTCGCCGACATCCTGCGCCCGGAAAACATGATTGCTCCGCGTCTGGTTCCGCTCAAAGCCTGAGCCGACGCGTGACTTGTAGCACCGCTCACCAGGTCGAGGGACTAGACACCTCTCACCTTTTGAGGGCTTGGGGATGATTCCCCGAGCCCTTTTTTTTAACTGTTTGAACCTGAGAACCGTATGTATGGAAGCTGGCTGTAAACCGGCTCCCAGACAAGCCCGACGCCGGTAACGTCGGGTGTTTCAAAGCTTCGTTTCGTCGCTTGCACCACAACCGTGCAGACGGGCGCCGCACTGATCGGTATAGTGCCGCCCCTCTTCGCGTGAGCGGTCGTCGGTAACGAGGCCATAACCCATGCGAAACCCGAACTAATAACAAACCCGCGATATGGATCCGGGACGAACCCTCGCCTCGCCTGTTGTGCCGCGCGCACACCGGTGTAACGCGATGTTTCTGACCATCCAGCATTTGCTTAAACAATAAACAGCGAGGAAAAATCCATGCTCGAAGTCATCAACGACTTCCTCTCAGGGAAAGTACTGATCGTGCTCATTGTCGGGCTCGGTAGCTACTTCACGATTCGCTCGCGTTTCGTTCAATTGCGCCACTTCTTCCACATGTTCGCGGTGTTCCGCGACAGCCTCAAGGGCAGCGCCGGGCAACTCAGCTCGTTTCAGGCCCTGATGCTCAGCCTCGCCGGCCGCGTCGGTGCAGGCAACATCGCCGGTGTCGGCATCGCCGTGACCCTGGGTGGTCCGGGTGCGGTGTTCTGGATGTGGGTGACCGCACTGGTCGGCATGTCCAGCAGCTTCTTCGAATGTACGCTGGCCCAGGTCTACAAGCGTGCCGATGGCGACGGCCTGTACCGTGGCGGTCCGGCTTACTACATCCAGCACGGCCTGAAGCTCAAAGGCATGGCGGTGGTGTTCTCGATCCTGCTGCTGGTCACCTACGGCTTCGCCTTCATCGGCCTGCAGTCCTACACCGTGACCCACTCGCTGCAAAACGCCTTTGCCTTTGATCCGCAACACACCGGCATCGTCCTGGCAGTGCTGCTGGCCATCACCTTCATCGGCGGCATCAAGCGCATCGCTTCGGTGTCCGACCTGCTGGTGCCGATCAAGACCCTGGCCTACATCGGTGTGACCCTGTACGTGATCGGCACTCAGATCGAACACGTGCCAGCCATGCTGGTCACCATCTTCAAAAGCGCCTTCGGTCTTGACCCGGCTTTCGGCGGCCTGCTCGGCAGCGCGATCGTGATGGGCGTGAAGCGTGGCGTGTTCGCCAACGAAGCGGGCCTGGGCAGTGCGCCGAACGTCGCCGCCGTGGCCGCCGTGAAGCACCCGGGTGCTCAGGGCGTGGTTCAGGCGTTCAGCGTGTTCCTCGACACCTTCGTGATCTGCACCTGCACCGCGCTGCTGATTCTGTTGTCGGGCTTCTACACCCCGGGCTTCGAAGGTGACGGCATCGTCCTGACCCAGAACTCGCTGGCCGCCGTGGTGGGTGACTGGGGCCGCATGTTCGTCAGCGTCGCGCTGTCGCTGTTCGTCTTCACGTGCATCCTCTACAACTACTACCTGGGCGAAAACAGCCTGCAGTTCCTCACCCGCAACCGCGCTGCGCTGATGACGTTCCGCGGTCTGGTGCTGGCGCTGGTGGTCTGGGGTTCGATGCAGGATCTGTCGACCGTGTTCGCCTTCGCCGACATCACCATGACCTGCCTGGCCTTCGTCAACCTGATGGCCCTGGCCCTCCTGTTCAAGGTCGGCATGCGCGTGATGCGCGACTACGATGCGCAGCGCCGCGCAGGCGTCGACCAACCGGTGTTCGACTCCAGCAAGTTCAGCGACCTGGATCTGGACCTGAAAGCCTGGCCTGCCAACCCGTCGGCCGACACCCAGACTGACGCTCAGCCGCAAGGCATCCCGGCAGCGCAACGCTGATCGGGTAAAAACCGGGCGCAGATCCTGCGCCCGGCGTGACACAAGCAGCGGTCGGCGTCATGCTCGACCGCATGCTGTCCTCGTTCAGGAGAACTCCCCATGAATTCCTCGACCTACCCTGCCGCCCAGCACGTCATGGTGCTGTACACCGGTGGCACCATCGGCATGCAGGCCAGCGCCAATGGCCTGGCCCCGGCGTCCGGTTTCGAAGCGCGGATGCGCGATTACCTGCACAGCCAGCCTGAGCTGGTGGTGCCGCAGTGGCGCTTTCGCGAAATGTCGCCGCTGATCGACAGCGCCAACATGACCCCGGCCTACTGGCAGCAACTGCGTGAAGCGGTGGTCGACGCCGTCGATGTGCAAGGCTGCGACAGTGTGCTGATCCTGCACGGCACCGATACTTTGGCCTACAGCGCCGCAGCCATGAGCTTCCAGCTGCTCGGCCTGCATGCCCGCGTGTGCTTCACCGGCTCGATGCTGCCGGCCGGCGTCACCGACAGCGATGCCTGGGAAAACCTCAGCGGCGCACTGGTCGCCCTCGGCCACGGCCTGGCGCCGGGTGTGCATCTGTATTTCCACGGCGAACTGCTGGCCCCGACCCGTTGCGCGAAAGTGCGCAGCTTCGGCCGTCATCCGTTCAAACGTCTGGAGCGTCAGGGCGGCGGCGTGAAAGCCACGTCCCTGCCGGCAGCGCTGAACTACAACCAACCGAAGCAACTGGCAAAAGTTGCCGTGTTGCCGCTGTTCCCGGGCATTGGCGCCGAGATCATCGACGGCCTGCTCGACAGCGGCATTCAGGGTCTGGTGTTGGAGTGCTACGGCAGCGGCACCGGGCCGAGCGACAATCCAGAGTTCCTCGCCAGCCTTGGCCGGGCGCGGGACAACGGCGTGGTGGTGGTTGCGGTCACGCAGTGCCATGAAGGCGGTGTGGAACTGGATGTATATGAAGCCGGCAGCCGCTTGCGTGGTGTTGGCGTGTTGTCCGGTGGCGGCATGAACTGCGAAGCAGCGTTCGGCAAGTTGAGCGGACTGCTCGGTGCAGGCCTTGATACGGCTGAAGTACGGCGTCTGGTGGAACTGGACTTGTGTGGTGAGTTGGTCTGAGACCACGTCATGGCCCTGTGGGAGCGGGCTTGCTCGCGAAAGCGCTGTGTCAGATGCGTTGATGTCGTCTGACACAACGCATTCGCGTGCCAGCCCGCTCCCACAATTGACTCTTCGTCCGGCATGTAACTTGCTGCGTTCCAGCTATCCCAAGGCTGGAAGATCTTATGCTCCACTCCCACCTCACTACGCTCAATGCGGTCTCGTTGATCCTCAACACGTTCAAGACCGAAGGTCTACCCAGTGAAGCGCTGCTCGCCGGCAGCGGCATCAGTGCGGCGGATCTGAGCCGGGCCGACACTCGCATCACCACCAACCAGGAGATGCAGGTCTGCGCCAATGCAGTCGCGCTCAAGCATGACATCGGTCTGGAACTGGGCCGGCGCATGCATGTTTCCTGCTACGGCATCCTCGGTTACGCGCTGCTGACCTGTGCCACCTTCGGTGACGCTTTGCGGCTGGCGATCCGTTATCCGGCGCTGCTGGGAACACTTTTCGAGCTGAGCCTGGAGGACGACGGCGAGCGCGTCTGGTTCGTTGCCGCCGATTACCGCGAAAGCCCGGCAATGGCGGTGTTCAATGCCGAGTTCTGTCTGGTGTCGCTGAAAGTCATCTGCGACGACCTGCTCGGCCATCCGCTGCCATTGCTGGCTGCCCGCTTCGAACACGCTGCGCCGGACTATCGCGACAGCTACGCCGAGCACTTCAAGGCGCCCGTGCATTTCGGCGCCAAGGACAACGCCTTCGCCTTCGACCGACGCTGGCTAGACCAGCCGCTGCCACTCGCCGACCTCATCACCCATCAGGCCATGGCCGAGCGGTGCCGCAAGCAGAACATCGAGTTCACTGGCCGTCAGGCGTGGCTTGGGCGGATCCGTCAGTTGCTCAGCGCACAACTCAACGCCGCGCCGGGGCTGGAAGGTCTGGCGCAGCAGATGAACTGCTCGCCGCGTACCTTGCGTCGACATCTGAAGGACATGGGTTGCAGCTACCAGGAGCTGCTCGACGAACTGCGTTTCGAGCGGGCCAAGCAGATGCTTTGCGAGGATCAGTTACCGATCTACCGCATCGCTGAAACCCTGGGTTTCAGCGAGACGGCAAGCTTCCGCCATGCCTTCGTGCGCTGGAGCGGTGTGGCACCGAGTCAATTCCGGCCACACGGTTAAACCGTCGAGGGGCGATATCAGGTCAGTATTTTTGGCCACATCGATCCCCTTTTGGCCTCTCTGGCCGTTCTCCGATTCGGCTCACGCCGCAACACTGTGATCAACAGAATCAGCCCCTGCGGAGAACAACAAATGTTGACGATCTACTCTGACGATCACCACCTGCACCATGGCCGCTGCGAGTTGATCGACGGGCAACTCAAGCCTTGCTTCGAGATGCCGTCGCGCGCCGACCACGTGCTGCAACGGGTAAAAAATCAAAACCTCGGCCCGGTCGAGGCACCGAAGGATTTCGGCCTCGGGCCGATCGAGCGCATCCACAGCCGCGACTACCTCGACTTCTTCAAAGGCGCGTGGGCGCGCTGGACCGAATTCAACACCGACGGCGACTTGCTGCCCTACACCTGGCCGGCGCGCACCCTGCGTCAGATCAAGCCGACCAGCCTGCACGGCCAGCTCGGCTATTACAGCTTCGACGGCGGCGCGCCGATCACCGCCGGCACCTGGCAAGCGGCGTACAGCGCGGCGCAAGTGGCGCTGACCGCACAAGCGGAAATCCAGCGCGGCGCCCGGGGTGCCTTCGCCCTGTGCCGTCCGCCGGGACACCACGCTGCCGGCGACTTGATGGGCGGTTATTGCTACCTCAACAACGCCGCCATCGCCGCGCAGGCGTTCCTTGATCAGGGCCACAAGAAGGTCGCGATCCTCGACGTCGACTATCACCACGGCAACGGCACTCAGTCGATTTTCTACGAGCGCAGCGACGTGCTGTTCACCTCGATCCACGGCCACCCGGAAGCGGAATTTCCGTTCTTCCTCGGCTACGAAGACGAGCGCGGTGAAGGGGCCGGCGATGGCTTCAACTTCAACTACCCGCTGCCGGCCGGTTCCGGCTGGGATGTCTGGAGCGCAGCGCTGGATCAGGCCTGCCAGGAGATCGATAACTACGGCGCCGACATCATCGTCGTGTCGCTGGGCGTCGACACCTTCAAGGACGATCCGATCTCGCAGTTCAAGCTCGACAGCCCGGATTACCTGGCGATGGGCAAGCGCATCGCGGCCCTCGGCAAACCGACCCTGTTCGTCATGGAAGGTGGCTACGCGGTAGAAGAAATCGGTATCAACGCGGTGAATGTGCTCGAAGGTTTCGAGCAATGAGCCGCTTCAAGTCCGCCACCTGATACCCCGACCCGCACACGCGGGTCTTTTTTTGCCTGCGATATTTATGTACCGCAACCGCTCCCGTCTCGCCCGCTACCTTGCTCGACCCGGCGCCGCTTCCGGCCGCCTGAGGTTCAATCAAGGAGATGGCCATGCCTGAAATCCCGACGCCCAGCGCTGTCGACGTACTGACCCAACTGGTGACCGGTCCGTCACTGTGGGAGGTCGCCACGAATACCTTGCGCCCGGCACTCAAGACCCTTTATCCGGAACTGGAGCTCGACCCGCGCCAGACCCTCGTGGTGACTCCGGTCTGGCAAATCGACGGAGATCGCGTGATTCCTGGCCGAAGCCGCTCCGAATCCCTGACCAATGTGCTGGTGCGTCTCGCACTTGGCGCGACCACCGTCACCTGGATCGATGGGGAGCATTACCTTGTCCGGCGCTCGACGAATGAGCAACCGGTCACGCTGGCGGTCAAGATCGATGCGCTCGCCCGCTTGATCAATGAACTCGCGCCACTGCTGTTCGTGGCTTATCAGGAACAACAGATCGATTACTGGAACGAACCCACAGGCCTGTCGCATCCGCGCTGGTATTCGTTGTCGGACGCCTTGCGTGCACTGTGGGACGTCAAGGATACAACCGACTGGGACGAACATCGGCTGGCCATGGCCCGGGCCGTTTTCGCCGATCCTGACAAAACGCAGCGCCTGCCCCGGGACAAGTACAAGACCCGCGCGTACCTGATCGATGTCGACGCGGGTGACGAGGTGCAACGCCGCCATCTCCACGTCCTCGACACCGCCGTGCTGGTCGGCTCGGTAGCCGGGCGCACCCTGATCCTGAGCCACTCACTGCCGCTGGGTTTCCAGCGCTTCGACTCTTTCGAGGAGCTGGGCGAGGCTATCAGGAACGCGTATCCGGCGAAGGCTGTTCCGGTCTCGCTGAACTGGCGGCTGATCGAGCCAAAGGGCAATTTTTTTGATCGCCAGGCCTGCATTCTCATCGCTCTGGAAGCAGACGCCATCGGCGCGCTCGGGTCGCCGCCCTCGACCCGGCCGGGCGTTCTACCGCATCCGGGCACGCTCGGCAGACACACCGCAGAGCTGCCACCGCAACTCCAACCCCAGGCCGAGCACTTGCGACCACTGCTGCCGTCCTGGCTGGACCAGGCCAGGGCCGATGACCAGACCTGCTACAGCCGCCACCTGCTGGATCTGGTGCTGATACAACACCAGAACGCCGGCAAGACGTTCCAGAACGAAGTCCCCGACCTGCGCACTTTCACCCTCGAAGCCCTGAGCGCACAGATCCGCAGAGAACAACCCCAGACAAACGATGTAAGGGTCGACAACCTCGAAATCAGCATTACCAGCCTGGTGGTCTGGGGCACGTTCATGTGGCCGGGCAATACCGAGACCCTCACGCTGTCCCTCACCGATCTCGCCTTGCAGAATCTGGCCGGGCTGCCGCCGGGCAACAAAGTCGTGCGCTGCAAGGACGGCACTCCGGTGCCTGACTGGATGAGTGCCGATTATCTGGAAAGGCTCGTGACCACCGTCGACATCGGGGCCCGTTACCCGGCCATGCTCAAACGCTGCCTGGTCGAGGACAGCACCCGGGCCTCCACCCTGCAGCGGCTTTACACTCGACAGTTAGCCGCCGAGCTGCCGCTGCTGGCGTTGCAACACAAGATCCGTGGCGAAATGGATATCGACGAACAAGGCTATCGGTACATTGTCGCTGCACTGGCCGACACCGCCAGCGAACGGCAAGTGGATGGACAGCAGATCGTTGTCCGCCCGCTGGCTTTCATTGTCGGCCAGCGCCCCCGTGACATCGTTGCCAATATGTTCATCATCGGTCCGCGTCAGACCGATCAGGGCCCCTGCCTGCTTTACCGGCCTCTGCTCGATCCGCCACTGATCCAATACGCCAGCCCCGCCAACCTGCTATACGCAATCAAGCATTCACGCTCGATTCGCCAGGCGGTACTGGCCTGGTTGCCTGACGACGTGCGCTTCAATTACGAGCAGTACGTATTTCCCGCCAGGCTGCCTTCGATCTGGACGATTCCCCAATCGCTGGTCGATCCGAGCGCCGCCCTCGATATGAGCGGTCCTGTTTCGTTGGCCAGCGACGTGATCGAAGACCCGATTTTGCCAGCCCTGTTCAACGCCAATGTGCAAGCCATGCTCACCCAGTCGGACCGGCAGTCGGTATCCAACGCTGAAGCACGCTGGGCTTCGCTGAAGAATGGTGGCTGGCGGATTTTCAATGCGGCGCTGCCGTTCCTGGGGCGCAGCGTGGGGACGGCGGCGTGGATCTGGCAGATCATCGATGACTTGCAGGCAATGAATGACGCCGCCAATGAGGCTCCGGCCCGACTCGACTGGAGCGCGCTGGCCGACATCCTCCTGGCACTGGGCATGGTACTGGCCCACAGGGCCGCTGTTGGCAGAAGGCCGGTCCATGAATCACCGGCGTCGCCGCAAACCGTCGTTGAAACACCTGCCCGAACGCTATCCCCGGCCATCAAGGTGCTGCGCCTTCCGGACATCGGCGACCGCGAACTGTCCGCCAGCCATGACATCTCGGTCAACGCCATCGGCGCTCTGGACCGCTCGCAACCGGGGCTTGGCTCGCTGCTCGACAGCCTCCAGGTCCCCAGGCCCGAAGGCCTGGGTGATGCCCAGGACGAGGGCCCATACCAACACCTTCATGCCCATGGGCGCGCCTGGTATGCAGCAGTCGGTCAGCGCTGGTTCGAGGTGATCGTGAATGACGACGAACGTGTCCAGATCAGCGATTCGCGCCAGCAGCCTGCGCGTACCGGGCCGCTGCTGACTCACAATGCCGACGGTCAGTGGTTCGTCGATCTTCGCCTGCGCCTCAACGGTGGCGGCCTGCGCAGCCGGCTCAGGAAACTGCAGGACGATAACCGGGCGCGGCTGATTCAGATGAAGGCAGCGCTCACCGACTTCGACGCCACCTTGCAGGCCAAACAGACCCAGCTCAAAGAGGTGCGCGAGGCCATGCTGCAGGCCACCCCCGATAACCGTTCGAGCGCCCGGGAGCAGTTTCTCGACACCCTGGAGGTGCAGATCAGGGCGTACGGTGAGCATATCCAGCAGCTCAAGGCCATGAACGTCGTCGAACCTATCCCCAATTACCGTACCGCCATGATCGAGCGGTTATCACTGCAGCTGTTTCTGGTGCAATCCTGGCTCGACGAACAATCGTCCGAATTCCGCAGCAGCCTGAGCACTACCCTGGCATTGCTTGACGAACCCTCGGCACCCCTGTCGGCAGAGCGCAACGCGCCTTTTACCAAAGCCAGTGACATGACCCAGGGCATGATCGACAAGATCGAATACGCCCGTAGCCGACTCGATGAACTGAGCCTGCTGGGCAGGGACGCCCTTGAAGTCACGCGAGACTACAAGGCGAAACTCCCCCGCTACACGATCGATGACCTCAAGCTGCTGCAAATCACGCTGGAGCAGGAGCTGTGCATCAGGCCGGACCTGACACAAGAGCCGGTCGATGCGCGGCTGGCGCTGGAAAACCTGATCGATGATGCGGCGCTGAACATCCAGAGTTCTCTGGAAGTGAGCAACGAGGAGAGTCTGCAAAATCTGAGTCAGCGGATCGAGACGATGAGCAATCTGGCCGAACAGTTCGTCGCTGTCGATCAGCGCTTTGCAGACCTGCTCGTCGAGTATCCGGAGCAACTGCTTGCCGATCGCATCGAACAGGTACGCCGGCGCGTTGCCGGATTTGCCGACAGGACGGTCGACCGGCTGGTGAACCTGCTGCGCGACCAACGACAGTTCGATCCCGTACCGGGCCCTTCTAAACCATCGACGGCGTCGGCCAAAAAGGTCATCAAGACCCGTTACAAGGGCACGGTCGTCGGTGAGCCACGCAAGGACGCCAGTGGCCGGGAAACCGATCTGGTCGACGTGCGCGCGCCACTGACGGGCAAGATCATCGCCACCTTTCACGAAAAGAGTCCGGGTGTCTGGCTCGAAAGGGTCACACCCAAACCCCTGTCAAAAGGACCGGCACCCAGCCTGCACCGCTGTATCGAGGAAGGCCAGGCGCTGATCGATGGCTTGCCTGCCTTTCACCGGCGCACGGAGGCCCACATCAACCGGGCCGCGCGCATTCCGAGCGAAATTCAGGATCTCTACTACCTGCATGCCGACCGGTTGCGCGAAGCGAGGGATGCAATCGACCGGGCCCTGACCGCGCGCAATCTCACCGATGATCGCAATGCCACGGCCAGCACTTTGAACAGAGAACTCGCCGATGCCGCCACCGCGCTTTATCAGCGCGGCCAAAGCGCACGCATCCGGATCATCAAGCAACAACCACCCACCGCGGCCCGTGTCGAATGGCTCAAGAGCAAGGGCCAGGTAGACATCTCGAAAGCCACTGCACGGCAGCGGCTCAAGGGCTCCGGGAAGGGTTACCTGGACGAGTACGAGGTGCTCGATCACGAAACCCACGCGGTTCTGTGGTACGCGCACTTCCACTACAGCGGAATCAATGATCCGGTGACCGCCTTCAACGCCGCGCACCTGAAAACCGTAGAGCAACGCCGACTGGGTGGGCGCTTCGATCCACGCACCACCGGCAATCAGGAACTCATCGCCATTTACCGCGGTGAAATCAATCGTGCGCAGGCCGCTGCGCTGTTCTTTTCCTGACGCCGGTGCGCCGCTGCCCGCGAAATTCGGGCATCGGCCGACGGCATATATCTATGCACCGCCCTGCTCGATGCCCGCCCGGATAACGTGCGTCGCATCAGGGCCGCCAGCCGCGCTGCCCTTTCACACGGGATCTGAACCATGACTGAAACCGCCGCCGGCACCACGCCTGCCTCTTCCCCGTTTTTGCTCGAACAGAGCCGGCTGATCGATCTGATCAGCCAGGGCCCGACGCTGAATCAGGTGGCCTCGACGCTACTGCAACAGGCGCTGGGAAAGCACTATGCACACCTGCAGATCGACCCCGATCACACCATGCTCGCCACTCCGGTTTGGCGCGACGATGAACAAGGGTTCGCGATCGAGTCTTTCCGGTTCGAATCCCTGACCCACGCGCTCATCCGACAGAGTGTCGAGAAAACCCGAGCGAACCTGATCGAAGGCGAACATTTCCTGACGGTCACGCCGGACGTCCAACCGGCCACTCACCTGGCCGTCGACATGGATGAGCTGACATCGCTGCTCAACGAGCACGCCGCATTCTTTTTCATCGCCTTCGCACAGCAACAACTCGACTACTGGAATGGAACCGGCGCACATTGCCCCCGCTGGCAGGAGCTGTCCGACACACTGAAAACCGCCGTGGACGTGCAATCCGCTGTTGGCTGGGATGCCGACGCCTGCGCCCTGGGGCGGTGGGTGGCCAACCATCCGGAAAAGCCCATGCGTCAATCGACACTAAACGGATTCAGCCAGATCCGCGCTTGCCTGCTGGATATCGACCTGGTCGAGGGCTCGAACACCACTCACTTGACCATCGCAGGCGCGATCGTGCTGACCGCGACCGTCAAACAGCGCGAACGGTTTTTGATGTACACCATCGGCGCCGGCCACGAATCGTTTTCGTCCCTTGCCGAACTGGGAGAGTCACTGCCCGGACGCCTCGACCTGGACCTGAGCGGGCGCAGCCTCGAGTGGCGACTGGTGGAGCCGCAGGAAAACATTTTCGACAGTTGTACGTGGGCATTGGTGAACATTCAGCTGGACGACATCAAGGCCCTTGATCCCGCCAACCGCCCCGTCGTTCCGACTGCCCTTTCCTCGCCATCGCACAACAGGCATTTAAGCGGCAGGGACCATGCCCGGCTCAGCCAGTTGAACCGGGCCATTCCCAAGTGGCTTAACACGGGGTCGATCCGTGATTTTCAGGCTTACACACGCTACATCGTCGAACTCGGCAGGCTTCATAAGGAGGAACCGAGTGATAACGTCGGACAGCCTCTGCTTTCGATCAAGTCCTACGCTCAACGACAGATGCGCGAGGCGATTGTCGCCGACAAGGCTGCCGAAGACGCCGCCTCGCTGCCGCTCGACGACCTGCAGATAACCGTCACTCACAGCTTCGAGGTTGCCGGCCTGACCCTGCCCAACCCTCTGGAGCAGGAACATCAGACCCTCGGTGAGTTCGCCCTTGAAAACACCACGCCGTATCTCGCCAGCGTCGCGTTCACCAATGGCCATGGCGTGCCGGCATGGTTGACCGTCGACTACCTGACGCAGATGGCAGAGCAGGTCGATATTGGAGGCCATTATCCGGCACTGATAAAAAAGGCACTGATCGACGACCCGCAACAGGCCGCCCGCCACAGGGCCCGCTACCGGCGCCAGCTGCCGACCCTGCTGCCGCTGTTGGCCCTGGAGTGCAAGCTCCGGCATCGAGGCGATGTCGACGAGCGCGGTTACACGTATATCTGTCAACTGATGGCATCCATCAGCGCGGGACAGTCCGACACCGAGCCCGGCGTGTACATCCGCCCTTTGGCCTTCAGGCCTCGATACCGCCTGAGCAACGTGGCCGACACGGTGGCCAACACGTTCATCATCGGGCCGCGCGAGCCGGAGCTGGGCCCCTGTGTGCTTTACCGGCCATTGTCGGACACCCCGCTGCGGCAGTTCGCTTCCCCGCAAAACCTGCTCTACGCGATTTATCAGCCTGGAGAGTTGCGAGACTCGGTGCTGGCCTGGCTGGCCAGCCCGTCGCTGAGTTTCGAATACGCCCAGTTCGTTTTTTCCAGCGGCATTCCGTCACCCTGGATCATTCCCCGGATGGCGTTCGAGCCCTTTATCCACTTCGACTTGATCGGCCCGATCGGACTGGACGATACGCCGCTGACCGGCGATATCCTCGACGCCCTTCACACTGCCAACAGCCAGGCGCTGGCCGAACTGGCCGACCGCCAGTCAGTCTCCAACAGCGAACGTCGGCGAGCCTTGCTCGCGAACAGCGGCTGGGCGGTGTTCAGTATCGCGTCCAATTTCATGGTTGGCGCAGCAGGCACCGCCGTGTGGGTCTGGCAAACCATCGAACAGATCCAGCAGGCAATCGATGCCCGGGAACAGGGAGACACACTGGTGGAGTGGCGCTCCGTCGGAGACATCCTGCTGACCCTCGGCATCATCCTGACGCAGCACATCGCCACGCTGCGCAGTCGTACGCCCCTGGCGCTGTTCGAGACCTCGGCTGAACAGACACTGGAAGAGATACCCGCCGTTTCCGTTGCTTTCCCGCCAACGCCGCCGACCATCCGTTTCAACGCAAACGCCATGACCGACGTGATTGCCCCGAACCATCTGTCGAGCGTCGAGCCAGGCACTCTGGTACGCCCGTCAACCAGCGCCGGATTCACGGCCATGCTGGAGCGTTTCCAAATACCCGATCCGGATCTGGACGGACATTCGATTTCCCCGGTCAGCCACCTCTACACCCTCGGCGATCGGTTATGCGCACGCGTGGGAGCGCGCTGGTTTCAAGTGACGGCCCCCGACAATGAACCGGTCTGCATCGTAGACCCGGCCGACCCTTCGCATACCGGCCTGGCCATCAAATTCGATGACACGCTGGGTGAGTGGCACTGGGACCCGAAACTGCGACTGCGCGGAGGCAGCCCGACCGGGCGAATCGAGGCGCTGCGGCGCGCCAAGGCGCAAAACAAGGAAAAAGCCTGGACGGCCCTTCATCAGTTCATGGCGCAGGAAGTGACCCGCAAAAACGCAGTGAGCAGCGCCCTGCTCGAGTTGCCACGGGACGGTTCCTCGAGTGAATTCGAACCCAGGGCCCAACGCTACCTGGCGTTGGCCGAGGCGCTGGGTGACGAATACACCCAGGCGCTCGGACACCTGGAAACCTGGCGTCAGAGCGGAGGCGGTGGCGTGTTCTATCAGTCCCAACTGATGCGCCTGACCGCAGAACAACACCGATGCCTGGGCGGTGCACTGCGCCTGCAGATGCGTGTCTATGCACAAATGACCGAAAAATTCGCCAACAGTGCAAGCGCAGATATCTCCCTGTCACGGGACGAACAGATCGATATCACCACCCGAGCCACGGCACTGAGCGACCAGATGATCGCCCGACGGCAGGTTCTGCGTCAGTCGCTGGACACCCTGGGACAACTGGCGGGGATTTCGAGCAAAGTGGGGCACGATCTGGAACGGCTGCTTCCGGCGTTCACCGATCTGGACCTCAAGGCCAACGAAATCAGCATGGCTTACGAATGGTGCGTGCGCGAACAGCCCGGCCCGGCCATGGAAGATGCCCGAGAAGCCGTCAACCTCATCACCGGCAACGCTTCGACTGCCAGCCATGACCTGATCGAGCTGACCAGGGCTGAACCGATCGCTGGCGCGCAGCACCAACGAATCGAGCAATTGGCCCGCTTGAACGACCGCTTCGCCAGCCTCGCGCAAGAGATCGAGCAGTTGCCCGCCGCCCACCCGGGACTGTTCGTGCAGGCGCGACTGGATCGCATCCATGAGCTGATCGGTGAATTCCATGCGCTGGCCGGCGCGCGCCTGGTCGCAGAACTACCGGAGCGCACCGAGCAGCCGGTCGTGTCCGTTTCGCAGCCGGGACCGTCGACGTCGAGACCCAGGGTGAAGGTCAGCAAGAGCCGCCCTCGTCAGGGCGCCAGCGAATCGTCACGCGAGAGCGAAGAGTCCGGTGCTATCAGGGAAATCCCCTTTATCAAACTGTCGCGTTCGCGGCTCCCCAAAAAATCTGATGCCGTCGATGTCATCGCGCGGGCATTGGAACTGAATCTGAAAATCAACGAGTTCAACCGTACAACCCGGGAAGATGCCAAACGTCCCGGCCGCATTCCAGCGGACATTCGTGACATGTTCGAACAGCAATCGGTCAGGCTCACGCAAACGGCCAGCGACGTCGACGCTGCGCTCGCAGCCCAGCAAAGGGCTGGGCGCCCCCCTCTGCCGGTGGCCTCTCTCAGTCAGGAACTACGCAACGGAGCGCAACGCACCCGGACCGAAGGCATCAGCACCTATGCCGCGATGCTCAAGCAACGCAAACCCCGGGAGGCGTACTTTCACTGGCTGTATGACAACGGGCTGGTGGAGGTGGTCAAGGATGAACGCGGACGCATCCGCACCCGGCAACGCGGGGATTATTTTCAGGAATACCGGATCCTCGACAAAGCCCGCAATAATGAACCGCTCTGGGTGGCGCATTTCCATTACGACGCCCTGAAGGACCCCGACGCGAAATACACCACCGCCCACCTCAAACCCGCCGAGCCCTACTTGCAAACGCTCGACGCGGCGACGCGGCAATCCTTGAGCACGTTCGATGCGGTCGAGAATGCGCTGCGTAAAATTGTCGATCCGGTGGTTCGGGACCTGTTCCTGAAGCCGCAGCCCCGCGACCCGGTCGACGATTGACGTCACGTCGCAGGCTCACACCCGCCAGGCCCGGCGCAAACGGCCCAGCGCCGAATCGATCGCCGGCTCCGGGACGGCGGCGAAACCCAGCACCAGACCGGCTCGCCGATCGAGCGGGGTCAGCGAGTCGGGCAGCCAGTAGTTACTCAATCCGCTGATCTCAACCTCTACGCTGCGCGCCAGTTCGATCAGCTGGCGCTCGCGCTCGACGCTCTCCACCGGCACCGTCAAATGCAGGCCGGCGGAGACCGCGGGCAGCGGGCCGACACCCTCGACCTCCTGCGGCCAGCCACTCATCAAGGTGTCGCGCCGGCTCAGGGCGGCTCGGCGCATCCTGCGGATATGCCGCTGAAAATGGCCGGCGGCCATGAACTCGGCCATCACCGCCTGAGTGCTGACTTCGGAATGCCGTACGTCTACCGCGCGACGTTGCGAGAAAGCCTCGACCAGGCCCGGCGGCAACACCAGATATCCCAGGCGCAAGGCCGGAAACGCCACTTTGCCGAAAGTCCCCACGTACAACACCCGTCCTTGCCGGTCGAGTGCAGCCAGAGGGGCCAATGGCGCACCGGTGTAGCGGTACTCACCATCGTAATCATCCTCGACGATCCAGCCCTGAGTGCGCTCGGCCCAGGCCAGCAGTTCGAGACGACGGGCCAGGCTCATCACCACCCCGGTCGGGTATTGATGAGACGGCGTGACATACGCCACCCGGCAGTCTTCGGCGGCGGCCAGGGCCGTGCAGTCGATGCCCTCCTGATCCACGGCGATGCCCTGCAACCGGCCACCGGCCAGCGCAAAGGCATGACCGGCTGCGCGGTAGCCGGGATTCTCGATACCCACCCCGGCGCCCGGCTCCACCAGCAACTGTGCACAAAGGCTGATTCCCTGTTGTGCGCCACTGGTGATCACAATTTGTTCAGCCGAGCACTGCATACCCCGCGAACTGCGCAAATAAGCGGCAATCAGACCGCGCAGGCGCGCATCGCCTGCCGGATCGCCATAACACAGCTGCTGCGAATCGGGTTTGCGCCAGAACGCCGCGTTCAGCTTGGCCCAGACGTCGAACGGGAACAGATCGAAGGCCGGAACACCGACCCGGAATGCTCGCGGCGGACCGCTTGGTGGCGTCGGTAAATGGTTCTGTTCAAGCCGCTGCAACGCACCGCTGTGGATAACTTTGCTGGATAAATCACCAGTGGAATCTAACGAAATTGTGGATAAGGCTGTGGGTAAGCCTGTTGAAAACCCTGTGGATATTTTTGTGGATAGTTTTTTCGCGGGCGCCAGCGATTGCGGTAATTGCGCCACGTAAGTGCCGTCCCCGACCCGCCCTTCGATAAAGCCTTCGGCATACAACTGATCGTAGGCACGCACCACGCTGTTGCGGGAAATCGCCAGTGCTGCCGCCAGATCACGGCTCGCCGGCAACCGCGTGCCGCTGGCCAGGCGCCCGTCGAGTACCCGCAGGCGCAAGGCCTGGTAGAGCTGACGGCTCAGGCCTTTGCGGCGGTCGAGTTCGATACCGGCAGGGTTGAACGGCAGCGACAGTGTGGTCGGATCGGGCATGACAATGGACCTATGAAATTGGTCATCAATGGCTCTTACAACAGACCAATAGCCTGCCTACGATGCAGGCATTCGCCAAGGAAATTTTCTCCATGTACACACCCCGCGCCTTTGCCATCGACGACCTGTCCCAACTGCACGAACTGATCCTCGCCACCCGCCTCGCCATTCTGGTGACCCACGGCGAACAAGGCTTGCAGGCCAGTCATGTGCCGGTGTTGCTGCATCGCGAACAAGGTCCGAACGGTACGCTGTACGGGCATCTGGCCAAGGCCAATCCGCAGTGGAAAGACCTGCGCGACGGCGCCGAGGCCCTGCTGATTTTCCCCGGTGCCGATGCCTACGTCAGCCCGGGCTTTTACCCGAGCAAGGCCGAGCACGGCAAAGTCGTGCCAACCTGGAACTACGTCGCCGTGCACGCCTACGGTCACGCCGAAACCTTCAGCGATGGCGGTCGGCTGCTGGATATCGTCAGCACCCTCACCAATCGCCATGAAGCGGGCCGCGCCCAGCCCTGGTCGGTCGACGATGCCCCGGCCGATTACATCGACGGCATGCTCAAGGCCATCGTCGGGTTCGCCATTCCGATCGATCGCCTCGAAGGCAAGCGCAAGCTCAGCCAGAACCGCAGCGCCGAAGATATCGCCGGCGTGCGCGAAGGCCTGGCCGCCAGCCCCGACATCAACGATCAAACCCTCGCTCACTTGATGCGTTAAGGAAATCACCATGAGTCAGATCGACATCCGTCCGGTCAGCGCCGCCGATCACGCCGCCTGGCTGCCGCTGTGGCAGGCCTACCTGCGCTTCTACAACACGGAATTGCCGGACGCCGTCAGCCAAAGCACCTGGCAGCGCTTTCTCGACCCGAACGAACCGACCCTCGCCGCCCTCGCCTGGGCTGACGGCAAAGCGGTGGGCATGGTGCATTTCATCTACCATCGTTCGAACTGGAGCATCGAAAACTCCTGCTACCTGCAAGACCTGCTGGTGGAGCCGCAAACCCGTGGCACCGGCGTCGGTCGCCTGTTGATCGAACACGTCTACGCCACGGCCAAGGCCGACGGTTGCTGCAAGGTGCACTGGCTGACCCACGAAACCAATGCCACGGCGATCCAGCTCTACGAGCGCATCGCCGAACGCCCGGGTTTCATCCAGTTTCGCAAAGCCATTTAAGGAGCCACGCGCATGACCATTTCTCTCGCTGACTGGAAAGGCGTGCCGCCGCCCTCGACCACCCTGATCGAAGGCCGCTTCATCCGTCTGGAAAAGCTCGACCCGGCGCGCCACGGCGACGACCTGTTCAATGCCCTGCAAGGCCCCGGCGCCGACCCGAAGCTCTGGGATTACTTGCCCTACGGCCCGTTTCCGGAACGCAGTGCCTTCAATGACTGGCTGAACAACCACGCCGCCCACAGCGACCCGTATTTCTTCAGCGTCATCGACCGCGCCAGCGGCCAGGTGCAAGGCATCCTCAGCCTGATGTCGATCGTCCCGGCTCAGGGCCGCATCGAAATCGGCCACGTCACCTTCGGCGCCCCGATGCAGCGCTCGCCGAAAAGCACCGAGGCGGTCTACCTGCTGGCCAGGGAATCCTTCGCCCTCGGCTACCGCCGCCTGGAATGGAAATGCAACAACGGCAACGCCCGCTCCAAATACGCGGCCGAGCGCCTGGGCTTCAGCTTCGAAGGCGTGTTCCGCCAACACATGGTGGTCAAGGGCCAGAACCGCGATACCGCGTGGTACTCGATTCTGGACTCGGAATGGCCGGCGATTGCGGCCGGGTTCGAACGTTGGTTGAGCGATGAGAATCAGACGGCGGATGGGCAGGTGAAGGGGTTGGTCGAGTGCCGCGCTTGAAACTCGATCGACACTAAGCGGGTTGCGGGTTCAGCTGTTGTTTCGCCGAACCCGTACCACGCCCATTTTCAGTCCAAACGGGCGGAACACGGCATTCAGCGATTTCAGTGTCTGATTACCCTCGCCGTGTTCGATGTGCACCAGCGTGCGTACCGAAATCTTGCACATCTTCGCGAACTGGGTCTGATGCAGCCCGGTCACCTCCACGCGCAAACGGCGAACGGCTTCACCGATTTCTACGGTTCCTTCAGCCAGCGCTTCTTGAATGCTTTCGATGAGCAAGGTGCGCTCGGCGACGGTCATGCTCATTTCAGATCCCATTCTTTCAATCGTTGCTCCAGGTTTTTCAGGTGGACGCCCGGATGATTCATTGTCCGGTCAGGCAAACCGCTGGCGCTCAAAATGTCCGGCAACTCGGCCAGGCACTGCGCGTCTTCACGCAGGCGCTCGAAAGATTCCGGCGCGTCGGACAACCCTGCCAATGGGTCATCCGGATCGGAAATATCCGCCAATGCGCGACAAACCCCTCGCCAATCGACATCTCCCGCCCTCTCCAGCTCTTTTGGCCATTTGGTGGTGCGGGTCACACCTTCGTCATCCATGACCATGGGGGCCAGATCATAAATGGGGGCCAAACGATACGAGCCCTCGTCACGAATGATTGCGGTATTGCGACCGTGGTTGTCCGAGTTGCCAAGAATCTTGTTGATCAAGTCCCGGCGTAAATAGTCCGCCACCAGCGCCGGAATCTGATCCGCTTGCCCCGCATTGCGCCAGAGCTCGGCGAGCATGCGAATGACATCCATATGGTTCATCGCGCTTCCCGGCGTCGTCACTTCGGCCAGCGAATAAATCGACTCCACGGCAAAACGCTCTACCCCACGGCTCGTCACCTGGCGATCAAAACGCTGCACCCACAAGCTGGGTTTGTTCGCTTCCTCTAACGCCAGACCTTCTGCCGCGACGGTTTCGATGCCCAGTGCCTGAAGCGCCTGGTAGTAGTGGAATTCGCTGCGCAGGATGTCTTGATCGGTTTGACCTCCCTTATTCCGGGCGAACTTCACAAACCAGTGCTGATGGACGTTTTCATCATCCAGCACGGCATCGGGATACAAAAGACCGGCGTGATCCTCTGCCAGAAGAATCTTGGGAGCCTCACCTCCGGCCCCTGTCGCCCCACCAATCGCAGCTCCCATTTCATAGGCATATTCAAGGAAGCGGTGGTCACGGCTGACGACCTCCTGACGCTGAAAACCGATGGGCTTGCGCTCATCGACAGCCTCGGCCGATTCTTTTATCCGCATGTTGCCGATCGGAGCTGGAGTGCAGCGACCAAGCAGATAAAGATCGGCACTGATGCCTGCAGGTTTCTCCTGCCCCAGACGTGCCAGAAGAAACCTTTTAGCGGCGCCTGCCGGCGCGATGTCATGCACGAATGCAGGGGTGATGGATCGCCGGCCTTCCCAATCAAGGGGGAACAGCGCACTCACGGCCTTGGAAAAAGGGGAGCCGATGACCTCGATGTTCTCGACCAGATACGCCGACTCGTAGCCAAAGCTGCAGCGGCTTTCGAAGCCTTTTTCGGGCGAGTCGAAACTCAACACCATCGCGTCGTGCCATTTGCCGGCGTTGAATATCTGCAATGTCAGATTGTGCATGCGGCTCTCATCTGCAATTAAATGCATTACTGCGGTCGTTTGGTGAACTTTAAATGCAATATAGTGCATTTCAGAAGATCGGGAGTCTCGTCAACATGCAGTAAAGTGCAGATGAAGGGTTAAAACCTCGAAAAAAACGCAAAATAATGCAGATGCCGCTGAGTTCGCCATGGACATCATTTTGTAAAAACCCTCCGCTATACAGGACGCCCCGCTTATAACAAAAAGGACGTTCTGCCCATGCCCTTCCCGCCCCAGCGCCTGTCGTTTGCCATTGCCCTGCTGATCGCCACCAGCGCCGCCCACGGCAAGACCGTGCAGATCGATACCGCCACGACGGCATCGCAGACATTGGGTGGCGGCGACACACTGACGATTTCGGCGCCGGGCAGCATCACCAACAGCGGCAAGGCAGTGAGCCTGAAGGACAAGACCAGCGGGGTCGGTGTAATCATCGATAACGCCGGCAAGATCATTTCCAGCGGTGGCCGGGCGATTGATAGCAGCGGCGATCTGACCCAGGCGCGCAACTACGCCATCCATAACCGCAGCGGCGGGCAGATTCTCGGTTCCAACGATGCGATTCGCATCGACAGCAACTTTGTCAGCGGCAGCCTGTTGATCGACAACAGTGGCACCATTCGCTCGACCACCGGCCAAGGCCTGGATCTGGATGCGTTGCGCAGCGACGGGGTAAAAACCACGATCATCAACCGCGCGGGCGGGCTGATTCGTGGCGACGCCAGCGACGGCATGAAGACCGGCGCCAATGCGACCATCAGCAACTACGGCGAGATCTCCACCGGTGACTCGCACAACGCCGACCAGAAATTCGACGGCATCGATATCGACACCGCGACCGGCGTCAGCGTGACCAACTACGGCGTGATTTCCGGCGGACGGCATGGCATTACCACTGACCTGGGAGCGACGCTGGTCAACTACGGGCAGATCACCGGGCGCAACGGCTCCGGTTTCGGCTCCGATGGCGACGGCACGTTGATCAACCACGGCACCATCACTGGCGCGTATTCCGGGTTGCAAGCCAATGGCGACGGCGACGGCGTGGACATCGACAACATCGCCCACATCGAAAACTACGGCACCATCCAGGGCGTCGGCGCCGGCGGTGTGGACAAGGGTGGTTTCGCCAATGGCAGTGAAGGCATTGCCCTGGGCGGCGGTTACATTCTCAACGCCAAGGATGCACTGATCAGCGGCGCCAACAGCGCCATTCTGGTAGATGACGGAAGCGGCGGTTCAGGGCTGGCGGCCACCACGCTGGAGAACTACGGCACTATCCAGGGCCTCAACGGCTTCGGCGTGAAATTCGTCGGAGAGTTCGCCGACAGCGTGATCAACGGCGGCACAATCAGCGGCAGCAACGGCCTGGCGCTGGACCTGGGTGGCGGCAATGACAGCCTGACCCTGCGCAGCGGCAGCCGCTTTGTCGGCGTGGTCGATGGCGGCAGCGGTTACGACCGGGTGGTGATGGACGACGCGGCGGGCGGCAGCTTCGGTGCCAGCCGCAACTTTGAATGGCTGGAAGTCAAACAAGGCGCCTGGACGCTCACCGGCAGCGGCGACTTCAGCGACGGCGGTGCCGTGCGCAACGGCGCCACTTTGGTCAACCAGGGTGGCATCGCCGGCAACCTGACCGTGGACGCCGGTGGTGTGTATGCGGGTGGTGGTTCGGTGGGCAACCTCAACGTCAATGGCACGTTGCGCACCGACACCCGCCTCGGCACCGCGACCATCGCGCACGACTTGAACATGGGCAGCGCATCCACCCTCGCCTACGGCGTCAACGCCGATGGCAGCAGCGCACCGGTTCAGGTTGGCGGCACGGCCAACCTCAACGGCGCGACGCTGGCGGTCAATCCCGGTAGCGGAACCTATCCGTGGCAGAGCCATTACACAGTGCTGCAGGCAGCGCGGGTCAACGGCAAGTTCGGCGCGATCACCAGCGACTACGCGTTCCTCACGCCGACCCTCGCCTACACACCAACGCAGGTCGACCTGACCTATACCCGCAATGACGTGGCCTTCAATGAATTCGCCGCCACCGGCAACGGCAGCAACGCCGCCAACAGCCTGGCCTCGATCGGCAAGAACAATGCGCTGTACAACGCCCTGCTCAACACCACTCAATCCAGCGCGGGCGCGGCCATCGAGCAACTGGCCGGCGCCAGCAACGCCAACCTCACCAGCGCCACCCTTGGCGCCAGCAGCCAGGTTGGCAGCAGCATGCTCTCGGCCATGCAGCAAATGGGTGGCAGTCCCGGCTTGATGGTCGGTCTTGATCAGCGTGATACGCCGATCCTCGCGGCTAACGGCGTTCCGTCCGAAGCGCGAAACCTTAATGACCCGAATGCCCGGGGCCGGCTCTGGCTGCAGGCCATCGGCGGCTACGGCAAGCTGGATGGCGAACACGGCAGCAGCGGTCTGGAACAGCGCACCAAGGGCAGCGTGCTCGGCGCCGACTGGGCGCTGAATCCACAATGGCGACTGGGCGTGCTCGGCGGCTATTCGAAGACCGACCTTGACGCCACCGGCGTCGACGGCAATGTCGAGAGCTGGCACGCCGGTGTTTATGCGCTGCATCAAAACGGCCCGCTGGCCCTGCGCCTGGGCGCGGCGTACAGCGGCCATCAGGGCGAAAGCAAGCGCACCATCGCATTCAATGGTTTCAGCGATCGCCCCAAAGGCGATTACGACGCCGACAGCCAGCAAGCCTTCGCCGAACTCGGCTACGCCATGGGCAGCGGCCGACTGAGCGCCGAACCGTTCGCCGCCCTCGGCTACCAGCGCTATCACCGCGACCGCTATCAGGAAAAGGGCGGCGCGGCGGCCTTGCAGGTCGACAGCCAGACTCAGGACAACTTCAGCAGCACCTTCGGCGTGCGCCTGGCGCACCTCAGCTCGCTGGACAATGGCATGAGCCTGACTCCACGGATAGCCGCTGGCTGGAAGCACACCTACGGCGATGTCAGCAGTTCGACCCGTCAGGCCTTCGTCGTGGGTGGCACGGCGTTCAACGTCGATGGCAGCTCGCTGGATCGTGACAGTCTGGTGCTCGAAGCAGGGCTGGATCTGGGCATTTCTTCGCGGCATACGCTGGGGGTTGGATACAGCGGCGAGATTGGCAGCAACAGCCGAAATCACGGGTTGATCGGGCAGTGGCAGATGAGTTTTTGAGATTTCGCCAATCCGGATTTCAGCGGGTGTTGTAGGTAAAAGCGTCTGGACGATTGGGTAATCATGGCGGGTTCACCTCCCGCCGGCGACCGGGCTACAAAAGCAGACGCTATCACCTGCATGTGGCTCGGAATTGCCCGGCATCGGAGGACCGGCGTCGACTTTTACAGTTTGACCTCATTTCACCTGAGGCGAACGGAATGCCCATTCAATGCAAATACAAGCTCCAACATCTTGTCCTGGCGGTTGCGCTGGCAGTCGGTTGCGTGGAATTTTCTCTGGCGGAGCAGTCGGAGCCCGACGTGCCGGTGGTGAAAGAGGTGAAACCCAAGAACCCGCGCAAACCTAAGGACAAACCTACTCCACTCAAGGTCGCTGAAGAAACAACGCGTGAGGAAAGGATCGCTCCACCCCTGGAAAAAATCCCCGTCAGCACCGAGATTCCCGTGGTACCCGCTCACCCAGCCGACGACATTCCATCCAAAACAGTCGCCACGACAGAGAGTGGCAGCGCGCTCGAAGAAAGCCTTGAAAAACCAGCGCCCTTAACGGAACCGGTTCTGGCCGAAACATCCGCAGCTCAACAAACCCAAGCGGTAGACCAGCCGCCGTCAACGGATTCCCCTCCACCTCCAGGCAATGCAGCCATTGCAGCCCTGCTCGCTGCCGACGAAACCACGGCCGCCCTCGCCTACTATCAACTGGCGGGCGGCAGCAATGCCAACCTCGCCAATGCAACCCTGAGCAGTGTCACGCCGGTCAGCGCCAGCCTGCTGTCAGCCATGCACCAACTCGACAATGCCCACGACTCACCGGGCAACTCACCACGCCATGCGGCCGGCAACGCAGACACCGGCAGGGTCTGGCTGCAAGCCCTTGGCCACAGCGGGAAACTCGATCGCGAATTTGAACCGATGCAACACTCCACCAAAGGACTGCTGCTCGGCGCGGACAGGCGCCTCGATGAAACATGGCACCTGGGCTTGATGGGCGGCACCTCCGACACGCGCATCGACAGCAAAGAACTGGACGGCGATCTCGACAGTTGGCACATCGGTGCCTACGCCTTGCGCCAGACTGGCCCGCTGTCACTTCGGTTAGGCGTAGCCTGGAGCCGTCATGAAGGCAATACCCGTCGCGAAGTCGCATTCGGCCGTTTCCATGACCGGCTAAAAGGCAACTACCAGGCCAGCACCCAGCAAGCGTTCATCGAATCGGGATACAACCTGGGTCGGGCCAACGTCAGCATCGAGCCATTTGTCGGCCTTGGCTACCAGCGTTACCACCGCGATGGCTACACCGAAAAAGGCGGGGATGCGGCGCTCAAGGTTCACGCTCAATCCCAAGGCAACTTCAACACCACCGTCGGCCTGCGCATGGCGAAAGTCAGCACGCTGGATAACGGCATGCGCCTCACTCCACGATTCAGCGCGGGATGGAAACACGTTTACGGCGAGACCTATACCAGCACCCGCCAACGCCTGGCCACGGAAACTGAAGACTTCACTGTTTACGGCGCCAAACTGGATCGCGACAGCTTGAAACTCGACACCGGGCTGGATCTTGCGGTCTCGAACAGTCACACATTGGGTGTCGCACTGTCCGGAGAAATCGGTACCGACAGCCGTAGCCATGGCATCTCAGGCCAATGGCGAATGGCGTTCTGAGTACAGACGGGATTGCTGCCGCACGTTGCGGCAGCGCCTTGAAAGCAAAAAAAGGGGAGCACATGCCCCCCCGAGGTTTAAAGCGTTGTATCGAGGCCGTTATCTCAGCCTTCGATCTCGATCAGGATTTCGCCGGGGTTCACCCGGTCCCCCTTGGCAACGTGAATGGCGGTGACCTTGCCGGCAATCGCAGCCTGGACTTCGGTTTCCATCTTCATCGCTTCGGTGATCAGTACGGCCTGGCCCGCCTTGACGGTGTCGCCTTCCTTGACCAGCACATCGACGATGTTGCCCGGCATGGTGGTGCTGACGTGGCCCGGCGCCGAAGCCTGCTTGCGCTTGCTGCTGCCGCCGCCGACGAATTCGTTGAGTGGTTCGAACACCACCTCTTCCGGCATGCCGTCGATGGACAGGTAGAAGTGACGCTTGCCTTCAGCCTTGACGCCGACACCGGTGATGTCCACGCGGTAGGTTTCGCCATGCACGTCGATGACGAACTCGGTCGGTACGCCTTCGCCGCCGGCCGAAGCCACCTTGCCCGCTTCCGGGATCGGCAGCAGCACTTCCGGGGTGAGGGTGCCGGCGGCACGCTCTTCGAGGAACTTGCGGCCGATGTCCGGGAACATGGCGAACGTCAGCACGTCTTCTTCGGACTTGGCCAGTGCGCCGATATCGGCACGCAGCTTGGCCATTTCCGGCTTGAGGAGGTCGGCCGGGCGTACGTCGATCACCTCTTCGCTGCCAATGGCCTGACGACGCAGCTTCTCGTTCACGGTGCCAGGCGCTTTGCCGTAACCGCCTTGCAGATAGAGTTTCACCTCGTTGGTGATGGTCTTGTAGCGCTCGCCGGCCAGCACGTTGAAGAACGCCTGGGTGCCGACGATCTGCGAAGTCGGGGTCACCAGCGGCGGGAAGCCGAGGTCTTCACGTACTCGCGGAATCTCCGCCAGCACTTCGCCCATGCGGTTCAGAGCGCCCTGCTCTTTCAGCTGGTTGGCCAGGTTGGAAATCATCCCGCCCGGAACCTGGTTGACTTGAACACGGGTGTCGACGGCGGTGAATTCGCTTTCGAACTGGTGGTACTTCTTGCGCACCGCGTAGAAGTACAGGCCGATTTCCTGCAACAGTTCCAGGTTCAGACCGGTATCGAACTCGGTGCCTTTGAGCGCAGCGACCATCGATTCTGTGCCAGGGTGACTGGTGCCGGAAGCGAAGCTGGAGATCGCGGTGTCGATGTGGTCGGCACCGTTTTCGATCGCCTTGAGCTGGCACATCGCTGCCAGGCCAGCGGTGTCGTGGGAGTGGATGAACACCGGCAGCGACTGTTCGGCTTTCAGTGCACGTACCAGTTCACCGGTCGCGTACGGAGTCAGCAGACCGGCCATGTCCTTGATCGCCACCGAGTCGCAACCCATGGCTTCCATTTGCTTGGCCTGGGCGACGAACGCGTCGATGGTGTGCACCGGGCTGGTGGTGTAGGCGATGGTGCCCTGGGCATGTTTGCCGGCAGCCTTCACCGCTTCGATCGCCACGCGCAGGTTACGCACGTCGTTCATTGCGTCGAAGATACGGAAGACGTCAATGCCGTTGACCGCGGCCTTGGCGACGAACGCCTTGACCACGTCATCGCTGTAATGGCGATAGCCCAGCAGGTTCTGGCCGCGCAGGAGCATTTGCAGGCGGGTGTTGGGCAACGCAGCGCGCAGTTGGCGCAGACGCTCCCACGGGTCTTCTTTCAGGAAACGTACGCAGGCGTCGAAGGTTGCGCCGCCCCAGCATTCCAGTGACCAGTAGCCGACTTTGTCGAGCTTGTCGCAGATCGGCAGCATGTCTTCGGTGCGCATGCGGGTGGCGAGCAGCGATTGGTGAGCGTCGCGCAGGATGGTATCGGTGACAAAGATCTTCTTGCTCATTCTTGTATTCCTCACAGGCCTGCGTGGGCGGCGATGGCGGCGGCGATGGCCAGGGCCAGCTCTTCGGGTTTGCGCTTGATCGAGTAGTTGGTCAGTTCCGGATGGCTTTCGACGAAGCTGGTATTGAACTGGCCGCTACGGAATTCCGGGTTGCGCAGGATTTCCTGGTAGTACGCGGCGGTGGTCTTCACGCCTTGCAGACGCATGTCGTCGAGCGCGCGCAGACCACGGTCCATCGCCTCTTCCCAGGTCAGCGCCCAGACCACCAGTTTCAGGCACATCGAGTCGTAGAACGGCGGAATGGTGTAGCCGGTGTAAATCGCCGTGTCGGTACGCACGCCAGGGCCGCCGGGGGCGTAGTAGCGTGTGATCTTGCCGAAGCTAGGCAGGAAGTTGTTTTTCGGGTCTTCGGCGTTGATCCGGAATTGCAGGGCAAAACCGCGATGCTGAATGTCTTCCTGCTTCACCGACAGCGGCAGGCCGGAGGCAATGCGGATCTGTTCGCGGACGATGTCGATCCCGGTGATTTCTTCGGTGATGGTGTGTTCCACCTGCACCCGGGTGTTCATCTCCATGAAGTACACCTCGCCCTCGGCGAGCAGGAACTCCACGGTGCCGGCGTTCTCGTACCCGACAGCCTTGGCCGCGCGCACCGACAGGTCGCCGATGTAGGCGCGCTGTTCCGGGGTCAGTTGCGGACTCGGGGCGATTTCGATCAGCTTCTGGTTGCGACGCTGGATCGAGCAGTCACGCTCGAACAGATGCACGACGTTGCCGAAGCTGTCGCCGAGGATCTGCGCTTCGATGTGTTTCGGATTGACGATGCATTTTTCCAGGAACACTTCCGCCGAACCGAAAGCCTTGGTGGCTTCGGAAATGACCCGGGGGAAATTCTGTTCGAGTTCTTCGCGACTGTTGCAGCGACGGATACCGCGACCGCCACCACCGGAAGTTGCCTTGAGCATCACCGGGTAACCGATGCGGTCGCCCTCGCTCAACGCTTCCTCGATGCCCGAGACGTTGCCTTCGGTGCCCGGCGTGACCGGTACGCCGGCCTTGATCATGCTGCGGCGTGCTTCGGTCTTGTCACCCATGCGGCGAATGACTTCCGCCGACGGGCCGATGAATTTGATCCCGCGTTCGGCGCAGATGTCTGCCAGCTCGGCGTTTTCCGAGAGGAAACCGTAGCCGGGGTGCAGTGCATCGCAACCGGTTTCCACGGCCAGGTTCACCAGCTTGCGCGGGTTCAGGTAACCGGCCAGCGGCTCGGCACCAATGCTGTGGGCCTCGTCCGCACGCTTCACATGCAAGGCATGCCGGTCGGCGTCGGAATAGATCGCGACCGAACGGATGCCCATCTCGGCGCAGGCACGCACGATTCGTACGGCAATCTCACCACGGTTGGCGATCAGGATCTTTGTTATCACTTGGAGGTTCCCTTGAGCCGGTGGCACCACGACCTGCTAGACCCAGGTCGGCACGTGACCAAATGTTTCAATCTGGTCTCGGCCCCACACTAGCGCTGACAAGGGATTAACAAAAATGAATAAAAATTGGGTCAGGCATAAGTAAAGACTTATAGTCATCGCATCAGCCAATGGCCAGAGTCGTTAGAAAATGCGTAAGTCCCTGATGCGTATGACATTGCGTCAATTGCAGATCTTCAACGAAGTGTGTGATTTACGTTCCTACAGCCGAGCGGCCGAGGAAATGTCGCTCACGCAACCGGCCGTAAGCCTACAGATTCGTCAGCTCGAAGAGCTGATCGGCCAGCCATTATTCGATTACGTCGGCAAAAAACTCTACATGACCGAGGCCGCCGAAGCACTGCAGCGCGCCAGCCGGGACATCTTCGGCCGCCTGGAAAACCTCGACATGCAGCTGTCGGACATGCAGGGTTCGCTGCAGGGCCAGTTGAAACTGGCGGTGGAATCCAGCGCCAAATACTTCGTGCCGCACCTGTTCGCGGCGTTCAAGCGCCAGCATCCGGAAGTGAACCTGCAACTGACGGTGGTCAACCGTGGCCAGGTGATTCGTCGACTCTCCGACAACCGCGACGATCTGGTGATCATGTCGATGGTGCCGCAGGACATGGGCCTGGAATTCCTGCCGTTCCTCAACAACCCGATCGTTGCCGTGGCGCGTCCCGATCATCCGCTGGCGCACATGGGCCCGCTGCGCTTGCAGGACCTCGAGCCATACACCCTGCTGATCCGCGAACCGGGTTCGGGTACGCGGCTGGCCTGCGAGGAGTATTTCAAGGAGAAGCGCGTGCACTTCACCCAGACCCAGGAAGTGGCGTCGGCCGAGGCCCAGCGTGAATGCGTGGTGGCGGGTCTGGGCCTGGCGCTGTTGACGCGCCACGCCCTGAACCTGGAGCTGGCGACCGGCGGCCTGGTGGAGCTGCCGGTCGAAGAGTTGCCGCTGTTTCGCAGCTGGTGCCTGGTGCAAGCCAAAGCCAAACGGCTGTCACCGGTGGCGCACGCCTTCCTGGCGTTTATCCGCAGCGAACGGGTGCAGATCAGCGCGCTGGTTGAGCGCTTCGACGGGAAGCTGCCGGCGCTGCCTGCCAGTGATTGATGTCCTCGGGAAAATCGCCGATTTCGGCCTGAAGCTGGCGGAGTTCGAAGCGATCTTCGATAGCGCGGCGAAATTCCATGCGGCGCTGGTCTTCCTGCTGACGACGGGTTTTCGCGGCGCTGTTGCGTTCTTCGTAAGGCTGAGCCATTTCGAGTCTCCCAAGGCGATTACGGGAGTTTCACGATAGGCCCGGGGGATGACGGTTTGGCTTCGTCGGGGTTACAGGCAGATGAATATTGCCTGCACCCCACAACAATCAGTCATCCAGCGCTTTCACCGATTTTGGCGACAGCCGCAAGCTGCGCAGACTGCGCTTGACGCTCTTGAGGTGGTTGACCAGGCTCGGCCCGCGCGCCATCGCCACCCCCATCGCCAGCACGTCGATCACCACCAAGTGAGCGATACGCGAAGTCAGCGGCGTGTAGATTTCTGTGTCTTCGTGAACGTCGATCGCCAGGTTGACGGTCGACAACTCGGCCAGCGGTGTCTGGCTCGGGCACAAGGTAATGAGCGACGCACCGCTCTCGCGAACGAGGTTGGCGGTGATCAGCAAATCTTTGGAACGACCGGACTGGGAAATGCAGATCGCCACGTCGGTCGGCTTCAGCGTTACCGCCGACATCGCCTGCATGTGCGGGTCGGAATACGCCGCTGCCGTCAGCAGCAGACGGAAGAACTTGTGCTGCGCATCCGCCGCCACCGCACCCGACGCACCAAAACCATAGAATTCGACGCGCTGGGCCTGGGACATCAGCGTCACCGCCCGTTGCAGCTCAAGAGGATCGAGCTTCTCGCGAACCTCCATCAGCGTGTGCAACGTGGTGTCGAAGATTTTCAGGCTGTAGTCGGCGACGGAATCGTCTTCATGGATCGCGAACTGACCAAAACTGGCGCCGGCCGCGAGACTTTGCGCGAGCTTGAGTTTCAGATCCTGGAAACCGGAGCAACCAATGGCACGGCAGAAGCGCACGATGGTCGGCTCGCTGATGCCGACGCTGTGGGCCAGGTCGGCCATGGAACTGTGCATCACTGCCGCAGGGTCAAGCAGCACGTGGTCGGCGACCTTGAGCTCCGACTTGCGTAACAGGTGACGTGACTGGGCGATGTGTTGCAGCAGATTCAAGGGGCTGGACTCTTGTTATGGAAAGATGTGCTTTGGCCAGATGCCAGGGATGTAGCAAGCTTGTAGTTATACTACATGAATCGGCTTTTTGCCTGCTCAATGCGTAACCGGATCCCCCCGGATCAGGCGACATGCGCTGCATGTAGCCCTTACAGCGGTTTTTCCTGTTCACGCAACAACGCGGCAAGGCCGACCGCCTCCACCGGACGGCTGATCAGATAGCCCTGCACCTCGTCGCAACCTTCAGCCTTCAGAAACGCCAGCTGCTCGGATCGCTCGACTCCTTCGGCGACAACTTTCAGTGACAACCCGTGAGCCATCGCAATGATCGCCCGGGTGATCGCCGCGTCTTCGCTGCCCTCGCCCAACCCGCGAATAAAGGCCTGATCGATCTTCACGTAATCCACCGGAATCCGCTTCAGATAGCTCAGCGATGAATAGCCGGTGCCAAAATCGTCGATGGCCAGTTTCACCCCCAGATCCCGCAACTGCTGGAACGTGGCGATGATGTGTTCGACGCTGTCGAGCAGCTGGCTTTCGGTCAGTTCCAGTTCGAGGTAGTGCGGCGCCAGGCCGGTTTCCTCCAGCACCTGGCGCACCAGACTGACCAGTTTTCCCTGGCGCAGTTGATGAACCGACAGGTTCACCGAAACCCGGATCGGCGCCAGCCCCTGACGCTGCCATTCACACGCCTGCCAGCAGGCCTGACGCAGGACGAATTCGCCGATCGGGCCGATCAGCCCCGTCTCCTCCGCCAGACCGATGAAGTCCCCCGGCGGCACCCGCCCCATGGTCGGATGATCCCAGCGCACCAGCGCTTCCGCCGCGTTGAGACGGCCGGTCCCCAGGCACAGCTTCGGTTGATAGAAGACCTTGAGCTGCTTTTCCTCGATGGCTTTGCGCAGCTGGTTTTCCAGTTGCAGGCGCTCCAGCGTGCTGGCCTGCAGACTATCGGTGTAGAACTGGAAGTTGTTGCCGCCCAGGTGCTTGGCATGTTGCATGGCCATGTTCGACTGGCTGACCAGCGCGGAAATCTCCCGGGCGTTGTCCGGCAGCATGCTGATGCCCATCGAGGCGCTGACTACCAGCTCATGCCCTTCCACGGTCAACGGCAGGCGCAGCTTGCTCGACAGTCGCGTGGCGACCCGCGCCAGGCTCGACAGGTTGCCGTAGGCGTCGAACAGTACCGCGAACTCATCGCCGGACAGCCGGGCGATGGTGTCGGCTTCCGGAAGAGCATTGACCAGACGCCGGGACATCTTTTGCAGCAACTGGTCGGCAATCTCGTGGCCAAGGCTGTCGTTGAGCAGCTTGAAGCGATCCAGATTGATGTGCAGCAACGCCAGACTCCGACGCCCGCCCTGCCGCACGCGCTGATGGGCTTCGTGCAGGCGTTCGCGGAACAGCGAGCGATTGGCCAGGCCAGTGAGTTCATCGTAGTGGGTCAGGTAGCGCATGCGCTCTTCGGATTCGCGGCGCGCCGACAGATCGGCGAAGAAGCCGACGATATGACTGACATTTCCCCGACTGTCGCGCACGGCATTCAATTGCAGCCACTGCGGATACAGCTCGCCGTTCTTGCGGGTTTCCACCAGTTCGCCCTGCCAGCTGCCGTGCTGCTCCAGCGCGTGGCGGATCGCGACGTAGTGTCGGCGGGCATCGCGACTGCACGGCAGTTCCACGACGTTGCGTCCGAGCATGTCGTCGATGTCATATCCGGTGACCCGGCTGAAAGCCTGATTGATGGCGATCAGCGAGTAATTCGGGTCGAGGATCACGATGCCTTCGCTGGCGGCCTCGAACACCGTCGCCGCCAGTTGTTGCTGGGCTTCCAGGCTTTTGCTGACGCTGATGTCGCGGCGGGTGCCGACCATGCGGATGACCCGCCCGTTCTCGTCGCGCTCTACCGCACGGCCTCGGTCTTCGATCCAGACCCAGTGGCCGTCGCCATGGCGCACGCGGTACTCGATCTGATAATCCTCGGTGCGCCCCTTCAAGTGCTCGATCAGCGCGCGCTTGAGCGGCGGCACATCTTCCGGGTGCAGCCTTGGCCGCAGATGCCTGAGCAGCCCGGTGACGTATTGCGGGTCAAGGCCGAACAGTTCCTGAATCTGTGTGTGGTGAACCTCGTCGGTCTGCAGGTTCCAGTCCCACAGCCCCAGCTCACTGGCCTTCAACGCCAGGGCCAGGCGCGCCTCGCTTTTGCTCAGCGCCTGGTTGGCGACGTCCAGCTCTCGGCTGCGCTGGGCGACCCGATCCTCCAGCTCGACCTGCGCCTCGCGCAGCTTGCCCTCGGCGCAACGCCGCTGCTCGATTTCCTTCGCCAGCTCCTGATTGAGCTGTTCGCTGCGGGTTTGCGTTTGTTGCAGGTGCTCGATCAGGTGCTGGTTCTGGAAGCGACGCAGCAAACCGCGATCGATCAACCGGTTGACCTGCCACGCCACCACGCTCAGCGAGCCGAGCAGAATCAGCCCGAGCCAGCCCCAGCCGCGCGCGAGTTCGTCACCGCCCCAGAACAGGTAGCCGATGGCCGGCAGCAGGCACGGCAAGGTAAAGGAAAGGAAGGCCGGAATACTCACGGCGTAAGCCACGCTGGCCGACAGGGTCGCGGCGCCGATCAGGCCGAACACCCAGGCCTGCTGCATGAAGTTGTCGGCCGGGACCAGCGCGATGCCGGCGCCGGCCAGGGTCAGGCCGGTCATGGTCGAGCCGAGCAGAAACATGCGCCCCCAGATCGGCTGGGCCTGGCGATCGGGAATCGCCGAGTCGAACGCGGCGACCTGAATCACCCGCAACGCCACCAGCGACAACAGCCACACCAGCCAGACGCTGACCACGAAGTAACGCTGCGGGCTCCAGAGCAGAGCGGCGCAGACCAGACCGTTGATCAACATGAACAGGGTGGGCAACAGCGAACCCTGATAAAGAAGGCGCGTGCGCTCGACCGCCATCTGGGTGGCGTAAAGCTTGCGGATCACCCGAGGCTCCACGGAGGGGCCCGACAGGTCGAAGCTGAGGGTCATAGGCAACGTTCTTGTTCTTATAAGTGTGAGCATGCGCCCGGAAACGTGGACGGAGCATACACAAGCCGAACCACTTGCCAAACTGCCCCAGATCATAATTTCACCGAAACTTTTCCACCGCCCAGCCCCCACCAAAGCCCTGAGCTCAGGCGGGCCAACGCCTGTAGCCGGTGACCGACCGGTCGTCATCGGCAGCACTTTCATCGGCTAATGCAAAGCTCGGTTTGCCCGGGCCTGCGGCGCACCCTAGAATGCCCCGATGCGCGATGATCTCTCCCTTCTGCTGAACTCCCTCAACGATGCCCAACGCCAGGCCGTAGCGGCTCCCGTTGGTCGTCAATTGGTCCTGGCCGGTGCCGGCTCCGGCAAAACCCGAGTGCTGGTGCACCGTATCGCCTGGTTGATCCAGGTCGAGAACGCCTCGCCCCACTCGATTCTGTCGGTGACCTTCACCAACAAGGCCGCTGCCGAGATGCGTCACCGCATCGAGCAATTGCTGGGCATCAATCCGGCCGGCATGTGGGTCGGCACCTTCCACGGCCTGGCGCACCGCCTGCTGCGGGCGCACTGGCAGGAAGCCGGGTTGAGCCAGACCTTCCAGATTCTCGACAGCGACGACCAGCAACGGCTGGTCAAGCGGGTGATCCGCGAGCTGGGGCTGGACGAGCAACGCTGGCCGGCCCGTCAGGCCCAATGGTTCATCAACGGGCAGAAAGACGAAGGTCTGCGTCCGCAACACATTCAAGCCAGCGGCGATCTGTTCCTGGCCACCATGCGCGGCATTTATGAAGCCTACGAGGCGGCATGCCAGCGGGCCGGCGTCATCGATTTCTCCGAACTGCTGCTGCGCGCCCTCGACCTGTGGCGCGACCACCCGGGCCTGCTGGCGCACTACCAGAAGCGTTTCCGACACATTCTGGTGGACGAATTCCAGGACACCAACGCCGTGCAGTACGCCTGGTTGCGTCTGCTGGGCAAGGGCGGCGACAGCCTGATGGTGGTCGGCGACGACGATCAGTCGATCTACGGCTGGCGCGGCGCGAAAATCGAGAACATCCACCAGTACTCTTCCGACTTCCCGGATTCGGTGACCATCCGTCTGGAGCAGAACTACCGCTCCACGGCCGGCATCCTGAAAGCCGCCAACGCCCTGATCGCCAACAACACCGGGCGTCTGGGCAAAGAGCTGTGGACCGATGGTGGCGACGGCGAAGCGATCAACCTCTACGCCGCGTTCAACGAACACGATGAAGCGCGCTATGTTGTCGAAACCATCGAAAGCGCGCTGAAAACCGGCCTGGCTCGCAGCGATATCGCGATTCTCTACCGCTCCAACGCCCAATCGCGCGTTCTTGAAGAAGCCTTGCTGCGTGAACGCATTCCGTACCGCATCTACGGCGGCCAGCGCTTCTTCGAGCGGGCGGAGATCAAGAACGCCATGGCTTACCTGCGCTTGCTGGAAGGTCGCGGCAACGATGCAGCGCTGGAACGGGTGATCAACGTCCCGGCGCGTGGTATCGGCGAAAAAACCGTCGAAGCGATCCGCGACCATGCACGCCACAGCGATGTGTCGATGTGGGAAGCCATGCGCCAGCTGGTGGCCAATAAAGGTCTGACCGGTCGCGCCGCCGGTGCACTCGGTGCGTTTATCGAGCTGATCGAGAACCTCGCCGCCAAGTGCGCCGAGATGCCGTTGCACCTGATGACCCAGACCGTCATCGAGCAATCCGGACTGATCGCCTACCACGAAGCGGAAAAAGGCGAGAAAGGCCAGGCCCGGGTAGAAAACCTTGAGGAACTGGTCAGCGCCGCGCGCAACTTCGAGAACACCGAAGAAGACGAAGAGCTGACGCCACTGGCAGCGTTCCTCGGCCACGCTTCGCTGGAGGCCGGCGACACTCAGGCCGACGAGCACGAAGACAGCATTCAGTTGATGACCCTGCACAGCGCCAAGGGCCTGGAATTCCCTTACGTGTTCCTGGTGGGCATGGAAGAAGGCCTGTTCCCGCACAAGATGAGCCTGGAAGAGCCTGGACGCCTTGAGGAAGAACGGCGTCTGGCCTATGTCGGCATTACCCGGGCGATGCAGAACCTGGTCATGACCTATGCTGAAACCCGGCGCTTGTACGGCAGCGAAACCTACAACAAGGTGTCGCGTTTCGTACGGGAAGTACCGAAAGGCCTGATTCAGGAAGTACGCCTGTCCAACAGCGTCAGCCGACCGTTCGGCGGCAACCAGTCGATGGGCGGCAGCAACCTGTTCAGCGGCAGCGAAATTCCGGAAACCGGCCTGAGCCTTGGCCAGGCTGTCCGTCACTCGATCTTCGGCGACGGTGTGATCCTCAACTTCGAAGGCGCTGGCGCCCAGGCCCGGGTGCAGGTGAACTTCGCCGAAGGCAGCAAGTGGCTGATGCTCGGGTACGCGAAGCTGGAAGCCATATAAGTCAACGTTCGTTCCCGCGCCCGGCGCGGGAACGAACACTGGAGGCAACATCCATGGGCTCGGGCTTCTTTTCCTCCTGGACGTTCTGGGCCCTGCTCTCGGCTACTTTCGCCGCGCTGACGGCCATCTTCGCCAAGATCGGCATCGAAAACGTCAACTCCGACTTCGCCACCCTCCTGCGCACAATCGTCGTATTGGTCAGTCTGGCCTTGATTTTGTACGCCACGGGCCAATATCAGTCCTTGGGATCGATCTCCGCCAAGAGCTACCTGTTCCTGTTGTTGTCGGGCCTAGGTACCGGCGCTTCATGGTTGTGCTACTTCCGGGCGTTGAAAGTCGGCCCGGCATCGCTGGTCGCCCCGGTGGACAAGCTCAGCGTGGTCTTCGTGGCGGTGCTCGGGGTGATCCTGCTGGGCGAGAAACTCGACCTGCGCCAGTGGGGCGGCATCGGCCTGATCACCGCCGGTGTGGTGATGCTGGCCTTGCGGCGCTGATCCATTTCCTGCTGAACCTATCTCCTTTTCCTACAGACAAAAGTACATGGCCTTATTGCCCCGACCGAGCTGAACGTAACCTGTCAGGCAAAAGCCCGAAACACTCTCTCGCTAGCCAGTAACACTTCAGCTGTGCAACATGGCGCGCGTGTCTCCACAAACGGGAATTCCCTTTATGAAACGTTTTCTTAGCATCGCCATGGCGTTGTGCATCGGCCTGACGATGAGCCTCGACGCCAACGCCAAGCGCTTTGGTGGTGGCAAAAGCGCCGGCGCTGCGCCGACGCACCAGACCAGCCAGATGGCTCCTTCTTCCCCAGGCATGGGCGGCGCTGCGGCGACCGCTGGTGCTGCCGGTGCCGCGGGCGCTGCGGCCAAGGCCGGCGGCGCTTCGAAATGGCTCGGCCCTCTGGCCGGCATCGCGGCCGGTGGCCTGCTCGCTTCCATGTTCATGGGCGGCGGCTTCGAAGGCATGCAGTTCTTCGACATCCTGATCATGGCCGTGATCGCGTTCGTGATCTTCCGCTTTATCGCCGCCCGTCGCCGCAAGCAGCAGGAGCAGTTCGCTCCGGCCGGCGCGCCGATGCAGCGTGAAGTGTTCGAACAGAAACCAGCTGCGATGGGTTCGATCTTCGGTGGTTCGGCCGCGCCTGCTGCCGCCCGTCCGGTGATCAACGCACCGGCCTGGTTCAACGAACAGCGCTTCCTTGAAGCCGCCCGCAGCCACTTCCAGGCGCTGCAGCAGCACTGGGACGCCAACGAAATGGACAAGATCGCCGAGTTCGTGACTCCGCAAATGTTCGAGTTCCTCAAGCGCGAGCGCGCGGAACTGGGCGATGCCTTCCAGTCCACCTTCATCGACAACCTTCAGGTACAACTGGATGGCGTGGATGACCGTGCGGACAAGACCATCGCCACCCTGACCTTCAACGGCGTGTCGAAGACCTCGCGTTTCGACCAGCAGGGCGAAGTGTTCAGCGAAAGCTGGAACATGGAACGTCCACAGGGCGACAACCAGCCTTGGCTGGTCGCCGGTATCCGCCAGAACGGCTGATCACCTCCGACGTTTTACGCGCAGTAATGAAAACCCCGGCCTCGGCCGGGGTTTTCTATTTCGCGGTTGCATCTATAGCGAGCTACTGTATAAACCGCCCCATATAAACCGCGCCATTCAAGCAAGAGGATCCCGGACGTGGAAGAAATCATCGAACAACTGCGCGAAGCCAACGAACCCGTACCGGTTCCTTTGGAATTGCCTGACGAAGACCAGTTGGTGGAAATCGAAGAAGAACTCTTCATCAACATCCCGTTCGTCTTCAAAGAGTTTCTGCTGACCGTCAGCGACGTGGTTTACGGCAGCCTGGAGCCGGTGACCGTCACCGACCCGCAATCCCACACCTACCTGCCGGACGTCGCCGCCAACGCCTGGGATGCCGGCGTGCCGCGCGACCTGATCCCGATCTGCCAGGACGGTGACGACTACTACTGCGTCGAAGAAGACGGCACCGTGGTGCTGTGGTCGGGCGAAGAAGAACTGATCACCGAAGAGTCCTGGGAATCAGTCTGGCACTGGGCGCGGGACGTCTGGCTGGAAAGCTGAAACGCCCCGCACCATGGGTGGTCAGTGCCCCGACGGCTCCTTGTGGTTGTCGAGGGTTTCCAGCAAGGCCACCTGCATCCGCGTGTGCACCCGGATGAACCAGCGCCAGAGCAGCGCCGCCACGGCGGCAGCGACCACGGCGATCAGCACCAGCAACTTGTTGGTCGGCAAGATACTGGCCGACAAGGCTGCCAGCAGCAGGAAAATCACCAGCAGCGAGATGATCGGGATCACTTCGGCGATCACCCGGCGCACTCGCTGCGTGTGACGCCCGGCCATTTCCGGCTTCACGCCCATCTCCGCCAGCAGCATCGACAGCGCCTTGAGCTTGCGATAGGCCGCGATCAGGAACGGCAGCGACACCAGCAACGCCCCGCCCCAGATCAACGCTTTCTGCCAGCTAGGATCACTGATCCAGTCCTGCATCCAGATCGAGAGGCGCCCGGCAAAGAAAGCCCCGGCAAAGAAGATCGCGATCACCAACGCCAGATTGACCCCGACCTGCAGCAGGATTCGCCGGATCATCGAGGCCAGCATCGCGCCCTCACCTTGCGGCTGAATGCTGCGTAGCCACTCGCCGTACATCCCGAACACTCGACCGAGGCGTTGCGGCATGGCGGCGGACAGCTTGATCGACAGCGGATCGGCAGCCCGAATCAGGTACGGCGTCAGCAACGTGGTAATCACCGAAACCGCCACGGCCACCGGATAGAGAAAGTTGCTGGTGACCTGCAGGGTCATCCCCAGCGCCGCGATGATGAAGGAGAATTCGCCAATCTGCGAAAGCCCCATCCCGACCCGCAGTGAGGTTCGCCCGTCATTGCCGGCGATAAACGCACCGAGCCCGCACGACAGCATCTTGCCCAGCACCACGGCGACCGTGATCACCGCGATCGGCCACGCATACTGCAGCAGGATCATCGGGTCGAGCATCAGGCCGATAGCGACGAAGAAGATTGCGCTGAAGAGGTCGCGAACCGGCTCGATCAGGCGCTCGATTTTCAGCAGTTGCCGCGACTCGGCCATGATCGCGCCGATCAGGAACGCCCCCAGCACCATGCTGTACTCAAGCTTGACCACCAACAGGCAGAAACCGAAACACAGGCCCAGCACCGTAATCAGCAGCATCTCGTTGCTTTCGAATTTGGCGACGTAAGCCAATAGACGCGGCACCAGCAGGATGCCGACCACCAGGGCGACAATCATGAACAGCGAGAGCTTGCCGACCGTGGAAAACACTTCGCCGGAACTCACCGTGCCGCTGACGGCGATGCTCGACAACAAGGCGATGATGCCAATGCCGAGAATGTCCTCGACGATCAGCACACCGAAGATTAGCTGCGCGAAGCGCTCGTTTTTCATCTTCAGGTCGTTGAGCGCCTTGACGATGATGGTGGTCGAGGAAATCGCCAGGATCGCGCCGAGGAACAGCGAATCCATGGTGTTCCAGTCGAACCAGCGGCCGATTTCGTAACCGATCCAGATCATCAGGACAATCTCGAGGAATGCCGCGATGAATGCCGTGGCACCGACCTTGAACAGCTTGCGCAGGCTGAACTCCAGGCCCAGGCAGAACATCAGGAAAATCACCCCCAGCTCGGCGAGGGTCTTGATGGTTTCTTCGTCGTGGATCAGGCCGAACGGCGGTGTATGCGGGCCGATGATGAAACCGGCGACGATGTAGCCGAGCACTACCGGCTGCTTGAAGCGATGGAACAGCACGGTCACCACACCTGCGACCAACATGATCACCGCCAGATCCTGAATAAAGCTGATGGCATGCATGGTGTGGGCTCCTTGAATGACGAGGCTCACGCAGGCATCGGAAATGTCTGGGTGAGCTGAGTAAAAATCCGCTTTGGGTGTAGGAATCGCCCTTGGGGAGGGGCTTTTGCAGGGTAACACCGCGACTTCCGGCTGAAAGGCGGTGCAATATATGGAAACAGATCGATTCGGGCGTGACGGCGGCCAGTTGCCTGGCGTCCCGATAACGGTGCTTTTGAAAAGCGACCAGGCACCCGCAGAGGTGTTTCTTCCAGCAACCCTGCCTTGACCCGTGAGAACGTTATGGAACCCGGAAACGCCCAGCTGTCGATGACGGTACTGATGACCCCCGACATGGCCAACTTCTCTGGCAATGTCCACGGCGGCACCCTGCTCAAATACCTCGACGAAGTGGCCTACGCCTGCGCCAGCCGTTATGCCGGCCGCTACGTGGTGACCCTGTCGGTGGATCAGGTGATTTTCCGCGAGCCGATCCATGTAGGCGAACTGGTGACCTTCCTGGCGTCGGTGAACTACACCGGCAACACCTCGATGGAAGTCGGCATCAAAGTGGTGACCGAGAACATCCGCGAGCGCTCGGTGCGCCACACCAACAGCTGCTTCTTCACCATGGTCGCGGTGGACGATCAGCGCAAACCCGCCGCCGTACCGCCGCTGCAACCGCAGAACAGCGAAGACAAGCGCCGCTACATGCAGGCGCAGCAGCGCCGGCAGATCCGTCAGGAGCTGGAAAAGCGCTATCAGGAAATCAAGGGCGACGCCTGATCAACCCTTCGATCTACGGCGCTCTGTAGATAGCTTTCGCGAGCAAGCCCGCTCCCACATTCGGAATGCGTTCCCCCTGTGGGAGCGGGCTTGCTCGCGAATGGGACGACGCGGTCTTACAGGCTGATCGGCGTGGCCTCGAATTTCACCCGCGGATGCGCAATCCGGTCCTGCGCCCGCACAAGTTGCAGCTCGTAACTGGCGCAGGCCTGGGTTTCCAGGAGCACTTCATGAACCGCTGCTGCGGTGAATTCAAAAGCCGCCACCAGGCTGTCACCGAGCAGCACTCTCGCCAGGAACAGACCGGACGTCAGATCGCCCACCCCCACCGGCTGACGCGGAAACGCCAGCAGCGGACGCCGCAGATGCCAGCTGCCCTCGGCCGTCACCAGCAACATTTCAAAGCCATCCGCCGGTTTGCCCGGATAATCCAGATGCTTGACCAGCACCGCTTTCGGCCCACGCGCCAGAAGCGCCCGCGCCATCGCCAGGCAATCGAACAGCGACTGCGGCTTGCGCCCGGAGAAGCTGTCCAGCTCCAACTGGTTCGGGCACATGAAATCCGCAACGGCAGCGGCCTCCTCCAGCAGGAAGTCACTGACTTCAGCAGGAACGCTGCAGCCCTTTTCCGGATGCCCCATCACCGGGTCGCACAGATAAAGGGCTTTCGGGTTGGCCGCCTTGATCCGCTCGATACCACTGAGAATCGCCCGCCCCTGCGCCGCACTGCCGAGATAACCTGACAGCACCGCATCACAATTGCCCAGCTCACCGATAGCGGCGATGCCTTCGACCAGTTCGGGGATCCGGTGCGGCGCCAGCACTTCGCCGGCCCACTGGCCGTACTGCGTGTGGTTGGAGAACTGCACCGTATTGAGCGGCCAGACATTCACCCCGACCCGCTGCATCGGAAAAACCGCAGCGCTGTTGCCGGCGTGGCCGAACACCACATGGGACTGGATGGCGAGCAGATGAGGCGTACGTTTCATTCGGGTTTTTCCGTAAAACGATTGAAATTCAAGCCGCGCAGTATGCGACGAAACGCAGCCTGTACGACAGACCGGCGACGCAGTTAAGCTGACGCCATCATTTGGAGTTTCGTGTTGATGCTCACCCTGGAAAACATTTTCGTGCTGATGCTGTTCGCCGTCGCCGGTGCGTGGCTCTGGCACAACCACGGCTTGCGCGAGCGGGCGCTGGAGCGGGTTAAACAGCATTGCGTGAATGTCGGCGTCGAGCTGCTCGACGGTAACGTGGCGCTGAAGAAGATCGGCCTGATCAAGGACGCCAGCGGTCGGCGACGTCTGGCCCGGGTCTACAATTTCGAATTTACCGTGACCGGCGAAACCCGACATAACGGCACGATCACCCAGTTCGGTGCGCACAGCGCGCAGATTGAACTGGCGCCCTACCCGGCACCGTTCGATGACACACCACCCGTGGTGGAGGTGACAAAACCGCGTGGTGAAGTGATCGAGCTGAGCCAGTGGCGTCAGGAGCACACCAAGTGGAAGCCTTGAATCAGCTCGCCTGAAGCCGACACCGGGCCAGCCCGGCCTGTAATTCACCGACCGCTTGCGGCTCGTCGAAAATCAGCTCGATCCGGGAATCCGTGCGCCATTCACTGGGCAGCCAGCTGAGCTCGGCATTGTCCAGCGCATTGGCTGACTGCCAGCCGACCGGGCTGTGAATCACCAGTTTGGCCCGGCGCCAGTTCAGGCTTTTCAGCCATTGGGTTATCCCCGACACATCGAACACCTGGCTCGGATGCCAGCGCCAACCGATGCTCCAGCCACCCTCCTGCGCCTGACTCAGGCAGATCGGCAACGCCGGATCGCTCCAGATGGCCGGGATTTGTGCCAGCCCCTGAGGCACGACCAACTTATCAACACCTGCCTGCGCCTGTACGGCCAGCCCCGGCAGCTCGCTGAGCGACAACATCGCCTGTTGCGTCCAGATCAGTCTGACAGGCGGCAACTGTCGGGTGATTCGCTTACGCGTGGGCTCGTCGAGGTTTTCTGCCTTGTTCAATAGCAGCAGACCCGCACTGGACAAAGTTTCCTGCTGCGCGTCCGGCAGCGGTTTGCCCGCGGCAAGGGCCTGGGCGTCCAGCACCAGCAAGCAAGGTTGTACGGCGAGTACGCCTTGCCACGGCGCCTCGTTCAGCTGCTTCAGCAACTGCGCCGGATGCCCGAGCCCCGAGGGCTCGATGAACAAGCGATCCGGCCGTGCCTTGCGCAACAATCGCCCCAGACCGATCTGGAACGGCGCACCGTTCACACAACACAAACAGCCCCCGGCCACTTCGCCCAGTGCGATACCATCGGCGTCGCGGGTCAGCAGCGCCGCGTCGAGCCCGATCTGGCCGAACTCGTTGATCAGCACCGCCCAGCGCTCGCCCGCCGGTCGCTGGGCCATGAGCTGGCGGATCAGGCTGGTCTTGCCCGCACCCAAGGGGCCGGCGATGACGTGAGTGGGAATGTTCTGCAACATGTTCAAGGTTTTCTGGAGGTCGAAGATGCGGTGGATGGGATGGTCGTTGCTGCTGACGCTGGTGTCGAGCGAGGCTTTGGCACAGGCCTGCGTGGTGCACAGCCAGGCGGAGCGGCTCGACGTGAAAGTCTGCCAGCAGAACCGCAACATCCCGGAAAAACTGTTCAACGACGGCTTCTGCCAGCCGACCCTGGCCGGGCAAAAAGTCGAGGTTCAATACGTCGACCAGTGCCCCGCTGGCGCGTTCGGCGTGTGCAGCAACGCGCAAGTCGCCAATATGCCTTATCGCCAGAATATCCACTATTACGGCATAGCCACCGATGCGGCGTATTTGCAGCCCTATTGCGAGGGCCAGAGCCGGGGAAGTGGCTCAAGCCCTGAGGCGCTATCCGAGCCAGTCGAGGGTCAGCATCAGTCGCCGCTCTCCCGGCGTCGGTTGTGGCGAGCGATGGATCAGGCCGAAACCTTCGTTGCCGTGCCATTTTTCGCCCTTGAGCAATGCCACTTCGCCCCGATTCAATTGCTGAATCCGTGACGTCTCCTGGGGCTCGGCTTGCGGTTGTCCCAGTTGCCGACGGTCCATCTGCCCTTCCCTTAACCATTCACTGCCGACACCGGCGTACGTGGTGATCAACCGCACCGGCACATGATCGACGTGAAAACGCGGACACATGGCCTTGTCCAATACCCGCAGGCGCAAGCCGATTCGCCGCGCGCCCAGCAGGCAGGCGAAGGCGCTGACCAACCATTTCAGATCGGTGATAAACCCTTCGTAGCCCTCCAGGTCGCGAAAACCGCCGGCCAGTCCCGTGAGATCCGGTTCTGCGTCTTCGTCCGGCAATTCCAGGCACAGTGCCTCGGCGTAGGGTTCGTTCAGAGACAACAACAAGTCCGCAAACTCGGCAATGTGCAGCGGAAGCTGGCGTTGCCAGACCGCGAGGTTGGTCTCATCGTCAAGAATGTCCGCCAGCGCCTGCGGGGTCTGGCCGAACGATTGATGACGTGTACTGCTTGGCAGCGGTTTCAGGGCGAGCATCAGGCCACCTCTTCGTGCCAGGAGCCAAACGGATCGCGCAGTTGTAGCCAGCCTTGAGTACCGAGCGCCATTTCATCATCGGTCAGCAGGCAATCATCCAGTTCCGACGACAGCTGTGCGAAATCGATGTTCTGCCCGATAAACACCAGCTCCTGACGACAATCGCCTACGCTGGCGATCCAGTTTTCCATGATCGCGGCGGTACTTTCCTGATCCTGCGGCCACTGTTCTTTTGGCACGAAGCGCCACCAGCGCCCGGCGAAACCATGGCGCATCAGCCCTCCTGCCTGGGACCAGCTACCGGCGTCGGTGGGTTTGCTGGCCAGCCAGAAGAAGCCTTTGGAGCGCAGCAGTTTGCCGTTAACCCAAGGACGATCAATGAAGTCGAAGAAGCGCTGCGGATGAAAGGGCCGACGCGCCCGATAGGCCGTGGATGCGATGCCGTACTCCTCGGTTTCTGGCACATGTTCGCCACGCAATTCCTGCAACCAGCCCGGGGCCTGGGCGGCTTTTTCGAAGTCGAAACGACCGGTATTGAGAATTTTCTCCAGCGGTACCTCACCCATGACCATCGGAATGATCTCGGCCTGAGTGTTGAGGCGTCTGAGAATGGCCATCAGCTCTTCCCGCTCGCGACTGCTGATCAGGTCGATCTTGCTGATCAGCAGGACGTCGGCGAATTCGATCTGTTCGATCAACAGGTCGGTGATCGAGCGCTCATCTTCTTCACCGAGGAATTCGCCACGGGAGGCGAGATTTTCGGCGGCCTGGTAGTTCGGCAGGAAGTTCATGCCGTCGACTACAGTGACCATGGTGTCGAGGCGTGCGATGTCGGCGAGGCTTTGCCCCTGCTCATCACGGAAGGTGAATGTCTCGGCCACGGGTAACGGCTCGGAGATTCCGGTGGACTCGATCAGCAAATAGTCGAAGCGGCCTTCGCGGGCCAACTGACTGACCTCTTCCAGAAGGTCTTCACGTAACGTACAGCAGATACAGCCATTGCTCATTTCGACGAGCTTCTCTTCAGCACGGTTCAGGCTGACATCACGCTGGACTTCGCTGCCATCGATGTTGATCTCGCTCATATCGTTGACGATAACGGCGACGCGCAAATCATCTCTGTTACGTAGTACGTAATTCAAAAGTGTACTTTTTCCGGCGCCGAGAAAGCCGGACAAAACGGTCACGGGAAGTCGGGAAGACATTGGATAAACCTCATCAGACGGTCGCTAAACAGCGCTGGAGGCTTTCGGGGCGAGCGTTCTTGGGCTTCGATGGGGTCACCAAGGAAACGGACGCTTGAAATTGAAGCCACGGAAAGCCTTGTCCGATTAATGTTATAGTATAACAACAAAATCAATCCACTCTCTTCTTGCCCAAAGTGACAAAGGGCCGGAAGCTGTAATCAGGTCGTCGCCGAGTTACGTCATGAAAACCGCGTTGAAATACTCGTTTATCTGGCTGGCATTGCTGACGCTGAATGCCGAAGCACAAGTGCCGGGGCTCGCCAATTGCACGCGCAGCGCAAACCTTTTGGCGTGCATCGATGGCAACGGCAACGCCTACAGCGTCAACACCGTCGGCAGCACGATTTACCTGCGCGGATTTGAAAAAGCGGGAAACCGCTACTGGGCACAAACCAACAGCCGCTACGGGCAACTGACGTTCTTCACCGGCATCGCTTCCGATGGGGAAGCCTGGGTTGGCTACAACCGGCGCGTGGGCTGGACGACAATCAATCGGTTCTCCAGCTCCGGCGGCAGCAGCGCAAAGTTCACCTGCAGCCGGATCACCGGCTGTTAAACCCGCGATCCTTTCTGCTCTTGCTGCCAGGCCATGTAGCTGTCGACAGGTGGATTCTTCTGGAAATAGCGCTGCAAGCCCTCAAACAAACCGTCTGCTACGGCCTGCTGGTGACGCGCGGTCACCAGACGCTGACTGTCCCGCGCGTTAGAAATGAACCCGGTTTCCACCAGGATTGACGGCACATCCGGCGATTTCAGAACGGCAAATCCAGCCTGTTCCACGCGCTTTTGGTGCAGCGTAGTGATGCCAGCCAGACTGCCCAGCACTGTGCTTCCGAGTTGCAGACTGGCAGCGATGGTTGCGTTCATCGACATGTCGAGGATCACGCCAGCGAGCATCGGATCCTTGTCCTTGAGATTGAGCAGGCTGGTGGCGCCAAGCAGATCCACACCGTTCTCACGCTGCGCCATGAACCGCGCTGTAGCAGAAGTTGCACCTCCTTCGGATAGGCAATACACCGACGCGCCAGAGGCGGTCAGACGCGGCGCAGCATCGGCGTGCACCGAGATGAACATGTCGGCTTTGTGCTGACGCGCGATCTCCACACGCTTGCGTAACGGGACGAAGAAATCGTCGTTGCGAACCAGCTTCACATCAAAGCCTTTCTCTCGCTTAAGCCGACGTGCAAGCAATTGCGCGATGGACAGCACCACATCCTTTTCGCGCTCGCCTTTGGCGCCAATGGCACCCGGGTCTTTTCCGCCGTGCCCTGGGTCGACCACCACCATGATGTCGCGCTTGGGGTGAGATTTTTCCTGGGGTGTTTCACGTGGAACGCTTGCCGGGAGCCCTGCTGAAGCAGTCATCAAGTCCAAAACCAAGCGATGTCCTTGCCCATCCTGAGGCGCCAGCAAGAATGAATTGAGCTGAACCGGACTGCTTAAATCCAGCACGATCCGGGTGTTCCCTTGGCCAAAATGGCCGGAGCGAATCGAATGAATAGGGGTGCCGGATAAGGCCAACTGGCTGAAATCTCCATTCAGGCTGGCACCGCTCAAATCGATGATCAACCGCTCCGGCGCACTCAAGGTGAATGTCTTGTAGCTCACGGGACCACTCAGATCGAATACCAGCCGAAGCTTGTCATCCGAACGCCAAAGCCGCGCATTGCGTATCTGCGTAGCGGAAACCGGAAAAGGCAAAACAAAGGCCGCGCTGGCCAGCATCAGGTTGAGCAAGTGGCGTCTGTGCATATGAAAGCCTGTTCATGAAAAAGGCATCGTGGTTTGAATTGTTATAATGTAACATCAAATTCAATCACCATGATGGAACTGCTCATGAACGCGCTGACTTTGCCGGATGTCGCGGCTCAAGCCGCCCGCCAGGCCCTGCCTCTCGAATGGGTGGGGATGTGCGGCATCGCATTACCTGTGTTTATCGAAGGCCAACGCTTGGCTGCCAAAGCGGATGCAGGCGTCAGTCTTGATGATGGAGACGCACGAGGCATTCACATGTCGCGGCTCTATCTGGGGCTGGAAGCGCTGGAGCAGGAGAACCTTTCTCCCGCGCTTCTGCGAAAAGTTCTGCAGCGTTTTCTCGACAGCCACGAAGATCTTTCCGAAGCCGCCTATCTCAATATCCACACAGATTTATTGCTGAGAAGGTCGGCATTGGTCAGTCCTTTGGCAGGATGGAAAACCTACCCCGTCACTGTTTCAGCCCACCTGAAAAGCAAAATGTTCCACGTGGAACTGAAAATGGAGGTGGCTTACTCGTCGACTTGCCCGTGTTCTGCAGCATTGGCGAGGCAACTGATCCAGCAACAATTCATCGACGACTTTGCCAACAAACCGCTGCAGCACGCCGACGTATTGGCGTGGTTGGGTTCGACTCAAGGCATCGTGGCCACACCTCACAGCCAACGCAGTACCGCCCAGTTGCATCTGCATCTGGACGAATTCGTCGACGAACTACCGCTGACGTCCATCATCAACGACGCCGAAGCAGCCCTCGGCACCGCCGTGCAAACCGCTGTGAAACGCGCCGACGAACAGGCCTTCGCCCTCGCCAACGGCCAGAACCTGATGTTCTGCGAAGACGCTGCTCGACGCCTGAATCTGGCCCTGCGTCGTTCACCTGGTATCAGCGAGTTTCACGTCCGAGTCATCCACGCCGAAAGCCTTCATGCCCACGATGCGGTCGCCGAAAGTCACTGGCGCCGGGAGCAGCCATGATTCGTTGCCAGAACCTGAGCTGGGGAACACCCGGCCAACCGCTCACTGCGCCTCTGAACCTTCGGCTGGAAAGCGGCAGTCTGACGGCAATCATCGGCGTCAACGGCAGCGGCAAAAGCAGCCTGCTCAAAGTCATCGCCGGATTACAGCGACCGCTGGCCGGCAAAGTCGAACTGGGTGTTCCACGCCAAAGCGGTTTGTCCTTCCTGCCTCAACAACAGCATCTGGATCGACAGTTCCCGATCAGTCTTCAAGAGTTGGTGGCCGCCGGTTTCTGGGGGCGACGACTGTCATCGCAACTCAGGGCCCAGCGTCTCGAATCCGCACTGGAAGACTGGCATCTGAGCGGTCTGGAGCATCGTCCTCTGATGGCTCTCTCCGGCGGAGAACTGCAACGCGCCCTGCTGGCCCGATTGAGTCTGGTCGACACTCCGTTGCTGCTGCTCGACGAACCCCATGCCGCGCTCGACGAACTGGGGCAGAAACTGTTGTGGCAACACCTGCACGCCTGGCATGAGCAGGGACGAACCCTGGTCGTGGTTTGCCATGACCTTGCCGCCGTGCGCCAACACATTCCACAGACCTTGCTGATCAAACAGAGCGGCTGCGCATTTGGCAGCAGCACCGACCTCATTCAGCAAACGCCTCACACGCAGGTGGCCTGATGCTCACGCTGAGCCATTTATGGCAACCGTTCCACGAGTTCGTCTTCATGCGCCGGGCCCTGCTCGGCGGTCTGGTCCTGGCGTGCAGCACGGCGCCACTGGGCGTGTTTCTGATCCTGCGCCGGATGAGCCTGATTGGCGACGCCGTTGCCCACGGCATCCTCCCTGGCGCCGCGTTGGGGTTCTGGTTCGCCGGGCTGAGTCTGCCGGCGCTGACCCTCGGCGGACTCGGTGCCGGCCTGAGCATGGCTGGACTCGCTGCGTGGATCACCCGCCGCACCGGCCTGCGCGAAGACGCCAGCCTCGCGGCCATCTATCCCATCTCGCTGGCCAGCGGCGTGCTGATTCTCGGCATCGCTGGCAAGCGACTCGATTTGCTGCACCTGCTGTTCGGCTCCGCTTTGGCGGTCGATGGGCCGACCCTCAACGGCATGCTGTGGGTGTCGGCACTCAGCCTGATGGCCATCGCGCTGATCTACAAACCCTTGCTGCTCGACACCCTCGATCCGTTTTTCCTGCGCACGGTCAGCCGACTCGGCCCCGTCGCCCATGGCGTGTTCCTGACGCTGGTGGTGCTCAATCTGGTGATCGGTTTCCAGGCGATCGGCGCCTTGATGGTAGTCGGCCTGATGATGCTGCCCGCCGCCGCGTCACGCTTCTGGAGCCGACGCCTGCCGGTCCTGATTGCCATCGCCGCGCTCATCGGTTGCGCATCGGTATGGCTCGGTCTGTTGCTGTCGTTCTACTACTCGCTGCCCAGCGGCCCGGCCATCGTGCTGGTCGCCGGTGGCGGTTACCTGTTGTCCGTGGTGTTCGGACCGGTGCACGGTCTGTTGCGCCGCCCGCCTTTGCTCACATCCCAATGAGGTGTTTCCCGATGCGCGCTCTACTCGTGCTGTTCAGCCTGATGCTGTCGATGTCGTTATCGGCGGCGGAAAAACTGCCGGTGGTCACCAGTTTCAGCATCCTTGCCGACATGGTGCATCAGGTCGGCGGCGAGCATATCCAGATCACCAACATGGTCGGCCCTGACGCCGATGCCCACACTTACGAACCCACTCCGGATAACGCCAAGGCCCTGCTCAAGGCGAAACTGATCGTCAAGAACGGGCTGGGCTTCGAGCCGTGGCTGGATCGGCTGGTCGCCAGCACCGACACCAGAGCTCCGGTAATCAGCGCCAGTCGTGGCGTGATTCCGCGCTCGCTGGATGAGGACGGCGAAACCGTTCCCGACCCTCACGCCTGGCACAACCTGGCGAACGCCGAGCTGTACGTCGCCAACATCACCAAGGCGCTGATCGCTGCTGACCCGACAAACAAAGCCGACTACGAGCGCAACAGCCAGGCCTACCTGAAACAGATCTACGCCCTCCTCGCCCAGGCGAAAACCAAGCTCGGTTCATTGCCGCCGGGTAACCGCAAGATCGTCACCAGCCACGATGCCTTCGGTTATCTCGGTCAGGCCTACGGCATCGACTTCATGGCGCCACAAGGTCTGTCCACCGAACGCGAACCCTCCGCCGCCGAAGTCGCCGCGCTGATCACCCAGATTCGCCAGGCCAAGGTCAAAGCGGTGTTCATGGAAAACATCAAGGACGCACGCCTGCTCAAACAGATCGCCGACGAAAGCGGCGCACACATCGGCGGCACGCTGTACTCCGACGCCCTCGCCACCAGCGGACCGGCCAGCACCTTCACCGGGCTGTTCGAATACAACCTCAACACTCTTTACCAAGCCCTGAGCCAACCATGATCCGTAAAAATCCTTCCGGTGATTTGCCGCAGATTGCCGAGTCTGCCTACGTCGATAAAACCGCGATCATCTGCGGCAAAGTCGTCATTGGTGAAAACGTGTTCGTCGGCCCATACGCGGTGATCCGCGCTGATGAAGTGGATGCCACGGGCGAGATGGAACCGATCACCATCGGCGCCAATTCGAACATCCAGGACGGCGTGGTGATCCACTCCAAATCCGGCGCGGCGGTGACCATCGGCGAATTCAGCTCCATCGCCCACCGCTCGATCGTGCACGGTCCATGCACGGTCGGAGACCGGGTGTTCATCGGCTTCAACAGCGTGCTGTTCAACTGCGTCGTGGGCAACGGTTGCGTGGTGCGGCACAACTCGGTGGTCGACGGCCGGGATCTGCCGGACGCGTTCTACGTGCCCTCCACCACCCGCATCGGCACGGGCACCGACCTCTCGCAATTCCCGCCGGTGAGCGTCAGCGCTTCGGAATTTTCCGAAGACGTGGCGCGCACCAACGTCGACCTGGTGCGCGGCTACAAAGCCCTGCAGAACGAGTTCTGAATCATGAGCAGTGTGTTGATTCGCAATGCGCGGCTGGTGAACGAGGGGCGTGAGTTCGACGCCGATCTGTTGGTCAGCCACGGGCGCATCGTCAAGATCGCCAGCAGCATTGAAGGGGAAAACGCGACCCGGGAAATCGACGCCAACGGTCAATGGCTGCTGCCGGGAATGATTGACGACCAGGTGCATTTCCGTGAGCCGGGTGCGCCGGCCAAGGGCAGCATCCACACCGAATCCCGTGCGGCGGTGGCCGGCGGCATCACCAGTTTCATGGACATGCCCAACACTCACCCTGCCACTCTGACTCTCGAAGCGCTGGCCGACAAAAAGCGCCGGGCGGCAATCAACTCGGTGGCCAATTACGGTTTTCACTTTGGTGTCAGTCAGGACAATCTGGACACGGTCGCGGCGCTGAATCCGAGCGAAGTGGCGGGGGTCAAAGTGTTCATGGGCGCGTCCACCGGCAACATGCTGGTGGACGACCCGCACACCCTCGAGCGCCTGTTCGCTGAAGTGCCGACGATTCTGCTGGCCCACTGCGAACACACCCCGAGCATCGAGGCGAATGCCGCGAACCTGCGCGAACGCTTCGGCAACCAACTGCCGCCCGATGCCCACGCGCAGATCCGCAATGCCGACAGCTGCTTTCGTTCATCGTCTCTGGCGGTGGATCTGGCCAAACGTCATGGCACTCGCCTGCACGTCCTGCACCTGACAACGGCCCGCGAGCTGGCGTTGTTCGAAGACAAACCGCTGTCGCAAAAACGCGTCACCGCCGAAGTCTGCCTGCATCACTTGCTGTTCGATGACCGTGACTATCCGAACCTTGGCAACCTGATCAAATGCAATCCAGCGATCAAATCCCAAGCCGATCGTGATGCCTTGCGTCAGGCACTGCTGAGCAATCGACTGGACGTGATCGGCAGCGATCACGCACCGCACACCTGGGCGGAAAAGCAGCAAGCGTATGAACAGGCACCGTCCGGGCTGCCACTGGTGCAACACGCGCTGCCGGCGCTTCTGGAACTGGTGGCGGATGGCGTATTGCCGATCACCACGCTGGTGGCGAAGACCAGTCACCGGGTGGCGGATCTGTTTGCCATTCCGGATCGCGGTTATTTACGTGAAGGGTATTGGGCGGATCTGGTGTTGGTGCAACCGGAGCCCGGGGGTGTCGCGGTGTCCCGCCAACCGGTTCTGTCGCAATGTGGCTGGACGCCGTTCGCTCAGCGCAGCTTTCGGCATCGGGTCAGCACGACGATGGTGTCGGGGCAGATCGCGTGGCATGACCATCGGATCCATGACAACTGTCAGGGATTGCCGCTGCGGTTCATGCGCTGAAAAAAAACCGCCTCCACTCGATGTGGAGGCGGTTTGATTTACGCTCTCGGTTTGACGGTACCGCAATCCTGCCCCAGCCAGACCGCCCGGGTTTCCAGACTGCCCTTCTGGTTGATCCCGATAGCGTTGAAAGTGCCGTTGGCGACGGTGGTGAACTCACGATCACTGAGGAACGTCGCGACGCCGGTGCCCTGGGCTTTCGGGCAACTGAAGCGGAATTTCCACTGGTTGCCGACGCGCTCGGTGATCTGCTGTTTGCAACCCGACTGCGGATCCGCCAGCGGGATATCGTTGGTTGCTACCTGCTGTGGCGTCAGGCAGGCGCGGATACCCTTGCCACCGATGTTGATCCCCTGCTTCTCCAGTTGCGCCCGCTGCTGCGGGGTGATCTGGCCCTGAATCTGGCCGAGGATCGATTGCACATCCATCACCTGATCATCGACCTTCACATTGCTCGACGTCATTTCCCACAACCCCGGCTGCAGCATTTGCGCCTGAGCAACCACCGGCAAGGCCAAACCCAGGCCCAGCGCCAAACCCAGCAGACGAACGTTCATTGAAAAACTCCTGATCAGTAGTGGCCGTTAGACGCCGGCCGCCTGTTTCGGTTCATGGCGGGCGCTGGCGTCTTGAAAACAAATAGCGACAATCGCCATGGAACATGGTCTGTTAAGCATTGAATCTTCAGGAGCAAGGTTGCCCCATGGATTATTTCGGACCGCACATTTTCGGTTACCTGATCGCCCTGATACACACCCTCGGCTCGATCGCCGCGATCCATGCCGTGTTGACCGTCCGCACCGCCCAAGGCTCGATCGCCTGGGCGCTGTCGCTGATCTTCATTCCCTACCTCACCCTCATTCCTTATCTGGTGTTCGGCCGCAGCACCTTCGATGGCTACATCAAGGCCCGCCGTCAGGCCAACGAACAAATGCGCCTGGCGATTTCCGAGCTCAACTGGCGGCCCTGGGTGGAAGAAGCCCTGACCGCCCGCGCCTCGAATGCTTACGACTCGTTGCGCGCAATGCCGAAGCTGGGGCGCATGCCATGCCTGGCCAACAATGAAGTGCGATTGCTGATCAATGGCGCGCAGACCTTCGAGGCGATTTTCCACGCAATCGACCAAGCGCGGAAAGCCGTATTGATCCAGTTTTTCATCATTCACGACGATCGCCTCGGCCAGCGTTTGCGTGACCTGTTGCTGAAGAAAGCCGCCGAAGGCGTGGTGATTCATTTGCTCTACGACCGCATCGGCAGCCACGCCCTGCCCCACAGCTACGTGCAGGCGCTGCGCGATGGCGGCGTCGAGGTCAAGGCGTTCGCCACCCGCAGCGGCTGGCTCAATCGTTTCCAGGTGAATTTCCGCAACCACCGCAAGATCGTGGTGGTCGACGGGCTGATCGGTTTTGTCGGCGGCCACAACGTCGGCGACGAATACATGGGTGAAAAACCACCGCTGGCACCGTGGCGCGACACTCACGTCCAGGTGCGCGGCCCGGTGGTGGCGTGCATGCAGGAGTCTTTTGCCGAAGACTGGTTCTGGGCCGCGCGGTCATTGCCGCCGCTGATCCTGCCGGACGCTTACCCGGATGAAGGCGTGCTTTGCCAATTGCTCGCCAGCGGCCCGGCGGACGCCTACGAAACCTGCTCGCTGTTCTTCGTCGAAGCCATCCACGCCGCCGCCGAGCGCGTGTGGATCACCAGCCCCTACTTCATTCCCGACGAAGCCGTATTCGCAGCATTGCGCCTCGCCGTATTGCGCGGGGTCGACGTGCGCCTGTTGCTGCCTTCGCGCCCCGACCATCGCATCGTCTACGCCGCCTCCAGCCTGTATGCGTTCGAAGCGGTTCGCGCCGGCGTGCGGGTATTCCGCTACGAACCGGGGTTCCTGCATCAGAAAGTGGTGTTGATCGACAGCGAGATCAGCGCCATCGGCAGCGCCAACCTGGACAACCGCTCGTTCCGGCTGAATTTCGAGGTGATGCTGCTGACCGTCGACAGCGAATTCGCCGCCAGCGTGGAACAGATGCTCAACGATGACTTCGCCCAGGCCTACGAAGTCGCCAAAGAAGAAAGCCGGGAGATCCACCGCCTGCAACAGGTCGGTATGCGGATCGCCCGGCTGATTTCACCGATCCTCTAGGTTCAAGGGTGGTAGATGTCGTCCCTCGTCCACGGCAGTTCATGGCTGCCGTCGGCATGGGCCTTCACGGCGAGGATCTGGTGCAGGTTGATCCAGCCGCGAGCGAATGCATAAGCGCAGCCTGCCAGGTACAGACGCCAGATACGTAGCGCCTGGTCCGGCACCAGTTTCGCGGCGGCTTCAAGGTTGTCCTCCAGCCGTTCGCTCCAGTGGTCCAGGGTGCGCGCGTAGTGCAGGCGCAGACTCTCGACATCGACGATCTCCAGACCCGCTTCGCTGATCTCGGCCGAGATCATCGCCAGGTGCGGCAGCTCGCCGTTGGGGAACACATATTTCTCGATGAAATCCCCGGCGCCGCGCCCCACAGGGCGGCCATCGGTGTGCTTGGCGGTGATGCCGTGGTTCATCACCAGACCGCCCTCTTTCACCGCGCCGAACAGGGTTTTGCAGTATTCGGCGAGGTTGGCGTGGCCGACGTGCTCGAACATGCCGACGCTGACCACTTTGTCGAAGCGCCCATCCTGGGGCAGATCGCGGTAGTCAAGCAGTTGCAGTTCGATCTGGTCTTCAAGACCTTCAGCTTTGACCCGCTCACGGGCCAGCGCCAGTTGCTCTTTGCTCAGGGTGATACCGAAGACCTTGGCGCCGAACTCTCGGGCGGCATAACGCGCCAGTCCGCCCCAACCGCAACCGACGTCCAACAGATAGTCGCCGGGCTGCAGGCGCAGCTTGCGGCACAGGTGCCGGAACTTGGCTTGCTGGGCTTGCTCCAGGGATTCGCTGCCGGTTTCGAAATACGCGCAGGAATACGCCATGTCGCTGTCCAGCCACAGCTGGTAGAACGCGTTAGACAGGTCGTAGTGATAGGAAATGGCTTTGGCGTCGGTTTCCTTGTCATGCACGGTGCGCACCGGCTGACTGTCTTCGTCCTCGTCGAGCAGCGCCGTGCTCAACTCATCGCACACCCGGATGACCTCGCTGATCGAGCCCTCCAGTTCGAGTTTGCCCTCGACGAACGCCGCCCCCAGCGCGTCGAGACTTGGATGGGTCAACTGGGACACCATCAACGGGTCCTTGACCACGATGGTGACACTGGGCGCCGGGCCCAGATTGAATTCATGGCCGTCCCAGAGTCGCAGGCGTAGCGGAAGCTGCAGATTCTGTAAGGCCGGTGGAAGTTGCGCGAGCATGGAATATCCCCCTGGTTTCAGACGTCTGATCTGAGGGTAGACCATCCTTGAAAATTAGCAGGCTATCGATTTGATAGTCGCTGACTATCAGCCACAGAGGCTGCCACCGCGCTGTCATCCCTGGTTCAGTGCGCCTTCTCAAATGACTGCGAGACCGGCGCACAGTTCGAAAATTGATCAGTCCGGCGCTTTCAGCTTCAGCAGTGGCTCCTGAAATCGCAGCAGGCGTCCGGCGTTGCCCAGCACCAACAGCGTGCTCAGGTTGTGCAGCAACGCGGCGATCATCGCCCCCGCCGCACCGAGCCAGCCGAAGGCGGCGAAAACCACGATGGCTAGCGTCCAGCCCAGGCCGATGATCACGTTCACCTGTAAGGTCCGTCGGCACTGGCGGCTCAGGCGCACACAGGTGCCGAGCCGACGCAGGTCGCTGCCGATCAGCACGATATCGGCGGATGCCAGCGCAATATCCGCGCCGCCCGCGCCCATCGCCACACCCACGACACCCGCCTTCAGCGCCAACGAATCGTTGATCCCGTCGCCGACCACCATCGGCCGGAAGCCGTTGTCGATTTCCTTGAGCACTCGATTGAGTTTGTCTTCGGGCAACGCCTGGGCTTCGACTTCGTGCAGGCCGACATCCTTGGCCAGTGTCTGCGCGACGCTTTGCCGGTCGCCGGTCAACAGCAGTTGCCGCCCCAGCCCGAGGTCACGCAGTTCACTCAGCGCAAATCGTGCTTCCGGTTTGACCGTGTCGGCCAACAACAGCCAGGCAAGGAATTCTCCGTTCAATGCCAACCCGGCAATCGGGCCATCGTGGTCGGGGATGGCGGTGGTCGGGATGCCCAACTGCGCAAACAGCTCCGGACGCCCGAGTGCGGCCTCGCCTTGCGCGGTTTTGGCCACTACGCCCAGCCCCTGCCGCTCATGAATATCGGTCAGCACCAGCGCCTCTTCTGCGCTGACCAGTCCGGCCAGCGCGCGGCTGACCGGATGGCTGCTAGCCGCACCCAGGCTTGCAGCCAGCGCCATCACCGACCCGTGATCTGCTCGCGGGCTGTTGATCGACTGCAAGCGCAGCGTGCCGTACGTCAGGGTGCCGGTCTTGTCGACCACCAGCGAAGTGAGATCGGCCAGCTCCTCAAGGAACGCCGAACTGCGGATCAGAATCCCGTGCCGCGCCGCCACCGCCACCCCGGCAATCGCCGTGGCCGGCGCCGACAACACCAGCGCGCATGGGCATGCCGCCACCAGCACCGCGAGCATCGCCTGCGCATCGTTGGTGATAAACCAGGTCACCGCCGCGAGCAGCAACACCAGCACCATGTAGCTGCCGGCATAACGTTCGAGCAACCGGGTGATCGGTGGCTTGGAGCGTTCGGCGTTCTGCATCAGCGCGATGACCTTGCCGAGGGTGGATTCATCCCCGGTACGGGTCACTTCGATTCGCAGCAGCCCGTCGAGGTTGATCGCGCCGCCGAATACCGCCATGCCGGCACCCGCTTCCACCGGCACCGACTCACCGGTGATCGACGCTGTGTCGAGGCTGGCCTGGCCGGACAAAACCCGACCGTCCGCCGGCACTCGATCCCCGGCGCGCACTTCGACTTTGTCGCCGGCCTTGAGCGTGCCGTTGTCGACTTCGATGATCGAGCCGTCCGCCTGCACCTTGCGCGCGTGGCTGCGGGTCAATTGGCCGAGGGCATGAATCGCTTCCTGGGAACCGATCACACTGCGTTCTTCCAGCACGTGGCCGAAGATCATGATGATCGGCAACAGCGCCGCCGTGAGCAGATCGCCCGTGGCCCAGGCCCCGATCATCGCCAGGGCGATCAACTGGTCGGTGATGCCGTGCAGGCTCGGATAACGCAGGCTGAACCAGGCCGAACGCATTACCGGCACCGCGACTAACAAAGAAGCAAATCCGAGCAGCAACTGACTGACGCCCGTCTGTTCCGGCATCAACCAGCGCCAGATCAGCCCCAGACCGAGCAAGCCGAGGGCGAGCATCGCCAAGGTCAACTGGCGCGCGGCGCGGCGTTGTTCGGCCGAGGACAACAGGCTCGGTGCGGTGGTGGTGGCAGTCATTTACTGGCTCCCTGAATGATCAGGCGTGAATCGTCTTTCGGATCGACCGTGGTGACCGAACCGGCCTGACCGAGAATCTTCGGCATCCGCTCGCGGTACAGACGCAAGAGCATTTGCGGGTCCGTGCCCTGCTGTTGCGCCTTGGCCAGGCTCAATACCGTCGCCGTGTCGGCGGAGGCTTTGGCCAGGCGCTCACCGGCCTGGGCGTGGGCGACTTGCAGCGTGCGGTCGGCTTGCTCGTTGGCGGACTGGGTGAGTTTCTCGGCTTCGGTGCGGGCATTGGCGACCGCTTTGTCGGCTTGCTGGCTGGCGGTGAGGACCGCGTTAAACGCGCTCACTGCCGGCTCCGGCAGGCTCGATTGCACATCGACCCGCGCCACTTCGATGCCGATGCCCTGACCGCTCGCCTTCAACTCGGCGAGACGTCGGTTGATGCCTTGCACCAGATCACCGCGCAACCGTTCGCGACGTTCGGCCGCCTGATTGTCAGCGCCGATCAACTCCGGCCGCGCCACCAGAATCGTGTCCAAGTCCCGCGCGGCCGTCAGCGCCACCGCGCTGCGCGTCACCAATCGATCCAGCGCCGGTAGCACATGTTCGCCCTGCAGTACGAAGTCATAGGGATCCGTGACCTTGTAGAACACCCGCACATCCAGCTGCACCACACCCGCATCACCGGTGAGCAGATAACCGGAACCGGCCAGCGCATCACTCAGCGGCGTGGCGAAGGTTGCCACGCGATCCGCCTGCAGGGCCTGATCGCTGCGCAGCAAGTTTTCCACTCTGCGCTCGATCACCCGATCCGCCGCCGGCAACAAAACCACCTGTTCAAACGGCTGCGGCCAGGCCAATAACAACCCGGCATTCTGAATGCGATCCAGCGCTCCGAAATGCAAAACCACCGCGCGATTTTGCGGATCAATCTGCCGGACATTGGAAAATGCCCAAGCCAATGCCGCGAGCACGGTTACCGCATACAGAGCGAAAAACGCCAGACGTCCCGCTTGAATCCACGGACTGTTCAGCGAATGTGTTCCACGTGGAACTTCATTCATGGCTGCGATCCGCTTTTGTTGTCGAGATTCGGCGGACCGTCGACCAACACCCGGAACGGCGCGGCGTCGGTGCGCAGGATCAGTTTGGTATCTGGCGAAACGATGGTGCCAAGGGTGTCCAGCGAGCGCAGCAAGTTGTACAGCTGCGGTGAGCCGGCGTAAGCGCGCCCATAAATCTGCGCCGCTTCTACCCGCGATTGGGCTTCGATATCGGCAGCTTTCACCGTGGCATCGGCTTGCACGATTCGCGCATCGCGTTCGGCGGCGGAGCGAATTTGCGCTGCCTCTCGCTTGCCGATGGCCGTGCGCTCGGTGGCGATGGTTTCACGCTCGGCACGCATCCGGTCAACCGTTGCAGTGAGGGTCACCGATGGCAATGTCAGCCGTTCGATACCCACCTGCACCACCCGCACGCCGTAAGTGGCGAGCAGCTGCTGATCGATTTGCTGGCGCAGCTGCGCTTCAAAATCGGCGATGCGTACCTGGCTGGCATCGGTATTCACCAGATTGGCCAGATCGAAACTGCTGGCCGTGGTTTCCAGTGCCGAGCCGACAAACGTGCGAATCTGCCGCGCCGCTTCGTCCGGCTGGTTCTGCACAGCGCGCATGAAACGCTGCACGTTGTCGGGATCGCCCTGCACCTGCCAAGCCACGTACGCCTGAACGATGATGCGCAAACCGTCGCGGGTGCCGACATCCTGCAAGCCGCTGGAGGTCGTGCGCAAACGCAGATCCACCGGAATCGCCGCTTCGAACGGTGCCGGCCAGCGCCAACTCAGCCCCGGTTCCAGTAGCACGCGGGACGGATTGCCGAAACGGGTGATGACCGTGGCTTCACCGGAACGCACTTGCACCAGACTCGCCGCCGCGATGGCGAACGCCACCAGCAACGCTGCACAGCCCATGCGTTTCCACGGAAAAGGCCCCGCCTCTTCCGGCGCACCGTGGTGATGGTGATGATGCCCGTGATGGTGATGACCGCCGCCATGAGCATGATCGTGGCCGCTGTGGTCATGGTGATCGTGAGTGTGCGACTGGCTCAATGGGTGGCTCCTGGCTGAGCGGTGGTGCGCGCCGGATCTGCCGGCAGCGTGAACGTACGCAGGTCGATGGTCGGTGCGTTACTGCTGCCGCCCAGGCGATGGTCGAGTACCAACAGTTTGGCTTTGCTCAAACCCTGGCTGAGTTGGCTGAGGTATTGCTCCAGCACGAAGGCTTGGCCGGCGCTGGCGTAGGCTTTTTGTTCGGCGCTGAATTTCAGATCCGCCGCCCGGGCGGTGGCATTGATTTCATGGGCGTTGGCACTGGCCTGATCCCGAGCGAGGCTGGCCTGCAACTGCGCCTGGTTACTCGCTTCGGCAGCGGCACCGCGCTCGCGGGAGATCAACGCCTGAGCGCCGATCTGCGCCGCTTGCACGCTGTGATAGGCATTGGCCGCCCCGGCGGGCGGGTGTATCGCTTCGACCACCGTGGCGAGAATTTCCACGCCGCTGTCGAGTTTCTGCAGATCGCTTTGCACGGCACGGCCGATTTCTTCGGCGAGCCCGATCCTGTCCTCACCAAGCAATCCGTCGAGGGTACGCGAGGCAAAGTCATGCACCAGAATCCGGCTGGCGGTGCTGCGGATCAGCGTCGGCACATCGGCGCTGTTGTAGGTGGCGGCCAGTGCGGCTTGATCGCTCAGGCCGATGCGATAGACGAAGCGCACGTCCATGTTGACGATCTGAAAGCTCTGCTGATCGCCACGGCTGCTGGCGATCACCTGTGACTTGTCATTGACGTGGCTGGCATCCCACAAACGGTTGGCGGTGAGTGGCGCCGGGCCTTCTGCCGGGTCCAACTGCACGGGCGCCGGGTTCTCGCCGACGCTGGTCGCCAATTCATGGACCACGCCGTTTTCAACATTCAGTACACGCCCCAAGGGCCAGGGCAAACCCGCATGCAGCCCCGGCCCGAACACCTGCACCGGTTTGCCGAAACGCTCGTAAATCCCACGGCTTTGCATCGGAATTTCGTGAAGGCCGGTGAGCAACCAGCCTACCGCTGCCACCAGTACCAACACCGGCAAGAACGCGCGGCGCATGTAACTGAAGGCCCAGATCTGGCGCAGATCGATGCCGAAGCGGTTGTGCAATTCATGCTGCAATGCGAGCAACGGTTGTGGCGGCCAACGCAGCAGATCAGCGACAAAACTGCGGGCCAGCAGCACCGGTTCGAGTTGTTCGCGGCGCGGGCTGAACAGCGACAGCAGCGCACGCAACAGCAACTCTAGGGCAACCAGCCCCGGCAAAATGCCGATCAATACCGCCAGACGCACAGGCCAGATTGCACTGTCACTGGCGAACAACAGGCACAACGCGCCCAGCACCAGACTGATGATTGCCACGCGTGTCAGTTGCGCCAGCGCTCCGGCCTCGGGCCATTGCGCCGGGTTTTCCTGCGCCAGTTGCCGCTCCAGTACCAGCAGACCGAACGCCAAAAGCAACGCGATGGCCGCACCGACCGTGGCGGACAACCCCACACCCGCCGCAGGCAGCGTCAGATTCCACGTCTGCTCGAGGCTCAGCAGCACCAGCAACGACCACCCGCCGAGCCACAACGTGGACGCGCCGATCTGCCCGAGCAGATGCAGACTGCGCTGGCTCATCCGATCCAGCAGCCGCTCGTACCAGCCGTCCGGCGCAGGTTCTTCAGCAACCGTCACCGGCACCACGGGATTGATCACCCGCGCCCGCCATTGCGTCACCCACCACGCCGATTGCAGCCCCGCCACCAGCACCAGCAGCGCCGCGCTTTGATTGACCAGCAGCGCGGGCCACAGCGATTGCGGCGCAAACAGCCCGACAAAAAATGCCAGCACCCACCCTGCCCCGGCCAACGCGCCCAGACCGATCGCCAGGCGACGCAAGCGCCGGCCCTGCGTCGCCGCTTGCTGAAAGCGCGGCAACCCGGTCACCGGCGTGCCTTCATCCAGATCGACTTGCATATCCCCCCAAACTCTTTGGCTCACTGCACATATCGTTACGATATAACGAAAGTCGTGAAATATTTGTACTCATTTGCATCATTCAAAGATGGGCAACCTGTCGCTTGCCTGAAGCCTTGACCGAAATGTCTGGAAACGCACATATTACGTTCGTAATTTTTAGCACGAACTACTTTTACCGATCCGCATCCTTCAGCCAGGAGTAAGAGCATGAGCAACTATGACGTGGTGATTCTGGGCGGTGGTCCCGGCGGTTATAACGCAGCGATCCGCGCCGGCCAGCTGGGCCTCAAGGCCGCGTGCGTCGAGGGTCGCGCCACGTTGGGTGGCACCTGCCTGAACGTCGGCTGCATGCCGTCCAAGGCGCTTTTGCATGCGTCCGAGCTGTACGAAGCGGCGCTGGGAACGGAGTTCGCCAACCTCGGTATCGAGGTCAAACCCACGCTCAACCTTGCGCAAATGATGAAACAGAAAGACGAAAGCGTGAGCGGCCTGACCAAAGGCATCGAATTCCTGTTTCGCAAGAACAAGGTCGACTGGATCAAGGGCTGGGGCCATATCGACGGCCCCGGAAAAGTCAGCGTGACCGGCGATCAGGGCAGCCGGATCGAGCTGACGGCCAAGGACATCGTCATCGCCACCGGCTCCGAGCCCACTCCCCTGCCCGGCGTGGAGATCGACAACAAGCGCATCCTCGACTCCACCGGCGCGCTGTCCTTGAGCGAAGTGCCCAAGCATCTGGTGGTAATCGGTGCGGGCGTGATCGGCCTCGAACTCGGCTCGGTCTGGCGCCGGCTTGGCGCGCAGGTGACGGTGGTGGAATACCTCGACCGCATCTGCCCCGGTGTCGACGGCGAAGCCGGCAAGACCCTGCAACGCTCGCTGAGCAAACAAGGCATCAGCTTCAAGCTGAGCTCGAAAGTGACCAGCGCCACCTCCTCGGCCACTGGCGTACAGCTCAGCGTCGAACCCGCCGCTGGCGGCAGCGCGGAAATCCTCGAGGCCGATTACGTGCTGGTGGCCATTGGTCGTCGCCCGTACACCCAGGGCCTGGGCCTGGAAAACGTCGGCCTGAGCACCGACAAACGCGGCATGCTCGCCAACAAACAGCATCGCACCGAAGCGCCCGGTGTGTGGGTGATCGGTGACGTGACCTCGGGGCCGATGCTCGCGCACAAGGCTGAAGACGAAGCCATGGCCTGCATCGAGCAGATCGTCGGCAAGGCCGGTGAGGTCAATTACGAGCTGATTCCAAACGTGATCTACACCCGGCCGGAGCTGGCCAGCGTCGGCAAGACCGAAGAGCAGTTGAAGGCCGAAGGCCGGGCGTACAAGGTCGGCAAATTCCCGTTCACCGCCAACAGCCGGGCGAAGATCAATCACGAGACCGAAGGCTTTGCCAAAGTCATCGCCGATGAACGCACGGACGAAGTCCTCGGCGTGCACCTGGTCGGCCCGAGCGTCAGCGAAATGATCGGCGAGTTCTGCGTGGCCATGGAATTCAGCGCCTCGGCCGAAGACATCGCGCTGACCTGTCACCCGCATCCAACCCGCTCCGAAGCGTTGCGTCAGGCGGCAATGAATGTCGAAGGGATGGCGACGCAGATGTAAGCACTGTGCGAATACTTCCCGCGCAATGCGGGAAGTATCAGGACGGCAGATGCCCCAGCGGCAATGCGCCGGGCGTTTTCACCGTGTGGATCGCAAAATTGCTGCGGATATCGCTCACCCCCGGCAGCTTCAACAGGCAACCGGTGAGAAAGCGGTCGTAGGCGCGCAGATCCGGCACCACCACTTGCAGCAGAAAGTCCGATTCCCCGGACACCAGAAACGCTGAAATCACCTCCGGCAATGCGGTCACCGCCCGGTGGAATGCCTCGGCCTGTTCGTCGTTGTGGCGCTCGACCTTGACCCCGACAAACACCGTCAGCCCCAACCCCACTTCATCACGGTCCAGATTGGCCTGATATCCGCGAATCACCCCGGCCTCTTCGAGCATCCGCACCCGGCGCAGGCACGGCGATGCCGACAGGCCGATTTCGTCGGCCAGTTGTACGTTGCTCAGGCGTCCGTCCCGTTGCAGTGCGGCAAGAATCTTGCGGTCGAAGGCATCCAGTTTCATGGTTGGCAGATCCTGATGGTTTTCGCGGTGAAAGAGCGCAGATTATGCCAATTCAAACGCCTTTATAAGCTGACTACGCAACCACCTGCCCTGCCCTTCGGCCCTAGACTGAGGCGACCGAATCGACAACGAAAGGGGTGCAACATGGCGAGTCTCTGGCTGTTTTTCCTGGCGCTGGCAGTGGTCTTTCTGTTGCCCGGCCCGGACATGATCCTGCTGTTGCAGACCGGTGCCCGTCAGGGACGCGGCGCAGCGCTGGCCACGGCGGTTGGTCTGGCCATCGCCCGAGGCTGTCATGTAGCGCTCGCGGCGCTGGGGCTGGCGGCGCTGTTCAAGGCGGCACCGTGGACGTTCGATGCTGTGCGGATCGCCGGGGCGGCGTATTTGCTGTGGATCGGCATTCAATGCCTGCGCACCACGCTGTTGCCGGATCTGGACGCCGGCACCGTGACGGACAGTCATGCGCAGTGGTATGCAGCCATCCGCCGCGGCCTGCTGACCAACCTGCTCAACCCGAAAGCGTTACTGTTCTGCTCGGTGCTGCTGCCGCAATTCATCGTCGCGAATGGCGCACCGGTGCTGACCCAGTTCGCCGTGCTCGGTGCGATGCTGGTGGGCACAGGTCTGCTGTTCGACAGCGCCTACGCCCTGACCGGCGCCGCGCTGGGCCGCTGGCTGAAACACAGCCCGACGGCCCAGCGAGTGCAACAGTGGCTGTTCGGCAGCCTGTTGATCGGCTTTGCCGTGCGCCTGACGTTCGTCCAGCAGGCTTAGGCTTTGCGGGCCTTGCGCTGGCGGCGGGTGATCAGCAGCAACGCCACAGCGCTGAAGGCCACGATCGCTCCGATCTGCACCGGCCACTTGTACGGCCGCAGTGTCGAACGCACCGAATCGGTCACCTGAGTGACGTAGCGCTTGTCAGCGTTTTCAAAATCCGGATAAGGGCATTGATGGCCGAAATCCACGGCCCACGGGACGTACGGCCCTTCATCGACATAGCGTTTGTACAACGCACTCTGCTCTTCCAGGCTGCTGTTCCAGCCCGCCGCCGAGCACAACACAGCGGCGAACGCCTGGCTGGTGTGCGGCAGATTGTCTGCCGCACGGCTGGCCAGCGCCGTGGCGACAAAACGATAGTGATAACGCTCATCCGGCTGCGCTTCACTGGCCTTCTGACGTCGCACTTCGGCCTCGCTGACCAGCGGCCCGACTTTCAGCTCGGTGTTTTCCAGGCTGTAGTTGCCGCCGAAGGTCGCGTAATCCGGGGCCATTTCGTAGCCCAGGATGTCCATGCCCCACTCACGGGCTGTCCACGCAGCATTGAACAGTGCGCTGGCACGTTTGGTCGGCCACCACGCTGAGTCGGCCTTCAGGCGTTGCTCGCCATAGAGCCGGGCCTTGTTCTGCAAATCGGCATTGTCGAAATAACCGACCGCTTCTTCGTAGTGCCCCTCACGCAACAACCGCCGCCCCAGCAGATTGCGCAGGCTGGCGGCCACCGGCAGCGGCACGTAATTGTCGCGATCCTGCTGGCTCAGCGCGGGCGGTGCCGGCACGTTGGTATCGACATAGTTTTTCAGCTCCTCGACCGTCAGCACTCGCTCAGCCACGGTCGCAGCGTCGAACCAGTAAAGGTGCTGGCTGCGATACAACTGGTCGAAGGCCTGCAGGTACTCGCCACGTTGCAGCGCAAGGATCGCGCTCTCGCCCTCGACCCGGCATTTGGGCTGCACGGTTTCGAGATTCCAGTCGGCGGTACGCCGCTCGCCCCAGGACTCCTCCTGCGGGAACGCTTGCGCAGCTTTCGCATAGGCCGCAGCCGCCGCGTTCCTGTCGCCATCGCGCACCGCCAGTTTTGCCCGCAGCCACCACGCCAGACCGCTGTCGCCAGCGTGTTCGAGGAATGCCTTGGCGCTGGCGTAATCGCCCTGTTGATAATTCATCGCCGCCAGACGATCAGCATTATCGAGGCTGCCGCGGGTGCTTGCTTGCAGCGCTTTGACCAGTTTCTTCTCGTTCGGTGGCTCATCGCCGAACGACCAGCCGATCCGGCTGATCAGCGAGGCGGTCACCAGTTGCTGCACCGCTTCGCGGCGCAGCAATTTCGCCAGCCGATCTTCGGGCTCCTCGGCCAGTTCGTTCATCAACTGCTTCAGCGAGGTGTAACCGACGTTCGAGCCGTGCAGGTTTTGCGCGGCATAGAGCTTGATGGCGTTGTTCCAGTCACCCGCCATGCGCAACGCCCGCGCCTCTTCGCCAAGGCTGGCCACGCCCAGTTCCAGCGGATCGCTGAAGCCGTCGATGCTCAGTTGCCGCGTCTGGCGGAACGCGTCGATAGCGTTTTCCCAGGCTTCAAGCGCATCGCCCGCTTCGCTGCTCATGGCAAAGTACGCCCGGCCCAGAGAATAGGCAGCCCAGGTGCTGCGTAACGCCCGCTGATCGGCCGGCAGCGCCAGCAACTGGCGGAAATACTCGACCGCCAGTTGATGGTCACCGGCGCCGAACGCCACCGCGCCCGCCACATACAGACGCAGTTCCGCCGGCAGGCTCGCACCCTGCACGTCGACCTGACGCGCATCGGTCAGGCTGCGCAGGTGTTTGACCAGCGCTTGCTGTTCAGGGGTCAGGCCGATCTGCTCGGCCTTGTCGCGCACCTCGGCGGGTTCTGGCGCCTCGGCGTAGATGTCATCCGGATTGTGGGTGGCGGCGGTGACGTTCTTCAGCCCGGCGATGGTTTTGCCGAGGCGACTGATCTCGAACCTGAAGTTGCCCTCCGGCATTTGCGCCAGCGATTGCCCGCGATCGTCGAGCAGGCGCATCGCGAAGTCCGGGCCACAGGCCAGCGCCGAGCCCAGCGGCAGGCTGAGGCTCAGGCAAAGCAGATGGCGGGGCCAGTTACGGGTCAACATGCGAACCTCCTTGATCAATATTTGCGCAACGTGCCCAACCGATCGCACGCTGCCCGCCTGCCGGCAATCGGCCGTCGCGCAGGCGGGTGAAGGTAAGCAGATCCGCCGTCTGTTGCAACGCATAACCGGCGAGCGCGTCAGCCCCTTCGCAGCCCCGGGCCTGGATGGTGATGCGGGCGGGCCAGGCGCTGTCGAGGTTACCGACGTTACGCAGGGCAATGTCTTGCAGGCCATTCTGTTCGGTAAACACCACGCCGAGCTGGCTGCTCAACGCATCGCCTCGGGCGACCGCACGCAGCGTGCTCAGGCTCCAGGCCCTGCGGTCGTTGGCCAATGGCAGCCGAAACCAGATCAGACCGGCCAGATGCGCCGGGCGATCCTCGCGTAACTCATTTGCCAGCCGGCCCAGTTGTTGTGGATCGGCAAGCAATTCGCGGCGCTGGCCACCCCGTTCGAGCGGTACTTCGCTTTCCACCACCGGAGCGCCATCGACATCCGCCAACAGCGCTACACCATAGGCCGGCAGCGCCAGATAAAACGGTTTGTCGGTCACTCGCCCCCAGGCCTTGGCCCAGCGCTGCGCCTGTTCGGAGTCGAACAGACCGCGACGCGGATCGCTGACGGCATGCACCTGCAACACACTGCTGTCGACGGTCGCCAGCAACGCCGGCAATTGCGGACTGTCGAGCCAGGCAGGTAACGCAGTGATGCTCAGGGGCAGATTGGCCGGCAATGCCGTACGCAAGTGAGCAAGGAATCCGATGTAAGCAGGCAGGCGGGCATTGCCGGCGTCATGGTCGATCTCGATCCCGGCCAGGGTAAGTCCCTGACCTTGCCAGTCAGCGAGCACTTGGAGGATCTGCGCCGTGACCGCTTGCGGGTCGAGCGCCTTGAGCTGGCCGTCGAGGCGAATCACCGCGATCAACGGCCGGGCATCGCGTCTCAGCAACGCAGAATCGACGCGTGCCCGACTCCATCCGGCATTCGGGAACGCCTGCAACGCCAAGACCCGCAACGTCGAAAAGTCGTTGCGACTGTCATTCAGGGCAAGCTCATGGGCCGGCGTCCATTGCCGTTGCCAGACGTAAAGTTGCTGATCGAGTGGCACTGCGTCCTGTCGCTCACAAGCACACAGCAACAACACAGCCACCAGGGCGGACCACCCGATGATAAAACGCATACCTTGCAGATCCCTGAGACATCAGGCTGCAAGGTTACACAAAAGCGTTCAGGGCTTGCGGGCAATGATGACCTGACTTTTCGCCACCACCGCATCCAGCGCCTGCTTGATCTGCGCGCCGCGTGGCGAGTCGAGCACCGCTTGCCAGGTCTCGGCCCAATGGTTGAGCAGCGGATGATCCGGGTTGCTGAACTCGACCTTCGCTTCCCAGAACAGCATCATCCACATCGACCAGTAAAAGCCGTACTGGCTATGGCTGATGATCTCGAGTCCCGCCTCGCTGACCATCGCCTTGAACTGCTCTTCGCTGATGATGCGAATGTGGTTGGGCTTCTGGAAATACTCCGGCGCGGCGATGTCTTTTTGCAGGTCTTCGGAGCTGGGGTGCGGCACGCTCAGCAAATACAGCGCGCCCGACTGACCGACGCGCACCAGTTCGGCAAGGAACTGCGCCGGGTCGTCGACGTGCTCGATGACTTCAGTGGACACCACGCGAGTGGCCGTTCCATCGGCGATCGGCAGCGGATTGCAGTCGGTCACATGGCATTCGACGCCACGCGCCGGCGTATCGCTCAGGCGCTGGCGAGTCGCTTCGACCTTGGCGCCGTCGATGTCGGCAATGATGATCTTCGCCCCGCGCATGCCGCAGAAATGCACGTTGCCACCGTCGCCACAGCCAACGTCCAGCAGGGTGTCGTCGGCGGTCACCGGGAAACCCTTGAACAGCTCACCGGTTTGCTGGTTGAACCAGCCGCTGAGCATCGCGTCGTGCAGGCCGAGCATGTAAGGGTCGACCTTGTCGGCGACCGGTGCGACAGCTTGTGCGGGGGCCGGAGCCGCCGTGAGTTTCTTCAGAAGGCTCAGCATGAGGTGGCTCCAGGGGACGAGACGACGGTTCGCGAAGTGGCGAGGCGTTTCACCAGCGTGGCGCCTCGATTGCGCATGGGCATTTCGATCAAGCGGTAATTGAGTTCGCTGAGCAGCACGATCAGGCCACCGGCAATCAGCAGTGTCAGGATCGGATGTCCCGCCGGGCTCGGTAGGCCGGCGCCCTGCAAACGAAAGATCAGTTCTCGCTCCAGTTGATAGGCCGGGATGTGAATCAGATAAATGCCGTAGGAGCGGCTGCCGATCCAGGCCATCAGTCGTTGCAGCCTGCCGGCCGGCAGCAGGTAATCGCGGTCGTACGAAGCAATCCACACCAGCACGGCGCTGAGCACGGCGATCGACCCGATGCGGTAACCGGCGAAGGTGAAACGGTCGGTGGCCATGAAGCTCAGCAGCGCTCCGAGGCCGATCAGCGCGAACACTCCGGCCCATGGCCGCCGCAGGAATACCGGCTCCCAACGGCGATAACCCGGCTGCACGCTCCACATGGCCAACAGCACACCCAGCGCCAGCGCATCGGTACGAATCACCATCAACAGCGGCGTGCGCACCGTGAACAATTGCACCGCCACCAGCGCCAGCAATGCCCACACCAGATACTTGCGGCACAGCATGATCACAAGCGGGAACAACAGGTAGAACTGCTCCTCCAGCGCCAGGCTCCAGTAGACGAAACTGCTGCCGTATTCGTAATGAAAGAACGCATCGGCAAAGCGGAAGTTGGCGTACTGCAGTACCCCGGCCAACGTGGCCTGGACGTTGGCGGACCACGTCCCGAACGCGCCTGATCGATTCAGAAACACGCACGCCAGCAGCATCAACGCCAGCCACAGCCAGGCCGAGGGCAACAGACGAAACGCCCGACGCAGCCAGAAATTGCGCGTCTGCTCCCAGTATTCCTGGCGATTGCTGCAACCGCGCAGCGCCGGGATCAGGCTGCGGGCAATGACAAACCCCGAGATCGCAAAAAACAGGTCAACGCCCCACCATGGCTGCGCCCAGGTATGGATCCTTTCAAGCAGCGGCACCGGGTCGGTGAACAGGCTGCCCTGCAAGTGATGAAACAGCACGCCGAGTACCGCGACAGCGCGCAGCACTTCAATGTCCATGATCCGCTTGCCGCTCATGACACAGTTCCTGCATCGAGCGGTTTGCGGGCGATGATCACCTGACTCTTGGGCATGAACCGGTCGAGCATCTGCTTGATCGCCAATCCATCGGGCTGCGCCAGCAAGTCCTGCCAGGTTCTGGCCCAACTCTCCATCAACGGTGGATACGGCGCCTGGATCCGGTCGCGCACGGCACCGCCCAGGTCACGTCCTGCAGCCCGTTCGCTGGCCCAGAAAAAGATCATGCCCATGACCCAGAAAAATCCCGTGGCCTGACGATGCTCAATCACCAGACCGGCATCCTCAACCAATGCCGCGAAGCGCTCCGGGGTGAAGATCTGCACATGATTGGGTGACTGGTAATAACCCGCCGGGGCAATGCCCTGCTGCAAATGCTCGCCCACCGGCGCCGGCACACTGAGCAGGTACAGCGCACCGGGACGGCCCATGCGTACCAGCTCGGCCATGAACGGCTCGGGATGATCGATGTGTTCCAGCACTTCCATGCACACGACCTTGCTCGCACAGCCGTCGCTCAGCGGCAATGGCAGGCTGTTGCTGACCAGACCGAGACTGGCCTTGCGGCTCTGCGCTTCGACTTGTCGGGCGAGGTCGCGCACCTTGTCGTGCTCGCTGTCGGTGAAGATCACCGAGGCGCCCTGGCGCACGGCGAACAATGTTGCCACGCCCTCGCCACACCCCACGTCGAGCAGGGTGTCGTCCGCGTCAATGACAAATCCCTTGAGCAACTCACCACTGTCGCCGTGAAACCAGCCGTCGAGCATGGCGTCATGCAGACCCACCTCCCTGGGCGACACGCCCGCGGCAACCGGTTCAGGCACGGATACCGGCGCCGGGTGCGCAACCGGACGCAAACGCTTCAGCAATGCGCGGATCATGTGCCCGCGGCTTCCGTTGCAGCGGCACCAAGGTGCTCGTGTACCTGAGCGAGAAAATCACGCAACCGCTGCTCGGCCACCGCCTGACTGCAGAACGCCTGCAGGCTGGCAACGGCCTGCGCCGACATCTGCGCATAGCGCCCGGGATCGTTCTTCGCCACCTCATAGCTGTCGCGATAGGCCACACAGACCGACGCCCAGTTGGTCATGTAGCGCAACGTGCGGAACGCCTTGCGCGGATCGTGAGGCCAGGCGGTGAGTTCATCGGTGGACTCGACCAGGAACGCGTTGTCGGTGCTCAGATAATCGATCATCGCCGTGGTCCGCGGCGCCACGGCCGGCTTGCCGCAGGACATGAATTCCATCAGCGGCAGGCACTGGCCCTCGCCGTAGGAAGTGTTCACCACGTAACGGGTGGCCTGCACGAGACGCTCGTAGTCGGCATCCGCGAGGTAGCCATAAATCAGCACGATGCGGCAGCGGTAGGACTGGTTTTTGTACAGGTGATGAAGAATGTCGCCGAGCGCTTCTTCGGCATCGTGGTGCGTGAGCTTGAGCACCAGCGTCGCGTCTTCGACCTCGCGAAACGTCACGCAGAATGCGCTGAGCATGTCTTCCCAGTTCTTGCGTCCGTCACCGGGATTGAACACCGATGTGTAGACGACACCGTCCAGCAGCAGCTCCTGCTCGCGCGCCGGCGCCTGGAAATCGATGCCCTTGCCACGGCGCAGGTGTTTCGGGCCGAACGCGTCGAGATCGAGCTGACGACTGTCGGCGACCAGCCCTTTGATCGTCAGGCGCACCGGCCCTGTCGAGGGCTGCCCCTGAAGCTGCGAGCCCCGGGCTGCAAAGCGATCCCACACCGGCGCGGGCACCGCGACAATCGGGTAATCGGCGCCCATGGCCTCGCGCACCGCGTTGACCGTGTAGGTGGAATGGGTGATCGCCGCGCCGCAGGCCCGGAGCACCGTGCGCCAGTCATTGCGCGGCTCGTTGTCGAAGGGTTCGTTGGGGATGGTGCTGAATTCCCAGGCGAACACCGGCAGCGTCGGACACGCCAGGTGGATCGGCGTGCGGTGCGGCGGCGAGAACGAGAGGAACACGCACGGCTCGCCACGGGCCAGGCATTCCAGATACAGCGCATCGACTTCGCGCGCCGGGTCGACGACCTCCAACACACGACCAAGGCGTTCGAGCACCGGCCGGTATTCCTTGAGCACGAAGTAATAGCTGTACTCCGAACGCCCCAGGTTCTGCGCGATGGTGTGCTGGTTGGTTTCCGAGTGAATGATGATCAGCATGAGGCGTTGTCCGTCACGGGGGCGGCATCGGCAGCCAGCGGCACGACGCCGAAAAAATCCGCCATGCGCCGCTGCACCGGGGCGAACGCGCAGTAGTCGTGCATGCGTTCGACAGCGGCGGCAGACATGCGCGCGTAATCCTGCGGCTGCGCCTTGGCCATCCGGTAGCTGTTCTCATAGGCGCTTTTGAGCGAAGCCCAGTCCGGCCGATAGCGCAGGGTGCGGTAGATGATGCGGGTGTCCTGGGGCCAGATCGTCAGCTCTTCGCTGGACTGCACGACGAAGGCCACGGTGTCGTCGATGTAGTCTTCCATGGCCGTGTGATCCGGGGCGATCACCGGTTTGCCGCTGGACATGAACTCCATCAACGGCAGGCACAGGCCTTCGCAGCGTGAAGCGTTGACGTAAAAACTGGCCGCCTGGTAGAGCCGCGCGTATTGCGCGTCGTCCAGATAACCGTGCATTACCAGCACCCGGCAGGCGAACGGTGTCAGTTGTGCGAGCAGGGTCATCAGTTCGCTGTAGTAGGACGCCAGATCGTTCTGCGTGATCTTCAGCACAAGTGTCGCGTCAGGCGTTTCGCGAAAGGCCCAGCAGAAGGCGGTAACCAGATGATGCCAGTTCTTGCGGCCGTCCCTGGGGTTGAACACCGTCACGTAGATCACGCCTTCCACCGTGGTCTCGACCACCGAGGACGTGTCCGGCAGATCCAGCGGCGGTGGCTTGGCCACGGCCACCGCATGCGGAGCGGCAATGGCCGGCAGGCGTTTCTCGAGCCAGGCGTGTGTGCGATCCGACAGCAGATCCTGCACACCTTCCCAGTACCAGTGATGCAGGAACTTCACCCGTTCTTCACCCGCCCCCAGCCTCCACAGACGCAGATAATGGCGGGCAATGACCAGGCGGCGTTTGAACGTCAGCGGTGGCGGGCGTAGCGCCTCGATTTCAGCCAGTTGTTCGGCGGTCAGCGGCTTGGGCAACAGATCGTCGGCAGATAACGCCAGCGTGCGACTGTCGAAAATGCAGCCCTTGATGGCCAGGGTCGCGCCGGGATTGATCGGCGCACTGACATGCTGCTCACGAATGGCGGCGAAGTTTTCCCACAAGGGCGTCGGCAGCACGAGTACCGGAAAGTCCTCGCCCATGGCGCGGCGAATCGCGCGGGCGGTGTGGCTCGACAGCGTGATGACCCGTCCCTGTCGGGCGAGCATCTGCGTCCAGTCGTGGCGCGGATCATCGTCCCATGACTCATCGGGGATCGAGTCGAACTCCCATGCGATCACGCAGATCGTCGGGCATTCAAGATCGGTCGGGGTATTTTGTGGCGGCGTGAAGGACAGGAAAACGCTGCTTTCACCGGCGGCGAGCAGTTGTCGGTAGAGTGGATCAACCTCGGCGCTGGTGGACACCACATGCACTCGCCCCAGGCTTTCCAGCACCGGGCGATAGGCCTTGAGCACAAAGTAGTAGCTGTATTCGGGACGCCCAAGACTCTGGCTGATGGAGCGGTCGTTGACGTCCGAGTAGAGAATGAAATTCATGGCATCCCACGGTGCAACCGCCATCCCGGCAGCTTCACGCTATGACGGCCGAGCGTCGGATCGAACCGGCATCAGCGCGGTTCGTCCTGCATCATCGGGCACGTCTCTGTTCTTGTTTTAATGGTCGGTTTTACCCTGTCGCACGATCCTTGCGAGCAGCCGCCGGGGATCGCGACGAGAGGCATTCTAAACACATCCGCCGCGCATTCGGGAACCGCCCGGCGAGAAAAAACCGACTACTCTGACGAGAACTGACCGGTCACGATTTGCCCTGTTGAAATTGCTGCGCAATTGGCACAGATTGGCAGCCAAACAACTACAACAATGACTTCACCTGCCGTTCTGCCCGGTTTTTTCAGGGGTCTGACAGACATTCCCTTAAAGCCTGTGGGAAGAGGTGAAAGTTAAAGACCAAGGGGTCGCTGTTTGAAAAAAAGTCTGTTCATCACGGGCCTCAGTGGGTTCGTAGGACAACACATCCAGTCACGTCTGCAAGGGGAAGACGCGTCGTGGCAACTGCTGCCTGCCGCCTCTGCCTATGACCTGACAAAACCGGACAGCCTCATCGACCTGTGGCCGCAACTGCCCGATGCGGTCATTCATCTGGCCGGCCAGACCTTTGTCCCTGAAGCGTTCCGCGATCCGGCACGTACCTTCGACATCAACCTGCTCGGCACCCTGAACCTGTTGCAGGCCCTCAAGGCCCGCGGCTTCAAGGGCACGTTCCTGTATGTCAGCTCGGGCGATGTCTACGGCCAGGTCGAAGAACCCGCGCTGCCGATCACCGAACAACAACCACCCTGCCCGCGCAATCCTTATGCGGTCAGCAAGCTGTCGGCCGAATTCCTCAGCCTGCAATGGGGCCTCAGCGAAGGCTGGCCGGTGCTGGTGGCGCGCCCGTTCAACCACATCGGCACCGGGCAGAAAGAAAGCTTCGTCATCGCCAGCGCCGCGCGGCAGATCAACCGCATCAAGCAGGGGCTGCAAGCGCCGCAACTGGAAGTCGGCGATATCGATGTCACCCGCGATTTCCTCGACGTCGGCGACGTGGTCTCGGCCTATTTTGCGCTGCTGGAAAAAGGCACGCCGGGACAGGTCTACAACATTTGCTCAGGTCATGAGCAAAGCATCCGCAGCCTCATCGAACAGATGGGCGACCTGGCCCAGGTCAAGCTGCAACTGGTTCAGGATCCGGCACGCATGCGCCGCGCGGATCAGCGTCGCGTCTGCGGCAGCCACCAACGGCTGGCCCGGACCACAGGATGGACGCCGCAAATCACTACACAACAATCCCTGCGGGCGATCCTGTCCGACTGGGAGAAGCGAGTACAACAAGAATGACAAAAAGTGCATTGATCACCGGGATCACCGGCCAGGACGGCGCGTATCTGGCCAAGCTGCTGCTCGACAAGGGTTACAAGGTTCACGGCCTTGTCGCACGGCGCAGCAGCGATTCACGCTGGCGCCTGCGGGAGATGGGCGTCGAAGCGGACATCGTCTACCTGGATGGCGACATGGCCGATGCCTGCTCGGTGCAGCGCGCGGTGATCAAGTCGGCGCCGGACGAGGTGTATAACCTGGCAGCCCAGAGCTTCGTCGCGGCCTCCTGGGACCAACCGGTGACGACCGGCATCGTCGATGGCCTGGGCGTGACCCACCTGCTCGAAGCGATCCGGCAGTTCAGCCCGCACACGCGTTTCTATCAGGCGTCCACCAGCGAAATGTTCGGTCTGATCCAGGCCGAGCAACAGGACGAGAACACCCCGTTCTACCCACGCAGCCCTTACGGCGTGGCCAAACTCTATGGCCACTGGATCACCGTCAACTACCGCGAAAGCTTCAACCTGCACGCCAGCAGCGGCATCCTGTTCAACCATGAATCGCCCCTGCGCGGCATCGAGTTCGTGACCCGCAAGGTCACCGCCGCCGCCGCCCGGATCAAACAGGGCAAACAGCAGGAGCTGGCCCTGGGCAACATCGACGCCAAGCGCGACTGGGGCTTTGCCGGTGATTACGTCGAGGCCATGTGGCTTATGCTGCAACAGGACAAGCCCGACGATTTCGTGGTCGCCACCGGCGTCACCACCACCGTGCGCGAGATGTGCCGCATCGCCTTCGATCACGTCGGCCTGAACTACCGGGATTACGTGAAGATCGACCCGGCGTTTTTCCGCCCGGCGGAAGTCGAAGTGCTGCTCGGCAACCCGGCCAAGGCCCAGCGCGTGCTCGGCTGGAAACCCAGGACCGACCTCGACACCCTGATTCGCATGATGATGGATGCGGACATGAAGCGCGTCGCCAAGGAGTAGGCCATGCTGATCCCCGTGATTCTGTCCGGCGGTGCCGGCACCCGTTTGTGGCCGGTGTCCCGCGAGGGTCATCCGAAGCCGTTCATGACCCTGCCCGACGGCCAGTCGCTGCTGGGCAAGACCTACCGGCGCGCCGCCGCGCTGCTGGACGGTTGGGGCGACATTGTCACGGTGACCAACCGCGAGTACTACTTCCAGAGCAAGGATCACTATCAGGCCGCGCGCCTGTCCCGGCATCGCGGACACTTCCTGCTCGAGCCCACCGGACGCAACACCGCACCGGCCATCGCGGCGGCGGCCCTTTCGCTGCAAGCGCTGCACGGTGATGCCGCGATCATGGTGGTGATGCCCGCCGACCATTTGATCGTCAATGAAGAGGCGCTCAAAAGCGCGGTCGAGCACGCGGTCAATCTGGCGAAGGACGGTTATCTGGTGACCTTTGGCGTGGTGCCGACCGCCCCGGAAACCGGCTTCGGTTACATCGAGACCGGCGCACCGCTCAACGACCGGGGCGCGGCCAAGGTGCAGCGTTTCGTGGAAAAACCCGACCTGCAGACCGCCACCCATTATCTGGAGAGCGGCAACTTCCTGTGGAATTCGGGAATGTTCTGTTTCTCCACCGCAACGGTGATCGCCGAGCTGGCGCTGCACGCCCCCGAGCTGCTGGAACAGGCCCGCGCCTGCATGGCCGCCAGCGAACCGGTGGAAACCGCCGGTTGCCTGCAACAGGAATTGTCCGCGCAGCTGTTCGCCGAAATCATCGACATTTCCATCGACTACGCACTGATGGAGCGCTCGGAAAAGGTTGTGGTGGTGCCGGCGGGTTTCGACTGGAGCGACATTGGGTCCTGGGGTGCAGTGGCCGCGCTGGTGCCGGCCGACGCTGATAACAACCGTGCGAGCGGCGAGGCGATCTTCATCGACAGCCGCAACAACTTCGTTCAAAGCGATGGCCGGCTGGTGGCCGCCGTCGGTGTGGAAGACCTGATCGTCATCGACACCGCCGACGCCGTGCTGGTAGCCCATGCCGACCGTGCGCAGGATGTACGGCGGGTGGCCAAGCAGCTCAAGGACAAATCCCACGAAGCCTATCGCCTGCACCGCACGGTCAGCCGTCCGTGGGGCACCTACACGGTGCTCGAGGAAGGCCCGCGCTTCAAGATCAAACGCATCGTGGTCAAACCCGGCGGCAAGCTGTCGCTGCAGATGCACCATCACCGCAATGAACACTGGGTGGTGGTCGAAGGCATGGCCAAGGTCACCAACAATGGCAGCGGCACGACGCTGGTGGCGAAGAACGAATCGACGTTCATTGCCGCCGGTCACAAGCACCGTCTGGAAAACCCCGGCGTGATCGACCTGGTGATCATCGAAGTGCAAAGCGGCGAATACCTGGGAGAGGACGACATCGTCCGCTTCGAAGACCAATACGGCAGGACGGTGTGAATGCTGCTTTCCCTGTACCGCTCGCTGCACGACTATCGAGGTTTCATCCTCGGTAGCGTCAAGCGGGAGTTTCAAGCGCGGTATCGCAATTCGCTGTTCGGCGCGCTGTGGACGGTACTCAACCCGCTGTCGATGATCGTTGTGTACACGGTGATCTTTTCCCACATCATGCGCGCCCGCCTGCCCGGCGTGGACGACGGCATGGCCTACAGCGTCTACCTGTGCGCCGGGCTGCTGACTTGGGGCCTGTTCTCGGAAATCACCCTGCGCAGCCAGAACATGTTTCTGGAAAACGCCAACCTGCTGAAAAAAATCAGCTTCCCGCGCCTGTGCCTGCCGGTGATCGTGCTGCTCAATGCCGGAATCAACTTCGCGATCATCATCGGCCTGTTCCTCGGGTTTCTGTTGATCAGCGGGCGCTGGCCGGGCATGGCCCTGCTGGCACTGGTGCCGCTGCTGGCGCTGCAAGTGCTGTTCTGCGCCGGACTGGGGATGATCCTCGGCGTGCTCAACGTGTTCTTTCGCGATGTCGGGCAATTGTTCGCCATCTGCCTGCAATTCTGGTTCTGGCTGACGCCGATCGTGTATCCGCTGAGCATCCTGCCCGAGTGGGTGCAGCGCCTGTTGCAGCTCAATCCGCTGACCAACCTGATCGGCAGTTACCAGAACCTGTTTCTCTACGGTCAGTGGCCGGTGTGGAGTTCGCTGCTGCCGATCTTCGTGATCGGCCTGCTGTTGTGCGCGTTCGGCCTGCGCCTGTTTCGTCGGCGGGTCGGCGAAATGGTGGATGAACTCTGATGGGGCACATACGCGTCACAGGCCTGGGCAAGGCCTACAAGCAGTACCCCACCCGCTGGAGTCGCCTGGCCGAATGGCTGATTCCTTTTTCGCCGATGCGCCATCGCCAGCACTGGGTGCTGCAGGACGTGAATTTCGAGATCGCCCCCGGTGAAGCGGTGGGCATCGTCGGGGTCAACGGCGCCGGAAAAAGCACCTTGCTCAAGATGATCACCGGCACCACCCAACCGACCTGCGGCCAGATTCAGCTCGAGGGCCGGGTCGCGGCGCTGCTGGAACTGGGCATGGGTTTTCATCCGGACTTCACCGGTCGGCAGAATGCAGTGATGGCCGGGCAACTGCTGGGCATGCAGGTCGAAGACATCGAAGCACTGATGCCGGACATCGAACGCTTTGCGGAAATCGGCGAGGCCATCGATCACCCGGTGCGCACCTACTCCAGTGGCATGCAGATGCGCCTGGCCTTCAGCGTCGCCACCGCGCGCCGCCCGGACATTCTGATCGTCGACGAAGCGCTGTCGGTGGGCGACGCCTACTTCCAGCACAAGAGCTTCGACCGCATCCGCAGCTTCCGCAAGGCCGGCACCACGCTGTTGATCGTGTCCCACGACCGCTCGGCGATCCAGTCGATCTGCGACTCGGCGATCCTGCTCGAAGGCGGCCTCATGGTGATGCACGACAAGCCCGAAGCGGTCATGGATTACTACAACGCCCTGCTCGCCGAACGCGAAGGCCAGACCGTGCGCCAGGAACTGCTCGACGGCGGCCAGGTACGCACTGTGTCCGGCACCGGCGAGGCCAGGATCCTCAGCGTGCGCCTGCTCGATGAACGCGGACGCTCCATCGACGCCGCCGAAGTCGGTCAGCCGGTGACACTGGAAGTCGAGGTGGAGATTCGCCAGGACATCGAACGGCTGGTGCTCGGCTTCATGATCAAGGATCGCCTGGGCCAAGCCATGTACGGGATCAACACCCACCGTCAGAACCAGGCGCTGGAAGACCTGCGTGCGGGTGAACGCATCACCTATCGCTTCGCCTTCGTCATGGGCCTGGGCAAGGGCAATTACTCCGTGGCCCTGAGCCTGTCGCGACTGGACTCGCACCTGGACCGCAACTTCGAATGGCGTGACTACGGCCTGGTGTTCCACGTGATCAACAACCGTCAGGAAGATTTCGTCGGCTGTTCCTGGCTGGGCGCCAGCACCTCGATCACCCGCCACGCGCACAGCCTCGCGGAGCGCGCGCCATGACCCGCCTGCTGCTTGAATGCACCCACGTGTTCAAACACCCGAAGGTCAATTCGGGGATTCAGCGGGTGGTGCGCAACGTCATCAAACAACTGCCGCCGAGCGCCGAAGGCGTCGAATGCGTGCCGGTGGTTCTGCTCAAGGGCCAGTTGTACCGAGTGAAGCGTCTGGCGCCGCTGGATTCGCCGCTGTTCAATGCCATCGTCACGTTTGGCGAACGCCTGGAGCGGCTGGCCCATCGTTTCTGGCAACTGCATCAGCGGCTGGATACCGGTTGCCGCACAAAACTGGTACGACGCCTGTTGTACGTCGGCTATCGCCTGACCTCGTTCGGTGCATTCGGAATACCGCTGCGGCTGGTCGAGCAGGTCAATCGCTATCAATTGCCTCAACGCTGCGAACCACTGCAACACCAGACTGGCGATCATCTGGTGCTGCTGGATTCGTCCTGGCATTCGGACTTTTTCCTGCATGCCGAGCGCCTCAAACAGGAAGGCTTGGGCATCGTTGCGGTGATCTACGATCTGATTCCCCTGTCCCACCCGCAGTTCTACGACACGCGGCTGGTCGAGGTGTACAGAGAGTGGTTCGACTGGATCGCCCGTAATGCCGACGGTTTCATGGCCATCTCCGCCACTGTGCGCGATCAGCTGCGTGCAGAACTGCAACGTCGCCTTGGTTCGGCACAAGTCGGCAAACGTTGGTTCGACTACTTTCACCTCGGTTCGGAGCTGGATCTGCAGAGCGTCGAAGCCGCCGTCGAACCGCGTCTGCAAAAGCTGTTCGCAATAAAGGAGCCAGTGTTCCTGATGGTCAGCACCATCGAACCGCGCAAGAACCACGACTATCTGCTGGATGCCTTCGACCATGCCTGGGCGAACGGCTCGAACGCCCGGTTGTGCATCGCCGGGCGCATCGGCTGGAAGTGCGACGCGCTGCTGGCCCGGATTCGCCATCATCCGGAGCTGAACCGGCGCCTGTTCATGTTCAACGACTTGAGCGACACCAGCCTCGAACACGCCTACGCCCATGCCAGTGCGCTGGTGTTTCCGTCGTTCGTCGAAGGCTTTGGTCTGCCGCTGGTGGAAGCCATGCAACGCGGGCTGCCGGCGATGGGCAGCGATATCCCGGTGTTTCGCGAGATCGGCGGTGAGTTCATGGCGTATTTCGACCTGCAGTCGCCGCAAAGCCTTGCCGATCTGGTGCTGAGCATTGAGCGCAGCGGTCGATTCCCCGCCGCCCGCGATGTCAGCGACTGGCATTGGATCGGCTGGCGGGAAGCCAGCGCGCAACTGGCCGAGCGTACCGCGCGCCATGTGCTGGAGGCACCTCAGGTGTCAGCGAGGCAACATGCGCATAGCCCTTAACACCCGCATTCTCCAGGCACCGCGCACCGGCATCGGCCATTACGTGGCCGAACTGGTGAATGCCTTGCACGCTGAAACCGATATCGAGCTGGCGCTGTTCCACGGCTGGGGCTGGAGTGCGCAACTGCCGGAAGCGGCGATGCCCGGTTATTCGCGCCTGACGCCGCTGCTACGGCAGATCCCCGGGGCCTATCAGGCGCGCCGCTGGCTTGAACAGAAACGCTTCGATCAGGGCCCGGCGCAACCGGTCGATCTGTACCACGAACCGAGTCTGTGGCCGCTGGCCTTCGATGGCCCGACCGTGATTACCCTGCACGATCTCACGCACCTGCATTTCCCCGAGACCCAGCCACCGGCGCGGCTGCGGGAAATCGAGCGCCGGCTCGCCGAAGGCGTACGCCAGGCGCGGATCATTCTGACCGACTCGCAAGCCATCGCTGACGAGGCCCGGGAGTATTTCGGACTGCCTGCCGAGCGCTTCGTGGTCGCGCCGCTGGGTGTCGCCGAGCGTTTCCATCCGCGCGAGCCGCAGGACATCGATGCGGTGCTCAAGGCCCATGCGGTCGAGTACCGGGAGTACTTCCTCTGCGTCGGCACCCTGGAGCCGCGCAAGAACCTGAATCTGGCCCTGCGTGCCCACGCGCTGCTGCCGGATCGGGTGCGCCAGCGTTTCCCGCTGTTGATCGTCGGCATGGCCGGCTGGCAGCGCGACCAGTTCAGTGATGAATTGAATCAGGCGCTGGCTTGCGGGCACGTGTGCCTGCTCGGCTACCTGCCCGATGAGCAAGTCGCGCAATTGCTGGCCGGCGCCCGGGCGCTGATTTTTCCGTCGCTGTATGAAGGTTTCGGCCTGCCGGTGCTGGAAGCGATGGCCAGCGGCACGCCAGTGGTAATCACCCGCTCTTCGGCCATGCCGGAAGTGGCGGGCGACGCCGGCAACTATATTGAAGCTGACGATGCAGACGGCTTGCGTGATGCGATGAGCCGACTGATCGATGATCAAGCGCACTGGCAGGCATGCCGGGAAGCCGGATTGCAGCGGGCACGGCTTTTTTCCTGGAAGCGTTGCGCGCAGGCCACGGCCGGCGCCTACCACCAGGCCATGGGAGGTTGAATGCGAGTTCTTCATTTCTTCAAGACGTACCTGCCGGACTCGGTCGGCGGTATCGAGCAAGTGATCTTTCAACTCTGCGAAAGTGGCGCCCAACACGGCATCGAAGGCCAGGTGCTGACCCTCAGCGCCAATCCAGAACCTGCGGTGGTGCGTCTCGGCCAGCATGAAGTGCATCGGGCCAAACTGGATATCCAGTTCGCCTCCACGGGTTTTTCCTGGAGCGTGTTCAAGCAGTTTCGCGAACTGGCCGCCGAAGCCGACGTGATCAACTACCACTTCCCGTGGCCGTTCATGGATCTCGTGCATTTTGCCAGCGGCGTGAACAAACCGACGGTGGTGACCTATCACTCGGACATCATTCGCCAGAAGCACCTGCTCAAACTCTATCGCCCGCTGATGAACCGCTTTCTCGCCAGCGCCGACCGGATTGTCGCGGCTTCGCCAAACTATCTGCACACCAGTGATGTGTTGCAGCAATTCCAGGACAAGACTCGCGTCATCCCCTATGGCTTGAACAAGGCCGGTTATCCACAGCCTGACGTCGAGCGCATGAACCGCTGGCGTCAGCAGCTTGGGGACAAGTTTTTCCTGTTCGTCGGGGTGATGCGCTATTACAAAGGCCTGCACATCCTGCTCGAAGCCTTGAAAGACGTGGACTATCCGGTGGTGATCGTCGGCGCCGGCCCGCTGGAGCAGGAACTGCACGCCCAGGCCGCGGCCCTGGGTCTGCGCAACATTCATTTCCTCGGGCGGCTGAGCGATGAAGACAAGGTCGCCCTGCTGCAACTGAGCTACGCCATCGTCTTCCCATCGCACCTGCGCTCGGAAGCGTTCGGCATTTCGCTGCTCGAAGGCGCGATGTACGGCAAACCGATGATCTCCAGCGAAATCGGCACCGGCACCAGCTACATCAACATCCACAACGAAACCGGACTGGTGGTGCCACCGAGTCATCCTCCGGCATTTCGCGAAGCGATGCGCACCCTGTGGGAAAACCCGGCCCGCGCCGCCGAAATGGGCCTCAAGGCTGAAGCCCGCTATCGGCAGTTATTCACAGCCGATGAAATGGGCCGCAAGTGGACCGAGCTGTATCAGGAGCTGCTGGAGGAAAAGGCGTTGTCCTACGCCTGATCCGTTACAGATCCAGCACCAGCGGCTGGGCACTCTGCGCCGGCACCGCGCAGCAAATCAGCACCTGCCCCTCCTCCGGCACTTCTGCCGGAGGCTGTGGATAATTCACCGCGCCGCTGATCAGCCGCGTCCTGCAGGTGCCGCACGAACCCCCGCGACAACTGAATTCCGGACGCAAGCCGCGACTTTCCGCCAGCTCCAGCAAACTGCCGCCATCGGGCTGCCAGCGCGCTTCCTTGGCTGAACGTTCGAACACCACCGGCACCGACGTGGTCGCAGCCGGCGGTTGTTCCATCACGATCGCGTCCGGATCGGCCTGGCGCTTGAGGGTCGAAGGGCCGAAGGTTTCGGCATGGATCTGCCCGTCCCGCACATCCAGTTCGCGCAAGATGTCATAAATACCTTGGGTAAAACTGCCGGGACCGCAGAGCACGAAGTCGACCTGATCGAAGTCCTCGTCGGTCAGCAGATTGCGCAACAGATCGCCATCGATACGGCCACGCAGGTCGAAGTCTTTTCCTTCGACCAGATCGTCTTCCGGCTGACTTAGCACTCGCAACACTTTCACGGCATCACCGGCATCCTCCAGCAACCGATCCACCTCTGCTCGGAACGGCTGGTCGGCGAGGCTGCGGGAACTCTGAACAAACAGGGTCGGACGAATCCGCCGGGTCCGCAGGCCCTGATACACCACCTCACGCAGCATCGACAGCAGCGGCGTAATGCCGACGCCGGCCGCCAACAGCACCAGTGGACGACGCTCCAGCGCCGCGACCGTGAAATGCCCTTGAGGCAAGCGCGCCTCCAGCACATCGCCCACGCGAATCTGCTCATGCAGGTGCGTCGACACCCGGCCTTCGCGTTTCACGCTGATCCGGAAGAAATCATCCGACGGCGCGCCGGACAGGCTGTAGGTACGGATGTGCACCTCGCCATCGAGGGTGAACCGCAGCGGCAGATGCTGCCCGGCGAGAAACACCGGCAGTCCTGCGCCATCGTTCGGCTCCAGATAGATCGAGCGGATGTGACGGCTTTCCATTTCGACTTTTGCCACGCGCAATGGCCGCCAGCTGTCCCCCAATGCCTTGGCCTGCAATCGTGCATCGGCCTGGGCCCAGTTACCGGTCAGCAGGCTGGTGGGTGACATACCGTCGAAGCGCCAGCGAAGAGCCAGCGCTGCCGGACGCCGAACCAGTTTTTCCACCTCGAAAGTCCACAGCCGTTCGGCGCCCTGGAAGGCCTCGATCTGCGGCGCCTCGAGAATGATCTCGGTGCGACCGCTGAGCTGCAACACATCGCCTGTGGAAAAGTCGATGAACAGCAAGCCGGCCAAGGGATTGAGCAGCAGATTGCCCAGCGTGTTGAAGTGCAGGTTGCCGGCAAAATCAGGGATCGTCAGGCGATTACCCTCGATCCGCACAAAACCGGGCTGACCGCCGCGGTGGGAAACATCCACCGAACGCTCGCCATCAACATCGACATAACTGGCGACGAAGAAAGTATCAGCGCTTTCGATCAGCGCAATGGCGGCGTCGTCGAGGCTGTCACGATGTTCGGCTTTGCGGGTCTGCGGATCGGTCAGCGGCACCCGCTGAAACTGACGCAATTGAATGTATTGCGGGCAGTTGCCGAACGATTGATCCACCGTCAGACCGAACCCGTTCGCTTCGAGATTATCGATGTGGCCATTGAGCCGATTGCGCCGGCGGGTGTGCAGTTCGATCCCAAGCAGACCGATCGCTGCGCCAGCCTGTAACTGTGCAGGATCATCAGCAGCCGGCAGACTGGCGAACTGCAGTTGCGTCGGCTCGGGAGAGTGAGCAAAGCCCGGCTCCCCCTCCAGCACACTGGCCCAGGGGCGACCTTCGGCATCCACCGCGCCATACAGCATGAAGGGCAATTGCTCATAGAACTGACGGTGCTGATCCGGCATCCAGGTGCGAATCACCTTACGCCCGAATTCCGCCATGCGCTCAGCAACGCCGACATGGGCCTGCAACTGTTGCTCGCCAGCGTGCCACGGTGAACGTTCCATCACGGTCTCTCCCCTGCGCCATCGGCGTAGATTGAATGTCAGACGGTGGTTTGCAGGCCGGCAACGGTGCGCGGCATGCCGACAAAACCGGGCAGCGCCTCAATGCGCGAAAGCCAGGCGCGAACGTTAGCGTAGTCGTCCAGCGACACATTGCCTTCCGGTGCGTGGGCGATGTAGCTGTAGGCCGCCACGTCAGCGATGGTCGGCTCAGTACCTGCCAAATACGGGGTTTTGCCCAGTTCCAGGTCCATCACCTTGAGAAAATTATGCGCGCGGGTGATGACTTCCTCGGCGTTGAACTTCGCCCCGAACACCGTGATCAGGCGGGCGGCGGCAGGGCCGAAAGCAATCGGCCCGGCGGCTGCCGACAACCAGCGCTGCACATGCGCGGCGCCGACCGGATCGCTTGGCAGCCAGCGACCATTACCGTATTTCTGTGCCAGATAGACGAGGATCGCGTTGGAGTCGGCCAGCACCACGCCGTTGTCATCAATGGCCGGTACTTGCCCGAAGCTGTTGATCGCCAGGTAGCCGGGCTGTTTGTGCTCGCCTTTGGCCAGATCGACAAAGATCAGCTCGGTCGGCAGTTGCAACAGTGACAACATCAGTTCGACGCGATGGGCGTGGCCGGAACGCGGGAAGTTGTAGAGTTTGATCGCTTGCATGGTCGACTCCGCTGGATGATGGCGCCGTTCAGGGTGGACGGCGGCCGTGGGAGCCATATTCCCTTGATCGCGAAAGCAATAGAATCACCAGCAAACGCAAACCATTATTTCTCTGGATGAAATAACGCGGCGTTTTTCAGCGCCGGATGCTCGCGCAACGCCTGCACGATAAAGTCGACAAAGCTGCGTATCCGCGCCGGCGCCTTGCGCCCGCCCTGATACACCACATGGATCGGCAAAGCAGGCAGTTCAAACTCGGCGAGCACGATTTCCAGTTCACCGGAGGCGACCTTGCTGGCCACCTGATAAGACAGCACCCGGGTCAGACCCAGGCCCAGCGACGCCGCCGTGATCGCAGCCTGATTGGCGGTGACCACCAGACGCGGTTCCGGTTTTACGCCGATGAGTTCACCGTGTTCCATGAATGGCCAACTGCGCTGTTGACCGATGGCCGATGTCGCCACCACCGGCGCCCCGGCCAAGGCCTGTGGATGATTCGGCCGGCCATGAATCGCAAAGTACTCCGGCGAACCACAAATCACCCGCCGTACCTCACCGACCCGGATCGCATGCTGATTGCTGTCCGGCAACTCGCCGATACGCACCGCGACGTCGATGCCCTCCTCGACCATGTTCACCACCCGGTCGAGCAACAGGGCATTGATGGAAACGTCCGGGTATTGCGTCAGATAACGCGCCATCACCGGCGTGACAAACAGCTCGCCGAATAAAACAGGCGCCGTCACCGTCAACTGCCCACGCGGCTGGGTATGACTGCCGGCAGCGGAATCCTCCGCTTCCTGCACCTCCGCGAGAATTCTCCGACAGTCTTCCAGGAAACGCAGACCGGCTTCGCTCAAATGCACGTTGCGGGTAGTACGGATCAACAACTGCGTGCCGATCCGCTGCTCCAGCGCGGCCACCGCCCGGGTCACGCTCGCCGCCGACAGACCCAGACGCCGCGCAGCAGCGGAAAAGCCCTGTTCCTGGGCGACGATGGCGAATACCTGCATTTCCTGGAAGCGATCCATGGTGCCCTCGATCCGGATAAAAAAATCGCAGCCGAAGCTGCGATTTTATTGGGGGGTGATCAACTGTGGATAACTTATTCCACCGTCACCGACTTCGCCAGGTTACGCGGCTGATCCACGTCCGTGCCCTTGAGCACCGCAACGTAGTACGACAGCAGTTGCAGCGGAATGGTGTAGAGGATCGGCGACAGGATGTCGTGGATGTGCGGCATCTGCACTACGTGTGTGCCTTCGCCGTTGGTCATCCCGGCCTTTTCGTCGGCGAACACGACCAGTTCGCCACCGCGGGCGCGGACTTCCTGCAGGTTGGACTTCAGTTTCTCCAGCAGTTCGTTGTTCGGTGCGACGGTCACCACCGGCATGTCGTTATCCACAAGCGCCAGCGGGCCATGCTTCAGTTCGCCGGCCGGATAAGCTTCAGCGTGGATGTACGAGATTTCCTTGAGCTTCAAGGCCCCTTCCATCGCCACCGGGAATTGCGCGCCACGGCCCAGGAACAGGGTGTGGTTCTTCTCGGCGAACAGCTCTGCGATTTTTTCCACGGTGCTGTCCATCGCCAGGGCTTCGCCCAGACGGGTTGGCAGGCGACGCAGTTCTTCGACCAGCGTGGCTTCAACGCCTTTGCCCAAAGTACCGCGCACCTGACCCAGAGACAGGGTCAGCAGCAGCAGACCGACCAACTGCGTAGTGAAGGCCTTGGTCGAGGCCACGCCGATTTCACGACCAGCCTGGGTCAGCAGGGTCAGGTCGGACTCGCGCACCAGCGAACTGATGCCGACGTTGCAGATCGCCAGACTGGCGAGGAAGCCCAGTTCCTTGGCGTTGCGCAGGGCGGCCAGGGTGTCGGCGGTTTCGCCGGACTGGGAGATGGTGACGAACAGGGTGTCCGGCTGCACCACCACCTTGCGGTAGCGGAACTCGCTGGCGACTTCGACCTGGCACGGAATGCCAGCCAGCTCTTCGAGCCAGTAACGGGCAACCATGCCGGCGTGATAGCTGGTGCCACACGCCACGATCTGCACGTTGCGCACTTTGGCGAACAATTCAGCAGCTTGTGGACCGAAAGCCTGCACCAGCACCTGATCCGCACTCAATCGACCTTCCAGAGTGCGCTGCACCACGGACGGCTGCTCGTGGATTTCCTTGAGCATGTAGTGACGGAACTCGCCTTTGTCGGCGGCTTCGGCGCCATCGGTGTACTGGACGGTCTGGCGCTCGACGGCTTTGCCGGTCACGTCCCAGATCTGCACCTTGTCGCGCTGGATTTCGGCGATATCGCCCTCTTCCAGGTACATGAAACGGTCGGTGACCTGACGCAGGGCCAGTTGATCGGAAGCGAGGAAGTTTTCGCCCAGGCCCAGACCGATCACCAGCGGGCTGCCGCTGCGAGCAGCAACGAGTCGATCCGGTTGCTTTGCGTGGATAACCGCCAGACCGTAAGCGCCATGCAGCTCCTTGACCGCAGCCTTCAGCGCGTCGGCGAGGTCTGGCAACGACTTGAGTTTTTCGGTCAGCAGGTGAGCGATGACTTCGGTGTCGGTGTCCGAGGTGAACACGTAGCCCAGTGCCCTCAGCTGTTCACGCAGCGCCTCATGGTTTTCGATGATGCCGTTGTGCACGACAGCGACGTCACCGGAGAAATGCGGGTGGGCATTGCGCTCGCTCGGCGCACCGTGGGTAGCCCAGCGGGTGTGGGCAATACCGAGACGGCCAACCAGCGGATGTTCGGCCAGCGCCGCGTCGAGTTCGCTGACCTTGCCCACACGACGAGTGCGTTCCAGAATGCCGTCATTGGTGTACACCGCCACACCGGCACTGTCATAGCCCCGGTATTCGAGGCGCTTGAGGCCTTCGACCAGAATGGCGGTGATGTTACGTTCAGCTACCGCGCCGACGATTCCACACATGCTTATTTCTCCTGACTGACAGTCGCGCAAATCAAGTTGATACCGCGAGCCTGAATCTGATCGCGCGCATCCAGGGACAGGCGATCATCGGTAATTAGGGTATGGACGCTGCTCCATGGCAGCTCCAGGTTGGGAATTTTGCGGCCGATCTTGTCGGCCTCGACCATCACGATCACTTCCCGCGCCACTTCCGCCATCACCCGGCTCAGGCCGAGCAATTCATTGAAGGTGGTGGTGCCACGCACCAGGTCGATGCCATCGGCACCGATAAACAATTGGTCGAAGTCGTAAGAGCGTAGTACCTGCTCGGCGACCTGGCCCTGAAAGGATTCCGAGTGCGGATCCCAGGTGCCGCCGGTCATCAGCAGCACAGGCTCGTGCTCGAGTTCACTCAGGGCGTTGGCCACGTGCAGGGAGTTGGTCATGACCACCAGGCCTGGCTGCTGGCCGAGTTCGGGAATCATCGCGGCGGTGGTGCTGCCGCTGTCGATGATGATGCGGGCGTGCTCGCGGATGCGTGTGACGGCGGCGCGGGCAATCGCCTGTTTGTATTTGGAAACGTTTTGACTGACGTCCGCCACCAGTTCCTGGGGCATGGTGATCGCGCCACCATAGCGACGCAGCAGCAAGCCATGACTTTCCAGAGCGGCGAGATCCTTGCGAATCGTAACTTCCGAAGTTTCGAAGCGCTTGGCCAGTTCATCCACACTCACCTCGCCCTGCTCATTGAGCAAAGCCAGAATGTTGTGACGGCGCTGAGGTGTGTTGCGTTTCGACATGGCTGATTAAGTTTCGATTCGAAAGATAACGGAAGCAATCAAAACCTATCAGCTGCGAATCGTCAAGCCGGCGCCCCAAAAAAAAGACCGCTGGCAGCGGTCATTTTTTAATTTGAGCATTGTGGATAACTCAGTTCTTCTTGATCTTCTCCGGCCGCTTCCAGCCATCGATGTTCTTCTGGCGTGCGCGGCCGACAGCCAATTGCGCGTTATCCACATTCTGGGTGATGGTCGAACCGGCAGCGGTGGTTGCACCGGCAGAGATATCCACAGGCGCCACCAGCGAATTGTTCGAACCGATGAACACGTCTTCACCCAACACGGTTTTCCACTTGTTGGCGCCGTCGTAGTTGCAAGTGATGGTGCCGGCGCCGATGTTGGTACGCGCACCTATCTCGGCATCGCCCAGGTAAGTCAGGTGCCCGGCCTTGGCGCCTTCGCCCATGCGCGCGTTTTTCAGTTCAACGAAGTTACCCACATGGGCGCGGGCCTCCAGCACAGTGCCCGGACGCAGGCGGGCAAACGGGCCGGCATCGCTGCCTTCGCCCAGCACCGCGCCTTCGATGTGGCTGTTGGCCTTGACCACTACGCCTTTGCGCAGGGTGCTGTCCTTGATCACGCAGTTCGGGCCGATGACCACATCGTCCTCTATGACAACCTTGCCTTCGAGAATCACGTTGATGTCGATCAGCACATCGCGACCGACGGTCACTTCGCCTCGCACATCGAAACGGGCCGGGTCGCGCAGGGTGACACCCTGAGCCATCAGGCGACGACCGGCGCGCAGCTGGTAATGACGCTCCAGCTCGGAGAGCTGTTTGCGATCATTGGCGCCCTGCACTTCCATCGGATCGTGAGGTTGTTCGGTGGCGACGGTCAGGCCATCGCTGACCGCCATCTCGATCACGTCGGTCAGGTAGTACTCGCCCTGAGCGTTGTTGTTCGACAGGCGACTCATCCAGTCCGCCAGACGATTAGCCGGCACTGCCAGGATGCCGGTGTTGCCTTCAGTGATCGCCCGTTGCGCTTCGCTGGCGTCCTTGTGTTCGACGATGGCGGCAACCTTGCCGTCGGCATCGCGCACGATGCGGCCATAACCGGTCGGATCGTCCAGCTCGACGGTGAGCAAGCCCATCTGCCCGGGTACAACGTGCTTGAGCAGACGTTGCAGGGTCTCGACTTCGATCAACGGCACATCGCCGTAGAGAATCAGTACGGTATCGGCGGTGATGAAAGGAACAGCCTGGGCCGTGGCGTGGCCGGTTCCCAGCTGCTTGTCCTGCAATACGAAATTCAGATCGTCAGCGGCCAGACGCTCGCGCACTACATCGGCGCCGTGGCCGATGACGACATGAATGCGCTGTGGATCAAGTTGACGGGCGCTGTGGATAACATGGCCAAGCATGGAATCGCCGGCAATCGGATGCAGCACTTTTGGCAGCGCGGAACGCATGCGGGTGCCTTGACCGGCCGCGAGGATAACGATTTCAAGAGACATGACTGGCTACCAATCCTGGGTGGTCAGCAACTGCGACCGGGTTTGTAGAGTTCTGAAAAGAAAAAAGGGTAGCCGAGGCTACCCTTTTTTATCAATCGCACAACAAGTGGCTGACGGATCAACCGCCAAACTTCTTGCGGATCTGCTGGACGGTGCGCAGCTGAGCTGCAGCCTCGGCCAGACGTGCGGACGCAGCTCCGTAGTCGAAATCTGCGCTCTTCTCATGCAGAGCAGCTTCGGCAGCCTTGAGAGCTGCTTGAGCCTGAGCTTCATCCAGGTCGGCGGCACGTTGCACGGTATCGGCAAGCACCTTGACCATGTTCGGCTGAACCTCGAGGAAACCACCGGAGATGTAGAACACCTCGGCTTCCCCGCCTTGCTTGATCAGGCGGATCGGACCTGGCTTCAGATTAGTGATCAGCGGCGCGTGGCCCAGAGCGATACCAAGATCACCCAGAGCACCGTGCGCAATCACCATCTCGACCAGGCCGGAAAAGATTTCTCCTTCCGCGCTGACGATGTCGCAATGGACTGTCATAGCCATCTGATTGCCTCAACCTAAATTAGCGCCCGTTGCCGGGCGCCTGGATTACAGTTTCTTGGCTTTCTCGATCGCTTCTTCGATGCCGCCGACCATGTAGAACGCTTGTTCTGGCAGGTGGTCGTAGTCACCGTTGAGGATGCCTTTGAAGCCAGCAATGGTGTCTTTCAGGGAAACGTATTTACCCGAAGCACCGGTGAAGACTTCAGCCACGAAGAACGGCTGCGACAAGAAGCGCTGGATCTTACGAGCACGGTTTACCAACTGCTTGTCGGCTTCCGACAGCTCGTCCATACCCAGGATCGCGATGATGTCCTTCAGCTCTTTGTAACGCTGCAGCACGTACTGAACACCACGAGCGGTCTCGTAGTGATCGTTGCCGATCACGTTCGGGTCCAGCTGACGCGAAGTCGAGTCCAGTGGGTCTACCGCCGGGTAGATACCCAGGGAAGCGATGTCACGGGACAGAACGACGGTGGCGTCCAGGTGAGCAAACGTGGTCGCTGGCGACGGGTCAGTCAAGTCGTCCGCTGGTACGTATACGGCCTGGATCGAAGTAATCGAACCTTGCTTGGTCGAAGTGATGCGCTCTTGCAGCACGCCCATCTCTTCAGCCAGGGTCGGCTGGTAACCTACTGCCGAAGGCATACGGCCCAGCAGTGCGGATACTTCGGTACCGGCCAGGGTGTAACGATAGATGTTGTCGACGAACAGCAGAACGTCGTTACCTTCGTCACGGAACTTCTCGGCCATGGTCAGACCGGTCAGCGCTACGCGCAGACGGTTTCCCGGTGGCTCGTTCATTTGACCGTAGACCAGGGCTACCTTGTCGAGAACGTTGGAGTCCTTCATCTCGTGGTAGAAGTCGTTACCCTCACGAGTACGCTCACCCACACCGGCGAACACGGAATAACCGCTGTGCTCGATGGCGATGTTACGGATCAGTTCCATCATGTTTACGGTCTTGCCTACACCGGCACCACCGAACAGACCGACTTTACCGCCCTTGGCGAACGGGCAAACCAGGTCGATAACCTTGATGCCTGTTTCCAGCAGCTCGTTGCCACCGGCCTGTTCAGCGAAGGAAGGAGCGGCGCGGTGGATACCCCAGCGCTCTTCTTCGCCGATCGGGCCAGCTTCGTCGATCGGGTTGCCCAGTACGTCCATGATCCGGCCCAGAGTCGCTTTACCGACCGGTACGGAGATGGCTGCGCCAGTGTTGTTGACGTCCAGACCGCGCTTCAAGCCTTCGGTGGAGCCCATCGCAATGGTACGAACCACGCCGTCGCCCAGCTGCTGCTGAACTTCCAGAGTGGTTTCGGCGCCTTGAACCTTCAAGGCGTCGTAGATGCTCGGTACGCTGTCGCGTGGGAATTCCACGTCGATAACGGCGCCGATGATTTGAACGATACGTCCGCTACTCATAGCTGGATCCTCTGAATATTTGAACCGTTAAACCGCGGCAGCGCCGCCGACGATTTCCGAGATCTCTTGGGTGATCGCAGCCTGACGCGCCTTGTTGTAGATCAGCTGCAAATCGCTGATCAAATCACCGGCGTTGTCGGTAGCGTTCTTCATCGCGATCATCCGCGCAGCCTGTTCAGCCGCGTTGTTCTCGACCACCGCCTGGTACACCTGCGACTCCACGTAACGCACCATCAAGCCGTCAAGCAGCTCTTTGGCGTCTGGTTCGTAGAGGTAGTCCCAGTGGTGCTTGAGTTCTTGATCCGGGGTCGCCACCAATGGAATCAACTGCTCCACGGTAGGCTGTTGCGTCATGGTGTTGATGAACTTGTTGGATACCACGGACAGGCGGTCAATACGGCCGTCCAGGTAGGCATCCAGCATCACCTTGACGCTGCCGATCAGATCATTGATCGACGGCTCTTCACCCAGGTGGCTGATAGCTGCAACGACGTTACCGCCGAAGTTGCGGAAAAAGGCCGCACCCTTGCTACCAACGACACACAGATCGATCTCGACGCCGTTTTCGCGGTTTACCGCCATGTCCTTGACCAGGGCCTTGAACAGGTTGGTGTTCAAGCCGCCGCACAGACCACGGTCACTGCTCACCACGACATAACCGACGCGCTTTACTTCGCGATCGATCATGAACGGGTGGCGGTATTCCGGGTTGGCGTTGGCCAGATGCCCAATTACCTGGCGGATACGCTCCGCATAAGGACGGCTAGCAGCCATGCGCATTTGTGCCTTGCGCATTTTGCTGACCGCCACTTTTTCCATGGCGCTGGTAATTTTTTGCGTGCTTTTGATGCTCGCAATCTTACTGCGAATCTCTTTTGCGCCTGCCATGTAACACCTATCAGGTTAGCAAGCGGGAGCCTTGCGGCTCCCGCTGCGGCTTACCAGGTTTGGGTGGCCTTGAACTTCTCGATACCAGCCTTCAGGCCAGCGTCGATTTCGTCATTGAAGTCACCTTTAACGTTGATCTTGGCCATCAAATCGGCGTGATCGCGGTTGAAGAAAGCGATCAGCGCTTGTTCGAAGCTGCCGATCTTGGCGATTTCAATGTCAGTCAGGAACCCACGCTCAGCGGCATACAGCGACAGCGCCATGTCAGCGATCGACATCGGTGCGTATTGCTTCTGCTTCATCAGCTCGGTAACGCGCTGACCATGCTCAAGTTGCTTACGGGTCGCTTCGTCCAGGTCAGAAGCGAACTGGGCGAATGCCGCCAGTTCACGGTACTGAGCCAGAGCGGTACGGATACCACCGGACAGCTTCTTGATGATCTTGGTCTGAGCGGCACCACCCACACGGGATACCGAAACACCGGCGTTCACTGCAGGGCGGATGCCCGAGTTGAACATGGCCGATTCCAGGAAGATCTGACCGTCGGTGATGGAAATCACGTTGGTCGGAACGAACGCGGAAACGTCGCCAGCCTGGGTTTCGATGATCGGCAGTGCGGTCAGGGAACCGGTTTTGCCGGTCACTGCGCCGTTGGTGAACTTCTCTACGTACTCTTCCGAAACGCGGGATGCACGCTCCAGCAGACGGGAGTGGAGATAGAACACGTCGCCTGGGTAAGCTTCACGGCCTGGTGGACGGCGCAGCAGCAGGGAAATCTGGCGGTAAGCCACTGCTTGCTTGGACAGATCGTCATAAACGATCAGCGCGTCTTCACCGCGGTCGCGGAAGAATTCACCCATGGTGCAACCGGAGTACGGAGCCAGGAATTGCAGTGCTGCAGATTCCGAAGCGCTCGCAGCAACGATGATGGTGTTAGCCAGTGCACCGTTTTCTTCCAGCTTGCGAACCACGTTGGCGATGGTCGATTGCTTCTGACCGATTGCCACGTAGACGCAGAAAATGCCGCTGTCTTTCTGGTTGATGATCGCGTCGATCGCCAGAGCGGTTTTACCGATCTGACGGTCACCGATGATCAGCTCACGCTGGCCACGGCCGACAGGGATCATGGCATCGACAGCCTTGTAGCCAGTCTGTACAGGCTGGTCTACCGACTTACGCCAGATCACGCCCGGAGCAACTTTCTCGACCGCGTCGGTCTCGGTGTTGCCCAGTGGACCTTTGCCGTCAACAGGGTTACCCAGTGCGTCGACAACGCGACCCAGCAGTTCCTTGCCAACCGGAACTTCGAGGATGCGGCCGGTGCACTTGGCGCTCATGCCTTCAGCCAGACTGGTGTACGCGCCCAGTACAACGGCACCTACGGAGTCTTGCTCCAGGTTGAGGGCCATACCGTAGACGCCGCCCGGAAACTCGATCATCTCGCCGTACATGACGTCGGCCAGACCGTGAATCCGCACGATACCGTCAGATACGCTGACGACAGTGCCTTCGTTACGGGCTTGGGAGGTCACATCGAGCTTTTCGATGCGGCCCTTGATAATTTCACTTATTTCGGAAGGATTGAGTTGCTGCATTGCTCTGCTGCCCCTTCAAACTCAAGATTTCAATGCTTCGGCAAGTTTCGCGATTTTGCCGCGAATCGAGCCATCGATAACCAGGTCGCCGGCGCGGATGACCACCCCCCCGATAAGGGAGCTGTCTTCCTCGACTTGCAGGCGCACTTCCCGGTTGAGTCGTGCACTGAGAACCTTGGCGAGTTTGTCTTGCTGTTCTTGGTTCAATGCAAAAGCACTGGTCACTTCAACGTCTACCGATTTCTCTTGCTCGGCCTTGTACAGGTCGAACAGAGCGGCGATCTCCGGCAGAAGCGGGAGACGGTCGTTTTCGGCAACGACATTGATGAAGTTCTGTGCCTTGGCATCAAACTTGTCGCCGCACACGTCAATGAACGTGGCGGCCTTTTCTGCGCTCGTCAGTCGCGGGGCCTTGAGCACGCGCTGCATGGTGTCGTCTTGCGACACCGCTGCTGCCAGGCCGAGCATGGCTGACCAATTGGCCAGTTGCTGGTGGGCCTGAGCGTGCTCGAAGGCCGCCTTAGCGTAAGGTCGGGCCAACGTGGTCAGTTCTGCCATGATCGCCCTCGCTTAGATTTCAGCAGCCAGTTGGTTAACCAGCTCTGCGTGCGCGTTTTGATCGATTGTGGCACCCAGGATCTTCTCGGCGCCGCCGACAGCCAGCAAGCCCACTTGGGCGCGCAGCTTGTCTTTGACACTGTTCAGTTCCTGTTCGATCTCGGCTTGAGCCTGAACCTTCACACGGTCAGCGTCGACGCGGGCCTTTTCAACGGCCTCTTCGACAATCTGGTTACCGCGTTTCTTGGCTTGCTCGATGATTTCAGCTGCCTGAGCTTTCGCTTCGCGCAGTTGCTGACCCGCTTTCTCTTGGGCCAACTCCAGGTCGCGAGCTGCACGGCTGGCAGCGTCCAGACCATCAGCGATCTTCTTTTGACGTTCGTGCAGAGCCGCGATGACCGGAGGCCATACGAACTTCATGCAGAACAGTACAAAAATCAGGAACGCAACGGACTGGCCAATCAGGGTCGCATTAATGTTCACGCCAACACCTCGCAGTTACGTTGTCCATCACACCAAATCACTCGGAGATCCGAATGATTAGCCAGCGATCTGACCAACGAACGGGTTCGCAAAGGTGAAGAACAGAGCGATACCAACACCGATCATGGTTACGGCGTCGAGCAGACCGGCAACGATGAACATTTTAACTTGCAGCATTGGAACCATTTCTGGCTGACGCGCTGCGCCTTCCAGGAACTTGCCGCCCAGCAGGCCGAAACCAATTGCGGTACCCAGTGCGCCCAGGCCGATCAACAGTGCAACAGCGATAGCGGTTAGACCAACTACAGTTTCCATCTTTCCTCCCGACTTTTACGTCGTATGGTTTAGGTTTTTTAGATTAAAGCGGTAAAACAAATCGTTTCATGGTGCCCCGTGAGGAGCCCCTTCCCGTTTGACCGGGAAGGACATCAGACTAGTCGAGACTGGTCTTAATGGTTTTCTTCGTGCGCCATCGACAGGTAGACGATGGTCAGCATCATGAAGATGAACGCCTGCAGGGTAATGATCAGGATGTGGAACACAGCCCACGCCCACTGCAGGACAACGCCCAGGCCGCTGAGCCAGAGCAGGCCGCTGCCGAACATCACAGCGATCAGGATGAACACCAGCTCGCCGGCATACATGTTGCCGAACAGACGCAGAGCCAGAGAGATCGGTTTGGCGATCAGGGTCACGAATTCCAGCAGGAAGTTCACCGGGATCAGCAGGGCCTGAACGAAGATGTTCTTGCTGCCGAACGGGTGCAGGGTCAGTTCGCCGATGAAACCGCCGATGCCCTTGACCTTGATGCTATAGAAAATGATCAGTGCGAAAACCGAGAACGCCATGCCCAGGGTCGCGTTCGGGTCGGTCGTCGACACGGCGCGGAACGGGATGTGGTGGTCGCCGGAGATCAGGATGGCCAGCTGAGGAATCCAGTCGACCGGTACCAGGTCGACGGCGTTCATCAGGAACACCCAAACGAAGATGGTCAGTGCCAGCGGTGCGATCACCGGGCTACGGCCATGGAAGCTGTCTTTCACGCTGCCATCGACGAATTCGACCAGGACTTCAACGAAGTTCTGCAGTGCACCCGGCTGACCGGAAGTCGCCTTCTTGGCCGCCATGCGGAAAAGAATGACGAAGATCAGACCCAGCGCGACCGACCAGCCGAGGGTATCGACGTGGAAAGCCCAGAAGCCCATTTCCTTGGCTTCTGCTGCGGTGTGGGCAAAGCCCCAGCCGCCGTTGGGTAGCTGACCGAAGGTCAGGTTCTGCAAGTGGTGCTGGATATAGCCCGAAGCGGTTGTTTCTGCCATGGTTGCCTCAAACGCCCTAAGGTCTCGAAAGTCTTGTTCTCATCAGCAGGGGAGCGAACCAGCTGACCGACTGAGTCAGCACGAAGGCGCCGAATACAGCGATCGGCGCCAGTGGCTTCACACCTGCAAACACCAGTGCAAACAGCACTGCCGTCAAAATCAGTTTGCCTGCCTCGCCGGCATAGAAAGACCGGACGATGGACTGGGCTGCTCGGGCGCCGGAAAACCGAAATGCCTTGTGAGCGAAATAAACATTGGGCAGCAAGGCTATCAGGCCTCCGCAAAGTCCCGAGTATCCGGCAACGACTCCGTGCCATTGCCAGAGCGCCAAAGCGGCAATGAGCAAAATGACAAATTGAGCCATTAACACCGGAAAAACCGCCAGGCGATGGAACGGCAGGCGGTTTGGCTTGCGGGTTTCCATCACTATTGCTCTCCAATGGCCGGCTGCCGAAATTCAATAACTTGGCATAATTTGTGCCGACAAAATGCGCGCAGAGTATAGGGGCGGTTCTGCCCCTATTCAACTGTCAGGTAGTGATTTCCGACTGCGCGCTACAAGAGGAATTGTTTCAGCGGATGTGTGCGAGCACACCTTGAAGCTCATCGAGGGAGTTGTAACCGATCACCAGCTGCCCCTTGCCCTTCTTCCCGTGACGGATCTGCACCGCAGAGCCCAGGCGCTCGGCCAGACGCTGTTCGAGGCGGGCGATATCCGGGTCGGGTTTGGACGGTTCGACCGGCTCCGGTTTGCCACTCAACCATTGGCGAACCAGTGCCTCAGTTTGGCGCACGGTGAGACCGCGTGCGACAACATGTCGCGCCCCTTCCACCTGCTGATTGTCCGGCAGACCAAGCAATGCACGGGCATGACCCATCTCCAGGTCGCCATGGGACAGCATGGTCTTGATGACTTCCGGCAGCGCAATCAGGCGCAACAGATTGGCCACGGTGACGCGGGACTTACCCACAGCCTCGGCAACCTGTTGCTGAGTGAGCTGGAATTCCTGCTGCAAGCGCTGCAGGGCTACCGCCTCTTCAATCGGGTTCAGGTCTTCGCGCTGGATGTTCTCGATCAGCGCAATGGCGATTGCCGTTTCATCCGGCACATCACGCACCATCGCCGGGATGGTTTCCTGCCCGGCTTGTTGACTCGCGCGCCAGCGGCGTTCGCCGGCAATGATTTCAAAGCGCCCCCCACCAATCGGGCGAACCACGATCGGCTGCATCACGCCCTGGGCCTTGATCGACTGCGCCAGCTCTTCCAGCGCCTGCGGATCCATGTCCCGGCGTGGCTGATACTTGCCGCGCTGCAGCAGGTCCAGCGGCAGGTGCTGCAACTCGCGGCTGTCAGCCTGCGCCGCTTGTTCTTCCAGCGAGCTGACAGTCGGACCGCTCAACAGCGCATCCAGTCCTCGTCCGAGACCTCGTTTCTTGACGGCCATGGGGATTCCTTAAGTTGGCTGGGCAGCGGCAGTGCGTGAATTTTTGCGCTGACGGCGAACCATCTCGCCCGCCAGGGCCAGATAGGCCAGCGCGCCACGCGATTGCTTGTCGTAGGCCAGCGCCGGCATGCCGTAGCTCGGTGCTTCGGCCAGACGAATGTTGCGCGGGATCACCGTGTCGTACAGCTGATCGCCGAAGTGTTCCTTGAGCTGGGCTGAAACGTCGTTCATCAGGCTCAGACGCGGGTCGTACATGGTCCGCAACAGGCCTTCGACTTTCAGGTTCGGGTTCAGCAGTTCAGCGATGCGCTTGATGTTATCCACAAGGTCGCTCAGACCTTCGAGCGCAAAGTACTCGCACTGCATGGGGATAATGACCCCGTCAGCGGCGACCAGCGCGTTCAGCGTGAGCATCGACAGTGAAGGCGGGCAGTCGATCAGAATGTAATCGTAGTTCTCGCGGATCGGCGCCAGCGCGCTGCGCAGACGGCTTTCCTTCATCTGCATTTCCAGCAGCACCACTTCGGCCGCCGTCAGGTCGCGGTTGGCCGGCAGCAGTTGATAGCCGCCATGTTCGGAGTAGTGCATCGCCTGGGCCAGATCGCATTCGCCGATCAGCAGGTCGTAGACCGAGTTTTCCAAGCCATGCTTATCCACACCGCTACCCATGGTGGCGTTGCCCTGTGGATCGAGATCGATCAACAGCACCCGGCGCTTGGTCGCGACCAGGGATGCTGCGAGGTTGATGCAGGTGGTGGTCTTGCCCACACCACCCTTCTGGTTCGCTATCGCGAATACCTTAGCCATTCTTGCTTGTGTTCCCAATCATGCCGTGCGGCGCAGTATCAGCAGATGGCGTTGGCCTTGGCAACCGGGTACGGCCAGGGCGTGTTCGCTATCGAGTTTGAAGTCTGCCGGCAATGCTACCAGCTCATCCGCCGGATGGACGCCCTTCATTGCCAGCCAGCGCGTATCGGCGTCGCCGAGGTGGCGAGTCCAGTTGGTGAAGTTCTCCATGCTGCTGAACGCCCGGGAAATGATCCCGTTGAACGGCTGTGCAGGCTGGAAGGCTTCGACGCGACTGTGGATAACTTGCAGGTTATCCAGTTTAAGTTCGAGTTTGACCTGGGTCAGGAAGCGGGTTTTCTTGCCGTTGCTGTCCAGACAGGTCACCTGCGAGTCCGGATACAGGATCGCCAGAGGGATCCCCGGCATTCCGCCGCCGCTGCCGACATCCAGCCAGCGCCCATTTTCGATGAACGACATCACGCTCAGGCTATCGAGCAAATGACGGGAAACCATTTCGTCCGGATCGCGAACGGCAGTCAGGTTGTAGGCCTGGTTCCATTTGATCAACAGGGCCAGATAACCCAGCAGCAGTTCGTGCTGGGTTTCAGTGAGATTGACACCGAGCTCGCGGGCTCCTGTGGATAACTCTTCGGCGTGTTGCGAAGTGACCTTAGAACTCAAGCGCTTTGCTCCAACTGACGGCCCGCGCCGCGTTTTTTCAAATGAATCATCAACAGCGAGATCGCTGCCGGGGTCACACCGGGGATCCGCGAAGCCTGGCCCAGCGTCTCGGGACGCGTGGCACCCAGCTTGCTCTGGATCTCCTTGGAGAGACCGGAAATGTTGGCGTAATCGATATCCACAGGCAGTTTCGTGTCTTCACTGGCACGCAGACGGGCGATTTCGTCCTGTTGGCGATCGATGTAACCGGCGTATTTGGTCTTGATCTCGACCTGTTCGGCGACCTGTGGATCTTCGGCGCCCTGCCCGGTCACTTCGACCAGACCAGCGTAGTCGATTTCCGGACGGCTCAAGAGATTGAGCAAGTTGTATTCGTGAGTCAGCGGCGTGCCGAATTTGTCGGCAATCGCATCGCCCTGCGGGGTGCCCGGGCGAACCCAGGTGCTTTTCAGGCGTTGCTCTTCGATTTCGATGCTTTCGCGTTTCTTGCAGAACGCTGCCCAGCGCGCGTCATCGACCAGGCCCAGTTCGCGACCTTTTTCGGTCAGACGCAGGTCGGCGTTGTCCTCACGCAGGATCAGACGGTACTCGGCACGGGAAGTGAACATGCGGTACGGCTCTTGGGTACCGAGGGTGATCAGGTCGTCGACCAATACCCCAATGTAGGCTTCGTCGCGACGCGGGCACCAGGCTTCTTTGCCTTTCGCACGCAATGCAGCGTTGGCACCGGCGAGCAAACCCTGTGCACCGGCTTCTTCGTAACCGGTGGTGCCGTTGATCTGGCCAGCGAAGAACAGACCGCCGATCACCTTGGTTTCCAGGCTGTACTTCAGGTCGCGCGGATCGAAGTAGTCGTACTCGATCGCATAACCCGGACGCACGATGTGCGCGTTTTCCATGCCGCGGATCGATTGCACGATCTGCAATTGCACGTCGAACGGCAAGCTTGTGGATATCCCGTTCGGATACAGCTCATGGGTGGTCAGGCCTTCCGGCTCGATGAACACCTGATGGCTTTCCTTGTCGGCAAATCGGTGAATCTTGTCTTCGATCGACGGGCAATAACGCGGACCAATGCCTTCGATTTCGCCTGCAGCGGAATACATCGGCGAGCGATCGAGGTTCGCGGCAATGATTTCGTGGGTGCGGGCGTTGGTGTGGGTAATCCAGCAACTGACTTGCCGTGGATGCTGTTCCTTGTTGCCCATGAACGACATCACCGGGATCGGCGTATCACCTGGCTGCTCGGTCATCACCGAGAAATCCACAGACTTGCCGTCGATACGCGGTGGCGTACCGGTTTTCAGGCGACCGACACGCAGCGGCAGTTCACGCAGACGATGCGCCAGGGCGATCGACGGTGGATCACCGGCGCGACCGCCGGAAAAATTCTGCAAGCCGATGTGGATAAGTCCGCCGAGGAACGTACCAGTGGTCAACACCACGGAATCGGCGAAGAAACGCAGACCCATTTGCGTGACAACACCGCGTACCTGTTCCTGCTCGACGATCAGGTCGTCAGCGGCTTGTTGAAATATCCACAGGTTCGGCTGGTTTTCCAGTATTTCGCGGACAGCGGCTTTGTACAAAATCCGGTCGGCTTGCGCACGGGTTGCCCGTACGGCCGGGCCTTTGCGGCTGTTCAACACGCGAAACTGGATACCGCCCAGATCGGTGGCCATGGCCATCGCGCCGCCGAGGGCGTCGATTTCCTTGACCAGATGGCTTTTGCCAATGCCGCCGATGGCCGGGTTGCAACTCATGGCACCGAGGGTTTCCACGTTGTGCGTCAGCAGAAGGGTTTTTGCACCCATGCGTGCTGAGGCCAGTGCTGCCTCGGTACCGGCATGACCGCCGCCGATGACGATCACTTCAAAACGGGAAGGGAAATCCACCACGCACCTCGTGCCTGCTTAAGTAGGTAATTCAGGAATAGTTTGAGATCAGGTTTCTGGACCTGGTCGGCAAGTATAGGGACTTCGCCCTTCCTAAAGAACCCTTTGCACAAACTTTAACCAGCTGTGGAGAACTTGCGGTTAAAAAAATAAAAAAGAGAGAAATTTATAAAACCTTTGTTTTAAAGCTTATTCTTACTGCCCATGATATCTGTGGATAGATTTCTACAGGCCTTTATTTTCAATGTGTACAGAGATTCAAAACCCTGTGGCCATGTCGCCATGAGGCCCTTGGATAACCGGTGTAAGCCTGTGGATGAATGGGGTGGTTATCCACAGAGGCAGTTATGTTCAGCTTTCAGGTCCTGTTATCAACTGCCCTCAGTGGCAGTTATTCACAGGGCTTAATCCACAGAAAATCGACGAAACGGCTTTTCCAGGGCGCCATAAAAGCGCCTGTCCGGGGGCAGGTGACGGTGGAGAAGCTGATGGAGGGAAGTGACAGGGCTATTGTGAGAGAACGTAACAGAGGCTAATAATAGCCATTATCATTAACTCACCAGTTGCTCCCATGTCCCTACCCGCCCATAACGCTGCGATCGAGCAAATCTACGAGCAACACCATTCGTGGCTATATGGTTGGCTGAAGGGAAAATTGCATGACGCCTGCGATGCGGCCGATGTCGCGCATGACACGTTTGTGCGGATCCTGGCCGCCCGCAATGCGGCTCAGATTCGCGAACCTCGGGATTATCTGGCCACCGTTGCACGCGGCCTGGTCATTGATCGGTATAGAAGACGCGCGATCGAGGCCGCGTATTTGCAGACCCTCGCCGCCAGATCTGAAGCCACGGCCATCAGCGAAGAAGACAAGGCGCTGATCATCGAAACCCTGGTTGCTGTGGATAAAGCCTTGGCCGGTCTTGGCGCACGAACCCAGCGGATCTTCATGCTTTCGCAGATCGATGGGCTGACTTATCAACAGATCGCCGTGCAGTTGAAGGTGTCGCTGACAACAGTGAAGAAGCACATGATCCGCGCTTTGACGGAATGTGCCCTGATCATGGCGCAGCGTTGATGGCCATCGCACCCAGCCGCAAGATTTTCGAAACCGCCGCCAGTTGGTACGTGCAGTTTCAAGCCGACCCGCCGACCCTCACCGAACAGAAAGCCTGGCAACTGTGGATAGATAGTGATCCAGCGCATCTGGCGGCGTGGAATCAGATGGAACAACTACAGCGTCACCTCGGCACCCTGCCGCAGGATTTGAAACGTCGTGCGCTGAATACCGGCCAGCAACGGCGCCAGGTACTGAAGTTGTTGTTGCTCGCCGCAGGAACGGGTTTCGTTGGCTGGAATGTTCAGCAGCGTACCTCCCTTGGCGATGTCTGGGCCGACTATAAAACCGGCGTCGGTCAGCGCCGCAACATTACATTGGCCGATGGCAGCCAGATTCAGCTCAATACCGGTACAGCGATTGATGTGTCTTTTGACGCAGCCCAGCGACTGATCCGTTTACGCTCTGGAGAGATCCTGATTCAAACCGGCAAGCTCGGTGATCAACGGCCTTTTTTCGTCGAAACCCGCAATGGCCGGATTCAAGCGCTGGGTACCCGATTCTCTGTACATCAGTTGTCGGTTTCTACCCGTGTGGGTGTGCTGGAAGACCGGGTCAGCGTCCAGCCCGCCGACCTGTCGACAACCGCAATCATCCTGAAGGCGGGCGAAGGCGCCGACTTCGATGGTCGGCACATCGGGTTGATTCATCCTTTCAAATCCTCGGAAGTAGCGTGGACCAACGGTCAGTTGATTGTGCTCAATGCCCGGTTGGGCGAGGTGATCGACGAGTTGGGGCGCTATCGCAGCGGTGTTTTGCATTGCGATACCCGCGCACGGGATCTTCGGGTTTCCGGCACCTTTCGTCTCGACTCCACCGACGCAGTGCTGGCCAATCTTCAGGCGTCCCTGCCGATAAAGGTCCGCTACTTCACCCGTTACTGGGTTTCGATCAGTCACGACGCTTGAGCGAAAAAATACCTGGGGAAAAATAATTGAACACAAGGGTTATCTTTTTTTGCCCTGACCCGGCCCTACAGGTAATCGCGATAAACGCGGCTCTTTGCCACTTTCAGGGCTTATCCACACATGCGTCTTCCCACGTTCCGTCAGCGTTTTTCCCACCACTGCATTGCCTACAGCTTACTGATCACCAGTGCTGCGTCCTGCCTGGTCATCACCGATGACGCCTTCGCTGCGACAGCAGCTCAGCGGTACGCCATTGCTGCGGGACCGCTCGATACCGCCCTGAGCCAGTTCGCCTCTGCCGCGAATGTGATTCTGTCGTTCTCGCCGCAACAGACCAGCCGTTTGCGCAGCGCCGGGCTGAACGGCAACTTCAGCGTGGAACAAGGGTTTGCCCAACTGCTGCAGGGGTCGGGATTGCAAGCCGTGCCACAGGCGCCGGGAAGCTACATTCTGCAGGCACTGCCAAACGGCGATTCGCTGGAGCTAGCACCGACCAATATTAATGGTCAGCTGGCCAACCCGATGAACCTGGATTACGCCGACGACGTCGGTTACAAGGCGCAGAACAGTCGGGTCGGTACGAAAACCAGTACGCCGTTGTCGCAAACACCACGTTCCGTGTCAGTCGTAACCGCCCAACGCATGAAGGATCAGAAATCTCAGACACTCACCGAAGTACTTGGCTACGTACCGGGGATCTTTGCGCCACCGTTTGCCGCCGGCGACAGTCTGGCGGGGGATCTGTTCTACATTCGCGGTTTCAACGCCACCGATTACGGCTACGGTCTGTTGCGTGATGGACTACGCGTACAGGGCAACCGGTATGACACCAGCACCGAGCCTTATGGCCTTGAGCGAGTGGAGGTTTTCCGCGGCCCTTCTTCGCTGCTTTATGGGGAAAACGCACCGGGCGGGCTGGTGAATCTGGTGAGCAAACGTCCTACCGCTGTACCCCGGGGTGAAGTGCAACTGAGCTATGGCTCGAACAATCGCCGGCAGGTCGGCGTCGATGTCGCCGGTCCGCTCAACGACAGCGGCAACATTCTCGGGCGGGTGGTGATGCTCGGACGTAAATCGGACACCCAGACCGATCATGTCCCCGATGACCGGATTTACATCGCGCCATCCCTGACCCTGAATTTTGACGACTTCAACACCCTGACCCTGCTGGCCAACTACCAGAAGGATCACACCAACATGGAACTTGGCCTGCCGGCCGCCGGGACTCTGCTGACAAACCCTAACGGCAAGTTATCCAAAGGCACCATGCTCGGTGACCCGGACTGGAACACGTTCGAAAGGGAAACGTGGAGCACTGGCTATGAATTCAGCCACTCGTTCAACGATGACTGGCAGTTCCGTCAGAACTCTCGCTACATGCAGTCGCGCATCACCCGACATGAAACCTGGCCGGGCAACCTTAACAACGCCGGGTTCGGCACGCGTCTGAACATGACCGCCTACGATCGCTTCAATAAGTCGATGGTGTACTCGCTGGATAACCAATTGGAGGGCAAATTCCAGGTCGGTGGCCTGGAGAATACGGTGCTGGTCGGCGCCAGCTATGATCGTACCTCCTTCAATCAGGACTGGAATGCAGGGCTGGTCGGGTCGATTGATGTGTATAACCCCGTCTACCTGCGCGATCCGACCACGCCGATCGCGGTGCAAAACACCTTGCTCGAACAACAGATGAAAGGTGTTTATGCACAGATCCAGAGCAAATACGACCGCTGGCTGTTCCTGCTCGGTGGTCGTCAGGACTGGGTCGACAGTGATTTCCGCGACAAGGTGGCCCGCTCCAGCGACATCAGTTCCGAGGACAAGAAGTTCACCTATCAGGGCGGAGTGATGTACCAGTTCGACAACGGTATGACGCCGTATGTCAGCTATTCCACCTCGTTCGTGCCGGTGCAACAGATCTCCAACGCCGGCGCGCCTCTCGATCCGATCACCAGCAGCCAGTACGAAGTGGGTCTCAAGTACGAACCGATCGGCTGGGACACCGCATTCACGGCGTCGGTGTATGACCTGCGCAAAAAGGACGACACCTACTTCGATGCCACGACGTCGAGTTACCGTCAGGTGGGCGAAAGCCGTTCCAAAGGTGTAGAACTTGAACTCAACAGCAATCTGACACAGAACCTGAATCTCACTGCGGCCTACACCTATACCGACGCCCGAATCACCAAAGACGCGACGACATCATTGGTCAAAGGCCACCAGATGACGGGAGTCCCGCGTAATCAGGCCTCGGTTTGGGCCAAATACCGCTTCCTTGATGGCGATCTGAAAGGATTGTACGTAGGGGGTGGTGTGCGTTACTTCGACAGTGCGTTCGCCTACACCTCGCCTTCGCTATACGGAAAGCTGGACGCCGGCGATGTGACGTTGGTGGATGCGGCGATCGGTTATCAGATCGACACGCACTGGAGCGTCGACCTGAACGCGAAGAACCTGTTCGACAAGGAATATGTGTCTGGATGCAACGATGCCGGCCGCTGCTACTGGGGCGAGGACCGCACCTTGCTCGGTACGGTTTCTTATAACTGGTAAGACAAAAAAGGGGCTGTGGATAAAATGTCCACAGCCCATTTTGTCATTTGCCGATACAGAAGCTGGAAAAGATCCTTCCCAGCAGATCATCGGAACTGAAGGCCCCGGTTATTTCACCCAGAGAATGCTGGGCCTGACGCAAATCCTCAGCGAGCAATTCGCCAGCGCCCGCCAGCGTCAGCTGGGCGCGACCGTGTTCCAACGCCGCACTGGCGTGACGCAAGGCCTCCAGATGCCGGCGCCGCGCACTGAAGCTGCTTTCCGAGGTTTGCTCGTAACCCATACAGGCCTTGAGGTGATCACGCAGCAGATCCAGCCCCTCTCCCGCAGATTTGGCGCTCAGGCTGATCGTCACGTGGCCATCGTCACTGACTTCCAGGGCAATGGCTTCGCCAGTCAGATCGGCTTTGTTCCGGATCAATGTGACCTTCGCCGGATCCGGCCGGGTTTCGAGGAATTCCGGCCACAAGGCGAACGGATCGGCGGCCTCTGGCGCAGTGGCGTCGACTACCAGCAGCACTCGGTCAGCCTCGCCAATGGCTTTCAATGCTCGTTCAACGCCGATTTTTTCCACATGGTCATCGGTATCGCGCAGACCGGCGGTGTCCACAACGTGCAGCGGCATGCCGTCAATGTGGATATGTTCGCGCAGGATATCCCGGGTGGTGCCGGCGATTTCGGTCACGATCGCGGCTTCACGACCGGCCAGAGCGTTGAGCAGGCTGGATTTGCCGGCATTCGGACGACCGGCGATCACCACGGTCATGCCGTCCCGCAGCAACGCGCCCTGCCCGGCTTCACGCAATACGGTGGATAACTCGTCGCGCACCTTGTCCAGCATGCTCAGGACATGGCCATCGGCAAGGAAGTCGATTTCTTCTTCCGGAAAGTCGATGGCCGCTTCGACATAGATCCGCAGACCGATCAGCTGTTCGGTGAGGTTATGCACACGTTGGGAAAATGCCCCCTGCAGAGAGCGCAGGGCATTGCGCGCAGCCTGTGCAGAACTGGCTTCGATCAGGTCGGCGATCGCCTCGGCCTGAGCCAGGTCGAGTTTGTCATTGAGGAATGCTCTTTCGCTGAACTCTCCAGGACGGGCCAGACGGCAGCCCAGTTCCAGGCAACGCTTGAGCAGCATGTCCAGAACGATCGGGCCGCCGTGGCCCTGCAGTTCCAGTACGTCCTCGCCGGTGAACGAGTTCGGCCCGGGGAAATACAGCGCCAGACCTTCATCCAGCACCTGTTGATCGTCAGTTAAGAACGGGCCGTAGTGGGCAAATCGTGGTTTCAGTTCACGGCCGCTGATGGCTTTGGCAGCAACGCTGGCCAGCGGCCCGGAAATTCGAACGATGCCCACACCACCACGGCCTTGGGCGGTGGCGACAGCTGCGATGGTTTCACGAGGTGCGCTCATAAACCGGTATCCAGACAAAAATGGCAGATAGCAAAACGCCCCACTAGGGGGCGTTTTGAGTGGTGTTATCCACAGAGTAAGTTACGCCTCGGCTTTTTTCGTCGCCGCTTCGATCTTACGCGTGATGTACCACTGTTGGGCAATCGACAGGCAGTTGTTCACAACCCAGTACAGCACCAGACCTGCCGGGAACCACAGGAAGAAGAAGGTGAAGATGAGCGGCATCATTTTCATCACCTTGGCCTGCATCGGATCCGGAGGTGTAGGGTTCAGACGCTGCTGGATGAACATGGTCGCGCCCATGATGATCGGCAGGATGAAGAACGGATCCTTGATCGACAGGTCGGTAATCCACAGCATGAATGGCGCCTGGCGCATTTCCACGCTTTCCAGCAGAACCCAGTACAGGGAAAGGAAAACCGGCATCTGCACCAGGATCGGCAAGCAGCCACCCAGCGGATTGATCTTCTCTTTCTTGTACAGCTCCATCATGGCTTGCGACATTTTCTGCCGGTCATCGCCATGTTGCTCTTTCAGTGCAGCCAGTTTCGGAGCCACGGCGCGCATGCGGGCCATCGACTTGTAGCTGGCGGCCGACAGAGGGAAGAAGATCCCTTTGATCAGCATGGTCAGGAAGATGATCGACCAGCCCCAGTTGCCGACGATGCTGTGGATATGTTGCAGCAGCCAGAAGATTGGCTGGGCAATGAACCACAGAATGCCGTAGTCGACAGTCAGTTCCAGACCTGGGGACAACTCTTTCAGCACCGCCTGGCTTTTCGGACCGGCGTAAAGAACAGCGCTGGTCTCGACTTTCGCACCCGGTGCAGCGGTCAACGAAGGACCGGTGTAACCGATGATGTAGTTGCCTTTGCTGTCTTTACGGGTCTGGACGATGTTGTTTTCGCCCTTCGGAGCAACCCATGCAGTCACGAAGTAGTGTTGCAGCCAGGCTACCCAGCCACCGGTGACGGTTTCCTTGAGCTGAGCTTTGTCCATGTCCTTCATGGACACTTTCTTGTACGGCTCGGAACTTGTCCACAGGGCGGCGCCCAGATAAGTCGCGGTACCGGTAGCAGTGGTCGACGAAGGATCGGCGCTGGCGTCGCGTTTCAGCTGGGCGAACATCGAACCGGACCAGGGCTGAGCGCTCTGGTTGTCGATCAGATAGGTCACGGTCACGTCATACAGGCCACGTTTCAGAGTGAAACGCTTGATGTAATTGACGCCGTCCTTGCTGAATTTCAGGTCGACGACCAGTTGGTCCTGACCGTCAGCCAGTTGATAAGTCTTCTTCTCCGAAGAGTAGATCGGGCGGCCGGCCGGGTTTGCATCCGGACCATTGGTGCCAATCAGACCGCTCTGTGCCAGATAGGTACGTTCGCCACCGTTGTCGAACATCTGGAACGGAACGTCCGGACGATCCTGACGACGTGGATACAGCGGCAAGGTCAACTGAGCAACATCACCACCTTGTGGATCGATCGACAGATCGAGCACGTCGGTTTTGATCTGGATCAGATCCTTGCTGGCGGCGACCGGCGTTTCGGCAGGTGCGCTGGTATCGCTTGCGGCGCGCGGAATATCGTCACTGGCGGCAGCGTTATTGCCAGTGGCGGTGTCCGGCAAACCGGATGTAGTCGTACTGGAAGCAACATTCTGAGTCGGCAGGGCAGCCTGGCCATAGTCCTGGTTCCATTTAAGGACCATGACATAGGACACGATTGCCAGGGCGACGATCAGGATCGTGCGTTTGATATCCATGATTACTCGGCCATCGAAGAAGAACGGGAGGTAGGGATAGGTGGAACCGGGTCATAACCACCGGGATTCCACGGATGACAGCGACCTAAACGACGAAAGGTCAGCCAGCCACCGCGCAGAAGGCCATGATTTTCGATGGCTTCATACGCGTAGCAAGAACAACTGGGGTAGAAACGACAGTGACTGGCCATCAGGGGACTAATGGCGTAGCGATAAAACTGGATCGGAACGAGTGCCAGTTTACGCATCTGGACTGTCTACCCCTACAGTTTCGGTTTTGACTGCTGGTACCGGCTTGTTGCGTGCCAGACGTTTCCATAGTTTGCCGAAATGCTGAATCAATTCGGGGTTTTCTACGTCACCCAAACCTTTGCGCGCGACGATAACGATGTCCCAGCCGACCAGTGAATCCTGGTGCAGGCGAAACGATTCGCGCATAAGACGTTTGAGGCGATTGCGCTCGACGGAGAGCTTGACGCTCTTTTTCCCGATAACCAGCCCGAGACGGGGGTGATCGAGATCGTTGTTGCGCGCAAGGAGCAGGAGATTTTTCCCCGGAACCTTGCCGGTAGGGGAGTCAAAGACTGCCTTGAAATGCCGGGGTGTAAGCAGACGCTTTTCCCGACTGAAGTCCTGACTCACCTCCAGTGCCGGATTATCAAACTGCCAGACGTGCGCGGCCTTTGGCGCGACGACGCGACAGTACGGCACGACCGTTCTTGGTAGCCATGCGAGCACGGAAACCGTGGGTACGAGCGCGTTTGATAGTGCTTGGTTGGAAAGTACGTTTCATGTCGTGTTACCTGGTTCGTCCACAACGGGCCGGAATGGCCCCCGTTTTAAGAGACCGGGGATTCTAGAGAAAGCAAGCCAATAGGTCAATTTCCAACCAACGTTTACTTATAAATAGATCTTCAGAGCGTCCAGGACCTGATTACCCGTTTGCCAGAAATAAAAATAAAGAAGGGAATTATTT